>NZ_JBHTDB010000005.1:0-1102905 GCF_042666455.1 Chelatococcus sp. GCM10030263 | reverse complement strand
ACACAAGCCGAAACCCGCATCAAACCCAAACCCGAAACCAGAAGAAACCCGCAAGGACACCGCCGCCTACGCTTCTCTTCCTCTCAGATATAATTGTCAAAGAGCGAATGCCTCTCGGAGCACCTCAGCCGCCACGTAACCCGAGGTCACTGAGGCGACAAAGCGCTCCTCTGAAGACAAAACCGTATCACCCGACTGGCGCCGGGCGATCCTTGCCCTGTCTTTCAGGAAGCTAGGGCGCCGCCGCCGAAGTCAGCGACTGCGCTCATGTGAGGACTATATAGGCCCTCCCCCTTTCGGCTGTCAATCGAAACCGGCAAAATTTTTCGCACAGCCACCCCTGTGGATAACATCCACGCCTCAGCTGCGCGGGCGGAAGGCCTCGATTGTGCCCGGACGGGTCTCGAGCCGCGGACCGCCGATCAGGTCGACGCAATAAGGAACCGCCGCGAAGACCGCATCGAGACAAGTGTCGATGGCAGCCGGCTTGCCCGGGAGATTGATAATGAGGCTCTGCCCCCGGATACCGGCTACCTGCCGCGACAGGATGGCGGTCGGCACCTCGCGGAGGCTTGCCGTCCGCATGGCCTCGCCGAAACCAGGCAGGATGCGTTCGCAGACATCCTCGGTCGCCTCCGGCGTCACGTCGCGCGGCGCGGGCCCCGTGCCACCCGTCACCAGGATCAAGGCGCAGCGATGCTCATCCGCGAGCTCGCGCAGGGTCGCCGCGATAACCGGACGCTCGTCGGGAACGAGCCGCGCCTCGCGACGCCAGGGCGTTGCCAAGACCCGCTCGAGATAAGCGGCCATGGCGGGCCCGCCACGGTCCTCATAGACACCTTGGCTTGCCCGGTCCGACACCGTGACGATCCCGACAGCCACCTCTGATGTCACCACTTCTGATGCCACTGGGTCCCCTTCCCTGCCGGCCTGCAACGCCTTGCGAATATGGGTTCGACACGGCCAAATCGCAACGCGCCGCAGCCCGAAAGCGGCCCCCAGAGCCTTATCGAGATCAGCCGGCGAGCCGACCGGCCGCGCCGAGCCTGCCCGCGACCCATGCCAAGGCGCCCTCGGAATCGACGCCGGTGAGGACGTCGACGAGCACCCCCTCGACGGGGTCGATCACCGTCGCGCCATCGGCCGGCGAGCGGTCCGTCACGACGCGGATCGGCAGCCGTTCCGTGGTGAAAAGGTCGGGCTTTGCCTGAAAGATCATGACGCAGGGGTCGTGCAGCGGGCAGAGCGGCAACTCCTGTTGCCCGTCCGGGCGGGTTCTGGCGCTATGGGCGACGATATTGCCGATATAGGCGGTGACGCATCGTGCGGCCATGGCAGCAACCGGCCCGCTGCTTTCAGCCAGCCGGCGGGCCCATTCGCCGTCGGCGCCGACGCGGCGCGTGACGTCGAGCGGCACGAGGGTCAGCGGCAGGCCGGCTCGCAGCACGACATCGGCCGCCTCCGGATCCGCCGCGACATTGAATTCCGCCAGGGGCGTGATGTTGCCCCGGTCGCGGACAGCCCCCCCCATGGCGACGATGCCGCCAAGCCGGCGCGCGGCCTCGGGCCGCTCGCGAATGAGCCGCGCGAGATTGGTCAGGGGTCCGAGCGCGAGGATGCGCAGGGTGCCGGGCGGGTGCGCCGCCATGCGTGCCGCCATCCAGGCCACCGCGTCGACCGCAAGAGGAGCAGCGACCGCCTCGGGAAAGGCGATGCCGCCGAGGCCGTCCACGCCATGGATGCTCGCCGCATCGATCGGCAACCGCTCGAGCGGCATTTCGGCGCCGACCACGACCGGTATGTCCTGGCGCTCGCATAGGGCGAGGATGCGCAAGGCGTTACGGGTGGTGACGTCGAGCCCGAGATTGCCGGCGACCGTGACGATGCCTTCGACGGTGAATTCGGGCGAGGCGAGCGCCACCAGGATGGCGAGCGCATCGTCGAGACCGGGGTCTGTGTCGATAATCACGCGGAGTGAAGTGGACGCGTTCATGGCCTCAGATGTCTTTCACGCGAGACTTGTTTTTCGGTTCTCGTGTAGCATGAGCGCCATCGCGAGTCCGTTCGTTCGGCTGTCGGCGGTACCTTGGGGAAAGGAACCTTTTCCTTCGCCAGCGTCCTTGCTCCGGCCGATGAGCCCCGTGCGGCTCGCCCACCGGCCGGAAGGATGACGTCTCGTGAATGCCAACACGCCCTCGGTTCTCGCGCGCATCGATGCCGATCTCGACCAGAGCCTCACCCGGCTCTTCGATCTGATCCGCATCCCCAGTATTTCCACCGACCCCGCCTATAAGGGCGACTGCGCCAGGGCGGCGGAGTGGCTGAGCACTGAGCTCGCCGGGCTCGGTTTCGAGGCATCCGTCCGGCCGACCGAAGGCCATCCCATGGTCGTCGCTCATTCCAAGGCGGCAACGAGCGGGCCGCATGTCCTCTTCTATGGTCACTACGACGTGCAGCCGGTCGACCCCCTCGATCTCTGGACGGCACCTCCCTTCGAACCCAGCCTGATCACGACCGAGGACGGCACGCGCGCCATCAGCGGGCGGGGTTCCGGCGACGACAAGGGCCAGTTCATGACCTTCGTCGAGGCCTGCCGGGCCTGGAAGGCGGTAGCGGGCAGCTTGCCCGTCAACGTCACCATCCTCCTCGAAGGCGAGGAGGAATCGGGCAGCCCCTCGCTGAAGCCGTTCCTCGCCGCCAATCGCCAGGAACTCTCCGCCGATATCGCGCTGGTCTGCGATACCTCCATGTGGGACCGGCAGACGCCCGCCATCACCACCATGCTGCGCGGCCTCGTGGGCGAGGAGGTCGAGATCACCGCCGCCTCGCGCGATCTGCATTCGGGCCTTTACGGCAGTGCCGCGCGCAACCCCATCCACCTGCTCGCCGCCATCCTCGCGGGGCTCCGCGACGAGAGCGGTCGCATCACCCTGCCCGGCTTCTACGACGGCGTTCCGGAACTCCCGGCGGAATTGAAGGATCAGTGGCAACGCCTTCCCTTCGAGGAAAAAGCCTTTCTCGGCGAGGTCGGATTGTCCGTTCCGGCGGGCGAGGCCGGCCGCAGCGTGCTCGAACAGCTCTGGGCGCGCCCGACCTGCGAGATCAACGGCATCATCGGCGGCTATACGGGCGAGGGCTTCAAGACGGTCATTCCCGCCAAGGCCTCCGCCAAGGTCTCCTTCCGGCTCGTCGGCGAGCAGGATCCCGACAAGATCCGCGACGCCTTCCGCTCCTATATCCGCAGCCGTCTGCCGGCGGATTGCCAGGTTTCCTTCAAGGAGCACGGCGGCAGCCCCGCCATCAGCCTGCCGGTCGACGGCGCCTTGCTCGGCCGGGCGCGCCGGGCACTCGACGAGGAGTGGGGCAAGGAGACGGCGCTCGTCGGCTCCGGCGGTTCCATTCCGGTGGTCGGCGACTTCAAGCGCCTGCTCGGCATGGATTCGCTGATGATCGGCTTCGGCCAGAACGATGATCGCATTCATTCGCCCAACGAGAAATACGATCTCGCGAGCTTCCACCACGGCATTCGCTCCTGGGCGCGGATCCTCGGCGCCTTTGCGACGGCCTAGCCTCGGTTTCGTCTTCGAGACGCGGAACAGAAGCGATACCTTCGCAATTGAGCAATCGCTGCAGCCGGTGGGTAACTCTGCCTGCAAATGAGGCCCGCTCGCCGACTGCCAGCGGTATCGGAGTGTTTCCATATCGGCTAAGCTATGGAAATTGCTGTTCTGGAGTTCGATGCACCATGACCGTGCCCGCCATAGACCGGCAACGTCGCCGTTTGATTACTGGCCTTGGCTTCAGCGCCGCGGCATTGGCCCTCGGCGGCTGCGTCAGCAATGGGCCCGACAGGCGGGTGGAGGCGCTGCCGCTCGCGCCCATGCCTGGCCACGATCTGCCACCGGGCGAAGAGCCTTTCGGTGACGGCTACCCGATCGACGGGGGGGCCGATCTGGCGTCCATTTACGGCCCGGTGGAGGGAGAGCGTTTCCCCATCCCCGCGGTGAAGCTCTCAGAAATCGATCCGGCCTTCCGGCGCAGACAGGTCGACTATGTCACGACTGAAATGCCCGGCACGATCATCGTCGATCCTCATCACCATTATCTCTATCTCGTCCAGGAAAACGGCCGCGCGATGCGCTACGGCGTCGGCGTCGGGCGCGAGGGCTTCGGTTGGTCAGGTGCGGCCACCGTCAATTCCAAGCAGGAATGGCCGGATTGGTATCCGCCCAAGGAAATGGTCCAGCGCCAGCCCGAGCTCAAGAAGGTGCTCACACAGCTTCAAGGCGGGCTCGGAATGGCGGGCGGCCCGCGAAACCCGCTCGGCGCGCGCGCCCTCTATCTCTGGCAGGGCAACAAGGACACGCTCTTCCGGATCCACGGCACCGTCGAACCCTGGACCATCGGCAAGAGCGTCTCGTCGGGCTGCATCCGGATGATCAACCAGGACGTCATCGACCTCTACCAGCGGGTGCCGGTGGGCACCAAGGTCGTCGTTCTGTCTGCGCGAACCGTGTGAGGCATCGCTCACCTTCGTCCCTGCGCTCTCGCGAGCGCGGCTGCGACGAAGCCATTCCGAACTGCGGGCTTTTGCGACACGCACTACGCGGTTTTCGCGCTTGCGCGGGCGCGCGAATATGCCTTCAATCGATCCGCCGATGGCGATAACCGCCGAGAAGCGATCATCGGCGCGATCGGAAGGGACTCCCGCATGACATCTATCTTCGTTGGAACGGCAGCGCGCCTCAGCCTTGCCGCGGCCCTGGCACTTCTGCCGAGCGTCGCCTTCGCCCATCCCGGCGTCGGTGCGACGGTCGGCTTCAGCCACGGCTTCGCCCATCCCCTCACTGGGCTCGACCATATTCTCGCCATGACGACGGTCGGCATGCTCGCTTACCAGATCGGCGGGCGGGCGCTGTGGCTCGTGCCCTGCGCCTTCGTGCTGGTCATGGCCGCCGGCGGCGCGCTCGGCATGGCCGGCGTCTCGATCCCCTTCGTCGAGCTGGGCATCGCGCTCTCCGTGGTGGTGCTGGGGGCGGTCGTTGCCCTCGGAATCAAGGCGCCCCTCGCCGTGGCCATGGGACTTGCCGGGCTCTTTGCGATCTTCCACGGCCATGCGCACGGCACCGAAATGCCGGCGGCCGCTGCCGGGCTCAGCTACGGCGCGGGCTTCGTCATCGGAACCGCCCTCCTCCATCTGGCCGGCATCGGGGCGGGCATGCTGATCGGCCGGGCCGGCGAACGGCGCGGCGCGATCGTCGTCCGCACGGCGGGCGGGCTCGTGAGCGTCGCCGGGCTCGCGCTGCTTGCGGGATTGATCTGAGATTAGGCCGGACAGCGGCCCGCCGCTGTCCGGCGCCTGCCTGTTCCGGTCGGCCGCGAGCCAGCTCTGCCGGCTGTGCTGTCGAGCCTGCGCATACTGGCCGAAAGGCGCGGTTGAGAAAATCACCGAAAACGTCGACACTGTCTCCCCAAAGCGCTGCTAACATGCGGGGGAGGACCAGCACCCATGTTCAAAAACGTCGCCTGTAAATTTGTCGCCGTCGCGGCCACTCTGATGGCCGCCAGCCTTCCGGCGAAGGCGGACGATTTCATCAATATCCTGACCGGCGGCACGTCGGGCGTCTATTACCCGCTGGGCGTGGCCCTTTCGAAGGTCTACAGCGAGAAGATCCCTGGGACGCGCCCGTCGGTGCAGGCGACCAAAGCCTCCGTCGAAAATCTCATCCTGCTGCAGCAGGGCAAGGGCGAAATCGCCTTCACGCTCGGCGATAGCCTGGCCTTTGCCTGGTCCGGCAACGAAGAGGCCGGCTTCAAGTCGCGGCTCAACAAGCTGCGCGGCGTGACCGCGATCTATCCCAACTACATCCAGGTGGTTGCCTCCAAGGAATCGGGCATCAAGACGCTCGCCGACCTTAAGGGCAAGCGGCTGTCGGTCGGCGCCCCGAAATCGGGCACCGAGCTCAATGCCCGGGCCGTTCTGGACGGTGCGGGGCTCACCTACAAGGATCTCGGCAAGGTCGAATATTTGCCGTTCAACGAGTCGGTCGAGCTCATGAAGAATCGCCAGCTCGATGCGACCTTGCAGTCGGCCGGCCTCGGCGTTGCCTCGCTGCGCGATCTCGCGAGCTCTGTGCCGATCACCGTGGTGGAAATCCCCGCGGCCGTCGTGGACAAGGTGGGCGCACCCTATATCAAGGCCACGATCCCGGCCGGCACCTATACGGGCCAGGACCAGCCGGTCGAGACTGCGGCGATCGTCAACTATCTCGTGACCCGCTCCGATCTCCAGGACGATCTCGTCTATCAGATGACCAAGGCGATCTACGAGAACCTGCCGGAGCTTGCCGCCGCGCATAACGCCGCCAAGGACATCAAGCTCGATGCCGCGCTGACGGGCATGCCGATCCCGATCCATCCGGGCGCGGAACGTTACTTCAAGGAAAAAGGCATCACGCAATAGGCGTCGCACTCAGCCTGTAGAGAGTGCCGGCAAGCGGGCTTTCGGGCCCGCTTCTTCGTACCGGGTGAGGTAATCGTTTCAGTCCGTCCCATGATCCCGCGTGACATCCTCAGGGCGGCATGCCCCCGAAGATCACCCGGAAGCGGCTTGCCCGGACCGTTCGCGTCGAAGGAAACGCTCGATGACCGATGACAGAATAGGACAGCAGGCCACAACCCAGGGCGCTGCAGGAGCGGAGCATGGACTGCCCGACCATTTCGGGGAAGGCTTTGCCGGCCTGCTGCTGTTCTGGATCGCTGTCGCGTTCTCGGTCTTTCAGATCGTCACGGCCTTCGGCATTCCACTCGACCGGGCCTTCCTGCCCGGCGTCGATCTGATCACGGTCATCACGGCGGCCTTCGTCCTCTGGGCGATCAAGATCGGCATTGATGCCGCGCGGCACAAGCCGGTGCGGGAGGCCGTTCTCGCCATCATTCCGCTCGTGCTGACGATGGTGCTGCTGTCGCGCTTCGGCGGCGGCGTTCCGAGCCAGGTGGTGCGCGCGCTCCACGTCGGCTTCCTGTGCCTCGTCGCGGGCGGCATGCTGGCCGTTCACCGGTCACATGGACCGCTGGGGCGCTGGATGGCCTGGTGTCTCGGCATCGCCGGCTTCCTCGTCGGCCTCTATCAATGGACCTTTTACTACGATCTCCTCGACCGCGCCGGCGACTTGACCTCGGCCGACTTCGTCGTCGGCATCGCCGTTATCGCCATTCTCCTGATCCTGGTGTGGCGGGTCATGGGGCCGGCGCTGCCCATCGTCGCCGGCCTGTTCCTCGCCTATTGCCTGCTCGGCAACTATCTGCCCGCGCCGTTCGACCACCGCGGATATACGCCCGAGCAGGTGATCGAGCACATGTCCTTCGGCACCGAGGGCATCTACACGACGCCCACCCTGGTCTCGGCGACCTATATCTTCCTGTTCATTCTCTTCGGCTCGTTTCTCGAGCGCGCGGGCATGATCAAGCTCTTCACCGATGTCGCCATGGGCCTGTTCGGCGGCGCGCGCGGCGGGCCGGCCAAGGTCGCGGTGTTCTCCTCTGCGCTGATGGGCACCATCTCGGGATCGGGCGTGGCGAATGTGGTCTCCACCGGGCAGTTCACGATTCCCCTGATGAAGCGCTTCGGCTACCGCGCGGCCTTCGCCGGTGGCGTCGAGGCAACGGCCTCCATGGGCGGGCAGATCATGCCGCCGGTCATGGGAGCGGTCGCCTTCATCATGTCCGAGACCATCGGCGTGCCCTATGCCGAGGTGGTGCAGGCGGCAGTGGTGCCGGCGATGCTCTATTTCGCCTCAGCTTTCTGGGCCGTGCATCTGGAAGCCGGGCGATACGGCCTGACCGGTATGCCGCGGGCGGAACTGCCGAATGCCCTCGCCGCCTTCAAAGAGAACTGGTTTTTGGTTCTCCCGCTCGCGATGCTCGTCTATCTCCTGTTCGCGGGCTACACGCCGCTCTTTGCCGGCTCGGTCGGTCTTGCCCTCACCGTTGCGCTCATCTTGGGAGCCGCCGTTGCCGCGGGGCTCGCGCATCAAGCGGTGCGCGTCGTCTTCTGGGTGGGCCTCGGCCTTCTTGCAGCGAGCTTTCTCGAATTCGGCATCTTCGTGATCCTCGCGCTCGTCCTGGCCCTCGTCATAGCGAGCCTTTTCGTGCAGGGCGGACCGGAAACGCTAGCCGCCTGCCGTGATGCGCTTGCCGCCGGGGCTCGCCAGGCCCTGCCGGTTGGCCTTGCCTGCGCCGTCGTCGGGCTCGTTATCGGCACGATGACGCTCACCGGCATCGGCAGCATCTTTGGCAATTGGGTGGTGTCGGTCGGCAAGGGCTCGCTGGTTCTGTCGCTCATCCTGACCATGCTGGTGAGCCTGGTGCTCGGCATGGGTATTCCGACCATTCCGAATTACATCATCACCTCCTCGCTCGCGGCGCCGGCGCTGCTGCAGCTCGATGTGCCGCTGATCGTCAGCCACATGTTCGTGTTCTATTTCGGCATCATGGCCGATCTGACCCCACCCGTGGCGCTGGCGGCTTTCGCCGCCGCGCCGATCGCCAAGGAGGGCGGCTTCAAGATCGGCTTTCAGGCGCTACGCATCGCCCTGCCCGGCTTCGTCATTCCCTATATGGCGGTCTATGACCCTTCGCTCATGCTGCAGCCGGTCGCCGGTCTCGCAGGCACCGCCTATTGGCTCGACGTCGCCTATATGATCTTCAAGACGGCGCTCGCGATCGGGCTCTGGGGCGTGGCCGCAACCGGCTTCCTGCGAGTGAGGCTGCTTCTCTGGGAGCGTGTGGCGGCAACCCTCGCCGCCATGTCGCTGGTCGTTGCGGTGCCGCTGACCGATCAGATCGGCTTGGCGCTCGCGGCAATCACCTTCGTCGCGCATGTCTGGCGGGCGAGGAGATTGGCCGCGTCCCGGAGCCGACCGGGTTCAGCCGACCCGGCGGCAACCACGCGATGAACCTCTGCCTGGCCGCGGCAAGTCTCGTCGTTCACCTCGGCACCTCCTCGATGACACTCGCCTGGACCCACTCCGTCCAGAAGACCGTCTGGGAGGAGGACTGGCGTGCCACAGCCAAGGGGCTGGTACTCGACGAGGCGCGTGTGCAGGGTTCCGGCGCCGGCATGGACCCGCCGCCGGACGCCCGCTTCACCCGCGGCGTCTGGGCCTGGACGCCCCACCTGCCGCCGCTGCCCGAGGTCGTTCTGCGGCGCTCGGGCGCGACCGCCGACTGGCGCGTCTGCACCTCCGCGCCGATCGGCGAGGCGGGAGCTTCCGCCCCCTCCATGGCCGGCTCGGTGCGTGCCTGCCGGCCGATGAGTACGCTCGTGCCGGCAGATGCCGACCCGGTGCGCCTTATCCTCTGCCCAACAGGACCGGAGCCGGCCGCCCCTGGCGGGGCGCCGCGCCGTTGAGTTGACGACGCCAGCCGGACCGACAGGCTTCAGGGCAGAACGGCGGTTGCTTCGATCTCGACAAGTGCCGCAGGCTCGACGAGGCGCATGACCTGCACGGCGGCCATCGCCGGAAAATGGCGCCCCAGCACCTCGCGATAGGCGGCGCCGAGCGCCTTGCCATGGGTCAGATAGGCGTCCATGTCGGTGACATACCAGGTCAACCGCACGAGATGTTCGGGACCCGCGCCGGCCTCAGCCAGGATGGCCGCGATGTTGAGAAAGATCTGGCGCGCCTGGGCAACGAAACCGTCCGCGAAGCGGCCCTCCGCATTCCAGCCGACGATGCCGCCGGTCACCACCATGCGCCCTTCGGCGAACACGCCATTGGCATAGCCTTTGGGCCGCGGCCAGCCATCGGGCTGCAAGATTCGGTGCGGAGACCGGAGGGCCTCTGCAGTCGCGTCGGCCGCCCCCCCGCCAGCGGGACGCTCAGCTATCCTGTCCGTCATCGTCTGTGCCCGTCTCAGCCGATCCGCAGCCGCCGGTTCGGCACGCCGCCGCAGCTCCAAATGATTTAGACTTAAAGCATCTCCTCCGCAACTCGGCCCGGTGCAACCATGGTGACGCTGCGCCATTGACATGCGGCGGAGGGCGGCGAAAGACGGGGTGCCCACCGCCTGGAGGATTTCGCCTGTGACTTTTTCGATCAAGGATACGCTGAGGCTCGCGGAGGTGCTGCGCGAGGTCGCACGAGCCGAGATCCTTCCCCGCTTTCGCAAGCTCGGGGCAGGCGCGATCCGCCGGAAGAGCTCGATGCATGATCTCGTTACCGACGCGGATGAGGCGGCCGAGCTTGCGATTACAGCCGCCCTGCGTCGCCTCTTTCCGGCGGCAGTCATCGTCGGCGAAGAAAGTACCGCGGCCAACCCCGGGCTTCTCAACCATCTTGCCGATGCGGAGCTGGCTTTTGTGGTCGATCCGATCGACGGCACGAAGAATTTCGCATCGGGCCTGCCGCTGTTCGGCGTGATGGCCGGCGTGGTCAGTCGTGGCGAGGTTCTCGCCGGCGTCATTCATGATCCGATCATGGATGACGTCGCCTGGGCGGTGCGCGGCGAAGGCGCCTGGCTGCAGGCAGCGGACGGCGCCCGCGAGCGCCTGGCCGTGGCCGCACCCGTGGATGTCGCCGACATGAACGGCGTCGTCTCCTGGGCGGCCCTGCCGGAGCCGATGCGTTCGCAGGTCGCCAGCAATCTCGCGCGCTTTGCGGTGGCGGGTGCCTACCGCTGCGCCGCGCATGAATATCGCCTGGCGGCCGCAGGCCAATGCGATTTTCTCGCCTATGCCAAATTGATGCCCTGGGATCATGCCGCAGGCTGGCTTCTGCACAAGGAGGCCGGCGGCTATTCGGCGCGCTTCGACGGCAGTCCTTATCGGCCGAGCCTGCACCAGGGCGGGCTCATCTGCGCGACCGATCGGCAGAGCTGGGAAGCGATCCACGCCGCGCTTTTCGCTGGCGAAGCGCTACGCTGATTACCAGTGCGACGTCTCCCCTGCCCACCTGGCCGCTCGGCCTGCGCTGGGTTACGGGCGATCACGCCGACGAGCGACGTTCGCGAAATTGAGCGGAAGGGTTCTTGAAGGGCTCTTGGAGGGTGGTGAAATGCGCTGCGCGACAGGAGCGCAAGCGCCGCTGCCGGCGCCCGGCGATGGACGTGGAAAACTGCTATCATAGCCCCTTGCATTCCCATCCGCTTTGCGGCATGAAGCACCAGACGGCGACGCACTGGCGCGCCGGTGGATGCGGGTGTAGCTCAGGGGTAGAGCACAACCTTGCCAAGGTTGGGGTCGAGGGTTCGAATCCCTTCGCCCGCTCCAGTTTCTTCTATAGGATCAATGACTTACGTCAGGCCGCCGCATGGCGGCCTCGTCGTGTCAGTTCCGGGTCGCCACCGGGTCGCCACGCGGATGAAACGGCTCTCGGTCCGATGGGCCGCCCCTGCTCGTTTCCCCGCCTATCGATATAGGGATAGAGAGATAGAGCGCTGAGGGGAGTTCGCTTTCCACGGCCCGCTCTCGCGCTCCTCAAATAGCGCTGTAGAGAGCGGGCGGTGGGAGGGGAACGGATAGGTTACCGCTCCGCGTCATGGGCCTGTGATCCTCGCTAGAGCTAAAACCCATACACGCAGATTTTGCTCAGCAAGCTTGGCATCTCGAAGTTCTTTCTCAGCGTGCGCAACATAGGTGTTCCGAAAGAGGTTAATCGCTGACACCTTGTCCAATAAATCGCGGGCGCCGTCGAATTTGAATGTTGCGGAAACGGCTTTAAAGACGCCGTCGATCTTTGTGGCGTCATTTAGCGCGTAGTCGAGACATGACCGAAGTAGACCGATCACAGAATGTGGGTTGCCGTAGACGAGACCTCGCTTCAAGTTCTTGGCCATGCCGTTATAGTGATCGAGACGCTTCTTTTCGATGCCGCTCGGCATATAAGGTTCGAACCAATCCCTTTGATCGACGGGCTTTGCGGGCAGATGGGATTGAAGGCGTGAAACGATCACCGTTTTGCACGCCTCATCGAATGATCCCAGTAGAGCACTGAAGACAGGAGCAAAGTTCGGAGCTTCCGTCTTTTTCTCGAAGAATCGATATAGTTCCAGCGCGTCGGTTGCCGCCTTTTTTGCGCGAAGCGGAAGACGGTCGAACACGTCCTTTCCAAAAAACTGTTCAGCGTCATTGTCGGATTTCGGCCCGAACAACGGTAGCTCCGGCTGGGCGGTCGTCTCACTGAGAAGGTTCTGAAGCGCCGGGACGCACGCTCTCGCAAGATCGGCAAAGCGATTGCCGGTCAGTCGCTCCATAACGTTCTGCGGCGTGAAGACATAGGTCCATTTCACTGCACCCTTCGAGGCGGCCTTGCACCACTCGATGGCAGCTTGTGCCTTGCGTGGAACATCGCTGTCTTGCCGCCCCTTCGTTTCGACAAGCGCATATTCGCCGGTCTCCATCCGGATGAAGAAGTCCGGGCGGTAGAACGCTAGGCGTTGGTCTGCCGTGAGGTAGTCGATGCGCAGCGCTTGCGGCCCGGCATTCTTGGCGAAGGCAACAACGTCCGCGCAGTTGTCGAGGAACGCCGTCATGGCAACCTCAAGCGACTGATCGCATGGAACGAGGTTGAAGAGAGTATGCTTGGCCTTCTCGACGGGCTTTCGCTCCGAAAGCGTAGCTTGGAAGGGTCTCCAGTTCCGAAGCTGCGTCGATACTCCGTCCGGTCGCCGCTTTTCCGTTTTCACGGTGCGCGCCCGGATCAGAGGGATAAACACGGCCCGGATGTGCTCGCGCACGTCCTGATCCGCGAGGCGGCTCGTCAACCGCTTGTCGAACAGCCCTGCCTTTTCGGCGAATAGAATATCTGTGAGGAAGGTCTGAAGCAGAGGCGCAAGGACCGGATGGGTTGATTGCACCTTGCAAGCGGCTTCCAACTCCCGAACGTAGAACGAAATCGCGGTGACGCCGTTCTGAAGCAGCGGCAAGCTGATGTTCATCACCTCAACCACCTCATCGGTGATCAAGTGGCGACCCTCGTACACAACATCGACCGCACCTTTGCTGCCGAGCGGAAGGGGGGAATAGCGCGCGAAAGCGCTCTTCACATCCTCGATGGTCAGGCCTTCGAGCTTCGGCTGAATTTCGTGAGCCGCTGTCAGTGCTGGTAGCACGATGTCAAGCGCCGTCAGGTCCTTCGACTCGTCCGGGAAGATGGTGACGGTGGTGGCCGGCACCTTGTCGGTGTCCAGTACCTCGATTGGCAGGCCTTCTTGTTCAAGCTCCTGCTCGTAGAGGCTGGAGAAGGCGGGATGTTCAACGACGGTCACAAGCTCGTTGGCTTGGCCAGGCGCGGTCATGCGGCGAAGGCCGCGACCAAGCGTTTGCTCGGGCAGGATGTTGGCCACAGAGCTATAGGGGCGCAGCGGAACGATGGTCGTCACGTTCCTGACGTCCCAACCCTCTCGCAGCATCAGCACCGACACGATGCAGGAATATGGACTGTCTGGCCTATCAAGCTCGCGGCTGATGCGCCGGATCGCCTTCAAGTCGTCGTCACTGATGTCCTTTTCGCTTTCCTCGAACACCTCGATGGTTTGTCCGCCGATGTTTCGACGCTTAACGGAACCCTTGAGGTTCGTGTGTAGATTGATGGTCTTCCCGTTCAGGTCCGCGAACACGCCATCAGCGTTGAGTCGCGCCGTGATCTGGTTCGCCGCGTCAGTGTCAGTGCACATGACGAAAAGCAGCGGCTTCTTCCCGCTCTTTTCCCATTCCTTCCGGCTGCGCTTCCACCGTTCATAGCCAAGGCGAAGATGCGCCTCGTAGCGGTAGGCTGCGTCGTCATGAGCCTGCTCTACCAATTCCTTGGTGCGACCGATGATCGGCGTCTTCACGATCCCGGCGTCAACGGCTTCACCAAGCGGCGTGTCGCAAACGACATGCGGGAAGATGCGGCCCTTGTTGTCCTTTGGCGTGGCCGAGAAATCCAATTGCGCCATCAGCCCGGTGCCGGTGCGCTTCCTGATCGCCTCATGAAGCCATCGAATGGCTTCGCTCCAAGCCGAGCCTGGGTCCCAAACGTGATGGGCCTCGTCGTTCAGAACCATGACGCGCGGATGCGACGTGATACGGTCGCGAAGCTCCGCGCCGGTGTCGAGCGCCTTGGTCTTCGCGACGGTGGGGCCAGCCCAATCGTAGGTTTCAGCCTCGGAGCGGCGTCCGCTGCGCGGCTCGAACAGGCGGTGGATATTGGTGAGATAAAGAATACCGCCGGCGCTCGCGCCGCTGGCTTCGTCTTGGAGCACGACGGTGAAATTCCAGTCGCCGTGCCATTCCGGCGGAATCAGCGGGTCCTTTTGGAAGATGTCAGGTCCGCCACCTTCGGGACGGAAGTCTTCCTTTAAGCGCTCGAAGACGGTGAGGTTGGGCGCGATGATGACGAAATGCTTCGCCATATCGGAGCCGCTTTCCCGCAAGGCGTGGAAGTAGCTCCACACCATCGCAAGGCTCATGCACTTGGTCTTGCCCGCTCCGGTCGCCAGCTTGAAGGCATATCGCGCCCATTCGTCATCTTCGGGCTTGATGCCAAGTGCTTCGGTTTCGGCGTTGGGGCCGCCGTACTCGAAGATCAGGGACGAGAGAGACGTAAGGCGGCGGACCTCGATCAGATAAATGAAGGTCTCGATGGCCTCTCGCTGGCAGAAATAATAGCGGAAATCGAATTCCTCGCCACTCCCGTTCATCAGCCGGTGTGGGCGCTCGAACCAGTAAGCCAAGAGTTCGCGGGTCGTGTCGCTTGCCCCGAAGTAGTTCAGTTCGCGCCATTCCTTCACGGCGGCGCGCAACGGGTTCACCATGCGGATAGGCGACTGCCGACGATACGTCTTGATCTCGGGCGGCTGGCCCTTTGCGCCGCGAACGCGGTGCTTGCTTGGCTCCTCCCAAGGCGCGAACAGCGGCTCCAGCGCTGCGGCGTTGATGGAAATCGTTTCGGCAGGGGCGTCGGTCATATCTCGATCTCCACCGTGATGCTGGTGTCACAGCCGAACACATCGACCACCTTCACGCAGGCAGTGTATCGACCGGGCGCCTCGTAGATGAATTCGGCGTCGCTTACCGTTTTCAAGGAGCGATCCTTGCGCGTGCGGTAATCCTGCCAATGGTGATTGAACGGCTTGCCCGGCTGCCAATCGAAATCCACCGCCCAAAAGTCGATGAAGTCGAAGCCGCTCGTCATCGCCCGTTCCTGTAGGGCTTCAAGCTCCTTCGACGGGACTTCCGTCAAGCTCGGCAGGAAGTTCTTCAGCTTGATTTCCACCGGCTTGCCCTTCGCGGCTTTGCGGATTACAGGTTCGGCCTCAAGCAAGGCCACCTCGAAGAAGGGGGGAACCTCCGTGCGGTTCTTCTCCATGATCTCGCGCGGGATGCGATGCAGCCTGATCTTCACATCAAGCTCTGTTTCGATAGCGGCGATGGCTTGCCGAATGTCCATCTCGAAATCCCAAGCGAGGCAGTGAACCTGCTTCCCACCTGCCGCCTTCACGGCGGCGGCAACGGCCTTTGCTTCTTCCCGAGAAAAAATGCTGTCGATCCCGTCGACATGCACGAATGCTGCTGCTTTGCGCGCGTGGATCAGCGGTGAAGGCGCATGTGGTAGGGGTTCGGCGCGAAAGAAGTTCAAAACGATAGTTCGATGCTCATCTTCCGCTCCCTTCAGCGCGTCCTGCTGCCACCATTGTCTTTCGTAACGCCCGAGATTAAAGACATCGAATGACCGGTATGGAATCGACTTGTCATTCAACTCACGCTGGATCCCGATCATTCGCTTTCGAGTAGTGTGAATGGCGAATCTACCCAAATCGGCCATCAGCCATCGCCGCCCTAAGCGCTCTGCCACGGCCCCAGTCGTCCCTGATCCGCAAAAGAAATCCGCGACGAGATCACCTTCATTGCTTGATGCTTTGATCAGCTTTTCAAGCAGAGCAGACGGCTTTTGCGTTGCGTAGTCCGTTCTGTCATTAGATGACTGGTTTTCCATTGGAATGAAAAAAGAGTCATTCGGAGGTATGCCGGGTCGTAGGTAATCTCTTACAACTAGCTCCGGATTCGTAGTCTCCCATTTTGGATCAACGTCTTTCGCCCCTTTGATGGGACTACCCTTTATGAAGCGCCCGCAAAGGCGGTAAGGACCATTTTCATCTTTCAGTCGATATTTTTTGATAGTCACATCCGATAGCGGCTGAATCACACCTTCAACATTCCAGTTGAATGTCCACTTAGACCCCTTCTTGTACAAAAGAAGGTCATCATGTTTCCTATTCCAAAACCGATCACTGCTATGGCGTGTCTGATATGACCAGATCACGTTATTCAGAAAATTCTCTCTTCCGAAGACCTCGTCCATAAGTAATTTTATCGAATGCCCCATCGTATTATCGCAGTGCACGTAGATGCACCCCGTTTCGGAGAGCAGGTCGCGCATTAGCGTCAGCCGCTCGAAGAGCATATGCAGATATGAGCCAGTGCCCTTGCCCCAAATGTCACGGTACGCGATCATTTCCATTATCGACTGGTCTTTATGGATTTGCTCGTCATCTCCGCCAAGGGGAACAGTCAGCTTGAAGTCGGCACCGACATCGAAAGGGGGGTCGATGTATATCAAGTCAATTGAATTTCTGAACTCCTTTGCTAAAGCAGCAAGAATTGCTTTATTGTCTCCCCATATCAGCCTGTTCCTGAAATCGTCATGATGAGCTTTCTTTTCATCAAAGAGTCTACCTTGGGCCTCTGATCTAGAACGGGGCTCATCGATAGTCTCAATACGTTGTAGCGGCATGGCAATATTGGCAACGTTCACCTCGCGGCGATTACCAAACTCATCGTACTTCCCCTCCCACACCAACTCTGTTCGCATCTGTGAGAGTGGGTGAGGATTGTTCGGGCCATAGGTAATCTTGGGTTTGTCAGACATGTCTACTCTCACAGAACGGGCGGCCGCTTGGCGCGGGCTTCGGCTTCGCGAACTGAATCGGGGTCAGCCATGACTATGTGCTGCTGCTGTGGCGATCTTTCATGCTCTTTGTAGTCGAGCCGCTGATGTTTCTTGAAGTAGAACAGCATCGCGAGTCGCATCGGCACCTCGAATTCCCCATCTTTCATTCCGTAGTCGGACGCGACAGCGCGCTTCTGCTCATCCGATAACCCGGGGTGGGGCTTCAGCTTGATCCTATAAGTCTCATGCCAGGCGCGATCCTTGTCTGCCGATAGACCCGGCTCCGCCTCCGCGCGCAGGCCAATGATTCGTGGCAGCATGAAATCGCGGAAGTCGCGGTTGTCGTGACAGAAGGCGCGCGCATGCCAGCGCATCCCGTCGAAGCAGAATGCATGCGGCGTGATCCTCCGCCATTGCGGCTTGGGCTTGTCCGGGTTGAGAGACTGGTAGCGGATTTCGACCGATTGACCTGCCCGGATGACGCCTAGCAGTTGGCGCAACATCGCCGGATCGATCATCCGCTTCGGTAAGGGGATTGTGGCGAAGGCCAAAGGTTGGGCCGCCCACGACTGGCTGGCGGCATAGGGCGCGAGGTCCTTGGCCGCCATCTGCATCAGATAGTCGGAGGCATCGGGCTTCAGATATCGAGGCTTGAATGACTCGCTCGCGAAGTAACGCTTCAAGCTGGCGTCGTAGCGAAGGTTTTCCGGTGCGATTTCTCGATAGTGCGTCAGGTCCTTCGACGCTTGGGGCACGGAAACCTTGAAGCGCTCGATGATGTCGGCCCGGTTGACACCATCCTCCCAAAACACCCGGAACTCGATGAACTCGAGCCTTTGCTCGATGCCCCACTTCAAGCCCTGCCCATCTTCGGCCATCTGAAGCCACTCCTCCCAAGATAGGGATCAAAAGTATCCGGACCTTGACAGCCTCGGCTCATCGCGAATATTTTCTATCCCCATCGGCGACTCGTGGTCAAGGGCCATCCGGCTCGATGCACAAGGAGCGGCGACGATGGTCAAGGTTGAGTTCAAACTGAATGGGCGCACGGTTCGCCCGAACGACATCGCCAACCAGTTGGAGAAGGCGATGCTCAAGCAGGTTCAGGACGGGGTTGCGCAGAAGCTGCGCGATGTCCGCGATCCCGAAACCGGCGCTGCGCCGACCGTGAAGGTCGTCGGGCGCTCTCTCGACAATCTCTCCTTCGAGGTCGCGGGGTCGCCCGCGCTCATCGAGGAAGTGAAGCGCCGCTTGCGGTAGGCGGCAATCTGCCCGGAAAGGAGGTGATCAATATGGCGAAGTCCAACAAGGAAGTGACGAGCGCGAAGGCTGCCACTGCGGCGTCGCAAGTGCTCCGCGACCCGAAAGCCAGTCCGGCGGCGAAGTCGGCGGCGGCCTCGGCCCTCACCCAGCGTCCGAACAAGAAGAAGTAGGCGCGGCGAAGTCAGGGGCCGGGAGCTACCCGGCCCTCGTTTCATCAATCTGCCGGCTCAAGGAGGGCCGAACTCATGATCTACGCGATCAACTATGACCTGAAGCGTCCGGGTCAAAACTATGAGGCGCTGTATCAGGCCATCAAGTCGTGCGGCGTCTGGTGGCACCACCTCGATTCGACTTGGCTGGTGGACACCAGTCTGACCGCCCAAGGCATTTGGGATCGGCTCGCCCCGCATGTCGACAAGAACGACTTCTTCCTCGTGATCGGCGTCACCCGCGACTATCAGGGCTGGCTTCCGAAAGAGGCTTGGGAATGGCTCGACGGCCGCAAGCCCAAGATGGCGGCGTAGGAGGCGGCGATGCGCGTGCAAGGCGCGGTCATCCGCGAACAAGGGCAGACCTTCGCGGTCGTGGTGGTCAAGCCCCATGTGATCCAGAACCGTTCGGAAGCCGATCGCGCTATTCGTGGCTTCATGCCGGTCTTCGGTGGGGTGCCGGTGGTGCTCATGGCGCAAGACGGTCGGGGACGTCCTACCTATTTCGGACGCCCCGACATCTCGCGGTTCATGGCCTCCGTCCCGCTACGGGCAATCCCGTGGCGAGAATACACGATCAACTGATCGCTCGCCTGACACTCGCTAATATCGTTATGGCAGCAGCGGGGTCGAAGTCGAGCAATTCCGCCAGTTCCAGAAACTCCACCACATCCACCCGCCGCTGCCCGCTTTCGAGGCGCGCAACAAACGACTGGTATTCCCCCAGCTTCGCAGCCAAGTCGCTTTGCGTCAGTCCAGCCGCTTCGCGCTTCTCGATCAGTAGCGCGATCAGGGCCTTGTGGCGCTCGGTGCCAAGCGTCTTGACCACGAATTACCCCACCTGATTCCAGATGGGGTCTTCATTTATATCTGATTTTCAGTTATCTTAAATTCAGATATTTGGTGGCGGCGTGGGGCTGCTGATGGAGCTTTCCGGTTTGATCATTGGCGGCATAGCCACTTCGCCCATTTGGGGCACGCTGCTCTGGCACACATGGGAATTGAGCATCCGCCCTCGACTGATCCCGGTAGGTGAGATCAAGGCGCTTGCCGACGAGCTGATTGCCAAGCATGGGCCGCGCGCCGAGGAGATCGCTTTCATCGAGGAAGATCGAGCGTGGCGCTATTCCGAGACATTCCAGCAGGGGAAATGGCATCGGGTGCGGCGTGAGCTTTGGCGGCGCTATGAGGCTGGGGAGTGGGAAGGGCCGAGAAGCTGAGGGGAGGAAGGATGCTTTCCGACACTCATCATGCGAGTGCCGGAAAGCTATCCCATTCGTCCTATGAGAGTAGATATCCGAGACCGTTCTGTATCCTGAATTCTCTTTCACCTAAGCCTGCGTTTTGGCACCCAGATACTTCGTTTATTCCTAAGTTGGTTTTGGACCTTGAACATTGTCGCAAGGACAATGCTGGGAGAGCGGTTGGGGGGTGGTGCCGGTGCTATACCCTTATACTCTTCCCGATGACTGAGCCCGGCGACAACCCCGGCGAAGAGGAAGGCTGATCGATCCGAAGAGCTTTCAGCTTTCGAGATACGGCCTGACAGACTCGATAGCAGGCATGCAAAAGGCGATTCCGCGGCGGCTGTCACATTCATCCGGCATTCCCGCTCCACGCGCCGCGCGGGCTGTTCCTGCCGGGCTTCACAGGAAGCCTCCGCACTACGTGCTCGCTTCAAAATTTCTGGCGCGATTTTCCGGCAGGTGGACTTTTGAGCGCCCCGCTTCGGACGACTTGGCTAGACGTTTTGGCATTTTCAAGTGCGTATCGCGCCGCGGCTCATCGGTGTTTCGCCTGTCGCATCTCCTGATGTGGAATTCACCGGCCACGCCCTAATAGGTAAGCCGAGCGGCTTGTTTCAGTTTTCATGAGGCGGACTCGCCCGCCGGGCCGCTCGTTGCGCCTCCTGTCCGCGCCGGATTCCGCTCGCATGGAATGCTCGTTTCACAATTCGACACGGACTTTCTCCGCCTCGGTTCCGGCCTGCCGATGGCATCCGGCTCAAAGCTCCACCTCGAAATCCTCGGCGTTCGGATGCCGCCCCGAGGCGATCCACCCGGCCCAAACCGCCCATGTCTCCGTGCCCTTCTTCAACCGTCCTGCCTCGCGTTGAACGGACAGCCAGAGGTCGCGCGCCGTCCACGGCTTGGCGATGCCGCTTTCCTGCCGCAAGCGTTCGTTGATCTCCCTATAGAAGTTGATGGGCTTCGGTTTCAGGAGCGAATATGGCGAGGCGAAGAGATACCCCCGCCTGCCTCGGTAGGGTACGAGCAGCGCCATCGCTTCCGGCGCAAGGTCGATCCGGCGCGAGCTATCCAGATGGGGGCCGCGCCAGCGATCATATTCGACGGCCCAGGCGCTCTCGTCCCAAAAGACGGCTTCGCCTCGTATCTCGCGTACATCCTCGATGTGTTCGCCGGTGAGGATCACGAGGCCGATCATCGCGGCCCATGGATGGCCGAGGCGTGCAGCGGCCTCAAAGATGGCGTGGATTTCCTCCACCGACAGAAAGGTGGTTTGGCGAACGGGCGGCAGGTCGAGCTTGGCTTTCGCCAGCGGATTCGCTTGCAGCAAGCCGCGCTCAACCGCCCAAGCGAGGAAAGCCTTCGCACCTTTGAGGAAATTGACGCCACGCGTCGGACGGTCGGCGGCGACCTTCTCCGCCAACAATAGCCAGCGGTCGCGGTCGAGGGCGGAGAGCGGTTGGCTGCCGAACCTCGGTGTCAGGTAGCGAGCGAACAAGCGCTCCATCACCCTGAACCAATCGGAATCGGCCGGGCTGCGCTCGAAGAAATAGAGCGTCACGACCTCCTTCAACGGCATGTCACGGCGGAGCCTCGGCGCTCGCCGGGCAATACCGTAGTGACCGGCATGCCGCCATTCCGCCTTCCGGCGCGCTTCGTCCACGGTGTAATCCGATGCACCGCCCAAGTGCTCACGCTCGGAATGCTGCTCGTCGCGATCGGCGTAGAGGTAGTACCAGCTCTTGCTGCCGCCTGGCTGGATGCGCAGTGCGAGATAGGGAACGCTGCCGTCGCGAACCCATTCCTCGCGAGCGGGCACCTGCACCGCTCGGACAAGTTCGTCGGTGAGGCGAACTTGCACATAGTCCCGCTGGCCGCGTCGGCGTCTCGGCTGTTCCTCGTCCAGATGCGCGACAAGGGCGGGCGGATCGAGATTTTCATAGGGAAGTCCGGCGATGGTGGCCATGCGTGATCCTTTCGGCGTTCGGATATGAAAATGCCGCCGGGGTCACCGGCGGCATCGATGAGCGCGGCGAAGGTCCGATCACTCGCGGCGGATGTCGGCGACCTCCGCGCCGAGATAGCGGGCGATCTGCGGAATGGTGGCGGTGGTGTAGACGCTCGGTCCCGCCGCCAGATAGATGATCGCGCCGTCCGCTCCGTTGGCGCGGCCTCCGGCGATCTGGCTGCGGCGCACCAGCGCACCGCCGCCGGAGGCGGCCGGGATCAGGATGAAGTTGTCGTTGAGGTCGATGTCTTCACGCATAGTCTCAAGTCCTTTCAGCTTGCGGTGAAAGGGCGGAAACTCCGCCCCTCCATTACAAACCAGACCTATTGCGGGTGTCAACTAAGCGATTGTTTTGCAAAATCTATTTTGATTCCGCGCTTACCGAATCTCGAAGTGATGATATCTCTCGCCGGCCGCCTGAATCATGGCGTCGAGTTCTCCGGCTTCTTCCAGTCGCGTGACCTCATCGAAATTGCGATCCCCGGTGTTGCGGTAATCCCATTCGTCCTCAAGGTCGCCGTTATCCGGCTCGTAGGCGAAAAGGCCGCCGGTATTGCCGTTCGATGGCGTTGAGGTGGAATCGAGAAAGCCGGAGCACCGAAGGCGCATCCAGTCCAGAAGATCGCTCTTTCTGTAGTACGCATAGCGTCCGACATGTATGAAGACGGGGCCGCCCCCTCTGGTTGCCGAAGTCGCTAAGCTAGCGGCCGTAGTGCGCATGCCATAGCTTTGCAGGAAGCGGGCAGCTTGAGCGCGAGTCAGAAGTTCTTGCATGTCGATCGTCTCCTGTTGGTGGGAAACAGTCCCCATATCAATAAGAGCCGCGTATAGGCCGGCTAACAGAGACGGGATTTCATTCCCCACTGGTTCGGGATTTTGCTTTTCCCGCCATCGCTGCTGCGATCTTCGCGCCGATGCTGTCGGCGGCCTCGGCGGCGCGGCTGTCGATGACATGGGCGTAGATGGCGAGCGTCGTGCGCGGTCCCTTGTGCCCCATCAACGCGGCGACCGATGCGACATCGATCCCTTCCGACAAGGCAATGGACGCGATGGCGTGTCGCGCGTGATAGCGGACGCGGTTCGGCAGGCCGGCGCGCTCGCGGGCCTCTGCCCAAATCTTCTTCGAACCGACGAAATGTCCGTCACCGCGCGAGGCGGGAAAGACGAAGGGTGATTTCGGCCTTCTCGGCTGCGCGTTGATAAGGTCGAGCGCGGCCGGCGCGAGCGGGCGCACCGAATAGCCGGTCTTGCTCTTTTCGAGGCGCAGGCAGCGGCCTTTCTGGTCCACTTCGGACCAGCGAAGCTGCTCGATCTCGGACGGCCGCGCCCCGGTCAGCAAGAGAAGGCGCAGGACGGCGATGCCGAGAGGATTGACGCCTTCGGCCTCCAAAGCGGTGAGCGCTTCCGCCATCGCGGCGAATTCGTCCTCGCTGAGGAAGTCGTACCGTTTGCCGGGCCGGGGCTTGCGGGCGGCCGAAACCGGATTGGCGGTGACGATACCTTTCTCGACCGCATAGCCGAAAACCAGCGAGAGGTCGGCGGCGACCTTGCGGGCCGCTCCCTCTCCGCCGCGCACCTTGATCCGGCCGCGCTTGCGCGGCCCCACGGCATTCTTCGCGGTTTCGCCTTTCGACACGCGGCGAATGAAATCGTTGATGTCGTCCACGGTCACTTCGCTGACGCGCTTGCGGCCGAGGATCGGCACGGCATGGTGTCGGAGCCGCGAGAGCGTGTAGGCTTTGGTGCGGGGCTCCATCGGCTTGCCGGTGCGTCGGCCGGGCGGGTTCTCCTCATCCCATTGATCGATCAAGCCGCCGACCGTCATTTCGCGGCGCTTGGTCTGGCGATCCTCCAGAGGATCATGACCGTGGCGGACCTCGCCCAGCCGGTTGCGCGCGAGGTTGCGGGCTTCCTCGGGCGTGATCTCCCCGACGCGGCCGAGGCTCATGCGCTTCTTGGTGACGTTCCGCCCGCCGCCGTCGGGTCGGTATTCCAATATGTAGGTGGCGGCTCCCGAAGGTGTCACCCGAACACCAAAACCCTTCACCTCCGTGTCGTAGACGACATAGCGGCTGGCTTGGGGCTGCAGGCTGTCGACGAGCCTTTTGGTGATCTTGGCGCGGGCCATTTTCCGGTGTTCTGGGTCGCCACCGGGTCGCCACGCGGATGTAAATCGGCGTTATTCAGCGTTCGGCAGCGGGTTGCCTCTGCCTCAAGAAAAACAGTAATTTGATAAGGAAATCAAATAGTTAGTGTTATTCTACGTTATGCGCCGCAAGTCGCCGTAACCCGCCCGGCCGGCTTTGCCAAGGTTGGGGTCGAGGGTTCGAATCCCTTCGCCCGCTCCAAAATTTCTCGAAAAATCAGCGCGATAAAGGCGGCTCCACGGAGCCGGCTTTGCTTACCCGGCTTTGGTTGGATCGTGGGTAAGCGAGAGTAAGCACGAGAAGACCTATTTTCGGCGACAGATAGCCGATCGGCTCGCGTCAACCCCGCAGCCGTTCTCCATGAACACGAGCTTCTTCCCGTTGGCGGATCGAGATCCGCTCTGATGTGGCCAGCTCACAACACGCCGCCTCGAAGCAGGAACGCCCCGTCATAAGTCGGCACTGGGCACAGTGGCGCAAATACCAGGATCGGATCGATCCGAGCCGGCTGGAGAGGTCGACCAGGACTGACATCCACGAATTCGTCCGGCGGCCGGCCACCCTCTTGAGGCCTACGTCGACGATCTCGAACCTGAGGGATGCATGAGAGGCCCCTCCCGGACCAGGTCCGGCGTGCCACACAAAGGCAGGGGGGAGAGCCGCCACGAGCCGCTTGCGTGACACCACCAGCGCGGCCGGCTGAGGCTCAGAGGTCTTCCTCGATATAGACCCCGCCGCCTTGCTCGAAAACGTCGTTGATGTGAGCATCGACCTTTCGGATGAACTCCGAGACGGCCGTCGCCTCGCTCTTCTTGTCAGCCGACGATTTTCCCGCCTCGAGCGTCTCGACGAGCTTGTCCGCGACGGCCCCGCTGTAGGCACGTGGCACGACAACGACCCCTTCCGCGCTGGCGCTGATGATATCACCTGGATGAACGATGACGCCTCCACAGCAGACGGGGACGTTAATTTCGAAGGGGCCGGCCTTTGGGCCCGACCAGGCCGACACGCCAACGCCATAAAGCGCAAAGCCGGCCTGCTCTGCGTCCTCGATATCGCGATAGGCGCCGTTCATCACGAAACCGGCGAGGCCGTAATCCTCGACAGCCGCGCGCAGAAGTTGAAACCCGCCGAGACACCAGGTGGTGAAGCCCTGGGCGTCGATGACGAGCACGTCGCCGGGCAACGCGGAGGAGATCGCTTTGACCACGCCCAGATTGTCGCCGGGCGGGCATTTCACGGTGACGGCCGTGGCGCACAAAGCGGGCGCGGTCTGGTAGAGCGGCTTGATTCCCTGCGTCGTGTAGAAACGTCCAACGAGATCGCTGACGTCCGTGGCCGGAAAGCGCGCTATCGTCGCGACATGTTCGGCTGCGGGCCGCGGAAACCGTCGCCTGATCTGTGAGGGAATGATCGGGTCGCGCGAGTGCAGGTGCAGGGCGGAGACGGAAGCCATGTGCGGTGTCCTCCTGGGCGGTGAGCTGTTGGCCGACGGGATCGTTCCGTCGCACGGCTGTCGGGCTGAGCCCGGCGAGATTCCTGGTCGCTTCGTGATGCGGCTGATGGCGCCTATGATGCGCCGCTTTTCCGGCGCCAGTGATACAATGGCTCCCCCGGGATCGGTGAACGGAAGGTCGGCAGCTTGTCGAGCACCAGGGAGCCGACATAGACGGTCCTGAGATCCTCTCCTCCGAAAGTAATGCTGGTTGGCAGGCGCACCTGTTCGCCTGGCGGATCTTCGAAGATCGTGGTGCTCGATCCGTCCGGCGCAATCACGACGATTGCATTGCGCGACAGCTCCGTCACCCACAGGTTGCCCGCAGCGTCGAAGGTGATGCCATCGACCCTCGCGCCTGGATACAGCGGATCGGGACCGAAGCGTTCGAACTCCGCCACACGCCCGTCCTTGCCGAGGAGCGCGCGCGATACACGCCCGGCGGTCGTCTCCGCGACATAGACATAGGTTCGTTCGCGGTCGATCCGGACCTCGTTGGTGAACCAGAAGCCGCGGCCCATCAACCGCGGCGCGCCGTGCTCGTCGAGCCGCAGCAAAAGGCCGTCATCGATGGGCTCGTCGAGCGCTTTCCTGCGCGGTACAGTACGGGTCGAGATCGTGAGCCAGGTATCACCGAGATCATCGATGTAGACGAAGTTCAGCGAGCCGAGTGGCTTGCCTTCGAAGCTGTCGAGAAGAAGCTGTTTCTGCCCGTCCGGGAGCATGCGGAACAGTTCGCCCGTCTCGAGATTGGCGACGAGCAGCGAGCCATCCCGGTCGAGCGCTATGCCATTCGGCATAGGCGGCATCTCACCCAGGCGCACTTGGCTACCATCAGGGCCGATCTTGGTCACGATCGCCCGGTTGTCCGCCACCCAGAGCGTCCCGTCGGGTTCAGCCAAGATA
This sequence comes from Chelatococcus sp. GCM10030263, assembly GCF_042666455.1. Lineage (NCBI taxonomy): Bacteria > Pseudomonadati > Pseudomonadota > Alphaproteobacteria > Hyphomicrobiales > Chelatococcaceae > Chelatococcus > Chelatococcus sp. GCM10030263. Next base: position 1,076,696 of record NZ_JBHTDB010000005.1, on the reverse strand, counting down.
CATTCTGGTCGGCTCAAATCGTGCCCCGTCCAGCTTAGATCCGACGGTCTGACCGAGAATTTCGCCAGTGTTCCGTACAATTCCGTCCTCCGTGCAAGCGGAGCCTGCTTCGGGTATTAATGGATGAAGCCCAAGGATATCGGTCCACAGCGCACTTCGCTATTGCTATGCAATTATATCTACATAAGCTGAAATTATAACGCTTTGGCCTCTGGCCGCCGAGCTCACGACACGTTGCCCCTTTTCGGCCCGGCTGAGCTGCGCGACCGCGGCAACATAAGCTCTGCTGATGAAGAAATAAACACGGGCCTATAGAGTTCGGGGCCTCTGCGGAATAGGCTTCTGGTTCGCAAGAATACGTTTAACGGCAGCTATCTTCACTGCCGATGGGAGGGAGATTATGGTTTTTCGGCGTAGTTTCTTGTCTATAGCGTTCGCCTGTTTTGCCGCGACGACGGCCTTCGCGCAGACCAAGATCCAGGTGGCATACGGCCTGCCGGAGAATTCGCACTTCGGGGATTTCACCAAGGCGTTCAAGAAAGAGCTGCAGAAGGTCAGCGGCGGCAAGTTCGTTGTGGAGGAACTCGCCAATTATCTCGGCGGGAATGAGCGGGCCGCGATCGAGGCCGTGCAACTCGGGACTATCTCCGCAACCCAGACCTCGACGGCCACGATGGAGAACTTCGTTCCCGAAACCGCGGTTCTCGACCTGCCCTATCTCTTCCGCGACTCCGCACATGCGCGGAAGGTCCAGGACGGGGAGATCGGCCAGGAGATCCTGGCGAAATATGAGCAGCACGGCCTGATTGGATTGGCTTTCGGCGAAGCCGGTTTCCGGGGGATCACCACGTCGAACAAGCCGATCAGAAAACCGGAGGACATGAAGGGCCTGAAGCTGCGCACGATGCAGTCGGACGTGCACCTGCGGGCGTTCCGGGCCCTTGGTGCGCTGCCGACGCCCATGGCCTTTGCCGAGCTCTATACCGCGCTGCAGACCGGAACGCTCGATGGCCAGGAAAATGCGATCGCCGTGATGGTTCCGGGCCGACTCTATGAGGTACAGAAATACCTCAGCCCAACCCAGCACGTGCTCACGAATATCGTGATGGTTCTCTCCCCTTCGATATGGAACGACCTGACCGACGAGGAGAAAGGCTGGTTCAAGCAGGCTGCTCGCGCCGGTGTGGAGGCCGAACGCGCGCGGATCGACAAGGAGCAGGCCGAGGGCTTGAAACTCATGAAGGATAGCGGGCTGCAGGTGGTCGACGACGTGGATGTGGAGGCCTTCCGCAACGTCCTGGAGCCACTGTACGGCACCTATTACGAGAAGCAGTTCGGAAAGAACCTGATAGAGCGCATCAGGGCCGTTCAGTAACCCGCGATGCGCTTCGCCGTCCTTGTTCTCGAGCGACTGGAACGTTGGACGACGGGCGTCTGTCTCGTCATCGCTGTTCTGTGCCTCCTCCTGCTCTCATGTTGCTGCCTTTATCAGGTAGTCTCGCGCTTTGTGCTCGAGGAGCCGCTCGACTGGTCCGAGGCGCTCATACGCTCGTTGATGATCTGGGCCGTGTTCATGGCCATGCCTGCAGCCTTCCGCGAAGGGGCGATGGTATCGGTCGACATCCTTCCCAAGCTGGTCGGCGAGAAAAGAGCGATCGTGGTCGGAGCGCTCGCCGGCCTGACCATCACCCTTCTTGCCTTCGTCTCATGGTATGGTTGGGCGATCCTGCCCCGGGTCCGCTTCCAGACGGTTGCGGGCCTCGGCAGCTCAATCGCCTGGGTCTATCTCGCGATCCCGGTCGGCACGACGCTGTCCATCCTGTCGGTGCTCGCAAACGCCATCGCCGCACACCGTTCCAAGATCAGCGATAAGAGCCTGGAGCTCGGGCTATGATGTCGCTGGCCATGGTCGGCAGCCTCGTCGTGTTGCTGTTTCTCGGTGTACCCGTCGCGGTGTCGATCGCGTTCGCAGCAATTGTCGGGCTGCTCCTTTTCACGAGCACGCCGCCCCTCATCGTCATTCAGCAGTTTTTCGTCTCGATCGACAGCTTCCCACTGGTTGCCATTCCGCTCTTCATCCTTGCAGGGAACATCATGGAGACCGGCGGCGTGTCGCGCCGGCTGCTCAATGTTGCAAAGTCGATGGTCGGTCACCTGCCCGGCGGCTTGGCGGCGACCTGCGTGCTCACCTGCCTGATCTTCGGCGCAGTGTCCGGCTCGAGCGTCGCGACCACCTTCGCCATCGGCTCGATCATCATCCCGGCGATGGTGAGCCAGAAATATCCGATCGGTTTCGCCGCCGCCTTGCAGGCCACCTCGGCCGAGCTTGCAGTGATCATCCCGCCGTCGGTCCCGATGATCCTCTATGGCGTCGCGACGGGCACATCGATCGGTGATCTCTTCATCGCAGGGATCGGCCCCGGCTTCCTGATTGCGGGCGCCCTGCTGGCTACGGTCGTGATCTGGTCGCTTCTGCGGAACTACAAACCCGACGAAGACCGGGTCAGCTTCGGCCGCGCAGCGCTCGATGGTATCCTGGCGCTGCTCCTTCCGGTCATCATCATGGGCGGCATCTATGGCGGCGTTTTCACGCCGACCGAGGCAGCGGTATCGGCAGTATTCTACGCCTTGCTGCTTGCAGGCCCCGTCTACCGCGAGCTCGGCTTCAGACAGCTTTTCGGAATTGTCCGAAAGTCGGCGATCTCGACGTCGTTCATCATGTTCACCATCGCGGCGGCCGGCCTGTTCAGCTATCTGCTCAACATTTCCGGCGGCGGGGTCGCCCTGACAAACTGGATCAACAGCACCTTCACCTCGTCATGGAGTTTCCTCCTGGCGGTGAACATCGCCTTGTTCTTCGTCGGCATGATCGTGGAAACCTCGGTGGCGATCCTGGTGCTGGGCCCTCTCTTCGCTCCGATCGCTGTGGGCATGGGAATCGACCCCGTCCATTTCGGGCTTATCATGATCGTGAACCTGGCGTTGGGCATGATCACGCCGCCGGTTGGCGTCAATCTCTTCGCCGCCTGCGCTGTGGCGCGCATTCCGCTTCAAACGCTCGTTCCCTATCTGCTGCCCTTCATCGCAGTGGTGATTGTTTGCCTCGCGCTCATCACCTATGTGCCGGCCCTTTCGGTCGGCATTCTCCATCTATTGAGGTCGTGAAATGGCATCGGTCGCGCTGCCGAGGGCAGCAGCCGGCAGTCGGCAGAACCCGTCCGCACAATCCCTTGCCGCAGCGATCGCCGAGCTTGCGGCGCGCTTTGGCGAGCGCTGCGTCACCTCGGAGGCACTGCGGCGGCAGCACGCGCACAACTTGACGTATCACGAGGCGCAGCTTCCCGATGGGGTGATCTTTGCGCGGACAGCCGAAGACATCTCGGAAACGGTCAAGATCTGCGCAGCGCATCGCGTACCGATCGTCCCCTTTGGCGCGGGCACCTCCGTCGAGGGGCACGTGAACGCCCCCTTTGGCGGCATCTCTCTTGATCTCTCACAGATGAACGGAGTCCTGGCGGTCAGTCCGGAGGATGGGACTTGCGTAGTCGAACCAGGGATCACGCGGATAGAGCTGAATGATCATTTGCGTAGTTACGGATTGTTCTTTCCCGTAGATCCGGGGGCAAATGCCACGATCGGCGGTATGGTCGCGACGCGGGCGTCGGGAACGGCGGCCGTTCGCTATGGCACGATGCGGGAGAACGTCCTGGCGCTGAAGGCGGTGGTTGCCGACGGCTCAGTCGTCGAGGCTGGCCGCGCCGTGCGCAAATCGTCGTCGGGCTATGACCTCTCTCATCTGTTCGTCGGCTCGGAGGGAACGCTCGGCGTCATCAGCGAGGTGTCACTGCGCGTCTTTCCGGCGCCCGAGGCCATCCTGGCAGGCTATTGCCATTTCGAGACGATCGAGAGTGCCTGCGACGCCGCCGTCTACGCGCTGCAACTCGGCATTCCGCTCGCCAGGGTCGAACTACTGGATGAGAGGCAGATCGAGGCAGCGAATGCCTATTCGAAGCTCGAGCTCGACCTGGCTCCGCATCTGTTCATCGAGTTCAACGGCACTGCCGACGGGGTCCAATTGCAGCGCCGGCAATTCGAGGAGGCTGCATCCGAATTCGGCGGCAAAGGGTACTCTTGGGCCACCCGGACGGAGGAGCGCAACGCGCTCTGGACGGCCCGGCACAATGTGTACTGGGCGAACGCCTCCTATCGACCGGGGACTAAGCCGATCACGACAGATCTTTGCGTTCCGATCTCCAGGCTTTCGGGCATCATTCAGCGCACCAAACACAAGATCATCAAATCCGGTCTGGTTGGAATGATCGTCGCGCATGTCGGCGACGGCAATTTCCACGTCCAGTTCATGGTCGATTACGACAGTGATGAGCGCGAGCGCACCTTCGCATTGATCGCCGACATGACGCACGACGCTCTCGCGATCGGAGGAACATGCACAGGCGAGCATGGAATCGGGCAAGGAAAGATCAAATACATGCTGGAGGAGCACGGCTCCGCGGCAATCGCCGTGATGCACACTCTCAAGCGGGCGCTTGATCCCCACAACATCTTCAATCCCGGCAAGATTCTTTTAGGTGAGGCGCCCTAGCCATCGAAAGCAGCTGTTGTCCCGGTAGGGAGCAGCCGCGATATGTGCGGCCTCACGCACTCTATGGGGCTTCGGCAGGCCACTTGAATTCCGTTGAAACCTTTTTCAGGGCTGCGACCGCGAGCTTCGCCGAACGCGACATCGGCTTGTGTTGAGGCAGCCAGAGCTGGACGATGATATGCGCCTCGGGAAAGAACGGGCGCTGAACGAGACCCGCCAGATTGGCCTGACGCAATCCGATTTCCGGCACCAGAGCAACGCCCACCCTGTGCCGCACCAGGATGCAGGCGGTCGATGTGTGCGTAATCTCGACCGCCGCCGTACGCCGTACGGAGGTTTGCCGGAAGGCATTTTCGATTACGATGCCAATCGGTAGCGTACGATTGAAGGTGATCAGTTGGGAGTCGACTAGATCGTCTGGCACGATGCGGGCCTTCTGGGCGAGCGGGTGGCTCTCATGCGCAATGAAGACCAGCGGCGTGGTGATCAGGTCGAGGATATGACCCATCAGGCTGGGATAGGGCGAGATCGTCAAGCCGAAGTCGACCCGATCGCTCTCGATGTGGTCGATGACGTCGTCATTGTCCATCCCGAAGAGATTGACCTGAATCTTCGGATGGCTCTTGTGAAAAGTGCTCAGGAGCCGGGGCATGACCACGTCTGTTACCAGCGGCGGCGAACCTATGTTGACGACACCAACGGTGGCATCTTTGAGATCGCTCAGGAGTCGCTGGACCCGCCGCATTCCCTCGAAGACGCGTTCGAGCTCCGGCAGCAGCACGTAGGTTTCATTCGTGGGTTGCAACCGTCCCTGGCGCCGCAAGAAGAGCGGAAAACCGGCAATCTCATTGCATTCGCGCAGGATCATGCTCACGGCCGGCTGAGAAATGCCGAGCGCGGCGGCTGCGTCCGTCACAGAACCCGCCCTGATCACCGCGTGAATGACTTCGAGCTGCCGAGTGGAAAGGGTCATGGACGGGCAAAACCTTGAGCGGCTCCGGGGTTACCGGGCCGATTCGGCTCACGTTAAGCCGCCGGGGCGAGTTCTTCCAGCGTCGCATGGATGAAGGCCGAAGCCGAAGCGCGGGGGAGCCGCCGAAGTTTCGCCTGGGCCCCAGGTTCATCAGCCCGCTGGCTCCCATCGCCCCACTCGGCGCAATGGGCGTCACAGGCGCCGCCCCGCCCTGGACGCTCCAAAGACTTCGATCATCTGCGTGATACGAGGTCGACCGCTCAGAACCCGTAGAGCCGCGCCGGATTGTCTACCAAGATCTTGTCGAGCGCCGCACCTGCCCATCGGGCGAGACGGTTGAGCGTTTCGCCGTCATCCACGGGGCGGAAAGGCTCGATTCCCGCACCGCGAAAGGCACCCGGCTTGCCACCTGGATGGGGCCAGTCCGATCCCCACAGCATCCGGTCGGGATTGGCGTCGATGAAGGCACGGGCGACACTCTCCATATCGGAGCCGTCCGCCTTCGCCGCGCTGCGGTGAGGTGCCGACAGCTTGACGTAAACCTTGCCGTTCGAGACGAGTTCGAGGAGCTTCTGGAGCCGCGGATCGCCTGCCTCCACATCCCGCGCGCTCGCCCGCCCGAAATGGTCCACCACGAGGGTTGCCTGCAGCCGCCCGATCACGTCGGCAAGGCCAGCCAGTACCGTCAAATTGGCATAGGTTTGGACGTGCCATCCGAAACGGCTGGCGATCTGCGCCGCCTGCTCCATTGCTGCGCGAGCGACCGACAGGTCGGTTTCGCCGCGGGATTCCAGATTGACGCGCAGGCCGCGGACGCCGGCCTTATCGAGCGCCTCCAGTTCCGCTTCTCCGATCCCAGGTCTTACGACGGCGACCGCGCGCGCCCGATTACCCATGCTGCGCGCCGCGGTGATCGTGCAGGAGTTGTCAAATCCATAAGGGCTCGGCTGGACGATCACCACCCGGTCCATGCGCAGCAGCGCCTGGTGGACCTCCAGATCCTGCACCAGGGCCGGTCCCGGCGTGTAGAGCCGTCCCGCTGCGAAGGGAAACTGGTCCGCGGGTCCGAAAACATGCACATGGCAGTCGCAGGACTGGGGTGGCACCACAAAGGCGGGCGCGGTATGCGTCACGCCCAGCAGAGGAGCACCGTCGAGGGTGCCGGTTCCCGCAAGCGTCATGGGCGCTCAATCTCCTGATCTCGTTGGCCTCTGATCACTGCGCCGAGCAGGTGCGCGAGGTCGGCTCCAGTCGGCACGCCGACAATTACCCACGCCCAGTTTGTCCCTATCGGCGGCGTGCTGCGACGGCACTTTCCGCTGGGGAGGAATAAACGCCTAATCAATTCGTTGACGCTCTCCATAAATGAACTTTATGGTCTCAGCACTGTAGCGCGAGTTCTGTGATGATGAATCTTCGGCAGATGGAGGTGTTTTACGCCATCATGCGCTCCGGCTCGGTGAGCGGAGCGGCGCGAATGTTGAATGTAACCCAACCCGCCGTCAGCGCGATCCTCAAGCATTGCGAAAGTCAACTGAAGATGCGGCTGTTCGTGCGCGTCGCAGGGCGACTGCAGCCGACGCCGGAGGCCGCCGCCATCTTCCCCGACGTCGCCGCCGTGTTCAACCGGCTCGACGCCATCAAACGGCTCACCCAAGACCTTGTCGGGGGGCGTCTCGGCACCTTGTCGGTGGCGGCGGCCTTTCCCATCGCCAATGGCGCACTCGCCAAGGCCGCCGCAAACTTCCTCGGCACCTACCCCCATATGCGCATCGCTCTCCAGTCGCTCACCTCGCGCGAGGTGCTCGACCGGGTGATCAACCGGGAAGTCGAGCTAGGGGCAGCCTATGAGCCCGTCGTCAGTCCCGAGGTGCAGACCGAGACGCTCGCAACCGCGAGCATCGCCTGCGTTCTGCGTGCCGATCACCCACTTGCGCAGCAGGAGACGATCGGGATCCGCGACCTCGAACCCTATCCGCTGCTCACCTACCGCCGCGATGCAAATCTCTGGTTCGCTATCGAGCGGGCCTTCAGCCAAGCCGGCGTTGCGCCGCGTATCGCGGTGCGGTTCGGCGTGTCGCTCACCGGCATGATGTTGGCTCATTTCGGCGCGGGTATCGCGATCGTCGAGCCGTTCCTCCTGGAGGATCTGAAGATCCCTGACATGGTCGCGCGACCGCTCGTGCCGGCGGTCGAGCTGAGGACGGTGCTCATCCGTCATCGCTCGGCGCCGCGTTCCGTCGTCATGGAGGATTTCATCGCGCATCTGAAAAAGACCATATCTGACCGGGCATGCGCGACGAGCGCGTAAAGAACATTGCAAGACATGGGCCGCGAGGTCTCGGGGGAACGCTGTAATGGATCCGATGAAGCTCCGCCACATGGAGGTGTTCCACGCCATCATGCGGACGGGATCTGTTACCGGCGCTGCACGGATTCTGAACGTTACCCAGCCCGCTGTTAGCACCATGCTGAAGAATTGCGAGCGACAACTTCAGCTCAAACTGTTCGAACGCATCGGCGGGCGACTGCAGCCGACACCAGAGGCTGAGGCGATCTTTCCGGATGTATCGGCCATTTTTGCCCGCCTCGATGACGTGGCCCGCCTCACGGAGGACCTCCTCGGTGGCCGGATCGGCACGCTGACCGTCGCCGCCTCCATGGCCATCGCAAACGGCCAGATCCCGAAGGCGATCGCATCATTCATAGCAAACCGTCCGCAGGTGCAGGTCGAGGTGATCGCGCTCACGTCGCCGCGCGTGCAGGAGGCGGTGATGAACGGCGAGGCGGAGCTCGGCATCTCCTTCGCCCCGGTAACGAATGTCACGCTCGAAACGGAGGTGCTGCTGCGCTCGCACCTGACCTGCGCGCTCAGCGAAGATCACGTGTTGGCGAAGCGTGAGGTCATCGACGTGGCCGACCTCGCGCCTTATCCCATCATCTCCTACCTGCCCCAGGCCATGCTGCGGCCCGTCATCGAGGAGGTTCTCGCAGGTGCGGGGATCGCCCCCTCGCTTTCGGCCCAGGTCAATCTCTCCTTGGTGGCAATCATGATCGCCCGCTGGAGCCAGTCGGTGGCGCTGGTGGAGCCCAATCTGCTCAACACCATCCGCATTCCCAGCGTCGTCGCCCGGCCGCTTCGGCCCGCGACACCGCTCACCATGGTGTTGGTACGGCAGAAATCGGCGCCTGTCTCCGCGATCACCTCGCAGTTCGTCGCGCATCTGAAGCGCACCGTCGGCGAGGAGGAAGGCCATCAACCCACCTTATAGGGGCGGACTGTATTCTTATTGGACAGTTATGATTTGGGCACCGACACTCGTGTCAACCAGAAGAACCCGAGACGGGAGGACTCATTGACCGCACTGCATTTGACGGCGAGGTCCAGCAAGTCAAGTTTGCCCGATGCGCAGCAGGCCGCCATGCGCCAATCGGACACGCCTCACACCGGACGCTCTGAGGCGGATATTGCCGGCCAGAGCGCTCCGCTCCCCGCCAAACCGCTGCTCCAGGTTCGCGACCTCACGCTGCAGTACAAGACCCCTGCGCATCTGGTAACGGCCACCTACCGTGTAGATTTTGACGTATTGCGCTCGGACCGTTTCATCCTTCTCGGCCCCTCCGGATGCGGCAAATCCACCATTCTCAAGGCGGTGGGCGGCTATCTCCAGCCGACCGAAGGCGAAATCCGTCTCAAGGGCGAGTTGGTCGTCAAGCCGGGGCCGGACCGGATGATGGTGTTTCAGGAGTTCGACCAGCTTCTGCCCTGGAAGACCGTTCGCCAGAACGTCGCTTTCCCGCTCGCGGCCACCGGCAAGCTCAGTCGGAAGGAAGCCGACGAGAAGGCGATGTATTATCTCGACAAGGTCAATCTGACCAAATTCGCCGACGGTTTCCCCCATATGCTGTCGGGCGGCATGAAGCAGCGTGTGGCGATCGCCCGCGGCATGGCGATGGAGCCCGACATCCTGCTTATGGACGAGCCCTTTGCCGCCCTGGACGCCCTCACCCGTCGGCGCATGCAGGATGAATTGCTCGCGTTGTGGGACGAGACGCGCTTCACGGTCCTTTTCGTGACGCATTCGATTCCCGAAGCCATCAAGATCGGCAGTCGAATCCTGCTGCTCTCACCCCATCCCGGTCAGGTGAAGGCGGAGCTCAACAGCGTCCAGGAGGGCCAAGCGTCCGCTGCAGAGGTCGAGGCCCTCGCCAACTCCATCCATGACATGCTGTTCGCCGACCGGATCGAGGAGATTGACCGTGGCTGATATCCCTTACCGTCCGGAAATCCACCGCACCCCGCTCGGGGTCGAGCAATTCGGCATCATCGAGAAGCCGCTCACTTCCTTCGAGCAGCTCTACGGGCGTGCCTGGGTCCGTAAGCTCTTCCTGCTCGCGCTGCTGGCGGCGGTCTGGGAGATCTATGGGCGCTGGCTGGACAACCCCCTGTTGTTCCCGACTTTCAGCGACACCATGCAGGCGCTGATCTCGGGCATCACCGAGGGAACGATCTTGCGCCGCGCGATCACCTCCATCGAGGTTCTCCTGATGGGCTACGCGACCGGCATCGTCTGCGCCGCCTTGCTCACGATGCTCGCCATTCATTCCCGGCTCGGCACGGACTTCCTGGAAACGATGACGGCCATGTTCAACCCGCTGCCGGCGATCGCGTTGCTACCGCTGGCATTGATCTGGTTCGGCCTGGGCAATGGCAGCCTCGTCTTCGTGCTGGTCCATTCCGTGCTTTGGGCCGTCGCACTCAACACCCATGCGGGCTTCCGCAGCGTCTCCACCACGATGCGCATGGTGGGGCGCAACTATGGGCTGGGTGGGCTGCGGTTCGTGTTGCAGATCCTGATCCCTGCGGCCTTCCCCAGCATCCTGGCGGGTCTCAAGATCGGCTGGGCTTTCGCCTGGCGGACGCTGATCGCAGCGGAACTCGTGTTCGGGGTCTCTTCCGGATCGGGCGGGCTTGGCTGGTTTATTTTCGAAAGCAAGAACCAGCTCAATATTCCCGATGTCTTCGCGGGCCTGCTCACCATTATCCTGATCGGGCTATTCGTGGAAAACCTCATCTTCCGCATTCTCGAAGAGCGGACGGTGCAGCGCTGGGGCATGCAGTCCTGAGGTTCGAACCGCAATCCGGCCCTCGCCTGGCTCAGGGGTCGACCTGAGCCAGGAACTATCGTGGAGCTACACCACCGGCAGCGCGACCTTCGACCGATAGACTGGCGAGGCGAGGAGACGCGCATACCAGGCCTTCAGCGCGGGCATCTCCGGCTTCTCGATGTCGTAAGCGAACCAGCGATGCACATGCACGCCCAACGCAATGTCGGCCAATGTGAACGCCTCCCCCGCCACGAAAGGCTTGCGTGACACTTCATCGTTGAGGAGCGCCCACCAGCGCCGCAGTTCGGCAGACGCGCGATCCAGTGCGACCTGGTCGCGTTGGGCCGGCGGCGTGCGTACCAGCCCTTGCAGCAGAACACGCTGCGGCGCGTCCACCGTGCACTGTTGCCAGTCCATCCAGCGATCGACATTTGCCCGCTCGCGGATATTGACCGGCCAGAAGGCCTCGCCGCCGGCGCAGGTGGAGGCGAGATACCGCAGAATGGCGTTGCTCTCCCACAGGATAAAACCGTCCTCCTCCTCCAGCGTCGGCACCTTCTGGTTCGGGTTCATGGTGCGGTAGGCGCCGGTATCGGTCCCGCCGAAGGGGCCACCCACGTCGATGCGCTCATAAGGGATGCCCAAGAGTTCCAGAAGCCAGACCAGCTTCATCACATTGCTCGAATTGGCCCGGCCCCATATGCGGCGCATCCGGTTCCTCCCTCTTGTCTGTTGTGTGATGCTCAATTGCCCGGCAGGTCATAGGCGATGGGAAAGAAGAGCTCCTTCCAGTCTTCGGGAAGCTCGGAATTGATCTGTCCAGTCTTCTTCATGTGCTGCGCGATCACCATGGTTCCGAGCGGAGTTATCTCCCATCCCGTGCTGGGATCCTTTATGATATCGATGATCTCCTTGGCGGTGATCGTGCTGCCAGGATTGGCCTTCAGATAGATTCCGGCCGCGCGTTCGGCGTCATTGTTGATGAGATCGACCGCTCGTTGGAGCGCATTGCGGAAGACCTGCATCAGTTTGGGATTGTCGGCATAGAATGTCTGCGTGGCATAGATGATGCCATTGGAAACTGGCTGACCCACCACGTCCTCGGTCTGGAGCACCTTGTGGATGCCGGGGCGCGCCGCCTCCATCTGCACGAAGGGGGGCGAGGCGAAATGGGCGGTGATCTCGGTATTGGAGAACAGCGCGGTCATGGCGTCCGGGTGGGAGCGGGAGACGGTGAGCGGGTCGAGCTTGCGCATGCCCTCCGGCCCGAATGCTTTTTCAGCGGCCATCTGCAGGAACATCGCCGGGGTCGAGGAGCCGACCGCCGGAACGGCGATGCGGTCCTTCTCGGTGAAATCGGCGACCGTCTTCACATTCGGATTGTTGGTCGCCAGCACGAAGGACATATGACCATAGCCGAACAGGGCCCGAACGAGCTTGCCTCTGCTCTTGTCCCACAGGTTCAGGAAGGACGTGGCGCCGGTGAAGGCCAGATCGAGATTGCCGGAAAGAATGGCGTCGTTGAGCTGCGGGCCGCCAGCCGTGCGGATCCACACGGTCTCGATCTCGCCCAATCCCTCTTTCTTAGCCTCCGCCTCGATGAGCTTTTCTTTCTCCATGACGGTCGGCACGAGATAGGTCAGACCGTATTGCACGCCGAGCCGGAGCTTGGTGGCTTCCGCCGAGGCGGGCGCGGCGGAAAGGCTCGCCACAAAAACGGCGATGATTCTGTAATAGGTCGATCGTCCCACGTCGTCCTCCTGTTACGTACACGCGAAAGGCTCTGGAAGCTGATGGTCCTCGTTCGGCTCGGTCAGTTCGCCGCTGATCTGTCCGGCGAGCAGAGCCTCAGCCGCTGGCGGGCGGCTTAGCGGGTTTATTAGAAAGCTTTGGAAATGTCCGGAAGTTTATCGTCTCTCCGGACGGCTCGTTTCGCAGCTTACACGCGACGATAAAGGGACCAAAATCGAATCAGCGATAGGTGATCAAGACGGATCATGCGCAATGCCGTTCTCCTCCGCTTACATCTTGCTTTTATACGAGCACCGGCCGGACGCCCCGGATATTCCGAGACGCCCAGACGTCGAACGCCCGGATCTTGCCGCGAAACGATAGGACAGGTCCCCATGGCGGGAAAATCAAAATAGTCGTTCCCCCCATAAGCCCTGATAATGCGTGGGGCACGGCCTCGATGATCACGGATTGCTGGCCCGTGACCTGCCGCCACCTGGCACGCGGCGACAGGCGCTTTGGCCAGTAAGGCGAATAAATTCAGCTTATGGATACAGCCGAATATAATATTGGCGCAAATGGGCAGCCCAACGCACCGTAGCGTCCAGTTCGGGCCGGGAGCGTTACCTGGCCTTGGCGGTGCGACGGCCTCGGGACCGTGGCGCCCATCCGACGGCCGCCGCGGTGGCTGCGGCGCGGACGCAGGCCTTGCGCCCGCAGGAGATGGCAATGAAGGTTTATATCCTCGACAAATTTCATCCGGCCGGCGTCGAACTCATGAAGCAACACGCCGACGTCGTGCTGTGGGACGACCCCGATGCGGTCGGCTGGCACCGGGACGCCGATGCCATCATGGTGCGCATGTGGCCCTTGACCGCGGACGATTTCGACAAGGCCACCCGTTTGAAAGTCGTGGCGAAGCAGGGGGTCGGCGTCAACACCATCGATCTCGATGCGGCGCGTCGCCGTGGCGTCACCGTCTGCAACACGCCGGGCGTGAACAGTGAGGCTGTGGCCGAGATGGCAATGGCGCTCACCCTTGCCGTGTCACGGCGAGTGGCGGATTTTGCCGCCCGTATCCGTGCCGGCGAGGTGGTCGAGCGAGCCGACGCGCTCGGCCTCGAGCTCTGGGGCCGCACCGTCGGCGTGGTCGGCATGGGCAATATCGGGACGCGTGTGGCGCGCAAATGGCGCGGCGCCTTCGAGACTCCCCTTCTGGCCTACGATCCCTTCGCCCCCCGCGACGCCTGGGCGGACATCCCCCACGAGCGCGTCGGCGACTTGTCGACACTGCTGAAGCGGGCCGACGTGGTCACGCTTCATCTGCCGCTCACCGCTCAGACACGACATCTCATCGGGGCCGCCGAGCTTGCCGTGATGAAGCCGCAGGCCGTTCTGGTGAACGTCTCGCGCGGCGGCATCGTGGATGAAGACGCGCTCTATGAGATCCTGAAGGCGGGCCGGCTTTTCGGCGCCGGCCTCGACGTGTTCGAGGTCGAGCCGCCGACCTTGGCCAACCGGCTCGTCTCCCTGCCTAATGTGGTCGCGACGCCGCATGCCGCTGGCTCCACCGAAGAAACCCAGGCACGCAGCTCGCAGCTCGTCGCCGAACAGTTGCTCGACGTGATGGCGGGCAAGGAACCGCTCAGCCGCGTCGCCTGACCTAAAAAGCACAATTGAGGAAGCGATCCCATGTCTTCAGCATCTGTTGCCGTTCCCAATCCCGCCAGAGACCGCATGGCGGCCGGTGAGATCGCCCTCGGCATGAACGTGCGCCTCGGGCACAACGGCGACATCGCCCGCATCGCCAAGGCAACCGGGCACGACTTCATCTTCATCGACATGCAGCATTCGCTGTTCACCACGGAGACCGTCGGACACATGGCACAGGCAGCGCTCGGCTGCGGAATAGCGCCGATGGTGCGTGTGCGGGCGCCGGACGACCCCAATGTTCCGCTGTTGCTCGACAACGGGGTCACCGGCATCATCTTCCCTGACGTCGAGACGGCCGATGACGCGCGCCGCGCGGTGAACGCAGCCAAATTCGCGCCCGTCGGGCAACGCTCGGTCTGCGGTGGCTATCCCTATTTCAACTACGCCCCGACGCCCCTCGATCAGGCGATTTCCGCCATGAACGAGGCGACCCTCGTGGTGTGCATGATCGAAACGGTGAAGGGCCTCGAGAACGTCGAGGCGATTGCCGCCGTGGACGGCGTGGACGTGGTCCATGTGGGCAGCAATGATCTCCTGGTCTCCATGGGCAAGCCCGGCCGTTTCGGCGATCCCGAGATCATGGCCGCCATAGAGCGGGTGATCGACGTGGCGGCCGCTCACGGCCGCTATTCCGGTTTCGGCGGCGACCGCAACCTCGAACGTCAGGTCCAGCTGATCCGCCGCGGCGCGCGCTTCCTGACCACCCAGACCGATATCGGTTTTCTGATGGCCGAGGCGAACCGCGTCACGGGTGGGCTGCGCGAGGCGCTCGCGGCCAAGGCTGCCTGAGCTCGGAGCCGCGATCATGTATGCTGCTCCGCCGCTCGTCGAAACACAGGTCTTTGCCCGTGTGCCCGACCACCTGCGCCGCACCGATAATCCCGTCATTCGCGGGGGCCATGCCCGCGACTGCTTCCTGGAGGGGCCGTCCTTCGACCGCGCGGGCAATCTCTATTGCGTGGATATTCCCTATGGCCGCATCTTCCGCATCTCGCCGGGCGGCGAATTCGACGTGGTGTGCGAATATGACGGCACGCCGAACGGGCTGAAGATCCACAAGGACGGGCGGATCTTCATCACCTGCAACAAGAACGGCATCATGCTGCTCGATCCCGGATCCGGCCGCATCGAGCCCTATCTCGAAAGCGGGCTGCACGAGCGCTTCCGCGGCACGAATGATCTGATCTTCAGCCGCGATGGCGACCTCTACTTCACCGACCAGGGTCAGACCGGCCTGCAGAACCCCGCCGGGTGCCTTTACCGCCTGTGCGCAACCGGACAGCTCGACCGGCTTCTCGACAATGTGCCGAGCCCGAACGGCCTTGTGCTCGACGCCGCTGAGCAGACGCTCTATCTCGCCGTCACGCGCGCCAACAACGTGTGGCGGGTGCCGCTCAATCTTCTCGACAACGGCGCCGTGTCGCGGGTCGGCGTCTTCATCCAGATGTCCGGCGGAACCGGGCCGGATGGCATGGCCATGGCGACCGACGGAAGCCTCGCCGTGGCTCATGTGGGCATGGGCACCGTCTGGCTGTTCAGCAAACTCGGGGAGCCTATCGCCTGCATTCGTTCCTGTCGCGGCCTGCTGACCACGAATGTCGCCTTCGGCGGTCGCGAAGGCCGCACGCTCTACATCACCGAATCCGAGACCGGACACATCCTGACGGCCGAACTGCCGGTCGCGGGGCTGCCGCTCTATTCGCACCAATAAACCCCGAAGGGGGACACAAGAGGGAGGATCGATCATGAGGCATCTCGGCAAGGCGGCCTTTGCCGCTTTCTGCGTGGGGCTCGCCACCTTCGGCGCTACCGCCCCCGCCCGCGCGGAGGTCAAAGAACTGCGCATCGGCGGCCAGCCTGGCCTGCCCTATCTGCCCTTCCTCGTAATGGAGCATTTCAAGCTCATCGAGAAACATGCCGCTGCCTCGAAGCTGGGCGAGCTCAAGGCGAGCTGGATCACGCGGGCGGGCCCCGCCGAGCTGATCGATGCCATGCTCGGCGGTCGGCTCGACATGATCGGCGCCGGCGTACCCTCGCTGGCGACGCTCTACGACAAGACTGCCGGCACCAGCCGCGAGGTCAAGGCGCTCTGGGCCTTGCAATCCATGCCATTCTACCTCGTCACCAACAATCCCCAGGTGAAGACGCTCCGCGATTTTACCGAGAAGGACAAGATCGCCGTCCCCTCGGTGAAGGTGTCGAGCCAGGCGATTGCCCTGCAGATGGCGGCCGCGCAGGTCTGGGGGCCGGAGAACTACGCCAAGCTCGACGCGCTGACGATCTCACGAGGCCATCCCGATGCAGCGACTGCACTCATGAGCGGCAGCGGCGAGATCACAGCACATTTCGCCTCCTCGCCCTTCTATTATTTTGAACTGGCCGATCCCAAGATCCACAAGGTCCTGACCTCCTATGAGATCACCGGGGGCGAGCACACGAACGGGGTCCTCCTCGCCACGAGTGCATTCTACAAAGCCAATCCGGAGGTCTGCGCCGTGGTACGCGCCGCGGAGGAAGAGGCCAATGCGTTCATCAAGGCCCATCCGCGCGAGGCCGCGGAAATCTATATGAAGGCCACGAACGACAAGACACAGCAGCTCGACGATGTCGCCAAGATGATCGCTGACCCGGAGGTCAACTACACCACCACGCCTTTGAACATCATGAAGATTGTAAGCTTCATGTACCGGACCGGCTCGTACAAGAACCAGGCGAAGCAGTGGCAGGATCTGTTTCACGCCTCCGCGCAGGGGCTATCCGGAAGCTGACGGACGGCCCGTGCTGGACAAATGATCACAAGAATGGGGAGGACGGCCATGAGGAACGCCAATTCGATCCGGCGCGGATTGTCCGCATTCTGTGCGGCGATGCTTTGCACAGTCGCCGCCGGCTTTCCTGCGAAAGCGGAGGTGCAGGAGGTGCGGATCGGCCGCCAGCCGGGCTTGCCGTTCCTGCCCCTGATGATCATGGAACACGATCATCTGGTGGAGAAGCACGCGGCCGCCGCGGGAATGCCCGGTCTGAAGGCGACCTATATCACGCTCGCCGGGCCGAGCCAGCTCAACGACGCGATGCTGGGCGGCCGCCTCGATATGTTCGGCAACGGCATGCCCTCGCTGTTCACCTTATGGGACAGGACGGTGGGCACGCCGCGGGAAGTAAAGGGGCTGTGGTCGCTCCAGTCGATGCCGCTCTATCTCGTAACTCGCAACGACTCCGTCAAATCCATTAAAGATTTCACGGAAAAAGACAAAATTGCGGTTCCGGCGGTAAAAGTCTCGGTCCACGCGATGGTGCTGCAAATGGCAGCTGCAAAGGAATGGGGGCAAGAGAACTTCGCCAAGCTCGATCCACTGACCATCAGCCGCACGCATCCCGACGCCACGGTGGCCCTCATCAGCAACAGCGGCGACGTGAGCAGCCATTTCGCCTCCTCGCCCTATTACTATTACGAGCTGGCAACGCCCGGGATCCACAAGGTGCTGACCTCCTACGAGGTACTGGGGCATCCCCACACCAACGGCGTAATGATCGCCATGACGAGCTTCGTCACCGCCAATCCCAAGGCGGTCGCCATCGTCCGCGCCGCTCAGGAGGAGGCGAATGCCTTCATCAAGGCCAATCCGCGCGCGGCCGCCGAGATCTATCTCGCGATGAACAACGACAAGGCCACGGTGGACGACCTCACCAAGATGGTCGCAGATCCCGAGGTCGAGTACACGACCGTGCCTGCGGGCGCCATGGACTTCGCGACCTTCATGTACAGGATCGGCGCCATCAAGCACGAGCCCAAGGCCTGGACGAACATGTTCCACGCGACCGCAGCGGACCTGCCCGGCAACTGACCTGCGGCGTCGCAGAAGGCTTTTTGAAAAACTGAGCCATCTGTTGCCGGCAGCCACCAAGAATGCCCGTTATATCCTCGGCGGGAAAGACAACTGGACGATTTAGGAGCGTTATGAAAAGCGCGTGCTGCCCCAGCAAGAGCATCTTCTCGAAACATCTAATCATGAACACATGCACATCCGAAACATCGTTTTCTTTACACTGATGTCTCAGAGCAATGACAAGCCCACACAGAGGTCAATCCATGGGAGAGCGAAAGTCGATACGCATCGGATCAGGCGCGGGAACATCGGACGATCGCATGGTGCCGGCTCTTGAACTCGCGGAACGCGGGCATCTCGATTATCTGGTATTCGAATGTCTGGCCGAGCGTACGGTCGCGCGCGAGAACCTGTCGCGCACGAGGGATCCGGACAAGGGCTACACGCCGTCTTTGCACGAACGGCTGCGGATGGTGCTGCCTACCTGCATCGAGAAGAACATCCGTATCGTCAGCAATATGGGGGCGGCCAATCCGCTGGGCGGTGCGCGTGCCGCGCGGCGGGAGGCGCGAGACCTCGGGCTCGGAGACGTACCCGTGGCGGTGGTGCTGGGCGACGATGTCATTTCCGTCATTCGCCATCGTCCCGAGCTGATGATCCTGGAGACGGGTGAGCCGCTCGAGGCGATCATGCCCAAAGTGGAATCCGCCAATGCCTATCTAGGCGCCGATGTGATCCGCGAAGCGCTCGGCACGGGTGCTCCCATCGTGCTGACCGGGCGCGTCGCCGATCCTTCCCTGTTTCTCGCCCCAATGCTGCACGAGTTCGGCTGGTCTTACGACGACTATGCTCTGTTGGCGCAGGGCACCGCCGCAGGCCATCTCCTGGAATGCACGGCCTCGGTTACTGGCGGATGTTTCGGCTGGCCCGGCAAGAAGGACGTGCCAGACCTTGCCAATGTCGGTTATCCGCTCGCGGTCGTCGGTGATGACGGCTCGGTTGTAGTGACGAAGACCCCGGGCTCGGGCGGGCGCGTGGACGTCATGACCTGCACCGAGCAGCTCATTTACGAGATGCACGACCCGACCGCCTATATCACGCCGGACTGCGTGCTCGACATCACCGGACTGAGCCTCACTGACGAGGGCCCCGACCAGGTGCGCGTGACCGGCGCCCGGGGACGGCCGCGAACGGATACGCTGAAGGTCACGATCGGCTATGCCGAAGGCTATATCGGTGAGGGGGAAGTCTCCTACGGGGGCATCGATGCGGTGGCCCGTGCCAAATGGGCGGCGGAGATCGTACAAGAGCGCCTGCGCCGCCGCGGCTTCACCTATGAGGACTTCCGGGTGGACCTCATCGGCATGTCGAGCCTACACGGCGACCCTGATTCCCGTCCCGAACCCTACGAGGTGCGCCTGCGCCTTGCCGGCCGGACGAGTGACCATAAGGCGGCCCATGCCATCGGCTTCGAAACCCGTGCCATGCACATCCATGGCCCCGGTGGGGCGGGCGGAGCCTGCGAGCCACGGGTGCGCGACGTCCTCGCCGTGAAATCCGTGCTGCTGCCGAGACAGTTCGTAAACCCACAGATCGCAGTGGAGGGCAATTTATGAGCGTTCGCGTCTATGATCTCGCCCATTCACGTACCGGCGACAAAGGGAACACCTCGAACATCTCGGTCATCTGCTATGACGAGAACAACTGGGACTTCCTGCGCCGGGAATTGACCACTGAGCGCGTGCTCCACGCATTTCGGCATATCGCGCAGGGACCCGTGCGGCGTTATGAGATCCCCAACCTGAAGGCTTTCAACTTCGTGATTGATAACGCGCTTGGCGGCGGCGTCACGCGCTCCCTCGCTCTGGACATCCACGGCAAAAGCCTCTGCAATGTGATGCTGGCGATCGAACTGCCAGACCCGCCGTCGAGGGAATTTGCATGAACGCGCCATTGCGTCTCAATCCGCGGATCATGTTGATCCACGCCTTGCGAGAGGCCGTGGCGCCTATCCATGCTGCCTTCAACGCCAACTGGCCGGCGGCACGAATCTACGACGTGCTGGACACGTCCTTATCAGACGATCTCGCCGCCGACGGCAGCATCACGCCGGGCATGATCGAGCGGTTCCGGTCGCTCGGGAGCTACGCCGCGGGCGCCGGCTCTCCCGCCGGCGGAACAGATGCCGTCCTGTTCACCTGCTCTGCCTTTGGCGCGGCAATCGACGCGGTGAAGGCCGACCTCGCCATTCCCGTGCTGAAGCCGAACGAAGCGGCGTTCCGGCAGGCCCTCGATCGCGGTCCGAGGATCGCCCTCATCGTCACCTTTCCGCCCGCTCTGCCCGCTATGGCGACGGACATGCGTCAGTTGGCTGACACCACCGGCAGCGACCTCAAGCTCGAAGGCTGCATCGTGGAAGGCGCTCTCGACGCGCTGAAGGCCGGGGATGCCGGCCGCCATGATGCACTCATTGCCGATGCGGTGCGCCGCTTGCCACCGGTGGACGCCGTCGTGCTCGGACATTTCTCCATGGCCCGCGCCGCCGGGGCGGCGTCCGGCGCGACAGCGGCGCCGGTCATCACAACGCCGGACAGTGCCGTGTCTTTGCTGCGCAGCCTGCTGGCCCCGTCCATATCATCAACAGGACAGCCCTATGACGCAGCTTGAATCCTCGGCGAGGAAAGCCGCAATCCTTCGCCCCGAAGAGATCCCGGCGCGCGATCGCGGCGGTGGTGCCAAGACGATCCCGCTCGTGACGCGCAAGACCGGAGCCACGGCCTTCATCAACGGCATTACGATCTTTGCACCGAACGCTGCCATTCCGCTCCACAGCCATAACTGCGACGAGAGCGTCATGCTGTTGGAAGGTCGGGCCTTTGCCGAGATTGATGGCGTGCAGCACGAACTGCAGCCGGGAGACACCACCTTCATTCCTGCAAATCTGCCCCACCGCTTCATCAATCGATCTTCGACCGAGGCTATGAAGATCCTTTGGATCTATGCCTCTATCGATGCGACCCGCACCATCATAGAGACCGGCGATACCCGCTCGATCGACGAGGAGCACAAGGCCCGGACCGTCTGAGGGGTCCGATACGAACACCTCGAATGACTTCGACAGATTGAAAATTGAACTTGCCGCTGCGGGGCGAGGCAAACGGCGAGAGCAATCGTCCCGCGTCTGCCGTCGTCCTGGACACTCATACGCGGAGCCTTTGTCCTTATCGTCTGCCTTGCATTTCTTGCCTTCCTGTTATTCCTCGAGAACTACTTTTTGCTCGAATCCACGACCATCACAGCCACACTCGGCATCTCCATGACGTGGCGCGTTCTGGCGATGCCGGTGGGCTTCGGCCTGATGCTCGTGATCGCGTTGCTGCAAACCAGGAAGTACACGCTCAGCCATCGAGGCCTTGGCCGAGTTGGCGCGCGGCGTCGGGTGGTTTCGGACAAAGCCGTGACGCGCCGATAAAGGCGTCCACGCTGATCAGGGAAATCGAACGGGCCACCGACAGCGGCCCGCGCCCACAACGATAAGCCCGAGGGAGGGTCTGATGTCGGCTCAAGAAAGCGCAATCAGGAAAGCATCGGTCCGGCTCGTGCCGTTTCTGTGCCTGTTGTATTTCATCTCTTATCTCGACCGCGTGAATATCGGCTTTGCCGCATTACAGATGAACGCGGACGTCGGCATTTCGGCCGCCGCCTACGGCCTCGGCGCGAGCATGTTCTTCGTCGGCTATCTCCTGTTCGAGGTGCCAAGCAATCTGGTGATGGAAAAGGTTGGCGCGCGGCGGTGGCTGGCGCGCATCATGATCACCTGGGGCCTCGCCTCGGTTGCCATGATGTTCGTTGTCGGCGAGAAGAGCCTTTACGCCATCCGCTTTTTGCTCGGCGTGGCGGAGGCGGGCTTCTTCCCTGCGGTCATCGTGCACCTCAGCCATTGGTTTCCGCGCGCCAACCGCGCCAGGGTCACCGGCCTGTTCTTCATCGCCGTTCCTCTTTCGAGCGTTCTCGGCGCGCCGGTTTCGACCGCACTCCTGGATTACACCCACGGCTTTGGCGGGCTACAGGGCTGGCAATGGATGTTCCTGCTCGAGGGCTTGCCGGCCGTTCTGATCGGCATCTCCTGCCTGTGGTATCTGGTCGACCGGCCTGCCGAGGCCAAATGGCTCACGCCCCAAGAGGCACGAAGCCTCCAGGATGTGCTCGACCGGGAGAAGGCGGAAACCGAGGCGCAGCGCAAATATCATTTCCTCGAAGTCTTCACTCATCCACGGGTCGTCATTCTCGCATTAGTGCTGCTGTTGACAGTCTCCGGATCTTATGGGGTCGGATTCTGGATGCCGCAGATCATCAAGCTCTTTACCACATCGAATATGGCAGTCGGCTGGATAACCTCCGGCATCTACCTCCTGTCTGTCCTCGGCATGATCGGGCTCACCCGCTATTCCGACGCGACCGGCCAGCGCGTTGCCCCCGTCGCGATCTCGACGGCGGTGGGCGGCATCGGCTTTCTGCTGTGCATGAGCCATTTCGATTCGCCGATGATCGCCATCACTGGCCTCGCCATCGCCTGCATGGGCACCTTCTCGGCCCTGCCGGTGTTCTGGACCAATCCGTCGACTTTTCTGACGGGCACGGCTGCGGCGGTGGCCATCGCCTTCATCAACTCGGCGGCGCAGCTCAGCGGCATCGCGGTGCCCTGGTTCATCGGCCTGAGCAGGGAAGCGACAGGCGGCTTCGAAATGGCGATCGGCGGGCTTGGGCTCTCGCTCTTCCTCGCGAGCGCTGCAATCCTCTGTTTCAAGATGCTCGGAGGGGCGGCCGCAGCGGCGGCTGCGAGCCGCTCGGCCAAGATCGCGCCCTAGAGCGGCCGCGCAGCTGAGGCGAATGCCTAGGGGAGAGCCGGCGCCGCGGTCGGCTGCTGCCAGCGCATCGTGCCGGACACCTTTTCGCCGATCATGATGGTCGCGGCATCGGTGTTGGACGAGATCAGGGCGGCATGATCGAGCTGTCGCAGACGCGCAGGCCATTGATGCCGCAGACCCTGAGCTGCGGATCGGCCACCGCATCGGCGCCAATACCCATGCGGCAGCTCCCGACCGGATGATAGGCGGTGCGCGCCGCCGTGCGAAAGTTGCGAGCTCGGCACGGGTGTGGACGGCGCTTCCCGGCAGGTGCTCGCGGGCTATGTAGGACGTGAACCCGCTCTGGGACAGGATCTCGCGGCGCATCATGACGCCGTCGGCCGTGCGTTCGATACCACCGTGAACCAGCGGCTTCCGCAGCAGTGCGTAGCAGGCTACAGCCATGCGAATCTGAAGGGCGGGATCGAACGGAGCCTCCAGAATGTGGCAGTCGAGATGCTCGATTTTGGGCAGCTTCACTGCCCGCCCACCGATCTCTATTATCGCCCCGAAGTATTCGACACCCTGGACTGTCTCGTCGCCGGGATAAGCTCCGCAACTATGGCGTCAACGTCGAGGAGGCGCTCAGGGCGATCGAATATCCGGGCGCCATCAGCGTCCAGATCATCTTCAACATCTTCCGCCAGCGGCCGATCGAAACCTTCATCGACGCCACCAGCGCTGGTGAGACATGCCGCTCGGGTAGCTCCGCGTCTCGAGACGAGGCTCAAGCCACTTTCGAGGTCTCGCCCTCTGCGAGGCAGACTTCGGTAATGCGCAAGCCGTCCGCAGTGATGCGAGACGGGAAGCGATCGCGCAGGCGCTCCTCATGCACGGGGATGATGCGGTGGGAATCGTAGTCCACCTGCTTCATCATCTCTTCGGTCGCGAGCACCAGGTTGGTCTGGCTTCCGACCGCGAGCCCGACCGGCACATAGATCGGCCCTGCTGCATCGACGGCGGCTCCCGGTCCCTCGACATTGTCGAAGACATAGACGAGGTCGCCGGCCAGCACCCAGCTGTCGGTCGAGGCGCTCTTGCCGTCGTTGCGCACGGTCACCCACATCGAGCCGAAGGTGTGGCTGTCGAAGGCGGGATGGAGGTCGATGCCCGGCAGAACGTCCGATTGCGCGCCGTCGACGGTCACGAGACGGCGCTGGCGGGCAAGGTCGAGGCCGCGCACGATGTCGCCGGGATCGACGGCCGTCATCATCCACCGCATCCGGTCGGGCAGCGACATCGCCCAGGTCCATTTCGCGATTTCGCGCTCCTGGATATAGAAGGTCGCCTTCGGGAAAGCTTCGACATTGCCGAAATGGTCGAAATGCGCGTGGGTCACGAAGACCGTGTCCACGTCCGCCGGGCTGAGCCCGACACCGGCGAGAACAGCCTCTGGCGAGCGCCAGTTCTCGACGGCGAAGCGGTCGCCCAGAACCTTGCCATAGTCCTTGTCGTTATAGCCGACATCGACCATGGCGATATGGTCTTCGCCTTTGATCAGCGCATAACAGTAGGGCAGCTTGACGTAGCCCTGGTTATGAGCGCCGTAGAGAACACCACTCTTGTGGTAATCTTTCACGAAGCTGTATTCGAGAATCCAGATCGAATAGTTTCCCATGACGTTTCTTCCCTGTTCATCCTGATATTGACGGCCGGCGCGCAGCAGCCGCAGGCCTGACGAAAATCGACCATGGTAAGGCCGGCATCGACATCGCTGGCCGCGACGAGCGCGCGATGGGCCGCAGCGACCGCGTCGCTCGCCCGGTCGAGGGCTGCCTCGCCACCGCCCGCTTCGCCGAAGCGGCTGAATTCGGTGAGGCAGAGATCGAGCCGGTCCAGCGTGGCGGCGAGCGCCTGCCGATGCCGGCCGAGACCGCCCGGTGCAGCGAGCGCGCCAAGCACTTCTTTGGCCGCGGCGAGCCGCTCGCGGGCAAGGGGGAGGTCCGGCAGGTCGAGCACGTCGCGGCTGCGGCTCAACCGCACGAGGATGAGGAGCCCGGCGAGTTGCCCGACGAGCCGTCGGCCAGCCTCGAAGACCTCTGCTGCTCCGGCGCGATAGGCGGCAACCTGCTCATCGTTCACCGGTTCTACGCGGGGCGCGTCGTCGACCGCGGCAGCTTCGAAGGCCGGAGCCACCGCCGCCGCGACCGCCGTGCAATCGCTGCGGTGGATGGTCACTGCCCGCAGGAAGAGATCGCTCGTGCGGTTACGGCTCATCATCTGCGACGTCACTCTGTTCTGCGGCGATCGGTCGTGGTCTCGCGCTCGATGAGCCCGGCCGGCGGTATGCGATGCACGTAAGGGCCCTCCGGCGCGTGATTGGCGAGCTTGTCGACCAGAGCGACGGTGGCGGACAGCATCTGGTCCACCGGCTGCCGGACCGTGGTGAGCCCATGCGACGGCCAAGCGGCCATCGCGATATCGTCGAAACCGACCACGGACAGGTCGTCGGGAATGCGCAGCCACACTTCCCGGCGGATGCCGTCCATGAAGCCGATCGCCAGGATGTCATTGGCGCAGAAGGCGCCGTCCGGCCGCGGCGAGAGCTCGGCAAAGGCGGAAGCCGCGGCATAGCCGGCCTCATAGGAGAAGAGCCCCGCCTCGATGCATTGCGGCGCCGGCAGGCCCCGTTGCAGCGCACGCGCGACGAAGCCTGCGCGCCGTTCGAGATTGGTCGAGGCATCTGGCCGTCCGGCGACATAGAGGAGGCTGCGATGCCCACGGTCGATCAGATAATCGGCCACCAGGGCGCCGCCTGCTTCGTTGTCGCAGGAGACGCCGAAGGCATCGTCATCCTTCGAGAGGCGGTTGAAGAAGATGACGGGCGTGCCGGCTTCGCCGCAGGCGCGCTGCGCATCGGTCGAGATCTTCGTGGCGAGTATAATGACCAGATCCGGCTGGTAGGTCAGCAGTACGTGCAGGGCATCATCGATATCGCCACTGGCGGAAGAGGCGACCAGCATGACGTTCATGTCGATCGCCGCGAGGTCCTCGCTGAGCCGTGTCACCACCTCCGGATAGAAGGGATTAGTGATGTCCGAGACCACGAGTCCGACAATGCGTGTGCGTTTAGTGATCAGGCTTCTGGCGAAGGGGTTGGGCCGGTAGCCGATTTCGCGAGCGCGCGCGAGCACCTGATCGCGCGTGTCCTTGGCGATGATGGCGTGCGGATGAAAGGCCCGCGAGACTGTGGAGACGGACATGCCGAGTTCCCGCGCCAGATCCTTCACAGTGACACGCGGCTTACGCGTCTTCTTGCCGCCAACCGGTGCCATGCCTCACCTCCGCCAGACGCAACCGCCGTTCTAGGCGGCGTTGCGGCCGCCGAATCGACGAACGCGAATCTTGGCTTGCTCGGCATGGCCGGAGAACCCTTCGAGCTCGCACAGCCGCGCGCAATATTCGCCGACGAGCGCGCTCGCCTCGTCCGTCAGCACCCGCTGATAGGTGCAGGTCTTGAGGAATTTCCCCACCCACAGGCCGCCGGTGTAGCGAGCCGCCTTCTTGGTCGGCAGCGTGTGATTGGTGCCGATCACCTTGTCGCCGAAGGCGACATTCGTGCGGCTGCCGAGGAACAGGGCACCGTAATTCGTCATTTTTTCGAGGAAATAGTCCGGGTCGCGCGTCATGACCTGGACATGTTCCGAGGCGATGCGATCGGCCTCCTGCACCATCTCTTCGTAGGTGTCGCAGACGATGACCTCGCCGAAATCGGTCCAGGCCTTGCGGGCGAGTTCGGCGGTCGGCAGCACCTGGAGCTGGCGCTCCACTTCGGCCACGGTCTCGCGCGCAAGCTTCTCGGAATTGGTGAGGAGAACTGCCGGCGAGGTCGGCCCGTGCTCGGCCTGGCCGAGGAGATCGGTCGCGCAGATCTCCGCATCGACGCTGTCGTCGGCGATGACCAGCGTCTCGGTGGGCCCCGCGAAGAGATCGATGCCGACACGGCCGTAGAGCTGACGTTTGGCCTCGGCGACGAAGGCATTGCCCGGGCCGACGATCATGTCGACGGGCGCGATCGTCTCGGTGCCCAGCGCCATCGCCGCCACCGCCTGCACGCCGCCGAGCACATAGATGTCGTCCGCCCCGGCGAAATGCATCGCCGCCACGATCGCCGGATGCGGACCGCCCTTGAAGGGCGGCGCGCAGGCGATCACCCGCGAGACGCCGGCGACCTTCGCCGTGACGATGCTCATATGGGCCGATGCGACCATCGGATATTTGCCACCCGGCACGTAGCAGCCGACCGCATTGACTGGAATGTTGCGGTGACCGAGCACGACGCCCGGCAGCGTCTCCACTTCGAGGTCCGTGATGGTGGCCCGCTGCTTCTCCGCGAAATTGCGCACCTGGGCCTGCGCAAAGCGGATGTCGTCGAGGTCGCGTGCATCGAGCTTCGACAATGCCGACTCGATCTCTTGCGGGGACAGGCGGAAATTCTGCGGCGACCAGTTGTCGAATTTTTCCGACAGTTCGCGGACGGCGGCATCGCCCCGCGCTTCCACATCCGCGAGGATGGCTTCGACGGTCGCGCGGACCTTTGCGTCCGCCGCGGCGACTGCACCCGCGTCCTGACCACGCTTGAGATATCTCGGCATTCTGGAACCTCAGTTGAGAGGCGGGCGGCCAGCGGCCGCCCGCCGATGGCTATCAGGGGGTGACGGTCGGCTGAACCTTGGTCAGCTTGTAGAGATCAGCCGGCGGTTCGCATTTCTGGCAGTTGATGCCCGGCTCGTTCGAGGCCTTCGGAACATCGCTCGGCAGCGGCTTGATGGTCGCGCCCGGGGTGGGCTTGCCTTCGAGGGCCGACTGGATCGAGAGTTCCGGAAGCAGCGTCGGGCTGAAAACTTCCGTCACGAAGGACGACGGCACGACGCCGTCGGGAAAGGTGTTGCAGCCGTCTTCGAAGGTCTGCCCCTTGCAGAGCTTGACCTGATCGGCCGGAACCCAGGGCAGCGGAAATTCGATGTTTCCGGGCTCGAGCGTGCGTTGGCCGGTGAGGATTTCCATCATCAGCTTGAACGCATAGCCGGCGGTCGCAGGCGGAGAACCGGCGGAGACGCCCTTGAGGCCGCGCTTCTGGTAGTCGGGATTGGCGAGCGCAAGGCGAAAGCCGTTGGAGTTCTCGCCGGTCATCGGCACGAGCTTGTTGCCCTTGTCGAGCAGCGCTTGGATCGCGCCGTATTCGCCGGCTTGGGCCCAGATGCCGTCGACATCCGGATGGGCAGCGAGCGCTTTCGCGGTTTCTTGCTGGGTCGTGCGGTCGTCCCAATAGGAATAGTATTCGGCGACCACCTGAATGCCCGGATATTTCTTGAAGACAGACATGGCGCCGTCGGTATGGCGCTTGTCGACGGAATTGCCGGGCACGCCGCGGCTCAAGAAGATCTTGCCCTTGCCGCCGAGTGCATTGACGAGCGCCTGCGCCGTGTTCTCGCCGAATCCCGCAGTGATGTAGCTGACGTTATAGGCGCAGGGCTCGGTGACCGTGGCGTCGTACATGAAGAATTTGACGCCCTTTTCGCAGCCGCGATGGATGACGCGGTTAAGCGCGGTCGACGAGATGGGAAAGCCGATGATGCCGTCCGCCTTCGCTGAGATCATGCTCTCGTAGGCGGCGATCTGGGCCTGTGGATCGGTGCCGGAAATCACCTCCGTCAGCTCGACCATCTTGTCGTAGGGCGGCGTCTTGGCCAGCGCCTTGACGATATTCGCAGCCTCCGACTGCCAGGAATTACCGCTGTAGCTGAGGCTGAGATAGATCTTGTACTTCTTCTCCTGAGCTGCGGCGTCCTGCGCAAGCAGCGAAAGGCCGAGCGCTGCCGTGCATAGAGCCGCGGCGCCCACCCTCATCGTCTTCTTCCAGCTAATCATGCGTCTCTCCCTAGCGTCGACCGCCGTTTCCCTCGTGAGAACATTCTCATGCAGACGTCCAATGAGCCGGGCGCGCGCGGTCCTCAGCGCGCCCTGCGTTTCAACCAGGCGAAGGTGTTTTCCCGCAGAAGCAGCAGCGCGATCAGGATGATCGAGCCCTCGATGACCGTCCGCCATCCTTGGGGAATGCCGAGCGCGGCAATGACCGTGCTGAGCGTTGTGAGCAGAATGGCGCCGCCTATCGTCGCGACGAAGCTGCCGCTGCCGCCGAGAATCGACGAGCCGCCGACAACCACCGCCGCGATCGACGGCAGCAGATAGTCGTCGCCCATGCGCAAGGTGGCGCCATTGGCATAGCCGACCAGCATCATGCCGGCGAAGGCGGCCGCTCCGGCGCTCGTCATATAGGCCGCGACGGTCGACAGGCCGACGGGAATGCCGGCGACGCGGGCCGCCGCCGGATTGGCGCCGATCGCCGTCAGCCGGCGGCCGAAGGACGTGCGGCTCTGAACGGCAGAACCTGCGATCGCGAACAGGAGGACGAAGAGGAGAATGAGGGGCAGGCCGACGAGCTCACCTTTCATGAGTTCGACCAGCAGCGGAGGCGCTGCGCCGCGCGGCGTGCCGCTCGTATAGCCGAGCGCCGCCGACGCGGTGATGATGCCGGTCGCCATCGTCATGATGAAGGGCGGAATGCGCAGCAGAACCACGCCGAGGCCGCTGATGCCGCCGATGGCGGCGCAAATCAGCAGGACCGCCGGAATGAGGAGCTCGCTCGATCCCTCCGCGGCCCCGATCCATGTGGTCGTCAACACGCCACCGAGCGTGATCAGCGCTGGAGCGGATAGGTCGAGTCCGCCGGTCAGGATGACGATGCCCTGGCCGAAGGCGACCACGATCAGGAAGGATGCCAGCATCATGATCGTGTTGAGATGGTCCCAGGAGCCGAGGGCAGGACTGACGAAGCGCGAACAGAGCAGAAGAAGGAGACTGATCGCGAAGACGGACAGGGTGGTGATAGTCTCCGGGCGCCATTTGGCCGTACCGCGATTGTCCGCCGCGGCCGCTGTCTGGTGGCGGTTCACGTCGGCGGTGGGCATCGCCTGGTCCTGCTGCAGGGGAGTTTCGATCATGCCCCCCTCCCCCCGCTGACGAGGCGCGTCACCAACCCGCCGAAGATAACGGCGAGGATGAGGACGGCGCCCTGGAAGATCCCGGTGTAGAAGGACGAGACCCCGCCGGCGAACAGCACCTTCTGCAGAAGCATGAGGGTCGCTGCGCCGATAATGCTGCCGACGAGGCCGCCGCGCCCGCCCGACAGGGAGGTGCCGCCGAGAGCGACAGCCGCGAAGGTGAGCAGCAGGAAGGATGTCCCGCCGTTCGGATTGCCGGTTGCCGTCTGCGCGCTCAACATGAAGCCGGCGAGACCGAACAACATGCCGGCGCCAATGAAACTGACGAAGCGGGTTCGCACGACCGATACACCGGAGAGCCCGGCAGCCGTCTCGTCGGCGCCGACCGCATAAAGTGCGACGCCGACATTGGTCCGCGTGAAGACGAGCCAGAGCAGGACGACGGCGAGAACGATCAAGCCTGAGATCGGCACGACGCCGAAGGCGAGGTCCGTCAGCTCGTAGCTGACGAAATCGGCGACGGTGCCGCCCGGCGCGTCGAGAATGACGAGCGCTAGCCCCTGGCAGATGATCATGGTCGCGAGCGTCGCGGCAATCGACTGCAGGCGCAGAACACCCACGAGATAGCCGTTGACGGTGCCGACGAGACCGCCGATCGCCAGGCAGATCAGCAGGCTCGCGAACGCCCCCCAGGGGCCGTCGAGCGGATAGACGGCCATCACAACATTGGTCAGGGAAATGACGCCGGCAATCGAGAGGTCGAAGCCGCGGGCCAAAACCACCAGCGTCTCGCCGGCTGCGGCGATGGCGAGCGGTGTTGCGTTGTTGCTCAGATTGAGCGCCGTGTCGACTGTCAGGGCCGTCGAATCCCAGAAAGAATAGACGGCATAGAGGACGACGTAGAGCGCAGCTATGATCCCCGTGCCGCTCGCCAGACCGCGACGGATCCGCTCGGCCAACGGATGGGTCAGCCGCTGGCGCGGCGCGTCCAGGGCAAGCCCGGTGCTCATTGGAGGCTCCCCGAAAGTGCCGCATCCGCGGCGCTCGCGTGACCCGTCAAGGCGGCCACGAGTGCGCGTTCCTCGATGTCCTCACCCGCGAACTCGGCGAAAACCTGCGCGCCATAGAGCACGAGGCAGCGATCGGCGAGCCGGGTCAGCTCCGGCAACTCCGAGGAATAGAGCACGACCGCGCCGCCGCCGGCCGCAAAGCCTTCGATCGCCGTATAGATCGCTTGCTTGGTGCCGACGTCGACCCCGCGCGTCGGGTCGTAGAGAAGGAGGATCCGGGCACCCGTCGCGAGCACGCGCGCCAGAAGCGCCTTTTGCTGGTTGCCGCCCGATAGCTCGGCGATGCGAAAGCCGAGATAACGGGTGCTGAGCTCGACAGCATCAGCGGAGCGGGCTGCGGCAGCCCCTTCGGAGGCCGGCGAGACGAAGCCCGCCCGGCTCATGCGCTGCAGGATGGGCAGGACGATATTGGCGGCCGTGGCTAGCGTCGGGAAAATGCCCTCCGTCTTGCGCTCCTCCGGGAGGAAGCCGAGCCCCTGCGCGATGGCGGCCCGCGGGCTTTTCGGATGGACGGGCTGGCCGTCGACCCGGATTTCTCCCGCCTTCATGCGCTCCAGCCCCACGAGTGTGCGGAAGAGCTCGCGCTGGCCCTGTCCGTCGAGGGCGGCGATGCCGAGGATTTCCCCCTGCTTCACCTCGAAGGAAACGTCCCGGACCTTGCTGCCGGATAGGCCGCGGACCGCCAGCGCGGTTCGGGCTTCGATGCGTCCGCTTCGCCTGCGTTCGGCAATGGTCTCCGAGCGGCCGACCATCAATTCGAAAATGTCGGAATCGCTCGCGTCCGCCAAATCGACCTGTGCAACGGAGCGGCCGTTCCTCAGCACCGTCGCGCGCTGGCACAAGGAGCGCACCTCGCCCAACCGATGGGAAATGTAGAGCACCGCCGTGCCGGCGGCAGTCGCTTCATGGATCAGCTCGAACAGCCAGTCGACGTCGGGCAGCGCCGCCGTCGGCTCGTCGAGCACCAGCACCTTGTCCGCCCGGTCGAGCGCACGCACGATCTCGAGCCGCTGCCGTTCGGCGAGCGACAGGCTGGCGATGTCGGCGATCGGTGAAATCTCGGTCAGACGATAGCGCGCGAGGATGGCAGCGGCCGCCTCGGCGGTGCGACGCGGGGAGACCAATCCGAGACGGTCGCGCTGCATGGTCGGCAACATCAGGGCTTTCGCGACCGAGAGATTGGGTGCGAGGCTTAGTTCCTGGAAGGCGGTTGCGACGCCGGCGCGCCAGGCATCGCGGATAGAGCCGGGCGCATAGGACGCACCTTCGAGCTGCATGGCGCCGGTGTTCGGGCGGACGACGCCGCTCAGGATCTTCACGAGCGTCGACTTGCCGGCACCATTCTCGCCGAGCAGCGCATGGACTTCGCCGGCCCGCAAACCGAGTGAGACGCGCTCGAGCGCAACTGTGGCGCCATAGCTCTTGGCGACCTCGGTCACGGCCAGTTGCGGCGCTTGTCCTGCCCTGAGCACGATCTCCCCCAGACGTTCTTTCCCGAATGAGAACGTTCTCACGAGAGATTTCACCGATTGAGGACGTTGTCAATGCGGAAAAGCGGCGAAAATTTGCGACAGCGTTTGGCGGCATGGACGGCTGCCGCGCCCCCCGTGGGCCGTCTCCCGGGCACAGCCACAGCAGCCATCCATCCCTATGATCAGGCAAGCTTGACCGTCGACCTGTCGACCTGTCATACAGGTCACAGAGAACACGTTAATGAACACTTGGGGGAGGAAGAAGCATGTCTCAGCCATCGATCTGCTTGCGGTTATCCGCCTGGCCTGTCGCGCCGAGGATGATGCTCGGAACGCTCGTCCTCGCAACCGGGCTGTCGGCGGCCGGACCGGCGCTGGCCGAAACCAGGGCGAAGCCTTTCGATGCCTGGCCGGAGCCAAAAATTCACGAGACGATCAGCGTGGACGAAGCCAAGGCGATCGTCGCGGAACGCACCAAGCCGCAGACCACGTGGAATGGGCCGACCTCAGGCCCCAAGGCCACGACGGAAGCCGTCACGGTCGTCTATGTCTCGGGTGATCAGTCCTATGTCTCGTTCGTCAACTGGGGCCGCGGCGTCGAGGAGGCCGCCAAGGCCCTCGGCTGGAAGTCGGTGGTCCTGAACGGCAAGGGCACGGTCACCGGCACGCTGGCGGCCATGCAGCAGGCGGTCTCGATGAAGCCCGCCGCGATCATCACCTCCGCCGATGCGAGCGCGCTCCAGGAGCCGATCAAGCAAGCGGTCGCGCAGAACATCCCGGTCATCGGCATCCATGCCACCGCGTTCCCAGGACCGGATCCGCAGACCAACCTCTTCGACAATATCACCT
This sequence comes from Chelatococcus sp. GCM10030263, assembly GCF_042666455.1. Classification (NCBI taxonomy): domain Bacteria; kingdom Pseudomonadati; phylum Pseudomonadota; class Alphaproteobacteria; order Hyphomicrobiales; family Chelatococcaceae; genus Chelatococcus; species Chelatococcus sp. GCM10030263. The sequence continues at coordinate 1,043,438 of NZ_JBHTDB010000005.1, read as the reverse complement.
CGAATCCCGCCGAGATCGGCGAGACGCAGGCCGCCTATGTCATCGCGCAGTCCGACGGCAAGGCGAAGGTCTTCCACTTCCTCGATTCGAGCTTCGCCATAGCTCGGTTCAAGGCGAAAGCGGCCACCGACCCGATCAAGAACTGCTCGGGCTGCACCTTCGTCGAGATGGTGAACATCCCGCTCGCCGACCAGACGAGACGCATTCCCTCGATCATCTCGGGCATTATTGCCAATCAGGGCAAGGACTGGTGGGGCACCACCTGCTGCGACAACTTCTATCCCTATATGGCGTCTGCTCTGAGGGCCTCCGGCGTCGGGCCGGAGGATGTGCACCTCGTCGGCTCGGATGGCCCGCCCTCGGCCTATGACATGATCCGCAAGGGCACCTACGAAGTGGCGACCGTGCCCGAGCCGAGCACGCTTTTCGGCTACCAGGCGGTCGACGCCGTGGTGCGCGCCATGGCCGGCGAGGAGCCGTCCAAATTCGTGCAGCCGACCTATCTCGTAACCCGCGAGAACGCCGATATCGAGGGCGGCAAGAACAACGAGTTCATACCGAGCAACGGCTTTGCCTGCCACTATCTGAACATCTGGCGCGGCACGAGCAAGGATTGCTCGGCCCAGTAGGGCCAGGCACCCCGGCGAGCGAGTATTCCTGGATGACGACCACCGTGCCGGTGCTCGAGGCGAAGGACCTGACCAAGCGCTTCTTCGGCGCGCTTGCGCTCGATGGCGCGTCCTTCTCTCTCGCTGGGGGCGAGATCCACGCCCTCATCGGCGAGAACGGCGCCGGGAAGTCGACCTTCATCAAGGTGCTCGCGGGCGTCTACGACCTCGACGGCGGCGAGATCCTGCTCGACGGCGAGCCCGTCGATCCGCGCCAGCAGGCGCTGCCCATCGCCTTCGTCCACCAGGACCTCGCCCTCGTGGACGATCTCAGCGTCGGTGAGAACATCGCCCTCGTCGCCGGCTATCCCCGCCGCCGCGGCCTCATCGACTGGTCCGCCGTGATGGCCCAGGCCAAGCGGATCTACGGCATCATGCAGGTCGAGCCCATCGACCCCAACCGCCTCGTGGTCACGCTCAGCACACCGGAGAAGGCGATCCTCGGCATCGTCCGAGCGCTCGCGCACACGCCGCGCGTCCTCGTTCTCGATGAGCCGACGGCGTCGCTTCCCGAACATGATGCGGTCAATCTGTTCGAAGCCATGCGCCGCCTGAAAGCGGCGGGCACCAGCATCATCTATGTGTCGCACCGGCTCAACGAGCTCTTCGGCCTTGCTGACCGCGTCACCGTGTTTCGCGACGGCCGGCATGTCCATACGGCGCCAATCGCCGAGACCGCGCCAGAACGGCTCGTTGCCGAAATGCTCGGCCGGGCGGTGGAACTCGCGCGCCAGCGCCCGGCAAATGTGGCGCGCCGCGAGCCGGTGATCGCTGTCGAAGACCTGGTGGTCGAGCGACGCGGGCCCATCAGCTTCTCGGCGTCGGCCGGCGAGATCCTGGGGCTCGTCGGGCTCCGGGGCGGTGGCCAGGAGGCGATCGGGCGGTGCATCTTCGGCGCCAAACGCGCCGATGCGGGCCGCATCCACCTCGACGGGCGTGAACTTGCGCCGGATGGCGGCATCGCCGCACGGATCGAGGCCGGTATCGTTCTGCTGGCCGGCGACCGCACGCAGGAGAGCGCCTTCTCCGGCATGTCGCTCACGGAAAATCTCTTCGTGAATCCGCGCCTCGGCCATGGCACGCCGTGGCGCCTCTATTCGCCGGCGGCCGAACGGCGCCGCGCCCGGCAACTGCTGGAAACCTTCGATGTGCGGCCGCGCAACGAGACCTCGCTGATCGACTGGCTCAGCGGCGGCAACCAGCAGAAGATCTGCATGGCCCGCTGGCTCGAGGCCAAGGCGCGCGTCGTGATCCTCGAAGAGCCGACGGCCGGCGTCGACATAGGCGCGAAGCTGTCGATCCACGCCATGTTGCGCCGGGCCGCGAGCGACGGCGCGGCCGTCATCGTCGTCTCCTCCGACCTCGACGAGGTCGCCGCTCTCGCCACCCGGGCCCTGATCATCGATCGTGGGCGCGTGGCAAGCGAGCTCAGCGGCGCCGAGATCACCATGGACGAGCTTGTCGCCCGCTCCTCGCTCGGCGCCTCCCGTTCCACCGCAACCGCCTCGACCGAGCGCCGCCCATGACCAGTCCCGCTCCCGTCGCCGCAGATCGCGGCTCGGTGAAGTCCAACGCCGCCAAGCGCCTGTCCGAGTTCGTCGCGAGTTACGGCCTTGCGGTGGTTTTCCTGCTCGTGCTCGTCGTCTTCTCGGCACTGCGGCCGACGACCTTCCTGTCGAGCGGCAATATCGGCAATCTCCTGACGAGCCAGGCGGTGACGGCGCTGCTGGCCTTTGCCGTCATGATGCCGCTTGCCACCGGCCGCTTCGATCTGTCGGTCGGCTACCACGTCGGCATGGCCCAGGTGCTGATCGTCGGGCTACAGGTGAACAACCATCTGCCCTGGCCGGTCGCAGCGCTCGCCGTGATCGCGATCGGGCTAATCGTCGGGCTCGTCAACGGCATTCTGGTGACGCGCTTCAAGATCGATTCCTTCATCGCCACCATGGGCGTCGGCTCGCTGCTCTACGGCGTGTCGAACTGGTACACGGACGGCCAGCAGATCCCCGGCTTCGACCTGCCGGACGGCTTCGCCAACCTGTCGGCGATCGTCGCCGGCGTGCCGCTGCCGGCGATCTATGTGGCCATTGTCGCACTGGCGCTGTGGCTTCTGCTCGAACGCATGCCGATCGGCCGCAGCCTCTATGTCATCGGCTCCAACGCCAAGGCGGCGGAATTGTCCGGCATCAATGTGGCGGGCTGCGTCACCGGCGCCTTCATGGCCTCGGGGCTCTTGTCGGCGCTCAGCGGCGTGCTGCTCGCCAGCATCCTGCGCTCGGGCACGCCCTCGGTCGGCCAGGAATATCTGCTGCCGGCCTTCGCCGGAGCGCTGCTCGGTGCGACCTCGATCCGTCCCGGACGCGTCAATGTGGGGGGAACGCTGTTCGCTGTCCTCATCCTCGCCTTCTCCTTCTCCGGCGTGCAGCAGCTCGGGGCCGCCTTCTACGTGGAGTATTTCTTCAACGGCGGGATCCTCATCATCGCCGTCACCCTGTCGGTCTATGCGGCCGTCCGCCGGCGGCGTGCCGCGGTCGAGGCCTCGCGCTAACCTAGCATCCATCCAACGCACGCCGAGGATCTATCGGCACCCCACAGCCCCGTCGCGGCCAAAAGGACGTGTATTCAACGAATGCGGCCGGTAGAATACGGGTTCAACAATGGGAATGACCGGTGGCACCGACCAAGCTCGCGATCAAAAGGCACAGACTCTTCGATCAGGTGGCACAGCATCTCGAGCAGATGATCCTGTCCGGCGAGTTCGCGGTCGGCGAGGCCTTACCGTCCGAACGTGAGTTGATGGAACGCTTCGCCGTCGGCCGGCCGGCCGTCCGTGAAGCGCTGCTCTGGCTCAACAAGAAGGGCTTGATCTCCGTCAGTAGCGGAGAACGGGCGCGGGTGACGGAACCCGATCCCACCGACCTTTTGGAGCATCTGCGAACCGCCGCCACGCTCCTGGTGCGGCGGCCCGAGGGGATGCAGCTCTTCCAGCGGACCCGCCTCTTTACGGAGGTGGCGCTCGCGCGGGAGGCCGCCAATGCCGCGACCCCGGACGCGCTCGCGATGCTGAAGCAGCTGTTGGATGAGAACCGGGCGACCGCGCGCGACCTGGAGGCTTTCGCCCGTACGGATGATGCGTTCCATTTCGGGATCGCGAGCCTCTCCAGAAATCCGCTCGTGACCGCGCTTTACAACAGCGTGCTCGAGGTGCTCCAGGACCAACGCCACACGTCGCTGCGCCATCCCGAGGCGCTCGCCGCCGCCATCGGCTGCCATGAGCGCATCTTCGAGGCGGTCGTTGCCCGGGATCCGGATGGGGCCGAGCGGGAGATGCGGCGCCATCTCAGCGATGTCGAGCGCTTCTACTGGTCCGTGCGGCAGGATCGCACCGGGACGTGAATGGCTGGGCGCTCATGTGTCCTGCCGATTAGTCGGCCCGCTGTCTCGCAGCATCTGAAGGTGCTGAAGGAAGCCGAACTCGTTCGCGAGGAGCGCGCGGGGACCCGCCGGATCTATCATGCGGAGAGCGCGGCGCTGGGTGAGCTCAGGGCGTATGTCGACGAGATGTGGCGGTCGGCGCTCGGTTCCTTTTCCGATGCCGCTGACAAGCACGGCGAGGAACGATGAGCGCCACGATTAGAGCGTTTCCCATACCGCCGATCGTGAAGACGGCGACCGTACGCTGCACGCCCGCAACAGCGTTCCGGGTGTTCAGGTGCGCCTCCGAAGCGGCCCAGTAGGCAAAGCTTTGGCCGGCGATTGTGCAGCGCTTCACACACAAGCCGCCCGGCGCCGGCCGCGCCTATGCCGCCGGCACCGCCGGCATCAAAAGCGGCCGCAAGGCTAACAATGCATTAGGCTCAAACCGGACCACTCAATAGGGGCAGGCCAGGGCCGGGGCGCGCTGATGGCAGATATCGCTGGCATCGGGTGACATCGGAGTGCTTCATTTCCGATGCCCCGCGGCCTCAAGGATGAGGTTTGCGATCGTGTCTGGATGGGAGATCATCGAGACGTGGCTCGATTTGACCTCGATGGTCTTCGCACCCATGCGCTTGGCCATGAAGCGTTCGAGGTCGGGGTTGATCGTCCGGTCTTCGGTCGAGACGGCATAGAAGCTCGGCTTCGAACGCCAGGCAGCCTGCGCGGTCCTGCCCATGAGCAGTTCCTTGCGGAAGGGCTGCTGAACAGCGTAAAGCACCTTCGCCTCGTCCGCCGGCAGATCGCCGGCGAAGTCGCGCAGGAACGCCGCCTCGCTGAGCCGCCCCCACTCCCCGTCGAAGACGATACCGGCACTAGCCGGCGGCGTCGGATAAGTCTTGGCCAGGGCGCCGTAATCCTCGCCGGCGTCGGGCGCCCGCGCCGCGACATAGACCAAAGCCGATACATTCGGATGCACGCCGGCCTCGGTGACGATCATGCCCGAGAAGGAATGCCCGGCGAAGACGGTCGGGCCATCCTGCCGGTCGAGCACGCGCTGCGCGGCTGCGACCGCCTCGGGCAGGCTGGTCAAGGGATTCTGGACTGACGTGACGTTGAGCCCCGCCGTTTGCAATCGCGCGATGACCGCACTCCAGGAAGAGCCGTCGGCAAACAGGCCGTGTACCAGAACGACATTGCGGACCTTTGCCGGTGTGGCGGCAGCCATGCTGCGGGTCGACACCAGCGAAGCGGCGACGCCGCCCGCAAGGGCCGCAGAGAAAACACGCCTATTCATCATGTAACTGCTCCTGAAATGCTGTAATCGGCTGCGGGATTCAGGAGTTTTTTCGTCGCGGCGCCTGCTATCGCAACGCCATCACTGTATCGTGATGCCTTGACCAATCCGCAGAAAAAATTAGTCGAGGTGTGACGAAACCCGCGTGTGAGCGAATAGACGTCTATGGATTCGAAGGAAGACAGATGGTCGGCGGCCATGCGGGCCGAGCGCAAGGGTGACACGGTGGCCTATGAGCGGCTCCTGCAAGATGTCGCCCGTGTGTTGCGCACGACGGTAAGAGGCCGCGCCTCGCATCTGGGCCTGCCGCCTTCCGAGACGGAAGACGTCGTGCAGGAAATCCTCATCGGCCTTCACACGATGCGACGGCGATGGAATGATCAGAGGCCTTTTCTGCCGTGGCTTCACGCCATCGTCCGCTACAAGCTGACCGACGCCGTCAGGCGCCGCTTGCGTGAGCGCCGCACAAGAGTCGATCTCGCCTTTGATGATTGGATCGAGGTCATCGACCAATACGCGCCGGACGAAAGCGGACTCATCGACCGCGACATCGACCGGGCTCTGGCGGCCTTGCCGGCGGGGCAGCGTCGGGTCGTCGAGGCACTCGCCGTGGACGGTGCGTCGATCAAGGAAACCGCTGCCCGGCTGAATGCAAGCGAGGGCACGATCCGCATGACCATGCACCGGGCTTTGAAAAAACTCTCGAAACTGGCTGCCGGACCGGACCCACAATCGGCCGGAGAATGCTGATGACTGACACGAACGCCATGATCCGATGTCTTGCACGCGAAGCCGGAGCAAGGTCTGAGTCCAGGTGCGCAGGCACAGAATTTGGAAGAACGCTTCTTGGAGCGTCGCTCATCGCCTTTGTGCTCGCCCTTGGCCTCGTTCTCCTGGTCGGCGGACGAGATGTGGATTGGGACACGGTTCTCCGTTCCGATCCGTTCCACTACAAGGCAGGGGTCATGATCCTGCTCGCGAGCGGCGCGTTCGTCGTCGTCCGGCATGAGGGCGTGCCCGGATCGAGCCGCTGGGCTGCGCTAGCACTGCTGCCAGGCATGGCCGCGCTGCTTGTCGGCGCCATTGTGGATACGAGCGGATTTCCCCTCTTTGGAAGAGACGCCGCTTCTGTTCCCATCTGCTTTTTGTCGATCTTGGCACTCTCCCTCCCGGCTCTCGCGATCATGTTAAGGACGCTGAAAGGCGCCGTCGTCACAAGGCCCACTTTGGCGGGCGTTTCGTCGGGCCTTTTGGCGGGAGCGCTGGGCGCCTGCGCCTATGCCGTGGCATGCAAAAACGACGGCGCGCTGTTCGTTCTTGTCTGGTACGGCCTTGCCATCGGCACGGTCTGCCTCTTGGGTGCGGCGGCTGGCCGGCGATACCTGCGATGGTAGACTTGGCAAGACTGCCGAAATCGAATTTCACGACCGAATGACAGACCGGCTGACGCCGGTAGGATCACGCGGAGGGGCTGAAGCCTTGTTCTGCCGGATCGCGGCTGCCCGGCGACTGGACTTCGCGTGAAAAGCGATACTACTCTGGCGTATGCAGCCGTATCCACTCAGCGCTGCTGATCAACCGGGCGGGCGTCGTCGGTGCCGGCCCGATCCTCAAATGTTCCAGAGGGCATTCTCGGATGAAGATCGCACTGCTCCCGGGCGACGGCATCGGCAAGGAAATCGTGCCCGAAGCCGTAAAGATCCTCAAGGCGCTCTCATCGGCGGGTCTTGCCTTCGACATGGAGGAAGCGCCGATCGCCGGGGCGGGGGTCGATGCGGCGGACGATCCGCTGCCTCCCGAGACGCTCGCGCTCTGCCGGCGATCTGATGCGATCCTGTTCGGCGCAGCCGGCGCGCCGCAATATGAGGCGTTGCCGCGCACCAAACGTCCCGGGCTCGGGCTCCTGCGCCTGCGCAAGGAGCTCGCCCTCTTCGCCAATTACCGCCCCGCCAAGCTTCTGCCGGAATTGCGCAATGCCACTACCCTGAAGCCGGAGGTCGTGGACGGGCTCGACCTGCTGATCCTGCGCGAATTGAACGGCGACATCTATTTCGGCGAGCCGCGCGGCCGCGTCGAGCAGGAGGGGGCCGAGCGCGAAGCGATCAACACCATGCGCTACAAGGAATCGGAGATCGCCCGCATCGCCCATGTCGCCTTCCGGGTGGCGCGGGGCCGCAGTCGCAAGCTCTGCTCCGTTGACAAGGCCAATGTGCTGGAGACGATGGTGCTGTGGCGGCAGGTGGTGACGGAAATCGGCAAGCAATATCCGGATGTGGCGCTTACACATATGTATGTCGATGCGGCCGCCATGGCCCTGGTGCGCGCGCCCAAAGACTTCGACGTCATCCTGACCGGAAACATGTTCGGCGACATCTTGTCCGACGAGGCGGCGATGCTCACAGGTTCCATCGGCATGCTGCCCTCGGCTTCGCTCGGCGAAGGCAAAAAGGGTTTATACGAGCCGATCCACGGCTCGGCGCCGGATATTGCCGGCCGCAATATCGCCAATCCGCTCGCGACTATCCTCTCGGCGGCCATGATGCTCCGTTACAGTTTCGACTTGCCGGATGCAGCCGACCAGATTGAGCAGGCGGTGCGCCGCGTGCTAGCCGCGGGTCTGCGCACGGCAGATATCGCCGAGCCCGGCACGACGGTCGTCGGAACGCGCGAAATGGGCGATGCGGTCGCCGCGGCGCTCTAGCCATAGCCATAATAAGACAGGGAGGAATGCCATGGCCTCGTTACCGCCGCTATCCGAAGAGGCGATGTCCTTCTATCGGACCACGTCGTCGAGCCTCGTAACCGATGGACTTTACCGCTTCGGCCTCGGCGCGTGGATGGACGATGTTCATCCCGTCAATCCGACCTGGCGGCTGGCGGGGCGTGTCAGGACCATGCAGCTTGCCCCGAAGTCGGGAATGAAACATTCGGGCCACTCGATCTACACTGCTGCCGAACAGCTCACCCCCGGCGATGTCCTCATCATCGCAACGACGGGCGGACGCGGCTGGCTGATGGGTGAAAATATCGCCCATTTCTGCATGTACCGCGGGCTTGCCGGGGTCGTCACCGATGGCCGCATCCGCGACGTGCTCGAGCTCCGGGACCTCGATTTTCCGGTATTCGCCCGCGGCGCGACGGCAAGGCCCTTTCATACCGAGCTCGATGTGATCGATGTCGACACAGCCGTGCAATGCGCCGGCGCCTATCTCAGGCCAGGCGACCTCATCGTCGGCGATGCCGACGGGATCGTCGTCGCGCCCTACGAGATCGCCGACGTCCTTATTCCAGAGGTTGCGGAGATCATCGAGCTCGAACGGGAGCAGGAGATCCTTATCCGCGAGCGAGCGCCGCTCGCCGCCATCCAGGATGTCAGCCGCCGCAAGAAGCTCCGCAAGGGGCCAGCCTTCGACGCGATCGCCAGACGGTCTTGACGGGGCGATGCGTCGCGCAAGAGCGCGGGAGCGGCGACATCTCGTCCGTTGTGTTCCGCTCTGGCCACAGTTAACTCCCGTGGAAAGCTCGGGGCACCCACGCGAATGAAGACGCCACGCTCGACCTCTCGCCCGAAACCGGCCAAGGCCAATCTCGCGCCGCGCGATCTTGCGCGGGAGGCCTATCTGCGGCTCCGGGATGCGATCTGCGACGGCACCCTGACCTCCGGCACGCGCATCACCGAAACGGATCTGAGCGAACGGCTGAACATGTCGCGCACGCCCGTGCGCGAGGCGATCTATCGGCTCGAAGCCGAGGGCCTGTTGACCCATGTGCCGCGGAGCGGGCTCACGGTCATGGAGCTCGATCACCAGATGATCATGGAGCTCTACACGATCCGCGAAGCGTTGGAGGGGACTGCAGCAAGGCTTGCCGCCCAGCACGCCTCCGAGGTGGAGATCGAAGCGCTCGCCGAGCTCATGGACAAAGCCACGTCTGCGATGAACGACGCCAAGTCGTTCTCACGTATCAGCGACAAGATTCATGGCCTCATCTATCTCGCAGCTCATAACCGTTTTCTTCTGCGCAGCCTTGAGAACATCGCCTCGACCATCTCGCTGCTGCCACGACTGACGGGTGATCAGCTCCGCTTGAGCGAATGGCATGAGCAACACCAGGCTATCGTCAAGGCCATCCGCAACCGCGATCCCGACGCCGCGGAGACCGCCGCGCGAACCCACATCCGCACCGCGCGCAAGCAGCGCCTGGAAGTGTTGATGGAGTCGGAGACGATGCGTCGGTGAGCACGGTTGGCGACGGCTATTTGTCACAATGCGCGACAAGGTCCAGCGGTCCGGGAAACCTCCCGTCAAGATCCGCTCGGCGTAGCATCAGCTCGGCACGGTTGCCATAGTCGTATTGAACGACCAGACCGGACTCGCGAAGGCCCCGAAGATCCTTGAACATCGCGGCTTCTTCGGGGTCGCGGCCTCTTCGCCCTACTAAGATTCCCGTGCTGCGATACTTGCGGCCCACAGGATTTCGAGCCGCCCGGACGGGTCGCGTCGAGACGATCGCCCTCCCCCACAAGCCGAACGGCCAGGGCTGCGCCACTTGGGCCGACCCAGCATTGGTTGACCGATCCGCTTCGGGCACTACGCGCCGAGGCAGTCCTCGCCCTTGTCGCCGGCAGCGTTCCCCTCCCCGGGAAGGGAAATGAAATGCACCTTGTGATGACCGGGCACCACCGCCGCGGGTTGCGTGAGTTGCCCATCATCGAAGGCCGGACCGCTCGCAGGCGCCCCGGAGATCGCGCCGAGCGCGACGATCACCAGAACGCCGAGAATGACGAGCGCGTCCATGATGGCGTCGGCAGGCTTGGCACTTGTCCGGTCAGTCCACTCCGTCCAGCTGGCGAAGGCTTCGTCGCTGCGGATCGACGGTTCGCGCCATTCGTCCGCAAGGCCTCTTGCGGAATAGTCGTTGGGCAGTCGGTTCATCGCTCGATCTCCCCATTTGTGGATCGGCTCATTCTGCACAAAAGAGGTCGCAGAACTGTGCCGCGCCACACCCGAAAGTGTCGGAGGATGTCTCACGTCGGGCGAATGCTACATCTTGAGACATATTGGCCGGGCGATCGCCGCCCTCAGGGGCGGACGCCGGGCGTCTCGATGGGAAGACCTTTCGCCCGCTCCATCAGATAGAGCTCGAGCTCCACGAGTTCGGGCGCGCCGTAGGAGAACGGCTCTGCCCGCACGCCGATCATGCAGTTGCGCAGGCGCCGCTGCAGCGACCCCACCGTTTGCCACTCCAGGCGATAGAGCGGATAGGCGGTCGGGTGCGCTTGCGGGATGACGCTGCCGCCGAGCCGCTGTCCCCAGTTCTGGTCGTGACAGGTCGCGCAGGAGAGATCGAGCTGGCCGATGCGGCGCTCATAAAGGCGCCGGCCATTCTCGCGAAAGGCGGCGAGGCGCTTGTCCTGTGGCGGCGAGACCGGCATGCCGCGCGACTGGTGCGCGACATAGGCGGTCAGCGCCAGCAATTCGCGGCTCTCGAAGGGCAAGGGGTCCGCCCGCTGCTGCGTCCGCCGGCAGAGATCGACACGCCCGGCAAGGTCGATCGGCCGGCCGGACTGGGTTTCGAAAGCAGGATAGCGGGCTGCGACGCCGCGCATGCTTTGGGTCGCATCACCGTGGCAGCTGGCACAGCTGCGGCCCGCCCCACCGGCCGGCTCGTTCCACAGCTGCTCGCCTTCGAGCACCGAGAACATGCCGGGATTGCTCATGTCATCCTGCTGCATGGCGCGGTTTTCCGGCGTCATGAAATCGAAGCCGGAGCGCTTGTCGGCGGGCGCGATCTCGCCGGCGATCGCCACGAGCCCACCGAGCCCGAAGACGACGAAGCCGGCCAGGAGCCGCGATGCCTTCGGCATCAGGTCACCGTGATCGTGGCGGTCGCCACCTGCGTTTGGCCATCGTCGCCGGTCCAGGCGAAGGTGAGCGTACCGCTTCGCGTTGCGACCGTCGTGAAGGCGATGAAGGGATTGGCCGAGACAGCCGGGAAGAGATCGGCGGAGAAGACCTCTTCCCCGTCATAGCTGCAGACGAAGCGGTGGATGATATTGCGTGGGATCGGCGCGCCCTTTGCGTCGGCCCGGTGGCCGGTCTCCATGGGATGGGCGACCATCGCCTTGATCTCGATGATCTCGCCGCGCCGGGCCGTCTTCGGTACGTTGATGAGAGCGCGGGTCATGACAGATCCTCGATACAGGCGGCGAGCGTGACGATGACCTCGGCCTCGCTCGACCAGAAGCTGCCGTCGCTGAGCTCGGCGACAGCCGCAATCGTCTGCGACGTGGCGAGCCGGATGCGGGTCGACACCTCCGCCCGGCCGGACCGCGGCCCCAGCCGGAAGACGGCCACGTCCGCCTGCGGGTTCTTGTCGTTAAACAGGGCAATGCGCCTGACGTGCTCCGCTTCGGTCACGGGGCTTTCGACCGTCACTTTCACGCCGACCGCATTGCCGTTCTCGACGAGCGGCGGGATGGCAAGGCGAACCTTGCCGGCATTGATCGGTGCCCCGCCGGTGAAGCCGTGTATGGCATCGGCGAGCGACGGCCGGGCGAGGGCCACCCGCGGCAGTGTCAGCGTGACGACGAAGGCGGCGGACGCCGCGAGCAGATCCCGCCGCCGCATCGGCACCGCATCCTCAGGCAAAACTGCGCCCAACTCTGCGCCCTTCTCCACGCCCATGACTCATTCCTTCAGCGTAACGAGAAACGCGACGATATCCTCGATCTCGTCTGCCGCGAGCACCGGCCGGCCCCGCCAGGCCTCGCCGACGCGCTCGCCGCCATCGACGCGGTAATAGGCCGGCATGATGCTGTCGGGATCGAGCCGTTTCATGTCCACGACCCTCAGCCTGATCTGGCCCTCCGAGAGCCTTCCGCCGACCCCGGCGAGGCTCGGCGCGAGCGTGCCCTGGGCATGCGGCTCCGGGAAGGGGCCGGAATGACAGAGGAGACAGAGGCTCTTGTGCCGATCCATGACAAGGCTTCTGCCACGCTCGGCATCGCCTGGGCGGCCGGTCAGCGACAGCCGGATCGCATCGCCCGTGACCGCGTAGGTCCTGAGCGGTTCCTCGGCCATGGCCGCCGGGGCGCCGGCGAGGGCAAGAAGCATCGGGCCCATACCAAGCCGCCTCATCCGAAGGCTTCGTCGGTAATCGTCTCGAACCACGCCGCGGCATAGGTGGCTTCACGCGCGCGAAAATCGGGCGGGGCGTCGAGTGGGCTGACCCCGCCGGCGCCGTCCACCTCGGCCAAAAGGCCATTGCTCGGGTGGTAGACGCCGGCAATCGAGATGCCGTAATCCGGCGCCACGAGGCTATAGCAGGTGTTGATCAGCTTGGGCGGCGCCGGCTGTTCGCCCGTGAGCAGGGTCGCGACGGCGGCGGCACAGGCTTTGGCCTGGGCATTGGCCGCGAAGGCCGATTTCGGCATGGCGCCGGCAATTGCCGCATCGCCGATGACATGGACGCCGGGTACGAGACGGGACTCGAAGGTGACCGGATCGATCGGGCACCATCCCGTGCGATCGGCGACGCCGGCCGTCCGGGCGATCGCGCCGGCCCTCTGCGGCGGGATGACATTGGCGACGGCGGCACTATGGCTGCCGAATTCGGTGACCAGCGTTTTCGTCGCGACATCGACCTCGGTGACACGACCGCCGAAGGACAGGGAGACCCATTCCACGAGGCCGGGATAGAGCTCCTGCCAGGCGGCCTCGAACAGCCGCTGCTTCGAAAATGCGTCCTTGGCGTCGAGGATGATGAGCTTGGAGCGCGGCTTGTGCGCCTTGAGATAATGCGCGATCAGGCTGGCGCGCTCGTAGGGACCCGGCGGACAGCGGAAGGGATTGGCTGGCGCGGCGATGACGACGAGGCCGCCATCCTCCATCGCCTCCAACTGGCGGCGCAGCAGCAGCGTCTGTTCGCCGGCCTTCCAGGCATGCGGCAAGGCCTCGGCGGCGGCGTCATAGCCCGGGATCGCTTCGAAGTCGAAATCGACCCCCGGCGCCAGGACGAGCCGGGCATAGTCTAGGTCGGAGCCATCATCGAGCCTCAGGCGACGGGCCTGCGCGTCGAGGCCGGTGACGGACCGCTGGACGACCGTGATGCCGTCCCGCCGCAGGCCGTCGTAACCGAACTGCTGCGCCTCGAGCTCCCTCAGGCCCGCAATGACTTCATTGCTGAAGGGGCAGGCGGTGTAGCGCGGGTTCGGCTCGACCAGGGTGACGGCCAACGCATTATCTTGGCGCTGCAGCGCCCGGGCGCAGCTCGCCCCTGCGAAGCCGCCGCCCACGACGACCACCGGCGGACGTGCCTGCGCAACGACCGGCGGAGCGGCGAGGATCGTCGCGCTGCCGGCCGCCAGCCCTTTGAGAACGGCCCTACGGCTGGGTGGGGCGGAGCGCTTGCTCCCTGTTCGCGGCGAGCCATTCGGCGATGGTGCGGATGTCCTCATCGGAAAAGCCCTTGGCGATGCGATCCATGACGGTTGCCTCGCGCTCTCCAGAGCGAAAAGCCGTCATGGCTGTCTCGATGTCGGTGGCGGAAAGGCCTTGCAGGCTCGGGATGGCCCCTCCAGGCACCGGCGCGTGGCATCCGGAACAGGCGGCCGCACCCGCCGGGGGCGCCCCCCGGGCCGCTGGAGGCGCTGCGACCCAGAGGGCGGCGAAGAGGGCAAGCCCCCCTCGCGCCGCGCGGCGGGCGCGTAACGCCGCCCGGCGATGCTTCACGGCCTCGCTCACGCGAGATCGTGATTCTTCAGCGGCAGGGTGCGGATGCGCTTGCCTGTCGCCGCGAAGATGGCATTGAGCACCGCAGGAGCCGCCACTGCGATGGTCGGTTCGCCGACGCCGCCCCAGAAACCGCCGGAGGGCGTGATGACCGTTTCCACCGCAGGCATCTCCGCCATGCGCATCACCTCGTAGGTGTCGAAGTTCTCCTGTTCCATGCGGCCGCCGTTCACCGTGCATTCGCCGTAGAGGCAGGCGGAGAGGCCGTAGACGAAGGATCCTTCCACCTGCCGCTCGATCTGCGCCGGATTGACCGCGTGGCCGGGATCGGTGGCGGCAACGATGCGATGGATCTTGAGCTGCCCGTTGGTGACCGAGACCTCGGCGGCGGCCGCCACATAGCTGCCGAAGCCCATGATCTGGGCAAGCCCGCGATGCACGCCCTGGGGCGGCGGGTTCTCCCAGCCGATGCGGGTCGCGACGGCTTCGAGCACCGCGAGGTGCTTGGGATGCTTCGCCATCAGCTTGCGGCGGAAGGCGAGCGGATCCTGTCCGGCGGCATGGGCGAGCTCGTCGATGAAGGATTCCACATAGACCGCGTTCTGGTTGAGATTGACGCCTCGCCAGAAGCCCGGCGGGATCGGCGGGTTGCGCATGGCATGGTCGATCAGGAGATTATCGACCGAATAGCCCAGGGAGCCTTCGGCCCCGCCGGCATTGAGGCCCTGGAAGACCACCGGATCCTTGCCGCCCTGCATGCCTTCCGGCCGCACCGCCGCCAGAATGGACTGGCCGGAGATGCGCATATGCAGCGCCGTTAGATTGCCGTCGGCATCGAGCGCCCCGGTCATCTTGCACTGGGTCGTGGGGTGATAGGCCCCGTGCAGCATATCTTCCTCGCGCGACCAGATGAGCTTGACGGGGGTGCCCGGAAGCTCCTTGGCGATCGCGACCACCTGGCGCACATAGTCCTGGAAATTGCCGCGCCGGCCAAATCCGCCGCCGAGATGGATCTTGTGCACGTCGCATTGGGTGACCGGCAGGCCGGCGGCTTCGGCGGCGACCGCCAGGCTCGCCTCGCCGTTCTGCGTCGGGACCCAGACCTCCAATTTCTCCGGCGTATAGAGCGCGGTGGCGTTCATCGGCTCCATGGTGGCGTGGTTCTGATAGGGGAAGCTGTAGACAGCCGTCACCGTCTTGGCCGCCCCGGCGAGCGCCGCCTTCACGTCGCCTTGCTGGCTACCGACGAAAGCATCGTCGGCGTCGAACCCCGCCTCGAGCATCTGGGCGATCGAGGCGCTCGAGACATCCTTATTGGGCCCCTCGTCCCAGACGACCGGCAGGGCATCGAGCGCCGTCTTGGCTCGCCACCAGGTGTCGGCGACGACGGCAACCGTCGCATCGTCCACCTGCACGACCTTGCGCACGCCCGGCATGCCGGATACGGCCGCGAAATCGAAGCTCGCGATCTTGCCGCCGAAGACGGGGCAGGCCTTGATCGCGGCATTGACCATGCCGGGAAGCACGATATCCGTGCCGTAAACCTGTTTGCCCGTGAGCTTGTCGACGGTGTCGAGGCGCGGCAGCGGCTTGCCGGCGATGGTCCAATCCTTCGGGTCCTTCAGGCGGACATCGGTCGGCGGGGTTTGACGCGCGGCAGCGTCGGCCACCTTGCCGAAGGTGGTGCTGCGGCCGCTCGCGGCATGGGTGATCACGCCCTTTGCAACAGTGCATTCGCTGGCCGGCACGCCCCATTCCGCCGCCGCGGCCGCAACGAGCATGGCGCGTGCCGCGGCGCCGCCCTGGCGCACATATTCATGCGACTCGCGGATCCCGCGACTGCCACCGGTCGAGAAGCTGCCCCAGACGCGGTTGCGAGCGAGGTTCTCACCGGGTGTCGGATATTCCGTCGTCACCTTCGACCAGTCGCATTCCAGCTCCTCGGCCACGAGTTGGGCGAGGCCGGTGAGCGTCCCCTGCCCCATTTCCGAGCGGGCGATGCGGATCACCACCGTGTCGTCAGGCTTCACGACCACCCAGGCATTGACTTCGGGAGCAGCCGCGGCGGCCGCAGCGCTCTGCAGCAGCGGCACGTGAAAGCCGAGCGAGAGACCGCCGAGCGAGGCGGCCGACCCGACGAGAAAATTGCGACGCGATACGCTTGGCATGACCGTCATCGTCGCCTCCTTCAGCCGCCCTGGGTGGTGGTGTCGCCGCCGCCGGCGGCAAGCTTGATCGCGGCGCGGACCCGGTTGTAGGTCCCGCAGCGGCAGATATTGGTGATCTCGGAATCGATATCGGCGTCGGTGGGATTGGGGTTCTGCGCGAGCAGACCCGCGGCCGACATGATCATGCCCGCCTGGCAATAGCCGCATTGCGGAACGTCGAGCTCAAGCCAGGCCTTCTGCACGGGATGGGAGCCGTCGGGCGAGAGCCCCTCGATGGTCACGATCTGCTGCTCGGGCTGCACGGCGCTGACCGGCATCGCGCAGGAACGCGTGGCGACCCCATCGATATGGACGGTGCAGGCGCCGCATTGGGCGATGCCGCAGCCGTATTTGGTTCCGGTCAGTCCGGCCTGCTCCCGGAGCACCCACAACAGCGGGGTCTCGGGATCGGCGTCGACATCGCGGACGGTGCCGTTGATGGTCAAGCGAGCCATAGCGGTTTCCTTCGGTGCGGAACGGATCGGGGATGGAAGCCGGCACGCGGCCGAAGGCGGTGCCGGCCTCCAGGTGCTCAGCTCTTCTTTTCGGAGGGGTTCGTGGAGGCCGACTGAGCAGGCGCTTGCTTGTCCGCGAGGCCAGCTGACACTTGCCTCGCGCAGCCGCCATCACCCTGCGCAAAGACGCTGCTCGCAAAAACCGCAAAGCCGATGCCGGCAACAGCCGCGACGAAATGCTTGATCATGAGTTCCTCCTCGTTGATGAGAGAAGCCTAGCCCGCGCCTGTCGCAGAACCTTGTCTCGACGAGCCGCTATTGTCGCAATCTGTGGCGAAACGGCGCGACGATACATTTCGATACATTTGGAGCCCGTCATGCGCCGGCTCAGTTCTTCACGGGCAGATCGCGCAGATAAGCGATGATCGCATTCCGCTGGTCGGCATTGGACAGGCCGATCGTCATGGTCGTGCCGGGCACGGCCTGGCGCGGATTGGCGAGATAGGTGTTCAGCGTCTCTTCATTCCAGGTGAGCCCGGACGTGCGCAGCGCCTCCGAGTAGCGGGCGCCGGCGACGCTTCCCGCTGCGCGCCCGAAGACGCCGGCGAGCGGCGGTCCGATCCGGTTCTGTCCCGGCTCGATGCTGTGGCATGACGCGCAACGCGTCCTGAAGAGCCTCTCCCCGTCCGAGCCGGGACTCTGGGCCATGGCCGCTTGGCCGGCGGCAGTCGTGAGGAGGGCGAACAGGAGAATCGTTCGAACAGTCATTCATAGTCCTCTGCGATGGAGATGCTCGGCCGAGGCAGCCGACGCACTGCGGACGCTCGCGGCACGAGCAGCGATGACGGGCGAGAGGATGAGGAACAGTTGTCGCAGAACTATGCCGGTGGGGCATGAAAGTCGGCGTGGGGGCATGCCCCCGTCATCGCTCGCGCAGGAGTGGATGCTCGCCTCCTTCACGGTCCTCGCGCCTTCAGGATAGCGGCTACATTCTGTTACACTTTTTCCGAAAAGCCCCGGCAGCAGCTGCGGTATAAAGGCGTTATGGAGCAGACCATGGAATCCATACCGCATATCGTCGTGGTCGATGACCATCGCGACATTCGCGATCTCGTGGGCAAATATCTCGCCCAGCACGGGTATCGCATCAGCGTCGCCGAGAGCGCGTCTGCGCTGCGCCGCCTGCTCGAGCGCAGCGCGCCGGATCTCATCGTGCTCGATGTGATGATGCCGGGCGAGGATGGCCTGTCCGTATGCCGCCAGTTGCGCGGCAACACCGACCTGCCGATCATCTTCCTGACGGCCATGGCCGAGGAGACCGATCGCATCGTCGGTCTCGAGATCGGCGCCGACGACTATCTGACGAAACCCTTCAACCCGCGCGAGCTGCTCGCCCGCATCAAGGCGGTGCTCAGGCGCGTTCACAGCCTGCCCCCCCGGCGGGACCGGCTGCAGGCGAAGATGCTGCGCTTCGACCGCTGGCTGCTCAATGTCGGCCGGCGCGAAATCGTGGGCGAGAACGGGGTTGCCGTTCCCCTCAGCACGGCCGAGTTCCGCCTGCTCAAAGCCTTTCTCGACCATGCGGGGCTCGTGCTGAGCCGCGATCAACTCCTCGATCTCACCGTCGGCCGCGCCGCCGATAGCTTTGATCGCAGCATCGACAACCAGGTCAGCCGTCTGCGCAAGAAGATCGAGGCCGATCCCAAAAGTCCTGCGCTGATCAAAACTCACTGGGGCGGCGGCTACAGCTTCACGGCGGAGGTCGAGCAAGCATGAGACCGTTGTGGTCGCGCAGCCTGGCAGCACAGATCATCTGTTTTATGCTGCTTGCCTTAGCTATCTCCCAGGGGATCGGCTTTCTGATCTCGTGGGATGAGCGTGGCCAGGCGTTACGCGCGGCGGCAAAGGGCGAGTTCTTCAGCCGGACCGCCTCGCTCGCCCGGCTGATCGAGGGAACGCCCTCGGCCATTCACGACGGGATTCTGCGGGCGAGCGACACGAGCTATACCCGCTTCTGGCTCTCGACGGAGGAGCCTCGGAGCGCCCTGGAATGGCGGCAGGAGGCGCGGGAGCAATTGGCGAAGCCTCTGCCGAGCTTGACGAAGCCCCACCACGATGCGCCCGGGCCGGACAAGCGCGAGCCCGAGGACGTGTCGGAAGCGGCCGCCGCCATCACCGCAGCCGTCGCCGCGCCGACTTCCTGGGTGGAACTGCCGCCTGCCGCCTGGCCGCTGTCGCGGCCGGCGAAATTCGTCTATCTCGACAACTCCATCGGCATGGGGCTCGCGGTGCGCCTCGACAGTGGGGCCTGGCTCAACGCAGCCTTTGCCAAGTCGCTCCATAATTCCATCTGGACGTCGCAATCGGCCGTATCTCTTGGCATCACAGCCGCAGTCCTTTCTCTCATCGCAATCGGCGTGGCGCGCAGCATCGCGCGGCCGATGCGCCGCCTGGCCGGTGCCGCCGAGGCGCTCGGCCGCGGCGAGACGGTTGCCCCGCTGCCCGAATCCGGGCCCGACGACATCCGCCAGACCGCCGAAGCCTTCAACCGCATGCAGGAGCGCCTGCAGCGCTTCGTGGAGGATCGCACGCGCATGCTGGCGGCCATCGGCCACGACCTCAGGACGCCGCTGACGACGCTGCGCCTCAGGGCCGAATTCGTGTCCGACCCCGACATCCAGGACAAGATGCTCAAGACCATCGCCGAGATGGAAACCATGACCGAGGCGACGCTCGCCTTCGCCCGCGAGGACGCGACCGCCGAGAGCACGCGCACCGTCAACCTCTGCGCTCTGGTCGAGAGCCTGTGCGACGACCTGGCCGAACTCGGGCGTGATGTGACCTTCGTCGAGGGCCCGACGATCAACTACCGCTGCCGGCCGGACGCACTCCGCCGCGCCATCCGCAATCTCGTGGAGAATGCGGTCCGCTATGGCGAGCGCGCCCGCGTCCGCCTGGTACGGACCGCGGACACCATCGACATCGTGGTCGAGGACGACGGGCCGGGTATTCCGAACATGGCCATGGAGCAGGTTTTTGCTCCCTTCTACCGGCTCGAGCATTCGCGCAACCGGGAAACCGGCGGGGTCGGCCTCGGCCTTTCGATCGCCCGCGCCATCGCCCGCCATCACGGCGGCGATATCCTCCTCACCAACACCCATCCCGGTCTGCGCGCGGTCGTCAGCCTGCCGAGCTTCGACCAAGCGTAATACGCTTGGATTCGAGCCCTGCCGACCAGTCACAGCGCGACCAAGGCGCGCGGCTTGTCTCGCGGTCTTGACGCGACCTGGGCGGAAAGCTGCCGGATCAACCGTTTGCCACCGCCCCGCGAGTGGCTGGACGCAGCGACGTCGTGTGTTGATTTAAGGTATTAAAGACCATATGATGTTATCAATGACTGCGCGGTCAGTCGTCGGGAGCCGGGAGGTGGCGACTGGACGACACCCCGCGCGGACGAGCGATTAAACGCGACATCAAACAATTCGCAAATGTCGGAGGGGTAATATGAAGAATAGAACCATTCTACTGAAGCTGTCCGTGGCAGCAGCGGCGGTTGTTCTGGCCGGCATGGCGCAAGCCGAGCCGATCAAGATCGGCCTCAACCAGCCGCTCACCGGCCCCTTCGCCGCGTCAGGCACCTATATCGTGAATGGCGCGAAGATCGCCGCCGAGGAAATCAACGCGAATGGTGGCGTTCTCGGCGAGAAGATCGAGCTCGTGATCGAGGACAACAAGAGCAACCCGACAGAAGCCGCCTCGGTCGCCGAAAAGCTTATCGACCGTGACCAGGTCCCGGTGATGATGGGCGCATGGGGTTCCAGCCTGACGCTCGCCGTCATGCCGAAGCTCATGCAATATGAAGTGCCGATGCTGGTGGAAACCTCATCCTCGAGCAAGATCACGCGGCAGGGCAATCCCTACATCTTCCGCATTTCGCCGCCGTCCTGGGTCGAGGCGGCCATCTTCGAGAAGCTGGTGCCCAAGCTCGGCATCAAGAAGGTTGATTTCCTCGCCATCAATAACGATTGGGGCCT
The DNA here is from genome assembly GCF_042666455.1 of Chelatococcus sp. GCM10030263. Lineage (NCBI taxonomy): Bacteria > Pseudomonadati > Pseudomonadota > Alphaproteobacteria > Hyphomicrobiales > Chelatococcaceae > Chelatococcus > Chelatococcus sp. GCM10030263. Next base: position 1,022,628 of record NZ_JBHTDB010000005.1, on the reverse strand, counting down.
CGGCACAATCGAAGACTTCTCCAAGATGTTCGAGAAGAATGGTGTCACGGTCGGTCTCAAGGAGACCATGGACCAGGACTCCCGCGACATGAGCGCCCAGCTCGCCAAGATCAAGGGCTCCGATTCCGACACGATCATCGTGACGACCGCCGTCGAGCAATTGACGCTGGTGCTCAAGCAGGCCGCCGCCCTCGGCATCAAGAAGAAGATCGTCACGACGGGCGGCTCGCAAAACCCCGACCAGCTCGTCGCGCAGGCCGGTTCAGCAGCCGACAACAGCATGCATATGGTCTTCTTCGCCCCGTGGTTCCCCGACAGCGCGCCCCATCCCGACAAGGCCAAGGATTTCATCCAGGCCTGGGCCAAGAAGGGCTACGACAAGGCCGGCATGACCGAGAGCTATCGCGGTTATGATGGCATCTATGTCATCAAGGCGGCCATCGAGAAGGCCGGCAAGGCCGACCCGGCGGCAATCAAGGACGCGTTCTGGGAGATAGACGTTCCGGCCATCAATGGTGACGTGAAATTCGTCAAGGACGGCCCGAAGGGGCGTGAAAGCGGCCAGTATATGGCTAATGGAACGCTGGTCGAGATCAAGGACGGAAAGATCATCGTACCGGAACTCTGATCGGCTCTGCTCCTCGAGACAAACCCCGGTCCGTGGACCGGGGTTTTTTTATGGGCGCCCTCCGACCGGGACGGAGAGCGCAGCCTTGATCTTGTCCATGACGACCAGCGTGCGGAAACGTTTGACATTAGCATTGTTGAAGAACAGACGTCGCGTCAGCGCCTGGTAATCGTCCATCGAGGCAACGGTCACGATCAGCACGAAATCGGCATCACCTGCGACGTAGTAGCATTGCTGCACGTCGGGATCGGCGAGAAAGCTCTTCTTGGCGGCATCGAGAAGCACCGCCTGCTCGCTTTCCATATCGACTTCGACCACGATGGTAATCGGCCGGCCGACGCGCACCGGATCCACCAGGGCGACATGGCCGATGATGACGCCGTCGTCTTCCATGCGGCGAATGCGCCGCTGGACGGCGGCAGCGGACAGGTGGACCTTTTCGCCGATGACCCGCTGCGGCACCGTGTTGTCCACTTGCAGTATTTTCAGGATCGCGATGTCATAGTTATCGAGCTCAGCCGATGGAGTGATGGATTCACTCGGCATTGCGGCCTCCCGTGCAACAACGTTTCATGAAACAAGGCAAAAGAGAGCCCCCTCGTCGGATCATCCTCGATAATATTATTTCAGTTATCAAGGGGCTCCCGCCATGTTCCTGCTCAATTCGCATCAAGATCATAAAAGAGCGCTCGATCCGATCGACCAGGAGACCTTCAGCGCGGGAGCGGTGAGCGAGGTCGAACGCTTCCTGGCGCATCGCCCGAACCACGCGCCCACGCGGCTGCACCGGCTGCCTGATCTTGCGCGTCGGCTCGGCGTCGGCTCGATCCTCGTCAAGGATGAGAGCACGCGCTTGGGGCTCGGCAGCTTCAAGGCTCTCGGGGGCTCCTATGCGGTGATCCGCCTGGTGCTGGAGGAGGCGAGCCGTCAGCTCGACCGGCCGGTCGACATCGGCGAGCTCACCGCCGCCCCCGTCCGCCGGATCGCGGCGGGCATGACCTTCGCCTGCGCCACGGACGGCAATCACGGGCGCTCCGTCGCGGCCGGCGCTGAACTCGTCGGCGCCCGGGCAGCAATCTTCGTGCACGCCGGCGTCAGCGACGAACGGGTCGCCGCCATTGCCCGCTTCGGGGCAAAGATGATCCGCGTGAACGGGACCTATGATGATTCCGTCGCCGAGGCCGAAGCGGTTTCCGCGAAGGAGGGCTGGACCGTTGTGTCCGACACGTCCTGGCCCGGCTATGAGCGCATTCCAGCCCTCGTCATGCAAGGCTATACCGCCATGCTCAACGAGGCGATCCGTGCGCTGGATGCGACGCCGACCCATGTTTTTGTCCAGGCGGGCGTCGGCGGGCTGGCGGCAGCGGTTGCCGGCTATTTCGATACGGTGTTCGGCGCAGACCGGCCGACCCTCGTCGTCGTGGAGCCGGACCGGGCCGCCTGTCTCTTCGCGAGCGCGCGCGCGGGGCAGGCCGTCAAGATCGAGCATGGCGAGCCGACCATCATGGCAATGCTGGAATGCTACGAGCCGTCGCTGGTCGCCTGGCGCATTCTCACCCGCGCGGCAGATGGCTTCATGACCATCGGCGAGGCCGACGCCATGGAAGCCATGCGATGCCTCGCCTTTCCTGCGGGCGGAGATCCGGCGGTGGTGGCCGGCGAGAGCGGCGCGGCGGGGCTTGCCGGTCTCCAAGCGGCGATGAAGGATCCGCAAATCAGAGATGCGCTCGGGCTCGATCCACAATCGCGGATCTTCGTCATCAACACAGAAGGCGCCACCGATCAGGCGCGCTATGAGGCGATCGTTGGCCTGAAGCCGGCCGATGTTCAGGTCGCAGCCTAGCTGCCCCGGCCAGGATTGGGAGGACGCGCGAGAGCTGCGGCGATGCGATCACGAGCTCCCGCTCCGGCTCCGGAGGCTGTTCTGGGGGACTGCCTTGCCCCCACGCCGGGGACCGGTCTTGCTGAGCAGATCCGTGCGCATGGCGAAACAATCCTTGAGGTAGTGAATATCCGCCACGTAGATCGCGATGCCATTGTCGTCGACGAGCACGAGATGACAATCGGCCGTCGGCTCGCCCAGACCGATCTTCAAGAGGTCGGCGGTCTCGGGATCGGCGACGCCGATGGTGAGCGCCTGATAGGCGTGGACGATGACCACGTCCTCCATCTCGACGATCTCGGGCAGGGCCGCCGATCGAACGAAGCGCTTATCGTCGCGAAGGAAGATATTCTTGTCGAGATGCAGATTGACGACTGAAAAAGGTTCACCGCCGTTATATTGGACGCTGCGAAGGAAAACATAGGCATCGGCCGGCTCGCCTTCGCCCTTGCGCAGCTCAGGCGCCGCGGCATCTTCTTCGATATGGACGCGCTTCAACACATTGTTCTTGATCGACCCCAGCATGGAGTCGAAGTCATTGGCAAGGTTGAGCCACTTGTTGTTCTTCGGCTTGCCGGAGACGAAGGTGCCCCTCCCCTGCTGGGCGTCGAGCAGACCTTCGTTGCGCAGGAGTTCGATGGCCTGGCGGATCGTCACCCGCGCCACCGCGAATTCTTCCTCGAGCTCCTCCAGCGTGGAGATTTTCTCGCCTTCGGTCCAGTGGCCGGTTTCGATGCGCTGACGCATCACGGAAGCCACCTGCAGGTAGAGCGGGACGCGGCTACGATCGTAGATCGATGCGAGCTTTTTCATGAATCTATCATATGGCAAATAGTCTGAATAAACCAGTTCGGAGACGGGCCGCCGCCTGACGGGCCAATCTCTTAAGCGCGGCCGGAAAGCGCCGCAAGGAGTCGTTTGAACCGCGCGACCACCACAGCGGTGATCAGCGACAGCGCGTTCAGTTCCTCGGCCTTCGCCGGCGCTGGCGCATCGCCGTTCGCGCCGTGAGCCAGCCGGGCTTCCAGATTGCGGACGAAGGCGGCCGTCAGCCGGTTCGCCACATCCTGCACCAGGCCGGAGCGGCCGAACTGGGCGAGCATGCCTGTCAGCGTGTAGCCCACATCGACATCGACGTGGGTTGCTGCAGCGCTTTCATCCGGCCGCAGGGCGTAGCGGATGAGGCCGCGGGTCGCCGAATTGCTGCGCCGGTCGCGCCCGGAACCAATGATCGTGCCGCTCAAGGTGGTATCGTCCCGCGACACGTCGGCGACGCCCTGAAACTCGGCGGCGATGGGGCCGACCTTGACCCTGATCTGCCCATCGACATGGCTGCCATCGGGGCCGTCTTGCGGCGGGCCTGCGAGCGATGCGCCGGGAAGACAGGCAGCGACGTCCTCAATGCGCCCGAAGAAGGCCCAGACCTCATCGATAGGGTGGGAGACAGTGAAGCTCTGCCGGAAAGAGGCCTGTGGCTTCCAGTCGGCGTCGAGGCGGGCCGCATTCGCGGCGCGCGCAACCTGAGCCACAGCGGATCCTACGGCACGGGCCGTGCTGGGAACCGGCGCGGCCACCCCGGTCGGGCCGGCATTGCCGGATCCCGCCGGCCCCAGCCGCTTGCGGTCGCCGTCCGGAACGGCCGCAATGCCGCGGGTACGCCGATCCGCGATCACGCTCTCGACCGCCCGTACGATCCCGACATAGCCGGTACAGCGGCACAGATTGCCGCTCATGGCGACGCGGATCTCGTGCTCGCTCGGAGCCTCCATCCGCAACACGACATCGCGCGCCGAGACGATCATGCCCGGTGTGCAATAGCCGCACTGCAGCCCGTGCTCCCGTTGGAAGGCAGCACGCAGCTCGGCGCTGATCTCGTCCTCGTCGAGGCCCTCGATCGTGGTGATCTCCGCCTTTTCGCAGGTCACAGCAAAGGTGATACAGGAGCGCGTGGGTATCCCGTCGACGAGGATGGTGCAGGCGCCGCAGACGCCGTGCTCGCAACCGATATGCGTACCGGTGAGGTTGTGGGTCTCGCGCAAGAGGTCGGCGAGATTTGTGCGCGGCTCCACATCGGCGCTGAGCTGTCGCCCATTGACCGTCAGATTGACCATGCTCATTGGACTTGCGCTCGCTCGATGGCGCGCCGGAGCGCGGCGACATGGATCTGCCGGTCGATGGCATCGGCCATGCCCGCCGCCTCGGCAAGGCTCTCGGCGGCACGGGCGTCGAAGGCACCCGGCCGGCCGTCACCCAGGAGCTGTCGGGCATTAGCGACGACGATCGGCCGGCTCTCGGTCGCGCCGATGACGGCGCGGCTCACATGGCGCTCGGGATCGACCAGAAAGGCGCCGATGGCATGGGCGAATTCGCCGGTCTTGCGGCAAATCTTGTAATAGCCCCAACGGGCGGAGAGGCTCAGCCTCGGCACGGTGACAGAGACCAGCAATTCGCCCGGCCTGAGATCGGCTTCGAGGGCGCCCAACATGTAATCCTCAACAGCGAGGCGGCGCTCGCCGGAGGGGCCGCGCAGCGTGACGCTGGCGCCGAGCGCCGCGAGAATCGAGATCCAGTCCGCCGAGGGATCGGCATGTGTGAGGCTGCCGCCGATGGTGCCGCGGTTCCTGACGGCGCGATAGGCGATGCCGCGTGCCACAGCGGGCAGCGCGCCGCGCGTGACGTCCGGCACCCGGCCGTCCTCGATATCGGCATGGGTGACGCAGGCGCCCATCACCACCGCGTCGGAGCGCTCTTCGACGTGCTTCAACGCCTCGATGGCGGTGATGTCGACGAGGAGCTCCGGCTGAACGAGCCGCATATTGAGCATGGGCCCGAGCGACTGGCTGCCGGCGATGACCTTCACCGCACGGCTGTCGTCGCCGACGAGGGCGAGCGCGGCGTCCAAATCAGCCGGCCGGGCATAGTCGAAATTGACCGGCTTCATGCGAATGCTTCCTGCGGCGCCGGCGCCTTGCGCTTCGCAGCTTCGATCGCTTCGAGCACACGCCGCGGGGTCATCGGCGAATGCAGGAGTTCTGCGCCGAGCGGCTTGAGCGCATCATTCACGGCATTGCCGATGGCTGCCGGTGGAGCGATCGCGCCACCTTCGCCGAGGCCCTTGACGCCGAATTCCGTGTAAGGCGCCAGCGTCTCCATATGATCGAGACGCGGCGCCGGCACTTCCGTCGGACCGGGCAGGAGATAGTCGGCGAAGGTCGAGGCGAGCGGCTGGCCGGACGCGTCGTAATTCATCTCCTCGTAGAGCGCCGTGCCGATGCCCTGGGCGAAGCCGCCATAGATCTGCCCATCCACCACCATGGGATTGATGAGCTTGCCGCCGTCCTCAACGATCACATAGTCGAGGATCTCGATGTCGCCGGTCTCCGGATCGACGGCAACGGTGGCCACATGGGCGGCATAGCTGAAGGTGCCCGAGTCGCGCACGGGCTTGTAGCCGATGGTCGCCTCCAGCCCACGCGGATCGACGGAGGCGGGCAGGTCCTGCGGCCGACGATACCAGGTATGGGCGATTTCCTTGAGCGTGACGCTGCCGTTCGGGCCGTAGACGGCGCCGTTCGCCAGCTCCACCGCGTCCGGATCGGTCTGCAGGAGATGGGCGCCGATGCCCTTGGCGAGGCGGGCGATCTCCTTCGTCGCGGTCGCGACCGCGCCGCCCGCCATGACGGCGCAGCGCGAGCCCCAGCTCCCCGTCGAATAGGGCGTATATTCGGTGTCGCCGTGCACCAGCTTGATCTTGTCGACGGGGATGCCCAGGATCTCGTGCGCCACCTGGGCGAGCGTCGTCTCCATACTCTGCCCGTGGGAATGGACGCCGACGCGCAGCTCGAGACCGCCGTCGGGCGTCATGCGCGCCGTCGCCTGCTCGTGGCCCGGCACCATGGGAATGCCCCAGCCGGCATAGACGGAGGTGCCGTGCGCCCCTTGCTCGCAATAGACCGCAAGGCCGACGCCGACGAGGCGGCCGTCCGGCTCCGGACGGTTCTGGCGCTCGCGGATGTTTTCCAGGTCGATATGGGCCATGGCCCGACGCAGCGCCTCGGGATAGTCGCCGCTGTCGAAATGCTTGCGGGTGATGTTGTCGAATGGCATCTGCTCGGGCCGCACGAGATTTTTCAGCCGCACCTCATAGGGTTCCAGCCCCGCCTCGCGCGCCACCGCATCGAGCACCAGTTCGAGCGCATAGCAGACGCCGGTGCGCGCCACCCCGCGATAGGGCAGGATCGGGCATTTGTTGGTCGCGACCGACCATGTGCGGCAGCGGTAGGACGGAAAATCGTAAGGCCCGGGCAGGATGCTCGCCACCTGCGCCGCCTCCAGGCAGGCCGAGAAGGGATAGGACGAATAGGCGCCGGAATCGACGGTCGCCTCGCAGTCGATGCCGCGCAGCGTGCCGTCCCGGTCGGCATAGGCTGTGATGCGATAATAATGCTCGCGGCAATTGGCGCCGGCGGTGAGATGCTCTCGCCGGTCCTCCAGCCAGCGCACCGGATGACCGCAGCGCTGGGCCAGCCAGCCGAGGCAGATATCCTCCGGCAGGAGAATGCCCTTATAGCCGAAGCCGCCGCCCACATCCGGCGAGACGATGCGCACTTGCGTCTGGTCGAGGCCGAGACATTCGGCGAGGCCGGTGCGCACGATATGGGGCATCTGGCTGCCGGTGTAGAGCACGAGCTGGCCAAGCCGGTTGTCCCAGGTCGCGACCGTGCCGCGCCCCTCCATGGGGGCCATGCTCTGGCGGGCGGTCGATATCTCGCGCGTCACCTTGATCGGCGCGTCGAAGGCGGCCTCGATATCGACGTCGACAAAGGTCTCCAGAAAGACATTGTCGCCCCAGTGCTCGTGGAGCAGGGCTGTGCCGGGACGGCGCGCGGCGAGCATGTCGTGAACCGCCGGCAGTTCGTCGAGATCAACCTCGACGCTCGCGGCGATGTCCTCGGCTTCGGCCCTGGTCCTGCCGACGCACATGGCGATGAGTTCGCCGACCTGGCGCACCTTCTCGAAGGCGAGCACCGGCTGCTCGGAAACCTTGAAGCCGGTGAGGCCGGACACGGCGACGATGGGCTTCACGCCCTCAAGATTGGCCGCCACGAAAACCTGGCCGCGGTGCTCGGGGGGAATGCGGATCTCGCCGATCCTCGCATGGGCGAGCGGCGAGCGGACGAAGGCGACGTCCTTCATGCCGGCAAGGCGGATGTCGCCGACAAACTGGCCGCGCCCGCGCAGGAAGCGATCGTCCTCCTTGCGCGCGAGCGAAGCGCCCACGCCCTGCCCGCTCATCGTCCGTTCCTCCCCATGCTTCCCCTCACCGCTTCCGCGCGAATTTGCCCGATGCGGCCGGCATGATTTATGCCGGCCGAGGCGGCGTCAGCGAACCGGCTCGGCGTTGCACCAATCGTAGATGCTGAGCGCCATCACCTTGATCGCGGTGATGTAGTCGTCGATCGAGACATATTCGTCATCGGCGTGCATCACGGCGGTCGAGCCCGGCCCAAAGATCACCGTCGGCGTATTCCCATAGCTGTTCAGAAAGCGCGTGTCAGCCGCGCCCTGGCGACCGGTGATGACGGGGGGCTTGCCGGTGATCTCGGTATAGGCACGCGAAACCGTCGCGACGATGGGGTGGTCGCGCGGGATCTCCGAGGCCTCCGCATCATAGCCGACGAAGCGCACCACCGGCGGATGATCCTTCATCCAGGGATCCTCGGCGGCAGCGCGGGCGACCTGATCGACCAGGCTCTGCTTGACGCCTTCATGGTCCTCGCCCGGCACCGTGCCGATGCTGCCCTTCAACAGGCAGTTCGCCGGAAAGGCGCTCGGATAATTGCCTGCCTGGAAGCTGCCGACGATGCAGGGCAGTGAATCGATCGCGCTCGGATAGAGCGGGTGCGTGACGGTCGCGACGCGCTTGGCCTCGAGATCGGCAACGGCCTTGGCGATCTTGTTGCCGAGGTCGATGCCGCTGATGCCCTCATAGCGCTTCTGGATGCCGGCCGGCTTACCGTGGATCTCGATCTCGAACCAGATGCGGCCGATGCAGGCCGGCTGCACGGCGAGGTCGCTCGTCTCACCCGAGATGCCGGCATCGGCGCGGTAGCCGCGGGCGACCGTGTCGAGGGTGCCGTGGCCGCTCACCTCCTCGTCGATGACGACGTTGATCATCACGTCGCCCTTCGGCGTGAGGCCGAGCTCCTTGAGATATTGCACCGCGAGGATGTGGCTCGCGACGCCGCTCTTCATGTCGCAGGCGCCGCGGCCATAGATGCGTCCGTCCTTGATGCTGGCCGACCATGGATTGTCGCTCCAGCCCTCGCCGTTGCCGACCGGGATGACGTCGGTATGGCCGTTGAGCAGGAGCGAGCGGCCGCCGCCCGTGCCCTTCAGCGTCGCGACGATATTCGGCCGGCCCTCGTAACCACGGTCGACCGGCCGATAGCCCGCATGCTTCTTCAGCTCCTCCCAGTTCGTCTCCCACATGTCGACTTCGAGGCCGATGCCTTTCATGTAGTCGGACACGAATTTCTGGATGGCCGCCTCGTCCCCGGTGACGCTCGGGATGGTCACCATCTCCCGCAAGAGGGTGATGGCCTGGTCACGGCTCGCGTCGATCTTGTCGAGGATTTTCTGGCGGTTGGCATCGCTCATCGCGCTATCTCCGGAAGTTTTCTTGGATGTTCGTCAGAGGGCCTTGAGGCGCGGAATGATCTCGCGCGCAATCGTCTCCACCTGATCGCGTTGATACTTGTAGGGAACGAAGATGATCTTCTGCACGCCGGCGGCCATATGCTCGCGCAGCTGCGCCACGCAATCATCGACCGAGCCCATGATGGCGCTGTCGCGCGAGCAGTCGCTGTTGGCCGGGAAATCCCATTCCTTGTTCAGCCAGTCCATCATGTCGTCCTGCACCGCCTCCTTGGAGGGGCCGACCATGATCGGAAGCTGCGCGGCATTCAGGAGACTGTCGGGATCTTTGCCGGCGTCCTTGGCAAAGCCGCGGATCTTGTCCCAGGACCGCTTGAAATCGTCCGGCTTGTAGAAGTAGGTGAGCCAGCCGTCGCCGGTGGTCGCTGCCCGCTGCAGCGCCTTGTCGACATAGCCGCCGATGAGGAGCGGCATGCGCGGCGTCTGATAGGGCTTCGGATACATTACGGCATTGGAGAGATTGTGGTTCATATACTGGCCGGTGACCTTCTCCTCGGTCCACAGCCGGTTCATGATCTCCAGATTCTCGTCCATGATCTTGCCGCGCTTCTCGAAGGGCACGCCCACCGCCTCGAATTCGCGGCGGTACCAGCCCGCAGCCATGCCCATGATCATGCGGCCTTCGGAGAGCTGGTCCATGCTGGAGAGCTGCTTCGCCAACGTCACCGGATTGCGCAGGGTGAGCACGAGGATGCCGGTGCCCATCTTGAGGCGCTTCGTGCGCGCAGCGATGCCGGTCAATACGGTGAGCGAGTCGATGATCGGGAAGTTCGGATCGACGCCGAGCAGCATATGGTCCCAGACCCAGACGGAATCATAACCGAGCTCTTCGACCCACACGCCATATTCGACGAGCTCTTTGGCGCTCGGCATCTCCGGATAGGCCGTGAAATTGCGCGCCGCGACACCGAATGTGTTGGAGAGGGTGGTCATTGTTTTTTCCTCCAGAAGAATTCGTCAGGCCGTGAACAGGCGCTCCGGATCGAGCATCCTCAGCGTCTCGAGCTCGTGGCTCGCCGGCGGTTCGGTGATGGCGACGGTCTCGTCGAAGATGAGGTCGAAACCGGTGTTGTCCTGTACCTGCTCCCGGCTCACGCCGGGATTGAGGGCGAGCACCTTCATGCGCCGCATCTCGTCGTCGAAGCCGAAGACCGCAAGCTCGGTAATGACACGGAACATGCCGCCGGCGAGCAGACCGCTCTCGCTGCGCGTGTTGCGGCCGCGGATGAAGCCGGGGCTCGTGATGAAGTCGACATGCTCCACGAAGCGCCGCTTCTCGTGCTTCATGGCGACAATCATATTGGTGAGGCTCGATATGTCGTTGCCGCCGCCGGTGCCGGGCAGACGCGTTTTGGGCGCGGCCGGATCGCCGATGAAGGACGAATTCAGATTGCCGTATTGATCGATCTGCGCGCCGCCCATGAAACCGACATCGACATAGCCGCGCTGCAGCAGCAAGAGCACGTCGGCGCTGCCGAGCACCATATTGGCCCGCTTCGTGCAGCGCTGGTCGTTGGTGGAGGGCGGAAGCTTGCCCGGCTCGATGAAGGCGCCGACGACGCCGCCCTCGAAGAGGATCGTCAGCCCCGGGCAGTTGAGCCGCTGGGCAAGGGTCGCCGCGAGCAGCGGGATGCCGACACCGGCGAAGACCACCTGCCCGTCCTTGAGCTGGCGGGCGCTGAGGACGGCCAGTATTTCGGCGGAGGTATAGCGCTGGCTCTCAGTCATTGTAGATGCTCCGGCCCCTCTGCGACGCCTCGATGACTTCGTCCATCCCGATGAGCGACAGAAAATCGGTCCAGGTCTTCGGCCCGTAGACATAGCGTTCGAGATATTCACGCATGCCATTCACCGGGTCTGCGTTGACCTGCGCCACATAGGCCTCCATGTGCCGCATCATCGGCTCGTAGACCCCGAAGCATTCGTGGGGAGCGGCGCCATAGGGCACCTCGACCACGGCATCGACACAGAAGAAGGGGATCTTCGTCTGGTCAGGGGCGCGCCTGATCTGGTCGTTGGAGACGATGCGCTCCGTGGTCAGGATGACCCGGTTGGCCGCGAGCGCGAGATCGATGTCCATGAACTGCAGCCCGTCCATCTGCGCATTGCCGTAGACATCGCAACGCTGCACATGGATGAGGGCCACATCCGGATTGAGCGCGGGGACCAGCAGGAGCTTCTCGCCCGTGAAGGGACAGTCGATCTCCTTCGCCTCGGGGCGCTGCTTCAGCACGTCCGAGCCCAGCATCGAGCGGATCGGCAGGAAGGGAACGCCCATGCTGCCGGCGCGGAAGCGCATGCCCATGGCCATATGGCTCCATTCGTGGAACCGCTTGTCGCCCTTCTCGATGTGGTGGCGCATGACCTTCGAGAGGCCCCAGAGGATGCCTTGGGCAAACCAGCTGGTGGCGATCTCGTCGGCGACATCCGACCCGAAGAGCAGATCACCGTCGGTGGAGACGATGGAGCGCGAGCAGGACAGATGCCGGCGGCGCTGGCGCATCAACTCCCAGATCATCGCCATGGGCGTGCGCGACATGGTCGAGCCGCCGATGCCCACCGTCATGCCGTCCTGCACGAAGGATGCGGCCTCCTGCAAGGACATCACCTTCTCGCGCAGGCTCCTGTCGCGCCGGGCGAGATTGTCCCTGAGCGTTGCGTAGGGCTTGACCTCAGATGCGAGCACCCGTTCCTCCCTTGACCGGCGAGCCGAAGCTCGTCAGTTGATGCCGACTTCGGCGTTGAATTCCTGGATGAGACCGTCCCAGGCCGGGGCGGAGGCGGCGATTGCCTGCCAGAAGGCCTGATCCTTGCGGCGATCGAAGTCCTCGACAGCAACGCCCTGCTGCTCGACCCAGGTGTAGTAGCCAAGATTGAAGATCCGGCGCCGCTCGGCTTCACCGAGCCGAAGCACGTGATCCGTCGACGCCTCCATGAGGCAGGCGTCAAAAACCTGCTCGGCCTTGGCCTGATCGAAGCCGCCAGCGAAGAACTTGGCCTCGGCCGCGTCTTTCTCGGTTGCGTAAAGGCGCGCGCTGTCGGTCGCGACCGTCATCACGACGTCGTCGGGGCCATAGTTCAGGCTGCGTGCGAGCTTGATGGAAGCGACGATATTGGCGAGCCCGGACAAGCCGATCTCGGCAAAGGCGGCAACGACGTCGCGGTCGAGATCCGTGCGCGTAGCAAGATATGCGCGACCGGCCTCGGAGTTGAACAGAATATTGAGCCGGTCCGTCACCTGATCGGAGACGGCGACCACCGCATCCGTATTCATCACATTGTGGATGAGCGGGATATGCTTGTCGCCGATGCCCTGGATATTGTGCTCGCCATAGCCGTTCTCGAGCATGGTCGGGCATTCGAGCGCCTCGACCGCGGCAATGGCCGTGCCGTGCCGGGCCTTGAGATAGTCCCCCGCGGCGATCGTGCCGGCCGAGCCTGTCGCGGACACGAAGGCCGCGAGCCGCAGGTTCTTCGATTGCGCGCTCAGATGCGTGAAGACATGGTCGAAGGCGGCACCGGTACAGGTGTAATGCGCCAAGTAGTTCGAGAAGGCCGAGAACTGATTGAGGATGAAGTTATCCTCGGAGGCAGCGAGCTCACGGCACTTGTCGTAGATTTCCTTGACGTTGCTTTCCGTGCCGACGGTGCGCACGACATTCGAGGGATGATCGACCCACTGCGCCAGCCAATCGTAGCGCTCGCGGCTCATGCCTTCCGGCAGCACGGCGACGCCGCTGCAGCCGAGAATGCGGGAGATCGCGATGCCGCCGCGACAGTAATTTCCCGTCGAGGGCCATACCGCGCGATGGCGGGCGGGATCAAACTCGCCCGTGACGAGACGCGTCACGAGGCCAGCATAGGCCGGCAGCACCTTGTGGGCGCCGATCATCGGAAAGCGCGAGCCGATGAGCACGACGATCGGCGCCTTCACACCCGTCAGCGCCTCGGGCAGGACGACATGGTCGGGAACCGCGGCCCGGCTCCGGCGGTCGGGCGCGTTATACCAATTGACGCGCCAGAGATTTTCCGGCTGCGGCGCATCGGGGTCGACAGCCGAAAGACGATCGGCGATGGTCTCGGGCAGAGGCTCGCGGCCGGCGAGTTGGGCGAAAGTGGGCAGAACGATGCCGCGCGCCCTCGCCCGCTCGACAGCGGACCGGCGTATCCCGGCATCCACCACGTCTGGCCTCGCAACAAATCGACCGTCGGCCTCAGGCATCGTCTCACATACCCCCATTCTGCCGCTGGGCAGTTCGAGTTAAGCTATCATACTAACATTAGTATGACTAGTTTATATTACACCATTGCTGTTGATGACGCCGGCATTCAGCCTGCCTAGGCGGGCTCGGGAACGGCCTGCGCGGCCCGCGCGCGCTCACGGGCGCTCGCGAAGGCGCGGGCCCGCCTCTCCTCGCCCGCATCGCGATAGAGGGTATCGCGCTGGCGCGGCAGGCGGCCGGCCGAGCGGATGATCTCTTCCATGCGCTGCGGCGTCATCTCCTGGCCGTGGCTTGCGCCGGCGGCGCGCGAGATGCTCTCGTCCATCAGGGTGCCGCCGAGATCGTTGACGCCCGCCTCCAGGCAATGGCGCACGCCGTCGGCGCCGAGCTTCACCCAGGACGCCTGGATGTTGGTGATATGCGGGTGGAGCGCGAGACGGGCAACGGCATGCATCAGCACTGCCTCGCGGAAGGTCGGCCCCGGCCGCGACCGGCCCTTCAGATAGATCGGGGCTTCCATGTGAACGAAGGGCAGCGGCACGAATTCCGTGAAGCCGCCGGTCTCAGCTTGCAGGTCGCGGATGCGGATCAGATGCCGCGCCCAGTGCTCGTAGCGCTCGATATGGCCGAACATGATGGTTGCCGTCGAGCGGAAGCCAAGGCCGTGCGCCGCGCGCATCACGTCGAGCCATTCCGCCGTATTGAGCTTGTCGGCGCAAAGGCGCGCGCGCACCTCGTCGTCGAGGATCTCGGCGGCCGTGCCCGGCAAGGTGCCGAGCCCCGCGGCCTTGAGGTCTGCGAGAAACTCGGCCACGGGCAGACCGAGCGTCTTGGCGCCCTGCGCCACCTCGAGCGGCGAGAAGGCGTGCACATGAATTCCAGGCACGGCTTCCTTCACCGCGCTCAGAATCTCCAGATATTTCTGCCCGGTATAAGAGGGGTGGATGCCGCCCTGCATGCAGACTTCGGTCGCGCCTCGCTGCCAGGCCTCGCGCACACGACCGGCCACCTCTGCCATATCGAGGTCATAGGGCCGGCCGCGCAGGTTCTCGCTCAGCTTGCCTTTGGAGAAGGCGCAGAACTGGCATTTGAAGTAGCAGATGTTGGTATAGTTGATGTTGCGCGTGACGACATAGCTCACGGCATCGCCGTTGACCTTGCGGCGCAGATCGTCGGCGGCGCGGCAAACGGCGGTGAATTCCTCACGCCGCGCCCGGAAGAGGCGCACGATCTCCGCCTCGGTCAGCGGCTCGGCACCGTCAGCCTTTGCGAGAATGTCCCGCAAGTCCCCGGCCACGCTCTTCGGCCTGCCCGCATGGACCAGCGTCGCTTCGAGGAGCGGTGACGGGTCGGCGCGGCCTGGGCACCAGGGATCACTGCGCGGCCAACCGTCGCCGTCGATGAGGTCGTAGAGAGGCTTGTGCAGCTTCTCCTCGACCCAGTCGAAGGGGCGGCGGGCATAAGCGGGGTAGATGGCAAGCCGCTCGGTCAGATGCTTGCCGGCAGCTTCGGTCGCCGCCTCCAGCACCTTGAGCTGGGGCCAGGGCGCTTCCGGATTGACGTGATCGGGCGTTACCGGCGAGACGCCGCCCCAATCGTTGATGCCGGCGGCCACGAGCTCCGTCAGTTCGCCGGGGCTCAGATTGGGTGGCGCCTGGATATTCATCTCCGGCTCGAAGAGAAGCCTGGCGACGGCGATCGTCCAGCGGTGGTCATCGAGCGACGGCGGCGGCACGGCGGCCATGCGCGTGCCGGGCTTCGGCCGGAAGTTCTGGACGATGATCTCCTGGATATGGCCGTGCGCATCGTTGATGTCGCGGAGCGCAAGCAGCGCGTCAATCCGCTCCGCCCGGGTCTCGCCGATGCCGATCAGGATGCCGGAGGTGAAGGGGATGCGCTGCTCGCCGGCCCGCCGGATGGTGTCGAGGCGCAGCGCCGGCGCCTTGTCCGGCGAACCGTGATGAGCCATGCCCTTGCCGCAGAGCCGCTCGGAGGCGCTCTCCAGCATGATGCCTTGGGAGACGGAGACACGACGTAGGGCCGCGAGATCCTCGTCCGCCATCAGCCCCGGATTGACATGCGGCAGGAGGCCCGTCTTGGCCAGCACGAGCGCCGCCATCTCGGCGAGATAGGACAGCGTCGTTGAATGGCCGAGGGCGTCGAGCTCCTCCCGGGCGCGGCGGTAGCGCAGCTCCGGCTTGTCGCCCAGGGTGAACAGGGCTTCCTTGCAACCCGCGCGCTTGCCGGCCTCGGCGACGGCGAGCACCTCATCGGGCGTGAGATAGGCGCGTTCGCCCTCACGCGGCGGATGGGCGAAGGTGCAGTAGTGGCAGACGTCACGGCAAAGCTGGGTGAGCGGGATGAAGACCTTGCGCGAATAGGAGATGAAGGCGCCATGCGCCGCGTCGCGGCGGGCGGCGGCCGCCGCCAGAAGCGGGGCGGGGTCCGCGAGGTCGATCAGGCTCATCGCTTCCTCGCGGGTGAGCCGGCGATCCTGCGGGAAGGATAGAAGCGCCGTCGGCTTGATCATCAGACTGCCTCTTCGAGCTGGCTGGCCCGACGCGAGCGCGCGACAGCGTGCAAATGGCCGAGACAGGCGCGCGTGCGCCGGCCGCCACGGCATCCCGCATCGACGACGAGATCCGCCGCCACGTCGATGTCGTGGCCGGCACCGTCGAAGGTCAGGACCGCGGGATCGAGCCGGGCCGCCGTCGCGGCCGCGAGATGCCGGGCGAAACTGTCGTGACCGAAGGCCGGCGTCATTGCGCTGGGCAACGACAGGGCGAGGATATTGGTGCCACCATCACGCACGGCCGGCACGAGCACGGCGGGCGAGCGGCTGAGGGCGGCGAGCACCGCTCCCAGCTCTGCCGGCGTGACGAAAGGCAGGTCGCCGGGAACCACGACGGCGCCGGACTTGCCGAGCCGGTCGAGCTCGCGAAGACCCCAGAGCACAGCGGGATTGGTGCCGCTCTCGACCGGATCGGTGAGCACCAGCGCGCCGAAGCTCCCGGCCATGGCGGCGGCTTCCGCATCCGCGGTGACGACGAGGATGCCGTCGAGACCCTCGGTAGCGGCCAGCGCTTCGAGCACGTCGGCGAGCATGGCCATGGCGAGCTCCTGCCGCTCGCGGGGTGCAAGAATTCCGGCGAGGCGGGTCTTCGCACGCGCGAAGCTCTTGACGGGCACGACAGCCCAGATCTCGCCCATGGACGGGTGACGCATCATGACCGGCTCCCGATGGCGGCGATCTCGTCGGCGAAGGCGAGCACAGTGCCGGCGAGCCGCTCGCGATCGGCGTCGCTCTGCATGAGGGTCGGCGCGACTTTGGTGGACACCCCGGGTAAGTCGCGTTCGGCGGCATCGGTTTCATCGATGACGAGAGCGTCGAGCAGGCCGCGATAATGATCAGCTATGGCGCGCGAAGTCGTGGGAACGTCGAGCTCGGCCATGATCTTGGCGGTCGGCCCCTTGACGGCCTTGCCGCCGATGATCGGCGACACCGCCACGACCGGCGCCTGCGAGGCCTCCACCAGCCGGCGAAGGTCGGGCACCGCGAGGATCGGATCGACGCTCAGGAACGGATTGGACGGACAGACGACGATCGCCCGAAGATCGGGGGCCGCGAGCGCCGCCCGCACGGCGGCCGACATCGCCGCCTCTAGCGCCCCGTCGAAACGAATGGCGCGAACCGCCGGCCCGCAACGCCGTTCCACGAAATAGCGCTGGAACGGCAGCGTTCCCTCGTCCGTCTCCACCATGGTGCGAATGGGGTCGTCGGACATGGGCAGGATCGTCGCGGCGATCCCGAGCCGGCGTGCGATGTCGCCGACCACGTCAGTGAGCGAGCGGCCGCTCCTGAGTTGCTGCGTGCGCAGGACATGCAGGGCGAGATCCCGGTCGCCCAGCTGAAACCAGGTCTCGCCGCCGAGCGGACCGAGCGCGCGCATGAACTCCCAGCTCTCGTCGGCGCGGCCCCAGCCCCGCTCCTTGTCGGCGAGCCCTGAGAGCGTATAGAGCACCGTGTCGATATCGGGCGAGATCATCAGCCCGAGATGTTCGAAATCGTCGCCCGTATTGACGATGACGGTGAGATCCTCGCCGAGCACGCGGGCGAGCCCCAGCGCCAGCTTGGCGCCGCCGACCCCGCCGCAGAGGGCGACAACGCGGTGCGTGTCGGGACGGGGGGCGCGAACCGTCATCGGAACATGTCCCTTTCGCGGCTGCGGATGAGCGCCGATGCGGGCCTATCCGGCGCATCGCAGCGAAAGCCGCGCACGAGGACGGCGGGGATGCCCTCGGCGGCCTGCCCCATCAGCAGCGAGCCGGCGGATGCGAGTTCGTCGGCAACCGCAATCTCCGTCACCTTGAGGCTGCGGCCGAACAGGTCTTGGCTGCCGATGCGATCCACCAGCGACGGTACGCCTGCGGCACCGAGCGCGACGCCGACGACGCCATTGCGCCAGGGCCGCCCGAAGCTGTCGTTGATCACGACGCCGATCGATATGCCGAAGGCCATATCGAGCCGGCGCTTCAGCTCCGCCGCTGCGCCGTCCGGATCATGCGGCAGCAGCAGCACCCGCCCTGCCCCGTCGTCGTGGCTGATATTGGATTCGTCGATGCCGGCATTGGCCATGACGAAGCCGAGCTTATGGGCCGCGACGACGACGCGTGGCCCCACTTTCACGATCTCCTCGGACTCGGAGAGGACAACCTCCACATGCCGCGGATCCTTGCCGGTCTTTGCGGCGATCTCATGCGCCCGCGCGGAGGGCGTGACCTCGGCGAGGTCCACATAGCGCCCTTCGGCCTTGGAGACGATTTTCTGCGCCACCACGAGAATGTCGCCGTCGAGAAGCGCCAAGTCGTTCTTCCGCAGGGCATCCGCGAGGATCTGGGCGAGATCATCGCCCGGCTCGATCAGCGGAATGCCCGATAAGGGGAAGAAAGAGACCGGTTGGGCGCACATCGATGATTACGTCGGGCCTGCCGTCTCGAGACCGGTGATCCCGACGCCGGCACCCGGCACCTTATACTGCCGATTGATCCAGATCAGCACCGAAGTCATAGCCTCGGCGGCGGCGGAATTCGCGAGAGGACCGCCGGCGACACCGCGCCGCGCAACGACCCCGGCGAGTTCGATCACGGCGTTGCGCGCTTCCTTGTCGTCGGAGAAGACGAGCACGTCACAGTCGACGCGGCCGCCGGCGTGCAGCTTCGCCGCGCCCACATTGTGGAAGGCCGAGACGACCCGCACGCCCTCGCCGAGCAGACGCTGGGCAATCTGTGCCGCCGATCCGGCGCTCGGCAGCTGCACGGTCGAGACCTTCGGCGGCACGAGCGGCACGGCGGCATCGACGACGATCTTGCCCGCAACGGCGCCCTTGATCTCCTCGATCGTCTGATCGTGGCTGGAGAAGGGAACGGCGAGTATCACGATATCTGCCGCTTGCGCAGCACCAACATTGTCCGCGCCGGTCACACCGTGGCCGAGCTCTTTCGCGACACCCTCAGCTTTCTCGCTGGAACGCGAGCCGATGACGACCCTATAGCCGGCAGCCGCCCATCCCTTGGCGAGCCCCGACCCGAGATCGCCCGTTCCTCCGATGATGCCGATGACCGGCTTCGACGCATCCGACATGATGTCTCCGCTCACTGCAACGCCCGGGGATTGCCCATGCGGCCTGCCGCCTGCTGATCTGCGGACGAGCGACGCCCCCGCGACAGCCAATACATACTATCAATAGTAAGATAAGACAACTTATATCGACAAGCGAGCCATGTCCGGCTCGTGCCGCTCAGATGCCGATCGGACCTATGCGTGGGCCATGCCGGCGCCCAGATAGGCTTCCCGCACGTGCGGATCATTGATCAGCTTCTCGCCGGTGCCTTCGAGCGGCATGGTACCCGCCTCGAGAAGATAAGCATAGTCGCACATGTCGAGGGCCGCATAGGCATTCTGTTCGACCATGAGCACCGTGGTGCCGGAGGCGCGGATGCCGCGAATGATGTCGAAGGTCTGCTCTACGATATTCGGCGCGAGTCCGAGCGACGGCTCGTCGAACATCACGAGCTTCGGCCGAGACATGAGGGAGCGGCCAATGGCGAGCATCTGCTGCTCGCCGCCGGACAAGGTGCCGGCGACCTGCCGACGACGCTCGGCGAGCCGGGGGAAAAGGCCGAAGATCCGGTCCATGTCGGCGGCGATCTCCTTGGTGTCGGAGCGCAAATAGCACCCCATCTCCAGGTTCTCGATGACCGTCATATAGGGAAAGACGCGCCGGCCCTCGGGGCAATGGGCGATGCCGAGCGCGAGGATGCGGCTCGGCGAGAGGCCGGTGATGTCCGTGCCGTCGAAGATGATCTGACCGGAAGCGGCCGGCACGAGGCCCGAGACGGCGCGAAGCGTCGTCGACTTGCCAGCGCCGTTGGCGCCGACCAGCACCACCAGCTGCTTCTCGGGCACCTTGAGCGAGATGCCCTTGATGGCCGTGACCTTGCCGTAGCGGCAAACGAGGTTGCGGATCTCAAGCATGTTTCACGCCCTGCCCCAGATAGGCCTGGATCACTTCGGGATCGCTCTGGATGACCGAGGGTGGACCATTGGCGATAATCCGCCCGTAGTTGAGAACGACGATTCGGTCGGAAATCCCCATCACCATCGGCATGTCGTGCTCGACCAGCACGATGGTCATGCCGCGTGCCCGGAGCTTGTCGAGGAGGGCGATGAAGCGGTCCGTCTCCGCGGCATTCATGCCTGAAACGGGCTCGTCGAGCAGGAGCGCCACCGGATCGGCCGCAAGCGCCAGGGCCACGCCGAGGAGGCGCTGATTGCCGTAGGGCAAGCTGCCGCCGAGCTCGTTCGCCTGGTGGGCGATGCCGACGAGCTCGAGGATCTCCCAGGCCTTGTCGCGCAGCGCCCTCTCGGCCTGCCGTTCGCGCGGCAGCCCGAGCAAGGTGCCGAGAAGGTTCTGCGACGAACGCCTGTGCAGGCCGATCAGGACATTGTCGAAGACGGTGCATTTGTCGAAAAGATTGGTGCGCTGGAAGGTGCGCACCAGCCCGAGCGCCGTCACATGGTGTGGCTTCAGACCGGCGAGCGGCGTGCCGCGAAAGCGCACGACCCCTTTCGTCGGCTTGAGGAAGCCCGTGATGACGTTGAAGGCCGTTGTCTTGCCGGCACCGTTCGGCCCGATGAGACTGACGAGTTCGCCTTCCGCCACATGGAAGCTCATGTCCGAGATGGCGACGAGGCCGCCGAAATGGACCGCGACATGCTCGACGGCGAGGATCGGCGCATCGGCGATGGCTGGAACGGCGCTCATGAGCGGACCTCACCTTCCAAGGCCAGTGGCGGCTCCTCTTTGGTCGGCGCCTTCGCCGACCGGTCGAACCAGCGCTCGATGGCCGGCACGATGCCCTCGGGAAGCACATAGACGATGAGGATCATGAGCACGCCGTAGAGGATCCATTGCACCTCGGGACCGACATAAGCCCGCAGAACCACCGGCGCCATGCCGAAGATGAGGCCGCCGACGATCGGTCCGGCGAGCGTTCCCTTGCCGCCGGTGATGACCATGATCACCATCGTTACCGTATTGAGGAACATGAAGATCATCGGATCGATGATCATGATGTAATGGGCATAGAGGCCGCCGGCCGCACCCGCCATGGCGCCCGAAACCACCGCCGCCAAGACCAGATAGCGCGTGACGCTGATGCCGACCGAGACGGCGAGCGTCTCGTTCTCGCGCAGCGCGATCATGGCGCGGCCGTAGGGAGAGTTCACCAGGCGCTTGATGATGATATAGGCGACCGTGATGAAGAACAGGACGACATAGTAGTTGCCCGTCTTCTTCCACAGCGTGATCGAACCCGTCCAGTCGAAGCCGAGCGTCAGCGGCGGGATATTCGACAGCGCGAGCGGACCATTGGTCAATTCGACCCAGTTCAGGGCGACGAGGCGCACCACCTCGGCGAAGCTGATGGTGACGATGACGAAATAGGCGCCCCGGACACGGAAGGCGAGCTTACCGATGAGATAGCCGCAGAGGCCGGCAGCGATCATGCCGAAGAGGAGCCCGACAACGGGCGGCCAGGGCTCGTGGGTGATCTCGTAGCCGAAGATCGTCACGGTAAAGCCGACCGCAGTCAGCGCGCTCACATAGGCGCCGATGCCGAAGAAGGCGACATGGCCGAGGCTCAACTGCCCGGTATAGCCGAGGAGCAGGTTCAGGCTCATCGCCGCCAGCATGAAGATGCCGGCCATGATGAGAGCATTCAGCAGATACTGATCCCGGAGCCACAGCGGCACCGATGCGAAGGCGAGAAGAACCAGGAGCGGAAAAAGGCGTCTCATCCGATGCGCTCCGACCGGGCGAACAGGCCAGTCGGCCTGAAGAGGAGAACGATGATGATGATCAGGAAGCCCATCGCATCGCGATAGCCGGACGAGACGTAACCGGCGCCCATCTCCTCGGCGAAGGCGAGGATGAAGCCACCGATGGCCGCCCCCGTGACATTGCCGAGGCCGCCGAGGATGACGATGGCGAAAGCCTTGAGCGAGGCGATGTCGCCCATATTGGGCGCCACCACGAAAACCGGCCCGAGAAGCGCCCCAGCGGCGGCGGCAAGGCCCGATCCGAGCGCGAATGTCGTCGTGTAGATGCGGCTGACCTTGACGCCCATGAGGGCGGCCGTCGAGCTGTCCTGGAAAGTGGCGCGCATCGCCTTGCCGAGCTTCGTCCGGTTGATGATCAGATAGGTGCCGCCGATCAGCAGAAGCGCCACCGCGAGCACCACCACGCGCAGCCAGGAGATCGAGACGGCCCCCATGGTGAGCGGCTCATTGGGAAAAGGCGTCGACACCGATTTCGCGACTGTTCCCCAGACGAGCATTTCGGTGTTCTGCATCACGATCCACGCGCCGATCATGATGAGCATGGTCGTGTCGATATCGGCGGATCGTTTCGGCCGCAGGAGCGTGAACTCGATCACCGCCCCGAGACAAATGCCGGCGGCGATGGCGAAGGCGATGGACGCATAGAAATTCAAGCCCAGCACCACGGCGAACAGGTACATCATATAGGCGCCGAAAGTGTAGAGCTCACCATGCGTGAAGTTGACGATCCGCATGATGCCGAAAATCAAAGTAAGGCCGATCCCGAGCAGAGCGTATGTTCCGCCCATGATGAGGGCATTCGCTATATGCTGAAGGAGCTGATCCAAGGCGGTTCCTCACCTCATCCGACGCGTGGATTCTCGGGTGTATCGATTACTTGCTGGAAGAGCTCACATCTGCGAGCCGACCGGTGTCGTCGTGACGGGCCGCGCGAGTGCGCCCGGCCGATCCGGGTTCATGCAGTCGATCTTGCAACCATTCCTCCCGTCGTTATTCCGCCCAGCGCATATCCCGCGTCTGCGGACGCTTCGAAGGCTCTGCGGCTTGGACCATAACCGCCCCCTCTGACATGCGGCAAGGTTATGTGCCTATGGTACTATCATTAGTATAATAGTGATCGAATTCGGCCATGGGTGCAAGCCTGATTGTGTCGTCAGGATGACGGAAGCGGCGGCGCGACGAGAGCGCCGACCCTGACCGCGCCGCCCTTCGCCCGAGCATTATGCAAGTGGCGTGCCGGCCCGTTCGATGACGCCGAGTCGCTGCCGATGGGACCCAAGGGCGGGCGGCGATTCATAGTCGCGAAAGGAGACGACCGTCCTCATCGCGCGTGCGTCAGGCGCCCGGCATGCGAGACCTAGAAGAGCTTGGCCGCGAACAGGGAGGGATCCGCCGGACAGTCTGCCGTCGAAGACGTTGAATCAGCAATCCCGCACGGAGAGGCTCACGACAGGTCCTGCGTGAGCGCTGCCTCGATCGTATCCACAGCCCATTCCACTTCGCCTTGGGTGATGACGAGCGGCGGGGCGATGCGGATGGTGTGTTCGTGCGTGTCCTTGGCGAGCAGGCCCCGCGCCTGCAGCGCCTCGCAGTAGCGCCGCGCGCCGCCCGCCTCCGGGTGAAGCTCGACGGCGAGCATCAGCCCCCGCCCGCGGATCTCGCGCACGTTATTGACGCGCATGGCTTTCAGTCCATCGTGGAAATGCCGGCCCTGCCGCTCGGCGTTTTCGATCATGCCCTCCTCGATGAGGACACGAAGGGCCGCCCGCGCCACTGCGCAGGCGAGCGGATTGCCGCCGAAGGTCGAGCCGTGCTGGCCGGGCTTCAGGGTACCGAGCACGGCCGTGTTGGAGAGCACCGCCGAGACGGGATAAAAGCCGCCCGACAAAGCCTTGCCGATCAGCGTCACATCCGCCTCGATGCCCTCGTGCGCCTCGGCGAGGAGCCGCCCGGTGCGCCCGAGGCCGGTCTGGATCTCGTCGAGGATCAGCGTGACATTGTGCTTGGTGCAGAGCGCGCGCACGGCCGGGAAATAGCCGGTGGGCGGAATGATGACGCCCGCCTCGCCCTGGATCGGCTCGACCAGGAAGGCGACCGTATGGGGCGTGATCGCCGCCTCGAAGGCCGCAATGTCGCCGAAGGGAATGACACGAAAGCCCGGCGCGAAGGGGCCGAAATGGCCGCGCGCCTCCCGATCGGTGCTGAAGCCGACGACGGCGAGCGTACGGCCGTGGAAATTATCGGCGCAGACGATGATCTCCGCCTTGTCCTCCGGTACGCCTTTGACCTCGTAGCCCCATTTTCGGACGCATTTGATGGCGGTCTCCACCGCCTCGGCGCCGCTGTTCATGGGCAGCACCTTGTGCGAGCCGGTGAGCGCCGCGACCTCCTCGTAAAACAGCGCGAGCTGATCGTTGCGGAAAGCGCGCGAGGTCAGCGTCAGCTTCTTGGCCTGCTCGACCATGGCCGCGAGGATCTTCGGGTGGCAGTGGCCCTGATTGACGGCCGAATAGGCCGACAGGCAGTCGAGATAGCGCCGGCCCTCGGTGTCCCAGACCCACACGCCCTCGCCCCGCGAAAGAATGACATCGAGCGGCTTGTAATTCTGCGCTCCGAGGCGGGCCTCGGTGGCAATGAGGTCGAGAACGTCCGTGCTCATGATGCACCTTTGCTGTCAGCGCACGACCCTGTGTGCTCCGTTGGCCTGCCAAGACCGAGATGGGCGCACCGAGCCGCTGGAACAAGATCTGGCTGGATCGCCGTCGCCCGCATCGGCATCGTATCCGCGTCACATATTCCGTCGTGCGACGGCGCTGGAGATCGCAATTCTCGCGGCCGGCGGTATCATGCCGCTCATCCTTGCACGCGCCGCTTCAACAGACGGGCTGGCCGTGACCAGAGACACTCGAGGTAGCTATGGCGTTTGAAGCGGCAGACAACGGACAGAAGGTGATTCTCGCCTTCGGCGACAGCCTTACCTGGGGAACGGACCCGCGCGGCGGCGGACGCCATGCTTTCGCCGACCGCTGGCCGAGTGTGCTGGAGGCGGCGCTCGGGGGGCGCGCCCGTGTCATCGCGGAGGGGCTCGGCGGCCGCACCACCTGCTTCGACGATTTCGCCGCGGCGGCCGACCGGAACGGCGCGCGCGTCCTGCCGACGCTGCTCGGCAGCCATGCGCCCCTCGACCTCGTCATCATCATGCTGGGCGCGAACGACCTGAAGCCGCATATCTGCGGCACGGCCTTCGGCACCGCCGCCGGCATGGGACGGCTCGTCGAGATCGTCGAAACCTATCCCTACGGCCACGGCTATGCGGCCCCGCAGGTGCTCGTCGTCTCGCCTCCCCATTTCTGCGAAACCATGGCGGACGACGGCAGGCCGGCGGCCGGCCGGAGCATCGCCGAATCGAAGGCGCTCGCCGGCCACTATCGCGAGGTGGCAGAGCATCACGGCTGCGCCTTCTTCGATGCGGCGGCGGTGGCGGTCGCCTCCCCCATCGACGGCGTGCATCTCGATGCAGCCAATACCCGCGCCATCGGCGAGGGCCTTGCGCCGATCGTCGACGCGCTCTTGCGGTAGAAGGTGCCGAGGCTTGCCCGCCGACGGGGCAGAAACCGCGGCGCCTCAAGCGCTGACGGCGGCGCGTTGCCGCTGTGCGAGCGCCGGCACCGCCTCGGCGAGCACGACGGCAAGGAAGATGAGACCCGCCCCGGCATAGCCGATGAGCGGCAGTCGTTCCCCCAGAAGCAGCGCCCCGCTCAATCCGGCGAAAAGGCTCTCGGACGACAGGATGACCGCGGCATTGGCCGGCGGCACATATTGCTGGCCGACAGCCTGAAGCGTGTAGGCGATCGCCGTCGAGATGCCCCCCGCATAGGCGAGTTCGAGCCAGCCGTCGCTGATGCCGGCAAGGGTCGGCTGTTCGAGCGCGAGGCTCGCGCCGCTTGCGATCACGCCGGCGACCAGGAAGCTGATGCAGGATATGAAGATCGGGGTGCCGGTGGCGCGGACGATATGCCCGAGCATCAGCAGATGCACCGCATAGAACAGGGCGCTGCCGACCACCAGGGCGTCACCCAGGTTGAAGCTGTCGAGGCCCCCGCCGTTAAGGAAGTAGACGCCGGCGAGGGCGAGCGGCATCGAGATCCAGATGATCGGATGCGGCGGCTTGCGCAGCGCGATGAGGATGACGGGTGCAAACAGCACATAGAGGCTTGTGAGAAAACCGGCATTGGTGACCGTGGTCGTCACCAGCCCCCCCTGCTGCAGCCAAACGCCAAAGAAGAACACGACGCTCATGACGAGGACGAAAATGCCCTGCGCCCGCGTGAAAGTTGCGCCCTTGCGCCGACGCTCGACGAGCGCCAGCGGCAGGATGATCAAGCCGCCGAGGAGATAGCGCAGCCCCGTGAAAGTCAGCGGCTCCATGAAGGCGACGGCCGACTTCTGCGCGACGAAGGCAATCCCCCACAGAAATGTGCAGAGCAGCAACAAAGATGCGGCAGCAGGGCGCGACATTAGTCCCCGGGGTGGTCGCCAAAGGCAGATGGGTCGAGGGAGCAAAGGCCGGCTGCCAGCCTGCTCAAGGTGCGAGCTCTTATGACCGCGATCCGCCGCGGAGGGAAGTGCCCGTTCAGCGGTCGCGCGGGCCGTCGTTCACCGCGCCGGCCGCTCCAGAAAGGTGTCGAAGGCGATATTGCGGCCGGCGAGCGGCAAGTTGCGCACGCCGGCTCCAGTGGCCCCTTACCGACGCCGCCCGGTTTCGAGATCCGCCATCGTTTTCTTGATGATGTCGGTGACGGCCTGCCGCTCGCTGCCCACGAGCGGCAAGCGCGGCGCTCGCGTCCATTCGGGCGCACCATAGACGAGATGCTCGGCGAATTTGATGTACTGCACGAGCTTCACATGCGTATCGAGATGAAAGGCCGGCGTCATGATGTGATAAAGCTCGCGGGCCTCGGAGAATTTCTGCTCGGCGCAGAGATTGAACAATTCGACGCATTCGGCCGGCCAAGCATTCGTCATGCCCGAGACCCAACCCGTGACGCCCAGGGCGCAGCTTTCGACGATCAGATCATCGACGCCGCAGAAGACGCTGAAGCGATCACCGAGGGCGACATACATGTCGGTGACCCGTCGGATGTCGCCCGTCTCTTCCTTGATGCAGACGATCTCCGGCGTGTCCACGAGTTCCTTCAAGATGTCGCAGGTCACGTCGACGCCATAGGCGATCGGATTGTTGTAGATCATGATCGGCAGCGACGAGGCGCTGGCGATCCCCTTGTACCAGGCCACGGTTTCGCGCGGATCCGTCCGATAGGCGAGGCTCGGGAAAACCATCAGTCCTTGAGCGCCGAAACCTTCGTAAGCCTTGGCATTGGCCTTTGCATTATCGAGGGTGATCTCGGCGAGGCCCGACAGAACGGGCACGCGGCCCGCGACCACCTCGACGGCGGCACGAATGATCGCCTCACGCTCGCCGAGTGTCATCGAGGCGTTCTCGCCGAGCATCGGCAGCACGATGATGCCCGAGACGCCGTTCTCCACCAGCCGATTGATGCTCGCTTTGGTCGCATCCAGGTCGACGGCTCCGTCCTGGGTGAGCTTGGTCGTTACCGCGGGAAAGACACCTCGCCACCTGGTCATCATGGTCCACCTTTCGACAATCGAACAACTGGATCCAATCTACAAATTGGCCGGGCATTTGTCCACTCGAAAGAGGCCCCTCGGCAGCCTTTGCGCTCGCTGCGCTCCGGCTGCCGCAGCTCGGCCGTTCAGGCGCCCGCCGGCCAGGGACAGATCGCCTCATAAGCTGCTGCGGCTTGGAGAACGGCAAGGTCGTGCCGCGGGCGTCCGATCAGCTGCAGGCCCATCGGCCGTCCGCGGTCATCGAAGCCGGCCGGCAGGTTGATCACCGGGCAGCCCGCCATGGTGGCGCCGATGACCACCTCCATCCAACGATGATAGCTGTCCATGGCGCGGCCGCCCACCTCGCGCGGCCAATGGGTCTTGATGTCGAAGGGGAAGACCTGGGCCGTCGGAAGCGCGAGAAAGTCGTAGCGCGCGAACAGGCCGAGCACGGTGCGATGCCATGACGTGCGCACCACCGAGGCGTTGTAGACATCGACGGCCATGAGCCGCAGTCCGCTCTCGATCTCCCAGATCGCCTCCGGCTTCAGAAGCGCGCGCTTGGCCGGATCGTCATAATGAACCTTCAGGCCGAGGGCGCTCGTGGCTTGGCGGAGCGTGACGAAGGCTCGCCATAGTGCCTCGAAATCAAAAGCGGGAACGATCGGCTCAACCGCCACGGCAAGCTCACCGAAGCGCCCCAAGGCCGTCTCGCAGAGGTCGAGAATGCCGGCTTCCATCGGCACATGGCCACCGAGATCGCCAAGCCAGGCAATGCGGCCGCCGGCCGGCGGAGACGCGGTCAGTCCCGCGAGGTAACGACCCTCGCCACCATGCGAGAGAGGCGATCGCGGGTCGTAGCCAGCCAGCACATCGAGCAGCAGCGCCAGGTCAGCCACCTTGCGCCCCATCGGCCCTTCCGTGCCCATCTGGGCGAAGAAGGTCTCGACGCGCGGTCCACCAGGCACCAGCCCCTGCGACAGGCGAAAGCCATAAATATTGTTGTAGGCGGCTGGGTTACGCAGCGAACCGCCGAAGTCGCTGCCGTCGGCCAGAGGCAGCATGTTGAGCGCCACCGCAACCGCCGCACCGCCGCTCGACCCGCCGGATGTCAGCGCCGGATCGAAAGCATTGACTGTCGCGCCGAAGACCTCGTTGTGGGTCTGCGAGCCCAGGCCGAATTCCGGCGTATTGGTCTTGCCGATGATGATGGCGCCTGCCGCACGAATGCGCTCGACGGCAATATCATCCTCGTCCGGCATCCAGTCGGCGAAGCCACGATAGCCGAATGTGGTCGTCAGGCCCTTCGTCCTGGCGAGGTCCTTGATCGCGATGGGCAGGCCGTGCAGCGGCCCCCTCGCCTTGCCGTCCTTTTGCTCCGCATCGGCGAGCGCGGCCTCGCGCAGGATGTCCTCGCGCGGCCGCAGCGAGACGATCGCATTGACCTTCGGATTGACCGCCTCAATGCGATCGAGGAAAGCGCCAACGACCTCCCGCGAGGAGAATTCTCGCCGTGTGATGCCTCGCGCGAGCTCGACCGCCGAGAGAGTGCAGAGGCCGGATGCCTGAGGTATCGCGTGCTTGGTTGCTGGCTTCTGGGACAATCGCGAATCTCCGGCGCTTCGTTCCGTTGACGAGAATGCCACAGGGACCTCGCCGCCGATATGCGGCGGATGGAGGCGTCTCGCGCGGGAGGAATGCTTGCCACGAGGCGTTCCGGCGCTCCCATGCCTGACTGCTCAATTCTGGATCCAATCTACGAAGAGGCAAAGTCGCTTGTCTAGCGCAAGACGATCCGGCAAATCTCCTGGCCGAGCTCGGAGGTTCGCTCCGGATTCGGAAAGCGAGAGGATCGAGACGGTGCAGAAGAGCGCGCAGCAAGGGTCGAAATATCGCCTAAGCCGCCAGAGCCTCCCCGAGGCACTCGCCGAATCCCTTCGCGAACGCATCTTGAATGGCGAGTTCAAGGACGGTGATCCGCTCGTCCAGGAGGCGATCGCCAGCGATTATGGCTGCAGCCGAATGCCGGTTCGCGAGGCGCTCAGGCAGCTCGAGGCGGCCGGCCTCATCGAGATGAAAATTCACAAAGGTGCCGTCGTCACCTCGTTGCCGGTCGAGCAGATCCTGGAGCTATTCGAGATCAGAGCCTTGCTCGAATGCGATCTTCTCGCCCGCGCGATCCCCAAAATGACGGCGAAAGATCTCGGCCGGTCGCGCACGATCTTGGGCCAACTGGAGACTGCCTACCACAAGCGTGATATCGGCAAATGCGGAGAACTCAACTGGGAGTTCCACCGCAGCCTCTATGCGCCGGCCGGCCGGGTGCAAAGCATGGCTGTGGTGCAGACCATCAACGATCAGACGGACCGCTATATTCGGCTGCAGCTTCTACTGACCGATGCTTTTGCCGATGCCGAGCAGGACCATCAGGAACTGCTGCGGCTTTGCGCGGACAATGATGTCGGAAAAGCCGTCGCCTATCTCCGCGATCACATTCTGAAAGCGGGCAGCGCATTGGCTGCAGTGATACGGGCCGATGCCCACGCGCAGGCCTCCTGAGCAAGCCGCCCGCGCCCCTCAGCCGGCGCGCTTGAACTTCGGCAAGGTCACTTCCTCCGTCACCGCTTCGAAGACTACCGCGACAGGATCACCGATCTCCGCGGCATCACCGACGAGATTGCTGACGAGGAGCGGGCCTTCGTCCAGCCTCACCAGGCAGACGCGATAGGGCAGTTCATTCGCAAAGCCCGGCCAGTAGGCGCGGTGGAACTCGACCCAGGATTCAAGCCGGCCGCGTCCGCTCACCGGCCGCCATTCCTGAGCATCGCTCAAACATTTCGGGCAGACCGGGGACGGCGGAAAATGGATATCGCCGCAATGGGTGCAGACCTGCATGGCGAGCCGATGCTGCCGGGCGTGATCCCAGAAGCCCTTCGTCAGCGGCGTGATTTCCGGCAGCGGCTTGTCGTAGCCCGACTGGCCGGCGGTTTTCTGCGGCGGGGGCGTGGTGCCGTAGCTCATGGATTGGTCCTCACCCGCGCGTATAGATGATGGAACGGGTGCAGGGGGTCGCCTGCACATATTGGGCGACGTCGCAGGACGGGATCTGGCGCGCGTCGCACTCGCCGCGGATCTGCCGCACCGCCTCGACATTGAGCGCCCAGCCCTGCATGTAGGTGTTGGACAGATGCCCGCCGTCGGTATTGGTGGGCAGGGCGCCGCCGAGGCGGAGCGTGCCGCCTTCGACGAAGCGGCCGGCTTCGCCGCGCGGACAGAAGCCGAGCCCTTCGAGGCTGAACAGCACGGTCGGGCTGAAATTGTCATAGGCCATCAGCGCTTTCACATCCCCCGCACCGATCCCGGACATGGCCCTTGCCTCCTCGCCGGCGATCTTCACGGCGTCGTACCACATGTCCGGATCGAAATTCGGCATGGCCGACTGGCTGAAGCTGTCCCGCCCGCCGAAGCCGCTGATCAGCACGGGCGGCTTGCGCCCGTCACGTGCCCGCTCCGGCGAGGTGACGATGATGCAGACGGCCCCGTCGTTGATGAGGCAGTAGTCCAGCAGCCGCAGCGGCAGCACGATGGGGCGCGCCGTCTCGTGGTCCTCGATGGTGATCGGCTTCTTCATCACCGCATCGGGATGGAGGCCGGCATGGTGGCGGAAAGCGACGGACACTTCCGCGAGCTGCCGCGTCGTCGTGCCATAGCGCGCCATATGCATGCGGAACATCATGGCGTGGGAGGCGCCGGGCGAGGTGAAGCCCCATGGATCCCAGATCGAAGCGGATTCTTCGCCGCCGTAATTGACGCGGCGGGAGCGTCCGATATTGGCGTAGAGCAGCGCGACCGTCCGCGCCTGGCCGGTGGCCACGGCGAGCGCCGCCTCGATGATGCCGATGCCGGACATGCGACCATGCGGCGGCAAGGTCACCGACCAGCGGGGATCGATGCCGAGCACCTCGCCCATGCGCGCATAATAGGGAATGCGGCAGGTGACGAGTCCGTCGATCTCGCCCTTGTCGACGCCACTGTCTTCAAGCGCGACGCGGAAGGCCTGGGCGGCCAGGCCGTATTCATCCGTTTCGGGAAAGCTGCCATAGGCGGTCGTTCCCACGCCGATGACCGCAGCACGATTGCTGAGCTGCCTCAATTCGCCAGACACGGCGCCTCCTTCCAGGCTCGTTACTTACGGAAGCATGCCGGCGCCGATCGGCCGCCCGGCGCGGCCTGGGTCTTCACGGACCGCCCGAACAGCAGGAGGCCATGAACCCGACACGGGCCGATCGACCGGTTCGCGGCGGGCGGGCTCTACTCTTCTGCCGTGCCCAACCATCTGTCGCTTCCAAAGATTGCATGATGCATTCTTTTGGAAAGGTATAGATCGAGGGCCATGAGCTCGCAAGCCGATTTACCTCGACTGGCGATGCATCTCCGGCGCGAGACGAGCCAACGGCGCGGCCGTTGCTGTCATGCTCCCGGGCCGGAAACGATCTTGCGCGCAGCGTTCGGGCCGAGGCCTAACGCGAATCGGTCTCCACTGCGTGCGAGACGCGCTAGGCGGCATCCGTCAGTGGAACGCCGTTGCCGAGAAGGCGCGCCCGCGGAATGGCGCGGGCATGGCCGCTGGTGACAGCACCCGGCAGCGAAGCCGCGATGTCTCCTGCTGCGAGCAGGCGATCGATGTCGATGCCGGTCTCCACGCCCATGCGGCTGAACAGCGTCACCAGATCCTCGCTCGCGATATTGCCCGTCGCCCCCGGCGCAAAGGGGCAGCCGCCCAGACCGGCGACGGCGCCGTCGAAGGAGGTGATACCCGCCTCGAAGGCCGCAAGGACATTGGCGATGCCATATCCCGCCGTGTCGTGGCCGTGGAAGCAGAAGCGCGCTCGCGTGCCGAAGGCATCGAGGCAACGGCGGCTGAAGCGCTTCACATGGTCGGGCAGCGCCATGCCGGTCGTGTCGCTCAGCGCGAGCTCCAGCCCGTCCCGCAGCGCCACGATGCGCTCGATGGTGGCGAAGACCTTGCCCTCGTCCATGACACCCTCGAAGGGGCAATGGAAGGTGGTGGCGATGCCGATGCGCAGCTTCAGACGGCCGTCCGGATCGACCTCGGCGAGCATGCTGCGCAGATCGGCGATGGAGGCCTCCGTGTCCCGCCGGACATTGCTGCGGTTATGCGAGTTCGACATCGAGATGACGAAGATGAGGTCCGTGATGCCGGCGGCCATCGCCCGCTTCGCGCCGATGGAATTCGGCACGAGCGTCATTCCGCGCACGCCCGGCAAGGGCCCGAGCTGAGCGATGACCTCGTCCATATCCGCCATCTGCGGAACGGCCTTCGGGCTGACGAAGGATCCGAGCTCCATTCGCTTGAAGCCGGCCCCGACCAGGGCGCGGATCAAGGCGATCTTCGTTGCGGTCGGCACGAATTGGGGGATGATCTGCAGGCCATCGCGCGGCCCGACCTCGACAAGTTCGACCCTCGTCATCGCTTCGCTCCCTATACGCGACGGTACATCCGCCGACGGTATCGGCAGGCTTAGCTTCGTCTCGCCGAGGCGGCCATTATCGATTTGGAAGGAGGGGCTTCGTCTTTTGACAAGATCGGGGCATTGGGTCGCCGAGCAGATGCTGCAGCATCACCCGCGCCGAGGCGGTGAGCTTCTCCTCGTCCTTGACGCAGATGAGAAGATTGCGGCGTGCCCATTCATCGTCCAGAGGCACGGCCCGGACCCTCAGTTTTCCGGCATAGACACGCACGACACCTTCCGGAATGACGGCGACCCCGAGGCCGACGTCGACCATGCGCATGGCGGCCTCGAAGGTCGTGACCTCGATGCGCGTATTGAGCATGAAGCCCATCGATTCGGCGGCCTGCGCGAGAAGAACCTGCAGGGAACTCCCGGATTCGAGACTGATATGATCGTTGTCGCAGATATCGGAAAAGGTGACGGTGTCGAGATCGGCCATGCGATGGCCCGCCGGAAAGAGCGCCACCAGCCGATCCTGCTTGTAAGACCTGACCTGCAACCCGGTCGGCACCGCCAGGTTGCCGGCGAACACGCCGATGTCGGCGACGCCGTCGAGCGTCGATTGCAGGACGTTCGGGCTGGTCTCCTCCCGCAAGGCCACGCGAACGTTCGGATAGGCTTCGACGAAGCTTGCAATATCGTCCGGCAGATATTCGACGACCGCGGATGTATGGGCGTGGATGCGAACCTGCCCGCGCACGCCGCTCGCATAGTCGCTCAGCTCCAAGGACATGCGATTGACGTCGTCGAACAGACGATAGACGTGACCGGCTAGGACCTCGCCGGCGGGGGTTGGGGTGACACCCCGCGTATGGCGGTAGAACAGGCTCACCCCCAGTTCCAACTCAAGGTCCTGCAAGCGTTTGCTGATCGCGGACGGTGCAATATGCTCCCGCTCTGCTGCCTTCGTGAGATTGCGCAGGCTATAAACTGCCAGGAACATTCGCAGGGTCGTCAAGTCCGTTCTGATCAACGTTTTGTCACCTCGTTCAAGCGCCAACGCCCGCCGCGATCCTCGTGCCGCAATACGCCGCGCCGCGTTGAGTTCGCAAAGCGCGAACGGGGGCATTCCGACTTTCAGCTATGCACCGCGCGACCTTTGCGTCTACCCTTTTTGGACCCTGATGAAGGGTGGCCGGCAAGATCGAAGGATCGCGGCCCAATCGAGGAACGCCTCATCCGGCAAAGATGTCCTGCGCCAGTGCTGCCGATGGACGACATGCGTCGGCATGCGGCTGGTTTGGCATGCCTGCGGACGCTTGCCGATCCCCGTTCCTCGCGGAGAGAAACGAGAAGGAGAGCATGGCGTGCCTGTGCAGCGGCTGGAACTGCGCGACCTCGAATTCGTAGGAAGCGATCTCGATCGACCCGAATGCGTGATGGCGACACGGTCGGGCGATCTATTCGTTCCGGATAAACGGGGCGGCATCAGCATCGTGCGCGCCGACGGCCGCACCGAACGGGTGCTGGCGAAGGGTGCGCCGGAAGGCTTCTTGCCGAACGGCATCGCGCTCCTGCCGGACCGGAGCGTGCTCATCGCCAATCTCGGTCCGACCGGCGGCGTCTATCATATGACTCCGGACGGAACGCTGCGGCCAAAGCTGCTCGAAATCGACGGCAAACAACTCGAACCGACGAATTTCGTCGGCATCGATCGGCAGTCGCGCATCTGGATCACGGTGAGCACCAAGCTGATCCCGCGCGAACAGTCGATGCGCAAGGGTTATGGCGACGGCTACATCATCCTCATCGACGAGAAGGGGCCGCGCGTCGTCGCCGAGAACATCGGCTTCACCAACGAGGCCATCGTCGATCCGACCGGACAATGGCTCTATGTGGCCGAGACGATCGCACGACGCACGAGCCGCTTCCCGATCAGACAGGATGGCTCCCTCGGCCCCAAGGAAGTCTTCGCCGAATATGGCCAGGTCTGCACCTTTCCCGATGGCTTCGCCTTCGATTCCGAGGGTGCGGTGTGGATCGTCAGCGTCGTATCCAATCGCGTCATCCGGGCGATGCCCGATGGAACGCAGCATATCCTGATCGAGGATGCCGACCCCAAGACGCTCCAAGAGATCGAGGAGGCCTTCCAGAACGACCGCTATACGCGCACGCATCTGGACTCCGGCGGCAAGCGGCCGCTCGCCAACCTCTCCGGCATCGCTTTCGGCGGACCGGATCTGAAGACCGTCTATCTCGGCTCGCTGTTCGGCACGCGGCTCGCGACCTTCCGCTCGCCGGTCGCTGGCGCCGAGCCGGTGCATTGGAACTTCTAAACGACGCGATCGCCGCAGGCCGAGGCGGCGCAATTCCCACCTTCAAACGACAAGCGCCCGCAGAACCGGGCCGAAGATCCTGCACGGGGAGGACAAGATGAAACGCATTCTGAGTGGCGTCATGGTGCTGCTTTTCGCGGCGCTCTGCTACGCAATGCCGGCGCAGGCGCAGACGCGCACCGTCAAGATGGCGACCATCGCGCTCAACAACAGCCCCTGGCACAAGGCTCTGCTGCGCTTCAAAGAGGTGGTCGAGGCCGACAGCAAAGGCCGCTACAAGGTCGATATCTATACCGATGGCCAGCTCGGCGACATCGCCCAGCTCATCTCCGCCATGCAGCTCGGCACCATCGAGTTCTCCTATTTCGGCCTGTCCTCGCTTTCCTTCATCAAGGGCGGCGAGGCCATGAGCGTCGGCTACGTGCCTTATCTGTTCAAGAGCGGCGAGGACGCCGAGCGGATCATCAATAGCAATCAGGAATTCCAGGATCTCTTCGAGAAGGTCGCGACCACGGCGGGCGTGCGCGTCTTCGGCGCCTGGGGGCAGCGCTCGCCGCGCGCCATCCAATCGACCAGGGGCCCGATCAACAAGCCCGAGGATGTCAAAGGGCTGCGGCTGAGAATTCCGCCCATTCCCGTGCTCAAGGCGATGTTCGAGAAGCTCGGCGCCCAAGTGACGCCCATGGGCATGCTCGAGATCTACAACGCGCTTTCACGCGGCACCATCGATGGCCAGGATAACGGTTTCGACCTCTCGATCCCGCCGAAATATCACGAGGCGGCGAAATACTGGTCCGCCACCGATCACGTCATCGAGCTCGTCGGATTCTTCGTGTCCGAGCGCTTCTGGAGAGGCCTTTCCCCGGACGACAAGGCGCTGTTCGCCAAAGCGGCCAAGGAAGCCGGCGCGGTGACGACGCAGCTCACCAAGGAGCTCGACGCGCAGGCGATCGAGATCCTCAAAGCTGCGGGCGTGACCTATGTCGTTCCTGATCGCGATGCCTTCCGCAAGGCGGTGGCGGGCGTCGAAATACCGTTCGATGGGAAGTCCTGGCCGGCCGGCTTCGTCGACCGGATCCGTAAGCTCCAGGAAACGCCATGACGGCGGACGTCTCGGAACGTCCTTCCGAAAGCCTCGCCCCTCCTTCGGAAGGGGCGCAGGCGCACCGATGGCCCGCGCGCCTCGTCGGCGGCGTGACCGGCCTGGTGCGCGCCGCGATCGTCGTGGCGCTTGCCGCCATCCTTACCCTGACGGTGCTGCAGGTTCTCGATCGGCATTTCTTCCGTTACGGCGACTTCGCCTTCGACCAGTATTCCCGCGTCGCGCTCGTCTGGCTCGCCTTCCTCGGCATCGCGATGGGCTTTCGCGAGCGCGTGAATATCCGCATCGACCTGCTTGACCACTTCCTGCCCGATCGCTTCGCCAAGCGGCTGCGCACCGTGCTCGATGTGGTCGTGCTCGCGGTTGCGGCGAGCCTCATCTGGGTGGGTTGGCAGCTGCTCGAGGTCGGATCCTTTCAGGTGGTGATGGATACGCCGCTGACCTACCAGGTGATGTATGCGGCGCTCCTCGCGGGGTTGATCCTGCTCTGCCTCTTCCTTGTTCTGCGCCTTGCGGACGTCATCACCGCCGGGCGTCTTGGTCTCGACGCAAAAGCGAGGGACGATCATGATCGTCTTTAGCACCCTCGTCTTTTTCGGCCTTTTGCTGATCGGCCTCGACGTCGGCTTCTCGATGATCCTGGCGGCGCTGATCGGCATGACGCTGAGAAGCGGCGCCGGCATCGATCCCGTGATGACGCCGATGACGCTGGTGTCCAACGTGGATTCCGTCGCGCTCATGACGGTGCCGATGTTCGTGCTGGCCGGGGAGATCATGAACCGCGGCGGCGTGACCCGGCGCCTGATCGACTGGTCGGCGGCAATGGTAGGCCACTTGCGCGGCAGCCTTTCGCAGGTATCGATCATCACCAATCTGATCATGGCCGGCATCAGCGGCTCGGCCGTGGCGGACGCCACCGCCACCGGCGCGATCCTCATCCCCGAGATGCGGAAGGAAGGCTACAAGCCCGGTTATGCGGCGGCGGTCATCGCCGCCGGATCGATGCTCGGGCCGATCCTGCCCCCTTCCATTCCGATGATCCTCTACGCCGTTATGGCGAATCTGTCGGTGTTGCGGCTGTTCCTCGCCGGGGTGACGCCCGCCCTGCTGCTCTGTGGCGGCTATATGATCATCTGCGGCCTCATCGCGCGCCGCCGTAATTATGTCGCCCGCGAGCGCGCCACGTGGGGAACCCGCGCCAAGGTCACGCGCGCCTCCATCTGGGCGCTTCTCATGCCCGTCCTCATCGTGGGCGGCATCCGCTCCGGCATGATCACCGACACCGAAGCCGCCGGCATGATCTGCGTTTATGCGCTCCTCATCGGCCTGTTTATCTACGGTGACCTCAAGTTCAAGGATCTCGGTAGCGTGTTCTATGATGCCGGCCGCACCTCGGCCGTCATCCTCTTCCTGCTCGCGGCTGCGGGACCCTTCGCCTGGCTGTTGAGCGAGTCGCATATCGCCACCTTGATCTCGCAGGCGATCCTCAGCATCTCCACCGATCATTTCGTCGTGCTGATCGTCGTCAACCTGTTGCTGCTGGCGGTCGGAATGATCCTCGAGCCGCTGCCGGCGCTGGTGATGTTCGTGCCGACGCTCCTGCCGATCCAAGCGCAGCTCGGGATCGACCCCATTCATTTCGCCACCGTCGTCATCGTCAACCTGATGATCGGCATGCTGCACCCACCGGTCGGGCTGCTGGTCTTCGTCACCAGCGCCATCGGCCGCGTTCCCATCTGGTCGGTCGCGGTCGAGGTCCTGCCCTTTCTGGGCTGGTCCCTCGTCGTCCTCGTCCTGATCTCCGCATTTCCAGGTCTCGTGATCTGGCTTCCCAATCTCGTCATGTGAGGACCCAAACGAAATGCCTTTGAGCGGATTGCGGATCATCGATCTGACGCGGGTGATTTCCGGCCCCTTCTGTACGATGCTGCTGGGCGATCTCGGTGCCGATGTCATCAAGGTGGAGATCCCGGAGGGCGACGCGCTGCGCACGCAGGGCGCGGGTCGTGAAGGGCTGAGCTGGTATTTCGCGTCCTTCAACCGCAACAAGCGGTCGATCACGCTCGACCTGAAATCGCCGGAAGGCCGGGCGCGCTTCGAGGCGCTCGTCACCAGCGCCGATGCGCTGGTCGAGAACTTCCGCCCGGGCGTCCTGGCGCGTCTCGGCTATGATGAGGCCCGGCTGCAGGAACTCCGGCCCGGGCTGGTCACCTGCGCCATCAGCGGTTTCGGGCCGGACGGCCCCTACCGCGATCGGCCGGCCTTCGATTTCATCGCCCAGGCGATGTCCGGATTCATGAGCGTGAATGGCCAGCGGGACGATCCGCCGCTTCGATCGGGCCTGCCCATCAGCGATCTCGTCGCAGGGCTCTATGGTGCGCTCGGCGTCACCGCAGCGCTTCTCGGCCGGGAGCGGACCGGCCGGCAGGAGCGCGTCGACGTCAGCCTCACCACATCCATGGTGAGCCTGCTCGCCTATGTCGCCTCGCATTATTTCGCGACCGGCGAAGTGCTGCCGCGCAGCGGCAATGATCATCCCATCTCCGCGCCCTACGGGTTGTTCCGGGCACGCGACGGGGATATCGCCATTGCGCCGAGCGACGACACGTTCTTCGGCCGCCTGATGGATGCCCTCGAACTCGGCGAGCACAAGAGCGATCCGGACTTCGCCAACAACATGCTGCGCGTCAAGCATCGCACCAGGCTCAACGCGCTGGTGAGCGCCAAGCTCGCGGAACGCGACTGCGACCATTGGATCGCCCTGCTCAACAAGGCCGGCGTCCCCTGCGGCCCGGTCTACAGCGTGGACGGCGTCTTCGCCGACCCGCAAATGCAGAGCCAGAACATGGCGATCGACGTCGAGCATCCCGGCCACGGCACGGTGCGCATGCTCGGCTTTCCCATCCGGCTGAGCCAGTCACCCTGCCGGGTGAGATATCCCGCGCCGCAGCTCGGCGAACATAATGCCGAGGTCTTCGCCGAGATCGGCCCGACGCCGCTGCCCACCTAAGGCGGTCCGATCGGAGCCGCCTGCCGGAGCGCAGCCTCGTGGCGCGCGCCCGAGCCTTCATGTTCCCGTCAGGTCTCGTAGGCGGCCTTGAAGCGCGCGTGCGCCTTCTCGATGTGGCTGTGCATGGCAGCCGCGGCGCCGGCGGGATCGCGCGCCCGGAAGGCCTCGACGATCGCCGCATGTTCCGTCACCGCCTCGCGCGTCACCTGGGCGTAGAAGCGCAGGCGAAAGAGATGCAGATGCGTGCGTTGCTGAACGATGATCTGGTGAATCAAGTCATTGCCGCTCTGCGCCGCGATCATGGCATGAAACTCCGCGTCCTTTCGCGCGAAGGCGCTGTAGGCCGTCGCGGCATGGCTCGCGGCGGGCGCTTCCATAGCCTCGGATAGGGCGATGACCTCCGCAAGCGTCGCGTCGTCCATAGCCGTCGCCGCCTTGGCGGCCGCCGCCGGCTCCAGCAGAAGGCGGAGCTCGCAGAGGTCGTCGAACTGCTTGCGCGTGAGCTGGGGCGCTGCCCGATAGCCGACGAGATGGGTCTTGACGACCAGGCCCTGCACCTCGAGCTGGCTCAGCGCCTCGCGAATAGGGGTCTGCGACACACCCAGCGCGCGGGCCAGAGCATCCACGCCGATCCGCTCGTTCGGGGCGATGGCGAGCGACATCAATTGCTGCAGGATGTATTCGTAGACCTCATTGCCAAGGCCGGCGGGCCGCGAGATCGGCCCTTCTTTAACGACGCGGTTCACTCTCGGCCTTCTCACATCAATATCCACGGCACGGACGTGCCTTCAAGGTCGCCCGACGGCAATGACTCTTGACAGAGCCAAATCGTAGCAGCCATGGTGAGCGACGACAATCAAATATCCTATCGGATTTTATCTAGGGGGATACGACCCATGTTGCTGACGCGGCGTTCCGCTGTATTTTTCCTTTCCGCTACCACTCTTTTGGGCAGTCTCACTGGTGCTTCCGCACAGGAGGCCACGATCAAGATCGGCATGACCGCGCCGATGACCGGCCCGGCCGCCGAGATCGGTCATTTCCAGATCGAGGGCGCCAAGCTCGGCATCGAGAAGGTGAATGCGGCCGGCGGCGTGAACGGCCGCAAGCTCGAGCTGGTCATCGAAGACGACCAGACGACGAATCCAGGCATCGTGCTCGCCTTTTCGCGCCTGGTGAACCGCGGCGACATTGCCGCCGTCGTTTCCTCGGTGCGCTCCACCCAGGTGAACGCCATCTCGGCCGACGCCAAGAAAACGGGCATTCCCGTGTTCTTTGGCGGCACGGACCCGACCTTGACCCATTCCGGCAATCCCTGGCTGTTCCGCACGCGGCCGAACGATAGCTATTCCGCCAAGGTGATCGCCGACTTCGGTGTGAATGTTCTCAAGAAGAAGAAATGGGCGATCGTCTATTCGACCGACGCCTTCGGCACGAATGGCATGAAAGCCCTGGTCGAGGCGCTGAAGGTTCTCGGCGTCACGCCCGTGCTGACGCAGGGCTTCACCAACGGCCAGACGGATATGACGCCGGTCGTGCTGGCGGTCCGCCAGTCGGGCGCCGACATCATCAACACCTATTCGACTTTCGAGAACGATGTCGCCGTGCTGGCGCGCCAGCTCAAGCAGTTCGGCGTGGCGGCACCTTGGGTGGGCTCGCCGTCGGTCGCCTCGACAACGGCCGTGCAGCTCGCCGGCCCGGCGCTTTACGGCACCTATGCCGTGTCGGACTTCAGCGCGGCGGCCAATCCGGTGGCGAAGGCTTATGACGAGGAATTCAGGAAGGTCGTGAACCGCCCCGCCGATTTCACCTCCGCCTGGGCCTATGACGCCATCACAATCTTGGCCGATGCCATGAAGAAGGCCGGCGGCACGGATCCGACCAAGGTCCGCGAGGCGATCCTGTCCACCAAGGATTTCCAGGGCGCCGAAGGCCTCTATAATTTCGACGAGAACGGCGACGGCCTGCGCAGCTACAACATCGTGCGCAACGACAACGGCAAGATCGTCTACGAACGCACCATCGCCTTCGACAAGTAATATCCATCGAGCGCCGTCACCGCGGGGCTGGCACGGCCAGCGTCGCGGGACGGCGGCTGTTCAACGACGTCCGAGCCGCCCGGCTCCTCCTGTTGCGCTGCCGGCGCGACCGGAGGAATGCCGCCTGCGTTCATCTCAGGATCCGCGATGAGCCTGCTTCCGCAACTTCTCTTCACCGGGATCGGCATCGGCAGCATCTATGCCTTGGTCGCCCTCGGCTTCGTTCTGCTGATCCGCTCGGCCAATGTGGTGAACTTCGCCCAAGGCGAGTTCTCCATGCTCGGCGCCTATGTCATGGTCGTGCTGCTCGTCGGCTTCGGCATCAACTACGTGGTCGCCCTGGTGCTGGCCGTGCTGTTGATGGGCCTGTTCGGCGTCATCTTCGCCGGCGTGACCTATTGGCCCTTGCGTGACCGGGGGCAAATTCCCGTCATCATCAGCACCATCGGCGCCTCGATCCTGCTGTCCAACCTGGTGCTCGCGACCTATGGCCCGAGCCCGCAGGTGCTGCCCGGCCTCTTCAACGGCTCCGGCTTCCTCGTCGGCAACGTCTTCATGGACACGCAATATCTGTCGATCATCGTCGTCGCGGCGCTGCTCGTGACGCTGCAATATCTCGTCTTCGAGAAGACGCTGGTCGGCAAGAAGCTACAGGCCACCTCCCAGGACAAGGAGATGGCGAGCCTGCTCGGCATCCCCATCATCGTGATGATCTTCGCGATCTTCGCCTATAGCGCAGCCCTCGGCGGCCTCGCGGGCATCCTCGTCGCCCCGATCCTCTTCGTGTCCGTCGGCATGGGCCCGCTCATCGCGCTCAAGGCCTTTGCGGCCAATATCATCGGAGGTTTCGGCTCCATTCCCGGCGCCATTCTGGGTGGGCTGACCATCGGCGTCGTGGAGACCTTGGGCGCCGCCTATATTTCGGTGCCCTACAAGGACGCCTTCGCCTTCCTGATGCTGATCGTCGTGCTGCTCATCCGGCCGCAGGGCGTGTTCGGCGAACGCGTCGCCGAGAAGGCGTGAGGTGGCTGCCATGACGAAATCCAAGACGGCCGCCCTCCCCGGCACGGGGCAGGGCTCGCGCAACCTCCTGATCGCGGCGCTCGCCATTCTCGCCGTGGCGGCCATCGCCTTCCTGGCGCCGGCGCAGGGCTACTATCTCAACATCATGATGCAGGCGGCGACCTACGCCATCGCGGTCGCCGGCATCGTCATCGTCCTCGGCTACTGCGGCCAGCTCGCGCTTTGCCAGGCCGCGTTCCTCGGCATCGGCGCTTATTGCGTCGCCTTGGGCACGGTGAGCTACCAGCTGCCGTTCTTCGTCGGGCTGGCGATCGCCGTGGTCGTCACCGGCATCGGCGGCATCTTCCTCGGCTTCGCGAGCCTGCGCCTCGGCGGTCACTACCTCGCGATGGTCACCATCGGCTTTCAGCAGATCGTGACGCTGGTGCTCACCAACTGGATCTCCTTCACCCGGGGACCGGATGGCGTTTCCGGCATTCCACGCCCCACCTTGTTCGGTTTCGATCTGAGCGGTGGCTCCACCTATCTCGCCCTCTGCCTCATCTTCCTCATCGCCGTCACCCTCTTCGCCCTGGAGCTCAAGGGAAGCCGCCTTGGCCGGGCCATGCAGGCGGTGCGCGACAACGAGATCGCGGCAGCAACCTGCGGCATCAATGTCTTCCGCACCAAGACGGTGGCCTTCGGCATCTCGGCGGCGTTGGGCGGCCTCGGCGGCGGGCTCTTCGCCGGTGCCTTCTCCTACATCAGCCCGGATCAGTTCACCTTCAACGAATCCATCGTGCTCCTGACCATGGCGCTGCTCGGCGGCGTGCAGTCGCCCATCGGCGCGCTGCTCGGCACGGTGCTGCTCGTGGTGCTGCCGGAGTGGCTGCGTTTCCTGCGCCAGGCCTATCTCGCCGTCTATGGCGCGGCTGTCATCGCCATCATGGTGTTCCTGCCGCGCGGTGTTTGGGGCTTGATCTCGGAGCGCTTTGCATCGCGGACACCTGCCGAATTCGGCCCCGTGACGCCACTGCCGCTGCTGTCACAGCAGGTTCCCGGCACCAGCGACGCGGTGCTCGAAGTCGACGGCCTCGCGAAGCATTTCGGTGGCCTCAAAGCGGTCGACGGGGTGAGCCTCAAGGTGCGCCGCGGCTCCGTCCATGCCCTCATCGGACCGAACGGATCGGGCAAAACCACATTTCTCAATGTGGTGTCCGGTCTCTACACGGCCACGGCCGGCCGCATCCGGCTCGCCGGCGACGATATCACCAACCTGCCGCCGCATGAGCGCACCCGGCGGGGCCTGTGCCGCACCTATCAGAATATCCGCATTTTCCGTGGCCTGACGGTTCTGGAGAATGTCATGATCGGCGCCGAGCGCCCCGGAAACGACGTCAGCGGTCCACGGCCGACGCTGGAGCGCGCGCTCGCCGCTCTCGACTTCGTCGGGCTCAGCAAGACGGCGCACCTGCCTGTCGGCGATCTGTCCTATGGCCACCAGCGCTATGTGGAGATCGCCCGTGCGCTGGCCGGCTCCCCCGAGATCCTGCTGCTCGACGAGCCCGCCGCAGGCCTCAACCTCACCGAGAAGCAGGACATGGCGAAGCTCCTGCAGCGGCTCCGTGGGCACGGGCTGACCATCGTGATCATCGACCACGACATGAAGCTCATCGAGCGGGTGGCCGACCAGATCACGGTGCTGAATTTCGGCCGCGGCATCGCCGACGGCGAGCCGAAGACCGTGCTGAGCCATCCCGAAGTCATCGCCGCCTATCTCGGAGAGCCGCGCAATGAAGCTGCTTGAGATCAA
The DNA here is from genome assembly GCF_042666455.1 of Chelatococcus sp. GCM10030263. Lineage (NCBI taxonomy): Bacteria > Pseudomonadati > Pseudomonadota > Alphaproteobacteria > Hyphomicrobiales > Chelatococcaceae > Chelatococcus > Chelatococcus sp. GCM10030263. Next base: position 978,373 of record NZ_JBHTDB010000005.1, on the reverse strand, counting down.
GCGCCTCACGGCGCGCTACAATGCCGGCGAGGTCCTGAAGGGTCTCGACCTCGTCGTCGAGGAAGGCGAAATCGTCGCGCTGCTCGGCTCCAACGGCGCCGGCAAGTCCACGACGCTCCGCGCCATCACTGGCTTGGTGCCGAATGCCGGCGGTGAGGTTCTGTTCGAGGGCCAGCAACTTCTCGGCATGCGGACGGAACGCATCGTGCGGCTCGGGCTCGCCCATGTGCCCGAAGGCCGGCGGCTCTTTCCGGGTCTCACCGTGCGCGACAACATCCTGCTCGGCGCCTCGAACCGCAGCGGCGTCTCGCGTCGCGACCTCGAACGCGAGACCGACGGGATGCTGGAGTTCTTCCCCGATCTGAAGCGCCTCGAACATGCTTATGGCTGGACGCTGTCGGGCGGCCAGATGCAGATGGTCGCGGTCGCACGCGGGCTCATGGCGCGCCCGAAACTGCTGCTGCTGGACGAGCCGTCCCTCGGTCTCGCCCCAATGATCGTGCAGCAGGTGTTCCGCATCATCAAGGAGATCCGCGAGCGCGGCACCACGGTGCTGCTCGTCGAGCAGAACGCCAATATGGCGCTGTCCGTCGCCGACCGCGGCTATGTGCTCGAGGCCGGCAGCCTGCTCGTTTCCGGCAAGCCGGATGAACTTTGGAACAACGATCAGGTACGCGCCGCTTATCTGGGCGGGCTTGCCGCATCGGCCTGACGAGGCGGGACGCTCTCCGCCTCACGGCGCTTTTCACAGGACAATCTGTATGGAAAAAATCGCTCTGGTCGGCTGTGGCCTCGTGGGTGGAGCCTGGGGCATCGTCTTCGCCCGCGCGGGCTTCGACGTCACACTCTATGACCCTTCTCCTCAATCGATCGAGGCGGCGCTCGATTTCGCGCGCAGCGCAGCCCCCGGCCTCGCGGAGCAAGGGCTGCTGAACGGCGAGAGCGTGGAAGCGGTGCTCGGCCGCCTCAACCCGGCCGCCAGCCTCGCCGAGGCCGTGCGCGACGCCGACTACATCCAGGAGAGCGCGCCCGAGCGCCTGCCGATCAAGCAGGCGCTCTACAAAGAAATGGCGCCGCTCGCCAAGGCGGATGCCGTGCTCGCGAGCTCGACCTCCGGCCTGCCGGCTTCCGCCTTCACGGCGGAGATCCCCGGCCGCGAGCGCTGTCTCGTTACCCACCCCATCAATCCGCCGCATCTCGTGCCGCTGGTGGAACTCGTGCCCGCGCCCTGGACCGCGCCGGACGTGGTCGACCGCACGGAGGCGCTGATGCGCCGCGTCGGCCAGGTGCCGATCCGCCTCAATCGCGAGATCGCAGGCTTCGTCGTCAACCGGCTGCAGAGCGCCATGCTGGCCGAGGCCTTCCGTCTCGTCGAGGACGGCATCTGCACGGCGCCGGAGGTGGATGCAGCCGTTTCCGAAGGGCTCGGTCTGCGCTGGTTCTTCATGGGCCCCTTCGAGACCATCGATCTCAATGCGCAGCGCGGTGTTGCTGACTACTGCCAGAAGCTCGGCCCGATGTACTACGATCTCGCCAAGGAGCAGGCCGATCCGCGGCCATGGAGCGAGGAGCTCGTCGCAACCGTCGAGGCGCAGCGCCGGCAGAAGACGCCGGCCGATCAGCTCGACGCCCGCAAGGCCTGGCGCGACCGGTGTCTCGCCGCCCTGGTCAAGGCGAAACGCGCGGTTCTGGCCGGCGGCTGATCAGGCGAGACGCGGCTCAACGTCACGCTTGCCCTCGGCCTCACTCAGGGCAAACAATGCACATGGCTCCACCGCCCGTTGCCGGCGGCCGCCCCGATCGCAACATGCCTCACGGAGATGACCCATGCGCTTCCTTGTAGTCGGTGCCGGCGCGATCGGCGGCTATTTCGGCGGACGCCTGCTGGAGGCCGGTCGTGATGTGACCTTTCTGGTGCGCCCGCGACGCGCCGAGATGCTTGTCCAAAGGGGCCTCGTCATTCGTAGCCCGGCTGCCGGGGATGTGACCCTCCCGTCGCCGCCGACCGTGCTCGCCGAGGCCTTGGAGACCCCATTCGACGTCATCCTGCTGAGTTGCAAGGCCTATGATCTCGACGGCGCCATCGCCGCCGTTGCCCCCGCGGTCGGGCCCAACACCCTCATCCTTCCCTTGCTCAACGGCATGGGCCATCTCGACGTGCTCGATGCGCGTTTCGGAGCCGAGAAGGTGCTCGGCGGGCTATGCATCATCTCGACCGATCTCGATGCGGACGGTCGCGTGCTTCATCTGAACGACATGCATTCGCTCATGTTCGGTGAACGAAACGGCACAGGCTCCGCCCGGGCCCAGGCCCTCGCCCAGGCTTTCGCCGGCGCCACATTCGACGGACGGCTTTCCGAGACGATCCTGCAGGACATGTGGGAGAAGTGGGTGTTCATCGCCACTGCTGCCGGCATCAATTCCCTGATGCGCGCCTCGGTCGGGGATATCGTCGCGGCGGGTGCCGCGGACCTCGCCATGGGCCTCGCCGAAGAATGCGCGGCGATCGCCGCCAGGCACGGATATCCGCCCCGGCCCGAGTTCCGCGAGCGCTCCGAACGGACCTTCACCGCGGCCGGCTCGCCGATGACGGCCTCGATGCTGCGGGATATCGAACGCGGTGCGCCGGTCGAGGCCGAGCATCTCCTCGGCGACCTCCTGCGGCGCGGCGGCGATGCCGTCGGTCCCCGCTCGCTGCTTCGCATCGCCTATGCCCATCTGAAGGCTTATGAGGCCCGCCGGGCGCGCGAGCAGGGCAGCGGACCGCGGGCGTCGTAGCGATGAAGCCCGTCGGCTCGATGCCCGGCTACCGCTGCCAGGGCATCAACCGGCGCTGCAGCACCTGAAGACCGTAGGTCAGCAGGATGCCGAGCGCCATGATGACGAAGAGGCCCGCATACATCTTTTCGGGATTGAGCACTTCCCAATAATAATAGGTGATGTAGCCGACCCCTTGCTTGGCGCGCAGGAACTCGACGGAGATGATGACGATCATCGCCGTGCCGAGCGCGATCCGTAGCCCGGCGAAGATCACGGGCAATGCGCCGGGAATGATGACATGGCGCATCATCTGCCAGCCGTTGGCGCCATAGTTCTTTCCGGCCATCAGATAGACCTTGTCGATGCCGCGCACCCCGGCCATCGTATTGATGGTCATGAGAATGAAGACGGACAGCGCCACGACCAGGATCTTCGGCCCTTCCCCGAAGGGATCGGCAAAGGTCAGCATGACGATCGGAAAAATGGCAATCTTGGGCAGCACATAGATCGCCGACAGGGTCGTGTCGAGCATCAGCCGGACGGTGTTGTTGACGCCCATGACGACGCCGAGCAGGACGCCTGGGATGGCGCCGAGCACGAAGCCGACCAGGACGCGGCTCACCGTCGCCAGCACATGGCTCTCGGCAAAGAGGCTCCAGACACCAGCCCATCCGTCCCTGTCGAAGTATTCGGGCATGAGCCAGGGACGGCCGAGCAGCGTCGTCTCCGAGAAGCGGTCGAACCGCGTTGTCAGATCCCACAGCGCCGCGGCAATCTTGCTGGGTGGCGGGAACCAGGTCGGGTTGATCAGGCCGCCATCGGCAGCCAACTGCCAGAGCACGAGGACGAGCACGGGAAAGCCGAGCGCCAGCATGCGCTCGTAAGCTGTGCGGCCGCGCAAAGGCACCAGCCTGCCGATGCGCTCGCAGAGGAGGACGAGGAGGACGAAGCTGACGGCAACGGTCGGCCAGGCCCAGGCCTGCCACAGCCCTGCCGCGACGAGGCCGCCATGCAGGACGGCTGCAGCCGCGACGAGAAGCAGAATGACGCGCCAATCATCGCCTGCGGGAGCCTTGGTTCCAGGCGCGGGCTTGGCCGCGGCGTTGGGCTCGCCCATGGACCGGGCGGGAACATCGATCATGGCGCAATCTCCATGGCCCGGCTCACTTCGCGGCTCAGCTGATCCCAGATCGCGGCGCGATATTCGGCAAAGCGGGTCGTGTTCATGGCATCGATCGTGCGGGGGCGCGGCAGGTCGATGTCGAAGGTGGCGAGGCGCCGGCCGGGCTGCGCGCTCATGAGGATCACGCGATCGCCGAGCAGCACCGCCTCGTCGAGACTATGGGTGATGTAGACCACCGTCTTGCGGGTCTCCTCCCAGATGCGCAGCAGTTCCTCCTGCAGCACCACGCGCGTCTGCGCATCGAGCGCACCGAGCGGCTCGTCCATGAGGAGCACTTCCGGGTCGTTGGCGAGTGCGCGGATGATGCTCACCCGCTGCTTCATGCCGCCGGAAATCTGGTGCGGGTAATAGCCCGCGAATTTGGAGAGGCCGACGCGGTCGAGCCAGTAGCGCGCCGTCTCCAGCCGCTCCTTCCGGCCGATGCCGCGCATCTCCAGCCCGAAGGCGACATTGTCCAGGAGGGTCTTCCAGGGAAAGATGGCGTATTCCTGGAAGACCACGCTGTTGAGCGGCTTGCCCGGCACATCGCTCCTGCGGATATCGATGGCGCCCGCGGAGATCTCCTCAAGGCCGGCCAGCATGCGCAGGAAGGTCGACTTGCCGCAGCCCGAGGGCCCGACGATGGCAAGAAACTCGCCGTCGGCGACATCGAGGCTGAAGTCGTCGAGCGCCAGCATCGACCCGTCGACGGACGGATAGATCTTCGAGACATTGCGCGCGGTGATCTTCGGCGCCGCGACGGCGCCGACCGTACTCATCGTCATGGACGGCTATTTCCCTTCGCGGCGGCAACGGGCGCCGCCGCGCATGTCTTCCGGCGTGAAGCGCTCAACGGCCGAGGAGCTCCAGGGCCTTCTTGGTGAAGGTCTCGTCGACGACCTTTTTCACGTCGAGCGGCTGGTCGTAGTCGGTGCGGCCGTTCTCGCGGTGGACCCGCTCGATATCGGCGAGGCCGGACAGCGGGACCTCGACGTTCGGATCGAAGGTGATGGGGCTGCCGGTGCGAATGGCCTCCTCGGTCGCATCGATCCGCTTAAGATAGGTGTCCATGTTCTCGCGCGCGAAGAACTGGTCGCCTTGCATCATGCGGGCCGCTTCGGCGAGCGCCAGCACGAAGCGCTGCGCCGCCTCCGGCCGTTCCTTGATGAAGCGCCCCGAGCTCACGAACATCACCGTCATGAGTCCGGGCGTGAAATCCGAGGCGAGCAGGACGCCGTCGCCGGCCTTGAGCACCGTTTCCGCATAGGGCGATCCGAGCAGCGCGGCGTCGATCGATTTGGCCTTCATGGCGGTGGGCATGTCGGCATTGCCGACATTGATCAGGTCGACATCGCGAATGGTGAGCTTGGCGGGCTCGAGCGCCTTGCTGACGAAATATTCGCCGCCGCTGCCCGGCCCACCCGCGGCTGCGATGCGCTTGCCTTTGAGATCGGCCACGGACTTGATGGCGCCGCTGTCGAAGAGATCCTTGCGCACCAAGAGCTTCGTCGGGCCGTCCTTCATCGGGTCGAGGCCGCCCGGGGCAATGACGCGGATATCGAGGCCGCGGTTCCAGGCCGACCAGAGCGAGGCGACGATGGCGATGCCGCCGACATCGACGCTGCCCTTGTCGAGAAAGGCGATGGCCTCCGTGCCGGACTTCACGCGCTCGAATTCGACGTTCAGCCCATATTTCTTGAAGATGCCCCGGCCGTCGGCGACGAAGGCGGTCGCGAATTTCATGATCGGCACATAGGCCAGCTTGATCGTCTGCGGCGGGTTCAGCGGTGCGAGATCCGCCGCCCGCGCGGCGCCGGCTGCAAGGCCGCCTCCCAGCATCCCCGCAACGGTGATTGCTCCGGTCCAGCGTCGCCAGCCTGACAATGAAAGCATGTCTCTCTCCCTTAGCCCCTGTTTGCCTCTGTCCTACTGCATCGGCCGTTGAGGCGCGAATCCGCTCGGCGGTCCCTTGGCACGCGCCAACAGCGGGGTCGATGCGACCAACGCGCGCGAGAGCTCCCCGTGGCGTGCTCATGTGTGATCGGAGCCCCGCCTTCGACGGCACCGCTCTCCTGGATTGCCGGGCGTCTTACCGCATGCTCGAATGGCCTTGATCTGACAGCTGCGAAAGGATCCCCCGGCATGACCACCCGGCGGCCGAAATATATTACGTTCGACTGCTATGGAACGCTGATCGACTTTCGGGTGGCGCCGGCCGCCCGGATCATCTTCGCCGATCGTATTCCGGGGGAGCGGATGGACGCCTTCTGCGCTGATTTCGCGGCCTTCCGGCTCGACGAGGTCCTGGGCGCCTGGAAGCCTTATCCCGACGTCATTGCCGATGCCCTCGCCCGCAGTTGCGCCGCCTGGAAGCTCCGCTTCGAGCCGAGCGATGCGGCGCGCCTCTATGCCGCCATTCCGGACTGGCCGCCGCATCCCGATGTGCCGGACGCGCTCGCGCGGATCGCGACGGCTTACCCGCTCGTCATCCTGTCCAATTCCATGACGGATCTGATCCCGCACAGCGTGGCGAAGCTCGGTGCGCCGTTCCATGCGGTGTTCACTGCAGAGGAAGCCGGCGCCTACAAGCCGCGCATGCGCGCCTTCGAATACATGCTCGATTCACTCGGCTGCGGGCCGGAGGACATTTTCCACTGCTCGTCGAGCTTCCGTTACGATCTCATGACCGCACAGGACATGCACATCGCCAACAAGGCTTTCGTGAACCGCGGCCATGAGCCGCCGCACCCCTCCTACGGCTCTCACGAAATCAGGGACATTGGCGAGTTGCCGTCTCTTCTCGGGATCTGAATCAGCCCAGCGCCTGGTTGACCAGAGCATATGTCCGCGCGGAGCCTGAGGGCGAGAACGCAGCCCCCTTCACCATCACGGTGCCGCCGCCGACCCGCACGAGCCCGCTCGCGTCGAGGAAGTCGACGAAGGGACCTTCCGCCGCGGCGGTATCGATGCGCAGGAATTCGCCAGCCTGGGCGACGACATGCGGATGGATGAGAGCAACAGCCATTGCATCGTCAGCCGCGACGACGGGACCGATCGCTCTGCCGCGCCCGAAAAGGCGGCAGAAGGAAAAGCCGACGATCCCCTCCTCGCGCTCGCAGACGAGCCCGTCGGCCACGCCGGTGAGTTGGTCAAACACCCGCGCCCGGTCGGCACCGAAAGCCGCCCTGTCGAGCGCCACCACCGCCGCATGATCCTCCGCGCGCATTGGACGGACAGTGCCAGCCTCAAAGCTGGGCCTCTCGCCCGGCATCATTGCCGTGCCCTGATGCTGATGGATGGCACCGACCGCCTCAAAGCCGCCGCTCTCGTAGAGCCGATAACCGGCCGCCGTCGCCGTCAGCCGCAAGCTGCGGCTTTCCGCCTGCCCCGCAAGCGCCTGCATCAGGCGGCGGCCGATGCCGCGATGCTGCAGCTTCGGCGGCACGATGACCATGCCGACCGAGCCGGCAGCCTCGCCGAAAGGCCACCACATGGCCGTGCCGCAAACGGCGTCTTCGCCGTCGCAAGCGACCACGCCATGCCCGACGCGAAAGAGGAAAGCCCAATCTTCGGCGCGGTGCGGCCAGCCTGCCTCGCGCGACAACGCGTGCGCCGTCGGGATGTCGGCGTCAGTCATCGCGCGAAGCACGACCTTATCGCCGGCGGATGAAGCGGTGTCATTCATGGCTCTCTACCTCCGGTCCCGCAACTCTGGCGCCGGCGTCAATGGCGCCAGTCCAGGAAACGATAATAGGCGCCGATGAAGGGCAGGAACCAGGGCGGGCCGAAATGCCCGGGAATGGCTGGCCAATGGGGATCATCGAAGAGCGTGTCGCCCGCCTTTGTCCCACCGGCCATACGCCGCGCCATAGCTTGGCCGAGATGGACCGAGATCTGCGTGCCGTGACCGCTGAGGCCGACGGCGTAGTAGAGGCCGGCATGTTCGCCCGTGCGCGGCAGCCGGTCGGCCGTCATGTCGACGAGCCCGCCCCAGCAATAATCGATGCCGACATTCTTCATCTCGGGAAAGTAATGGCGCATGCTCGCCTGCAGAATGCGCCCGCTCTTCGCGTCGGAACTCGGACTGGTCATGGCGAAGCGCGCACGGCCGCCGAAGATCAGGCGATTGTCCTCGGCCAGGCGAAAGTAATTGCCGATATGCCGGGTGGTCGAAACCGAGCGGCGGGTCGGCAGGATGGCGTCGACGAGCGATTGCGGCAGCGGCTCGGTCGCGACGATGAAGCTGCCGATCGGGATGATGCGCCGCCGGAACCAGAAGAGCGGGCCCTGCCGCGAGACGCCCGTCGCCACCAGCACCTGCTTGGCTTCGAGCGTTCCCCTCGTCGTGGTGACGCGATGCCCGGAGCCGTTCAGCCGTTCGAGAGCAGTGACCGCCGCGTTCTCATAGACCTGCGCGCCGCGCCGGGCGGCTGCCTCGGCAAGGCCGACGCCGAAGCGTGCGACATGCATCTGCGCGCTTTTCGGAAAGACGATACCGCCATAGAACTTGTCCGATCCGACCTCGCGGCGGATATCGGCCGGGCCCAGAAGCTCCGCATCCGGCTCGACCTCGCGCTTCAGGACGGCGAAGCTGCGCTTGACCTTGTCGTAATGCTCGGGCTTGGCGGCCGCCTTCACCCTGCCGGTGCGGCGGAACCCGCAGTCGATTCCCTCCTCGCGCACCAGCGCCTCCACCTCGTCAACGCCCTCGTCGAAGGCGCGATACATGGCGGCTGCGCGCTCCATGCCGATCTTGCCGGCGAGCGTGCCGAGGTCATGCGCGAGGCCGTTGCTGCAATGGCCGCCATTGCGGCCCGACGCCTGGCCGACGACGCGCCCGGCTTCGAGCACAGCGACGGAAGCCCCGGCCTTCGCCAGGGCAAGCGCGGCGGAGAGGCCGGTGAAGCCGCCGCCGATGACGGCGATGTCGAACCGGCCCTCGACGCTACCCGCGGCACTACCGGTGAATTGTGGGGCTGTCGCCAGCCAATACGGCTCGAGCTTCATGGCGTCCGCTCTTGCATGGCAAGCTCCCCTGTTATGCGGCCGAATGTGGGCGCCACGATGCTATCGTGTCAAATCGCACCGGCACGTGCTTTCATAACCAGATGTTATGCAAACCGGCGACGTCGCGGCCGGTGCGGTCCGGCGATCATGCCGCCGCGTCGCGCTGCCAACGCCTGGCAGTGGCAGCGAATTCGTCGAGGAAGGTGCTCGCCAGCGCAGAGGCCGACCTTTGGCGGGAGCGCAGCGCGACAAAACCTGTCTCGATGAAGGGCACGAAAGGAACAACCGCAACGCCGCGGTCGCGAAATTCCTCGGCGGCATAGGGACTGATGATGCTAAGGCCGAGGCCGCCGGCGACCAGTTGGCAGATGGTGAGCGCGAGCGAGGCTTCCGCGGCAACCGCATAACGAATCTCGGCGAGCGCGGCATCGACACGGAAGCGGAACAGCGTGCCGTCGGCGGCGCTGACCATGCGCTCGCCCGCGAGATCGGCCGCCCGAACGTGCTTTGCCCGCGCGAGCCTGTGGCCGGACGGCATGATCACGACGGCCGGTGTGGAGAACAGGGTCACATCGAGCGCCGGTGCCTCCAGCGGCGCATCGGCGAAGCCGAGGTCGATCTGTCCGGCCATGACTGCCTCGGCGGCCTGAGGCGAGCTGAGCCCGATGAGCGAGATGCGGATATCGGGCCGTGGCTGCAGGAAGGAAGCGACGAAACGGGGCAAGGCGCCGCCCATGAGAACGGGCATGGCACCAATCCGAAGCGATCCGACTTGATTGCCCTTGATCGCCTTGGCAGCTTCGGCAATGCGCGACAGGCCGACGAAGGAGCGCTCCACCTCTCCGAACAATGCCGTCGCATCGGCGGTCGGCACGATTTGCGGCCCGCGACGGTCGAAGAGCTTGAGTTCCAGGTCGGCCTCGAAATCGCGGATCAGGCGGCTCACCGCCGGTTGGGTGATGCGCAGCATTTCGGCCGCAGCCGTCATGCTGCCGGTCAGCATCACCGCGCGGAAGGCTTCCACCTGACGTGTCTGCAGCACAATTGCCCCTATCGCCCTGTCTACAACCGATGCCGCATCAAGCTTCCGTCGCCGGCTCCGAGGCAACAGTCATCGCGCAAATGTGGCCTGTTTTTTCCACATCCAGGATCGGGAAGGGCATTCGCCGCGCGCGCCAGCTCCTCAATCGGCCTTCTCGGGCGTCGGCACACGAAAGATCCTGAGCGCGATGGCCAGCATGGAATAATAGCCGAGTACGCCGACCAGCTCGGCAACCGTGCGGCGGCCGAAGCGCGCGAGCGCCGCCTCGAACAGCGCGTCCGGAACATCATTGTCACGGTAGAACCGAGCGGCGAAATCGTGGACGAGAGCGGCATCCTCATCGTCGAAATCGGGGCGGCGGCCGCTCGCCAGGGCTTCGATCTCGTGTTCGGGGACGCCCGCTTTGCGCGCCTCCCCGGCATGCACAGCGAATTCGTAATCGGCCTTCCAATGGGCCGCCGTCGTCAGAATGGCGAGCTCCGACAGCCGCGGCGCGAGACCGGTGCGATAGCGGCAAAAGGCGCCGACCGCCTGAACCAGCGAGGCGAGCTCCGGGCTCTCCACATAGATGTGGAACGGCGCCGGCACTGCGCCGCCGCGAGGGCGCCCGATCTCGTCGAAGACACGCCGTCTCTCGTCATCGAGCTCATCACGGTCGAGGGATCGGAATCGAGGAGACATCGCGTGCTCTCTTGCTAGCTTGCGGCAGGTCAACCGGATCTTATCAGCGCCCCGGGAAAGGTGCATCGGCAGGATCAAGGCAGCCCACATGGCCCGTGCCCCTAAGGCAGGAAGCCGGTTCATGAGGAGGCTCGTTCATGAACGCGAGAGTAGACGGCCATGCTATGCTGATGAAATGATATGATCTGCTCTTTTCCATCACCATTCCTGATACGGAAATCATGATCGAGAGCCTCCGCGACATCCGTCTTTTCGTCGCCGTTTACGAGGAGCGCTCCTTCACGGCTGCGGCCGAACGGGAGAACGCCACCCAATCGGGCGTGTCGCAGCATATCCGCAAGATCGAGGAGCGGTTCGGGGTGCGGCTGTTCGAGCGCGGCAGTGGCACTGTCACGGCCACCCCGGCCGGCGACAGCTACTATCGCCATTGCATCGAGGTGCTGCGGATGAACGAGGCGGCCAAGCGCGCCGTCATGAGCTACGGCGCCGGCCTGGACGGTGAAATCGTCGTCGGCCTGATGCCGACAATGACGCGCAGCGTGCTGGCGCCGGCGCTGGCACGTTTCGTCGAGGTGCAGCCGAATGTCATCGTGCGGATCGTCGAAGCCTTTTCGGCGGTGCTCACGCAGCGCGTGCAGACCGGCGAGCTCGATTTCGCCATCGTGCCGGCCGCGCCGGGCACCGTCGGCATCAAGAGCCGGCTCTTCGCCCAGACCCGGGAGGTGCTGGTCTCCGGCGCCAAGCGCGGCCTGCGGCACATGACGCCGGTGCGGCTCGCCGATCTCGGTCCCTTGAAGATCGCAGTTCCAGGCCGGCAGAACGCGAGGCGATGGAACCTCGAGACCTATTGGTCCTCGAATGGCGTCATCATCGAGCGCCTCCTCGAGCTCGACGCGATGCTCGGCACACTCGACTTCGTAGCGAGCACCGACTGGGTGACAATCCTGCCGGGGCTCATGATGGCGCAGGACGCAGGCTCCCCCGACGCGCGATCGCTCGTCGTCAACCCGCTGGCCGATCCGCCGCTCGGCCTCGACCTCGTGCTCATCGAACCTGCCCGCAGGCCCTTGTCGGCTGCCGCCGAGGCCTTCCTCGACATACTCGACGAGGAGACCCGGCGCCTCACCGCGCCCTGGCAGGAGGTGCAGAAGGCGCGGAGCCCGACAGCAGCCTAGGCTCAGCCGGCCGCGGGCTCATCGGGCCTCAGATGATGGTCGGTGTTATCCCGCCGTCGACGCGTAGTGCTGCGCCATTGGTCGCCGCAGACAAGGGGCTCGCCACATAGGCGACGAGGCTTGCAACCTCCTCCGGCTCGATCATCCGCTGAATGAGCGAGGTCGGCCGCTCCTTGGCGAAAAATTCCCGCTCGATTGTCTCGGCTGGCGCGTTCGGATCACTGGCGACGCTCTTCAGGAAATCGGTGATGCCTTCCGAGCGCGTTGTGCCGGGCAGCACCGCATTGACCGTCACGCGCGTGCCCTTGGTGCGCCCGGCAAGGCCGCGCGAGATCGCAAGCTGCGCCGTCTTGGTCATGCCGTAGTGGATCATGTCCGGCGGGACTACGATGGCGGAATCGCTGGCGATGAAGAGGATCCTGCCCCAATCCCGCTGCAGCATGCCGGGAAGATACTGCCGCGCCAGACGCGCGCCGCTCAGCACATTCACCTCGAAGAACTTGCGCCAGTCATCATCGGAGATTTCAGCAAAATCCTTGGATTCATAGATGCCGAGATTGTTCACGAGAATGTCAACGTCGGGCAGTTCGCGGGCCGCAACCGCCGCACCTTCTGCAGTTGCGGCGTCGGCGAGAATGGCGCGTATGCCGGCCTCCGCCGCGCCCGAAGGCGCCTCGGCCGCAACGGCGGTGGCTGCCTCGTCGAGCTTGGCCTGCGAGCGGCCGACGATGGCGACACGCGCGCCTTCTGCCGCCAATCTCTTGGCGATCGCAAGGCCGATGCCGGCGGTCGAGCCGGTGACGAGGGCCGTTTTTCCGTCGAGCTGCAGATCCATGAGCCACTCCTTTCCGAGGTCAACACTCTCCAATAGATCGAGCGCTCCCCTCGGATAGGCAAGCACATGGAGGCTTCCTTACGGACGCAATGCCGGCCGGCTTTCGAGCTACGCAGCCTGAAAACCACGGGCGGCACGATCGTCTCATAACTTATCGAACTATAATTTATTGGCCGAACGAGTCTCCGACGCCAGCCTTTAGGGCTTGACGCGACGTTTGTTATCGATCGATAATTTCCATATGGCGTCGCTCCGGCGCCCGCACAGTGCTCCGGCATCGGACCAGAAGAGCACGGCCAAAGAAGGGAAACGCCTTATGACGACAGCATTGCGGAAGCTCGCAGGGGCGACGTTCGCGGCCCTCATGATTTCGGGCGGGGCGGCAGCGGCCGACCCGGTCAACATCCGGATCGGCTGGTCGACCATGCCGGGCCATATGATCCCGGTGCTCTATTCAAAGCCTGAGATCCTGAAGCACTACGGCAAGAGCTACACGGTCGAGCCCATTCTCTTTCGCGGCAGCTCGCCCCAGATTACGGCCATGGCGGCCGGCGAGATCGATATGGCCGCCTTCTCGGCGCTCGCGCTGACGCTTGCCGTCACCAACGCGCGCCAGGACGTGAAGGTCGTCGCCGACATCATTCAGGACGGCGTCGACGACTACCATTCGGAGACCTTCCTGGTTCGCAAGGACTCCGGCATCAAGACCGTCACTGACATGAAGGGCAAGCGCGTCGGCAGCAATGCCATCGGCTCGGCCTCGGACACGGCCATTCGCGCCATGTTCCGTTCCAAGGGGATGGTCGACAAGCGCGATTATACAGTGGTCGAAGTCGCTTTCCCCAATATCCCGTCCATGCTCGACGAGGGCAAGATCGATATGGGGACCGTGCTGCAGCCGAACTCTGGCCAATTGCTGCAGAGCGGAAACTACCAGGTCCTGTTTCGGTCAAAGGATGCTATCGGGCCTTCCCAGCTCGTCTTTTTGGCCGCTCGCGCGGACTTCCTCGAAAAAAACAGGCAGGCGCTCCAAGACTTCTTCGAGGATCACGTGCGCGCCATGCGCTGGTTCCGCGATCCGGCGAACCGCACCGAAGCGATCAAGATCATCGCCGATTTCATGAAGCAGTCGCCTGACAAGCTGAGCTATATGTTCACGAAGAATGACTATTATCGCGACCCGTTCCTTTTCCCCAATGTGAAGACGCTGCAGGACAGCATCAATATCGCGAAGGATCTCGGGCTCGCGCCGACTGCGATCGAGGTGGCGCCGAAATATGTCGACCTGAGCTTCGTCGAAGAAGCCAAGCGCCGGATCGAGGCCGACCAATGAGCGTCGCGGCGTTGCGCGAACAGGTCGTCGAAGAAGGATCGAGCGGCATCGACATCGTCGGCGTCAGCCATTCCTATGCCGGTCGCAACGGGCCGGGGGTAATCGCGCTCGACGACATCAATCTGAATATCCGCGGCGACGAGTTCCATGCCCTGCTCGGCCCCTCCGGCTGTGGCAAGAGCACGCTCCTCTACCTGATCGGCGGCTTCATCCCCATCCAGCGTGGCCGGATCGTCACGCAACGGGGTGCAGTCGCCGGGCCAGGCCCGGAACGCGGCATCGTCTTCCAGAACTTCGCGCTTTTTCCGTGGAAGACGGTCCTCGAGAACGTCGTCTATGGCCTGCGCAAGCAGGGGCTCGGCGCGAAGGAGGCGGCGGAGCGCGCGCGGGAGTTCATCCGGCTCGTCGAACTCGGCGGCTTCGAGAACGCCTACCCCTCGCAGCTCTCCGGCGGCATGCAGCAGCGCGCCGCCATCGCCCGCACGCTCGCCGTCGATCCCGAAATCCTTCTCATGGACGAGCCCTTCGGCGCCTTGGATGCGCAGACGCGTCGCGTCATGCAGGAGGAATTGCGGGCGATCTGGCAGCGCAGCCGCAAGACGGTGGTTTTCGTCACCCATGACGTCCACGAGGCGGTGTTTCTGGCCGACCGGATCTCGGTGATGAGTGCGCGGCCGGGCCGCATCCGGCATGTGGTCGACGTCGACCTTCCCAAGGACCGGGGCGAGGAGATCCTGGAAAAACCGGAGTTCCTGGAACTCAGCGAGCATATCTGGCGCCTCGTGCGCGCCGAGGCTGTCGCCGCGAGCCGCGGGGGCCACTGATGGTGAGCACGGCCCTGCGCTACACACCTATTCTGGTGATGGTCCTCCTCTGGTATCTCGTGACGCTCGTCGGCCTCGTGCCGCAGAGCATGCTGCCGGGCCCGGGCGAGGTGGCGAGAGCGCTCTGGGACCTCATGCTCGGCGGCGACCTCTTCATGCATGCCATTCATTCGCTCGCCCGCGCCGCCGCGGGGCTGGCCGCCGCCGTCGTTGTGGGGATCGCGGCCGGGCTCTTCATGGCGATGTTCCGGCCGGTGCGGCTCCTCGTCAATCCGCTCGTCCAGATCTTCTATCCCATGCCGAAATCGGCGCTCATCCCGCTGGTGATGATCTGGTTCGGCCTCGGCGATTCCTCCAAGATCTTCCTCATCTTCCTGGGCTGCTTCCTGCCCGTGGTGGTCAGCAGCTACAACGGCGCGCGCGGCGTCAACCACGTGCTGCGCTGGTCGGCGGCGAGCCTCGGCGCCACCAAATGGGAGGAGTTGCGCGAGGTGGTCGTTCCCGCCGCAACCCCGGAGATCCTCTCGGGATGCCGCACGGCGCTCGCCTTCGCCTTCATTCTCATGGTGAGCTCGGAATTCGTCATCGCCAAGGACGGGCTCGGCTTCCTCATCAGTTCGCTCGGCGATGGCGGGACCTATCCGGCCATGTTCGCCGTCATCATCCTGGTCGCCGCCGCAGGCTTTGCGGCCGATAGGCTCTATGCCGCCTTTGCCCGCCGTCAGCTGCGCTGGAGAGACGCCTGATGCGCACCAGCCCCAGCACCCATGCGGGCCGGGTCACCGCCCCGCCTGTCAAACACCGGTCCGAGCGCTGGCGCAGTATCAGTGACACCGGCATCCAGATCGGCGTCGTGCTCGTGCTCTGCGCGCTGTGGGAGGCAAGCGCCCGGCTCGGATTGGTTCATCCCTTCCTCCTCCCGGCCCTGAGCGACGTAGTCGCCCGCCTGTGGCAGGACGCGATGGCCGGCACCGTCTTCACCGATCTCGCGCTTACGCTCTACCGTGCGCTCCTCGGCTTCTTCATCGCCGCCATCGTCGCCATTCCACTCGGCGTGCTCATGGCGCGCTCGGCGGCGCTGCGCTGGTTCTTCGACCCGCTGATCTCGGTGGGTTTTCCCATGCCGAAGATCGCATTTCTGCCGATCTTCATCTTGTGGTTCGATATTTACGACACCTCGAAGGTCATCATGGTGGCCTTCTCCTGCTTCTTTCCACTCGTCTCCATGACCTTCGCCGGCACCTCGGCGGCCGACAAATGGCCGCAATGGTCGGCGCGCGCCCTCGGGGCGAGCGAACGTCAGGTTCTATGGGAGGTGGTGCTACCTCTGGCTTCGCCCCAGATCCTCACCGGTGTGCAGATCGCGCTTCCCGTCGCCATGATCACCACGGTCGTGACCGAAATGCTGATGGGCGGCCGCGGCATCGGCGGCACCATGATCACCGCCGGCCGTTTTGCGGATTCCGTCGGCGTCTTCGCCGGCATCGTCGAAATCGCCCTTCTCGGGCTCGTGGTCATTCGCAGCCTGGAATATCTGCGCGCCCGGCTGCTTGCCTGGCACCCGGAGTCACGTCGCTGACCGAGCGGCGGCGGAGCGTTACCGCGCCCGCCGCCGTGAAACGGCCCCAGCCTCAGAAGGTCGTCTCCAGGATATAGAGGCCGCCGGCAAAGCGATCGACGGCGTAGACCAGGCCGTTCTCGTCGACGAAAACGTCATTGATCTGGACGGTGCCGACGCGGCTTCCTTCCGGCGCAGGCGGCACGAAGGCGGCGACCTCCTTCGGTTGCAGCGGATCGGCCGTGTCGAAGACGCGGACGCCGCCGTTGAAGAAGGTCGCGAAGATCAGCGTGTCCGATCTGAACGAGGTCTCGCCCGGCCGGTTCTCATGGAGATTATGGGAGCCGAAACGCCCGCCCTTGCGCCCGTAGGTCTCGAAGGATGGCATGGGGAAGGTGGAGATCGGCACGAGATTGGTCTCGTTGCGCGCGTCGACGATCCAGGTGAGCTTCGGCCAATCCGCGCCGTTGTCCTGCACGCATTCGTCGCTGACGATCAAAAGGCCGCGGCTGAACAGCGGCAACACGGTGTGGGTGAAGCCGGGATAGGGCGGATGCGGGCAGAAGCGAGACACCACCTTCGGCGCGCCCATGTCGGAGATGTCGAGCACGAAGGCGCCGCCGTCGAGATAGCCGACATAGGCCCGGTCCGGCCGCTCGGGAAAGACATTGGTGTTGTGGGCGCGAAAGCCGGAGTCGATCGGCAAGCGCTCGGGCGGTGGCGCATCGTCGCCCTCGCGCGTGCCGGGCATCCACCAGCGGCCGACCTCCACGGGCTTCGAGGGCTGGCCAACGTCGATGATGCGGTAGGGCTGGTCGTCGAGCTGGTTGCGCGGCGTGAAATCGGCAGCGCCGGCCGCGCAGTGGATATAGCGCCCGTCCACGAACCAGACCTGATGGACGCCGCGTGAATGCGGGCCGGAACAGTCGAAGAAGCCGATGGATCTCGGCTCCTCAGGCACGCTGATGTCGAAGAGCTCGATGCCGGCCGGCTGCAACCCGGGCTCCAGCACCTGATAGGCCACCGCCATCACGTCGCCGCAGGTTTCGAGCGAGTTGGAACGGACGCGATTATGCGGCAGGTCCGTCTGCACGACCACCCGCGGATTGCGTGGATCGGTGACATCGACGCCGGTGAAGTTCTTCGGCGGCCCTTCATGGGCGAGCCACATGATGCGGCGACCGTCGCGTGCGGCCTGCAGCGACATGCCCTCGCCGAGGCCGCCATAGCCTTGCAGCGTATGGTGGCCGATGAGCTTCAATCCGTGGGCTTCGTCCGCGATCATGAGGGCTTCCTTAAGTTGGTCGACAGGCGCCACCGCGGCTCACACCGCGCAGTAGCGCTCCTGGATGTCGGCGTCGGCGAGGAGATCGGCCGCCGCGCCGTGGTGGACGATGGTGCCCTGGTCCACCACATAGGCGCGGTCGGCGAGGCCGAGCGCGAGCTCGACATTCTGCTCCACCAGGAGAATGGTCGTGCCGGCCGCCTTGAGCTTGCGAAACAAGTCGAACATCTCGTCGACGAGCACCGGCATGATGCCTTCCGAGGGCTCGTCGAGCATGACGAGCTTGGGGTCGGCGATCAGCGCGCGGGCGATGGCGAGCATCTGCTGCTCGCCGCCCGACATGGTGATGGCCGTCTGGTCGAGCCGCTCGGCGAGCCGCGGAAAGGTTTCGGCGGTGCGCGCGATGAGCGCGTTCTCTTGCGCTTTGTTCGGCGAGGCGATGAGGCCGAGCCGCAGGTTTTCGCGCACCGAGAGCCCCGGCACGATGCGCCGCTCCTCCGGCACATAGGCGAGGCCCTTGCCGAAGCGCAGATGCGCCGGGCGGCCGAGCATCTCCTCGCCCTCGAAGCGGACGCTGCCGCGCGTCTTCTCGAGGAGGCCCATCACCGCCTTCAGCGTTGTCGTCTTGCCAGCCCCATTGCGGCCGATGAGACAGACGATCTCGCCCTGCTCGACTTCGAGATCGATGCCCTGGAGCACGTGGCTCTGCCCGTACCAGGCCTCGAGGCCGCGGATCGCCAGCATCCTCAGTGCTCCCTCTGGCCGAGATAGACGCGCTTGACCATCTCGTTGCGGCGGATGTCGTCGGGGGTGCCTTCGGCGATGAGCTCGCCGTGATGCAGCACCAGAAGGCGGTCGCTGATACCCATGACGAGCTTCATCTTGTGTTCGACGAGAATGACCGTGCGCTCCTGGGCAAGGCTCAGCACGAGGTCCATCATCACCCGCGTCTCCTCCGGACTCATGCCGGCGGTCGGCTCGTCGAGCAGCAGGAGCCGCGGGTCGCTCGCGAGCGCCATGCCGATTTCGAGCGCCCGCTGCTCGCCATGCGCCAGGGTGCCCGCCGGGCGATTGCGGCGATCCTGGAGGCCGACCCGCTCCAGGAGGTGGTCGGCCTTGTCGGCGAGATCCGTCATGGCGGCGCGCGGGCGCCAGATGTCGAAGCGGGAGACGAGCGCCTGGGCGGCTACGCGGATATTCTCGTGCGTCGTGAGCTGCGGGAAGACGTTGGTGATCTGGAAGGACTTGGCGATGCCCATATGGGCGAAGCGGTGCTGGGCGAGCCCCGTGACGTCTCGCCCTTCGAACTCCACGCGCCCTGCGGTCGGTGTGAAGGCGCCCGACAGCAGGTTGAAATAGGTGCTCTTGCCCGCCCCGTTCGGCCCGATGATCGAGGTGATCTTGCCGCGGCGGAACTCCGCGCTGATGTCCTTGAGAGCGACGAACCCGCCGAAGCGCTTGCCGACCTTCTCCGTGCGCAGGATGACCTCGCTCATCGGCGCCCTCCCCGCTCCATCCAGTGCAGGAGCGTGCCCCAGATCCCCTTGGGGAAGAAGAGGACGCAGGCCGTGAAGATCGCCCCGACGATAAGCTGCCAATGCACGGTCCATAGCGACACGAGATTTTCGAGGCCGAGAAAGACCGCCGCGCCCACGAACGGTCCGAAGAAGGTGCCCATGCCGCCAAGCAGGCACATCATGACGGCGAGGCCGGAGGTCTCGATCCCCAGGGTCTCGATCGGCACGATCGAGAGATGAAGGGCGAGCAGTGCCCCGGCGAGCCCGCAAAAGCCACCCGACAGCACGAAGGTGAGAAGGCGCGTCATGGTGACGTCGTAGCCGGAGGCGCGCGCCCGCGCCTCGTTCTCGCGCACGGCCTCGATGACGGCGCCGAAGGGCGAGGCGAGAATGCGCGAGAGAACCGCCAGCGCCGCGATGACGAAGGCTGCAACCACATAGTAGCGCGTCAGAGGATCGATGAAGTCGACCGTAAGTCCAAAGAGATCGATGGTGCCGACATCGATGCCGCGCAGGCCGTTCTCGCCGCCCGTCCAATCCACGGACTGGTAGAACACGTAATAGACGCATTGCGAGAGCGCGAGCGTCACCATGGCGAAATAGATGCCGCGCGTGCGAATGGCGAGCGCACCGATGACGGCCGCGATCAGCATGCCGGCGACGACGCCGACGAGGAGCGCCAGATACCAGGGCGCGCCGAGATGCACGAAGGCGATGCCGCAGAGATAGGCGCCGGTGCCGAGCAGGGCCGAATGGCCGAAGGACAGGAGCCCGAGATAGCCGAAGAGCAGGTTGAAACCGAGCGCATAAAGCCCGTAGATCAGGATCTGGATCGCCAGCGCCTTGAAGGGCACGGCCAGGGGAAAGACCAGAAGGAACAGCGCGGCCAGGAGGACGCGGTGCCGGACGGCGAGTTCGAGCAGCTTGGGCGGGCGCCCGGGCCGTGCGAGAGCGGCTGGAGACGTGTGATCGATGGTCATCGGTTCAGCTCATCAGTCCGGCACGGCCGAAAAAGCCCTGGGGGCGGACCAGGAGAACGAGCGCCATCATCAGGAAGATCGAGACTTTCGCCATTTCCGGCGCAAAGAGCGATGTGAAGCTCACGACGATGCCGACGAGGAGGCCCGCAACGACAGCGCCCATGAGCGAGCCCATGCCGCCGACCACCGTCACCACGAAAGCCTCGGCGAGCACCGGCCCGCCCATTTCCGGGATGACGCCCTGGAGCGGCGCGGCGAGTAGCCCCGCCACCCCGGCAATGCCCGTTCCCAGCCCGAAGACGACCAGCCAGACGCGCGAGACATCGACGCCGAGGATGCGAACGATCTGCGGATCGCGCGCGCCCGCCCGGATGATGAGGCCGTAGCTTGTTCGCTCCAGGAAGAGCCATAGCCCGAGCAGGATGACGGCGGTGACGCCGATCACGAAGAGCCGGTAGAGCGGGAAATAGCCCACGCCGATATCGACGACGCCCTGCAGCAGCTCGGGCGTATCGACCGGATAGCCGGTCCGCCCGAAAGCGATGCGTACGAGTTCGACGAGCACATAGCTCAGGCCGAAGGTGAGCAGCAGCGGATAGTCGATGCCGCGCCCATAAAGCGGCCGGATGAGCACCCGCTCGATGGCAAGGCCGACAGCGCCCACCGCAAGCGGCACGGCGATGAGACAGACCCAGAAGTTATAGCCCTGCGAGAGCAGCCACAGGCCGACATAGGCACCGAGCATGTAGAAGGCGCCGTGCGCGAAATTGACGACCGTCAGCATGCCGAAGATGAGCGACAGGCCGATGGCGAGCAGGACATAGACCGCCCCCAACGCCACGCCGGCAAAGAGCTGCAACCCGATCAGGTCGAGCGTGAGACCCGCCATGAAAGCCTCCGGTGGCGGCACACGCTGCGAGCGCGCGCCGAATGGGATTTCCTAGCCGTGGTGGCCGAGCGCCTCGCAGGATCTGAGATGCGCTTCGTCCGGCTCTTCGGTCGCAAGGACATTGAAGACATCGGACTCGTTGCGCTGGTCCTTCGACTTCGATTCGATGATGAAAACCGACTGGACCGACTGATGATCGCATTTGCGATAGTATTGCGCGCCCTTGTAATAATCGTATTTCAACGCTTCGAGCGCTGGGATCACCGCTTCCGGATCGGTGGAGCCCGCCTCGCGCGCCGCCATCAGCAAGGTTTTGACGCCGCCATAGGCGAGCGAGCCGTAGTCGGAGGGCACGCGGCCGTCGAACTGCTTGCGGAAGCGGTCGTTGAAGGCCTTGGCGGAGGCGATCTTGTCCTCGACACCCCAATAGTAGGACGTGCCGCCGATCACGCCCTCGAAGGCCTGCGGCCCCGCCGCGATTCGCCCGGTATAGAGCAGGATTGGCGCGAGGATCTTCATCGTCCGCTTCATGCCGAAATCGGTCGCCTGTTTCAGCGCGATCTGCTGGTCGCGACCGAAGTTGCTGATGATCAGCATGTCCGGTTTCATGGCCTGGATGCGCGGCAGGAGCGTCGAGAAGTCGGTCGCGCCGAGGGGATGGCGGATATCGGCCAGGGTTTCGATGCCGAAAGCCTTCCCCGCCTCCTGGAAGCCGCGCACCATCTCGTGGCCATAGGCGTAATCGGCGGTAAGGAAGACGACTTTCTTGCCGAATTTCGGGAAGGCATAGCGGCCGACCGCGCCCGCAGTCATATGCGGGTTGAGCGCCTCGTGGAAGGTATAGCGGCTGAAGTCGGAGGCTTCGTTGATCGTGTCCGACTGGCTGATGGAGTTGTAGAGAACCTTGCGGGCCTTGGTAACATTGTTGACCGCAAGCTGAACGGAAGCCGAGAGGCTGCCGACGATGAAACTCACCTTGTCGTTCTCGATAAGCTCGAGGGCTCGGGTCGCGGCCTCGCCGGGGTTGAGCTTGTCGTCGCGCACGAGGAGCTCGGCCTGGCGCCCTTTGAGGCCGCCCGTTTCGTTGAATTCGGCGACCGCCACCTGCGCGGCACGGACCTGGTCCTGCGCCTCCGCGCCATAGGGGCCGGTGAGCGGCACCGGAAATCCCACCCGGATCGGCCCCTCCTGGGCCCTGACGATGTTGAAGGTGAAGGGCGAGACGGCGAGCGCCGCACCCGCGGTGCCGAGGAGCCGCCGACGGCTGATCCGCGGCCCGGTTTTCACGCTGTCGGTCATGATGTCCTCCCTCGTCGTCTTTGCGACTGTTGCTATGGTCTGTCTTTGGCTGCATCGAGCGCCTGGAGCACGACCTCCGGCGTCAACGGTATCTCCGTGATGGTCACGCCGAAGGGCGCGAGCGCATCATTGACCGCATTGGCGACAGCGGCGGCCGCACCGGCGGTGCCGGCCTCCCCCGCGCCTTTGGCGCCGAGCTCGGATTCCGCCGTGGGCGAGACCACGTGGCCGACCTCGATGTCCGGCATCTCCCCCGCCATCGGCACGAGATAATCCGCCATGGTGGCGTTCAGGAGCTGACCCGCCTCGTCGTAGCGGCAATGTTCGAAGAGCGCGGCGCCGAGCCCCTGCACGACACCGCCGCGGACCTGTTCGTCGACGAGCTGCGGATTGATGAGCGTGCCGCAATCCTCCACCACCCAGTGCTTCAGGAGCTTGATGAAGCCGGTCTCGGCATCGACCTCGAGCCAAGCGGCCTGGATGCCGTTGGTGAAGGCGAAGGGATATTTTCGCGGCACGTAATGGCGCGTCGCCATCAGTTCGGCCTGAAAGTCCTGCGGCAGGGTGTCCGGCCGGAAATAGGCGATGCGCGCCACCTCTTCGAGACCGACACGCTCGCGGCCGCCCGCCCGATCGATGACCACGCCGCCGGCTATGTCGAGTTCCTCCGGGTCCGCCTGCAGAATGGTGGCCGCGACCGCGAGCACATTGCTGCGCAAGGCCTTGCCGGCCTGCCAGGCGGCTTCGCCGCCGATGCCGGCCGCGCGCGACGCCCAGGTGCCGCCGCCGTAGGGTGTGACGTCAGTGTCGCCGAGAATGACCCGCACATGCTCGATCGGCACGCCCATGGCGGTTGCCACGATCTGCGCGGTGATCGCCTCCGAGCCCTGCCCCTGCTCGGTGATGCTCGTCTGGCAAACGACGGCGCCAGTCGCATCGAGCTTCACCGTCACGCCATCCTGCGAGGAGATGCGCGCGCCGCCGACCCCATAGAAGGCGGCGCTCGGATTGGTGACCTCGATGAAGCTCGCAAGGCCGATGCCGCGATAAACGCCTTTGGCCCGCAGCTCCGCCTGCTCGGCGCGCAGGCCCTCGTAGTCCATCATGGCGAGGAGCTTGTCGAGCGAGGCATGGTGCGACAGCGCCTCGAACTTGAGGCCGGCCGGGGACCCGCAGGGATAGGCGTCGTCGCGGATGAGGTTTCGCCGGCGGATCTCGACCGGATCCATGCCGATGGCACGGGCGGCGAGGTCGACGAGCCCCTCCGTCACCGAACAGGCGATGGGATGGCCGACGGCGCGATATTGGCAGGTGACGTTCTTGTTCTGAAACACGACGCGCGCCCGCGCCCGATAATTCGGCGTGACATAGGGGCCGCCGACCAGGTTCACTACCTGGTTGGCCTCGATGGCGCTGGTGCGCGGATACATGGAATAGGGCCCGATGCCCGTGACGTCGTCGATCTCGAAGGCGGTGATGGTGCCGTCCTTCTTCACGGCCACACGACCGCGGCAGCGGTGGTCGCGGGCGTGAATGTCGGTGGCGAAGCTCTCCATGCGGTCCGCGACATATTTCACCGGCCGCTTCAGCAGCTTGGAAAGAGCCACCGTCGCCATCTCGTCGGCATAGGCATGCACCTTGATGCCGAATGAACCGCCGACATCCTTGCAGACGATGCGGACCTGCCGTTCCGAAAGTCCGAGATGCGTCGCATAGACATTCTGCATCATATGCGGCGCCTGGGTGCCCTGATAGACGGTGAGCAGCTCCTCGCCGGGGTTCCAGTCCGCCAGAACGGCCCGCGGTTCGAGGGTCACGCCGGTGTGACGGCCGAAGACGAATTCGACCTCCGCCACCGCATCGGCTTCGGCGAAGGCGGTATCCACCGCCCCCGCATCGAGCCGCCGCTCGAAGGCGAGATTGTCGCCGAGATCCGGATGGATCACGGGCGTGTGCGGGTCGAGCGCCGTCATCATGTCGGTGACGGCCGGCAAGGGCTCGTAATCGACCCCGACCTGTTCGGCGGCATCCTCCGCCTCGGCGCGCGTCCGGGCGAGAACGGCGACGACCGCCTCGCCGGCCCAGCAGGCGCGATCGATGGCCATGGCGTGCTGCGGCGCCGATTTGAGCCCCTTGAGATGCGACAGCACGCCGACCCAGGCCGTGCAGATTGCGGCGAGCTCGGGCCCGGTCACCACAGCCACCACGCCCGGCCGGCGGCGCGCCTCCTCCGCGTCGATCCCCAGGATCCTGGCATGGGCATGCGGCGAGCGCACGAAGGCCAGATGGACCATGCGCGGCAGGGTCATGTCGCTGACGAATTGCCCACGGCCCTGCAGGAGCCGGGTGAGATTCGGGCGCGGCACCGAGCGGCCGATATAGGAATTGGGCCGATCGAGAGCCGACAGGCCGGAGGCGGGATCACTCATGCGCGCCCTCCCCGGCTTCGGGCCGTCGCCTCGACCGCATCGACGATCGCCTGGTAACCGGTACAGCGGCAGTAATTCCCGGATAGGTGCTCGCGGATTGCGTCGCGATCCGGCATGGGCTCGGCGCGGAGCAGATCCTGCGCGGCCATCAGCATCCCCGGCGTGCAATAGCCGCATTGCAGCGCATTGCGGTCGGCAAAGGCTGCCTGCAGATCGGCGATCTCGCCCGTGTCCGACAGGCCCTCGATGGTTTCGACCTGCGCGCCGTCGGCCTGCACAGCGAGCACGAGGCAGCCACGGACGATGACGCCGTCCAGACGCAAGGTACAGGCGCCGCAAACCCCGTGCTCGCAGCCGATATGCGTGCCGGTGAGACCGAGCTCCTCACGCAGGAAATCGGCGAGATGCACGCGCGGCGGCACCTCGGCGGTGATCGTCTCGCCATTGACTGTGAGCGCGATCGGCAGACGCGTGGCGCTCATGCCGCCCTCCCCTCGGCCGCAAGCCCCGGCAGGAGCGGCGCGACGACACGCGCAAGGAGCACACGCGCGAGCTTGAGCCGCGTCTCGCCAGAGGCCTGCAGATCATCAGGCGGCGAGAGATCAATGTCGAGCGCCGCCTGCGCCTCGGCCAGCACGTCCGGCGACGGCGGGCGGCCGACCAGCCGCGCCGCTGCCGCTGTGGCGAGCGTCGGGCGATCGCCGACCGCGAAAAAGGCGAGCCGCGCGTCGGCGGCCGTTCCGTCCTGCGCGAGCCGGAGCCGGCAGGCGAGGCCTACCAGGGCATAGTCGCCGCCGCGCCGAGCGAGCTCGGCAAAGCCCGTGCGGTCGTCAGCGCGCCCTTGCGGGATCTCCACCGCGGTGATGAGCTCACCCGGCGCAAGCGCCGTCTCGTAAATGCCCATGAAGAAGTCATCGGCCGGCACGCGCCGTTCGCCGTCCGGCCCGGTGATGACGATCACCGCCTCGAGCGCCACCATCACGGCCGGCAGTTCGGAAGCCGGATCGGCCTGGGCGAGATTGCCGCCGATCGTGCCGCGGTTGCGGATGGCGGGATGTGCCACGTGGCGCACGGCCTCGGCCACGAGCGGGCACTCGCGCGCAATGACATCGGAGGCCAGGAGATCGGCATGCCGCGTGAGAGCGCCAATGCGGACCGTCGCGTCTTGCAGCGCAATGGACCGAAGGCTGTCCAGCTGGCTGATATCGATGAGCAGGTCGGGTGCCAAAAGCCTCAGATTGAGCGCCGGCAAAAGGCTCTGTCCGCCGGCCAGCAGCTGCGCGCCCTCGCCATGGCGCGCGAGAAGATCGAGCGCATGGGCAAGCGAGTCAGCGCGGACGTAGTCGAACGCCGCAGCTTTCATGGGCGGGTGTCATCCCCTTGCGTTTCCTCGCCGATAAGTAGAACCTCAGGCTGCCTGGGCGTCAAGCTTGTTTATCGAGCGATTATTAAAGCTTCCGTGCCA
The DNA here is from genome assembly GCF_042666455.1 of Chelatococcus sp. GCM10030263. Taxonomy (NCBI): domain Bacteria; kingdom Pseudomonadati; phylum Pseudomonadota; class Alphaproteobacteria; order Hyphomicrobiales; family Chelatococcaceae; genus Chelatococcus; species Chelatococcus sp. GCM10030263. The sequence continues at coordinate 952,132 of NZ_JBHTDB010000005.1, read as the reverse complement.
TGAGGGTCGTCGCCTAGGGAGCTCAGCCGCCAGTGTCGGCCGCCAGACCCGCGGCCTCGATCCCGGCGACGGCACAGATCTCGTCGTTATCCGACGTATCCCCGGAAATGCCGACTGCGCCGATCACCTCTCCTGCCCCGTCGCGGATCAGGACGCCGCCCGGTACCGGCATCATGCGACCCTGGCTGACGGGACCGAGCGCGGCGAAGAAGCCGGGCATCTTGGCCGCACGCGCCGCGAGTTCCCGGCTGCCGAATCCCATGCCGAGTGCCCCATAGGCCTTGCCGGTCGCGATCTCGATCCTGAGAATGCCGGAGCCATCCTCCCGCTTGGCGACGATCACATGGCCGCCCGCATCGAGCACGACCACCGTGAGCGGCGCAAAGCTTCGCTCGCGTCCGCATGCCAGCGCAACATTGGCGATTTCATCGGCCTGTTTCAACGACAATACGGGCATCATTCTCTCCATCGCGCGGCACCGGCGTGCCATCAAAATTGTCCGGATCACTTTGGCGCGAAACCACCGCGGCTCGGACGGGCAGACTATCGCCGGGCTACAGCGCCGTTGACCCAAGTTATCGATTGATCATTATTCTCGATGGAGACGGATCGCAACAGATGCGAGTCCGCAGCAGCACGAGGGGCATCATGGGCGGAACTGTCGGTATCGTGGGCCTCGGAATCATGGGCGGCGCGATCGCCCGCAATCTTGTCGAGCGCGGTTGGACGGTCGTCGGCAGCGACCTCGATCCCGGACGGCGGGCCGAGCTCGCGGCGGCGGGCGTCGAGATCGCCGACGGTGCCGCCGCCGTCGCCCGGGCAGCGCCGGTAGTGCTAACCAGCCTACCGAGCCCAGCGGCGGCAGCCGCGGTCGCCACCGAAATCGCGTCGTCGGGCGCTGAACCGCGCGTCGTCGTCGAGACGAGCACATTGGCACTCGCCGACAAGCTCAAGTTCCGGGAGATCGTGGAGGGTGGCGGCCATGAGGCGCTCGATTGCCCCTTGAGCGGCACCGGCGCGCAGGCGAAGATGCGCGATCTCGTCGTGCTCGCCAGTGGCGATCCCACCGCGATCGCCAAGCTTCGACCGTTGTTCGGCGATTTCGCCCGCAGCACCGAAGACGTCGGTGTCTTCGGTAACGGCAGCCGCATGAAATTCGTCGCCAATCTTCTGGTCGCCATCCACAATGTAGCAGCCGCCGAGGCGATGGTGCTCGCCATGAAGGCCGGGCTCGATCCGCATGAGGTGGTCCGGGTGATCGGCGCCGGCGCCGGAACTTCGCGCATGTTCGAGGTCAGGGCACCGATGATGGCCGAGAACTGCTACGAGCCCGCAACCATGCGCGTCTCGACCTGGCAGAAGGACATGGCCGTGATCGGCGCCTTCGCCCGCGAACTCGGCTGCGAAACCCCGCTGTTTTCGGCAAGCGGGCCCGTTTACGACGAGGCCCTGGCGTCCGGGCTCGCCGACCAGGACACAGCGGCCGTCTGTCGCGTGATTGCGGCCAAGTCCGGTCTCACGCGCTGAGGGCGTTTCACCTTTTCTAATGGGAAAGAGTAGAAATTATTAGTTCGTCGACAGACCCTCGCGTCCTAGGCTCCGGTCATTCCGCCCCTATGCTGAGGAACTTGCGATGAAGCTCGGCTTCTTCACCATGCCGATCCACCCCCTCGGCAAGGACTGGCGCCAGTGCCTCGCCGAAGATCGCGAGGCCTTCCTGCTCGCCGACGAACTCGGCTACAGCGAGGCCTATGTGGGGGAGCATGTCACCGATCAGGCGGAGAACATCACCTCCTGTGTCGCCTTCCTCGCCTGGATCGCCGCCGCCACGAAGCGCATCCGCCTGGGTACCGGCACGGTGAACTTGCCGAATGCCCATCCGGCGACCGTCGCCGCCCAGATCGCCATGCTCGACCACATGCTCGACGGCCGGCTCAATTTCGGCATCAGCCCTGGCGGCCTTCTGTCCGACGCGGAACTGTTCGGCAATCTCGATGCCGACCGCAACGGCATGTTCCTGGAGGCGATCAACACGATCCTCGCCATCTGGGCGGGTGAGCCGCCCTACGACATCGAAGGCAAATATTGGACGGTCTCCACCGCCCGCACGGCCATGAAGGAGATCGGCCAGGGTTACCTGCCACGCCCCCTCCAGCAGCCGCATCCGCCCATCGTGGTCACCGCCGTCGCCCCCTTCTCGAAGGGTGTGACGGAGGCAGCGGCCCGCGGGTGGGAGCCGATCTCGGCGAATTTCCTCATGCCGCAATGGGTGCGCAGCCACTGGCCCCGCTATGTGGAGGGCTGCGAGCGCGTCGGCCGCGCGGCCGACCCCGCCAATTGGCGTGTCGCCAAGAGCGTCTTCGTCGCCGACGATATGGCGACCGCAAAGGCCTATGCCATGGATCCGGAGGGCCCCTATTGGGCCTATTACCGTTCGCTCTTCACCAAGATGAAGAAGAACGGCCGGGTCGAGCTCTTCAAGACCCATCGCGATCAGCCCGACGAGGAGGTCACCCTGGAGGGCATCTGCCAGCGGCTCATCATCTACGGCACGCCGGACAAGGTCGCCGAGGACATTCAAGGGTTCCAGGAGGAAGTCGGCACCTTCGGCACGATGCTTTATGCCGGCAAGGACTGGAAGGACCGCGACCTCGGCCGCCGCTCCATGATCCTGATGGCCGAGAAGGTGATGCCGCGCCTCTCGGATGCGCCCGCCGGAATCGAGGCCGCGCTATGAGTGAGCCCGTGATAGTGGATCGCGGCGGGTTTCGGCTCGCCGCCCGCGTCTGCGGCGCGAGCGAAGGCGCGCCCTGGATCGTCCTGTCGAACTCGCTCGGCGCCTCGACCCTGATGTGGGAGCCGCAGATGGAGTGGCTCGGCCGACGCTACCGGATCCTCGCCTATGACACCCGCGGCCATGGCGCGTCCGAGGCGCCGCCCGGCCCCTATTCATTCGCCGATCTGACGGGCGACGTGCTTGCGCTCATGGATCATTTCCGCATCGACCGCGCCGCCCTCATGGGCCTCTCGCTCGGCGGCATGACGGCGCTCGGGCTCGCCATTCATCATCCGCGGCGATTCGAGCGCGTGGTGTGCTGCGATGCGCGCGCCGATGGACCCGAGCCTTTCGTGCGCAGCTGGGACGAGCGCCTCGCCGCCATCGCGGCCGGCGGGCTGGATGCCATAGTCGACGGCACCTTGGAGCGCTGGTTCGTCGCCCGCTATCATAAGGCGAATCCCGAGCAAATAGCGCGCTTTCGGGCCATGTTCCTCGCCACCTCGCCGGTGGGATTTGCGGGCTGCGCGGAGGCGCTGAAGCGGCTCGACTACCTGAAGGACCTGCCGCGGATCCGCATTCCCGTGCTCTATGTGGTCGGCGAGAAGGACCAGGGCGCACCGCCCGAGGCAATGCGCGCCATGGCGGCCGCCACGCCCGGCGCGCATCTCGTGCAGATCCCCGACGCCGCGCATCTGCCGAATGTCGACAACAGTTTTGCCTTTCACGCCGCCGTCGCCCCGTTCCTCGGCCTTTCCTGACGATCTCGGCGGGAGTGCGGGGCGCAATCAATCACCGGAGGATCCAGTCATGATCAATGCCGCGATCGTCGGGCTCGGCTGGTGGGGGCGCACGATCCTGCGCGAAATGGCGGGCAGCGAGCACCTGCGCTTCGTGCTCGGCGTCGATCCCGACGAGGCCGGGCGCGGCGCGGCGGCGGCGAGCGGGCTTGCAGTGTCGTCGCATTTCGAGGATGCGCTGGCGCGCGACGACATCGACGCGGTCGTGCTCTGCACGCCGCACCGCTTCCATGCCGGGCAGATCGCTGCGGCGGCCGCGGCCGGCAAGCATGTCTTCTGCGAGAAGCCCCTGTGCACGACCGCAGCCGAGGCGGACCGGGCGATTGCGGCGGTGCGGGCGGCGGGCGTCCAACTCGGCATCGGCCACGAGCGACGTTTCGAGCCGGCGGTGATCGACATGCGCCGTCGCTTCGCCGCCGGTGAATTCGGCACCGCATTGCTTCTCGAAGGCAATTTCAGTCAGGATAAGTTTCTTGCCCTGCCGCCGGACAACTGGCGCCTGTCGGCCACGGAAGCTCCGGTCGGGCCGTTGTCGGCCACCGGCATCCATCTGGTCGATCTCTCGGTCGCCCTATTCGGCCGCCCGGCGGAAGTCTGGGCGCGGCTCTCCACCCGCGCTACCCGCTTCGCCAATGGCGATACGCTCGCCATCACCCTCGCTTTTGAAAGCGGCGCCACCGCGCTGATTACCGCCATCCTGACCACGCCCTTCGTCGGTCGGCTCGCCGTCTACGGCTCGGAAGGGTGGATGGAGATCCGCGATCGCGCGCATCCGGAGAGCCCGGCCGGCTGGGACGTGACGAGCGTCCGCCGGGGCGAGGCGCCGGTCACGACCTTTGCGCCACCCTATGGCAATGTGCACGCCAATATCGAGAGCTTCGCCCGTGCGCTCGCCGGAGAGGCGCCTTATCCCGTCAGCCTCGACGAGATGCTGGCCAATGTCCGCGCCTTCGAAGCGATCACCCGCTCGGCAGCAAGCGGCCGGATCGAAGCCGTCTGAGACGCACCCGCGAGCTCACTGCTCGACATCGGGCCGGCGGCGCACCGCCGTCGGACGCACCTTCACATTGGTGCCGAAGACGCGAGAAATGCCCTCCAGAAATACATCGAGTGCATTGGCGATCATGCGCGACTTCTGTTCGAGCACCGGCGAGCCGTAGATGTATTTGCGCACGCCATAGTAGAAGATACCCCCGTGCAGCACCCAGGCGAGTTCGAGTTCGGCGGCGGTGGGCGTCTCCTGCGGCGGCAGGCCGGCCTCGTGGCGGTATTCCTCGATGATCCGCGTGAGGATGCGTGTTTCGACCACGCCGACATACCAGCGATTGATCTCCACGCCCTTCAATCCCGAGAAGAGATAGATCCTGATCCATTCGCGGGTGAAAATCGCGTCCGTATAGGCCTCATAGAAATTCTGCAGGCGGGCGCGAATGGGCAGCGTCCGATCGCGCAGGAGATCGTCCCATTCCGGCCGCCAGCGATCGAGATAGATCGTGCGGTAGACCGCCTCGATGAGGTTGTCCTTGCTGGGGAAATAGCGGTAGAGCAGCGGCTGTGTGACGCCGAGCGTGCGGGCGAGTTCACGCGTGCCGCCACCGAACCCCTCTTCCGCGAAGAACTCCGCCGCCTTGCGGATGAACTCGGCCCGGCGTTCGTCGGGCGAGCGGCGTTTCTGCTTGGGGCGTGGCGGGCTGACGTCGGGTTCGGCTGTGCTCATGATCCGGAAGGGGTGACATCCACTGTAGGGGTGAAGGATCCGAAGGCCCCGCGGCAAAAGATGAGAGGCTCTCGATCATCGTAGCTATAGGATTCCACCGCGCCGAGAAAGATGACGTGGTCGCCCCCGTAATAGCGATCGGTATTGCGGCACTCGAAGCGCGCGACGCTGCCGTCGATGAGCGGCGCCCCGCCGCGCCCCGGCGTCCAGGCGACGGTGGCGAATTTATCCGCCGCCGACCTCGCAAAGTGGCGCGCGACATGCTCCTGATGCCGGCCGAGCACATTGACGGCGAAATAGCCGGCCTCCTGGAACACCGACAGGCTCGGCGAATGCACCACCAGGCTCCAGAGCACCAGCGGCGGGCTGAGCGACACCGAGGCGAAGGAATTGGCGGTGAGGCCGACACGGCGGCCGTCGCCGGCCACGGCCGTGATGACGGTGACCCCGGTGCCGAAAGAGCCGAGCGCGCGGCGAAAATCGTGCGGATCGATGCCGGGGCGTGGATCAGGCATTTCGCCCGGGGGATCTCCGGAGTTGCTCACAGCCCGCTCACAATGTCGGATTCTCGGACGGCAGGCCAAGCGCCACGCGCCCGTAACCGGATCCCGCCGCATCGAAATTGAAGGCGATATGGGCATTGACGGCATAGCCGTCGCGGAATTGGCGCTGCAGGGTGCCCCTGCGATAGAGCCCGCCCGCACCGCTTGCGCCGAAGATGAGCGACACCGCCTCGGTGCATAGATTGACCGAGAAAGCCCCATCGCGGCGATAGGCGGTCTTTTCGAGGAGATCGGGCACCCGCCCGCGCGCCGCATCCGCCATCGCTTCGATGCAGATGCCGCGCATGATCCGCCGTGCCGCCGCAATGCGCGCGGCAGCCGCCGCCACCTTGATCTGGGTGGACTGCAGATCGGCCAGTTTGGCGCGATTATAGGTGGAGGCGCGCACCCGCGCCGAGGCTTCATAGTCTTCGAGGCATCCTTGCGCATTGCCGAGCCCGACGCCCGACAGCACGAAGGGAAAGAGCGCGAAGACCGGCAAGCGGTAGAGCGGCCCCGGATTGACGCTGCTGCCGGGGGTCGCCCCGCCGGTGAGCGCCGACACCGGCAATGTCATCTCCTCCGGCACGAAGATGTCGCCGACCTCGACGTCGTGAGAGCCCGTACCGCGCAGCCCGGCGCTGTCCCAGGTGTCGATGATGCGATAGTCGCGTTTGTGGACCAGGAAAATGCGATATTCGCTGGCGTCCGCCTCGTCCTCGGACGTCACCACCGCCGCCAGCATGTTCCATAGGCTCGGCTCTACGCCCGAGGAAAACGGCCAGCGGCCGGAAAGACGGTAGCCGCCTTCGGTCTTCGTCGCCCGTCCCGCATGGAAGATGAAGGAGGAGGCGATAAGCGTGTCGGGGCTCTCGTTCCAGACGATGTCCTGCGCCTCCTCGCCGAACATGGCGAGCATCCAGTGGTGGCTCGCGAGATTGGCGAGGTTCCAGCCGACCGAGGCATCGCCGCGCGCGAGCTCTGCCGCGAAATCGACGAGCGCGACATAATCGAGCTCCGCACCACCTACTCTGCGCGGCTGGAGAATGCGGAACAGGCCCGCCTCGTGCAGGTCGGCTTCGGTTTCGGGGGGCAGCCCTCTCAAATCCTCGGTTCGCTCCGCCCGCTCACGCAGGACCGGAACCAATGCGCGGGCGCGCGCGAGCAGGGCTTCGTAATCGTCGGTCACAATCGTCTCCGTCTTGGGCCCGAACGCGACGATGCCGTCGGTTGGGAGCCCGGTTCCGTCTTCAGTCGGCCTTGGCGCCGCCGCGCATCTGTGGCCGGTCGTAGTAGAGCGAGGCTTCAAGCGCCTCGCCGCGCTGTTCCGCGAAATCACCGAGGTTCTTCAGATGTGGAATGCGCGTCCGGTCGAGGGTCGTCACATCAGGCCAGTCGACCTCGACGAGATTGCCGCCGGGATCGCGCAGATACATCTGCACCGAGCCGTCGGGCAGTTCGTTGACGGAATTGCGGAAGGTTTTGTTGTCGAGGACATCAAGCGCCCTCGCCTCGTCGTAGACGGCGTGGAAGTCGTCGACGTCGATGGCAAAGTGCTGGTACATGGGCACCTGGTCATCAAGCTCGAAAATGTGCAGCTGCAGATCGCCACAACGCAAGTACTGCGTCTTGAAACCGAAATTATAGGTGGGCAGTCGCTCCATCCCGAACAGCCGCTCGTAGAAGCGCACCGATTCCTCCATGTTCCTGGAGCCGACCGAAAGATGGTTGAAGCCGCGCGCGGGCATCTGCGTCCTCCTGATTTATCGATCGATAAATTACACGGTCGAGCGCCCCAATGCAAGTGCGCCCTGGACTAACGTGCGTTGACATCCTGTCGAGATTATTTTTCATACGATAAATTAATGCGTCACAGCAACCCGACGGAGAACGCCCCCATGCCGCAGCCGGTCAACCGCGAGGCCATCCTGCAAGCCGCCGACAAGCTCTCGAATTGGGGGCGGTGGGGCGCGGACGATCAGATCGGTACGCTGAACAACGTCACGCCGGACGATATCGTTTCAGCCGCCGGCCTCATTCGCAAGGGCAAGGTCTTCGCGCTCGGACTGTCGTTGAAGGAGCCGATCCAGTCCGGGCTCTTCGGCGGCCGCTGGAACCCGATCCACACCATGCTCGCCACCGGCACGGATGCCGCCGCGGGCCGTCAGGACGAGCCGGCGCCCTATCTCCGCTATGCGGACGACGCCATCAACATGCCGTGCCAGGCCTCGACCCAGTGGGACGCGCTCTGCCACATCTTCCTCGAGGACAAGATGTACAACGGCTATGACGCGCGGCTGGTGGATGCCCGCGGCGCCAAGAAGCTCGGCATCGAGCATGTCCGCGACAAGATGGCCGGACGCGGCGTGCTGCTCGACATCGCCCGCTTCAAAGGAGTCGACTGGCTCGATGACGGCTATGCCATCACCAATGACGACCTCGACGCCTGTGCAAAGGCTCAGGGCGTCGCGATCCGCAAGGGCGATTTCGTCATCGTGCGCACCGGCCAGCAGGAGCGCTGCTTGGCGCGGCAGGACTGGAGCGGCTATGCCGGCGGCGATGCGCCCGGCCTTGCCTTCGAGACCTGCTACTGGATCCGCGAGAAGGACATCGCCGCGATCTGCTCGGACACCTGGGGCTGCGAGGTGCGCCCGAATGAAACGCGGGATGCCAACCAGCCCTGGCACTGGGTCGTCATCCCGGCGATCGGCATCTCGATGGGCGAGATCTTCTATGTGAAGGAACTCGCCGCCGATTGTGCCGAGGACAAGGTCTACGAGTTCTTCTTCACCGCACCGCCGCTGCATCTGCCCGGCGCCGCCGGCTCGCCGATCAACCCGCAGGCGATCAAGTAGCTGGAGGGGGGAGAGGGGTAACCCCTCCGGACAGAGGCGGCGGCTGGGGGGAGCCGCCGCCTCACTCGGCCGTCCAGCCGCCGTCGACGAGAAGAGCCGTCCCGGTAATCAGCCGCGCGGCATCGGAGGCCAGGAAGACGACGGGCCCCATCAAGTCCTCGATTTCGCCGAGCCGGCCGAGCTTGATCTTCGACAAGACGAACTGTTTGAACACTTCGTCTTCGAAGAAGGGCCGCGTCATGTCGGTGACGATGAAGGTCGGGCATAGCGAATTGACGCGGATGCCAGCCGGCCCGAACTCGATCGCCATCGCCTTGGTCAAGCCTTCGATCGCGTGTTTCGAGGCGCAATAGATCGTTCGGCCGGCGCCCCCCACATGCCCCATTTGCGAGGACATGTGGATGATGGAGCCGGGCCGGCCGGCGGCGACGAGCCCCTTGGCGACGCTCTGCGCCACGAAATAGGCAGCGCGCAGATTGAGGTCCATCACCGCATCGAAATCGTCGCGACTGACCTCCGTCATCGGCTTCGGCCGATTGGTGCCGGCATTATTGACGAGGATGTCGAAGGGCCCGGCAGCAGCGATCGTCTCGGCGGCGGTCTCGATGTCGGTCACGTCGAGGCGCAGGGCGGAGGCGGAATAGCCCGCCTCGCGCAAGGCGCCCGCAGCCGCCTCGATCTCGGCGGCCGACCGGGCGGCGAGCACGACCTCCGCACCCGCCTCGGCGAGCGCCGTGGCAGCGGCAAGCCCGATGCCCCGGCCGGCGCCCGTCACGAGCGCGCGCCGCCCGTCGAGGCGAAAGGAAGGCGTCTTGGGCAGCGCAATCATTCCGCGGCCTCCCCATAGGCGACATTGCGGCCGCCGTAGCGGCGCACCCGCACATTGGCCTGTTCGGCATGGCCGACGAAGCCTTCGAGCATGCACAGGCGCGAGCAATATTCACCGATCTTGGCGGAGGCCTCGTCGGTCGTCACCTTCTGCCAGGTGCATGTCTTCATGAATTTGCCGACCCAGAGCCCGCCCGTATAGCGCGCCGCCTTCTTGGTCGGCAGCGTGTGGTTCGTGCCGATCACCTTGTCGCCATAGGCGACATTGGTGCGCGGCCCGAGGAAGAGCGCGCCGTAATTCGTCATAGTGTCACGGAACCAGTCGTCCCGGTCCGTCATGACCTGCACATGCTCGGAAGCGATGCGGTCGGCCTCGGCCAGCATGTCCTCGTAGCCGTCGCAGACGATGACCTCGCCATAGTCGTTCCAGGCCGTGCGCGCCACATCGCCGGTCGGCAGCACCAACAAGAGCCGCTCCACTTCGGCCATGGTCTCGCGGGCGAGCTTTTCGGAATTGGTGATGAGCACCGCCGGCGACGTCGGGCCGTGCTCGGCCTGCCCGAGGAGGTCGGTCGCGCAGATCTCGGCGTCGACGGTCTCGTCGGCGATGACAAGGGTCTCGGTCGGACCGGCGAAGAGATCGATGCCAACGCGGCCGAAGAGCTGGCGCTTGGCCTCGGCGACATAGGCGTTGCCGGGACCGACGAGCATGTCGACCGGGCGGATGCTCTGGGTGCCGATCGCCATGGCGGCGACCGCCTGGACGCCGCCGAGCACGAGGATCTCGTCCGCCCCGCCCATGCTCATCGCCGCGACAATCGCCGGATGGGGCGCCCCGCGATGCGGCGGCGCGGAAGCGATGACGCGCTTGACCCCGGCCACCTTGGCGGTGACGACGCTCATATGAGCGGAGGCGACCATGGGATAGCGCCCGCCCGGCACATAGCAGCCGACCGCATTCACCGGAATGTGGCGATGACCGAGGATGACGCCCGGCATGGTCTCGACTTCGAGATCCTGCATGCTGGCCCTCTGCCTCTCGGCGAAGCCGCGCACCTGCGCCTGGGCGAAGGCGATATCGTCGCGATCGCGCGGCGCGACCTGATCCATCGCGGCACGAATGTCGGCCGGCGACAGGAAGAACTCCTTAGGGCTCCAGCCGTCGAATTTTTCCGACAGCTCGCGCACCGCCTGGTCGCCGCGAGCCTCGACGTCGGCGAGAATCGTCTCGACTGTCTCACGCACCTTGCGATCGACCTCCGCACGGGCGGCGGCGTCCTTGCCCTGTTTCAAATAGCGGCCCATGAACGGCCTCCCCTACTGATGTGGAACACGCGCATATGAATACGCGCCTGGAGTGGCGGCTTTCGTGACGGCGCCAGCCGGCCCGCGAGATTCGCGGATCGACGCATCGCCACACTCTGCGCACGGAAACACGCCGCCTCCGGAATGCGCGACGCGTCCCGGCTGCAGCGTGGAACTCCCGGACATCTAATACGGTCCCGGGGGTCTACGAAATGATATGATCTAACCGGAGCGATCAAGATTTCTGATCGGGCCATGCAAGGCGGATGCGCAGCCTTCAAGGCCGCGATGGGAATGGCTAGCGGTGCAAAGCGGCGGCGGCGGAGACAGGCTGATGGCCGGTCTCGGCGGACAGGAGGCCCAGCCTTGCCATCTCGACGAAGGCACGCAGCTTCGGCTGGTTGCGGCTGGAGCGCGGAAAGCAGATGAACAAGGCGTCCCGTGCCGGCGCGAAGGGCACGAGCACGGGCTCGAGCAGGCCCGCCGCCACTTCCGCGGCGGCGAGCAGGCTCGCGGTATAAATGAGGCCCATGCCCGCCAGCGCAAGCGACCGCAGCAAGGATGCATCGTTGACGAGGATGGAGCCGGGCGGGTCGATCGTCAGGGCCTGGCCGTCGCGCTCGAATTCCCACCGATAGACCTTGCCGTTGCCCGGCAGGCGGAAGCGAACGCATTCGTGACGGGCGAGATCCTCGGGCACGAGCGGCCGGCCGTGAGTGGCGAAATAGCCGGGCGAGCCCAGAACCACCCAGCTGAAAGCCGGCGACGCGCGCACTGCCACCATGTCGCCGTCGATGAATTCGCCGATGCGGATGCCCGCGTCATAGCCGCCCCCGACCACCTCGACCTGTCCGTCGTCGACGGCGATCTCCACCTTCACGTCCGGATAGGCACGGCGAAAGGCGGGCAGGATCGGCTCCATCACATGCGGCAGGGCCATGCGATGGACCAGGAGCCGCAGGGTCCCGGAAGGCTGGGCTCGCAACCGCGTCAGGTCGTCGAGCGTGCTCGTGATCGTCTCGGCGGCCGGCCGCAGTTGTGCGAGAAGCGTCTCGCCGGCCTCGGTGAGGGCGATGCGGCGGGTGGTCCTGTGAAAGAGCGGCAGACCGAGCCGTCGCTCCAGCGCATGCAAAGCTTGGCTCACGGCGCCCGGCGTGACGCCGAGTTCGGTCGCTGCCCCCCGAAAGCTGCCGCGCCGAACGATCGCCAGGAATTCCGACAGGCCGTCGAAGGGATCTGCGCGTGCCATCGGACTGATCAGCCCTTCTAAACAGACGATCTCGTCACATAGCGTTCTGCGCTAAACGATGCAAATGATAGCGCTTGTCTGCCAGTCCTCATCGCACTGCCGTGATTGTTTAGCTGTCCTAAATGGCGTGTGGAGCAGAGCGGCGGTTATCAGGCCTCCAACACGGCCTACATTCTCGGCAGCCAGAAGGCCGACCTCTTCCGGCCGAAGCGCCGGCTCGAACCGACGCGGTTCACACAGCTCAAGCAACCGGACGAACCGGACGGCGATCGCCGCTCCGGACGTCCTCATTCGACGAGGTGATGTCATGCGCTACAAGACTTTGGGCGGCACGGGCCTGCTCGTGTCGGAGATGTGCCTCGGCACCATGACCTTCGGCGGGCGCGGCGGCCAATGGACCGCGATCGGCACGCTCGACCAATCCGTCGCCGACGGCATCGTGGCGCGCGCGCTCGATGCGGGCGTCAATTTCATCGACACCGCGGATGTCTATTCCGAGGGCCTTTCGGAAGAGATCACCGGGCGGGCGATCGTCAATTCGGGCCGCAAGCGCTCGGATATCGTGCTCGCCACGAAGGCGCTGGGCGTGGTCGGGCAAGGGCCGAACGACCGCGGAGCCTCGCGCGGCCACATCATGGATGCGGTCAAGGCCAGCCTGAAGCGCCTCGGCACCGACTACATCGATCTCTATCAGATCCATGGTCTGGACCGCGTCACGCCGATCGAGGAGACGGTACGCGCGCTCGACGACCTCGTCCGGCAGGGCCATGTGCGCTATGTCGGCGTGTCCAACTGGTCGGCCTGGACCATCATGAAGGCGCTCGGCATCGCCGAGAAGCAGGGCTGGGCGCGGCTTGCGACACTGCAGGCCTATTACACCATCGCCGGCCGCGATCTGGAGCGCGAGATCGCCCCACTTCTCGAAGCCGAGCGTCTCGGCCTGATGGTCTGGAGCCCCCTCGCCGGTGGTCTCCTTTCCGGCAAATACGACCGCGACGGCAACGGCCCGGAAGGCGCGCGTCGCGCCTCCTTCGATTTCCCGCCCGTGAACAAGGACCGCGCCTTCGCCTGCATCGATTCGATGCGCAAGATCGGCGAGGCGCACGGCGTTTCGGTGGCGCGCATCGCGCTCGCCTGGCTGCTGCACCGGCCCTTCGTCATGTCGGTGATCATCGGTGCCAAGACGATCGAGCAGCTCGACGACAATCTCGCCGCGACCGAGATCAAGCTGACTGCAGAGGAGATGCAGCGGCTCGACCAGGTGAGCGCGCTGCCGCCGGAATATCCGGGCTGGATGATCGAGCGCCAGGGCGCCAATCGCCTGCCGCCCGAGTGATCCGGTGATTTTTCTATGCATGATCGTGTAAGCGTGAAGGCGGGAGCGGCCCAGGTTGGTGGGCCCTCCCCGTGGCTGGTGACGGTGATCGCGGTCGCGACCGGCGCCCTCGTTGCCAATCTCTATTATGCGCAACCGCTGATCGCCTCGATCGCGCCGGAGATCGGTGTCAGCCCCGATCTCGCGGGCTCGGTCGTCAGCATCGGCCAGATCGGCTACGGGGTCGGGCTGTTCCTGCTCGTCTCGCTCGCCGATCTCATCGAGAACAAGCGGCTCGTGCTGACGACGGTCGCGCTCACGATCGTGGGGCTCATCGGCGCGGCCGTATCGACGGCGGCGGCGCCGTTCTTCGCCGCCGCCTTCCTCATCGGCCTCTCTTCGACGGGCGCGCAGGTGCTTCTGCCCTTCGTCGCCCATCTCGTGCCGGAGGCGCGCCGCGGGCGTGTTCTCGGCAATGTCATGGCCGGCCTCCTCACGGGCATCATGCTGGCGCGGCCGCTTTCACTGTTCATCGCCGCGAGTTTCGGCTGGCGGGCTGTGTTCTGGTGCTCGGCAGCGCTCATGGTCGCGATCGGCCTGACGCTCGCGCGCATGATGCCGCGGCATCGGCCACGCTCCGGCCTGCATTACGGCGAGATCCTCGCTTCCATGGCCGGGCTTCTGCGCGGCATGCCGGTGCTGCGCCGCCGTGCCGTTTATCAGGGGCTGATGTTCGCGGCTTTCAACATGTTCTGGACGGCAGCGCCGATCATGCTGGCGGATCGCTTCCACCTGAGCCAGCAAGGCATCGGCCTTTTCGCGCTCGCCGGCGCCGGCGGCGCGCTCGCCGCGCCCGTCGTCGGGCGCCTTGCGGACCGCGGCTTCCTGCGCAGCTTGACCGTCGGGGCCATGGCCGTGCTCGGCCTTTCCTTCTATGCGACGGGCTGGGCCGCCGCGGCTGGCGCGCTCGTTGCCCTCGTCCTTCTCACGGTACTCCTCGATGCGGCCGTGCAGACCAACCAGATCACGAGCCAGCGCATCATCTTCGCCGTTCCGGCGGAGAAGCGAGGCCGGGTCAATGCGATCTACATGACCGTCGTCTTCATCGGCGGTGCGCTCGGCTCCATGCTCGGCACGCTGACTTATCACGCCGGCGGCTGGACGGGCACGGCAACCGCCGGCGGCGCCATCGGGCTCCTCGCGCTCATTCTCTTTGCGACGGAGAGGGTGAGCTCACGCCGCTGACGGCGCTTTGGGCGGGTTCTTCTCTCAAGCGCTGTTCCGGGCGAACCAAAGATGCGAGCCGGAGCGATCGATCCTCCGTAGGGAAGAACATGCCGGAGATCTGCCATGCAGGAGATGCCCGCCCATAAAGCCTATCGCCTGCTCGAAGCCGGGCCGATCGTCCTGGTGACGACGCACGACGGCGAGCGGCCGAATGTCATGACCATGGGCTTTCACATGGTGGTGCAGCATGCGCCGCCGCTGATCGGCTGCGTGATCGGGCCGTGGGACCACAGCTATGAGGCGCTCACCGCCACCGGCGAATGCGTCATCGCCATCCCGACGGTCGATCTCGCAAAAAAGGTCGTCGACATCGGCAATTGCTCCGGACGGTCCGTCGATAAATTCGCGCAATTCGGCCTGACGGCGCTGCCGGCCCGCGACGTCGCGGCGCCTTTGATTGGCGAATGCCTGGCCAATATCGAGTGCCGGGTGGAGGACACGAGCCTCGTCGAGCGCTACCATCTGTTCATTCTTCGCGCCGTGCGGATCTGGACCGATCCGGACCGCAAGGAGCGGCGCAGGCTCCATCACAACGGCGACGGCACCTTCACCGTCGATGGCCGCACCATCGATCTCAGGGAACGCATGGTCCTGTGGAAGCAGTTCCAGGACTGAGGCTGCCTCTCAGCTGCGCTTGGCTGCGGCTGCAGGCGCGGGAGCGGCGCCGCTCGCGAGCTTGAGGCTCTCGAGTTCCTCCGGCGTGAAATAGAACATCCTTTCGGGCGGCGTTTCCATGGCATGAATCCAGACGCGCGGGTCGACGCCCATGGCGACGAGGTGGCGCTGGCATTCCGCCGAAACCCGCTGCGCCTCGGCAAAGCCGTCTTCCCGCTTGAGCGGAGACGGCGCATTCGCCGGCGCGATAGCAAAGACCTGGTGGACGCCGATGGCAGCCCCCTTCTCGGCGATGCGGCGAACACCGCCGGCGAAGACGAGCGGGCAGGATGATGCGCAAAGGCCCTTCGCATTGATCTCGGTGTCCAGGCCCTTGTCGCGGATCAGGCGGGCGATCGCGAGCGCGTCCTGCACCGAACCGCCCGGCGAGTTCAGGACGACGGTCTTGACGTAATCGCCGCGCTTGTCGATTTCCGCCTTGAAGCGGTCGGCGGTGCCGGGCGTGATCGCACCGGTCGCCTCCATCCGGCCACCCGCCACGAGCTCGATCGTCATCGGCTTGCGCAGGTCGTCCGTCGGCGTGCGGCCGGAACGCTTATCGCCGGGCGTGTCGACGTCACGGCGGACCGACGGCAGAAAGGGCTGCACGTCGGGCGTTTCGCCCGGCAGAAGCGTCGGCACGTTTCGCGCCTGATCCTGCATGCGCTCGGCGAGGTCGTAGCCGAGTACCACGACCGTCAGCGCGATCAGCGCGTGAAACACGGCGCGCAGCACCGTCTCGTCCGGGCGCGCGCCGAGGAGGCGGCGCCACCACGGCAGCGATGGCTCGGGGGTGGCGACGCTCATTCCTTTTTCGTGCCCCAGGCTGTTGGAAGCGGTGTCACACGCGGGTCGGCGCTCGCCGCGGCCTCGTCGTCGGAAACGACGGCCGCGCCTGGGCCGGCCACGGCCAGGCGCTCCTCGTCCATCTGGCGCAGCAGGCGTGTGGCGGTCATGAGCTCGGCCGCGGTCATGGTCTCGGCATCGGCGGGGTCGGCCTCGCGGCGGATCGCGGCATGGACCACGCAGAGGATGAGGACGAGCACCGCCGGCAGGAGGTCGATCGATATGGCGCCGGCCCAGCTCGGCATGAAGTCGCCGGCATAGCGCAGCACGGCCTCGGCGCTGGAAAGCGGCTGGAACCGGGCAGGCTCCACCGGGCCGCTGCCGATGATCGCCTGGGCGGCCTGTGACAGCGCGTTCGCCTGCGCGGCCACCGCTTTTTCGACATTGTCGACTACCGCGGTCTGCCGGCCGGCGAGATCGGCGGTCCGTCCATCCGCGGCAGGAGCGATGAAGCCCGTCGCCAGATCGTCGGCAGCGCGTTTGACGGCAGGCGCCATCGAGGTCTGTTCGAGCGCGGCGACCGTGCCGACGAGCTTCAAGGCCTCGGAGCCGAAAGCGTCGCTCCGCCCCTTGATGTCGCCCTGCCCCGAGACGAATTCGCGCATCCTGGCGATCTGCGTGCCGCCGTCCGCATAGAGCTGCTTCGAACGTTCAGCGCTCTCCGTCACCTGGCGTCCGAGATCGTCGAGCTGGCCCGCCATCTGGCTCAAGAGCTGCACAACCGTGCCCGAGCCGCCCGTGCCGGTCAGCGCGCCGCCACGCTCAGCCTCGGCGAGGCGGGCAAAGCGCGTGGAGGCGAGCTGGATGTCCGGCAGCAGGCTCTGCGCCGCGAGCGCCCGGTTATGGGCGGTGTCGAGGTCGCGCGTATAGGCCTGCAGCGTCACCGCGAGATGCTGCTCGATGGCCGCGGAGCCGGCGAGCGCCGCCGCATTCAGCCACGACGACATGGCGACGATCATCAGCGAGCCGAGCACCATGGCGGCGCCCAGCCAGAGCCGGCTTCCCACGTCATGCACATGCGGCAGAAAGCGCATGAGGAACGACCAGAAGGCATAGATCGCGACGGAGACGGCGCTCGAATAGATGAGCGCCGCGAAGAAGGTGATGAGGGCGGAGCCGTCGAGCAGATCGCGCACGCCGAGATAGGTATAGACGCCCGAGGCCAACGCCAGCACGCCGAGCGTGATGCGCATGGTGAGATCGATGCCGGCGACGCCGTCGCGGAGCGCTGAGGCCATAGGGGAAACTCTGAACAGCTGCAGGAGAGAATTTCTACGACAGTAGCGATATTTATGCCAGGATTATGACGCGCTTCCTGACCTTCGGACGAAGCCGCCGCGACCAAGCTTGAGCTTGACGACGTTCAGCTTTTTTACTTTTTCGAGACGACGCGGCGAGGGGATCGACCGCCGCCCGCTTTCACGCGACTATGCGCGGCCGATCGGGGCGGATCCCACTCCGCGGCATTGGCGTGTCCGGGAGAAGGAGGTCAGATGCCTGGTTTTCTCTGTGCGGCTTGCGGCGTGCAATATCCCGACGGCGAGACACCGCCGGCGCGCTGCTTCATCTGCGAGGACGAGCGGCAATTCGTGCCCAAGACCGGTCAGCGCTGGCTGACGCCGGAGGAGCTGGCTGCGGGCCATTGCAATATGGTCCGCGCACTGCGGCCGGACCTGATGGGCGTGAGCACCGTGCCCTCCTTCGCCATCGGACAACGGGCGCTCCTCTTGCGGACGCCCTCCGGCAATGTGCTATGGGACTGCATCAGCCTGCTCGATCCGGCGACGATCGACATCATCCAGGGGCTCGGCGGCTTGAAGGCGGTCGCGATCTCGCATCCGCATTACTACAGCGTGATGGCGCAGTGGGGCCGGGTGTTCGACTGCCCGGTGCTGGTTCACGCCGCCGACCGCGACTGGGTGGCGCAGCCCGACCCCTGCCTCGACTTCTGGGAGGGCGAGAGCCGGGAGATCCTGCCCGGCGTCGTCCTGCACCGGCTGGGCGGCCATTTTCCGGGGGCGGCCGTGCTCCATTGGGCGGAGCGGCGGCTGCTCCTGTCGGGCGATACGGCGCTCGTGATGCCGGACCGCCAGCATGTCTCCTTCATGTGGTCCTATCCGAACCAGGTGCCGCTGCCGGCGGCCGAGGTCGAGCGCATCGCCGCGCGCTTGGCGACGCTTGATTTCGATGCGATCTACGCCGGCTTCTGGGATCGCGAGATCGAACAGGGCGCCAAGGCGGCCGTCGCGCGTTCCTCGGCGCGCTATGTCCAGGCGTCGCGGGACCTGAGCCGTTGCGGTGACGCATCGTCAGCGCCTGGCGGCGCCGCCGGATTGCATGATCCGCTTCAAGAGGCGTCCGTCGATCGCGGCGAGCCCCGCGCCGATGAGCGCCATGCCGAGGAAGTGATTGGCATCGAGCCTCTCGCCCAGCACGAACGAGCCGAGCAGGATCGCGCCGACGGGATTGAGGAAGGTCACGAGCAGCAGGTTTGTCGCGCCGGCGCTCGCCAGAAGCCGGAAATAGATGACATAGGCGAGCGCGGTGGAGAGCACGGCGAAGCATAGGATGGCGCCGGAGGCCGTGAGGCTCGGCGTGGGAAGCGTCCAAGGCCGGTCGACGAGAAGCGCGACGGGCACCAGCATCACCGACGAGGCGGTGACCTGGCCCATGGCCGTCACCATCGGCGCGACAGCCATGCCCTTGAAGCGTCGCCCGTAAACTCCGGCGAAGGCATAGACGATCGATGCCAGGAGCACCGCGAGCTGCGCCAGCACATTGGTGCCGATGCCCTTCAGCGCCTCCGGCCCGATCATCAGCACGACGCCGGCGAGGCCGATCAAGACACCCGCGGCGCGATTGGCGGTCATCTTTTCATCGCGCGTCAGAAAATGCGCCACCACGACGGTGGAGAGCGGGGTCGTTGCATTCAGAATGGCCGCGAGCCCCGAGGCGATATGCGTCTGGCCCCAGGCAATCAGCGAAAAGGGAATGGCGTTGTTCAGGAGGCCCATGCCGAAGAACGCCGCCCAGACGGCGCGGCTGCGCGGCACCTCCAGCCCACAGGCCCGTACGACGATGTTGAGGACCACGGCTGCGATGCCGACGCGCAGCGCAACGACCGTGAAGGGCGGGAGCTCCTTGAGGGCAACGCCCGCGAAGAAGAACGAGCCGCCCCAGAGCACCGAAAGTGCGAGCAGCATGGCCCACTCGCGCGCCGTCATGGTCCGGTTGATGTGAGGCATGTCCCTGCGCACGATGTGGATTCCCAGGCACTGTAACAAAATGCTGCGACGCGAGGCTGCAATCTTGGCCGGCGCCGAAGTTTTCCGCCACTCCGTTTCCTGCGGTGGAATTCCGAACCGGCGCAAATCGCCGAAAAGCCACCTAGCGTGGCGCGAAACCGCCCGGCACGACGCTCTTGCGTGGTGCGGGGCAATCGCTATATCGCGCTGCCGCTCGCCATTTGGCGCAGGCGCGCGAGGTCATTTGGTGCAAAACTACCAGGCCCCTGGTCCACAGGAACCAAGCCGGCCGACGCTGCGTTCCATCAACGAGCAGCAAAGGTCGAGGTCTATGAATGGATCAGGTTGTTGATCACGGGTTTCGGGATCCAAATCAGTTCGAGCAGATCATCTCCTGCCTGAGGGAAGGAGTATTGGTCCTCGACGAGTATGGCGATCTTGTCTGGGTCAACGATGCTGCGCTGCAATTGCATGGAGCCGAGGCGGAGAGCGAGCTTGGCGAGACCTGGCAGGACTATGCGCAGCGATTCGAGCTACGCTACAGGAACAACCACCGTCTGCCGGCAGAGGCCTATCCCATGGCGCGGGCCCTCGCCGGCGAGAACCTGCGGGACATCGTGGTGGAGGTGCGAAAGGCCGGGGAGGAAGATCCGGTCTGGACGCATTCCGTCTGCAGCCTGCGCCTGGCCGGATCTTCTTCGGGCCCCCGGCGGATCGTTCTCCTCATCACGGATCTGACCGAGCAATATCGCGCCGAACGGCGGTTCGAGAGCGCCTTCAACGCTAATCCGGCGCCCGCCATCATCTGCCGGCTGTCGGACCTGCGCTATGTCCGGGTCAATGCGGGCTTCCTGGAGATGACGGGCTATGCGCGCGAGGAGGTGGTCGGCCGCTCGGCCTATGAGCTCGATGTGCTCGCCGACGCCGAAAAGCGGGAACTCGCGCTCGAGCGCCTCAAGCAGGGCCGCACGGTTCCGCAGATGGAATCCTGCATCCAGCTCCATGACGGAGCGAAGAAATTCGTCATCGTGGCTGGTGAACCCATCCAGATCGGCGCGGAAGGCTGCATGCTGTTCACCTTCACCGATCTCGATCCGCTGAAGAAAACCGAGCTTGCGCTGCGGCACAGCGAGGAACGCTTCTCGAAATCCTTCCACCTGTCCCCGGTGCCGCAGACGATCGCGCTGCTGAAGGGCTTCAAGATCACGGAGGTCAACCGGGCCTTCCGCGAGAAGACCGGCTACACGGACGAGGAGGTCATCGGACGTAGCGCGCGGGAGCTCGTGCTATGGGACGACGGGGCAGCACAACGGCAGATCGAGGACGCTATCGCACGGACGGGGAGCATCGACGGCATCGATATGAAGATGCGGACCAAGGACGGTGCGACGATCGATTGCCTCACCTCCGCCGTGACTGTCACCATCAATAATGAATCCTGCGTCCTGTGGGTCATTCAAGACATTGGCGACCGCAAACGCTCCGAAGACGAGTTGATGACGGCCATCGAGGCGGTCATGGAAGACACGTCCTGGTTCAGCAGGACCGTGGTCGAGAAGCTCGCCGGGTTGCGCCGTGCAACGAGCCCGCTACCGCCCTCCGCCGAACTCGACGAGCTCACGGAGCGCGAGCGCGACATTCTCGACCTGATCTGCCAAGGCCAAAGCGACGAAGCGATGAGCAAGACGCTCGGCCTGTCGCGAAACACCATTCGCAACCACATCTCGTCGCTCTATCGCAAGATCGGCGTCAATCGCCGGTCGGCGGCGATCATCTGGGCGCGCGAACGCGGCGTAACCGGACGCGACACCATCCCGCGCCGGAAAAGCCACGCGGGAACGGGCTCCAAAGAGGCAAGAAAGTGATCAACGTACCAAGGTGATTGGTAGTTCCTAATCTTGTTTTGCGAAAAAAATATCGTGATGGTGTCTTGAGCCGCGTCGATGAGCGTCATCACGCAAGCCCGCGCCCCCGGCCAGCACCAGGCTCGCCGAAAGCGCTCGGTTGAGCGAGACCTCAATGCCGAAAGGAATACGGGTCCAAGTGGGCGAGTTCTTGCTTCGGCTCTACATCTCAGGGGACACCGCGAGCTCGCGCCGGGCGAAGGAGAACCTCTCCCGTCTGCGCGAGAGCACTCTGGGCTCCCGTTGGACCGTCGATGTGATCGACGTCCTCACCGCCCCTCAGCGCGCTGAGGAGGCCGGCATCCTGGCGACCCCAACCCTGTCCTATGACCATCCGGCCGGTCCGAAGCGGATCATCGGCGACCTCAGCGATGCGACCAGGATCCTGCGGTTTCTCGGCATCGAAGCGAAGGAAGAGAACGCATGACCGAGGAGGAGTTCGAGGTCGCCGGTGTGCTCGAACGCGTGCGGACCGGCGTCGAGGCCTTCGACGAGCTCGTGATGGGCGGCCTGCCGCGGGCGCGAACCACCGTCGTGGCCGGTACCCCGGGGAGTGGCAAGACCGTCTTTGCCACGCAGTTCCTAGCCCAGGGCATCACCACCTATGGTGAGAACGGCGTATTCGTCACCTTTGAAGAGCCGCCCGCCGACATCATCGCGAATATGCGCAGCTTCGGCTGGGACATGGCCAGCTGGCGCAGGCGAAAGTGCCTGGCCTTCGTCGATGCGAGCCCCTCCGACAAGGACGAGCTCGTCATCGGCGAATTCGACCTGAACGCGCTGCTGGCTCGCATTCAGCATGCCGCGCGCAGTGTGAATGCCCAGCGTGTCGTGCTCGATTCGCTCGCCCAGCTCTTCGATCATTTCATCGGCGATCCAAAGCTCTTGCGCCGCGAACTCTTCCGGATCGGGACGGTGCTGAAGAAGGCCGGACTGACGGTGCTGATGACCGCCGAGCGCAACAGCGAATACGGCGAGATCACTCGCCATCGCCTCGAGGAATTCGTGGCCGACAATGTCGTGATCCTGCGCAACGTGCTTTCCAACGAGAAGCGGCGGCGTACGATCGAAGTCCTGAAGATGCGCGGCAGCCACCATGTCGAGGGCGAGGCGCCCTTCACGCTGTTGAGCGACCGCGGCGTCGTCGCCGTGCCGCTCTCGTCGCTCAGGCTCGAACAGCATTCGAGCACGACGCGGGTAACGAGCGGCCACGCGGACATCGACGAGATGTGCGGCGGCGGCTTCTTTCGCGACAGCGTGACCCTCGTCAGCGGCGCGACGGGCACCGGCAAGACCCTGCTCGTCACGAATTTCCTCGGCGGCGGAGTCGCGGCCGGCGAAAAGGCCGTTCTGTTCGGCTTCGAGGAAAGTCGCGGCCAGCTCTTCCGCAACGCTCGCGGATGGGGCGTGGATTTCGAGCAGATGGAAGCCGACGGCAAGCTCAAGGTGATCTGCCTCTATCCCGAGGCCCAGGGTCTGCCTGATCATCTTCTGACGATTCAGGGCATCGTCGACGAGTTCGGACCGACCCGGATTGCCGTCGACAGCCTCTCGGCGCTGGAGCGCATCGCCCCCGATACAGGGTTTCGGGAGTTCCTGATCAGCCTGACGTCCTTCATCAAGAAGCGCGAGATCGCCGGCCTCTGCACGGCGACGAGCAAGTCCTTGATCGGAGGCCAGAGTGTCAGCGAGCAGCATATCTCGACGATGACCGATTCCATCATTCTGCTGCGCTATATCCAGGAGCAGCAGACGATGCACCGTGGCCTGATGGTTCTGAAGATGCGCGGCAGCGAGCACGCCAAGGAAATCCGTCGCTTCACCATCGACGGCGCCGGCATGCATTTCGGCGGCGCCTTTGCCGATGCGCCGGACGTCTTCGCCGGAGGCGATCTGGAGTGAGGTAGGGGCGCAGGCTGAAGGTTTTGCCGCAGGAATCGGTTATGGCGCGTGTTGCACAAGATGCTGACAAGGCGGGCATCAGCCCGAGCGAGATTACCTTTCTGGTCGAAAAGAATGCCGACGGAATTCTGGTCGTCGACGATGCGGGCGTGGTGCTTTTCGCCAACCCCGCCGCCGAACACGTTTTCGGACGGTCCTCCGAGCAGCTTGTAGGCACAGCGGTCGGAATTCCCGCCGTCGACGGCGAAACGGCCGATATCGTGGTGCTCCGTCCCGGCGGCGAAAAGATCGAGGCCGAGATCCGCGTAGTGCAGACGCGGTGGGAGAACCGACCGGCTTGGCTCGCCAGTCTGCGCGACGTATCAGCCCGCCGCCTCGTGGAGGAGCGGATGCGCCACGCCGCCAAGATGGAGGCCATCGGCCGCCTGACGGCCGGCATCGCCCACGACTTCAACAATCTTCTGACCGTCATCATGGGCAATCTGGAGACGGTTCGGCGCCATCGCGGCAACGGCAACGAACGGCTCCTCTCGGCAGCGGACAACGCCATGACCGGCGCGCAGCGGGCCGCCGCCCTGACCGAACGGCTCCTCGCCTTCGCCCGCCGCCGCCCGCTCGCGCCGAAGCCCGTCGACGCCAACCGGCTCGTCTCGGGCATGTCGGATCTCCTCAGCCGCACCCTCGGTGAAAGGATCGAGGTTCAGGCTGTGCTCGGCAAGGATCTTCGCCTGACGCATGCCGATCCGACCGAGCTCGAAGCCGCCCTTCTCAATCTCGCCGTCAATGCCCGCGATGCCATGCCGGACGGCGGCAAGCTGATTATCGAGACAGCCAATGTCGATCTCGACCACACCTATGCAGCCACGCAGGAGGATGCCCAGACCGGCCCGCATGTCCTGATATCCGTCACCGATACGGGTACGGGTATGAGCCGGGAGGTGCTCAGCCGCGCCGTCGAGCCCTTCTTCACGACCAAGGACACGGGCCAGGGCACGGGCCTCGGGCTGAGCCAGGTCTACGGCTTCGTGAACCAGACCGGCGGCCATGTCAGCATCTATAGCGAGCCCGGCCTCGGTACGACTGTGAAGCTTTATCTGCCGAGCTATCAAGGCGCGGAAGAGCCGGCGGTTCAGGCGCCCATCGCCGCGGAAACGCCGGTGAGCAAGGGCGCGGAGCTGATCCTCGTGGTCGAAGACGACGAGGACGTCCGCCGCTATGCGACGGCGAGCCTGCGCGAGCTCGGCTACCGGGTGCTCGAAGCCGATACGGGCGCCGCCGCGCTCGAAATCATCAAATGCGAGCCCGATCTCAAGCTCCTCTTCACCGATCTCGGCCTGCCCGGCGATCTAGACGGTCGCGCGCTTGCCGAACGCGCCCGGCAGAAGCGCCCGATGCTCAAGGTGCTGCTCACCACCGCCTATGCCGGCGGGGCGCTCATCCACGACGGCCGGCTCGATGCGGATATCGAGCTTTTGCCGAAGCCCTTCAGCTACGTCGACCTTAGCCGGCGCGTCCGGCAACTGCTCGATGCGAGCGCGCCCGCCCCTTCCATCCTGGTCGTCGACGACGAGGCGCTGATCCGCATGCTCTGTGCGGATGCGCTGCTGGAGGCAGGCTTCCAAGTGAAGGAGGCGGGAACCAGGCAAGAGGCCTTGCAGGCCATCGAGGCGGCTGGACAGGACCTCGCCGCGGTCGTGCTCGACGTCGGGCTTCCCGATGGGCGCGGCGACGAGCTCGTCGAGCAGATCCGAGCGCTGCGGCCGGAGCTGCCGGTGGTTCTGGCGACCGGGCATGGCGAGAGCAGTCTGCGCCGATCGATCGCTGGCGATCCCTATCTGCGGGTGCTCGGCAAGCCGTTTCAGCCGCAGATGCTGGGCACGATGCTCGTCGAAATGGGTGTCAAGCCATCCTGACGGCGTGCTGCCCAAGGCTTGCGCCGCGGCGGCGCATCACAGTCGTGGCGCAGGCGATAGGCAGTGCGGCAAAGCGGCTACGACGACATTCAGCGCAATATGATATGAATCCGCTTGGATGCTAATGCGAAGTTCTGGCGAGATCCGCATCCGAGAACGGGACCCCAGCCTTAACGAGACGCCCATGCCGAGGCAGGTCTGGAGAGAGCGCCACGATGACCGGTGACACGGGCGCTCCTGTCGCCGCGACAGGCCTTATCCCCGGCGGTGGCGAACTCGGCGCGGTCATCCGCGCCTACGACTGGTCGAAGACGAACCTCGGGCAGATCGACCAGTGGCCGCAAAGCCTGCGCACGGCGACCAATATCGTGCTGCAGTCACCGCTCCCCCTCGTCATGCTGTGGGGGGCGGACGGCATCATGATCTATAACGATGCCTATTCCGCCTTCGCGGGAAAGCGCCACCCTAGCCTCCTCGGCTCGCGTGTGCTCGAAGGCTGGCCGGAGGTGGCGGATTTCAACCGGCGCGTGATGGAGACCGGGCTTGCCGGCGGCACCCTCTCCTTCAAGGATCAGCAGCTCACGCTCTACCGCAATAATGTGCCGGAAGAGGTCTGGATGGACCTTAATTACGGCCCCGTCCTCGGCGAAAACGGCAAGCCTGCCGGCGTGCTCGCCATTGTCGTCGAGACCACCCAGCGCGTCCTTGCCGAACAGGCGCTGGCGGCCGAACGCGCGGCGGTGGAGGGAGCCAACCGGCGGCTTGCGGCGGAATCGGAATTCCTGCACGGGCTGTTCGAGCAGGCGCCGAGCCTGATGGCAATGCTGAGCGGCCCGGACCACGTCTTCCGCCTCACCAATGCGACCTTTCGCAATCTGATCGGCGGGCGAGAGGTGCTCGGAAGGCCGCTGCGCGAGGCGATCCCGGAGATCGAGGGGCAGGGCTTCTTCGAACTCGTGGACCAGGTCTATGCGACGGGCGAGCCGTTCATCGGCGCGGGCATGAAGGCGAGCCTGCGGCGTGTGCCGGACGGCCCGCTCGAGGATCGCTATCTGGATTTCATCTACCAGCCGGTCACGAATGCCGCCGGCGAGGTCACCGGCATCTTCGTCGACGGCCAGGACGTCACCGAGCGGCTAAAGACGGAGCGGCATCTGCGCCTCGTCGTCAACGAGCTCAACCATCGCGTGAAGAACACGCTGTCGATGATGCAGGCCATCGCCGCCCAGACCTTCCGCGACGGCGAGGATCTCGCCGCCGCCCAGGCGGCGTTTTCCGCCCGCGTCATGGCGCTCGGACGCGCGAACGACCTCCTGATTGGCGAGAACTGGGAGGGCGCGTCGCTCGGAGATGTGATCGCCCGCACGGCAGCGGCGCATGTGGGCGACGCCGACCGGTTCATCATCGATGGGCCGGTGGTGCGGCTGTCGCCGAAGACGGCAATGGCCGTCTCGATGGCGATGCATGAACTCGCCACCAATGCGGTCAAATACGGCGCCCTCTCCAGCCCTTCGGGAATGGTGGAGGTGCGGTGGACGCTCGCGCCAGAAACCACAGGCGAGCGCCTCTCCCTGACTTGGCGCGAAAGCGGAGGACCACCCGTCGTCGCACCTGCTCGGCGCGGCTTCGGAACGCGCCTCATCGAAAGGGGCCTGGCGGCGGAACTCGGCGGTCGGGTGCAGGTTCTATTCGAACCGACTGGAGTGATCTGTGTCGTTGATGTGTCGATGCCCCCCTATAACGATGAATGATTCATGCCGGGACGTCTGCGGATCCTTGTCGTCGAGGACGAAGCAACCATCGCAATGCTCGTCGAGGACATGCTGCTCGATCTCGGTCATGAGGTCGTCGGCCTCGCCATGAGGCTGCCGCAGGCCGTGCAAATGGCCGGCTCGATGGACTTCGACCTTGCCATTCTCGATATCAACCTCGACGGGCGGCGCTCCTTCCCGGTCGCCGACGTGCTCGCCACGCGCGGCATCCCCTTCTTCTTCGCCTCGGGCTATGGGTCGGCCGGCCTCGAGCCGCCCTACAACGACCAGGTCACGATCCGCAAACCCTTCGAGCAGCGCGACCTGCAGCGGGCCATCGCGCATTCAGGACTCTGACAGGCAGCTAATGCCGAACCGGATCGCCTGCTCTCACCATGAGCGAGGCTCGACGCCGCGGCTACAGCGCGATCCGTTATGATAGCAACCGGCGAATCGGCGGCAAGGGGCATCTTCCGGCCGCGGCTAACCGGGAGGGCGGATCTGGAAACCTCGTTGTATCTGCCGGTCAAGCGCTTCCTCGAAGGGCTCGGCTTTACCGTCAAGGGCGAGATCGGTGGCTGCGACCTCCTCGCGGTGAAGGGCGAGGAGCCGCCGCTCATCGTCATCGGCGAGCTCAAGATGAGCTTCAATCTCGAATTGGTGCTGCAGGGCGTCGACCGCGCCACTGCCTGCGACGAGGTCTGGCTCGCCGCCCGCCTTTCGCCGCGCGGCAAGGGCCGGGAGAGCGATGCCCGCTTCCGCAATCTCTGCCGCCGGCTCGGCTTCGGCCTGCTCGGTGTCTCGTCCGGCGGCGACGTCGAGATCATCGTGAGCCCCGCCGCGCCGATGCCGCGCAAGGACCCGCGCCGCCGTTCGCGCCTCGTCGACGAGCACCGCCGCCGGCAAGGCGATCCCGCCGAAGGCGGTAGCACGCGCGCCCCGATCATGACCGCCTATCGCCAACAGGCGCTCGCCTGCGCCGCGGTGCTCGTCGAGGGACCACGGCGACCGCGGGATCTGAAGCCCGCGATCCCGGATGCGCCGAAGATCCTCAAGCGCAACGTCTACGGTTGGTTCGTCCGCACCGGTCGCGGCATCTACGAGCTGACGGATGCCGGCCGGGCGGCGCTGGAGCGCTGGCCGCAGCCTCAGATGATCAAGGCAGCGTAAGGCTCAGTCGCGGTCCGGCGCGCCGAGCGGAAAGAGCGACCGATAGGGCCGCGCCTCGTCGACGGCCCGCGCGAAGGAAGGCCGGGCGAGAAGCCGCTGCCGGTAGGCGCGGACATTGACGAAAGCCTCGCCGATCGGATGGGTCCAGTCGGCGTAGAAGAGGGACGGCGCCGCCGCGCAATCGGCCAAACTGAAGGCGTCGCCCGCCGCCCACTCGCGTCCTGCCAATTCCTTGTCGAGCCAACCATAGGCGGTGTCGAGCATGGCCCGCGCCTCGGCGACGCCATAGGGGTCGCGATGCTCGGCCGGGCGGATGCTGTCGAAGACGATGCGCCCCTGAGGGGTCGCAATGTGGTTGTCGAAGAAGCGATCCATAAAGCGCGCCGCGAGCGCCGCGCGCTGATCCTGCGGAATGAGCCGCACCGGCCCCGGGTGATGCAGGGCGAGATGCTCGATGATGATCGTGGTTTCGATCACCGCGCGGCCGTCGTCGACGAGCACGGGAAAGCGATTGAGCGGCCAGAGCTCCGTGAGCTCGGCCATGGCGCCGTCCTCGTCGAGCTTGCGGTAGGTGAAGGGCGTCTCGTTCTCATAAAGAGCGATCAGCACCTTCTGGCAATAGGAGGAGAAGGGGTGGGCATAGAGCGTCAGCGCCATAACGCGTCCCCTAGCGATCGCGGCGATAGTGCAGGATGACGGCGCCGGTATCGAGCTTGTGCGCGTCGATGAGGCTGAGCGCCAGCGCCGGCAAACCGGGCTCGAAGAGGCGCTTGCCGTCGCCGAAAAGGCTTGGTGTGATCATCAGGCGGTACTCGTCGACGAGGTCGAGCGCAACGAGGCTGTTCGCGAGACCCGCCCCACCGAAGGAGTAAATCTCGCCCTGGGCAGAGCGCTTGAGCGCATTCACCGCGGCGGCAAGATCGTCCTTGACGAGCGTTGCGTTCCAGCCGGGATCGCCCGTCAGCGTCGTCGAGACCACCGTCTTCGGCAGCCGGTTCATTGTCACGGCATAAGAGATACCGGCCGCAGGGCTCGCCGGATCGGTGTCGGCCGCGCTCCAGAAGCCCTTGTTGAAGAGAAAATTCGTGCGGCCGTAGATGAGGTGGCCGGCCCGCGGCAAGGCATAGCCCGACCAGTGCGCCGACAGGTCGTCCGACCAGGCCGGCGGGGCGAATTCGCCATCGGGCTTTTCGATATAGCCGTCGAGGCTCGTGAACATCGATAAGACGAGCTTTGCCATAACCGTTCTCCCTCTCGATAAGACTGATTTCGAATTGCAAGCAGTTGTGTTCTAACCAAACCGATCTTACTTTGCAAGCAGTTTCCTCTGGAGATCATTCATGGACGCGGCGCATCGCTCGGGCTGCCCGATCAATCTGACGCTCGAAGTGCTCGGCGACCGCTGGAGTCTCATCGTCATTCGCGACATCATGTTCGGCAACCGCCGCCACTATCGCGAGCTTCTCACTCTCTCCGACGAAGGCATCGCCTCGAATATCCTGGCCGACCGCTTGAAACGGCTGGTCGAGGCCGGGCTCCTCTCGAAGCGCGATGATCCCAGCCATAAGCAGAAGGCGATCTACAGCCTGACGGAGCCCGCCATTCAGCTGGTGCCGCTCCTCGCCCATATGGGCGCCTGGGGCCGGCGGCATAGGCCAGTGTCGGAAGAGCTTTCCATCCGCGCTCAGCTCCTGGAAGAAGGCGGTCCGCCGCTCTGGGAGGCCTTCATGGACGAGCTCCGCACGCTGCATCTCGGCGCGCCATCCGCCGGTCCCTCCGTGCTCGCGCGATTGCAAGCGGCCTATGAGGACGTCGTGGCGCGGAAGGCGGGGCAATAAGACCCCACTCTCCGCTGAGGGCAGGCGATCGCATTTAGCCATCCTTCCCTCCTCGGCTCAATGAAGCATGAGGCTGCTGGAACCGAGCGGGCCGACTTCGGGTTACCGGCTGACAAAGCTGGATCCCATGACGCGCGTCGGCTCTCCCCTCTCCCACCCTTCTGACGCGTCCGCGCGGCCGCCGGCCCGCGCTGCCCGGCAACGCCGGTCACGCTGATGCACATGCCGGCCGACGTCGCGCTCGCCCCGCCGGAGATTACCCGATCATCGCCGCTCGGGGCGATCGGGGTCTTTCTGCTCGGGCAGTGGCGATCATCGCCGGCGGGTCTCCTCTTCCTGTCGGGCAGCGAGCGGCGAGCGGAGCATCTCGGCGCCATCCTCTACGCGCTCGATCCCGCCTGCGACCCGATGGTCCTGCCGCGCTCGGATGCCCTGCCCTATGACGACGGTCTGCCGTCGCGCGACGTGATGGGGCGGCGCGCCTCGGTGCTGCGCCGGGTCGCGCAGGGCGCGGGCAAGCCGCTCGTCCTTGCGGTGGCGGATGCCGCCCTGCTGCGGGTGCCGCCACGCGATGTATGGGCGGATGCGACGCTGGCGCTCCGTCTCGGGATGCCGCTCGACCTGGGGGCGCTCCAAGCTTTTCTCGACCGCACCGGCTATGTGCAGGAGGCGCGCGCCGATGAGCCCGGCGAAGTCGCCGTTCATGGCCAGGTGGTCGACGTCTATCCGGCCGGCGCGCTCGGGCCGGTGCGCATCGAGCTCGGCGAAGGCCGCATCGAGGGCCTGCAGAGCTATGATCCCCTCACCCAGCGCACAACCGGCGAACTGGCCGAGGTGGTCCTCGATCCGGCCTCCGAGATGTTCGCCTTAGCGGCGAAGGATCCGGCGTGCCCACCCGCGGCCGACGTACGGCTCCAGAGCCTGTTCGACTATATGCCCGAAGCGACGATCGTAAAGGGCGGCGGGGTCGAGACACGAGGGGCGCAATGGCTCAGACAGATCGCGGAAGCGCGCGAGACGAGCCGCGACCTGCCGCTCCTGCGGGCGAGCCTCGGCGCAATTTCCCCCGATCGCCTCTATCTCAGCGAGCAGGAATGGCAGGCTGCGACGAGCGGGCCGCAGGTGACGGAGCTCGCGGGGGAAGATTGTCCGGCCGAGACGCGCGTGCCGCGCTTCGCAACGCGGCCCGCGCCGCTGCGCGCTTTGCGCAACTTCCTCGGGGAAGAGCTCGCCCGCGGCAGGCGTGTGGTGCTGACGGCCGCCGACGATGCGGAGTTGCGAAGCCTCGAACGCCGTGCCCGGGAGGCGGCGCCCGGCGGCGTTCAGAGGGCTTCCAGCTGGCCCGAGGTGGTCGAGCGCGAAGTGGGCACCCTCTCCAGCCTGCGGGTCGATTGCGAAGCGGGCTTCGTGCTGCCGTCGCTGTCGGTCAGCGTCGTGACCGCGGCAGATGTCTTCGGCTCACGTGCGGCGCATGAGGCGCCGCTCGGCCTGCGCGAACAGGACATGGCGCCGGCGCGTGAGGTGCTGCGAACGGGCGATATCGTGGTGCATCTGGAGCGTGGCGTCGGCCAGTTGCGCGGCATCGAGACGATCTCCGGCACCGGGCTCGCCGAGCGCGACATGGTCCGCCTCGAATATGCGGGCGGCGCCGTCGTCATGGTGCCTGTGGAGGAGCTTGCGCTCGTCTGGAAATATGGCGCGGAGGCGGGCATCCAGCTCGACCGCCCCGACGGCGGATCCTGGGAGAAGCGCCGCGGCGATCTCGAAAAGGAGATCGAGAAGACGGCCGCGCGATTGGCTGCGCTCGCGAGCGAACGCGCGGCGAAGACCGCGCCGAAGCTCGTGCCGTCGGCCACCGACTATGAACGTTTCGTCGCCCGCTTTCCCTTTTTTGCCACCCCCGATCAAGCGCGTGCCGCCGAGGAGGTGCTGCAAGACCTCGCCTCCGGCCGGCCCATGAATCGGCTCGTCTGCGGCGATGTCGGCTTCGGCAAGACCGAGGTCGCGCTGCGCGCGGCGGCGGCCGCTGCGCTCAGCGGCTTCCAGGTCGCTGTCGCTGTGCCGACCACGGTGCTCGCACGCCAGCATCTCGAGACCTTTCGGCGCCGCTTCGCCGGCTTCGACGTCACAATCGGCCATCTCTCGCGCTTCGCCTCGGCCACGGAGGCCCGCAGCGTCAAAGACGGCTTGGCCGACGGCTCGATCCGCATCGTCATCGGCACCCATGCGATCGCCGGCAAGGACGTGGCCTTCAAGGAGCTCGGGCTCGTCATCATCGATGAGGAGCAGCGCTTCGGCGCCAAGGACAAGGAGAAATTGCGGGCGCTCGGCGAGGACCTGCACGTGCTGACGCTGACGGCAACGCCCATCCCGCGCACGTTGCAGCATGCCGTCACCGGCCTCGCCGATCTCAGCGTCATCGCGACGCCGCCCGCCCGGCGCATGCCGGTGCGGACCATCGCCGCCCCCTTTGCCGACGAGGCCGTGCGCAGCGCGCTCACTTACGAGCATCGCCGCGGCGGACAGAGCTTTGTCGTCTGCCCGCGGATCCAGGACATCGAGCCGATCGCAGCGCGCCTGCGCGAGATCGTTCCGGCGCTCGATCTGCGTGTGGTGCACGGCCGGATGCCGGCTCAAGCCATCGATGACGTGATGGTCGCCTTTGCCGCCGGGCAAGGGGACGTGCTCGTCGCGACGAATATCATCGAGAGCGGGCTCGATCTGCCGCGCGCCAATACCATCCTTGTCTGTCGCCCGGACCGCTTCGGCCTCGCCCAGCTCCATCAGCTGCGCGGCCGGGTGGGCCGCGGCGCGCGGCGCGGCTTCGCCTATCTGCTGAGTGACCCGGAAGCTCAGCAGACCGAGATCTCCGAAGAGCGGCTGCAGGCCCTGCAGGACCTCGAGCGGCTCGGCGCCGGCTTTGCCATCAGCGAACGCGACCTCAATTTGCGTGGCGCCGGCGATCTTCTCGGAGAAGACCAGACAGGACATCTGAAGCTCGTCGGCCCCTCGCTCTACCGGCATCTCATCGACCGCGCCCTGCGGGCAGCACGTGGCGAAGACGTGGTGGAGGACTATGTGCCGGAGCTCAACCTCGACGCCACGGCTCGCATCCCGCCCGACTATGTGCCCGACGAGGAGGCGCGGCTCGAGCTTTATGGACGGGTGGCGCGCGCCGCGACAGAGGGCGAGGTCGACGAATTGGAGGACGAGATCGAAGACCGGTTCGGCAGCCTGCCCGAACCGGTGCGTGACCTCCTGGCGCTCGCCCGCATCCGGCAGGCCTGCCGCCGGCTGGGGATCGCGCGCATCGATGCCGGCCCCCAGGCGATCGCCATCACCTTTCGCGGCAAGGGCCGCAAGGCTCGCGCTACGCTCAAGAAGAACGGCTTTCCCTGCCACTGGAACGAGGAGAGATTGATCGTCGCGGTGGCGAGCGAAACCGCAGCGCGCCTCGGCATCGTCGGCGATGTCGTGTCGAGGCTCGGGTAGAGGCGTCGTTCTCAGGTCGAATTCGGCGGAGGCGGCGTGGAACGAAGCGGGACATCGGTCGGTTTGGAAAGACCGTTCTCCGTTCTCCGAGGATCTCCATGGCGCCGAGCATACACGGGAAGCACCGGTCTTCCACCGTGCAGCGTTCAGTCATTCGCGAGGGCAAAGCCTTCCCGCTCGGTGCCACCTGGGATGGCCTGGGCGTCAATTTCGCCCTGTTCTCGGCGAATGCCACGAAAGTCGAGCTCTGCCTGTTCGACATCGACGGCGAGAAGGAAATCGAGCGCATCGAACTGCCGGAATATACCGACGAGGTCTGGCATGGCTATCTGCCCGAAGCGCGGCCCGGCACCGTCTATGGCTATCGCGTCTATGGCCCCTACGAGCCCGATGCCGGCCACCGCTTCAATCCGAACAAGCTCCTGATCGATCCCTATGCCAAGCAGCTCGTCGGCTCGCTGAGTTGGGGCCCCGAATTGTTTGGCTACAAGATCGACAGCCCCGACAAGGATCTGTCCTTCGACGAACGCGACAGCGCCAGGCGCATGCCCAAATGCCGGGTCATCGACCCCGCCTTCACCTGGGGGCAGGAGCGCCGGCCCTCCGTGCCCTGGGAGCAGACGATCATCTACGAAATGCATGTGAAGGGCTTCACCAAGCTCAACGCGCGCATTCCGGAAAGCGAGCGCGGGACCTTTGCCGGCCTCGCGCATGCGCGGATAGCGGACTATCTGCGGACGCTCGGCGTGACCTCGGCCGAGTTGCTGCCGATCCATGCCTTCGTCGACGACAGCTATCTCGTCGACAAGGGCCTCAGGAACTACTGGGGCTATAACTCGATCGCCTTCTTCGCGCCGGAGCCGCGCTATCTCCATTCGCCCTTCACGAACGAATTCAAGGAGATGGTCAACCAGTTCCATGCGGCCGGCATCGAGGTGATCCTCGACGTGGTCTATAACCACACGGCCGAGGGCAACGAACTCGGGCCGACGCTCTCGCTCAAGGGCATCGATAACGCGAGCTACTATCGCCTGCTGCCCGACGAGAAACGCTACTACATCAACGACACGGGGACCGGAAACACGGTCAATCTTTCCCACCCGCGCGTGCTGCAGATGGTGGCGGATTCGCTGCGCTACTGGGCGCAGGAGATGCGCGTCGACGGGTTCCGCTTCGACCTTGCGACGATCCTCGCCCGCGAACCCTACGGCTTCGATGAAGGCGGCGGCTTCCTCGACGCCTGCAGGCAGGACCCGGTTCTTTCCAGCGTCAAGCTCATCGCCGAGCCTTGGGACATCGGACCGGGCGGTTATCAGGTCGGCCAGTATCCGCCGGGCTGGGCGGAGTGGAACGACAAGTTCCGCGACACCGTGCGCGCCTTCTGGAAGGGCGACGAGGGCAAGCTCGCCGAGCTTGCAGCCCGCGTTGCGGGTTCCGGCGACATCTTCAACAAGCGCGGCCGCAAACCCTGGGCGAGCGTGAATTTCATCACGGCCCACGACGGTTTCAACCTGAACGACCTCGTCTCCTACAACGACAAGCACAACGAGGCGAATGGCGAGGACAACCGCGACGGCCATTCCAACAACCATTCCTGGAACCACGGCGTGGAGGGCCCGACCGACGATCCGGAGATCACCGCCTTGCGCGAGCGCCAGAAGCGCAACCTTCTCGCGACGCTTCTTCTGTCGCAGGGCACGCCGATGATCCTGGCCGGCGACGAGTTCGGCCACAGCCTGCGCGGCAACAACAATGCCTATGCCCAGGACAACGAGATCACCTGGCTCGACTGGGCCGCAATCACCCCGGAAGGCCGCGCGCTGATCGAATTCACGCGCAAGCTCATCGCCGTGCGCAAGGCCTATCCGATCCTGCATCGCGGGCGCTTTCTCGTCGGCAATTACAACGAGGAACTCGACGTCAAGGACGTGACCTGGCTATCGCCCACGGGCGAGGAAATGTCCCAGGACCAATGGGAAGACTCCAATGCCCGCTGCATGGGCATGCTGCTCGACGGGCGCGCGCAGCCCACCGGCATCAAGCGGCGCGGCTCCGACGCCACCCTGCTCATCGTCATGAACGCCCACCACGACGTCGTCGAATTCACCCTGCCGGCCGTGCCCGAAGGCAAGCGGTGGATCGGCCTGCTCGATACGAATGACCCGGACCGCACCAATGCGCCGACCTTCGACTTCGGCCATGTCTATGCGGTCACCGGGCGCTCGGCCCTCGTCTTCGTGCTCGGCCTGGAGGATCGCCAGCCGCGTTATCTGCGGGAGGGCATCGGCGCCATCCTCAACATCGCCGAGCAGCCGGTCGCCGGCGATATTGGATGAGGCGGGATATCCCGCGTCATTGGTCCATCTGCTGACTTACCCCTAAGGCCGGGCCTTACCGGGCGCTGATTACCGGCTCGGCCTCATTTTTCGCCATTCCACAAGCGATTCCCGCCTTCATCGCGGATGTTAGCCCCTGTTGTATCGTGGTAATCTGCGCATATAAGGGGGCGGCAGAGGGCGAGGTGGTGGGCGAGAGCGATCTTTTCTACCTCACCGACGATGAACTAGAAGACGCGGGCGTCGATCGACGCAATCCGTGGACGATCGCTGTCGTCGACGACGACCCCGCCGTGCACGAGGCGACGCGCTTTGCCCTCCATGACTATACGCTCGACGCCCGCCGCCTGGTGATCCTGTCCGCGCATTCGGCGCAGGAAGGGCGCACGCTCCTCCGCGCGCATCCCGAAACGGCGCTTGTCCTCCTCGACGTCGTCATGGAAACCGACGACGCGGGTCTCGAGGTCGCCGATTTCGTGCGCAAGGAACTCGGCAACGACATCATCCGCATCATCCTGCGCACTGGGCAGCCCGGCCAGGCGCCCGAACGCCGCGTGGTGATCGATCACGACATCAACGACTACAAGTCCAAGACGGAACTCACGGCCGACAAGCTCTTCACCACCATGACCGCGGCGCTACGCAGCTACGAGCAATTGCGCCGGCTGCAGGAGACCCGCCGGGCGCTGGAGGAAGTCAATGCCTGTCTCGAAGAGCGCGTCCTCGAGCGTACCGCCGCGCTCGTGAAGGCCAACGAGCGGCTGGAGGCGCAGCGCGCCGACTTGCGGCGCGCCAATCGGCTGAAGAACGAGATTCTCGGCACCATTGCCCATGACCTCAAAAACCCGCTCGGGATCATTCTCGGTCGCACGGAGATGATGCAGGAGCTGCTCGCGACATCGCCGCCGCCCGTCGAATCGCTGAGAACCCAGATCGAGCATGTGCGCGGTTCCGCACGTCACCTTACGACGATGGTCGATACGCTTCTGGCCGATGCGATGAACGACGCGCTCGACATCACCGTCCGGAGAGAGCCGCTGGATTATGCCGCCCTGGTCTGCGATGTCGTTGCAAGCAACCGTCTTCTGGCCGAAAGAAAAGAGCAGCGAATCACCGTCAAAGGTCCGCCCGCGATCGCGGTGAACGGCGATCAGGACCGGCTTCGGGAGGCTATCGACAATCTCGTGTCCAACGCCATCAAATATGGTCCGGTCGGCAGCACCATCGAAGTGGCGCTGTCGCAGGAAGACGGCGCCATCGTCTGCCGCGTGCGCGACGAAGGACCCGGCCTGTCGCCGGAAGACGAACGCCGGGTCTTCGCGCGCTTCCAGCGTCTGTCGGCCAAGCCGACCGCGGGCGAAACATCCACGGGGCTCGGCCTCTCCATCGTCAAGCGCATCGCGGAGCTCCACGGCGGTCATGTGAGCGCCGAAAGCCTCGGGCCGGGGCGTGGCTCCATCTTCTCCTTGCATCTCTTGGCGACGAACGACACGAACGGCCGATGAGCACGGGTCAGCGGATTTTCGTCGTGGACGACGAGCAGGCCGCCCGCGAGATGGTGGGCGACTATCTCACCATGCACGGGTTTTCGGTAACGCTCTGCGACGGCGGCGGCAGCCTCAGGCGGCTGATGGATGAAGCAAGGCCCGATCTGGTCGTGCTTGACCTCAACATGCCGGAAGAGGACGGCCTGTCGGTCATCCGCGGCCTCAAGGCGAAGGCTGATGTGCCGATCATCATGCTGACCGCAACCGCCAGCCCCATCGACCGCGTGGTCGGACTGGAGCTCGGGGCGGACGACTATCTCGCCAAGCCCTGCGAGCTGCGCGAGCTCGTGGCACGCATTCGCTCGGTGCTCCGGCGCAGCGCCGATCGCGGCGCTGTGGCAGCGCCCGCTCCGCCGACCCGGCGCGTTCCCTTCGGCACCAAATGGCTCGATCTCGACAGCCATAAGCTCTGCGACGAGGCCGGCGCGGCCCAGGTCCTGACCAAGTCCGAATATCTGCTGCTCAAGGCCTTTGCCGATCATCCCAAACGCGTTCTGTCGCGCGAGCGCCTTCTCGACCTCGCCGACGCGCGCGACCCCGATGCTTTCGACCGCTCCATCGACGTGCGCATCAACCGCATCCGCAAGAAGGTGGAGCCGGATCCCGCCAATCCGCGGTTCATCCGCACGGTACGGGGCATCGGCTATATCTTTCAGCCGGACGGCAGCGAGTGACGGGCGACCCGCATTTGTTGCGTCGCGAGGCCCTCGACGAAACAATGTGTCCTCGCTGAAATAAACCGCCCTTTGATCTTCATTGCACGCAAAAGCGCGGCAATGATCATCAGCGATAATGCGCGGCGGTCGGGTCGGAGGGGTCATGCGGATCAGGGACAGGATATTGCTGGTGGGCGGCGTTCCCATCGCAATAGCGGCCGTGATCGCGCTCACCGCCTGGCTGCTGCTGAACGAGGCCGAGAGAGCCCGCAACGGCGCCGTCCTCGCCGGTGCGGTCTATCGCGATCTTCTCGTCTCCATGACGGTGCGCGACGATTATGTCGAGGCCCGCTCCGTCGACCGATCGCCACAGGCGGAGCGTTTCATGGATATGGCCGCGAGCGTCCAGGGGCGGCTCCATGAACTTGGCGAGACGGCGCGCACGGTCGCGCAGCGCGACAAGGTCCATGAGGTCGAGGAGGCGCTCTCGCGCTATGTGGACCGCATGCGGCAGTATATCGCCGTCACGGAAGCCAACGACAAGCTCATCTACGACATGTCGCTGAGGGCCGACGCCCTCGTCACGCTCGCCAACGAGGCACGCACACGCCAGCATGCGTCCAACGCCGATATCATCGCCTCGCTGACGGCCAAGGACCAGCGCCTCGGCCGGATGCGCGACATCGAGGATCACGCCCACGAGCTGCGGGCCGCGCTGTGGGCCGTGCAATCGGCGGCGAGTGCGGAAGCCGGCCGTGACGATCGCAGCTTTGCCCTGAGCCAGCTGCACCGGGCGAGCGACGAGCTGGCCGAGGCGCTGAAGCGCGACGGCCGCCCCGCCGCCGACGAGTTGGTCGCCCTCACCCGTGCCGTCGAGAGCAGCAGTGGACGCGATGCGGAACGTGCGACCGAGGCGTTGCTCGCCTGGTGCGACCGGCTGCTCAAGGTGGAGATCACCGCACGCCGCGCCTTGCACGAGGAGATCGCCCAGCTTCTCACCTATTCCGTCCAGGCAAACGAAAACGAGCAGGCGACGCAGAATATCGCCATTGCCACACTCAAGCTGGGGCAGGAAACGAATGAGGCGCTGGCGAGCCGCGATCCGGAAGCCGCCAGGCTCAAGCTGGAAAAGAGCAGCGAGCTCGCGACGGCGGCAGCCACCCTGCCGATCTCGCCCCTAATCCAGGCCGATATGATGGACGCGATCACCCAATGGCGCGAGCGCCTGGGCACCACGATCGACGGCCTCCGGCGACAGAACGACATGATCGCCGACATGGACAATACGGCGGCAGCCATGGTGGCGAGCGCGCGCTCCTTGAACGACATGTTCACGGGCGATGCCGACCAACTCGGCTCCTTCATTCGCTCGATCCTTGTGGTCGGGGCCACCTTCGGCCTCCTCTTCGGGTCGGGGGCAGCCTTCCTCGTCGCGCGTTCGATCACCAATCCGTTGCGGCGCCTGCAGGAGCGCATGCTCGCGCTCGCCGCCGATCCGCTCGCGGGCCAAGTCGGCGAGGCCAACAGGCGCGACGAGCTCGGCGACATGGCGCGCGCCGCCAATTTCTTCGTCCTGGAAATCGGCCGGCGTGAAAAAGACCTGCGCCAGGCGAAGGACCGCACCGAGGAGGCGCTGGCCGAACTGCGGCAGACGCAAGCCGACCTCATCCAGGCGGAAAAGCTCGCCTCGCTCGGCCAGCTCGTCGCCGGCGTCGCGCATGAGATCAACACGCCCCTGGGCATCGCATTGACCACGGCGACGCTCCTCGGCGACGAGGCCAAGGATTTCGAGCGCGCCCTCGACGGCAACCAGTTGCCGCGCTCCAGGCTGATCTCCTTCCTCGACCGCATGAAGGAGGGCTCGCGGCTCCTCTTCGTCAATCTCGGCCGCGCGGCCGATCTCGTGCACAGCTTCAAGCAGGTCGCGGTGGACCAGGTGAGCGACGACTGCCGCCGGTTCGAGGTGAAGACCTGGCTCGAAGACGTCATCCGGAGCCTCGGCCCCCTGCTGCGCAGGACGAAACACGAGGTGGCGCTCGACTGTCCGCCCGACCTGCGCGTCCACACCTATCCCGGCGCGCTGACCCAGGTGCTCACCAATCTCGTCATGAATGCCGTCGTGCATGCCTATGGCGAAGGCCAGGCCGGACGGATCTCGATCGCCGTGAGCGAGCAGCGGGCCGACCGGCTCAGCCTGACGGTGCAGGACGACGGCAAGGGCATTCCGGCCGACCAGATCGGCCGGATTTTCGATCCGTTCTTCACGACGGCGCGCAGCCGCGGCAGTACGGGCCTCGGCTTGCACATCGTCTATAATCTCGTCACCAACAAGCTGCAGGGACGCATCGAGGTGGCGAGCCGTCCCGGCGCGGGAACGACCTTCCGCATCGACCTGCCGCGCTCGGTCGCGGGCGAAGCGCCCATCAGCGCCGCGGCGCTGTCATAGGATCGAATCAATGAAGGCTCGAATTCTCGCCATTGCCGCCGCCGTGATCGCCTTCTCCGCAACCGCATCCCAGGCGAAGACCCTGGTCTTCTGTTCGGAAGGCAATCCGGAATCGCTCAATCCGCAGCTCGTCACGACGACCACCGGCATGAACGCCGGGCGGCCGATGTTCAACAATCTCGTCGAATTCGTTCCCGGAACGACGCGCGTCGGGCCGGCGCTCGCCGAGAGCTGGACGGTGTCGGAGGACGGAACGGAATATACGTTCCGCTTGCGCCGCGGCATCAAATTTCATTCCAACGCCGTGTTCAAGCCGACGCGGGAGTTCAACGCCGACGACGTCCTGTTTTCCTTCAACCGCCAGTGGAAGCCGGACCACCCCTTCCACAATACCTCCGGCGAAAGCTACGACTATTTCCGCGATCTCGGCATGCCCGAGCTCCTGGAATCGGTCGAGAAGTTGGACGACCGGACCGTGCGCATTCGCTTGACCCGGGCCGAGGCGCCTTTCCTCGCCGATGTGGCGATGCCCTTCAATGCCATCCTCTCGGCCGAATACGGCGAACAGCTCCTGAAGATGGGCCAGCCCGAGCAGCTCGACCGCGAACCGATAGGCACCGGCCCCTTCACCTTCGCCGGCTATCAGCGTGATGTCAGCGTGCGCTACCGGGCCTTCGCCGATTACTGGCAGGGCCGTCCCGCCGTCGACACGCTCGTGTTCTCGATCACGCCCAATCCGGCGGTGCGGCTCGCCAAGCTCCGCGCCGGCGAATGCCACATCATGGCCTTTCCCGATCCGGCGGACCTCAAGACGATCACCGACGATCCGGAACTCACCCTGCTGCAGCAGGAGGGCCTCAATGTCGGCTATCTGGCGATGAACACCGGACGGCCGCCCTTCAATGACCTGAGGGTGCGCCGGGCCATCAATATGGCGATCGACAAGCGCGCCATCATCGATGCCGTCTACCAGGAGACCGGCACGGTCGCGAAAAACCCCATCCCGCCGACCATGTGGTCCTACAACGAAACGATCGTCGACTATTCATACGATCCGGAAGCCGCCCGGCGCCTGCTCGCCGAGGCTGGCTACCCGCAGGGCCTTTCGACCGACTTGTGGTACATGCCGGTCAGCCGCCCCTATAACCCCAATGGCCGCCGGGTCGCTGAAATGATCGAGGTCGATCTCGCGCGCATCGGCATTCACGTCAATCTCGTCACCGAGGAATGGAACACCTATCGCGTCAAGCTCCAGGCCGGCGTGCCATCGCTCGCGCTCTACGGCTGGACGAGCGACAACGGCGATCCCGACAATTTCCTCCACCTTCTGCTCGGCTGCGCGACGGCGCGCCCAGGCGGCAACAACATCGCCAAATGGTGCAACCCCGCCTATGACGATCTCGTCTCGCGCGCCAAGGTCATCACCGATCAGGCGCAACGCGAGCGGCTCTACGGCGTTGCCCAAGCCATCTTCAGAGACGATGCGCCCTGGGTGCCGCTCGCCCATTCCGTGGTCTTCATGGCGCTGCGCAAGGAGGTCACCGGCTTCCGCATCGATCCGATCGGCCGCCATCTCTTCGAGGGCGTGGACCTGGTGCAGTGATGCCGATCGGGTGAAACCCTCTCGAGGGCCGAAGGCCAAAACCTTGGCCGAGGAAAGCATAGCGGCTGGCGGGCGGATGTGGGATCGTGCCGAGCCATGCTCACTCGATGGCTCGGAGAATAGCGGATGATCGGACTTCTGGCTCTATCGAGTGCAGCGATATTCTTCGGCGCCGCGATCTATATCAATATAGCCGAGCAGCCCGCCAGGCTTAAACTGGACGACCGTGCCGCATTGATGCAATGGGGACCAGCTTACAAGCGCGGCTTTGCTATGCAAGCCTCGCTTGCAGTTGTGTCCGGGCTGCTGGGCCTTTCGGCGTGGTGGTTGAGCGGCGATCTGCTGTGGGTGCTCGGCGCCGCCTTCATCCTCGCCAACTGGCCCTATACGGTGCTCGTCATCATGCCGGTCAATCGTCGCTTGGAGGCGATGGTCGCCGACAACCCACATAGCGAAGCTCGCTTATTGCTCGTGCAGTGGGGAAAGCTCCACGCCTGGCGCAGCGTCCTCGGTGGCGTCGCGACCTTGGTCTATTTCCTCGCCCTGGTGCCCACTGTCTCCTAGGCTGGGCGTCAGGAGCCACAACCGATTATCGGGCTGAAGACCTGTTCAGGGCTACAGCAGCACGTATGAGCGCCATGAAGGCATTCTCGTCGATGTCAT
Organism: Chelatococcus sp. GCM10030263; assembly: GCF_042666455.1. Taxonomy (NCBI): domain Bacteria; kingdom Pseudomonadati; phylum Pseudomonadota; class Alphaproteobacteria; order Hyphomicrobiales; family Chelatococcaceae; genus Chelatococcus; species Chelatococcus sp. GCM10030263. Next base: position 909,492 of record NZ_JBHTDB010000005.1, on the reverse strand, counting down.
CATCCTCCCGGAGATCGATGGCGCGCCTGGTGTTGCCTTCAAGGCTGGAGTTGAAAAGGCCTGAGGGATCGTCGAGCGAGGCGCCCTTGGCGAAAGTCAACTTCACGACGCTCTTGTAGGTCTCGCCGGTGCAGATCAGCCCATCGTGAGACCACACCGGAACGCCCCTCCATTTCCACTCCTCGACCACATCCGGGTCCGCCTGCTTGATGAGAGCGCGGATACGGGAGAGCGTCTCGCCCCGCCAGTCGTCAAGTTCCTTGATCCGCGCGTCGATCAGCCGAGATGGGGATTCGCCCTCGCTGGCAGCATTCTTTTTCATCGCCTGTGCAGTTCCTCTGTTCTTCTCTCGGGCGGCAGGCAGGACTCATAAGACGATCGCCACTTTGAATCCACCTGGAGCTGCGGCCACTCGGGACCTGCGATGGGTCGCGAGAACGGAAACGGCGGCCCGGTTAGCGCGCACGTATCTCGTTGGAGTCGTCAGCGCCGTAGTTCCTCCACATGGGCCCCGAGAGCCCGCTGAGACTGGCGTGCGAGCAGGACTGGCAGGCAGGGATATGAAGTCGCAAGATTGTTACAAGCGCACCCAACGGGACGAAATAAAGCAAAGAGTGACGAAATTGCCGTGCAATGCACATCGGCCAGAATGCCTCATGAAGCGGAGGCGACTCGCTTGAAGCTCCAAGGCACCCCGGGTCTGCGGAACGTCAGCCCGTACGATGTCCAGCCCAGCGGGGCGAGCCCTCAAGGGCCATCGATCTGCCGTGATCCGTCGCGGCCCCAGGCCAAGATTTACATGGCCAACATTTAGATGGGGAGGAGACGACAATGCCGATCTTCCTAGACCGCCATGACATGAAGGGGACGAACGCAATCGAGGTTGCGGAGGCGCATCTCAAAGATGTGTCGATACAGGATCGCTATGGCGTGAAGTTCATGACCTATTGGTTCGACGAAGAGCGCGGGACCGTCTTCTGTCTGATCGATGCCCCCGATCAAGAGACGGCTCAGCGCGTCCATCACGAGGCCCATGGGCATGTCGCCGGAGAAGTCATCCAAGTTGCCCTCTCTGCGGTAGAGGCCTTTCTGGGTCGCATCAGCGACCCCCAACCCTCCTCTCAGTCGGAAAATCGCAATCTTGAACCGGCACATCGCGTCATCATGTTTACCGACATCGTCGGATCCACCGAAATGACCGCCAGGCTGGGCGACCGGGCGGCAACCGAACTTGTTCGGGTCCATGATGCCTTCGTGCGGCGCGCGCTTGCGCACCATGAAGGACGCGAGGTCAAGCACCTCGGCGATGGAATCATGGCGGTGTTCGACGCGAGCGAAGCAGCATTGGCATGCGCTAGAGACATCCAAATTTCTCTGAATGCCTATAACCGGGCAAGCACGGAGCCGATTCACATTCGCATCGGCCTCGATTGTGGCGAGCCGGTCGAAGACAGTCGCGATTTGTTCGGGTCGACCGTCCAATGCGCTGCACGAATGTGCACGGAGGCCGAGCCGGATCAGATCCTGATATCGGCTAATATTCGTGCGGAATGCTCTGCTACGTTCAAGCTGACCGATAGAGGCTTCAAATACCTGAAGGGATTCCAACAGCCCATTCAAGCCTTCCAACTCGAATGGCGATTAGATGAAGCGGTTTGATTAGGCAATTGTTCAGGTAGTGAGGCGGCGTCGGACACGAACGTTGTTGGTTTGAGCTTGAAACGGCCGGGACTACCGTGCGTGCCAACGCCGTGCCTGCTCGATCTCCAGCCCCACGGGCGGAGATCGTCGTCGCGGTGCTCCTGTCGTTCCCGCTCGCCGGTCAATCCGCAGACCGCGCTATGCGGAAATCTTTCTGACACATCCGTAGTAACGATACTCCTATAGAGACCCTCGGCGTCCGCTCATGCGCGCCACGTCGCCGAGCACGAGCTGGATGTTGCCTTTATGGGACGTCGCTCAGAGCCCTGCGCACCCCTTCTCGCCACCACCGCCACTCAGACGATGCTGGGAGCGCTCGCCCTGCCGCTTGGCCTTGCGGTTTCAGCTTGGCTGATGACGCGCGCCGGTACGCGCCTCTCTGATGGCAGTTCAGAAGGCCGGCGCGTTCTCGACCGATCACCGCCAATGCCTCGCGCCGCAAGATTGTTACAAGCGCACCCAAGCGGACGAAACAAAGCAAAGAATGACGAAATTGCCGTGCAATGCGCATGGGCCAGAGTGCCTCATGAAGGGGAAGCGACTCGCTTGGGCACCGCTTCAAGACTTCGAGGCACACCATGGGTACGTTCGGCCAAATCAGCCCGTTCAATCTCCAGCCCACGCGGGCGGGGATCGTCGTTGCGGTGCTCGTGTCGTTCCTGCTCGCCGGTTTGCCTGCCGCCGTCTGGCTCGATCTGAGAGCCCTCTCGGAAGGCATGCTGCGTAGTCAGGCGACCGAGATCGACGCCCTCATCGACGAAATGCGCAGCTACTATTCGAGCGAGGTCGTCGGACGCCTCAACAGCGAGGGCATCCACGGCAGCGCCGCCAAGGACGCCAACGCCAGCCTGGAACTGCCGATGCCGACAGCGATGTCCGTCGAGCTCGGCAAGCGCATCAGTGCGCGCGACGGCGCGGTGAAGTTCCGTGTGTTCTCCGACTTCCCCTTCAAGGGCCGTCCGGGCCACGCGATCGACGCCTTCGAGCGGCGCGCACTCAACAGCCTGCGCCGCAACGCGAGCGTGCCTGTCATCGAGTCGACCGGATCGCTGTTCGACCACACGGTGCGGCGGGCGACGCCGATCATCATGGGGCCGGCTTGCGTCAGCTGCCACAACGCCCATCCGGACAGCCCGAAGCGCAACTGGAATGTCGGCGACGTGCGCGGCATCCAGGAAGTCACGGTTCACCGGCCGATTGCGGCGAGCGTCTTCACCTTCAAATATCTGCTCGTCTATTTCGCCGTGGTGGCGGCGCTCGGGCTGGCCTTCATCCTGATGCAGAACCGCCAGGCCAATCTCATCCGGGCGATGAACCGCGAGCTCACCCAGACCAATGCCTTCCTCGGCTCGGTCTCCGCGAAGATCGCGCGCTATATCTCGCCGCAGATCTATAAGAGCATCTTCAGCGGCGCGAAGGACGCGGCGCTGACCACCGAACGCAAGAAGCTCACCATCTTCTTCTCGGACATCAAGGACTTTACGGCGCTCACCGAACGCCTGCAGCCTGAAGACCTGACCACGGTGCTGAACGAATATTTCACCGAGATGTCGACGATCGCCCTCAAGCACGGCGCGACGATCGACAAGTTCATCGGCGACGCCATTCTGCTGTTTTTCGGTGACCCCGAGACGCGTGGCGTCAAGGAGGATGCGGAGGCCGCGGTCAGGATGGCGATCGAGATGCAGGCTTCGCTCGAGCGGCTGAACGGCGAGTGGCACCGGCGCGGCATCGACGTGCCGATCCGGGTGCGCATGGGCATCAACACTGGCTTCTGCAATGTCGGCAATTTCGGCAGCGACAAGCGCATGGACTACACGATCATCGGCGCCGAAGCGAACCTCGCCGCGCGCCTTCAGACGATCGCGCAGCCCGGCAGCATCGTCCTGAGCTACGAGACTTATGCGCTGGTGCGCGACGTCGTGCGGGCCGATGCACTCGCGCCGATCGCCGTCAAAGGCATCAGCCGCGAAGTGGTGCCCTATGTGGTGCGGGGCCTGCGTCAGGAAGCCATCGAGCAGCCGAGCGTCATCTGCGAGCAGAGCCAGGGCATCGACATCTTCCTCGATGTCGATGCGCTCGACGCAATGACGGCCGACCGCACGCGCAAGCTCCTGCAAAGCGCACTGACGGCGCTCGACAGCCGCGTGGCGCCGGAGGCCGTGCTGCTGCGCGAGAAGAAAGCGTCAGCGCGGGTCAGCGTGCCCGGCTGAGCGCCTGTGAGGCGACCGGCGGTCCCGCGCCGACCGCCGGTGCCTCCTATCCAATCCCGCGAAGCGCTGAGGCTCGGTCCTGAGCCTCAGCGTAGCCTTATGTTCAAGCCCCAGCACGTTTTTTTGGCTCGCGACGAAACCTTCGCCGGTCGCGACGGGTTCACAAGCATGCCGTCACCATGGGCGCGCCGGGCGGTACCGGTCGCCCCGGCATCACCGTGCCATGCCACCGGGCCCGAGCCGGCCGTACGCGGCCCGGCCCTCACCAGTCGGACACGCGCACTCACGGCTGACACAGGGCTTTCGAGGGCGTCAGGGTCGCGGATCGGGAACTTCGGCCGTTCCGGCCAGCAGGAGGAGCCTATGAAGGCCGTTGTCTTCCATGCCATCGGCGATATCCGCCTCGAAGCGGCGGAGTAAGCGATGCCGACCACAGCAGACATCCTCGTCGACACGCTGATCGACTGGCAGGTGAAAGTCGTCTTCGGCCTGCCGGGCGACGGCATCAACGGGATCATGGAGGCGCTCAGGACGCGCCAGGACAAGATCCGCTTCATCCAGGTGCGGCACGAAGAATCAGCGGCCTTCATGGCCTCAGCCTATGCCAAATGGACGGGCGGGCTCGGCGTTTGCCTCGCCACGTCCGGCCCCGGCGGGACGCATCTCCTCACGGGGCTCTATGACGCCAAGCTCGACCAGGCGCCGGTGCTCGCCATTACCGGCATGCAATTTCACGACCTCATCGAGACCTTCACGCAGCAGGACGTGGATCTCACGCGCGTCTTCAACGACGTCACGGTGTTCAACGCCGAGGTGAGCGACGCCGCGCATGTGGAAAATCTCACCAGCCTCGCCTGCCGCTCGGCGCTCGCCAAATACGGCGTCGCGCATCTCTCGATCGCCAACGATATCCAGGAGCAGAGCCTCGGCGATGCCAAGCGCTCCAAGCGCAACCAACCCGGGCACGTGCCGAACCGCTTTTTCGAAGGGCGGCGGCTGCCGAGCGAAGCCGAACTCGACAAGGCCGCCGAGCTGTTGAACGGGGCATCGCGCGTGATGATCCTCGCCGGGCGCGGGGCTCTCGGTGCCCGCGCCGCACTCGAACGCACGGCCGAGCTTCTTGCCGCCCCCGTCGCGAAGGCGCTGCTCGGCAAGGCGGTGCTGCCGGACGACCATCCCTACACGACCGGCGGCATCGGCATTCTCGGCACCCTGCCCTCGCAGGAAGCCATGGAGCAATGCGACGCGCTGCTCATCGTCGGCTCGACCTTCCCTTACATCGAATATTATCCGAAGCCCGGTCAGGCGCGCGGGGTGCAGATCGACCGCGACGGGCAGCGCATCGGCCTGCGCTATCCGGTCGAGGCGGGGCTCGTCGGCGACGCCGAGGAAACGCTGCAGCTCCTCAACGAGCGCCTCACGCCGAAGCGGGACCGCAGCTTCCTCGAACAGGCGCAGGCGGGGATGGCGCGCTGGCGCGCGATGATGAAGACGGCCGAGGGAAAGACGGACATGCCGCTGCGGCCACAGGTGGTGGCGCGCGCCTTCGGCGAGCGGCTCCCGGATGACGCGGTGCTCGTGACGGACTCCGGCCAGAACACGGAGCTCGGCGCGCGCCATGTGGACTTGCGCGACGGCCAGGCCTTTGGCGTCTCCGGCGCCCTCGCCTCAATGGCCTGCGGCCTGCCCTATGCGATCGCCGCCGGCATCGCCTTTCCCGGCCGGCCGATCTTCGCCATCGTCGGCGACGGCGGCTTTGCCATGCAGCTCGGCGAATTCTCGACGGCCGTGCGCTACAAGATCCCGCTCAAGCTTCTGGTCATCAAGAACAACATGCTGAACCAGATCGCCTGGGAGCAGATGATGTTCTTGGGGAATCCGCAGTTCGGCTGCGAGTTGCAGCCGATCGACTTCGCGATGGCGGCGGAAGCGATGGGTGGCATCGGCTTCTCCGTCAGCCGTCCGGAGGACGTCGGGAACGTTCTCGACCGCGCCTTTTCGGCCGAGGGGCCGGTGGTCATCGAGGCGGTGGTGGACGCAGCCGAGCCGATGATGCCGCCGAAAATGCCACCCGATTACGCAAAGAACTTCAAGAAGGCCCTGCCCGAGACCCCCGGCCACGAGCAGATCGAGGCGATGATCGCCGAAGAGCCACTGAAGACCATGATGAATTCGGGCTCGAGCTGAAGCATAGGAGAGCACAATGCATGTCGAAACGATGATTTCAACACATCCGCATGTGCGCGGTAACGTGAACAATGCGCTCGTCGATTGCATCCAGAAATGCCTCGACTGCGCGCAGACCTGCACCATCTGCGCGGACGCCTGCCTCGGCGAGGACATGGTGGCGGAGCTTCGCCAGTGCATCCGGCTCAATCTCGATTGCGCCGACATCTGCGCGGCTGCCGGGATGATCGGCGCACGACGCACCGGCTCCAACGAGACTGTCATACGCCAGACATTGCAGGCCTGTGCCGAAGCCTGCCGGCTCTGCGGCGAGGAATGTGGCCATCACGCCGAGCAACATGAGCATTGCCGCGTCTGCGCAGAGGTTTGCCGCGAATGCGAGCAGGCCTGCAATGCGGCCGTTCAGTCCATCGGCATGCACTGAGCAGCATTTGGGAAGACTTAGCCGGCGGGCGGATCCGCCGGTCGCCAATGGAAGGATTGTCGATGACCAGTAAAGCTCCACCGGTGCCGCCGGCCAGCCGCAGCGACAAAGGGACCGGCGAGAACAGGGATGCGCCTAAGGGCGCTGGTAAGAACGAGGCGCCGACATCGGCGCAGGTCGAAGATCCCGACAAGAAGGGCCAGGCGGGCAATACCAAGGTGAACACCACCAATCAAGGCTATCAGCAGGATCGCTGAGGAGAGGACGACCATGTCAACCTCGACGAAGACGAAGGCAAGCATTCGCCAGGGCGGTCCGGGCGCTTCGCACGAAAATGCCAAGAAGCCGCTCGAGATCAAAAAGCCGCCGGCCGACGACGAGATGAAGCACCGCAGCCGCGTCTCGGGCGGCGGCGGCGAGGGCGACGTGCATCACACGCACGATCCCGAAAAGAAGGGCGGCGGTACGCGCCCGGCCTGAGTTGCGCCGCTCACGGCGGCGGGGCTGAAGGCAGACACCGCCCCTTCGAGGAAGGGATCGGCGGGGCGGCACGGCCGCCGATTCAGGGGCGCAGCGCCCTGACGCGCTCCTCGATGCATATCCTTGGATTCTCGGAACATTTCGAGGGTCCACGGGTTCTCAGAGCACGAGGCCACGCCCGGATACCGCGCTCGATGAGCGGCGGACAAGAAAAACGTGGCTCCATCATCCCCCGATGTTCAATGGTGACTTTCATCACCCCCGGCGAATACATCGGCAAACAGGCGGAACGACCGACATGGAACCTCAAGCCAATGTCAAAGACCAGGCGCGGCATTTCGCCGAGCAGCAGAAGGACGCCGGCGCCGAGCAGATCGGCAGCATGGCCGGAGCCATTCATGGCGCCGCGCATGAACTCGAAGACCAGATGCCCAAGGCCGCGGCCTATGTGCATGACGCGGCCGCGCGGATCGAGAGTGCGGCCCAAAGCCTGCGCGAGCGTAACGTCGACGAAATCGTCCAGAACCTCAACAGCTTCGCCCGCTCGCAGCCGGCAGCCTTCTTTGGTGGAGCGATGCTCGCGGGCTTCGCGATCTCCCGCTTCCTGAAGAGTTCGGGTCCGACCCCGGGCCAAGACCGCCAAGAAAATCGCCAAGCCTGAGGAGGGATGCGTCATGGCATATGCGCACAACAACGGCCGTTCGATCCCGGAACTGTTCACCGAGGTGGTGACACAGCTTACGACCCTCCTGCGCAAGGAAGGGCAGCTCGCGCGCGCCGAGATCGTGGAAAATGTCGGCAAGGTGGCGGCGGGGCTCGGCCTCATCGTCGGCGGCGCCGTCCTCCTCATCCCCGGGCTCGTGGTGGTGCTGCAGGCGGTGGTTGCCGCGCTGATCGCGAACGGCATGCAGCCCTACTGGGCGGCTGCCATCGTCGGTGGCGTGGTGCTCGTCGTCGGGCTCATCCTGCTCATGGTCGGCATGAACCGGCTCAAGGGGGACAGAATGATCCCGAGCCGCACAATCAACCAGCTCCAGCAGGACGCAACCGTCGCCAAGGAACAAGTGAGGCAGCGCCATGACTTACACCGAGCAGCTTGAACGTGAAGCCGAACAGACCCGGAATGAGCTCGCCGGTACGCTCGACGAGCTCCGGACGCGTATTTCGCCGGGCAATGTCGTCGATCAGCTCGTCGACTACGCGCAGGAAGGCAGCGGCGGCGAATTTTTCCGCAATCTGAAGCGTCAGACCGTCGCCAATCCCCTGCCGGTGACCTTGGTCGGCGCGGGTCTTGCTTGGTTGATGATCGCCGGCAGAAAAAACGGTCACGCTCATGCGAGCGACGACGAGCGCGCGAGCAGCTATGCGGAAATGGGGCCGGACATGCTGGGCTATCGCCCGGACGGCGAGAACCCAGCCGACAAAGCCTCGTCATCCTCGATGGTTGGCTCCGCGGCTGACAAGGCCCGGTCGGCGACGCAGGCCGTCGGGGATGGCGCATCGAGCGCCTATGGATCGGCAGCCGACAAGACGCGATCGACCGCGCGGGCCGTAGGCGATACGGCCGCCGACGTGCGCGATCGCGCAGCGGGTGCGGCCCGCTCCACGGCATCCTCGATCAAGGACACCGCCTCCTCTACCTATGGCGCGGCATCGAGCGCCTACGAAACCGCGACCGATACCGCCGCACGCACGGCGGCTTCAGTGGCGGGCTCGGCCCGTCAGGTCGGGCGCGGCGCGGCGACCACCAGCCGCAACTTCGTCGATTTCTGCCGCGACCAGCCGCTGGTGCTCGCCGGCATCGGCGTCGCACTCGGCGCAGCGCTCGGCGCCCTCTTGCCCGCGACCAAGGCGGAAGACGAGCTGATGGGCGAGGCGAGCGAAAGCACCAAGAAGGGCGTTCGCGAAGGCGTCGCCGACGCCTACGACAAGGTGGCGGCGGTGACCGAACGCGCGGCCGACGCCGCCCGGGAAGAGGCCGACAAGCAGGGCCTGACCCAGATGGCTGAAGGCGCGGCCCAAGCAGCAGGAATGCCGAAAGGCAGCCTGTCGGGCGAAAGCGCGAAGCAGGAGGGCTCTAAACAGGAGGGCTCCAAACACGAAACCTCCCGGCAGGAGGGTGGCAAATCGGATATGGCCGGCGGCATGGCCCGTGCCAGCGAGCCGGTCCGTAACCCACCGTCACCGCAGACCGGCACTAGCCCAAGCGCTAAGCCGGAATTGGCCAAGGGCATGAGCGAAGCGAGCGAGCCGGTCCGCAACCCACCGTCGCCGCAGACCGGCACGAGCCCGAGCGCCAAGCCGGAACTGGCCAAGGGCATGAGCGAAGCGAGCGAGCCGGTCCGCAACCCACCGTCGCCGCAGACCGGCACGAGCCCGAGCGCCAAGCCGGAACTGGCCAAGGGCATGAGCGAAGCGAGCGAGCCCGTCCGCAACCCACCGTCGCCGCAGACCGGCACGAGCCCGAGCGCCAAGCCGGACTTGGCCAAGCCGGACTTGGCGGAGGGCATGAGTCAAGCCTCCGGCGAACCGGGCGGCGCGCAAGGCGCCAAGCCGGGCCAGAGCAGGACGAGCCGGACGCCGGGCAGCCAGACGAAATCCGACGAGACGGCACCGGTGCCACCGCCGGGCAGCGACGGCCCGTGGAAGCGGCCAGGTAGCTCCGGGCCACTCGGCCGCTGAGCACCACGACAACGGCAGCGGGCCGGCCTCAAGGGTCGGCCCGCGCCGCTTCTCCTGAAGGGAACATCTCATGAGCGTGGGTGACGCCCGCCACTGGCAGGCTATGCCGGAGGGCGGTGAGCGGGTGCCGCTATGGGTCACGGCTGTAACGGTCGTGCTGCTCGTCGGCGGTTTCAACAGTCGCGGCAACGCCCGCGGGCGCCCCGCGGAGGGACCCAACGGTGCTCGCGCCAGCACCGGCCATGATCGCGGCCGCCATGCCACCACGCCGTCGGAGATTCCGGCCCGCGGCTGGAAGGACATCGGTCTGCGGGTTTACAGAAACATCTCGACGCATCGCGTGCTCGCGATCGCCGCCGGCGTGACCTTCTATTCCATTCTCGCCATCTTTCCCGCCATCGCCGCACTCGTCTCGCTTTATGGGCTCTTCGCCGATGCCGGGACGATCGGTGCGCAACTCGACCAAGTGGCGGGCGTGCTGCCGAGCGGAGCGATCGACGTCCTGCGCGAGCAGATGACGCGGGTCGCTTCCCAAGGCGGCGGCACGCTGGGGCTCACCTTCGCCATCGGCCTCCTGGCCGCGCTCTGGAGCTCCAACGCCGGGATGAAGGCGCTGTTCGATGCCTTGAACGTCGTCTATGGCGAGGAGGAAAAGCGCGGCTTCTTCAAGCTCAATGCGGTTTCGCTCGCCTTCACCACCGGGGCGATCCTGTTCCTGCTCGTCGCAATGGCGGCTGTCGTCGTGTTGCCGGTCGCGCTCAATTTCGTGGGTCTCGGTGGGGCGAGCGATCTTCTCATCCGGCTCGTGCGCTGGCCACTGTTGCTCGTGGCGATCATTCTGGCGCTCGCCGTCCTCTATCGCTACGGCCCGAGCCGCGACCTGCCGCGCTGGCGCTGGACGACCTGGGGCAGTGCCTTCGCGGCGGTCGCCTGGGTCATCGCGTCGATCCTCTTCTCCTGGTACGCGGCCAATTTCGGCAGCTATAACGAAACCTACGGCTCACTGGGTGCCGTCATCGGCTTCATGATCTGGATCTGGATCTCGGCGATCGTCATCCTGGTCGGCGCCGAACTCGACGCCGAGATGGAGCATCAGACGGCGCGCGACACGACTGTCGGCCAACCGCGTCCGCTCGGCCGGCGCGGCGCGGCCGTGGCGGATACGGTTGGCGCCTCGCAGGGGTGACGCGGCCCCGTCCGTCTATTCCGCCGCCTTGGCCGCGTCGAGCGCCGGATAATCGATATAGCCCTCGACCCCACCACCGTAGAATGTCGCGCGGTTATAGGGATTGAGCGGCGCCCCGCGCCGCAGGCGCTCCGGCAAGTCCGGATTCGCGATAAACAACCGGCCGAAGGCGATAGCGTCGGCCTTGCCCTCCGCCACCGCAGCCTCCGCCGTGTCGGCCCTGAAATTGCCGGCGGCGATCAAGACATTCGGCCAGATCGGCCGGAAGAGCTCAGCCGCCGAGGGCACGTCCTTGTGGTCGACTTCCGCCTGGCCGGCGCCGCTCGCCCGCGGCTCGATGAGGTGGAGATAGCCGAGCCGAAGCTTGGCGAGTTCCCGGATCACGTGGCTGTAGAGCGGCATGGGATCGGCCTCGCCGCTGTCATTGGCGATGCCGAAGGGCGACAGGCGGATGCCGACGCGCTCGGGCCCCCAAACGCCGGCGACCGCGCTCGCCACCTCGACGACGAGCCGCGCGCGGTTCTCGATGGAGCCGCCATAGGCGTCGGTACGCTGATTGGTGCGGCTCTGCAGAAACTCCTCCAGGAGATAGCCGTTGGCGCCGTGGATCTCGACGCCGTCGAAACCGGCGGCCTCGGCATTGCGCGCGGCGGTCGCGTAGCTTTCCACGAGCGCCGGGATCTCGGCCGTCTCCAAGGCCCGCGGCGTCTCAAAGGGTACCCGCTCGAAGGAGGCGGTGAAGGCATTGCCCGCGGCGGCAATGGCGGAGGGCGCCACCGGCAGGGCGCCGGCCGGCTGATGGGAGGAATGCGAGATCCGCCCGACATGCCAAAGCTGCAGGAAAATCAGTCCGCCCTCGGCGTGTACGGCGTCCGTCACGTCTCGCCAGCCGGCGATCTGTTCCGGAGAATGGATGCCCGGCGTCGCCGGCATGCCCTGGCCACTCGGCGAGATCTGCGTGCCTTCAGCAATGATGAGCCCACCCTTGCTGGCGCGCTGGCGGTAATATTCGACATTGAGCGCATGCGGCACATTGCCGGGCCGGCCAGCGCGCATGCGCGTGAGCGGCGCCATGACGACGCGGTGGCTCAGTTCGTGGGAACCGATGGAAAGGGGCGAGAACAGCGACGGCAAGGTCAGATCTCCTGCGGGATGCGGTGCGGATGCCGCTCGTATGAGTGGTATAAGGCCACCCGCAGCCTCTCGGAAGGGCTTCTTCAGCGCGCGACCTTACGCCTCGATCGGCCTCGTTCTCCTCCTGCTCGACACGAGCCGTTCTCCGGAACAGGCCGCCGATCGCGGCGTTGTCCCTCGTAAGGGAGCATCCATATGGCCGATCGCATGACCGACGATCGCAAGCCCGAACAGCCGACGACGATCTCGGGGCAGGACGCCCGTCAGGGCGAAATCATCCTGCGCACGCGCACGCGACGCCTCATCTTCATCGCGGGACTCGCGGCCGTTGTTATTCTCGCGCTGCTCTGGCGCATCGGCGTTTTCGGATGAAGTTGATCAGCTCCGAGCACCGGCCCGGAGCAGCTTGATCGCCGCCGCCGCCGCGCCGAAGCCGTTGTCGATATTGACGGCCACGACGCCCGGCGCGCAGCTGCCCAGCGCCGAATGAAGCGCAAGGGTTCCGCCCGCGCCGACGCCGTAGCCGACCGATGTCGGAACGGCGATGACGGGGGCCGCGACCAATCCGCCGAGCACGCTGAACAGCGCGCCCTCCATGCCGGCCACGGCGATGATCACCCGAAACGCGGCAATGTCCGACATGCGGTCGAGCAGGCGCCAGAGGCCGGCGACGCCGACGTCGGCAATGACCGGGCTCGCATAGCCGCAAAAGGCGAGCGTGCGGGCCGCCTCACGCGCCACCGGCAGGTCCGACGTGCCGGCGGCAACGATACCGACGCCGGCGATGGCCGCGGCAGGGTTGGGAACCTCGCCATAAAAGGCGGTGGCCGACAGCGAGTCGTAATCCAGGCGCTGGCGCGTGGCGGGCGAAAGGCTCGCAAAGAGCGGCTCGGCGAGGCGCGTCAGCAGCAGCGAATGGCCGGCTTCCTCGGCCGCCGCGAGCGCCGCCTCGATCTGGGCTGCGCTCTTGGAGGCGCAGAGCACCGCCTCGGGCACGCCGGTGCGCGCCTGGCGGGCCCAATCCATGACGAGGTCGCTCATGGTGCAGCCCTCAGGAAGGCGGCGCCGCGCTTATAGGGACGCACACCCGCAAAGCGCCGGCCGGCGCCTGCGCAGAGCGCCTCGGCCGTTTCCCGCACCTTTGCGTCGGCGGCATCGTCGAGCTCGATGACGATGCCGGCATGGGTCACCCGGCAGCGAAGCGTCGCGCCGGCCGGCAGCAGGGCCGCGATGCGGGTCTCTGTCTCGTCGATGAAGGCGAGATCCTCGGCCGAAATGGCGATGCCCGTCTCGACGCGGCTCGCGAGGCAGGGCTGCGCCGGCAGCTCCGCGACTTCGTCGAGCCCGAGCCGGTGCGCGAGGCGCCGCACATCGGCCTTGGCGAGTTCGGCCTCGACGAAGGGATGCACCACGTCGCGCTCGGCCGCGGCGAGGAGGCCCGGACGATAGTCGCCGAGGTCGTCGAGATTGGCGCCCGAGGCGATCGTCGCAGGAGTGATCGCGCGGATGCGATCATAAAGGCTGGACTTGCAGAAATAGCAGCGGTCGACCGGATTGGCGCGATAGCGCGGATCGTCGAACTCGCCCGCGCCGGTGACGGAAAGTGCCCAGCCCTCTGCCGCGGCCCGCGCCTTGACACGCTCGGTCGCGGCCTGTGGCACGGCGGGCGAGACCGCATGGATCATGCTGACCGTACCGGCCGGCATCCGACGATGGGCTGTCGCGGCAAGCGTCATGCTGTCCACGCCGCCGCTGACGGCAATGGCAAGGCTGCCGTGGCGGGCGAGTGCCGCCGCAAGCTTCTCTGCGAGCGCGTCAGTGCTCACGGTCATCCTCCGCGCCGCGCTGCAGGCGCCGCCGCACGGCGAGCGGCTGGCCGGCGAGATCGTCGCTCTCCGCCTTGCGCGTGACTGCGCCACCGGGTCTCACGACCGCCTTGCGCCGCAAGCTGCGGCCCTCGCGCGTGACGCTCTCCTGCGTGCGTGGCAAGACGCGGCGCTGCTCCATATGCCACCTCAGGCCGATGGTCGAAGTCTCCACCAGGCATTGCTCGGAGACCGCGTCGAGCGCCTCGGGCTTGACCAGCAGGCGGAAGGTGGTGAGTGGCCGGCCCTTCTTGCCGAATTGCTGGCCGAGCGCGAGATCGAGAACTCCGGCAAGCTGCCTCAACCGCTCGGCCGCCTCACCGATCTCCTCGCCGGTCATGTCGTCGATGTCGAAGGAGAGCACCGCGACCTGATCGGAGGTGCCCTCGCCCGCCTCGAAGACGAGCGCCCGCAGGATATTGGGCATGCCTGGCAGGCTGCGGGTGCCCGCGCCGGTGCCCTCGGCGAGGAGGCGGCCGGCCGCGCGGCGGCTCTCAGCCTTCAGATGTCGCAGGATGGCTGCGCCGGTCGGGGTGACCCGCTCGCCGCTGATGCCGTCGTCGCGGAAGGCAAAGCCCTTGAGGATCTGCGCGGTCGCCGGCGCCGGAACCGGCAGCAATCCGTGCTGCGTCTTCACGAGGCCGCCGCCCCGCGGCAGCTCGGAGACGCTCCAGCTCGCATCCCCCAGGGTCGCGATAATGCTCCCGGCCGCGACCACGTCCATGAGCGAATCCCAGTCGGCGATCTCGTGGAAATGAACGTCCTCCACGGACACGCCATGGATATGGGCTTCGGCCTCGGCCAGCACCGTCAAGATGCCGATGGCCTGTTCGGCCGTGCCCGGTGCGAGCTCGGCGGCGGCAATGCGCTGACGCAGGTCGCGGAAGCTGCCGTGACCGTGATCGTGATCTCGCTGCCCCGGCCCGTGATGCCGATGGTCGTGCGCATGCCGGCCGTGATGGTGATCATGGTCGTGATGATGGTGGTCGTGCTGGTCGTGAGGCTCGCCGCGATGTGCCTCGCCCGCCCCGCCATCGAGCCCGAAGCGCAGCGCACGCACGCCGCCGCTCGCGCCGGCCTCGAGATGCGGTGCAACGTCCGTCGGCAGCACCGCGCGGCAATCGGCCAAGACGCGGGATTGGAGTTCCGGCAGGGCATCGAGCATGGCTGCAACGAACATATCGCCGGCGATACCGCCGACGGTGTCGAGATGGATATGGCGTGCGCCCATCAGCCTGCGTGCACCGGCACCACGTAGGGTCCCTCGGGAATGACGGCAACGGCGGGATCGCCGGAGCGGGCGATGCTCGCCGCCACCGCCTCGTTCACCGACGGAATGATCTCGACGCCGGTGATGCGCCGCTCCTCGGTGTCGAGGCCGGTGGTGTAGAGCTGGATGCGGCCGACGCGCATGGGCTTCAGCTGCATCTCCGTCTGCCACTCGTCGACTTCCGCCAGCGTCTTGGCCGTGAGCGTGGCCAGGAATTTTTCGGGGCCGAGCTCGACGAGGCGCGCCTGGGCTTCGCGGAATTCCGCCGAGCCGAAGCCTTCCGAGCATTCGGAGGCGATGATGAGCGTGCCACCCGGCTCCAGGATGTCGAGGGGCGTCACCATGCCCTTGACGGTCTGATAATAGGTCTTGTCGAGCGGATAGCCGGCGGAGGTCGTCACCACCGTCTTGAAGCGGCGCGGAACGGGAATGCGCGTCGCGCCTTGCACGAAGTCGACGGCCGCCAGATGGCTTGCGATGATCTCGCCGAAGGTGACATGGACGAGGTGGCGATCCTCGTCGATGACCGTATTGAGCGCATAGATCTCGCCGATCATGCGCACGATCTCGAGCTGCTCCTCGTGCAGAGGATTACCGACGAGATTGCACTGGACGGCGAGCGGATCTTCCATGAAGCGGGCGGAATGGAAGGTGCGGATGGTCTCGTGGCCGGCCACACCCGGCGCCACGACCTTGCGCCCGCCGGACCAACCGGCCATGAAATGCGGCTCGACGAGCCCGGTCGCGATCTTGAGATCGGCTTCCATGAAGCGCCGGTCGATCTTGACGGGCGTGCCGCGCGTCGCCGTCCGCCCGAGGTCGACATGCTCGTCGTCATTGCGCGCGAAATGATTGGCGACGGTGACATTGGCGGTGACCCAGGGGTCGCCGACGAGCTCTTCGAGTTCCGCGCCCTCATTCGGCCGGTGCAGGCCCGTGGCGACGAGCACCGTGATGCGGTCGAGCGGAATGCCGCCGGCCTGCAGGGTCTCGATCATCGGCCTGAGGAAGAGGCCGTTCGGCACCGGCCGGGTGATGTCGCAGATAAGGATGCAGGCGCTCTCACGCCCCCGCGCGAGCTCGCTCAGGGGGGCAGCACCGATCGGCGCGGCGAAGGCTTGGCCGATGGCCCCCGCCGGGTCTGCGAGCTTCGGCAGCTCCGCCTTGCGGATGACCAGCGGTTTCGCGCCCTCCGGCAGATCCACCGAAATATGCGAGCGGCCGAAGAGAAGCGGTATGGAGCGATCGGTGTTCATCAAAGCGGGTCCGGTGATCTCAGCGCATGCGTCGGTCGCGCGAGCGGAGCATCGCGCCTCGATCAAACGGCTTTTCAAGCTGGTTTGCTTCTGCGCGGCTCCGGCCCGACGACCGATCGCCGACGACCATATCACCGGAAAGCGCGCAAGCCCATCAGCGGCGGCTAATTAACCCAGGGTGTTGAGCGGCCGGATGACGCGGCCGTCGAGAAAGGCCTCGATGTCCTCGAGGGTGTCGCCATAGACGAGCCGGTAGTTCTGCTCGACGACATAGCCGATGTGCGGCAGCACGATCACATTGTCGAAACCGCGCAGCGGGTGATCCGCCGGCAGCGGCTCCTGGTCGTAGACATCGAGCGCCGCACCGGCGATCCGCCCTTCGCGGAGGTGGGCAAGAAGGGCCGCCTCGTCGATGATCGGCCCGCGCGAGGTGTTGATCAGCATGGCGGTCGGCTTCATCAGCGCGAGTTCCTCGCGACCAAGCAGGCCGCGGGTGCGCTCCGACAGCTTGAGGTGAATGGAGACGACATCCGCCTGCGCCAGCAGCTCGTTCTTGGGGACGAGCACGGCGCCGTGCTCGGCGGCGCTCTCGGCGGTCAGGTTCTGGCTCCAGGCCAGCACCTTCATGCCGAGAACCTCACCGAAGCGGGCCATCTGCGAGCCCAGCGAACCGAGGCCGAGCAATCCGAGCGTCTTGCCGTGAAGGCCGGTGCCGAGCGTCGTCTGCCAGCGACCTTCGCGCATCGCGCGGTCCTCGGCAGGGATATGCCGGGCGAGCGCAATCATCATGCCGAGCGCAAGCTCCGCCGTCGCGAAGGACCAGTCGCGCGTGCCGCAGACCTGGACCTTGTGCGCGGTCGCCGCATCGAGGTCGATCGCCACGTTCCACATGGCGGCGGTGACGAGCAGGCGCAGGTTCGGCAGCCGCTCGAAGAGCGCGCGCGGAAACTTGGTCCGTTCGCGCACCATCATGACGGCGGCGAAGGGCTTCAGCCGCTCGGCCAGACGGTCGATGTCCGCGATATGCTCGTGGATGGCATCGACTTCCGCACGGCCCTGAAGCCGCTGCCAGTCGGCCATCTTCAGGGCGACGTTCTGGTAATCGTCGAGCAGCGCAACACGCATGTGGGTCTCCGTAAGAGCGGCCGCTCAGTGGGTCGTCGCCTCGACGCCCTCTTTCGGCACCGCCTCGCCCTTGCGATCGCGGTGCAACAACGCGTGCACGAGCTCGCCGAGGATGCCGCGACGGAAGACGAGGACGATGAGCACGAAGAGGCAACCCAAGATAAGGCTGCCGTTGTCCGTGACGGTCGACAGCGAATTGCGGATCAGGAGCACGACGGCCGCGCCGATCATCGGCCCATAGATGGTGCCGGCGCCGCCGAGCAGGGTCATCATGACCGGCTCACCCGACGCGCGCCAATAAACCGCCTCCAGGCTGATGAACTCGTGATTGAGGACATAGAGCCCGCCGGCCACGCTGATGATGAAGGCAGAGAGCGCATAGGCCTGCACGCGGATGAGATAGATGTTGTAGCCGACGCTCATCATGCGGCGTTCATTCTCGCGCGCGCCAGTCAATGACAGACCGAAGGGCGATCTGAGAATGCGGAAGACGAACACGACCATCAGCGCGACGAGGGCAAGCGCGACATAGTAGAAGACGCGGTCGTTCTGCAGGCTGAAGCCGAAGATCTCGCCCCTGAACACATCATGCAGCCCGTCCTCGCCGCCGGTATATGCGGCGAACTGGTTGACCACGAAATAGACGATCTGCGCGAAGGCGAAGGTGATCATCGAGAAATAGATGCCCTTCTTCTGCGCGATGATGAAGCCGAAGAGAAGGCCCATGAGGGTGCTGAGCGCAACGCCCAGGAGGAAGCCCTCCCATCCGGCGAAGCCGAATTTGGCGACGAGCACGCCGGTGATATAGGCCGACGCGCCCCAATAGGCCGCCTGGCCGAAGGAGAGGAGCCCGGCGAAGGCGAAGAGGAGATCGAAGCCGAGCGCGCAAAGCCCCCAGAGGATGATGTCGGTCGCGAGAACCGGATAGACGAACCAGGGCAGAACGAGGCCGACAGCGAGGGCCGCCAGGCCCATTGCCGGGCTGCGGAAGACGCGCCGCGCCTTCTCGGTCATCGGCGTGTAGTGCAGCGGGAAGTGGGAGATGTCCACGCCGCGGAAGATGCCGCCCGGCCGCACGACCAGCACGACGAGCATCACGATATAGGTGATGGCGGTGGCTGCCGGCGGATACCAGATGGCGGAGAGTGCCGAGAGGATGCCGACGATGAAGCCCATCAGCACGGATCCGGCGATCGAGCCCATGCCGCCGGCCACAACCACCGCGAAGGTGAGCGCGATCATCTCCTGGCCCATGAAGGGCGAGATGTTACGGATGGGGGCTGCAAGCGCACCGGCGAGACCGGCGAGTGCCGCCGCGCAGAAGAATGTGCCGGAAATGAGCAACGGCACATTTCCGCCGAAGCATTTGAGGAGATCCGGCCGCTCGGTCGCGGCGCGCACGAGCGCCCCGAGCCGTGTCTTCTCCAGAAGAAGCCAGGTCGCGAGGCAGAGCACGATCGAGACGACCATCACGAAGAGGCGGTATTTCGGATAAAAGATGAAGCCCAGATTGACCGCGCCGGTCAGGCCGCTCGGCACGAGAAACGACCCACCGGTTACGCTGAAGAAACTGCGCACGACGTCTTCGATGATTAGCGTCAGGCCGAAGGTCAGCAACAGGTTATAGGCGGGGTCGAGCTTGTAGAGCCGGCTGAGCAGCAGACGTTCCAGGATCAGGCCGAGGCCGCCCACCAGCAAGGCGGCGATGACGAGACCGATCCACAAGGACAGGCCGAAATAGGAACCGGCGACGAAGGCGAGAATGGCGCCCAGCATATACATGGCGCCGTGCATGAAATTCACGACCCGCATCATGCCGAAAATGATGCTGAGGCCCAGGCTCATCAGGGCGATGAACCCGCCGTTCACGAGCCCGTTGAAAATCTGCGCCACATAGAAGGACATGGGAGGTCTCCCGCCGCCGAGGGCAAGGCGGCAAGCGGCCGCCGCGCGGCCGCTTGCCTGTCAGATTACCAGTTGTGCTTGCAGGTGCTCTGGTCTTCCGGAATGAAGACGTCCTTGCCGGGCACGGTGGCGACCACCTGGAAATAATCCTCGGGTGTCTTCACCTCGTCTGCCTTCTTGACCTTGATCACATACATGTCGCGGACGACGCGATGGTCCTTCTTGCGCCAGGTGGCGTTGCGGGCGAAGAAGTCGTTGAAGCTCGTGCCTTCGAGTGCTTCGGCGATCTTGTCGGGATTATCCGTGCCGATGCGCTTCACAGTATTCAGAATCTGCGTGACGGCGGAATAATTGCCGGCATGCAGGCTGCCCGGCATATAGCCCGTGCGCTGTTTGAAGCGCTCGGCCCAGGCGCGGGTCTGATCGTCGTAGTTCCAATACCAGATCTCGCCGGCGGTGACGCCGCTCCAGATGTCGATGCCCGTTGCGCGGATATCGGAGAAGTTCATCTGGCCGGGAACTACTTCGATGCCGCTCGCCATCAGGCCGAATTCGCCGGCCTGCTTCACGGCGTTACGAAGGTCCTGCCCGGAATTGAGAATGCCGACCGCCTGCGCGCCGGCCGACTGGGCCTTGAGCAGATAGCTCGAGAAATCGTCGTTCGGGAAGGGCACCATGTCGTTGCCGAGCACCGTGCCGCCCCTCGCCTTCACCGTCTTCTCGAACTGCTCCAGCAGTGAATGGCCGAAGGCGTAATCGGCAGTGATGAAATACCATTTCTTGGCGCCGGCGTCGGTGACCTTGCCCGCGGCTGCCGCCATGGCCGTCGTATCCCAGGCGTAGTGCCAAGTATACTTGCTGCAGGCGTCGTTGGTGAGCGCCGTCGTTCCCGGGCTGACGAAAGTCGTCGTCACCTTGTATTCATTGGCGAGCTTCGAGACTGCGATGGCAGCGGCAGAACTCGTCACGTCGGTGATGAGGTTGACGCCTTCCTTCTCGATGAGCTCGCGCGTCTTGTTCACAGTGAGCGCGACATCGAGCTTGTTGTCGAGCACGATGACCCGGATCGGCACGCCATTGACCTGACCGCCGAAATCCTCGACCGCCATCTTCACGCCTTCCACGGATCCTTTTCCCGACGTGTCGGAAAAGACCGACGACAGGTCGGTGACGACCAGGATCGTGAATTTATCCTTCGCCATCTGCGCATGGGCGGCGGGCGCCAAGGCAAACAGACTTGCAAAACCGACGGCCGCTTTGATGACCATGGCACGGGTGAATGGCATGGCGTCTTCCTCTCTTGGTTCTGATTTTGGCGGAGACTGGCTCCGCCCAGCCACAGCTGTCAAGCGATTTTATAAAAAACATTTTGCATTATCTGTGTCGTATGCTTGACTGACGGAAATCGACCTTGGCGCCAAGGAGCCGCGCCGCAGGCGAGGGAGGAGGATCATGAATTTCTCAGCCGATGGACCGGCACCGGTAGGCCCCGAAGCGCAAAACGGGCTACCCGGCGCGGCTGCGCGGGCCGCGGCTCCCACGGTGCTCGCCCTTGAGAATGTGACCAAGTCCTTCGGCGGCTTCATCGCCGTGAAGGATGTCAGTGTCGAATTCACGGAAGGCGGCGTCTACGGCATTATCGGACCGAACGGCGCGGGCAAGACGACATTGTTCAATCTCTTGAGCGGTTTTCTGAAGCCGACCTCGGGACAGCTCAAGCATCGTGGTCAGGACGTCACGCGCCTGTCCCCAGAGCGCATCGCCCGGCGCGGCGTGGTGCGCAGCTTTCAGATCACCAGCATCTTCGGCAATCTCACCATCGCCGAGAATCTGGTGCTGCCGATCCAGCGGCGCGAGGAGGGTGGAACCGCCTTCCTGAGCCGCGGCCGTGGGGATCTGCGCTATGGCGAGGAGATCGATGGCCTTCTCACCCAGGTCGGCATCCCTGTGGAATGGCGGGACCGGCCGGCGAACGCGCTGCCCTATGGGCTCAAGCGCTCGCTCGAACTCGGCATCAGCCTCGCGGCCAAACCCGACCTTCTCCTGCTCGACGAGCCGACGGCCGGCATGACCATGCAGGACATCAAGCGCGTTACCGACCTGATCGAGCGGATCGCGGTGGGCAGGACGGTGATCGTGGTCGAGCACAATCTCGGCGTCATCGCCGACCTCGCCAAGGAGATCGTGGTGATGCAGCAGGGACAGGTGCTGACACGCGGCGCCTATGACGAGGTGCGTCGCGACCAGCGCGTGATCGACGCCTATCTCGGGACGCGGGGAGCCCACGGCCATGCTTGAGATCCGCGGCCTCGATGCATCCTACGGCGACAGCCAGGTGCTGCGCGGCATCGATCTCGATGTCGCGGCCGGCGAGATCGTCACCCTGATCGGACGCAACGGCGCGGGCAAGTCGACGACGCTCAAGTCGATCATGGGCGACATTCCGCGCCGCAGCGGCTCCATCAAGTTCAGGGGCGAGGAGGTCATCGGGCTCAGCTCCGAGCGCATCTGCAAGCTCGGCATGGGCTATGTGCCGGAAGACCGAGGCATGTTCTCAACCTTGACGGTGCTTGAAAACCTCACGATCGCCCCGCCGCAGGGTGATGGCGCCTGGCCGCTCGCGCGCATTTTCAGCCTGTTCCCGGTGCTGGAGGAAAGGGCGCATCAGAAGGCCTCGGCGCTCTCGGGCGGCGAGCAGCAGATGCTGTCGATCGCCCGGCCGCTCTATATGGGATCCTCCTTCCTGTTGCTCGACGAGCCGACGGAGGGTCTGGCGCCGGTGATCATCGATGCGATCGGCCGCGTAGTCGGCGAGCTCAAGTCGGCCGGCCTCACCGTGCTGCTCGTCGAGCAGAACCTGCCTTTCGCCACATCGCTCGCCGATCGCCACAACCTGCTGGAAAACGGGCGCATCGTCCGCACGATGAGCAATGACGAGGTGATCCAGGAGGAAAGCCAGCTGCTTGCCCATCTCGGCGTCTAACGCGCGGCGGCGCAGCGAGGCTGGTCAAACGGCAGGCGCGCCGCCAAATCAATGTTTGCTTTGACGCAGGCGCGACGACATGCTCTCGCAGAACTTTGGGCTGGCGTTGCAACTTCGTGCTGTGGGCAAGAGAAATGTCATTCGCGACCAAACAGGATTGGGTTGCCGAGATCATTCGCGAGCGAATCATCGTCGGCCATTATGGCCGTGGAGATAAGCTGAAGCAGGCCGATCTCGCCGCCGAGCTCGGCGTCTCGATTACACCCGTCCGCGAAGCTCTCCTGATGCTCGAAGCGGAAGGCTATGTTCGCGGCCTGCCGCACAAAGGCCTGCTCGTCCCCGAATTCATCCCAGGGCAGCTGCGCGAAATCTTCGAGCTCAGGGTGATGCTGGAGCGCGAACTCACGGCGGTTGCCCTGTCGAAGCTCACGCCCGGGAAATTCGAGGAGCTCAAGGACCTCCAGCGCACCCTGGTCAAGGCGATTGCTTCAGGCGACCTGCAGGCCGTTCGCACCGCCAATTTCCGCTTCCATTTCAGGCTCTACGAAATCGCCGAGCGGCCGCAGACGCTGCATTTCGTGCGCGTGCTCTGGGCAAAATACCCCTTCACCATGCAAGACGTCCGGCGCGATCGCCCGGTGCGCATGCGCAGCGAGCATGATGTCTTTCTCCAGAAGATCGAAGAAGACGATCTGGCCGGAGCGGTAGAGGCGATGGTGCAGCATATCAAGAACGGTTGGCGCGAGGGCAATCTGGAGACCACGTCCGAGGATGGCGAGACCAAGAGCCGGCGTCCGCGACCACAGAAACGAGCCGAGGCGAGCCCCTCGCCGCGCAAAACCGCTTCCCGTCCGCGCTGACCGGTGGGATGGTGGGACGCAGGCTTCGATATGGCCTTATCAGATGCATGATGCAGTGACCGATAGCCACGCTGCGCGGCGCGCGCGAGCGTCGCAGTCGGACAGAACCGTTTTGCTCTGGCCAGCCGCCCCTCGCATGAGAGCCCTGGGCGTTCCGGTTCGGTCAGTCCGTTATGTGGTGGAGACGCCGTGACCCAATCCGACATGCGAAGGGCGGACATTCTCGACCAGCTCGACGCGGCCGCGCGCCATCTCGAGACGCCCTGCGGCAGGGGCCGCATGGTCTGGCGGGTCTGGGGAAGCGGGCCGCCGCTCGTTCTCCTGCACGGCGGCTACGGCTCCTGGCGGCACTGGGTGCGCACCATTCCGTATTTCCAAGCGACCCACAGGATATTCGTGCCGGATATTCCGGGCTTGGGCGATTCGGACGCGCCGCCCGAGCCCGCTTCGCTCTTCACGATCGGTGGGATCATCGCGGAAGGCTTCGATCATCTCGGTCTCGGCGCCGATGTCGATCTCGTCGGCTTCTCCTTCGGCGCTGTGGTCGGCGGCCATGTGGCCGCGCAGCGCGATCGCCTCGCCTCCTTCACGATGGTCGGGGCCGGCGCGCTTGGCCTGCCGCGAACCGAAATCCTGCTGGAGCGCCATGACCAGGTGACCACCGCAGCGGAAAAGCGGGCGATTCACCGGCACAACCTCGCGCTCTTGATGTTCGCCGATCCCGAGAAGATCGACGAGCTCGCGGTCGATATCCAAGAGATCAATGTCGGGCTCGCGCGAATCAAGAGCCGCCGCTTCGCCCATTCCAGCGTGCTCGCCGATGTGCTGCCCCAATGCCGGTCGGACGCGCTTTTCGCGATCTGGGGCGACAAGGATCCCGTGGCCGCGCCGCATTTTGCCGAGCGCGAAGCGCTCTTGCGCTCCATACGTCCGGATGTGGTCGTGACGCTCGTGCCGGGCGCCGGCCATTGGCTGCCGTACGAGGCGGCCGACAGGTTCAATCCTCTTCTGTCGCGCCTGATCAGACAGCGGCAGGACGGGAACTGAGACGGCAACCCACAATAGAGTGAGCCTATCTGCTCGATTGAGTATTGCGATCGTTTTTTATATGATGCATTATATTTGAACACGCAGGCTTCGTTCCGTGCGATGTCCTCCGGCCGTAATCACTACGGCTCACGAGAACGGATGAATCAGGTCATGCAAACCAGCGAAAGCCGCCCCTATGACGGCGTGCGGATCGTGGATCTCACGCGCGAGCTCGGATCCTATGCCGCGCGTCTCTTCGCCGATCTCGGTGCCGAGGTCATTCGGATAGAGCCGCCGGAAGGTCGCGCCGACCGGCAAGCGCCGCCGACACTCGCCGGAGTCGATCCGGCCTCGGGCGGCATTCCCTATGCTTTCCTCAACGCCAATAAGAAGAGCATTGTCGTTGATCTGAAAAGCGCGGGGGGAGCAGAGATCTTTCGGGATCTGGTCGCGTCGGCACAGGTCGTGATCTATGAGCCCGGCGAGGATAGCGAAGCCGAGCTCGCTGAGATACTGGCTGTTCCCGGCCAGCGGGTAGTCACGGCCGTCTCCTATTTCGGCCTTACCGGCCCTTACAGTCATTTTGTCGGATGCGACCTCGTCGCGCAGGCACTCGGCGGTATCGCCTTTCTCTCGGGCGAGCCGGGCAAGCCGCCGCTCAAGCTCGCCGGCAGCCAGAGCATCTTCGTCGCGTCGCTTTATGCGGCCGCCGGCACGGCGATAGCCCTGTGGCACAGCGAAGACACGGGCGCGAGCCACGTGCTCGACGTCTCCGCCCAAGAAGCCATCGCCCATTCGCTGCAGAATGCCGTGCAGGTCTATGACCTCGAAGGACGCGTCATGAGTCGCGGCGGCGAGGGCGTGCGCGACGCGACCGAAAGTTCCTTTTCCTGCAAGGACGGCTATGTCTTCCTGGCTGCGCCCTTGTCCCTGCCTGCATCCTGGGGCGGTGTTCTCGCCTGGATGAAGGATGAGGGCTTCGACGGCCTCGCCCGTCTCGCCTCTCCCGACTGGCAGGATCGCCCGAAGCGGGCGACCGCCGCCATGAAGCAGGAATTCCGGGCACTGTTCGAACGCTTCATCGGCCAGAAGACCAAGGCCGAGCTTGGAGCCGAGGCCCTCAAGCGCAAGATCATCATGGCGCCGGTCAGCCGCATCGCCGATCTGCAGACCGACCCGCAGCTCGTCTTCCGCCGCTATTTCCAGAAGGTCGCGATCCCCGGCCTCGGCCGCGATGTGCTCTTCCCCGGTGCGCCCTATCGTTTGTCGGAGCCGGTCTGGCGCATCGATCGCCCGGCGCCGCGCCTCGGCCAGGACGATGATGCGGTGCTCGGCACGACGAGCGCACGCCAGGCCCGCCAGTAGGAGCTTTTTCAATGCAGGCCGATTTCCTGAAAGGCATCCGCTTCGCGGACTTCACCTGGGCCGGAGCCGGTCCTTTCTCGACGAAGATCTTCAGCGACTTCGGCGCCGAGGTGCTGAAGATCGAGGGCAAGTCGCGTGCGGACCCCGTCAGGGTCGGCGGCCCTTTCCGTGATGGCATCTTCGGCATCAATCGCAGCGGCTACTTTGCCTCGCGCAATACGGGCAAGAAGAGCGTCGCGATCAATCTGAAGAACCCGACAAGCCGCGAGACGATCTACGACATCATTCGTCAGTCGGATGTGGTGAGCAACAATTTCGGACCGGGCGCCATGGAGCGCCTCGGGCTCGGCTACGACGACGTGAAGGCCATCAAGCCGGACATCATCTATCTCGCCATGCCCATGTATGGCGAGAACGGCCCGCTCGCCAATCTGCTCGGCGTGGGCATGACGATCAGCGCCGTCACTGGTCTCATGTGGCAGACGGGCTATGAGGGCGAAGGGCCGCTCGGCCCCGGCACCCATTTCCCCGACCATGCGGCCAACCCCTACCACGCCGCCTTCGCCGTCATGGCGGCACTGCGCCATCGGCGCGCGACGGGCAAGGGCATGAAGATCGACCTGTCGCAGGTGGAATCGACGATCAACTGCATGGGCCTTGCTTTTCTCGAACATGCGGTCACCGGCGTGGAGCGGGAGCGGCTCGGCAACCGCTCGCCCCATCACGCACCGCATAACATCTTCCGCTGCGCCGGCGAGGACGACTGGTGCGCCGTCGCTGTCACCAGCGATGCGCAATGGCGGGCGCTTTGCGATGCGATCGGCGATGAAGAACTCGCCGCGGACCCGGCGCTTGCGACCGCCGAGGGCCGCCTCGCCGATGTCGAGCGCATCGAGAAGGCCGTCGGCGCCTGGACCGCAACGCGTGATGCGACGGCCGTGATGATGGAGCTGCAGGCCAAGGGTGTGCCGGCCGGCGTCGTCGCGAGTTCGCGCTATCTGATGGACGAGGACCAGCAGCTGAAGCACCGCGGTTACTGGCAGGTCATCGATCATCCGGAAATCGGCGAGAGCCGCTTCACCTCTCCGCCCTTCCTGCTCGACGACGAGCGGGTGAATCTGAAGCGGCCGCCGCTCATCGGCGAACATACGGACAGCGTGCTGACCGACATCCTCGGCTATACGCCCGAGCGCGTTCGCGCATTGCATGCCGAGGGAGTGCTCGAATGACACTGGCCAAGGTCGGCTCCGTCATCGGCGTCGGTCAAAGCGACTATGTCGGCGATTATGCGCGTGTGCGCGCCGGCGAAAAGCCGCATGATTCCTATGGCTATGCGGCAGTCGCCTTCCGCGATGCGCTGGCGGATGCCGGCATCGACCGCGACGAGATCGACGGGCTCATCGTCGGCCCGACGATCGCCTATGAGCGCACCGGCGAGATCCTCGGCATCAACCCGCGCTGGGGCGGGCAGGCCGATGCGATGCTCGCCGTCATCGAGGCGCTGATGGCGATCAAGTCCGGCATGGCCGAAGTGGTCGCGCTCGTCTACGGCAATGACCAGCGGTCGGCCGCCATCCAGTATGGCGGCCCGGAGGCGATGGGCGGCAATCTTTTTCTGTCCTACGTCTATCACGCGCCCTGGGGCTACACCTCGCAGGGCGCGCTCTACGCCATGATGTTCCGCCGCTTCATGGAGCTCACCGGCTGCACGGAGCGCGACTTGGGCGAAGTGGCGGTGGCGCAGCGCTATGCGGCGAGCCTCAATCCGCACGCCCTCATGCGCAAGCCGATCACCATCGAGGACTATGTCGCCTCGCGCTACATCTGCGAGCCGCTGCATCTCTTCGATTACTGCCTGATCAACGACGGCGGCGTCGTCTTGATCATTGCCGAGGCCGAGCGCGCCAAGCGCATCGCCAAGAAGACGCCTGTCCTCGTGCATGGCGTCGGGCGCTATGATCTCAATCGCGGCGCGACCAGCCTCGAGCCGCGGCTTCTCGATTTCTATCGCCCGGCCCAAGAAAAATGCGCCGAACAAGTCTTCAACATGGCCGGTTTGGGCCCCGAAGACATGGACGCCGTGCAGATCTACGACAGCTTTTCCTGCCATGTGCCCTTTGCGCTCGAAGGCTATGGCTATTGCCGCACCGGCGATGTCGGCCGCTTCATGCGCGAGGACGGCATTTCGCTCAAGGGCAAACTGCCGGTCAATACCGGCGGCGGCCATCTGTCAGAAACCTATATGCAGGGCTGGAACCACCAGGTGGAGGCGGTCCGCCAGGTCCGCGGCGAATGCGGGCCGCGGCAGGTCGAGGACTGCCGCTTCGTTCACTACAACTCGGATGTCGCCGGCAAGGCCGTCTCGATCATCTACGGCACCTGAGGACACGCGCCGCCATGGCCAATTCGCAAGCCGTCGTCTCGCTCTATGATGAGCCGATGTGGGAGAGCATTCGCGCCGAGCGCTGGCAGCTGCAGCAATGCGACGATTGCTCCACCTTCCGCTATCCGCCCGGCCCCATCTGCCCCCATTGCCTTTCCATGGCGACCACGTGGCGGCCCTTGTCGGGCAGGGCCAAGATCATCTCCTGGGTGGTCTTCCACCGCCAATATTTCGACAATTACAAGCCGCCCTACAATGTCGTTTCCGTGCAACTCGCGGAAGGCCCGCTCGTCATCAGCAATCTCGTCGGCGAAGAGCCCGAAGGCAGCTGGATCGGCCGGGATGTCGAGATCTGCTACGGCAGCGACAATGCCGATAATATCATCCCGCAAGTGCGGCTCGCCAAGTGAAACCGCAAATTGAGATCGCCTCGCCCGCCTTCCTTGCGTGTCTCTGAGAAGAAGCAACCATGAAGCCGCAGACCTTGGGTTCCATCGAGGTGCATAAGCTGGTCGAAATCGAGCGGCTGGCCGTCGACGCAACTTGGCTCCTCCCCAACATCACATCGGAGCATCTCGCCGAGAACCGCGAATGGCTCGGGCCGCGTCTCATCGAAACCGGCACGGACAAGCTCTATTTGAGCTTCCACAGCTATGTCATTCGCACGCCGACGCTCAATATCCTCGTCGATACCTGCAACGGCAATCACAAGGAGCGGCCGTCGATGCCGGACTGGCACCGGCTCGACACGCCCTATCTCGAGCGGCTCAAGGCGCTCGGACTGGCGCCCGAGGACATCGACATCGTCATGTGCACGCATCTCCATGCCGATCACGTCGGTTGGAACACGCGGCTCGACAACGGGCGCTGGGTGCCGACCTTCCCCAAGGCGCGCTACATCTTCTCGCGCACGGATTTCGCCCATTTCGACGCGATGCATCGCGCCGGCCAGACCGTCAACCGTGGCAGCTTCGTCGACAGCGTGCTGCCGGTCGTCGAGCATGGCCAGGCGGTGATGGTCGAGCCGGGCGACGTGATCGATGTCGACCTCTCCGACAATGTTTGGCTCGAAGGCGCACCGGGCCACAGCCCCGGCAACGTCAATATCTTTCTCAAATCGGGCGGCCGGCGGGCCTGCTTCTGCGGAGACGTGCTGCACCACGCCATCCAATGCGCGGCGCCGGAACTGTCGAATTTCGCCGACTACGACAGCCCGCAGGGCAAGGACACGCGGGTGAAGCTCATCGAGCGCTGCGTCGACAGCGACATTCTGATGCTCACCGGCCATTTCCCGGATCCGACCGCAGGCCGCGTCGTCAGCCGCCCCGGCGGGCTCAGGTTCCAGTTCGAAGATGACTAAGGCCGCCGATTGGGGCGCCCGTCCATCCACCTTGAGGAAGGGCAATTGCATATGGGCTGTCGTCCCCTCTCCCCGCATGCGGGGAGAGGGCCAGGCTGAGGGGCAGGATCTCTCATAGCAAGATTCCCCTCACCCGGCCGCTCGCGGCCGACCTCTCCCCGCAGGGGAGAGGTAAACCAGCCTCTGCCTTCCATATGCAATAGCCCGCACTCAAGGGGAGGGTAAGCGCGCCCACTGAAATCGGCATCGCGGCCGATCATATAGGGAGGATTGCACGACGATGGCGACTGAGGCCGACCGTCCGCTCAAGCCCGGCATGTTCACGGGCATCCGCGTCATCGAGACCGCCGATGAGCTCGGCGAATATTGCGGCCTCATCCTCGCGGGGCTCGGCGCCGAGGTCATCAAGATCGAGCCGCCGGAGGGTTCGCCCAGCAGGCTGATCGGCCCCTTCTACGGCGATGATCCAGACCGCGAGAAGTCGCTCCATTTCTGGGCCTATAATCGCGGCAAGAAGTCCATCTGCCCGACGAGCAAGCAAGACGTTCTGCGGCTCATCGCCGGCGCCGACGTCCTGCTCGACAGCACCGGCGGGCGGGGGCTCGCCGTCTTCGGCGTCACGGGCAGCCTCAACGAAAGCCATACCCGGCTGATTACTGCGCGGCTGACGCCCTTCGGCGATACCGGTCCGTGGAAGGACTTCAAGGGCTCGGATCTCATCCATCTCGCGCTCGGCGGGATCATGATGAATTGCGGCTACGACGCGTCTCCCGATGGCTACGACCTGCCGCCGATCGCCCCGCAGCTCTGGCACGCCTATCACATCGCGGGCGAGCAGCTCGCGACGGCGGTTGCCGCGGCGCTCTTCAACCGCAACCGCACCGGCGAGGGACAGGACGTCTCGGTCGCCGTGCACGAGGCGGTGTCAAAGAACACCGAGCTCGACCTGATGTCCTGGATCATGCGCCGCGCGCCGCTCTTCCGGCAGACGGCGCGCCATGCGGTCGAGCATCCCAACCGCACGCCCAATGTCAGCAATACCAAGGATGGGCGGTGGATCATGTCCTGGGGCGTCTCGGCCAAGGACAAGTCGAAACTCGTACCTTTCCTCGACCGCTACGGTATGGCGGCCGACCTCAAGCCGCCGGACGCGAATGCCGACCTCACCGCCCGCAGCATCCCCGGTTCGGCCGCGAGCGACGAGGAAAGCAACCACACCCAGGACGTCATCCAGCGCTTCGTGCGCAGCTACCGCTACAAGGACGTGCCCTGGCGCGAGGCGCAGGAAACGGGGCTGCTCTGGGCGCCCGTGCGCAAGCCGCATGAGAATGCCGGCGATCCCCATTGGGAGGCGCGCAGCACCTTCACCGACATTCCTCATCCTGAGCTCGGCCGCTCGTTCCGCTACCCGACGAGCAAGTGGCTGAGCACCGGGACCGATTGGCAGCCGGGCCGGCGCGCGCCCTTCGTGGGCGAGCACACGGCCGAGGTGCTGGCGGCAAGCCGTGAGTGGCAACCTGTTGCCGAGCGGCCCTTCGCGGTGGCCAAGATGGAGACACCGCCGCGCCTCTCCCCGCGCGGAAAGCCCTTTCCGCTGCAGGGCATCCGCATCTTCGACTTTTCCTGGTTCCTTGCCTCGGCGGGCGGCACACGCTTCCTCGCCTCGCTCGGCGCGGAGAGCTTCAAGGTGGAGTGGAAGGACAATCCCGACACGCGCCTTGCCGCCATGGCGCCGATCGGCGGGCGGGCGGCGCGCGCGGCGGCCACCGCGCCGCTTCAAGGCGTCACCGATCCCGACATGGGCGGGCAGTTCAACAACAAGAATGCCGGCAAGCGGGGGCTTTCGCTCAATATCCGTCATCCCAAAGGGCTCGCCATCGCCAAGGATCTCATCCGCATGTCGGATATCGTGGCGGAGGGCTTTTCGCCCGGCGTGCTGGAGCGGCTCGGGTTGGGCTATGACGTGCTCAAGTCGATCCGGCCGGACATCATCTATATCCAGCAGTCGGGCATGGGCAGCCGCGGCCTCTACGGACGCTTCCGGACGGTCGGGCCGGTTGCCGCCTCCTTCGCCGGCACGACCGATATGTCCGGCTTGGCCGAGCCTGCGATGCCAGCCGGCTGGGGCTATTCCTATCTCGACTGGGCCGGCGCCTATGGCTTTGCACTCGCCATTCTCGGCGCGCTCTACCACCGCGACCGGACCGGCGAGGGCCAATGGATCGATTCCTCGCAATGCGAGGCCGGCATCTTCCAGACGGCCGTGCCGATCCTCGACTGGTCCGCCAATGGTCGCGCCTGGCAGCGCATCGGCAACCGCTCGCCCTATAAGTCGGCGGCGCCGCACGGCGCCTATCGCTGCCTGGGCGAGGACCGATGGGTCGCCATCGCCTGTTTCGACGAGGCGGAATGGACTGACTTCACCGAGGTCGCTGGCCTTCAGGCGCTCAGGGCCGATCCCCGCTTCACGACCCTCGCCGACCGCCTGAAACACCAGGACGAGCTCGACGCGGTGGTGGAGGGCTGGACGGCCACCTGCGAGGCCTATGAGGTAATGATGCGGCTGCAGGCAGCCGGTGTGCCCGCCGGCGTCTGCCAGACGGCGCAGGACCGCTGCGATCACGATCCGCAGCTCACGGCGCTCGACTGGCTGACCGAGGTCACCGGCACGAAGATCGGCCGCTGGCCGGTGCCGGAATTCCCGGTGAAGCTCAGTCGCACGCCGGCCTATGCCGGTGGGCCGATCGACCGCGGCGCGCCCTGCTACGGCGAGGACAATGTCCACATCTTGACGACGCTGCTGGGCTTCTCGGCCGCGGATGTGGAGAAGCTCGCGGAAGAGGGTGTCATCTGACGCCCTCCCCCGTCATGCTCCGAGATAGGCGCTGCGCACGCGTTCGTCCTTGAGAAGCTCGCTCGACGGACCGGTCAGCGTGACCTTGCCGAGGTCGAGGATCACGGCGCGCGCGGCAAGGCTCATCGCCCAATTGGCGTTCTGCTCGGCGAGGATGACGGCCAGGCCTTCCTTCACGCGGATCTCCTGCAGGATGTCGCCGATGCGCTCGACGATGATCGGTGCCAAGCCGAGCGACGGCTCGTCCAGCAGAAAGAGCTTGGGACGCGACATCAGTGCCCGTGCGATCGCGAGCATCTGCTGCTCGCCGCCGCTCATGCTGGAGGCACGCTGGGAAGCGCGTTCGCGCAGCCGCGGGAAATAGCCGAACATCTGTTCCTCCCGCTCGGCGCATTCGCGCGCACTGCGGGTAAAGGCACCCATGCGGAGGTTTTCCGTCACAGTGAGCTGCGGGAACACCCGCCGGCCTTCCGGCGAATAGCCGATGCCGAGGCGCACGATCTCCGACGGCTTCTTGCCCTTGAGATCGGCGCCGGCGAAACGGATCGCACCCTCCTCATAGCCGGCCATGCCGAGGATGGCCTTGAGCGTGCTGCTCTTGCCGGCGCCGTTGCTGCCGACGAGCGCCACGATCTCGCCCTCCTCCACCGAGAAGGACACGTTCTGCGTGCCGCGGATCCGCCCGTAGCGGACCTCGAGCCGATCAATGCTGATGAGCGGCATGTCCCCTCCCGAGATAGGCCTCGATCACCCGCGGATCAGCCAGCACTTCGGCCGGCGTGCCCATGGCGAGTTCGCGGCCCTGGTTCATGACGAGCACGCGATCGCACAGGCCCTTCATGAAGCGCATATTGTGGTCGATCACGACGACGGTGATGCCGCGCTCGCGAATGCGCAGCACGGTATCGCGCACATGATCGGCCTCTTCCGCGCTCAAGCCCGCCACGGGCTCGTCGAGCATGACGAGCCGCGGCTCGGCGGCGAGGGTGATCACCATGCCCAGCGTCTTCTGATAGCCGTAAGGCAGATCGCCCGCCCGCTGGTCGGCGACGGCGGTGAGGCCAAGCCACTCGATGAGCTCGGCTACCCGCCGCTCGGTCTCCACGCTTCGCCGGCGCGCCTGCGCCGTGCCGAAGACGGCCGGGAAGAAACCGGGGTAAAGGCCGTGATAGGCGCCCCGCAGCGTATTTTCCCAGACGGTCCGGTCTGTATAGACGGTCGTCGACTGGAAGGTGCGCACGAGCCCGCGCGCGGCGAGCCGGTGCGGCGGAAAGGCGGTGACGGTCTGCCCGTCGAAGGTCACCTCGCCGGAGGTCGGCCGGATGACGCCGCTGATCAGATTGATCGCTGTCGTCTTGCCGGCGCCGTTCGGGCCGATGATGCCGAGGATCTCCCGTTCGGCCACCGCAAAGCTCAGGTCGCTAACCGCCGTGAGGCCGCCGAAGCGCCGGGTAAGCCCGGACACATTGAGGAGCGCGCTCATCGCCCGGCCCTCCCCTTGCGCAGCAGGCCTGCGGCGCGCGTGCCGATTTCGATCAGGCCTCCGGGAAAGAAAGCCATCACGATGATGAGGATTACGCCGAAGATGATCCGCTGCAATTCCACGTAACTGCGCAGGAATTCCGGGACGACGACGAGAAAGAGCGTTCCGATCAGCGGCCCGACGATGGCATACATCCCTCCGATGACATTGATCACGACCAGGTTGAGGGATTGGACGATCGAAAAGGAGGTCGGATCGATATAGCGGACGAAATGGCCTTGCAGCGCGCCGGCGATGCCGACGATGCCGCAGCCGAGCGCGAACATCATGACCTTGAAGCGCAGCACCGGCACGCCGGAACATTCCGCCAATTGCTCGCTCTCACGGATGGAATCGACGATGCGCCCGACCTCCGAGGCGAGCAGCCGCGCGATGAAGCCGATGAGGACCACCGCGAAACCGAGGGCGAGATAATAATAAGCGGCCGGCTGCAAGAAGATCGGCGCCGGCGGGGCGATGCCGAAGACGCCGTTGGCCCCGCCCGTGACGCTCTGCCACTCGACGAAAACCATGCGCACGATTTCGCCGAGGAGAAAGGTCACCAGCACGAAATACTTGCCGGTGAGGCGGAGCACCAGCGGCCCGATGAGGAGCGCGAGCGCCGCCGGCAGCAGGAAGGCTGCCACGACACAGAGATAGAACGGCCAGCCGAGCGTCATATTCGCCAGCACCGAGGCATAGGCGCCGAGACCCATGAAAGCGGCGTGCCCGAGCGAGACATGGCCGGTGCGGATGATGAGATGAAGGGAGGCCGCCGCGATCGCCGTGATGAAGACGGTGGTCGACGCATTCAGGATGAAGGTGTCGGTGACCACGAGCGGCAGAGCGGCCAAGAGGACGACAAGCGCAATCGCGCCGCTCAATGCCAGCGATCGGCGCTGCGGGCGGGCGGCAGGGATCGGCGCTGCCGCATTCGAGGCTGCGAGTTCGGTCATCGTTCAGGCGTTCCCAAGAGGCCCCAGGGTCGAAAGATCAGGAGCAGGATGACGGCGCCGAAAGAGGCGAAGACGGAGACGGAGCTGCCGTAGAACGTCGACAGGAAGCTCTCGCCGAAGCCAAGCAAGAGTCCGCCGAGCGCCACCCCGGGGATGCTGCCCATGCCGCCGAGGATGACCACGATGAAGGCCATCATCAGCGGGCGCTCGCCCATGAGCGGCGAGAGGGCATAGGTCTGCCCATAGAAGCCGCCGGCGAGCGCCGCCATGAAGATCGCAATGAAGAACGCAAGTCCATAGATGAAATCGGTATTGACGCCCTGCGCCTCGGCAATCTCCACGTCCTGGGCGGCTGCGCGCATGGCGAGGCCGTAGCGCGTAAACCGCGTGAAAAGATAGAAGGCGAGCAAGGCCGCCGCGGCCACACCGGCGATGACGAGCTTGTCAGCGGGAACGATGATGCCGCCGAACTGCAGGATCTCACTGACTGCAGGCGGGATCGAGCGCTCCTGCGCATCCCAGATGATGACCGCCGTGAAGACCAGCGCCATATCGAGGCCGAGGAGCCCGATCATGCTCTGGAACATCTTTTGGTAGAAGGGCCGGTAGACCGTTCGCTCCAGCACCAGCGCGAGCGTCGCGACCAGGAGCGCGGCGGCGGGGGCCGCGATCAGATAGGGAATGTGATAGACACCGTAGATATAGTAAAGCGCATAGCCGCCCAGCATGGCAAAGGCCCCATGCGCGAAATTAACGACGCGCATGATGCCGAAGAGCAGCGTGAAGCCGAGCGCGACCAGAATATAGATCGCGCTCAAGCCTATGCCGTTGACGATGACCTGCGCGATGACGATCGGCGAAAACATGGGGCGATCTCAGGTGGAACAGGGATTCCGCGCCACATACTGCGGTGCGGCGCTCGATGACGGCCCATGCTGCCTGCCTTGAAAGGCAGCGCGGGCCGACGACCGCTGTCGGCGAGGCTCTCTCACGGAACCCGGCGGCATGGAGAAGCTGCCCCGAGCAAGCCCGGGGCGGCCGGTTCCAGCCTCACTGCGCCTTGATCACCGTCTTCACCACACCCTTGCCGTCCTTGACCTCCTTGATGAGGAAGGCATGGAACAACTGGTGGTTGACGCCATAGCTCTTCTCGCCGGTCCAAACGACGTCACCGAAGATGGGCGCCTTGTAGCCGCTCATCTTCTCGATCTCGTCGCGGATCTTGGTCGTATCGGTGGAATCCGCACGGCGCATCGCCTCGAAGACGATTTGGGCGGCATTGTAGTAAACCGGGGCCATGCCATTGAAAATTCCGCCGTACTTCTTCTCGTAGACATCGACGAAAGGCTTTACCTGCGGCAGCGAGGTGTCGATCACGTCATACTTCAGGAAGCCTTCGGCGAGCGGGCCGGCGATCTCGATGATCTCGTCGATACCGGCGCCGCCGGACTGCAGGATCGGGCCCTTGTAGCCCACCTGCCGGGCCTGCTTGACCAGGAGCCCCGCTTCACCCGGTGCATTGCTGTTGAGCTCGAAGAGGTCGACGCCCTGCGCGAGCATGCGCACCAGCAGCGGCGTGAATTCCTTCGTTCCGCGCTCGTAATACTCCACCCAGACGTCGTATCCCTGGGCTTTATAAGCATTGACGAGCGTCGGAACCGCCGCCTGGCCGACCGCATCATTGGGGGCGATCATGCCGACCTTCTTCACATTCGGCATGGCCTCCTTGACCCATTTGACGATGGGCTCGGAGAATTCGAGATTGCTGTTGTTGACGCGAAAGACGTAGCCGCCGTGCCATTCGTTCTTGAGGATGGCCGGCGCATAGCCGTCGACGAATTGCAGAACCTTGGCGGGCTGCGTGACCGGCAGCGACCCGAGCGCGCCGGGCGAGCCAACCGGACCAAAGATGATCTTCACCTTTTCTTGATTGACCAGTCGGTCCGCAGCTGTCTTTGCCTGCGCAGCATTATACTGATCGTCAAAGGCAATCTGCCGAAGACGATAGGTCTTCCCGCCGATCTTCAAGCCGCCGGCATCGTTCACCTCGTCGATGGCGATCTGCACCCCGCGCTGCAGGCCGAGGCCCCAGCCGGTGCCCCCGCCGGACAAGGCGGCGATCACGCCGATCTTGAGTTCCTCTTGCTGCGCCTGCGCGGCAGGCGCCAGAGCCAAGCTTGCGGCAATAGAAACAACTGCTAGCAGCGACTTCAGCATGTCCTGCACCTCCCCATTCTATATAATGCATTTTATTTGAACCGTAGCGAGGAACCCCTGCCCTGTCAATTGACCGGACGGGCGGGAGGGTGCCTTGAAAATGCATTTTACATGAAAATGAATCTGGCCAATATGTATGGCGAGATCGACCCGCCAAGGGTGGACGACAACGCCTTCAAAACACGGATTGTCGAGGGAGATCGCCCGTGAGCCCCGAATACGAGATCATCAATTACAAGCGCTTCAGGCCGAGCATCGTCGCCAATGCGCGGCTCGAACTGCTGCATACCGGCATGCGCTGGGCCGAGGGGCCCGTCTATTTCGCCGATGGCGACTACCTCCTGTGGAGCGATATCCCCAATAATCGAATCCTGCGCTGGGTCGAAGGCGGTGGCGTCACCACCTACCGCTACCCGTCCAACAATGCCAACGGCAATACGCGCGATCGGCAAGGCCGGCTGATTACCTGCGAGAGCGGCGGGCGTCGCCTGACGCGCACGGAATATGACGGCTCCGTCACCGTGCTTGCCGACAATTTTCAAGGCAAGCGCCTGAACTCGCCGAATGACGTGGTGGTCAGGTCAGACGACACGATCTGGTTCACCGATCCCGACTACGGCATTCTCTCGGATTATACGGGCGACAAGGCGGAGAGCGAGCTCGGCGCCAATCACGTCTTCCGTTTCGATCCGCGTTCGGGAACGTTGGACACCGCCACGGCCGAGATGGTGAAGCCCAATGGCCTCGCCTTCTCACCGGACGAATCCATTCTCTATGTCGCCGACACGAGCATTTCGCACGATCCCGCCGGCGCCCATCACATCATGGCCTGGCAGGTGGTGGACGGCCGGCGGCTGGTCGAGCCGCGCGTCTTCGCGACGATCGAGCCCGGTGTGTCCGATGGTTTCCGCGTCGACACCGCCGGCAATATCTGGACGAGCGCCGGCGACGGCGTCCATTGCTATGCGCCGGACGGCGAGCTCATCGGCAAGATCCAATGCCCCGAGGTCGTGACCAATCTCACGTTCGGCGGGCCGAAGCACAACCGCCTGTTCCTGACCTGCGCGACCTCGCTCTACGCTATCTATGTGGGCGAGCGCGGCGCGCAACGGCCCTGAGCCGGGGCCCAGCCAACCGATGCCATCCGCCTGGAGCGACGATGATTTTCCATTTCGCCGAACTCGGTCCGCTCGAACGCTACAAGCTTCTGTCCTCGACTATTGTGCCCCGCCCGATCGCCTGGATTTCCACCGTGAGCCCCGAAGGCGTGCCCAACGCGGCCCCCTTCTCCTTCTCCAATGTCTTTGGCGAGGACCCGCCGGTGGTTGGTTTCAGCATCAACGACCGCCGGCCGGGTGATCGCAAGGATACCGGCACCAATGTCCGTCGGAGCGGAGACTTCGTTTTCAATCTGGTGAGCGAGACGCTCTCGGCGCAGATGAACGTGACCGCCGCCGAATTCCGGCCGGAGGTCGACGAGTTCGCCGAGGCGGGCTTGACCCCCGTGCCGTCGCTGACTGTCTCGTCGCCGCGGATCGCGGAAAGCCCGGTGTCCTTCGAATGCCGGCTCCTCACGATCGTCGAGCTCGGCCCGGGGCGCTCGCTCGTGCTCGGCGAGGTGCAGGTGATGCATGTCGCGGACGAGGCAGTGCTGGACAAGGCACGCTATCACATCGACACGCGGAAGCTGCGGATGCTCGGCCGCATGCAGGGCAATTCCTATGTGCGCACGGGCGATGTCTTCGAACTTCCACGGCTCGTGCCCGATTCCACGAAGATCGCCGTCTGAGCGCGGCGGGCGGCGACCCCAGACGAATTGCGCCATTGAACGAGGGTGCACGGCTGCTAAAACTCACATGTCGACAGATTATGAGCAAAACGAAGGCAAGAGGGAGGGCACGGTGAACGGACAAGTGCATTACGAGCGTTCCGGACACGGCCAGCCGCTGGTGTTTCTTCATCCGGTCGGGCTCGACGGCAGCTTCTGGGGGGCGCTGCCCGGTCGTTGCGCCGAAAGCTTTAGTGTCGTCACTGTGGACCTGCCGGGCCATGGCCGCGCCGGCCCCGCGCCGCGGCCCGGAGACATGGCTTATTATGCCCGGACGGTCGCGGAGCTCGTCAAAGAGCTCGACAGCGGTCCGGCCATCCTGATCGGGCTCTCCTTCGGCGGCATGATCGCGCAGAACGTGGCGGTGGCCTACCCCGAGCAGGTCGCCGGGCTGATCACCTGCGGCTGCCCCGGCCGCATGCCGGAGGCCGCCCGCGAGGCGATCCTGGCGCGCGGGCGCGAGGCGGAAGCCGGCGGCATGGAGGCGGTTGTCCCGGCTACGCTAGAGCGCTGGTTTACACCTGGCTTTCGTTCTTCGCCCGAGGTGGAGGCGGTGCGTCAGCGCCTGCTGTCGGACGACGTTTCGGCTTGGTCTGCCGCTTGGGAAGCAATCTCGGGCCACGACGCACTCGGCGCCTTGTCGAAGCTCGCGATTCCGGCGCTTGTCGTCGCCGGCGACAAGGACGCGGCGACCCCGCTCGAGGCGTCACAGGCGCTCGCCGCGGCCATTCCCGGCAGCAAGCTCGCCGTGCTCCCGGGCGCCCCGCATATGATGCAGATCGAAACGGCGGATGCCTTCGCGGTCGCCGTCCTCGACTTTCTCGCGGCCTCTTTCGGTAGTCCGATCCGCGGTGAGGCTGCGCGGCGTGCTTAACTGTCATCTGTCGACACTCGTCGACACCAAAGCAACCGCCGTGGAGAACGACAGCACTGCCGCCCAACAGGGAGCACCAAGCGGAGAGGATGCCCTGCTCTTTTCGGAATTTATCGTATGTTTGCTGTTCACCTCTCCTGTGAGCACTCGTTGCGCTGCTGGATCCCAAGAAGCGCCTGCCGGAGAACAGTTATGCTGGGCAGCAGAAAACGATAGAAATTTCCGACTAGTGTCGACACATGTTGACCAAAAGAGTAAAACATGGAATGGTTTTGAGGCGTTTGGACAGCCCCGCATGGCTGTCCAAGGGGGATGACCAGGGCCGAGCCTGGCTCGGCGTCGATGAGTAGTGGCCATGGCAAGGTTGCTCCGACCGAGGCGACAGGAGGTGATCGTGCAGTGGTTCGCTGATGCTCCCATGCGGGTCCGGCAGGACGCGTCTGCCGCCGCTTCGATGATGTGCGATGATCTCGGCGGGTTCGCTAGAGTGCGCCGCGCTTCAGCATCGAGACCTCGATATGCGCCTAGAGATTCAGAACGCGCGCACCCCGCTCGACTTCGTTGATGTGGAGAAGACGGCGCCCAAACCTTGCGCGAATATTCAGGGAGGAATGAAGATGCAGGCTTTCGTTAAAGGCGCTCTTGCGGCCATCGGCCTCGTGAGTTGCATCACCAGTGCCGCGCATGCCGAGACCCTCAAATGGGGCGACTGGATGGCGCAAGGCAGCACCGAACATGCAAAGACCGCGGAATGGCTGTCCAACGAGATCAGCCGGCGTTCGGGCGGCAAGCACAAGCTGCAGATGCTCTGGGGCGGCACCGTCGTCACGGTGGGCGAGGTGCCGACGGCAGTCGAGAACGGCGTCATCGACATGGGCGCGCTCGTCACGCCCTATTTTCCCGACCAGTTTCCCATCAACAATGCGCTGCCCTTCTTCTGGCCTCAGCCGAAAAGTCAAAAGCAACTCGGCGAGTTGATGCTCAGCTGGCATGAAAAATACAAGGCCTTCAGCGACGAGCTCGATAAATACAACCTGAAGCTCGTCTCGGTGCGGCCGCTGGCCTCCTATGGCATCATCTGCACCACGCCGGTCCGCACGCTCGCCGATTTCAAGGGCAAGCGCATCCGCTCCTATGGCATTGCCCTTCCGGCCATGCTCGAGGCTCTCGGGGCCGTGCCGGTATCGATGGCCGACGTCGATGCCTATGAGGCGCTGAGCAATGGCGTGCTCGACTGCTCGCCTGCCGATCCGGGCATCGCCCGCGGCTTCAAATATGAGGAAAAGGCCAAGTATTTCATCGACGTGCCAATGGGCGCATCCTGGGGCCATATCCTGGTCATCAACAAGGATAAATACGCTGCGCTGCCGGATGATCTCAAAAAGATCATCGACGACATGAAGCATGATTACCTGAACGAATATCTGAAAGTCTACGATCAGGCCGTCAACGAGGTGCGCGAAGGCTGGAAGAAGAACGGCAATGTGGAGATCATTCAGTTCCCCGCCGAGGAATTCCTGAACGCTACCCTGAAGAATCCGCGCGTTCAGGCCGTCCGGGACAGCTGGATCCCCCGCGCCGTCGCGGCAGGCCTGCCGGAAGATCAGGCGCGCCAGGTCGTCAACGACATCAACAATTGATGCAAAGGCGCATGTGGGCTCTCCTGGGGGAGGAGGGCCCGCATCCCATATTGGCCCGGTGGCGGGAGGCCCGATGAGAGCTCCGTTTCTAAAGGTTTATCGCGCCTATGGGCAGTTGCTGCTCGGGGCAGCCGTCATCGGCGGCATCGCCACCTTCCTTATGATGTGGGTGATCGACGCCAATGTCATTCTGCGCAAGCTCTTCAACTGGCCGCTTCCGGCCGGCGTCGAATTCTCACAGTCACTCCTGACGATCAGTATCATCCTGCCTTTCGCCTATACGCAGCTGCGCCGCGATCATGTGCGCACGACGCTGCTGGTGGCGCATTTCCCCGAGCGTGTCGCGCGCATTCTCCACATCATCTCGCTGATCGGCGGGGCTGTGCTATTCGCCTGCCTCACCTATGCCGCTTACCGGTACGCCATGCGGTCCTTCCGTATGAACGAGATGGTCTGGGGCGCGACCATCCGCTTTCCGCTTTATCCCGCCAAGATGGCGGTGAGCGTCGGCGCCCTGCTGATCACGATCCAGTTCGTGCTCGATGCGATCCTTCTCTCATTCTTTCCGGAGGACGACCGGGCCACGAACTCCCCCGAGGCCATCGAGGGCGAAGTTCATGTCTGAGGTCATGATCGGCGTTGCCGGTATCGTCGTTCTCGTCGCCTCGATCTTTCTCGGCGCCCATGTCATGGTGGCGCTGTCGCTCGTCGGGTTTGCCGGTCTCGTGCTGCTGACCGGCTTTGCGCCGGCCTTGTCGGTGCTCGGCACGATCTATTTCACCGTCGTCAACAGCTTCCACTTCAGCGTCATCCCGATGTTCCTGCTCATGGGCTTTTTTGCCATGCGCGCCGGCATCGGCAACGATCTCTTCGACGCCTGCACGAAGTGGATGGGGCGCCTGCCGGGCGGCTTCGCCATAGCCACCACCGGGGCTGCGGCTGCCTTCGGCGCGGCCTCGGGCTCGAGCGTCGGCTCGGCGACGCTGTTCACCAAGCTCGCCCTGCCGGAGATGATCAAGCGCGGCTACGATCGCGGCTTTTCCGCCGCCGCCATCGCAATCGCCGGCACGCTCGCCGTCGTCATCCCGCCGAGCGCGCTCATGGTCGTCTACGGCATCCTGACCGACTCGCCGATCGGCGATCTCCTGATCGCCGGTATCATTCCCGGCATCGTCTTCGCCATCCTGCTCGGCCTCACCATCTTCGTCGTCGCCATGGTCAACCCCAAGAAGGCGCCGCGCATGGCGGAGCGCTATACCTGGGGCGAGCGCCTGTGGTCGCTACGGCTTGTCGGTCCGCTCATCGTCGTCATCATGGCCATGATCGGCGGCCTCTACGGCGGCGTCTTCACGCCGACCGAGGCCGGCGGCATGGGCGCGCTGGTGACCTTCGTCATGGCGGTCATCCGCGCGCGCGGGCTGCGCGGACTGCAGCTCGGCAAGACCTTGCTGGAGACGGTGCAACTCACCGCAATGATCTTCGCCATCATCATCGCGGGGCTCCTCTTCGCCCGCTTTCTCGCGCTGAGCGGCGTTTCCGAGGCTATCCGGGAATTGCTCGCCGACGGCACGCTCAACGTCTGGGTCGTGGTGGCGATCGTGACGGCCGTCTATCTCGTGCTCGGCATGCTGATGGATGCGCCGTCGCTGCTCGCCATCTCACTCCCGATCACCCATCCCACGATGACGGCGCTCGGCTTCGACCCGTTATGGTTCGGGGTCTATGTCATCATCTTGGCGGAGATCGGCGCGGTCACGCCGCCCGTCGGCATCAATTGCTTTGTCGTCAAGGGTGCGGCCGGCGATCTCGTCACACTGGAAGAAATATTCAGCGGACTTGGGCCCTTCATGATCGCCTGCGCAGTCATGCTGATCCTCCTGCTGGCCTTTCCGGAAATGGCACTGTACCTGCCGCATTCGATGAAGTGACGGTTGCGGCCGGGCACGGTCGCGCGCTGAAGGAATTCGCTCGCAATGGTCAAGGCAGTTCGCATCCACGCCTATGGCGGCCCGGAACAGCTCCGCTACGAGGACATCGAGATCGGTGCGCCCGGCCCTGGCGAAGCCCTGGTGCGCCACAGGGCCATCGGCCTCAATTTCGCCGATACCCATAACCGCGAGGGGCGCTACCCCCTGCCCTCGCTGCCGCATGTGCTCGGTGGCGAGGCGGCCGGCGTCGTCGAGGCGATCGGCCCCGGCGTCACCGAGGTCAAGATCGGCGACCGGGTCGCCTATGCCGCCGGCGGGCCGAATTTCCCGCCCGGCGCCTATGCCGAGGCGCGCCTCTTCGATGCGAGCCGGCTGGTGCTGCTGCCGGACGAGATCGACGACATCACGGCCGCGGCGATCCTGACAAAAGGGCTGACGGCGCAATATCTCCTGAAGAGCGTCTATCCGGTGCAGGCCGGCGACACCATCGTCGTGCATGCAGCCGCCGGCGGCGTCGGGCTTCTCCTTTCACAATGGGCCGACCATCTCGGCGCGCAGGTCATCGGCGTGGTTGGCTCGCCGGAAAAAGCCGAACTCGCCAAAGCCAACGGCTGCCAGCATGTGCTCATCAGCGGCCGCGAGGACATCGCCCAGCGGGTGCGCACGCTCACCGCGGGCGAAGGCGTGCCGGTGGTGTTCGACGCCGTCGGCCGCGATACCTTCGAGGCCTCGCTCAAATGTCTGAGGCCGCGCGGCACGCTCGTCTCCTTCGGCACGGCCTCCGGCCCTGTGCCGCCCTTCGACCTGTTCCTGCTCAACAAGATGGGCTCGCTGACGATCACCAGCGCCGCCTTCGCCTGGTTCGTGAGGAGCCGGGCGGAGCTTTTGTCGCGCGCCGCGGATCTGTTCAATGTGATCCTCACGGGCGCGGTCAAAGCCGCGGTGCACCAGCGCTTCGCGCTGGCCGACGCGGCCGAGGCGCATCGCGCGCTGGAAAGCCGCCGCACGCGCGGCGCGAGCGTGCTCATCCCGTGACCCACTCCATGAGACGATCGACACCGCCGGCTGGGGAGGAAGCGTGACATGGCGGAGCTCCTTCACCACTCCGTCAGCGGCCTGCCCGGCGCGCCCACGCTCCTGCTGATCCATGCCATGGGCGCCGACAGCAGCTTCTGGGACGGCTGCCGCGCCATCTGGGACGCCCGGTTCCGGACCATCGCCTGCGATCTGCGTGGCGCCGGGCGCTCGCTGCGGCCGGCGGCCGCGGTGACACCGGCGAGCCATGTGGGAGACCTCGAAGCGCTCGTCGCTCATCTCGGG
This sequence comes from Chelatococcus sp. GCM10030263, assembly GCF_042666455.1. Classification (NCBI taxonomy): domain Bacteria; kingdom Pseudomonadati; phylum Pseudomonadota; class Alphaproteobacteria; order Hyphomicrobiales; family Chelatococcaceae; genus Chelatococcus; species Chelatococcus sp. GCM10030263. Next base: position 864,945 of record NZ_JBHTDB010000005.1, on the reverse strand, counting down.
CCTGACCGCCTCGTTGTGGTGGGCTGCGCGGTTGGCGCGATGACGGCGGTGCATTATGCCGCCGCCCACCCGGAGCGCGTCGCCGGCCTCGTGCTCTCGAATCCGGGCATCAGGACGCGCGAGGCGGCACGCGAGGCGCTCGCGCAGCGGGCGGCCGCCGTCCGCCGCGACGGCATGGAGGCAGCTGTACCACCTATCGTCGACGGTGCTTTCGCCGGCTGCCCGGACGATGGGGTCCGGGCGCGTTTCGTTGACCGCTTCCGCGCGCAGGATCCGACGCTCTATGCGGCGACGATCGAAGGCATGCTGCACGCCGATGTGACAGCCGACCTCTCCGAGATCCGCTGTCCGACGCTGCTTGTTGCCGGCAGCATGGACCGCCTGCTGCCGCCCGAGCATGCCGAGGAGATCAAGGCGCATCTGCCTTCGGCGGAACTCACGATCGTCGAGGGCGGGGCGCATTTCATCCCCTATCAACGACCGGCCGAATTTGCGGGCCTCGTGGAGGGCTTCATGGCCCAGCACGGGCTCACGTCGGCGGCTCCTTGATCGCGGCACGCCGATCGTGGCGTGCATAACGGCACTGTAGTGTCGACAGCTGTTCGATGAGGTCGTAACCTCAGGCTTGAGGAAGCGCCCCGGCCCGCCTGGGTTCGCGCGCAGCGTGTTTACGGCTTCAGCTTATCGGGAGGACCATGACGCATGCACAACAAGGGCATCTTGCTCGCAATGACCCAAGTGTCCCCGGACATGGAGGACGAGTTCAACACCTGGTACGATACCGAGCATGTGCAGGAGCGACTGGCCGTTCCGGGTTTTGAGACGGCGAGCCGCTATGTTTCCGACAGCGCCTGGCCACGTTATCTCGCGATCTATGACGTGGAACGGGCAGACGTCCTCCAGTCTGAGACCTATGCACGGGTATCCGGCCCGAACAATAGTCCGTGGACCAAACGCATCTTGTCGCGCGCGCATGTGCTGCGCCTCGTGGCCGATCAGATCTATCCCGGGCAGGAGCTTCTCCAGCCCTCCCCCGACGTGCTCGTGCTGCGCTTTCGCGCCGTGCCGGCCGATGCCGACGCGGCCATCGTCGAGGGCCTCAAAACCTCCTTCGCGGATAAGGCCGGCGTCCGGCAGATCCGCGTCTTCGCCGATGCCGAGAGCACCGGGCCTGCTCGCGATGTGGTCGGCGTGATCGGAACCGTTGGGCCCGTGTTTGACAAGCTCAACCTCCCGGCCTTCGGCCCTTGGGCCGACGCCCTTGATCTTGCCAATGCCTATCGCGCCTGCAACCGGCACGCTGCGTAGAGGCTATGGAGGGCCTGCCGCTGGAAGCCTTGCGCCCAAAGTGTCGCCACCTTTGACCGCGAGGCGCCATAACATCGCAGTCTGGGAAGGGGATGTCCGATGACGCAAGACATTCAACCGGCGGTCGGCTTCGTATCGCCGGCGCCGGGCCGGTTCGGCATCATCCACCGCGGCGTGGTCCGGTTGGTGACGTGGGCGTGCTGGCTTTTCGGCGGGCTTGCGCTGGCCGTGCTCGTCATCGCCCTGCTCGCGGGTGTGTTCGACCGCTTCCTGTTCAAGATCGGTCTGCCCTGGCCGGAGGAGCTGGGGCGGCTTGCACTGATCTGGCTCACCTTCATCGGCGCGATCGTGGCGATGGCACAGGGACGGCATTTCGCCATCGCCTTCCAGGAGGATCCCTCCGCCCAGCCGCTCCTGATGCGCGCCATGATCGCGCTCGCCACGGCGACGATCGCGGTCTTTCTCGCCTATCAGGGCTGGCTGATGCTCGACCTCGTCGGCGGCCAGACCATGGCCGCCTTCGATATTTCCGTCACCTGGATGTATCTGCCCTTCATCATCTTCACCTGTGCGACGGCGGTGCTCGAAGCCTTGATGCTCCTTTCCATCGCAATCCGCCTCGTCAGCCCGGCCGCGCGCCCGGCCCCCAACAACGCGTGAGGATAAGCCGATGACCGTACTCGGCATGAGCGTGCTGCTCACGCTCCTGATGCTGATCGGCTTGCCCATCGCGTTCGGGCTGATCCTCGCCGCGCTGATCGTGCTCCTCTTCATCTCCCCGATCCCGCTGACGATCGTCCCGCATACCATCGTCAATTCCGTCGACAACTGGTCGCTGCTCGCCGTTCCTCTCTATATTCTGATGGGCGAGCTGATGGTGGCGGCCGGCATCACGCGCCGGCTCATCGACTTTGCGCTCAGCCTGGTCGGTTCGTTCCGGGGCGCGCTCGCCCATGCCTCCGTCCTCAGCGGCATTTTCCTTTCCGGCGTCTCCGGCTCTGCGACGGCCGATGCCGCCGCACTCGGCTCGACGCTGATCCCCGCTATGAAGGACAAGGGCTATGGCGGTGGTTTTGCCGCCAATATCGTTGGCGCTGCGGCCATCATCGGACCGATCATTCCACCAAGCATCCCGATGGTCGTCTATGGCTCACTCGCCAATGTCTCGATCGGCCGGCTGTTCCTCGCCGGCATCGTGCCCGGCCTTCTGATGGGCCTGACCTTGATGGCGACGAGCTTTTTCGTCGCCCGGCGGCGCGGCCTCGGCCAGACCTCGCCCTTCAGCTGGCCGGTGGTGCGGACGAATTTCCTCTCGGCGGGACCGGCCTTCATCGTTCCCTTCGTCGTCGTTCTCGGGCTCGTGGCAGGCGTCTTTACGGCAACTGAATCCGGTGTCATCGCCGTCGCCGCGGCCATCCTCATCGGCAAGCTGATCTATCGCGAGCTGACCTTGAAGGGCATCGTGGCAGCCTCGCAGGAGACGATCGTCTCGGTCGGTGCGGTGCTCATCGTCATCGCCGCCTCGGCGATCTTCGGCAAGATCATGGCGCTCGACAATGTCGGCGAGCTTCTCGTGATGAAGCTGCTTGAACTCGCCGGCGGCCAGCCGTGGCTGCTTCTCCTTTATCTCAACATCCTGCTGCTTTTGCTCGGCATCTTCATCGAGCCGCTGCCGATCCTGATCCTGATCACGCCGATCCTCGCGGAACCACTCGCCAATCTCGGCATCGACCCGGTTCAGCTCGGCGTCGTGGTCATTCTCAATCTGATGATCGGGATGATCACCGCCCCGGTCGGCACGGTCATGTTCATCGTCATGGCGATCGCCAAGGTATCCATGCGGGAATTCGTCCGCGAATCCTGGCCCTTCATGGGCGCGCTCGTCTTTGCGCTGATCGTCATCACCTATGTGCCGGCGGTGACGCTCTGGCTGCCCAATCTCTTGATGGGTAGCCCCTAACGTCAATTCGCCAGCCGCTCGATGACCAGGTCGAGCAGTGCACGCAACCGCGTGAGATGACGTAGATCCCGATGGTAGCCGACGAAAGTGTCTCGCCCCGGCGGGACCTCGCCGATGTCGAGCGGCACTATTCCGGGGCTCGTGTCGCCGAGCGGGCGCGGCAGCACCGCCAGCCCCGCGCCTTGCGCGCAGAGCCGTGCCTGTACTTCGCGGTTGTTGCTGCGGAAAGCCACCTCTGCCTTGGGCAGAACTTTGCGAAGCCATAGGGCGTCCGGCATTTCGGCAAAGGCGGTGTCCATCGTCACGACGCGCGCACCCGCGCCGTCGCCGCGATCCGGCGGTGTGGTGCCAGCGCGCCCATAGAGCGCATAGTCGATGTGCATCAGGCGGCGGGAGATCACCTCAGGCTCGTCGAAAGGCTTTATGCGGAACACGAGATCGGCCTCGCGCCGCGGCAGGCTGTAGAGGCGCGCGTCCGTCAGCAGTTCGACCGTGACCCTCGGGTGCCGCTCGCCGAATTCCGCAAGCACCGGCGCCAGCACGGTGGCGCCGAACCAGTCGGAGGAGGACAGGCGCAGCATACCTTCAAGGTGATGATCGCGCCCGGCGAGCTGACGTTGAAAGGCAAGCGCTTCCTCCTCGATGCGTTCGGCGTGGCGGAGCACGGCATTGCCTTCGTCGGTCAATACGAAACCGTCGGCGGTGCGCTGGAAAAGCGTCTGGCCGACTGCGGCCTCGAGCGCCCGCAGCCGCCGTCCCATGGTCGGCTGCGTCAGTCCGAGCCGTCGCGCGCCCGCACCCAGTGTGCCTTCACGGGCGATCGCCAGAAATATCCGCAGATCGCTCCATTCCACGTGCAAGCCCCCAAACAGAAATGTATGGGCATCGTGCCATGTCTTTTGTTCTCATGCTAATTGGAATGGAACATCTTTCGTCATCATCCCCAGGGTGACGAAAGGACATTCGCCATGACGACCTCGACCATGAAAGCGGCCCTTCTCGAAATCTACGGCGGACCGTTCCGCATCACCGATATCGCACGGCCGCAGCCAGGTGAGGGTCAGGTGCTCGTCCGAATTCACGCGAGCGGCGTGAATCCGCTCGACACCAAGATCCGCGCTGGTGTCGCTGACCATGCTCGGCATCCGCTGCCAGCTATCCTGGGAATGGATCTCGCGGGCACCGTGGCGTCGTTGGGGCCTGGGATCACCCGCTTTCACGTTGGTGACGAAGTCTATGGGATGACCGGAGGTGTCGGCGGCCATCAGGGCTCGCTTGCCGAATATGCGGCCGTCGATGCTGATCTCCTGGCGTTGAAGCCGGCCGGTTTGACCATGCGCGAGGCAGCCGCTTTGCCGCTCATCTTCATCACGGCCTGGGAAGGATTGGTGGATCGTGCGCATGTCTCGGCCGGTCAGGCGGCGCTGATCCACGGTGGCGGCGGCGGTGTCGGACATGTCGCCATCCAGATTGCCAAGGCCTTTGGTGCCGAGGTCTTCGCAACCGACTCTGAGCCCAAACGCGCCTTTGTCGAGCGGCTCGGGGCAGCCTTCATCGACCGCGCGGAGCCTGTCACCGACTATGTCGGACGCCTCACCGCCGGTAAGGGCTTCGATCTCATCTATGACACGGTCGGCGGTCCGACGCTGGATGGGTCCTTTGAAGCGGTCCGCCGGTTCGGCCATGTGGTGAGCGCGCTGGGGTGGGGCACGCATGCGCTCGCACCGCTCTCCTTCCGCGCTGCGACCTATTCGGGGGTCTTTACATTGCTCCCGCTTCTGACCGGCGAAGGCCGCGCCCATCACGGCGAAATCCTGGAGGAGGCACGGCGCCTCGTCGAGGGCGGACGGCTCGTGGTGAATGTCGATCCGCGCCGCTTCACCCTCGGTACAGTCGAAGACGCTCACCGCGCCATCACCGAACACACGGCACAGGGCAAGATCGTCGTGGATGTGGTGAGCGGCTAAAGGCCGGCCGAAACCGGCATCGCACAGGAGCCGGGTCACCGCTCTGGCGACCCGGCGAATGAAGTCCGGCTCAGTTGCGCCCGAGGCTCGCCTCGGCCTGCTTCAGCACGTCCTCGCCGCCGACCGCCTTGGCAAACTCGGGCCGTGCGGCCTCGGCCGCCTTGCGCATGGCGTCGAGAAATTCCGGCGACGGGTCGGCCACCTCGCCCCCGGCGATCCGCCAGTTGAGGATCGCCTCGTAGCCCTGCTGGCTGATCGAGGCGAAGCGCTCGGCCGGCAGAGCCTCCGTCACCGCCTGTTGCACCGCCGCCTGCTGCTCGGGCGTGAGCTTCTTCCAGACGTTCATGGAGACGACGAAGATCTGCACCTGGTAGGAGTGCCGGGTCGTCACGCCGTGGGGGGCGACTTCCTGGTGCTTGTTGTTGAGCGAGCTCGAGAAGACCGTGTCCACCCCGTCGATGACGCCGCTCTGCAGCCCCGTGTAGATGTCGTTCCAGTCCATGGGAACGGCGATCACGCCGAGTGAGCGGTAGAATGCGCTCCAGATCGGCGAATTCTGGATGCGGACCTTGTGCCCCTTGACGTCGTCGATGGATTTCACGGGATTGCGCATGATGAGCCCGCGAATGCCCTGGCCCATGAAGCCGAGCACTTTGAAGCCCTTCGCCTCGGCCTGGGTGCGAATTTGCTGCCCGATCGGCCCGTCCAGCACCTTCCAGACGTCGTCGAAGCTCTCGTAGAACATCGGCAGGCTCGCGATGCGCGCCGCCGGAACGAATTGGCCGAAAACGTCGACACTCGACGCCTGGCCCTGCAGCTGGCCGAGCAGTACCTGCTCGAACATGTCGCGTTCGGAGGCGAAGGGCTGCAGCACCTCCATCGTGACCTGGCCTTTGGTGAGCTGCTTCACCCGCGCGGCCACATAATCCAGCAACACATAAGCCTCGTTCGGCCGCTTGACGGTCGTCGAGACCTTCAAAGTCACAGGCTCCTGGGCCCATGCGCCGCCGCTCCCCGCGAGGAACAGCAAGCCGAGGGACGCGAAGACCGACTTTTTCAAGAACCTCATTGAACACCTCCCGTTTCTGGTCTGCTTTGGCGGAGACCGGGCTGCCATCCCCGCGGACGAGCGGGAGGCAGCGCCTGAGCATGCGCCATATGTCGACACTATATGGATCAGCCTGTCGCGCTGCAATGAATGTCGCGTCGGAAGGCTTGGAATGTCGACATATCCCTGCTGCATGACCGCTCCTCGAAAACGGCACGGGTCCCTAGTGGAATTCTCGGCTAACCATGGCGGACCAAGAATCAGCGCAGCATGCAACTGACGCCAGCCGTGAATGCGCATCAGCGCAAGGACAGATGCGATGGCGGGACTTGCCCCGATCAGCGCAACCGGCGGCCGACCCGCCTCGCTGCGCCGGACAGGGGAGGCCTGAGGCCGTGTCGGAAGGGGAATTGAAGGCCGTGGAGGATCGCCCCGCCAAGACCGCCCATCCCTGGGTGGCACCATTGCTGCTCACGGTCGGCGTGCAGGCGGTCGCGGCTTTTCTCTCGCGGCTCCCACCCACCGTGGCGCCGATCCTGACGGCGGAGCGGTCGATCGATTCCTCGACGATCGGTTATCTGTCGGCGATCAATACGGTCGGCGCGATGGTGTTTCTTCTCGCCGGGGCTCCGTTGATGGAGCGGGTCGGCTCGGTGCGCACGCTGCAGATCGGGCTCGTGCTCGGCGCGCTTGGCGTCCTCATGATGGCGCTGCCGTCGGCCCTCGTTCTGCTGCCCGCCGTAGCACTCATGGGGCTCGGCTACGGGCCCTCCACGCCGGCCGGGAGCGACATCCTCCACCGTTATGTGCCGAAGAACCGCCAGGCGCTCGTTTTCTCGATCAAGCAGGCGGGCGTTCCGATCGGCGGTGTTCTGGCGGGCTTCATCCTGCCGCCGCTGATCGATCTCGGCGGCCTGCCCCTCTGCCTCGTGGTCTCCGCGGCCATTGCCGTGCTGTGCGCGGTCGTGGTCCAGCCCATGCGCAGGCGGCTCGACCCACTCGATCGGGGTGGCCCACCGCTCAAGGTCGCGCATTTCTTCGCGCCGGAGAACCTCTCGCGGCCCATCCGCTGCCTGCTGCATACGCCCGGCCTCGTGCGGCTCGCCATGACCGGGCTGGCGCTCGCTCTCTCTCAAGGCATCTGGATCGCCTTCCTGGTCACCGTCCTCGTCGAGCAGGGCGAGCTCTCGCTGCTCGCGGCCGGCTCGCTGTTCGGCGTCATGCAGGTAGCGGGCGTGATCGGGCGCATCGCTCTTGGTTGGGTGGCCGACCGGGTCGGCTCGAGCACGGCGACCCTGCAGGTCATCGCGGCCCTGTCCGCCATCTGCACGGCCTGTCTCGCCTATGTCGGCGCGGATACCTCCTCATTTCTCCTCACCCTGCTCTGTGCGATTGCCGGAGCGACCGTCACCGGCTGGAACGGCGTCCAGATCGCCGAGGTAGCGCGGCTATCGCGACCGGGGGAGATTCGCGAGACGGCCGCCGGCGCGACGCTCCTCCTGTTCTCGAGCTATGTGATCGGCCCGGCCGCTTTCGCCCTGATCGCGCAGCTGCTCGGCAGCTACCTGCTGCCGCTTCTCGGGGTTGCTGTGATCACGGCCTTGTCGGCCTTCATTCCGCGTTCCGGCGCCGGCCGCTCAGGGGCCTGAGCGGCGGGCCTGAGCACCGCCAAGGCGGCCTCAGCGCTTGATGCCCTTACGGTAGTGCCGGCTGACCTGCATGCCGTCTTCCGGCCGCAGGAACAGGAAGCCGGGGATCGAGAGAAGCGGGAACACGGCTATGAGCAGGAAGGCCTCATGGAAGCGCGCGGGCGTCAGAATTTGGCTTTCGATGGAGACGAGCCCGAGCAGCATGGCGGCGATGGAAACGCCGAAGCTCACGCTGAGCTGCTGTAGCACGCCGCCGAGGCTGGTGGCGCGGCTCAGCTTCTCGGCCGGGGTATCGGCATAGGAGAGCGTGTTCGACGCCATGAACTGCACCGACCGGATCAGGCCGAAAACCAGGATATAGGCGCCGATGATCCAATGCGGCGTGTCCGGCTCCATGAAGGAAAAGCCGGCGATCATAAACGCGCCGAGAACGGCGCTTCCGGCGAGCACGCGATCGAACCCGAAAGCCCGTAGCAGCACCGACAAGGCCGGGCGGACGAGGAGCGCCCCGAAGCTGCTGAGGAAGGTCAGCGACCCTGAGGTGACCGGGCTCACGCCGAAACCGACCTGCAGCATGAGCGGCAGCAGGAAGGGCACGCCGTTGAGGCCGATGCGGCAGAGGCCGCCGGCAAGCGTACCGACCCAGAAGGAGCGGATGCGAAAGAGCGTGAGATCCACGGCTGGCGACGGCACGCCCCGGGCATAGCGCGTGAAACCGAGGAGCAGCAGCACCGCCGCGACGAGCACCGCCACGACGGCCAGGGGCGGGATCGTCGGCCTGCCCACGTTCTCGATGCCGTATTGCATCAGCGCGAGCCCCACCCCAACCATCAGGAAGCCGCGGAAATCGAACCGCGACTGGTTTTCCGCGCGGACGTCGTCGACGTAGCGCAAGGCGAGCAGAATGCCGATGAAACCAAAGGGGAGGTTGACGTAGAAGATCCACCGCCAGGAGGCGTAAGTGGTGAGAAAGCCGCCGAGCAGCGGCCCGATGACGGGCCCGAGAATCGCCGGCAAGGTCATGTAGGTCATGGCCGTGACGAGCTGGCTGCGCGGAAAGCTGCGCAGCAGGATGAGCCGCCCGACCGGCGTCATCATGGCACCGCCGAGACCCTGGATCCCCCGGGTCACCAAGAGCATTTCGAAGCTCGTCGCCATGCCGCAGAGCGCCGAGCCCAGGGTGAAGACGAAAAGCGCCAGCGCAAAGATGCGGCGCGCACCGAAACGGTCGGCGAACCACCCGCTGACGGGAATGAACACGGCCAGGGTCAGAATATACATCGACACCGCCAGGTTCATCCTGAGCGGTGTCGTATCGAGGCTCTTCGCCATATCCGGAATGGCCGTCGTGATGATCGTCGAGTCGAGCTGCTCCATCAGGAAGGCGACGGCAACGATCATCGGGATGATGATGCGCAGCCGCGGATCGCGTTCGGTCGCGAATCCGTCTTCCTTCGGTGCGCTATCCGGAATCGGCATGCTCGCGGTTTATCCGTGGCGCGAAGTGGCGACAATAGATCCCAGGTCCCGTAGAACCGCAAAGGGTTGCGCCGGCTGCATGCCTTCGGCGCTGCGACGCCTCCGGCCCTGCTTCCGTCCCGATTCGGACCTTCTTATGCGCTGCCCGCCACGGCCGCGGGTCAGGAGACCGAAATGCGCACCCGGCGGTTCTGCCGCCCCTTCTTCTCGATGCCGGTGACCACCGCCTGGCCGATCTCGCCGGTGCGGCGCACATGGGTGCCACCGCAGGGCTGAAGATCGAGCCCGGCGATCTCGACGAGCCGCACGCGGCCGGTGCCCATCGGCGGCTTCACCGACATGGTCTTGACCAAGCCGAGATTGGCCATCAGCTCCTCGTCCGTGATCCAGCGTTCGCTGACTGCGGCGTCCTTGTCGATCATCTGCTGCAGCGCGGCCGTCACCGCGTCCTTGTCCGGGCTTCCATCCGGCAGGTCGAAATCGAGCCTGCCCTCCCCGTCGCCGATGGCACCGCCCGTGACCGGGTAAGGCAGCACGACCGAGAGGAGATGCAGCGCGGTATGCACGCGCATGCGGGCATAGCGCACCGGCCAATCGAGGGCGAGTTCGACGCTGTCGCCGACCTGGGGGCGGGGCTTATCTGGCGCGACTTGGTGGAGGATCCCGCTGCGGTCCGGCGCATAGACGGTGTTGGTGATCGTCACGGGCGATCCGTCGGGCAGGCGCAAGGTGCCACGGTCGCCGGGCTGGCCGCCTCCCTGGGCGTAGAAGATGGTTCGGTCGAGCGTCAGTCCTCCATCATCGACGGCGACCACCTGGGCAGTCGTTTCACGGATATAGGCGTCGTCGCGGAACAGAAGCTCGGTTTTCATGATGGCGCTCGGCAGGAAGGATCGGTTGCGGCGAAGCGGAGGCTAGCATCCGCCGCGGCCGGCATAGTCGTCGATAGTGGCCGGCATGACAATCACCGAGGCGCCTTCCGGCTGCGACCCGTCCGCCCATCGCGGTCATTGCAGCGGCGGCACCTCGACCCACCGGCGCTCGCGATGGCTCTGATAAGCGAGTTCGGCGAGTTGCACGCCGGCGACGCCCTTGATGAGCGGAAAGGCATAGTCGCCACCTTCCACCACATGGCGCAAGAAGAACTCCCAGCCGGCGCGATAGCTGTTGCGGAGCGGGGCATTCTGCGGCACGCGCTGCCAGTCGCCGCCCGGCGGCTCGGTCGGCTTCTCCGCGGCCGCCCTGCCCTTCGGCGTATTGACGGCCGATTGCGTCCAGCATTCATGCGGCCCGGCGGCAGCCGAACCATCCGTGCCGTCGATCTGAAGGACGATGGGCGCCTCGCGGCGCGAGCGGGTGCACCAGCTCGAATTCACCGAGCCGATGGCGCCATTGGCGAATTCGAGCTGCGCGAAGACCGAATCCTCGACATCGACATCGTAGGGCGCGCCGTTCTCGTCCCAGCGCCGCGGAATCTGCGTGCGATGGGTGCAACTCACCGCCGTGATCGGCCCGATGAGCGCGTCGAGCATGTAACGCCAATGCGGAAACATATCGAGGACGAGACCGCCGCCGTCGCTCTTGCGATAATTCCAGCTCGGGCGCTGGCCCGGCTGCAGCGCGCCGTCGAAGATCCAGCGGCCCATTTCGAGCCGCACCTCGAGAATGCGCCCGAGGAAGCCGGATTTCACGACCATCAGCAGATTGGCGAAGCCGGGCAGGAAGAGCTTGTCCTGCACGGTGCCGGCCTTCACGCCGGCTGCTTCGGCGCGGCGCACGAGATCCATGGCCTCTTCGATGGAGCCGGCGATCGGCTTCTCGCAATAGATATGCTTGCCGGCGGTGATCGCCTTCCGCAGCACGTCATAGCGCAGGCTCGTTGTGGCTGCATCGAAGAACACCGCGTCGTCCGCATCGCCGAGCGCCGCATCGAGATCGGTCGTCCAGCGCGCGATGCCGGTCTGGTCCGCAAGCTCTGTGAGCCGCTCGGCGCTGCGACCGACGAAGATCGGATCGGGCATGAGGCGCAGGCCCGACGGCAGAAGAAGCCCACCTTCCTTGCGGATGGCGACGAGGGAGGCGACATGCTGCTGGCGCGCGAGCGCCCCAGTCGCCCCATGCATAATGATGCCGATGCGATGCGTGGTCATGGCTTGCCCCTCTTCGCCGGCCGGCGAAGCGGCCGCTTTGCAGGCTTGGACAGTGGCGCGGCGCGAAAGCCCGCCTCGATGAAGGGCACGAGGTGGCTCAGCACCTCGTCGAAGTCGAAGGGGTCCGTTCCGCCGAAGCTGAGATCGCGGATACGGCCGGGGTTGGCCATGGTGTAGACCATGGTGCCGAGCAGGAAGTGGAAGCGATAGTAGAGATCCGCCTCCGGCAGATCCGGCAGGCATTGCCGGATGGCATCCAGGAAGGCTTTGCTCGACTGGTCGAAGATCTCGGCGAGGAGTTGGCGCACCGTATCTTCGTGCTTGCCGGAAAGGCGCGCCCGCAGCTCGGCATAATTGGCCCGAGGCGGATCGGCCGGTTCGGCCTGTTCCAGCGCGGGCCGCAGGAAGGCGTCGATGACGTCGCGCAACTCGAACGGCTCCCGCGCGCGCAGCGCGTCCAGCCGCTCCATGCGCGCAGCGGCGATCGGCTCGGCCCTCAGCCGCAGGATATGCAGGAAGAGCGCTTCCTTCGTGCCGAAATGGTAGTGCACCGCTGCCGAATTGATGCCCGCTTCGCGGATGATGTCGCGCAGCCCGACGGCATCATAGCCATTGGCGGCGAACAGCACCTCCGCCACGGCGACAATACGCTGGCGTGTCTCGGCACCTGCCGCCCGGCGTCGATCAAGGGGCGTCACATCCGCCGTCATGCCTTGGTCCGCTCCGCTGTCACGTCGATGGTCGCTCCGTTTCCTGGTGCCACCGGAGCAGGTGACGACGCAAGGCGAACATGGCGTTGACGACGATGGAGCCGGCGATGGCGATTTCCACGATGGCCGCGAAGACGCCCGGCGAATCCGCAAAGCGCGAGGCTTGCAGAAGCTGGCCGCCGATCCCGTCGCCGCCCATGATCATCTCGGTGACGAGCGTTGAAATGAGCGAGACGGGCAAGGCGATCTGCATGCCCGTCAGGATCTGCGGCATAGCCGCCGGCAACACGACATCGGTCAGGACCTCGCGGCGGGAGGCGCCGAGCATCTCGGCCGACCAGATGAACGGCCGCTCCACGCCGATGGCGCCGGCGAGGCTGTTGGTGGCGATGGAAAAGAAGCAGGCGAAGGTGATCATGACGATCTTCGATTCGTCGCCCATGCCGAGCCAGAGGATGAAGATCGGCAACAGCGCGATCTTCGGCGTGGGAAAGCCGATGGAGATCAGCGGATCGAAGAACCAGCGCACCGGCCGGAACAGCGACATCGAGAGCCCGACGGAAACGCCGAGGATGCTCGCGATGACGAAGCCGGTCAGTGCCCGATAGACCGTCAGGCCGGTATTGACCAGAAGAACGCCGGAAAGGAGATCCTCCCAGATGCGCGCCGCGACAGTCGTGAAGGAGGGCAGCAGGAACTCGCTCAGAAGCTGGGAGGCGGCCACGGCCTGCCAGAGAGCGATCAGCCCCAGAATGGGCAGAAGGCGCAAGAGCGCCGCCGGCTTCAGCCACGCCATCTCAGCACCCGTGCCGTGAGAAGGAGGATCAGGCGGTCTGCGAGAAAACCCATCGCGACGACGGTGAGCACGGCGGCGAACATTGCAGCATATTGCCCGCCGTCGCCCGTCATGCGGATGAGATAGCCGAGCCCCTCATTGGCGATGACCAGTTCGGAACTGACGAAGAGCACGAAGGAGAGCGCGAGCGCCGTGCGCATGCCGGCGAGAATGGAGGGCAGGCTCGCATTGAAGACGACATCGCGAATCTGGTTCCAGCGGGAGGCGCCGAGGCTCGCGCTCGACCACATCAGCACCTTCTCGGTGCCGCGCGCGCCGTTGAAGCTGCTGAGCGTCATCGGCAAGAGGCAGCCCAGGAAGATGAGGAAGATCTTGGAGGAATGCCCGAGCCCGAACCACAGGATAGTGAGCGGGATGAGGGCCGACTTCGGCATGGGGTAGAAGAGCTTCACGATCGGGCCGAAGGTCGCGTCGACCCAGCGGAAGCTCGCCATGGAGATGCCGAGCGTGACGCCCAGCGTCACCGCAAGTGCAAGCCCCGTGAAGGCACGCGCCAGCGACATGCCCGCATGATAGTAGAAGGACGGATCGCGCAGGAAATCGTACCAGGCGACGAAGACGCTGGAGAGCGGCGGCAACGCATATTCATCGACGAGCCCGAGACGCGAACTTGCCTCCCAAGCCACCGCCAGAAGGAGCAGCGGACTGTAGCGGATGAAGCCGTCACGCATGCGCGACCGCCGCATCCGCAAACTCCACTTTCACCTGCTGCCAGATATGCTCGACGGCCGATTGCACCCGCGTATCGGTTTCGCTCTCGAAATCCTCCGTCGAGATGATCTCCTTCACCGTGCCGGGGCGCTTCGACATGATGACGACGCGCTGCGAGAGATAGACCGCCTCGCGCACGTCATGAGTGACGAAGATCACCGTCTTGCCCGTCGCTCGCCAGATCGCCTTCAGCTGTTCCTGCATGATGCTGCGCGTCTGCGCGTCGAGCGCGCCGAAGGGCTCGTCCATGAGCAGGATGTCGGGATCGACGGCGAGCGTGCGGGCGATCGCCGCGCGCTGGCGCATGCCGCCCGAGAGCTGCGAGGGATAGTGGTTCTCGAAGCCTGTTAGCCCAACCTCGCGAATGAGCCGATGCGCCCGCTCCAGGCGCTCGGCCTTCGGCACGCGCTGCTTCTCCATGCCGTAGAGCACATTTCTGATGACGGTGCGCCAAGGGAAGAGCGCAAATTGCTGGAAGACGATGCCCCGATCCGGGCCGGGGCCCACAACGGGCTTGCCATTGACGCGGATCGCGCCGCCGGCCGCTGGCATGAAGCCGCCGATGAGGTAGAGCAGCGTGGACTTGCCGCAACCGGACGGTCCGAGCAGCGAAACGAATTCGCCGCGCTCGATCGTCAAGGTCACGTCGGTCAAGGCGAGAACGCTCGACCCCCGCGCCGCTTCGTAGCGATAGGTGAGCCGGTCGATCGCGACGGCAGGTTCGGTCATCCGGGCAGGCCTTTCGATCGGCTCCATAGTGAGACGACAAACAATTCAGTCAAGCGACTTAATTGTGCGCCTCTGCTCTTTGCCTGTGCAAGCGAATGTCTGGGGGCAGAGCCGCTCAGGGGAACAGGCGGGCGCGGGCTTCGCGTGCCGCATCCGCCATGGTCAAAAACACCGCACCTTCGCTGCCAAGAAAATCCATCAGCCCTTCGAAGGCGAGCATGCGGTAACCGCGGCCGATGACGTAGGGATGCATGGTATAGGTCAGGATGCCCCAGTCTGTGATCTTCTTCATATAGGTGAATTCGTCTTTCCAGCTCTCCATGACGGCCCGCGGCGACTGGAGCCCGGGCATCAGGAAGTCTGGCGTGCGGTAGAATTCGAAATGCGGGTGATCGTCCATGGTCCAGCTGATGGGCATTTCCATGAGGTCGGTCTCGCGGCCGAAATGAAACGGCTCGCCAACCTTGCCCCGATCGCCGTTGCGCGCCTTGTAGGGTTCGTAATCAGCGCCCATGAGGCTGCTGTCGTAGTCGAAGCCATTGGCGACGAGCAGTTCGATGGTCGCATCGCTCAGGTCCCAGGACGGCGAGCGATAGCCCCGGGGCGCGGCGCCCGTCAGCTTCACGATCGATTCGATGGCGCGCGCCATATCCGCCTCTTCTTCGGCGCGCGATTGCGAGGCGGGCGGCACATGCGCCCAGCTGTGATGCCCGATCTCGTGGCCAGCCGCGACGATCGCCTCGCATTCGGCCGGAAAGCTCTCGATGGTGAAGCCGGGCGTGAACCACGTCCCGGGCGCATCATAGCGCTTGAGCAGCTCGAGGATGCGCCGCGCGCCGATGCGCCCGAACTCGCCGCGCGACAGCGGGGTCGGGGTCGTCAGCCCACGCGCGATGAAGCCGGACGCCGTGTCGAAGTCGAAAGTCAGGCAGACGATATGGCGTGGCATGGAACTCTCCTCGATAATGCGCGGTACGGACCGGCCGTTGCCGGCCGGAACGGGAAGGCGACATGGATCTGACTGTGAGCGGTGTGGCGCTGGTGCCCTACGCGGCCGACGACTGGTCGCTCGACGACATCCGTCTCTGCGGGCTCTTGCGCGAGAGCGTCTCGATAACATCGCGCGTGCCTTGCGCGGTGGTCGAGGTGGCCGGGCGTGGCTGGCGGCTCAATTCGGCACGGATGGAGGCCCAACCCGCGCAGGTGGGCGAGGACGTCTTCGCGGCGCTGCGCGGGGAGGTCGAGGCCGGCACGGGTCCCTGGGATCAGGCGGGCAAGCGCCTCATCGCGTCCTATTTCGATTGGGTGGAAAGGATCGTCGAGGCCGATCGCATTGAGATCGAAGAAAAGCTTGCGCCGTATCAGGGGCTTTTTTCCTATCGCGACTTTCGCTTTTCTGCGCCGCGTCCGCTGCCGCGCGCGCATCTTCTTGCGCCGGCCGATCCGGGCAAGCCGGCGGGTCGGGAGGACTTCATCCGCGTCGACATGGCTTTTTTCCCGGGGCGCGGCCGCATCGTCGCGCTCACCTCGTCGCGCGAACTGACCCCACGCAAGAACGCCGAGCGCCGCGCCCGCCTCACCGGAGCCGGTATCGAACTGCATGCGCTGGAGACGGCCGGTTCGGATGATGCGCTCTTTGCCGCAATCGTCGGTGCCGAGCCGTTCTGGACGGGCGACGCCCTGCCCTGCAGCCCACTGCGCCCGGCCGTGCTGGCTTAGCACGAGCAGGCGGAACCTCTTGCACTTCTCCCCGGTGGGAAGAGGTCGGCCGCGCAGCCGCCGGGTGCGGGGGGATGACTGCCAATTCACAACGATTCCCCCTCACCCTGCCCCTCTCCGCGCCGGGCAGAGGAACGAAATATTTTTATGCCGCAGCGCACCTTGCAAGGGGAGCGGACGCGGGAGCTGCCTGGCTTCACGCCGCCCACTGGCGATCGGCGCCGAGCGCCGTCTCGAGGCTGCGCCGCAATCCGACCGCGGAGATGTTGCGCCCGATCACGACGATGCGTGAGCGCCGGTCCTCGTCCGGCCAGGCCGCGAGATGCCGCGGGGGATGGACGAGATGCTGCACGCCGTGGATGACCGTCGGCCCAGGCGATCCTTCCAGATGAACGATGCCCTTGACGCGCAGGATGTCCGCGCCGCGCAGCGAGATCACGGCCGCGAGCCAGGACGACAGCGCCGCCCAGGACATAGGCCGGTCGATGACGAGGCAGCAGGCTGCAACCGCCGCGCTCTCACCGTAGCGCAGCGGCCGGTGGCCGGATCCGGCATGGCTCAGGAGCGCCACCGGGCCGGTGCCGCCAACCGCGCCGGCGAAGGCGGCAGACGGCAGGAAGCGGTCGAGGTCCTCGGGCGCCAGATCCCAAGTCGCGCCTGCCAAAATGAGCCCCGGATCGACCGCGCCATGATCGGCGACAGCAATCTCGGCCGTTGGATTGACCGCCGCCAGCTCGCCGCGCAGGGTCCCGACCGTGGCGGGATCGGCGATGTCGCTCTTGGTGACGAGAATGAGGCTGGCGATCGCCGCCTGGCGCGAGGCTTCCGCATAGCGCGTGAGCTGCATGGCGCCGTTCACAGCATCGACCGTGGCGACCACCGCGTTCAATCGATAGAGGGGGGTCAAGGCGCCGTCGCTGACGAGCGTCTGGACGATGGGGCCGGGCTCGGCGAGCCCGGTCGTCTCGACGATGACGCGCGAGAAGGCCGGAAGCTCGCCGCGCCGGGCGCGCTCATGCAGGTCGAGCAGGGTGTCGACGAGGTCGCCCCGGATGGTGCAGCAGATGCATCCGCTCTGCAGCACCACGGCATTTTCGATGGCCTGTTCCACGAGCAGATGATCGAGGGCGATCTCGCCGAATTCGTTGATGACGACGGCCGTGTCGGCGAGCTGCGGATCCGCGAGCAGGCGGTTGAGCAGCGTCGTCTTGCCGCTGCCGAGGAAACCCGTGACGACTGTGACCGGCCGGCGTTCCATCGCGCTGTCCTAGAAGTTCGGCTCCAGGATATAGAGCCCGCCCTTGTGACGTTCCGCAGCATAGACCAGCATATTTTCATCCACGAAAACATCGTTGATCTGCACGGCCGGCACGCGTGAGCCGGCTGGCGCCGGCGGAACGAAAGCCGCCAGCTCTCTCGGCTGCAGCGGGTTGGCGATGTCGTGCACCCTCACCCCGGCGTTGAAATAGGTGCCGAAGATCAGCCTGTCGGATTTGAAGGACGCCTCGCCCGGCCGGTTCTCGTGCAGATTATGCGAGCCGTAGCGGCCGCCGCGCTGGCCGTAATCTTCAACCGACGGCAGGGGCAGCGTGGCGATGGGGACGAGATTGCCCTCCTCGCGCGCATCGACGATCCAGGTGAGCTTCGGCCAGTCCTTGCCGTCGTCGCGCACGCATTCGTCGCTGACGATCAGGAGATCGCGCGAGAAGAGCGGCATCACCGTATGGGTGAAACCGGGATAGGGCGGATGCGGGTTCCAGGCGGAGACGACGCGCGGCCGGCTCTTGTCGGAAATATCGAGAACATAGGCGCCGCCGTCGAGATAGCCGATATAGGCCCGGTCCGGGCGCTCCGGATAGACGTTGGTATTGTGCGCGCGAAAACCCGAATCGATCGGCAGCCGCTTCGGGCGGGGGGCATCGTCGCCGACGCGGGTGCCTGGCTGCCACCAACGGCCTACTTCGCTCGGACGCGTGGGATCGCGCACGTCGACGATGCGGTAGATCTGGTCGTCCTTCTGGTCGTGCGGCTGAAAATCGGGCGCGCCGCTCGCAACATGCACATAGTCGCCATCGACGAACCACAGGCAGTGCGCGCCGCGCGAATAGGGACCGGAGCAATCGAAGAAGCTCACGGAGCGCGGGTTTTCGGGGTCGCTGATGTCGAAGAGCTCGAAGCCGGCGGGCGTCAGCCCCGGCTCGAGGGTCTGATAGGCGACAGCCAGCAGGTCTCCGCAGGCCTCCAGCGAATTGGACCGCACCTTACCGTGCGGCAAATCGGTCTGAACGATCACCCGTGGCGCCCGCGGATCGGTGACGTCGACGCCGGTGAAATTCTTCGGCGGCCCCTCGTGGGCAAGCCACATGACGCGGCGGCCGCCCTTGGCGAGCTGCATTGACATGCCCTCGCCGATGCTGCCGAAGCCGCCGAGCAGGTCCTGGCTCAGAAGCTTGAAGCCGTAGCTGTCCTCCGTCATGTCACCCTCGTGCGCGCGTCGCGCTGATCTGGTCGCGCCCGGCGCGCGCCAAGGAAAGATCCGGCAGGTCCACCCAGCGGCGCTCGGCGTCGCTCAGGTAGCAGGCCTCGGCAAGCTGGACGCCCTTGGCGCCCTCGATGAGCGGCGATGGAAAGGGCGCGCCCTCCGCCACATGGCGAAGAAAGAGCTCCCAGCCCGCCCGGTAGCTGTTCTTGTGCTCGGCGAGCGGCGGCATCGTCTGCCACTCGGCGTCGAAATTCGTGCGCGGCGGGGTGTCCACGTCCCAGACGGCCTTCGGCGTCGCGGCCAGGGGCTGGATCCAGCAATCATGCAGGCCGGCCACCGCCGATCCCGCCGTGCCGTCGATCTGCAGTTGGAAGAGATCGTCTCGCTTGACGCGCGTCGCCCAGGAGCTCGACAGCTGCACGAAAGCGCCCCCGTCGAGCTCGAACGTCGCGAAGGCCTCATCCTCGACGTCGACCTGATAGGGCGTGCCCCGCTCGTCACGGCGTTGCGGGGTGCGTGTCGCGTGCCGGCAGGTCACTGCTTGGACCCGGCCGACGAGATGGTCGACGATGTAGCGCCAGTGCGGAAACATATCGAGGATGAGACCGCCGCCTTCGGCGCGCTTGTAGTTCCAGCTCGAGCGCTGGGCAGGACGCAGTTCGCCGTCGAACACCCACCAGCCGAAGTCGAGCCGTGCCGACAGGATCTCGCCGAAGAAGCCGGAGCGGCCGAGCAGCCCGAGCTTGGACAAGCCGGGCAGGAAAAGCTTGTCCTGCACGACGCCGTTCTTCACGCCCGCTTCTTCCGCCGTGCGGGCCAGATCGAGGGCCTCGGCGAGGGTCCCTGCAATCGGCTTTTCGAGATAGACATGCTTGCCGGCGGCAATGGCCCGCTTGGCCCGCTCCACCCGCCCCGCCGTCACGGCTGCATCGAAATAGATCTCGACCTGCGGATCGGCCAGGCAAGCCGCCAGATCCGTCGACCATTCGAGACCGTCATGGGCCTCGGCCAAGGCGGCGAGCTTCTCGGAATTGCGCCCGACGAGCACCGGCTCGGGCATCAGCCGGTCGCCATTGGCGAGGGCAAGCCCTCCATCCTTGCGGATAGCCATGAGCGAGCGGGCGAGATGCTGGTTCTGCCCGAGGCGGCCGGTTACGCCATCCATGACGATGCGAAGAGGGCGGACGGCCATGAAGAACCTTTCGATGGAACGAGGGGGAGCGCGTCAGGAACGCTGGAACAGGGGAAAGGCGACATAGGCGAAATGCGTGGGCGGCCCATTGGCGACAAGCATCACGCGCGCGTCGAGGTCGATGAGCACGGCGGCGGTCGTCATGGTGCGCTTGGCCTCGGGCAGCCGCTCGTCGGGGGTGCGGCAGATCGCGTTCGGCGCGCCGAAGGTGTCGCGTGCGGCCGCCTGCATCTGCTCGACAGTGACGGGGGCCCCCGCCCCGGCGAGGAGGCGCCGCATGCGCGCCGCGCGATAGAGCGTGCTCGGTCCGACCTTCTCCATCTGCGACTGGCCGTGGCCGATCCCCATGAAATGATTGGCATGGGTGACGATGCCGTCCTGCGGATAGAGGTAGGTCACGTGGTCGGGGCTGGTTTCCAAATCGATGATCTCGCCGCCCGCCTGGCCGACGACGAAATTCGCCGAACAGGTCCGCCGCGTGTCGAGGACGGGCCGCAGCGCGTCGTCGAAGCGATCCGCCTCCAGGATCTCGCGGCAGCGCATGTGGAAAGGCTTCTGCAGCGGATTGGCCCCGTCACGATCGGAGGCGAGCCCATTCTCGACGAGGCCGATGCCGCATTCGTTGACGCCCATCTTGCCACCGACGATGCCGGCTTCCGTCAGGCAGATGAAGCTCGGCGCGTCGCGCCGGATCACCCGAAGCACGAGGCAACCGCCGTGCACGCCGGCGAGCCAATCCCAATTCTGCCCGAGCCAGGTATGACCGTCGCCGGTGATCTCCGGCAGGAGGCCGAAGGTCGTGCAGCCGTCCGGCCCCACCGACAACAGCACCTCGCGCTTCTTGGCCTCCTTGCCGAAGAGCGTGAAGGCGAGCTCGTAGCGGGCATTGAGCACGGCGATATCAGCCTCGCCCACCCCGGCGCCCTTGGCGATGCCCGCCATCTCCGCCGCATAGTCGGCGTTCTGCCGCGACATGGCGGCAAGCCACCGCCTGCCCTCCTCGGCCACGGCCTCGCGACCGAGGCCCGAGGCTTCGAAGCGGCGCAGATAGGTTTCGAGATTGTCCATCACCGCCCGGGCAAAGCGGCGCCCGTGCAACTCACCGCGGGCGAAGGCATCGCCTTCGACCGTCAGTTCCGGAATAGTATCGCTGATCATCGGCCGCGAGGGTGCCTCAAGGATTGGCTTCGATGCGCTTCTTCGCTTCCTCGACGAAGCTCAGATCGAGATAATCGGGGCTGACCTTGATCGTCTTCGGCACCACCTCGAGATCGGCAGAGACGTCGATCGCCTGCTGCAGCGCCGGAATATCGGGCATCGCGAAAGGATCGCGGAAGTAGTCGAGGTCAGTGAAGAGATAGTTCATCTGTTCGACAGGCCGCACCGATTCCTTCGCGATGATCGGCAAAGCCTTGTCGCGATTCTTCGGGTCCATGATCCAGCGGATGGCGCGCACATGGTCCTCGAAGAAATCCTGCAGCGCTTCCTTGTGCTCGTCGAGGAACTTCTTGCGCCCGACGAGAAACACGAACTGCGTCGGCCCCATCGCATCGGCGGAGCTGAAGAGAAGGCGGAGCTTGCCTTGCTTCACAAGTTCGCTCGCCATGGGCTGCTGCACAGGCCCGGCATCGACCTTGCCGTCGTTCAGCATCGGCAGGACATTGGCGAAGCTCGCCTCGATGACGCGCACGTCCTTCTTGGGATCCATGCCGTTCTTGGCGAGCATGGCGCGCACGGCATTGTCGACAGCCGAGCCGATGGCGTTGACGGCGACAATCTTGCCCTTGAGATCCTGCACCGTCTTGATCGGCGAATCCGCCTTCACGTAGATCGATTGCGAGTAATGGCCGGGCTTGCCGTCCTGCAGGACGTCGGCAATCACGCGAAGATCGAGCCGGGCATTGGCGATGCCGAGCACGAAAGCGGCCGGCGAGAAGGCGGCGAGGTCGATGTCGCCGGAGGCTAGCGCCGTGATCTGGGGGGTGCTGCCGCCGAAGCGCACCGGCTCGACCGTATAGCTCTTGCCGTAGTGCTTGAGTGGCGTCTTGTCGACATAGAGGGCGGGAATGAGATGGGCGGGCATGCTGCCCCAGCCGATGCGGATCTTCAGCGGCTCCTCGGCAAGAGCGCCGCTGGCGGCGAGCGCCCCGGCAGCCAAGGTAAAAGCAAGCACGGCTCGTCTTGAAGCATGCATCGGAAACCTCCACTTCGGACCAGCAGGTGATGAGCCTGCGCCCAGGCGCTCGCGCGGCGCCTTTGTGAATCCCCTGCAGCACGGCCTCTTTTCGGCGGAGTCGCGTGGCGGACCTTCGCTGCGACAGGCATCGTGAGGCCGCCAATAAATTCAGTCAAGCGACTTATTTGTTCAATGCTTGCTCCACCTTTGAGCATTTAGCCTGTTGTGATATCCGATATATCGGTGTTAGCGTTCAGTCCATGACATCCATCGATCTCGCCGTCACGATGCCCCAGAGCCGCAAGGACGCGGTACTCGATGCATTGCGCCGCGCCATCATCGAGGGACAGCTGAAACCGGGCGAAAGGCTCGATGCGGCAAGCATTGCCGCCCGTCTGGGTTGCAGCCGGATGCCGGTCCGCGACGCCCTCAAGGAACTGGAAGCGGAAGGGCTCGTCACCTGCTTCCCGTCACGCGGCACAGAGGTGTCACGGCTCGACGCATATGATCTCGAACAGCTGGTCGGCATCCGTCTTGCATTGGAGCAATTGGCGCTTCGCCGTGCGATCCCCGTGATGACCTCGCAGGACCTCGATGACCTGCGGAACATCCTGGAGCGCATGGACGAGACGCCGGATCTGGGCGCCTGGCTTCAGCTGAACGAGGCCTTCCATGCACGCATCAATGCAGCCTCCGGCTGGCCACGGCTGGTCGGGGAAATCGAGCGGCAACGCCGCAACATCGAACGCTACGTGCGTCAGCGCATCCACATCGACGGACGCGCACAGCCGCACGCGCAACATTGGGCCCTCTACGACGCCTGCGTGGCGCGGGATGCCGAACGGGCCTGCGCCATCCTGGAGGACCACCTTTCACGGACGGCGCGGCTGGTGACCCAGCACGCCGAAAGCTGACACGCATCTGCTTCGCCCATGCGAAGACCTCCGTCTCGCAAGCGATGGGCGGCCACCAAAGACGCCGAAGGCGCGAGGGGATTAGACATGATGAATCAGTCATATGCGGCGGTTGCCGAGGCGCACGCGCGGGTGCCGGAAGCGCCGATCCTGGCGCAACTCGACGGCGTCAGCCTGCGCTACGCATCCGATACGCTGGCACTCGCGAATACATCCCTCACTATCCGTCAAGGCGAGTTCATCGCCGTCGTCGGGCCGAGCGGATGCGGGAAGTCCTCCCTGCTCAAACTGGTTTCCGGATTGCATCCGCCGCAAGAGGGCACGGTCACCGTCGACGGCGTGCCGGTTGTGCGTCCACTGAGCATCTGCGGCATGGCGTTCCAGAACTCGAGCCTGCTGCCCTGGCGCACGACCCTCGACAATGTTCTGCTGCCGCTCGAAATCGTCGAGCCGCATGCGAGCCAGTTCCGCCGCAAGCGGCGGGATTACGAGGAGCGGGCCCGGGCCTTGCTGAAGCTCGTCGGCCTCTCCGGCTTCGAGACGAGATACCCGTGGGAGTTGTCCGGTGGCATGCAGCAGCGGACGTCGCTCTGCCGGGCGCTGATCCACGAGCCGCGGCTGCTGCTCCTCGACGAGCCCTTCGGTGCGCTCGACGCCTTCACGCGCGAGGATCTTTGGGAGGTGCTGCAGACTCTGTGGATCGACAAGCGCCCGACCGTGATCCTCGTCACGCACGACCTGCGCGAGGCGGTCTATCTCGCCGATACCATCTATGTCTTCAGCCCCCGGCCGGGGCAGATCGTGCATCGCGCAGAGATCGGCTTTGCGCGACCGCGCTCGATCGAGACGACTTACCAACCCGATTTCGTCGATCTCGTGCACGAGCTGCGCGGCAAGATCGCGCGCCACTGAGTCCGGAACAGGCCATGCAAAAGCTCCTCGCCAGCAAAAGTGCCGTCCCGCTTCTGATCACGATCGGATTCTTCGTTCTTTGGGAACTCGTTTGCGTCGTGTTTCGGGTGGATCGCTTCATCCTGCCGCGGCCGACCGACGTCGCCCTTAGCCTTGTGAACAACTTCAGCGTAATCCTGATGAATTCGCTGCAGACCTTCTATACGACGCTGGCGGGCTTTGCCGTCGCGGTCGCTGTCGGCATGGTGCTGGGTATGCTGGTCGGCGCTTCGCCTGCCGTCTACCGCGGCCTTTATCCGATCATGGTCGGGCTCAATTCGGTGCCGAAGGTGGCGATCGTGCCGATCCTCGTCATCTGGTTCGGCATCGGCACGGTGCCGGCGATCCTGACCGCCTTCTCCATCGCCTTCTTCCCTATCATGGTGAATGTGGCGACGGGGCTGGCGACCATCGAACCCGAGCTCCAGGACGTGCTGCGCTCGCTCGGCGCGCGCAAGTGGCAGATCCTGCGCAAGGTCGGCCTGCCCCGGGCCATGCCCTATTTCTTCGCCTCCATGAAAGTTGCGATCACGCTCGCCTTCATCGGCTCGGTCGTCGCCGAGACGGTCGCCTCCGATCTCGGCATCGGCTACCTGATGATGTCGGCGAGTGCGCGCTTCGACGTGCCGCTCGTCTTTGCGGGACTCGTGGTCATCGCGCTGATGGGCGTCGCCATGTACGAGGTCTTCGCCTTCATCGAACGCCGGGTGACCTTCTGGGCAACGCGTTCCGCCGAGGCGGCCTACTGACTTCCCAATAGATCGCAAGGATTCGATCCCACCCATGCTGCCGAAACACAACCGGTACGACTATTCGCCGATTTTCGAACGCCCTGATTACGCCTGGCCGGACGGCAAGCGCCTTGCCTTCTGCGCCGTGACTAATCTCGAGGTTTATGCCTATCGCAAGGGCACCGGCTGGGACCCCGCCAAGATGGGCGAGCCGCAGAACCAGCGCAACTACGCCTGGCGCGACTACGGCAATCGCGTCGGCGTCTGGCGACTGTTCGATATGTTCGACAAGCTCGGCCTGCCAGCGGCGCATAACATCAACTCGCTGCTCTATGATGATCATCCACAGATCTTCGACCGTATTCGCGCGCGCGGCGACGAGATCATCGGCCATGGCCGCACCAACGCCGAGCGACAGGGCGATTTGTGGGAGCTCGACGAGCAGCGCCTGATCGACGACGTGACCGAGACGATCCGCCGGAACGAAGGCAAGCCGCCGAAAGGCTGGATGGGACCGGCTGCATCGGAGAGCAACACGACCCCGGACCTCCTGAAGGAGGCCGGCTACCGCTATGTCATGGACTGGCCGGCGGACGATCAGCCATTCTGGCTCAAGACGCGCGCGGGGCCGCTCCTTTCCGTGCCCTATCCGGCGGAGCTCAACGATTCCGCCTCCATCATCCACCGGCGCAACACCCCCGAGCAGTTCGCAGACATGATCGTCGCCCAGTTCGACGAGATGGTCGAGCAATGCGCGGATCAGCCGCTGGTCATGACCGTTTCGCTGCACGCCTTCGTCATCGGCCAGCCCTTCCGGTTGCCGGCACTGCGCCGGGCGCTGACCCACTGCGTCGAACACCCGAAGCGTGACCGCGTGTGGTGGACGACGCCGGGGGCAGTCGCCGACTACTGCTATGAACTGCCCCCCGGGATCGTGCCCGGCTCGAACTTGTAAGTATTCCATCAGAAAATAATAGAGGGGATCATGAAGAAAACTGTTCTGACAATCGCTGCCTGCCTTGGCCTTGCCACTTCCGCGGCAGCTCAAGGCGTCGAAAGCCCGCATGTGAAGATGACGCTCGACTGGGCTTTCCAGGGCCCGCAGTCGGTCTATCTCTTCGGTGCCGAAAAGGGCGAGTTCAAGAAGGAAGGCATCACCATCACCATCGACCGGGGCAGCGGCTCGGGCGATGTCATGACGCGCGTCGCTTCCGGCGCCTATGACTTCGGCTGGGCCGACATCGCGACGATGGTCAAGTTCAACGCCGAAAATCCCGAAAAGAAGCTCATCGCCATCTATGTCACCGGTGGTAATTCCCCGCTCGCCGTCATCACCGTCGACGGGCGCGGCATCAAGATGCCGAAAGATCTCGAAGGCAAGACGCTCGGTGCGACGCCCGGCAGCGCCGCCTACGCGCTCTTCGACATCTTCGCCGCCGATGCCGGCTTTGATGCCAAGACGATCACCTGGCAGCAGCTCAGCGGGCAACTGCGCGAGCCCATGATGGTGCGCGGCGACGTCGCCGCCGTCGCGGGCTTCACCACTTCGAGCATCATGAGCGTCGTCGAGCTCGGCACGCCGCTGGAGAAGGTCGTCACACTCCGCTACAACGACTATGGCGTGAAGCAGTATGGGACGGCTATCGTGACGCGCCCCGATTATATCGCCGCGAATCCGAAGACGGTTGCCGCAATGGTGCGCGCCATCAACGCCTCCTTCAAGGGCGCGATCGCTGACCCGAAGGCCTCCGTCGCGGCGATCAAGGCGCGCGATCCGCTGGCGAAGCTCGACACGGAATGCCTCCGCCTCACCGAGGGCCTGCAGACGCTTACCTTGACGGATGAGTTCAAGAAGAACGGCATCAGCAGCATCGATGATGCGCGCATGAACGCCTCGATCAAGGAGATCCTGACAGCATACAAGATCAAGACCGACGTGCCCCTCGACAGCGTCTTCACCAAAGCTTTCCTGCCGCCGCAGGCCGAGCGCACGCCCCCGGCCCTCGGCTCCTGTTCATGACCACAGCCGACGAGCACGCCTAACACAAAGGACTCCGGACATGACCTCCACTATCGGCCACTCGCTGCGCAAGCGCCTGCCCTATAGCCCGATCCATGCCCGCCCGGCGCTATCCCTGCCCGGCGGGGCGCGGGTGGCCGTATGGACGATCGTCAATGTGGAGAACTGGAGTCCCGAGGCGGCGATGCCGCGCACCGTCCTGCCGCCGCCGATGGGGCAGCCGCTGCTGCCGGACCTGCCCAATTGGGCCTGGCACGAATACGGCATGCGCGTCGGCTTCTGGCGCTTCGTCGAGGCGCTTTCGTCGCGCGGGCTCAAGGCGACCTTTGCGTTGAACGGCTCGGTCTGCGAGCTCTATCCCGAAGTTTGCGCCGCCGCCCGCGACGCCGGCTGGGACTTCATGGGCCACGGCTTCGTGCAGCGGCCCATGCACAAGGTGGAGGACCAGCGCGCCGCCATCGGCCAGACGATCGAGGCGATCCGCGCCTTCACCGGCAAGCTGCCGCGCGGCTGGGAAAGCCCCGGGCTTACCGAGACGGACGACACGCTCGATTTCCTGGCGGAGGCCGGCATCGAATATGTGGCCGATTGGGTGCTCGACGACCAACCCGTTTCGCTTGCGACACGCGCCGGGCCGATCGTCTCCGTGCCCTATACGGTCGAGATCAACGATGTGGTCATCAGCGCGGTGCAGCAGCAGCCCTCCGACGAGATCCTGCGGCGCGGCAAGGACCAGTTCGATCGCCTCTACCTGGAGGGAGCCAAGGCGCCGCGCGTCATGGCGATCTCCATCCACCCCTATCTCACCGGCGTACCTCACCGGATCAAATATCTGGAACAACTCTACGACTATATCCTCGGCCACGAGGGCGTGGTGACGTGGACAGGCGCCGAGATCCTCGACTGGTACAAGGCCGAGGCTGCCAAGACGGCTGGGTAAGCGATCTCTCGATGTGTGATTGGTGACCGCAAGTCTTGCCCCCTTCCAAATCGCCGAGGCGTGTGATCGGCATTCCGGCCGATCGGAAATGGCAATATGCGGATTCTTCTGCGCCGAAGCACCTGGCGCATCTCTGCGTCAGGTACCGGAGCTTCAAGCGCTCGCTCATGTGACCGCGAGCTGCTGATTATCTCAGACGAACAACTTCAGTATTTCGGGTGCGACCCAACAGACAAAACCTAAGGCCAAGGAGCCGATCGCCGCGCCGGCAGGCCCGCCGACGCAGGCTCCACCGGCCGCCCCAGCCATGGCTCCGCCGGTCATTGTTACGTCTGCAAACAAATCGATCACATTATGAATAATGCTTTGTCCGCCACCAGCCATTTGTAATTCATCGAGAGACAATTCACGCATGGAAATTCTCCCTAGTAATCCTCAGTAACGAGGAGGATATCTTACATCATCATGGAAGTGCCTTCGATATCGGATTCTGATGATTTTGTTGTAAAATGCGCCATCTTTCTAAATATCTTAGGATCAAGTGAAATCACTAGATCCTGCGGGAGTCGAAGGCGCATTGAGCTTACGTCGGCGATCGCGCCATGCTCGGGCTGGTTCCACTCGACACATGACTCTCGAAGCTTCCGGGAGCTCTTGAACAGTCCATGCCGGTTCTGGTGAGATCGGCTATGCCACTAACGCTGCAGGAGCAGTCGAGCATGCCCGCCTCCCTCACCCTTTACGAACTCGCAGGTGCCGATCCGGAGCTCCGCTTCAGCCCGCATTGCTGGAAGACGCGCATGGCACTCGCCCATAAGGGGATTGAGGCCGAACGGCGCCCCTGGCGCTTCACGGACAAGGAGGACATCGCCTTCTCCGGCCAGGGGCTGGTGCCCGTTCTGGTCGACGACGGCGAGGCCGTCAGCGATTCCTGGCGCATCGCGGAGCATCTCGAAAGCCGTTACCCCGACCGGCCCTCCCTCTTTGGTGGCGAGGCTGCGCAGCCCGTGAGCCGCTTCGTCAATAGCTGGGCGGACAGCGTGCTCGTGCCGGCGATCTCACGTGTCATTCTCATCGATATCGACGGCATCATCCACGAGAAGGACCGCGATTATTTCCGCAGTTCGCGCGAACAGCGCTACGGCATGCGCCTCGAGGAGGTCGTGAGCGACCGGGAGGCGCGGCTCGCCGAGCTCGGGCGCGCGCTCGCGCCCTTGCGGACGATCCTGCGCCATCAGCCCTTCATTGCCGGCAACAGCCCGCTTTATGCGGACTACTGCGCCTTCGGGCCCTTCATGTGGGCGCGCTGCGTGAGCACCACGGAGCTTCTTGCGCCGGATGACCCGGTTTTCGCCTGGCGCGAGCGGCTGCTCGACGCCTTCGAGGGACTGGCGCGGTCGGCTCAGAGCGCTCAGGCGGGTTAGGCGATACAATTGGTTAGAGCAACGGAGTGTTCGTTCCTTTGAGCTGGGGCGACCGTCCATCGCTCTATGCGCGCTCCCCTCTCCCCGCGGACGGGGAGAGGTGAACCGGTGCCGACCAAAGTAGCCTTGACGGGCCGTGCAATCGATTACATCCTGGCATCTGCGTCCAAAATGAACGACGAGGGAGGTAACGATGACCCGCAGCGGTGCCACGCGCAGGGCCGTACTCGCAACGGCCGCCATATTCGCCATGGGAGGCGCTGCCAGCGCCCAGCAGTCCTTCAAGATCGGCCTGTCGAACGGCTGGGTGGGCAGCGAATGGCGCACCCAGATGATCGAGGAAGCGCAGGCCGCGGCCGCCGCCTGGAAGGATCGCGGCGTCAATGTCGAGGTCGTGGTGCAGAGCTCGACGGTCGACGTGCAGGGCCAGATCGGCCATGTGCGCAATTTCATCAATCAGGGCGTCAACGCCATCATCGTCAATCCGAACAGCCCGACCGCCTTCAACCCGGTCTTCGCCCAGGCCAAGGCGCGCAACATCCTGGTCGTCGCGACCGATGCGGAGATCGCCTCCAAGGACGCGATCTATGTCGGCATCGACCAGAAGGACTGGGCGGTGAAATCCGCCGAATGGCTCGCCAAGACCCTGAACGGCAAAGGCAATGTCGTCACCATCAACGGCATCGCAGGCAACCCGGCGAACGAGATGCGCGTCGCCGGCTATCGCGAGGTCTTCGCGAAATATCCGGACATCAAGATCCTGAACCAGGCCAATGCCGATTGGGACCAGGCCAAGGGCCAGCAGACGATGCAGAACCTGCTCGCCACCTATCCCACGATCAACGGCGTCTGGGTGCAGGACGGCATGGCCGACGGCGCCTGGCGCGCCATCGAGGCAGCCGGCAAGAAGAACGACATCGCCGCGACCGGCGAGATCCGCAAGGACTTCCTCACCCGCTGGGCCGAGCAGAAGCTGAATTCCGGCGCCTCGGTCAATCCGCCCGGCGTCATGGCCTCGGCACTCAATGTCGCCGTGCTCCGCCTCATGGGCAAGGAGTTCAAGGACGGCATCTTCAAGGGGCCGAACGGCAATGCGATCTATATCCCGATCCCCTTCGTCGACAACACGAACCTCGCCGAGGTGCTGAAAGAGGCCGAAGGCAAGCCGGGCTATTGGTCGGTGACGGCGGTCGTCACCCCCGACGAGGCGCAGCAGTATTTCAAGTAAGATGGCGCTTCTCGAGGCGAAGGGCGTCGGCAAGCGCTTCGGCGCCGTCGTCGCCCTGTCGGATGGCCGCCTAACGGTCGGCGAGGGCGAGATCCACGCCCTCATCGGTGCGAACGGCTGCGGCAAGAGCACGCTCTGCAAGGTGATCGCCGGGGCCGTCGCGCCGGATGCGGGCGCGATCGTGATCGGCGACGGTCCGGTCCGGTTCCGCAGCCCGCGGGACGCGGAGCGGGCGGGCATTGCCCTGTTCTATCAGGAGCTCAGCCTCATCCCACAGCTCAGCGTCGCGGCCAATATCGGGCTCGGCCACGAGCCGCGCACGGCGCTCGGCTTCGTCGACCGGACGCGGCTCGGGGCGGAGGCGCGGGAGTTGATCGCGCTGTTCGCCGGCGTCGCCGGGGCTGAGCTCGCGCCCGACGCCATCGTCGCGGATTTGACGCCCGACCTGCGGCAGATCGTCGAGATTCTCAAGGTGCTCGCCCGCCGGCCTCGCCTCATGATCATGGATGAGGCAACGGCCGCGCTCGACGGGCGGCAGGCGGAGCGGCTCTTCGAGATCCTGCGGGCACGCAAGGCCGAGGGCGTCTCGACGCTGATGATCTCCCACCGCCTCGACGAGGTCTTCGCGGTCGCCGACCGCATCACCGTGATGCGCGGCGGCGCGACGGTCGCAGAGCTTGCGACCGCCGAAACCGAGCGCGATACGGTGGTGCGACATATGATCGGCAGCGCCGCGGTGCATCCGGCGGCGCAACGCCGGACGCCCGCCGCGGCCGCCCAGCCCCGCCTCATCACTGAGGATGTCGCCAATGCCCGCGTGCGCGGCGTCTCGCTCGCAGTGGCCCCCGGCGAGATCGTCGGGCTCGGCGGTCTGCAGGGCCAGGGCCAGTCGGCGCTGCTGCAGGGCCTCTTCGGGGCGCTGCCCTTCTCGGCCGGTCGCGTCACCATCGAAGGCGAGCCGGTAACCCTCCGCCGCCCGGCCGATGCGATCCGCCGCGGTCTCGCCTATGTCTCCGGCGATCGGGGCCGGGACGCGGCTTTCGCCGGCCGCTCGATCTTGGAGAATCTCGCCGCCGCCGTGCTCGTGCGCGAACGGTCGAAGCTGGTGCGGCCGCGCGCGCTCACGCCACGCCTCACGCAAGTCGCCGAAAGCCTGAAGACCAAATATGCCGGGCTCGATGCGGCGATCGGCACGCTCTCCGGCGGCAACCAGCAGAAGGTCTTCATCGCGCGCTGGCTCGCCGCCGCGCCGCGCGTGCTCCTGCTCGACGACCCGACCAAAGGCATCGACCTCGGGGCCAAGGCCGACCTCCTCGCCATCATGCGCCGGCTCGCCGACGAAGGCGCCAGCATCCTCCTCTATTCGTCGGAGGATGCCGAACTCCTCGAGTGGTGCGACCGCGTCATCGTCTTCAACGCCGGCCGCGTGGTCGCGGAACTCCGGGGCGCGACGCTCGACCATTTCCATCTGACGCGCGCGGCTTACGGAGAAGCGGCATGAGCGCGGCATTGCGCGACAAGCCCTGGCTGATGACGCTCGCCGCACTTCTCGTGCTCGTCGCCGTCAACACGGCGCTGCAGCCCTCCTTCGTGCAGCCCTCCGTGCTGCAGTCGAACCTCACCACCTTCCTGCCGCTCGCCCTCGTCGCCATCGGTCAGACCTATGTTGTGCTCGGCGGCGACATCGACCTTTCGGTCGGCGCCATCGCCGCGCTCGTCAATGTGGTCACCGTCACGGTCATCGCCGCGGTCGGCGGTGACGGCCTCGACGCCATCTTCATCGGCATGGCGGCCGGCCTCGGTACCGCGATCCTCTGCGGCCTCGTCAATGGTGTTCTCATCGCCGTGCTCCGGCTGCAGGCGATAGTCACTACCTTCGCAACCGCCATCGTCTTCGCCGGCACCGCGCTTTTCGTGCTGCCCCAGGCGGGGCTGCCGGTGCCGGAAGCCTATTGGCGGAGCTACGGCACGACCGTCCTCGGCCTCCCCGTCGTGCTCCTCATCCTTCTCGCCGGCGTCGCCTTGGCGCTCGTGTTGGGGCGACGGCCCTATGCGACGCATCTCCTCGCGGCGGGCGGCAGCCGCACCGGCGCCTTCCAGACGGGGCTCAGGGTCGCACCCATCCGGATCGGCGCCTTCGTGCTTTCGGCCTTCTTCGCCGGCATCGCCGCGCTGTGCCTGACGGGCGAGACGGCGAGCGGCGATCCGCTGCTTGGGCAGACGCTGGCGCTCGCCTCCATCTCCGCCGTCGTGCTCGGCGGCACGGCGCTCTCGGGCGGCTCGGGCGGGCCCATCGGCTCCGTTCTCGGCGCGCTCGTCCTCGGCATGATCGGCAATGTCATCTTCTTCGCCGGCCTTCCCTTCGCCTGGCAGACGCTGGTGCAGGGGCTCATCGTGCTCGCCGCGCTCGCCGGCGGCATCCTGGTGACGCGGCGATGACGCGCGACCTCCTCACCAATCCGCTCACCTTGGCGGGCGGCGCCATCCTCGTGCTCCTCCTCATCGGCGAGACGCTGTCACCGGGCTTTGCGAGCGGCGAGCAGATCGTACGGCTGCTCACGGTCGCCGCCATTCTCGGCATCGTCGCGGCGGGGCAGAACCTCGTCATCCTCGGCGGGCGCGAGGGCATCGATCTTTCGGTCGGGCCGATGATCTCACTCGGCGCCGTCATCGCCGGCAATGTGATGAGCGGCGATGACGCCGCCATCCTGCCGGCGGTCGTCGCCGCTGGCGCCGCGACATTCCTCATCGGCCTCGTCAACGGCATCGGCGTGACCGTCGTCCGCATTCCGCCGCTCGTCATGACGCTCGGCATGACGGCGATCCTGCAAGGCGGGCTCGTCGTCTATTCGCAGGGCGTGCCTTCGGGCAATGCGGCGCCGGCGCTGATGGCCTTCATCAACCGGCCGCTCGTTGCAGGCATTCCCGGCATACTTATCGTCTGGGCCGTCATCACCGCCGCCCTCACCTTTCTGCTGCGGCGCACTTCCTTCGGGCTCGCCGTCTATGCCATCGGCGCCAACGAGCGTGCTGCGATGCTGGTCGGCCTGCCCGTGGGCCGCATCCGCTGCATGCTCTACGGCCTTTCCGGCCTCCTTGCCGGCCTCACCGGCGTCTGCGTCATCGGCTATACCGGCAATTCCTTCATCAGCGTCGGCGATCCCTACGTGCTTTCGTCGATCATCGCGGTCGTCATCGGCGGCACGTCGCTCGCCGGCGGCGCCGGCGGCTATAGCGGCACGGTGCTCGGCGCCATCGCCCTCGTCCTGCTGCAGAGCGTGCTGACGACCTTGCAGCTCGAAAGCTACGGCCGGCAGATCATCTTCGGGCTTACCCTCCTCGTTCTCATGCTGCTCTACGGGCGGCAGACACGGCTGAGGGTCTGAGCTGTGCCCGCGCCGACCATCGCCACCGTTGCGGAACTCGCGGGCGTTTCCACCGCGACCGTCTCGCGCGCCCTGCAGCGGCCGGACAAGGTGCAGCCGCAAACGCGCGAGCGCGTGATGGCGGCGGTGCGCGCCACCGGCTTCGTGCCGAATTCGCAGGCGCGGAACTTGCGCAGCCGCGCGAGCCGCACGGTCATCCTGCTCGTGCGCGACATTTCGAACCCCTTCTATCTCGAGATCTACAAGGGCGTCGAAGAGGCCGCGGTCGAGGCAGGCTACAAGGTGCTGATGGGCGATGCCCGCAACGACGACGAGCGCATCCAGCACTATATCGACATGGTGCACGCCCGCCACGCCGATGGGCTCATCCTGATGGTCGGCCGCTTTCCCGAGGTGCTCAAGGCCGAGCTCGGACGCCTGCCGCCGATCGTCATCGCCCTCGAGACCTTTCCCGACCTTTCCCTGCCCTTCGTGAAGATCGACAATGTGGCCGCCGCCGCCGAGGCGGTGGAGCACCTCGTTGCCCTCGGGCATCGGCGCATCGCCCATATCACCGGACCGATGCCCGAGACGCTCGCCGTCGACCGCCTCGCCGGCTATCGCCGGGCGCTTGCCGCCCATGGCCTTGCGCCAGACGAGGCGCTCGTGGTGCAAGGCGATTTCGGCCTCGCCGCCGGCCGCGCGGCCGTGCGCCGGCTGTTCGAGACCGGCACCGATTTCACCGCGATCTTCGCGGCGAGCGACCAGATGGCGGTGGGCGCCGTCAGCGAGCTGCGCGCCAGGGGCCTTGCCGTGCCGGACGACATCTCCGTCGTCGGTTTCGACGACATTGTGCTGGCGGATGCCTTCGAGCCACCGCTCACGACGATCCACCAGCCGCGGTTCGACATCGGCCGGCAAGCTATGGCACGAATGATCGGCCTTCTGGCGAAAGAGCCCGGCGGCGAGGATGTCGTATTTGCAACACGGCTCGTCGTGCGCGGCTCGACGGGACCCGTGAAAAGCGATTTTCAACTGAAGCGGAGGCGGCGACCATGAAGGGACCTGCGATTTTCCTCGCCCAGTTCGTGGGCAATACCAGCCCGTTCGATTCCCTCGATGGCCTTGCCGGTTGGGCCGCCGGCCACGGCTATGTCGGCGTCCAGATTCCGACCAACGATCCGCGCCTGATCGACCTTAAGCAGGCCGCCCAGTCCAAGGCCTATTGCGACGACCTGCTCGCAAGGCTCGACCGGCATGGGCTGAAAGCAACGGAGCTCTCGACCCATCTGCAAGGCCAGCTCGTCGCGGTGCATCCGGCCTATGACGTCCTCTTCGACGGCTTTGCGCCGCCGGAACTCCACGGCAAGCCGGCAGAGCGCCAGGCCTGGGCGGTGGAGCAGATGAAGCTCGCGGCGAAAGCCTCCCGGAACCTCGGCCTCACGGCGCATGCCACCTTCTCCGGCGCGCTCGCCTGGCCCTATATGTATCCCTGGCCGCAGCGCCCGGCTGGCCTCGTGGACGAGGCCTTCGCCGAGCTCGGCAAGCGCTGGCGGCCGATCCTGGATGCCTTCGAGGATGCCGGGGTCGATGCCTGTTTCGAGATCCATCCGGGCGAGGACCTGCACGACGGCGTGACCTTCGAGCGTTTCCTGGAGGCGGTCGGCGATCATCCACGCGCCGCAATCCTCTACGATCCCTCGCATTTCGTGCTGCAGGCGCTCGACTATCTCGCCTTCATCGACATCTATCACGCGCGCATCCGCGCCTTCCACGTGAAGGATGCCGAGCTCAATCCGACCGGCCGCTCAGGCGTCTACGGCGGCTACCAGGGCTGGGTCGACAGGCCCGGCCGCTTCCGCTCGCCGGGCGACGGGCAGGTCGATTTCGGCGGCGTATTCTCCAAGCTCACCCAGTACGGCTATGAGGGCTGGGCAGTCGTCGAATGGGAATGCGCGCTGAAGGATCCCGAACAGGGCGCGTCCGAGGGGGCCGACTTCATCCGCCACCATATGATCCGCCGAGCCGCGAAAGCCTTTGACGATTTCGCGGCGAGCGGCGCCGACACGCTGGCCAACCGCAAGATCCTGGGGCTCGGCCAATGAGCCGGCGCATCAGGCTCGGCATGGTGGGCGGCGGCGAAGGCGCCTTCATCGGCGCGGTGCATCGCATGGCCGCCCGCCTCGACGACCACTACGAACTTGTCGCCGGCGCCCTTTCCTCCACGCCGGAGAAGGCGATGCGCTCTGGCGAGGCGCTCGGCCTCGATCCCGCCCGCATTTATTCCGACTTCGAGACCATGGCGAAGAAGGAGGCCCGCCGGCGCGAGAGCATCGAGGCGGTCGCCATCGTCACACCCAACCATATGCATGTTCCGGCGGCGCTCGCCTTCCTGAAGCGCGGCATCCATGTGATCTGCGACAAGCCGCTGGCCACAAGCCTCAAGGAGGCGCTGTCGCTGCGCCAGGCGGCGGAGAAGGCTGGCGTCGTCTTCGCCGTGACCTACAATTATTCCGGCTATCCGATGGTGCGCCATGCGCGCGCCATGGTGGCGGGCGGCGAACTCGGCGAAATCCGCGTCATCCAGGTGGAGTATCCCCAGGAGTGGCTGACGGAGCCGATCGAGCGCACCGGCCAGAAGCAAGCGGAATGGCGCACGGACCCGGCGCGCTCCGGCGCGGGTGGGGCGATCGGCGACATCGGCACCCATGCCTTCCAGCTCGCCCATTTTATTTCAGGGCTCATGCCGAGCGAACTCTCGGCCGAGCTGACCACCTTCGTGCCCGGCCGCCGGCTCGACGACAATGTCCAGGTGATGATGCGCTACGAGAGCGGCGCGCGCGGCACGCTCTGGGCGAGCCAGGTAGCGCCCGGCCATGAGAACGGCCTGAGGATCCGCATCTACGGCGAGAAGGGCGGCCTCGAATGGGCGCAGGAGCACCCGAACCAGCTCAAATACTCACCCTTCGGCGAAGCGCCGCGCATCATGGCGCGCGGAACGTCCGCCGCCAATGACGCGGCGGCCCGCGTCACGCGTGTCCCCTCGGGCCATCCGGAGGGTTATCTCGAAGCCTTCGCGACCCTCTACACCGAAGTGGCCGAGGCGATCCGCGCGCGGCGGTCGGGCGCGCCGATGCCGAAGGTCGTCGAGTTCCCGACCATTGCCGACGGCGTCGCCGGAATGGCCTTCATCGAGGCGGCCGTGACGTCATCGCGCAACAATGGCCGCTGGACGAAGCTGAAGGTGTGACGCGTCGCGCGGCCCTGCGGACCACTGCCTGACCAACTGTCGCGATCAGGACACCTCCGCGAAGCCGAGCGGGATTTCCGTGGTCGATTTCAGCTCCTCGATGGCGAACATCGAGGTGACGTCGCTCAGATCGACGGTCGAGATCAGCTTCTTGTAGAGCACGTCATAGCTCTGCAGGTCGGGCACATGCGCTTTGAGCAGATAGTCGATCTCGCCGCTCATCCGGTAGAAATCCACGATCTCGGGGATGTTCTTCACGGCCGCCGCAAAGCGCTCCAGCCACTCGGCATTATGCTGGTTGGTGCGCACGGCGATAAAAACGGTAACGCCGACATTCAGCCGCTGGCGATCGAGAATCGCGACGCGCCGGCGGATGACGCCGGCTTCTTCGAGCTTCTGAATGCGCCGCCAGCACGGCGTCGGCGAGAGCCCGACCTTGGCCGCGAGCTCGGCAAGCGGCTGCGCCGCATCCTGCTGCAGCTCACGCAAGAGCTTCAGGTCGAAGGCGTCGAATTTCGGCTTTTTCGTAGAAGGCACGGGTTCTCTCTGGCTGTGGTCGCTTTTCTATGAGGTGTGGGCACGGGCTCCAGTGCCGTCATCCCCGCCTCGTGCCCGAAATCGGGTGCTCCCGATTGGCGTAAGGCGGGGAACTCGGGAACACCCGAGTTCCCATGATCCAGATCGGGAGCGGAGCGCCTCCCAGATCAGGATTCCGGGACAAGCCCGGCCATGACGCCGGAGACTTCCAGGAGCGTATCATTTGTTCATAGAACGCCTTATTGGTCAAACATGTACCCGTTTCCAGCACTAGCGCGCAAAATTTTTCTCACCACGGACATAGGTACGCAAAACTTCGCAAACCAATTCTCGCTGAGCGGCCTTAGCCTGCGCTCATCCAGACGAACGGGTGGTGCATGGCCGATATCCAGCAAGCGACCGAGACGGGCCTCCTCGAACGGCTGAGCGCCGCGAGCCGCGGCACGGCCTCGGACTATCTTGCGAGCGCCCGCGCGGTGCTGGAACGGCTCGTTGCAAAGCCCGGCCTGCTCGACGGCGTGGACCTCGTGCGCAAGCCCGGCACCTATGCGCGCAACCTCTTGTTCGGCGACGATGAGATCAGTGTCTGGGCGATCGTTTGGATGCCGGGCGCCCGGACGTGCATTCACGATCACCATTGCTCGTGCTGCTTCGGCGTCCTCTCCGGACACATCCGCGAGATCCGCTTCCGTGCCATCAACGAGCGCCAGGCCGTCATGAACGGCGAGAAGCTCCGCCAGCCCGGCTATATCGCCTGCATGCTGCCGAGCGGGCCGAACATCCATCAGATGATCAACGACACGGACCAAGAGGCGATCTCGCTGCATATCTACGGCTTCGACCACCGGCAGCACGCCTCCTCAGTTGACCGCGAGTATCAGCTCGCGGCGCTGTAGAGGTTAGCTCCAGCTGTTCAGTCGGTCATCCCGGAAGCCGCGATAGCGGCTGTCCGGGATCCAGAACCGACGCCGCTGGAGGTCTGATGCCGCCGATCGCCGCGGCCTAATCCCAAGCCACATCGGTTCTGGATCCCGGGCTCCATGCTCCGCACGGCCCCGGGATGACCAGTTGCTGCAAGGTGCGTAGCCCGCTCGCCACGATTGCGAGCACGCCAACAATATGCCAATAAGATATCGATAAATTCACAACGTCTATTCTCAAGGGCCTCGCCATGCCGGCTCGCCAGGAAGATCCGCTTCACCAGCCGATCGTCTCCTCCGCCCATCTGGCGGCGGGGGCCTCGCCGGCGCTGTCAGAGGTCGAATTCGGCCTGATCCTCGCCGTCCACGCCTTCGAACGCTGGATGGTGCGCTGCATGGCGGCGGCCGGGGTGCCCAATCTCGCCCCCCTCGACATCCTCATCCTGCACAGCGTGCGCCATCGCGATCGGCCGAAGTCGCTCGCCGACATCTGCCTCATCCTCGATATCGAAGAGACGCACGTCGCCTCCTACGCCCTGAAGAAGCTCGAGGCGGCCGGCCTCGTCGCCATCGGGCGCAAGGGCAAGGAGAAGACGGTGACGGCAACCGAGGCGGGGGTCGCGATCTGCAGCCGCTATGCGGCCATCCGCGAACAACTGCTCGTCAAGCCCTTGCGCTCATCCGGCCCGTCCGAGGCCATGCTGTCGGATGTGGGCGAAGTGCTCCGGGCGCTCTCGGGCTATTACAATCAATCGGCGCGGTCGGCGGCGACCGTCTGACGGCACAGCGTGGGGATTTCCATGGCGCGTTCACAGTGGGACTTCTGGATCGATCGCGGCGGTACCTTCACCGATATCGTCGCGCGGCGGCCGGATGGGCAGCTCGTCGCGCATAAGCTCCTGTCGGATAATCCGGAGGCCTATCGCGACGCCGCCATCCAGGGCATCCGCGAGCTGATGGGCGCACCGGCAGGCG
Organism: Chelatococcus sp. GCM10030263; assembly: GCF_042666455.1. Taxonomy (NCBI): domain Bacteria; kingdom Pseudomonadati; phylum Pseudomonadota; class Alphaproteobacteria; order Hyphomicrobiales; family Chelatococcaceae; genus Chelatococcus; species Chelatococcus sp. GCM10030263. The sequence goes on along the minus strand of NZ_JBHTDB010000005.1, from coordinate 825,554 downwards.
CGCCGATCCCGTCGGCCGACATCGCCGCGGTGAAGATGGGAACGACCGTCGCGACCAATGCCTTGCTCGAACGCAAGGGCGCACCGACCGTGCTCGTCATCACCCGCGGCTTCCGCGACGCGCTGCGCATCGGCTACCAGGACCGGCCGGACATCTTCGCCAAGCATGTCGTCAAGCCGGACCAGCTTTATGGCCACGTGGTCGAGGTCACTGAGCGCGTGCGCGCCGACGGCACGGTCGAGGCCGCGCCCGATCTCGATGCGGTGCGCAGCGATCTGGAGGCGGCACGCGCGGCGGGCGCGGAGGCCTGCGCCATCGTCTTCATGCATGCCTATCGCTATCCGGAACACGAGCAGGCGATCGCTGCGGTGGCGCGTTCCGTCGGCCTCAGTCAGGTGTCGGCGAGCCACGAGGTCTCGCCGCTGATGAAGCTCGTCGGCCGTGGCGACACCACCGTGGTCGATGCCTATCTCTCGCCGATCCTGCGCCGCTATGTGGACCAGGTCGCGGCCGAGCTCGACACGGGCGATGGCAAGACGCGGCTGATGTTCATGATGTCGTCGGGCGGCCTCACCGACGCCGGGCTCTTCCAGGGCCGCGACGCCATTCTCTCCGGCCCTGCCGGCGGTGTGGTCGGCTGCGTCGAAACCGCCAAGCTCGCCGGCTTCGAGAAGGTCATCGGCTTCGACATGGGCGGCACCTCGACCGACGTGTCGCATTTCGACGGCGAATACGAGCGCACCTTCGAGACGCAGGTGGCGGGCGTGCGCATGCGCGCGCCGATGATGCTGATCCATACCGTGGCGGCCGGCGGCGGCTCGATCCTGCATTTCGATGGCGCGCGCATGACGGTGGGGCCGGATTCGGCCGGCGCCAATCCCGGCCCCTGCTGCTATCGCCGCGGTGGGCCGCTCGCCGTCACCGACGCCAATGTCATGGTCGGCAAGCTCCTGCCGGAGTTCTTCCCGAAGATTTTCGGGCCGGAACGCAACGCGCCGCTCGACACGGAAGCGGTGCGACGCGGTTTCGAAGCGCTCGCTGGGGAGATCGGCGACGGGCGTGCGCCTGAGGCGGTGGCCGATGGCTTCATCCGCATCGCTGTCGAGAACATGGCGAATGCCATCAAGAAGATTTCCGTCCAGCGCGGCTACGATGTGACGGACTATGCCTTGCAATGCTTCGGCGGCGCCGGCGGCCAGCATGCCTGCCTCGTCGCCGACGTGCTCGGCATGAAAGCCGTGCTCATCCACCCCTTCTCCGGCCTTCTCTCCGCCTATGGCATGGGCCTCGCCGATATCCGGGCCACCCGCCAGCGCACGGTGGAGGCGCCGCTCGACGGCCAGGGCGTTGCGGCGGCGCAGGCCGCGCTCGACGAGGCAGCGCAGGCCGTCCGCAACGAGCTCATCGGCGAGGGTGTCGCGGCGGAGGACATCACGATCCACCGGCGGCTCCATGTGCGCTATGCCGGCACCGACACCTCGCTGATCATTCCCTTCGGCGACGTCGGCGAAGCGACCGCCGCCTTCGAGGCCGCACACCGCACGCGCTTCGGCTTCGTCGATCGCACGAAGGCCCTCGTCATCGAGGCGATCTCGGCGGAAGCCGTCGGCGGCGGCACGGAAATCGCCGAGGAGGACCGGCCGCTGACGGAAGCCGCGCCGCTCGCCTCTGAGACGACGCGCTTCTTCTCCCAGGGCGAATGGCACGAGGCGCGCGTCTATCGCCGCGAGGATCTGGCCTGCGGCCAGCGCATCGCCGGCCCCGCTCTCCTCATCGAGCCGCATCAGACGATCGTGCTCGAACCCGGCTGGGCGGGCGAGATCACGGCCAAGAACCATCTTCTGCTGACGCGCAGCGAGGCGGCGCGGCGCGCGCCGGCGGTCGGCACGGAGGCCGATCCCGTCCTGCTCGAAGTCTTCAACAATCTCTTCATGTCGATCGCCGAGCAGATGGGGGTTACGCTCCAGAACACCGCCTATTCGGTGAATATCAAGGAGCGGCTCGATTTCTCCTGCGCCGTCTTCGACGCGGAGGGCCAGCTCGTGGCCAATGCGCCGCATATCCCGGTGCATCTCGCGTCTATGGACAAGTCGGTGGAGAGCGTCATCCGCGCGCACGGCGCGACCATGCGGCCGGGCGACGTCTTCGTGATCAACGCGCCCTATAACGGCGGCACGCATCTGCCGGACATCACCGTGGTCACGCCCGTTTTCGACGACCCGGGCGAGCGCATCCTCTTCTATGTGGCGTCGCGCGGCCATCATGCCGACGTCGGCGGCGTCGCGCCGGGCTCCATGTCGCCGCGCGCCACCACCATCGAGGAGGAAGGCGTCTATATCGACAACTTCAAGCTCGTGGACCAGGGGCATTTCCGGGAGAAGGAGCTCGTCGCCCTGCTCACCGGCGCCAAATATCCCGTCCGCAACGTTGTCCAGAATATCAATGACTTGAAGGCGCAGATCGCCGCGAGCGAGCGCGGCATCACCGAATTGCGCAAGATGATCGCGCATTTCGGCGAGGACGTCGTGCACGCCTATATGCGCCACGTGCAGGACAATGCGGCCGAGAGCGTACGGCGCGTCATCGACACGCTGGACGATTGTGAATTCACCTTGGAAATGGACCAGGGCAGCGTCGTCCAGGTGAAGATCACGGTGGACCGCGCGCGCCGCGAGGCGACCGTCGACTTCACCGGCACCTCACCGCAGCGCCCGGACAATTTCAACGCGCCCGCGCCGGTGACGCGGGCCGCCGTGCTCTATGTCTTCCGCGTGATGGTGGAAGGCAATATTCCGATGAATGCCGGCTGCCTCCGGCCCATCCGCATCGTCATCCCCGACGGCACGCTGCTGTCGCCGCGCTATCCGGCGGCGGTCGTCGCCGGCAATGTCGAGGTGAGCCAGATCGTGACGAACTGCCTGTTCGGCGCGCTCCAAGCGCTTGCCGCCGCCCAGGGCACGATGAACAATCTGACCTTCGGCAACGACACCTACCAGTATTACGAAACGATCTGTTCCGGCTCGCCGGCGGGTCCGGGCTTCGACGGCACCGGCGGCGTGCATACGCATATGACCAACACCCGCCTCACCGACCCAGAGATCCTCGAATTCCGCTATCCAGTGGTGCTGGAGGACTTCCACCTCAGGCCGAATTCCGGCGGGCGCGGCCGCTGGCGCGCCGGCGACGGCACGTCGCGCACCATCCGCTTCCTGGAGACGATGGAATGCGCGATCCTCTCCTCGCATCGCCGCGTGCCGCCCTTCGGCGTCAAGGGCGGCGAGCCCGGCGAGGTCGGGCGCAATAGCGTGCGGCGCCTCGACGGGCGCATCGAGATGCTCGGCGGCTGCGACCAGACGACGGTCCAGGCGGGGGAGGCGGTGACGATCGTCACCCCGACCGGCGGCGGCTACGGGGCGAGGGAATAAGGGCGGCTGCGTTCTGGCGAGACACTTACGTCATCCCGGAAGGCGAGCGCAGCGAGCCTGTCCGGGATCCAGAACCGATGCGGGACAACACAGGACCGCGACACCCAATAGCTTTAAACGACATCGGTTCTGGATCCCGGGCTCCATGCTTCGCATGGCACCGGGATGACCAAATCAACAGCTCTCACCCATTCGGATCGCAATAGGCGCTCGCATCCTCGGCGCGCGCGGGCTTGTCGATGTAGCGCCCCTGGCGCGGCACGGCGATCTCGTCGAAGCGGCTGGCGAGTTGACGGAGCGCGGCAAGCATCTCTGCCCCGCGCATGGGCTCGCCATGGCCCGTGATGACGAGTTCCGGCGCGAGCGCCGCGAGCACGGCAACTGAATCGCCCGCCTTGTCCCATTCTACGGTGTAATAAGTCGGCGGGCCGTGCATCTCGGGCTTCTGGACGGCGACTGCATAGGCGGATTCCTGCGCGGTGGTGATGAAGGCGTCACCGGCGATGAGCGTGCGGTCGGCCGCGCGCCACAGCGACACATGGCCGACGCTATGGCCGGGCGTGTGGATCCAGCGCCAGCCGGGCATGCCCGGAACATCGCCATTAGCCGGTAGCACCTGAAGGCGCGATCCGACGTTGACCGGCCCACGCGGATAGAGCCGCGCGGCCAAGGCCATGGCGCCGCCGCCGACGGTCGGGTCACCCGGCGGATAGGAGGCGCTGCCGTCGAGGTAAGGCAGTTCGAGAGGATGCGCATAAACGGGAACGTCCCACTCTGCCGAGAGCGTCTCCAAGGCGCCGACGTGGTCGAAATGGCCGTGCGTCTGGACGATGGCGCTCGGGCGAGCATTCGCGCCAAAGCGCTCCGCCGCGGCGTTCCGGATGAAACCCGTGGTCGCCGGCAGCCCCGTGTCGATCAGCACCCAGCCGCGATCCCCCGCGCCGGGTGGCCCGAAGAACACCACATTGACGATGGCGAGGCGGCGATAGGCGAGATCCGGCGCGATCTCGTGGGTGTTGTCGTCGCGCGCCGCGTCGAACGTGGGATCAAGCGCGCTCGCGCCGTCGGACAGCGGGATCTGTTCGACCATCTCAAGCCCCCGGTTACGAGCTCTTGCCCGAGCCCGGCGCCGCCATCTTGCGGTGCTGCTCGGCCAAGATGCCGGGCGGCATGATATTGGCGAGCGTCGTCTGCAGCTTGTTCTTCCAGCCGCTGACCACGTCGCCCTCCCCGCTCATCATGGCGTCGAAACCGGCCTTGGCGACGACGGCCGGATCGTCCTTCTTCGCCTGGCCGACCTCGGTGTCGAGCATCTCGGCGCGGCGGAAGAACTCGGTGTCGGTCGGCCCGGGCATCAGCACGGAGACGGTCACCTCCGTGTCCTTCATCTCGTTGCGCAAGGCGAAGGCGAAATTGTCGAGGAAAGCCTTGCTCGCATTGTAGACAGCCTGGAAGCTGCCGGGCATGTAGCCGGCGATCGAACCGGTGATGAGGATACGGCCCGCATTGCGCGCCCGCATGTCGCGGCCGATCTTGTGGATGAGATAGACCGTGCCGGTGACATTCGTGTCGATGACTCGGCGGACTTTGGCAAAGTCCTGGTCGAGGAAGCCCTTGCCGAGGCCGACGCCGGCATTGGCGAGGAGCGCATCGACCGGCCGGCCGAGCCTGCGGACCGCATCGTAAAGCCTGTCGACGCCTTCGAGCGTGGCGAGATCCGTCTCGACGGCTTCGGTCATGGCGCCCAGGCCGCGGAACTCCTCGGCGGCTTGGTTGATCGTGGGCTCATCGGCGGCAACGACGAGGTCGAAGCCGTTCGTCGCGCAGATCTTGGCGAGCTCATAGCCGATGCCGGTGGAGGCGCCGGTGACGACGGCGAGGGAACGCGCTTCGGTCATGGGATAATCTCCTCAGGGCTTCATCACCACCTTGATGCAGCCGTCCTTCTTGTCGCGGAATGTCTTGTAGAGCTCCGGCCCGTCCTCCAGCGTCGCGCGGTGGGTGATGACGAAGGACGGATCGATCTCACCCTGTTCGATGCGCTCGAGCAGATGTGGCAGGTAGCGCTGCACGGGGGTCTGGGCCATGCGGAAGGTGAGACCGCGGTTGATGGCCGAGCCCATCGGGATCTTGTCGAGAAAGCCGCCGTAGACGCCGACGATCGAGACCGTGCCGAAGTTGCGGCAGCAATGGATCGCCTGGCGCAGCACATGCGGCCGGTCGGTGCCCATGAAGGTCGCGACCTTCACGCGGTCGACCACGGCATCGAAACCGCTACCGCTGTCGGGCTCAGTGCCGACCGCATCGATACAGGCATCGGCACCGCGACCGTTGGTCAGGTCCTGGATGCGGTCGTAGATGTCGTCCTTGCGGAAATCGAGCGTCAGCGCGCCGGACGATTGGGCGAGCGCAAGCCGCTCCGGCACCGTGTCGATGGCGATCACACGCTCCGCCCCGAGCAGGAAGGCGCTCTTGATCGCCATCTGGCCCACCGGCCCGCAACCCCAGATGGCGATGGTGTCGCCGGGCTGGATATTGCAGAACTCCGCCGCCATGTAGCCGGTCGGGAAGATGTCCGAGAGGAACAGCACCTGTTCGTCGCTGAGCCCCGTCGGCACCTTGATCGGCCCCACATCGGCGAAGGGCACGCGCAGATATTCGGCCTGCCCGCCGGCATAGCCGCCGAGCAGATGCGAATAGCCGAAAAGACCGGCGGGCGAGTGCCCCCAGAGCTTCTCGGCCATTCCCTTATTGGGGTTGGAGCGTTCGCAACCGGAAAAGAAGCCGCGCTTGCAGAAGAAGCATTCCCCGCAGGAGATCGTGAAGGGCACCACCACCCGGTCGCCCACCTTGAGGCTCTTGTTCTCCGGGCCGACCTCGACCACCTCGCCCATGGATTCGTGGCCGACGACGTCGCCCCCTTCCATGGTCGGCATGACGCCGTCGAAGAGGTGGAGATCCGACCCGCAGATCGCGCAGGCGGTCACCTTGATGATGGCGTCGCGGCCATGCTCGATCTTCGGATCGGGCACGCTCTCGCAGCGAATATCCCCTTTGCCGTGCCAGGTGAGTGCCTTCATGGTGTCCTCTCGTCGATCGACGTGGTGGCGCGGACTCAGGCCCGGCCCTGTGGTGCTGGCGAGGGCCGGGGGCCGCCAAGCAATTGCGCAGTCGAGGCTTGTTCTAAGAGGCGGCGACGGCCGTCACTTCGCTTAACGCGAGGGTAGAGGGGCAGTTCCCGCAAGATGATCGTCAGCCGTCGAGCAGGACAGCGGCGCGCGGCGGGGCGATCTGCTCGAAGGTGCATTGCCGCGGCGCCTTGTCCGGGCGCCAGCGCACGAGCTTCGTGCCATGCCGGAAGCGGCGGGCGGTGACCTGGTCGAAGCGCACCTCGACGACGAGCTCCGGACGCAGCGGCTTCCATTCGCCGGAGCGCTCCGTGCTCCAGCGGCTCGGCCCGCCGGGCGTCTTGCCGGTAAAGCCGGGCGGCGCACGCAAGGCATCGAGCCTCTTCGTCAGGGCAGGTCGCTCGGCATCGCTGATCGTCGCGGTGAAGCCGACGTGATTGAGTTTGCCCTCGTCGTCGTAGAGCCCGAGCAGCAGCGAGCCGACGAGCCTGCTCTTGGACTGGTAGCGAAAGCCGCCGACGACGCAGTCCGCCGTGCGTGCCCGCTTCACCTTGACCATGGCGCGCTCGCCCGGCTCGTAAGGGCCGTCGCGGCGCTTGGCGACCACACCGTCGGTCGGGCCCTCGCCGGAGGCGCCGAGCCAGCCCTCCGCCTTGGCCCGGTCGCGCGTCTGCGGCGAGAGCACCAGTCGTTTCGGAAGAGCGGCACCGGCCATGAAGGCTTCGAGCGCCCGGCGGCGTTCGCTGAGCGGCTCGTCGAGCAGCGTCCGGCCGTCCGGCGCGACCAGCATGTCGAAGGCGATGAAGCGCGCCGGCGTCTCGCCCGCGAGCTTGCGGATGCGGCTTTCGGCCGGATGAAGGCGCATCTGCAAGGCATCGAAGGCGATCCGCCCGTCGATCTCGACAACGAGTTCGCCGTCGATGACGAACCGCTCCGCTTGCACCTCGCGAAGCAGGGCCACGACCTCCGGGAAGTAGCGGCCGAGCGGCTTGCCCGATTTGGCGCGCAGGTCCACCGCCTCCCCCGCCTTGAAGGCGAGGCAGCGGAAGCCGTCCCATTTCGGCTCGTAAAGCCAGGCGCCATCGTCCGGGGGCAATTCGTCGGCCGTATGCGCCTCCATGGGCGGCGTCGCGAGCGGCAGCGGGAACGGCGCGATGTCGGCGGAAGCGAGCTCGGCCTTCGCGGTCTTGGCGGCAGGTGCCTGGCTCGGAGCCCGCGCCATCGCCTTCCTCCTAGTTCGCCCGGGGTGGATCGGTCGTCAGCCGGTCCACCGAGAGGAGATAGGCGACAAGTGCTGCCTGGTCCGCCGGGCTGAAGCCCGCCCCGGCGTCCACCCAGAAGGCATGGCCCTCGCCTGTGACATGGCTTGCGACAGCTTCAGGCGAGCCCTTGTTGGCATTGACGACACGTGCCCGCCGTTCCCGGTCGACGAGGGCGACCAGGCTGTTGCGCGGATTGGGCGCCTTGCCGGCGAGAAAGGTGCCGGCCATACCGAGATCGCGCTCGGGATCCGGGCCGACCGCCACGCCCCCGTCGTGCAGGTAAGGCGCGGACCAGGCGAGCCCCAGGAGGTTCGGCACCTTGTAGCCGCCGTTCGTACCGCCATGCGCCCAGGCCAGCTTCACCTGTTCCGCTTTGTCCTCATCCATGGGGATGGGCACCGTGCGGGCACCGGCGGTGGCCTTGGTCGGCGTGTCCGGCGCAAAAAGCTGGGGCGCTGCGATCGTCGGCTCCGTCTTGGCGAAGGATTTGGCGCGGGTCGGCTCCGTCCCGATCTCTTCGACCGGCAGAACGCGATTATTGGTGAGCGCCGGGCCGCTGTGGCAGCTCGTGCAGCCGGCGCGCTCGAAGACGGCCCGCCCAACCGCGACGTCGGCGGGCGGCGCATGGGTCGGCGGCGGCCTGAGACTGTTCTGGAAAGGCGAGATGGCATTGATCGAATGGCCGACCGGCTCGTCCGGATTGGAGGCGAGGAGGCCGTTGGTCGTCACGTAATTGGCGCGCGGATAGCTCGGCAGGACGGCATAGCGGTTGATGCCCGGCGTGCCGGGGGTCGGGTCGGCCGCCGCCAGCACCGCCGAGGGCCGGCCGCTGCTCGCCGGATCGTAGCGGAAGCGAGGGTTGGGGGCGTCTTGCAGCAGGATGCCGAGATAGACTTCTGGATCGAGGCCAAACAGTTGCGGCGCCGCCGCAAATTGCGCCGTCTCGTCGGAATTGAGGCCGTGCACGTTGTTGTTGAGCGCCGACAACCCGCGGAAGGGACCGATGCCAGCGTGGCCGCTCCAGCCGTAGGGCTGGCCCATTGCCGTGAAGCTCGACGGGATCGAGGTCGGGTTGTTGACGAGATCGGGGCTCGAGTCGAAATTGCCAGGCGGCCAGCTCGCCAGCATGCTGCTCACGACCCGGCGGACGGCCTCGGGCTCCGGCAGCCGCTGCTTGTTGCCGGTGCTCGTCGTGACCGTACGACCGGCGTCGGTCATGAAGGGCTCGAAGGACTTCACGCCGGCATGGATGAAATAGGCGGCGGGATTGGACGAAATCGCCAAAAGCAGGCCGACATTCAAATTGGTGTTCGGAGCCCCTTCCACGACTTTGCCGCTGCGGCCATCGACCGTCGCGTGACAGACGGCGCAGGCGATCCCCATGCGCACGGTGCCGCGGTCATAGACGACGCGCACGCCGAGCGGAAAAAGGCCGCCCTTCGGCACGTCGAGACCGGTGGAGATCAGCGTGCCCTTGGCGAGAACACGATCCCCGACAGGCACATCCTTTGCGAGCCGCACCTTGAGATCGTTGGTGCCATTGCCGGCGAGCGTAACGAGCGCTTTCGTCACTTCCCAAATGCTCAAACCGCCATCCAGCATGCCGACGACATCGGTGAGGAAATATTCGTTGCCGTAAGTCTCGCGATAGAAGGCGTCGCGGCCCAGGCGGATGACGTCGGCATTGATCGGAATGGCGCCGGACGCGGGCGAGAGGAGGCGCCGCCCCTCGGGCGTTTGCTGCAGGCTCGCTGCCTCCGACTGGCTGACCATGCGCCCGAGCACGTCATAGGCCTGATCGATCGGGATCCCGTCCGGGTTGGCGAGTTCATCGCGCGACGGCAGCGGCGCATATTCGACGTGGAGGATGAAGGCCAGGGCGACGAGCACGAGGGCGACGCCGCCAAGGCCGAGGAGAAGGCGCCGGCGCATGCGCTTCATGCCCCTCCCGAGCGGGTATCGGCCCGTTCCGGCTTCAAGCCGAGGAAGCGCTCCATGCTCCAGTCGAGAACGCGTTTCGGCAGGCTGCGCGCGCCGACCTGCTCGATCAGCGGATGGCGGGCGGGCGAATAGCGCAACCGCGGACGTGGCGTGGTCAGGGCATGCCAGACGGCTTCAGCCACGCTCTCGGCCGGCAGGCCGGACCGGTGGCCGTTTTCCACCATCATGCCGACGCCACGGTCGAAGGCGGCCGCATAATCCGTATGGGCATAGCGCCCGATGGTCCGGGCGAGCTTGTCCCACACCGGCGTGTCGACCAGCGCCGGGCCCATGATGATCACCTTGATGTCATAGAGCGCCATCTCGCGGCGCAGCGCCTCGGAGAAGCCTTCTATGCCGTGCTTGGAGGCGACATAGGCGGCGGCGAAGGGCTGGCCGATCTTGCCGCCGATGGACGACATATTGACGATGCGGCCGGGCGGGCCCGTCAGCGTCCGGTCTGTGCCGAGCAGCGGTGCGAAGGCGCGCGTAACCCAGAACAGCGACAAAAGATTGGTCTCGATCTGCTCCCGGATCTCGTCGGCCGGCTGGTGGAGTACGGGACCTGCGATGCCGACCCCGGCATTGTTCACCAGCCCCGACAGTCTCTCGCCGGCAAGCATCGCGCGCACCCGGTCCGCCTCGGCAGCGACCGCCGCCTCGTCGCGCACGTCGAAGACGAGCGGCACGAAGCGCTCGCCGAATTCGGCGGCGAGCCGTGCACCGTCTTCCGGCCGGCGCACGCTGCCGAACACCCGCGCTCCATTGCGGATTGCGAGATGGGCCGTCGCACGACCGATCCCGGACGATGTTCCGGTAATCACGACAGAGCGCATCGCTTGTCCCTGCTTGCGCGGCGCGGGCGCGGGCCGGCGACCGATTGAGACGCCAGGACGGAACGCGAGCTATTCTCGATCGTTCCCCAGGAAGCCCGGCAACGCCCTCACGCTTGCCGGGGTCGACCTTTTGATCGAAACGGCTCTCCAGTCGTTCCGGAACCCGGCGCGTTGATGACAAGACCACCAGACCTCGAGGGCTATGCGGACGGTCCCTTCGCCCGCCTGGCCGATGTTTTTCGCACCGGCTTCCAGAAGCGGGGAGAGCTCGGAGCAGCCTTCTGCGTCTATCATCGCGGGCAGAAGGTCGTTGACCTCTGGGGCGGCCAGCGCGATTCAGCGTCCGAGGCGCCGTGGCGAGAAGATACGGTCGTTCCCGTGTTCTCGACGGGCAAAGGCATTGCCGCCATCGCCTGCGCGCTCGCACGGGCGCGTGGGCATTTCTCCTTCGACGATACCGTCGTCGCGCACTGGCCGGCCTTCGCCCAGAATGGCAAGGAAGCGATCACCGTCCGCGATCTGCTCGCCCACAAGGCCGGACTCGTCCTTTTTGGGCGAAGGCTCAACCGCAGCAATCTCGGCAATCCCGCCACCGTCGCCGGTGTGCTGCAGGAAATGTCCCCGCTTTGGCCGCCCGGCCGAGCCTGGGGCTATCACATCGCAAGCTTCGGGCTTCTCGTCGGCGAAATGATGCGCCGCACCGACCCGCTCCGGCGATCGCTCGGTCAGTTCTTCGACGAGGCTCTGGCCGCGCCGCTCGGGCTAGCCTTCCAATTCGGATTGCCGGCGGCCATCCCGGACGAACGGATTGCCCGAATAGTCATGCCGAAGACGCTGCAAATCTGGCAAGGGCTACGACAGGCACCCTACGGGCTTGCGGCTCAGGCCCTCAACCCCTTTTCGCTGCTGCACCGAGCCGGCCGGGAAATCATCGACATGGACATGAACGACCGCCGGTGGCTCGCCAACGAATTCCCCTCCGCGAACGGCATCGGCGAGCCGCGCGCCATCGCCCGGCTCTATTCCTGCCTGGCGACAGACGGCGCGGAGCTCGGGATCGGCAAGGAGGTCCTGGCCGAGCTCACGGCAGAGCCCGCCGTGCCGCAGGACGGGCCACGGGACCGGCTGATGGGTGTCGACTCGCTCTGGCATCTCGGCTTCATGCGGCCGACCGCGGCCTTCCCGTTCAGCCCCTCGCCAAGGGCTTTCGGCATGCCGGGGCTCGGCGGGTCCTTCGGCTTCTGCGATCCCGACCGCGAGATCGGCTACGCCTATATCCCCAACCGGCTCGGCGCCCTGCCCTTCAACGACCCGCGCGAGCGAAGCCTGCGCGAGGCGCTCTACGCCATCCTCGACAGGCTCTGAGCGCCCCGCGCCTGTGCCGATCAATGGTCGGGCTTGGTCTGGCCGATGGTCGTGGTGATCTGGGAGAAGCTCCACGAGGCTTCCTCCTGGCGCCCGGCCGCCTGGCGCAGGAAGCGAATGGGAAAAACGATCGCTTCGATCTGAGCTGCGCTCAGTCCCGCCGCACGGCGGGCTTCGGCGTCGGCCCCGGCTTCGGCGCGTTTCAACGCTTGCTCAACCTCCTCGTCGGTCAAGAGGCCCTTTGCCCGCATGACGTCGAGAAGGGAGGCGATGGCGAGCAGGAGACCTTCCAGTTGCAGATTTGCCGTGTTCATGATGTGCGCTCGTGTTGTTCGCGGCCCATTCGAAGCATCAACGCATCCGGACGCGCGCCGGCCCCGCGGCCGAAGACCTCAGTCTCCGACTGCTCCAGTTCCGAAAGGCTTTTCGTCAATGTCGCTCCCCAGACCACATGGGCGGCGAGCATCAGGAGGTTGCGACGCAGGGGGTGGCGCGCCGCATTGGTGAGGATGCCGGCGGCCGGGATCCAGCCGAGATAGCTCGCCGCCCAGACGGTGAGACCGTAGACGATGCCCGGCCCCGCTCCACGGTTCGGAAAGAGCGCCGCATAGACTGCGCCCGCCAGCGCTCCGAAAGCAAAGTGGTTGGTGAGCGCGGCCGCGCGGCGGTCGGTCTCTTCGGATGGCGGCGACCGACCGCCACCGACGCTGTCCGAAATCTCTCGCGGCGGTAGGGCATAGCGTTCCTCGTCGGGCAGCAGACGGTGCATGCGTTGCATGGCGGCTGTCATGGCCAAGGTCGCGGCGATACCGGCAAGCGCCCCGACAAGGGGGCTGGTCGCGCGATCCGACATGTCTCCTCCTGGTCTTCTGCGGTGCGGCGGACCCGCCGCTCGGTCACTGTTCCGGAACGGTATCGCTTGTTATTCGTTCCACCTCCGGTTCAGTCGCTTGTCCGATGTCGTCCCCTATTGCGGAAGGAGCAGGAGCGCCGATGCGAGTGATGGTCATTGGCGCAACCGGACTGATCGGCTCTGCGGTCACGGCCCGGTTGCTCGCAGCCGGCCACGATGTCGTCGGCATCGCCCGCGGCATCGCCGATGCATCCCGGCGCTTTCCCAAAGCCCGATGGCTTTCGCTCGACATCGCCCGCATGAGCAAGCCTCAGCTCTGGACGGCGCATCTCACGGGCCTTGATGCCGTCGTGAACTGTGCCGGCATTCTCCAGGACGCACCAGGCGAGAGCGCCAAGGGCCTGCACGCCGATGCGGTCGCTGCGCTTGCCGCCGCCTGCGAGACGGCGGGCGTCCGGCGGCTCGTGCATCTCTCGGCGATCGGAGCCGATCGGGAGGCGATGAGCGACTTCTCCCGCTCGAAGGGAGATGGCGAACGGGCGGTGATGGCGCACGATCTCGACTGGGTGATCCTGCGTCCCTCGGTTGTCGTCGGTCGCCAGGCCTATGGCGGCAGCGCGCTCTTCCGCGGCCTCGCCGGCCTGCCGCTCATGCCTATGATGCCGGGCACCGGCCCCTTGCAGATCGTGCAGCTCGACGACGTCGTCGCGACCGTCCTGTTTTTTCTCGCGCCCGAGGCCCCGGCGCGGCTCACGCTCGAACTTGCAGGCCCGGAGCGGCTCACCTTCGCCGAGGTGGTGCAGGCCTATCGGCGCTGGCTCGGCTGGCGCGAGGCGGCCACCGTCCGGCTGCCGGCCTGGGTGGCGGCGGCCCTCTTCCGGCTCGGCGATTTCGCGGGGCTTCTCGGCTGGCGTCCGCCCATGCGCTCGACCGCGCAGCGCGAGATCGGGCGTGGCGCGGTCGGCGACCCCCGCCCATGGACCGACGTCACCGGGCTCGTGCCCCAGAGCCTGGAGTCGGCCCTTGCCGCGGAGCCCGCCGGCGTGCAGGAGCGCTGGTTCGCTGCCCTCTATTTTCTGAAGCCGCTGGTCTTCACCGTCTTTTCGCTGTTCTGGATCGTCACCGGGCTTCTCTCCGTCGGGCCCGGCTACGAGATCGGCGTCAGCCTGATGCGCGAGGGCGGCGCAGGCGCGCTCAGCGGTCCTTCGGTGATCGCCGGTGGCCTGGCCGACCTCCTGATCGGCATCGGCATCGCGTTCCGCCGCACCGCCCGCCCGGCGCTCTATGCGGCGCTGGCCATTTCGCTGTTCTATGCGGCTGCAGGAACCGCGATCCTGCCACGTCTGTGGATCGATCCGCTCGGACCGATGGTGAAGATCTGGCCGATCATCGTCCTGAACCTGGCGGCCTTCGCCCTGCTGAGGGACCGATGACGCTCTATGTCGTCCTGAAGTTTCTGCACGTCGTCGGCGCGGCCGTGCTGCTCGGCACCGGCGCGGGCATCGCCTTCTTCATGCTGATGGCGCATTTGACCGGCGAGGCGGTGAAGGTCGCCGCGGTCGCCCGCATCGTGGTGATCGCCGACTTTGTCTTCACCGCGACCGCTGTCGTCGCGCAGCCGATCACCGGCGTCGCGCTGGCTTGGACAGTCGGCTATTCCCTCACCGAGGGCTGGATCGTCCTTTCCATCCTGCTCTATCTCCTCACCGGCGCCTTCTGGCTACCGGTCGTATGGATGCAGATGCGCATGCGCGATCTCGCCGAGAGGGCGGCGGCCGAGGGCAAGCCCCTGCCCGCCGCCTATCACCGGCTGTTCTGGACGTGGTTTGCCTTCGGCTTTCCCGCTTTCGCAGCCGTGCTCGGTATTCTTTGGCTGATGATCGCTCGGCCGAGCTTTACGCTCTGGCCGTGATCGCGTCACGGCCGTACGGCGGAATAGCCGGGCGGGTCGCTCGCCGGAAAGGACTCGTCCGAGGCTTCGTCCACCTTGTCCCAATCGTCCGGCGGATCGCGCATCGACTCGGGCCCGGCTGCCCGGTGAGACACACCCGCCCCGGGTGAAGCCCGGCGGCTCGCGCGCCGTTGCGCCGCCGCCCGCCCCGAGCCCTCGCGGCCTCGCGGACGACGCGCATCCGGCCGTTCCTCGCCGTCGCGCTGGGCATCCTTGCCGAGCATATAGAAACCGGCAGCGACCAGAACGCCGGTTAAGAGCAAGCGTAGCAATCCCCTCGTCATGACAGTTCTCCTCATGGCAAGACGATAACGACAGGCCGCCCAAGATGGTTGCCGCCTCGCCACCGATATCACACGCAATCGCGCGGAACACGAGATGTCTCCGCCAGGTTATCACTCGCGGCCGCACCGGCCGCCTCTGCTGCCAGGCCGCAAAAGGGGCCATCTCAGGGCCATGTCGAACAAGCCGATCGTCGAGGATCTCGCCCGCTCCATCTGCGAAGGCCGTGCCATTCTCTTCGTCGGCGCCGGAGTGTCGATGAGCGTCGGTCTGCCTTCCTGGCGCCGGCTGATCGAGCATATGGCAAAAGAGCTCGGGCTCGACGACGCGGCGATCGGTGCGCCCGATCTGAGCTACCAGATGCTCGCCGAATACTACCGGTTGAAACAGGGCAGCATCGAACCACTCAGCCGCTGGATGGCTTGCAATTGGGACGTCTCGCGCGAGCAGGTTGCCGGCTCTCGGCTGCACGGCCTCATCGTGGCGCTCGATTTCCCGATCATCTACACGACCAATTACGACCGCAATCTCGAAGTCGCCTACGAGATCCACCGCAAGCCATACACCAAGATCGCCAATGCCAAGGATATCGCGGCGGCAAGGCAAGGCGTGACGCAGATCGTCAAATATCATGGCGACTTCGACGACGATGAATCACTCGTGCTCGCCGAGACCGACTATTTCAGCCGCTTGTCGTTCGACTCGCCGCTCGATGCGAAATTCCGGGCGGACGCGCTCGGCAGCACCGTCCTCTTCATCGGCTACAGCATGTCGGACATGAACATCCGGCTCTTGCTCTACCGGCTTTGGCAGACCTGGAACGAATCCGGCTATGAGAACGACCGCCCGCGCTCCTTCGTCTTCATGCCCGAGCCGAATGTGGTGCAGGAGGCTGTCCTCGGCCGCTGGGGGATCACTGTCCTGACCGGAAAAGCGGACGACCCCAGCGAAGCTTTGTGCTCCTTTCTCGAGACGCTGAAGGACGAAGTCGGCAAGCTTCAGCGAGACAAAAATCGGACTTGAGCTCAACAATTATTTTGGTATCGCCGGTGAAGCGGCGCGAAATACCATATCTTCATTGGTCCTTGTTGCGCTGACACGCGGAACTTCCCGCAAAACCGGTCGTTGAAAGGTCAGCATTCCCCTGGTTGCACCCCCTGACGAGGAGACCCGAGATGGCAAGCGCCGAAGAACGCCTGATGGAATGGCTCCGTGACGCCCATGCTGCCGAACAGCAAGCCGAGACCATGCTGACGGGTGTCGCCAGCCGGCTCGAAAACTATCCCGATCTGAAGGCGCGGATCGAGCAGCATATCCGCGAAACCCAGCGCCAGGCCGATCTCGTGCGCGGCTGCATCGAGCGCCGCGGCGGCAGCACCTCGATGATCAAGGACGCCGGGGGCAAGATGATGGCCTTCGGCCAGGCCATGAGCGGCATGTTCGTCGGCGACGAAGTCATGAAGGGCTCGATCGCGAGCTATGCCTTCGAGGCCATGGAGATCGCCTCCTACCGCATTCTCGTCACCACGGCCGAGCAGGTCGGGGACCAGGAGACGGCGCGCATCTGCGAGCAGATCCTGCAGGAGGAGAAGGCCATGGCCGATTGGCTCGAGCAGAACCTGCCGAATCTGACCAAGGCTTATCTCATGCGCGAGGAAACACCAGGCGCGACGGCCAAGCACTGAGCCGGCGCGACTCTATTGCCGACTCCTCATGTGAAGAAATACGCCGGAGCGCACCTGCTCCGGCGTCCTTTTTTATGCGCAGAGGCCGTGTTGTGCCCTGGATCGAGGACCCGCTGTCCCGCTCGCCGAAGCACCCATGCCCATGCTGCCCTTGAGCGCGAGGCGCGCGATATCGCGCGCGTCGGCCCCGAAGCCGCAGCCCTGGCGAGATACTCTCCTATTCTATACTGTCCCGCTTGTCGTCTTATTGTAAAGTAATAGCTAGTTTAAACCAGATCTAAGGTAGCGACATCTTCCATAAACGTCGACGATTCTCGGGAACGTTCGTCGGATCCTCGTGTTGAAGGGGAAGAAGCCGTCCCGCGTCACAAGATTGCGATCACTCACCGCAGATTCACGGCAGGCCGCTCCCTCCGTATGTTTGCGCGCTGGTTGGCGTCTGCGCGGGCTTCCACCGAAAGGTCATGCGCAATGTTCTATACAGATGGCAAGCTGCAATATCCCGTCCGCGTCGAAGCTCCCAATCCTTTATTCGCCCGCGCGCTCCAGCAGGCGATCGGCGGCGTCGAGGGTGAAATCCGCGTCGCCATGCAGTATATGTTCCAATCTTTCGGCGCTCGCGGCCCGGCGAAATACCGCGATATGCTTCTCAATACTGCAACCGAAGAACTCGGCCATATCGAAATGCTGGCTACCGCGGTTGCACTCAACCTCGAAGGCGCGCCACTGTCCTTCACTGAGGATGTGTCGAGCGATGCCGTCGCAGGCGCGGTGCTGAACGGCATGGACTTCCGGCATATCCTCTCGACCGGCCTTGCCGCCCTGCCGTCGGATGCCAACGGCGTTCCTTTCGATGCTTCCCACGTCTATGCATCCGGCAATATCGCCGCCGATATGTATGCCAATGTCACGGCCGAATCGTCCGGCCGCGCTCTGGCCGTGCGGCTCTACAACATGACCGACGACCCGGGCATGAAGGACATGCTGTCCTTCCTCATCGCGCGCGACACGATGCACCAGCAGCAGTGGCTTGCCGCGATCGAAGACATGGGCGGCTCCGCCAATCTCCCGATCCCGAACAGCTTCCCGCAGGACGAGGAGAACCAGGAGTTCTCCTATGTCTATCTCGGCCATATGACGGACGGCTCCATCCCTGAAGGCCGCTGGACCTCCGGCGCCAGCATCGACGGTAAGGGCAGCTTCACCAGCGAGGTCTCACAGCCTCTGGGCGATAAGCCGAGCCTCGCGCCTGCCCGGCCCGACGGCGGCGCGCAGACCGGCCAGATCTCGAAATCCGGCATGGGCGGAATTGCCGGGGCCGTCGAGGGCGCGATCGAACGCAACATCTGAACGCATTCGCTCGCGGATCGAGACATGCCTCCCCGATCGCCGATCGGGGAGGTTTTTTGCGCGCGCTATAGGTAAGACCAGAAGAGGGTGAGACCGGCTGCGATGACGATCGCCCGCAGGGCGGCCGGCTTGACCCATCGCGCGATGCGCGCGCCCAGCCAGCCGCCGACGATCGCCCCGCCGAAGACGATGCCGCCGGCCATCCAGTCGATCGTCCCGGTCGCCATGAAGATCACCGCCGCGACGGTTGTGGCGACGGTGGCGAGCGCGTTCTTGAGCGCATTCGCCACATTTAGGTCCTCGACGCCGACCAGCGTCAGCACGGCCATCAGCATGATGCCGAGACCCGCGCCGAAATAGCCGCCGTAGATGGCGACGGCGAATTCGATCACTCCAGCGACGGCCGGCGGCGCGGCCCCCTTGTGGTACCGGCGAAGAGCCGTGAGGAGCGTTGGTCCGGCCGCGAAGAGGAGCGTGGCGGCGAGGACGAGCCAAGGCACGAGCCCGCGAAACAGCGCATCGCCACTCGCGAGCAAAAGCGACGCGCCCAGCACCGCCCCGAGCGCGAAGATCACGACGCTGTGCGTGAGCCGGCGGCCTTCGCGGCGCAGTTCATCGCGATAGCCGAGAAGGCTCGTGGCGTGACCGGGCCAGATCGCGACGACGCTCGTCGCGAGCGCTGCCACCGGCGCAAGTCCGACGGCCACGAGCGCCGGAAAGGTGAAGAAGGTGCCGCCGCCGGCGATGGCGTTGCTGAGGCCGCCCATGAGCCCCGCGCCGGCGAGCAGCAAGATCTCTGGAATTGTCATCGACGTCCAGGAATGTTCATGTCGCGGAAGGTTAGCCGATCGGCGTCCGTCCCGGTGTCGGCGAACCGCCAATCGCTATCGCCAAGGTGACGCGATACTGAAGGGTGACGCGATGCTGATCGACCCGCATGCGGGCTTCATGGAGGACGGGAGCCGCCTCATCGGCGCGGCGCGACACTTCGCGCCGGCCGGCACGCCGCCGCGCCATGCCCATACGCGCGGCCAGATTGCCTATTGTCCGGATGCTGTTATCCAGGTCGCTGCCGGCGAGCGGCTTCACGTGCTCGCGCCCGGCGAAGCCATGTGGCTGCCAGGCGGACTGCCGCACCGGATCTCCGCCAGGACAGCGCGCTCGGCGCTCAATCTCTATCTGCGGCCGGACGTCGTGCCGGGCCTCGGCGGCAAAGCAGTCGCGCTGGCACTCGGCGCGCTCGAACGCGAGCTCGTGCGCACGACCGCGAAAGCCTCGCCGTCCGACCGCGCGACGCCAGCCTTCGAGAGGCTCGTCGATGTGCTCTTCGATCGGCTGCGTCCCTCCCCGTCAGCGGCGCCGCTCGGCCGTACACCGTCCGATCCGCGGCTCGCCGCGATGCACGAGCACTGGCTCGCCGACGAGGAGGACGAGCGCGATCTCGCCGCTTGGGCCGAGCGGCTCGCATTGTCGACGCGCACGCTGCAGCGGCGGATCCATGCCGCGACAGGCCTTTCCTTCCGGCTATGGCGCCGGCAGGTGCGCCTCCTCCGCGCCGCCGAGGCGCTCCTCAACGGCAAGCCAGTGAAGGCGGCGGCCATGGATGCGGGCTATGCCTCGACCAGCGCCTTCGTCGCCGCCTTCCGGGAAGCCTTCGGCGTCACGCCGGGCGCACTGCAACGCCGGCAGCGCGACTGACACTCGGCCTCAGGCCCATTCGCCCCTGCGGAACACCGGCACACGCCGGCCGTCCGCATGGACGCCGTCGATGTCGATCTCGCCCGAACCGATCATCCAGTCGATGTGGATGAAGCTCTTGTTGCCGCCCTTAGCCGCGATCTCTTCCGGCGTCAGCTTGCCGCCATCGAGGAAGCATTTCGAATAGCATTGGCCGAGCGCGATGTGGCAGGAGGCGTTTTCGTCGAAGAGCGTGTTGTAGAAGAGGATGCCGCTCTTTGAGATGGGCGAGGAATTGGGCACCAGCGCCACCTCGCCGAGCCGCCGGGCACCTTCGTCGGTGTCGAGTACTTTGTTCAAGACTTCGGCGCCGCGCGCGGCCTTGGCCTCGACGATGCGCCCCTCCTCGAAACGCACGGCGATCTCGTCGATCAGCGTTCCCTGGTAGGACAGGGGCTTGGTGCTCCTCACATGCCCGCTCACGCGACGCGCATGTGGCGTCGTGAAGACCTCCTCCGTCGGGATATTCGGGTTGCAGGTGATGCCGTTTTTGGCCGTGGAGGCGCCGCCCTGCCATTCGTGGTCGTCGGCGAGCCCGACCATCAGATCCGTGCCGGGACCGGAGAAATGCAGCGCCTGAAAGCGCTGGCCGTTGAGCCACGCGGTGCGGGCGCGCAGCGCCGCGTTATGGGCCGCCCAGGCGGCGATCGGATCGTCGGTGTCGACGCGTGATGCGGCAAAGATCGCGTCGGCGAGCTTTGTGACCGCGACGTCTTCCTCGTCGCCCGGAAAGACCTCTCTCGCCCAGGCGGTGCCGGGATAAGCAACGATATTCCAGTTGATGTCGAAGCCAGCGATCTTTTCGAGCGCCGGCTGATAAGCGACTGAATTCGCCTTGTTGGCGCGGGAGACCTTGGCCGGATCCTCCTGAGCGAGAAGCATGGGGTTGTCGCCGACGATCGCAAGCCGCGCGGTATTCCCGACAAAAGCCTTGGCGACGCCCTCGTAGAGCCAGTTCGGGGCGCGATCGAAGCTCGCATCGGGCCCGAAGCGATAGCGCGCCAGCGTGATCTCCTCGTCGGAGAGGATGGGCGTCACCAGCCCGGCGCCCGCCCGATAGGCATGTTCGACGATGCGTCGCACGAGCGGCAGAGCCGCGACCGGAGCCGTGAGGAAGAGATCCTGCCCGGCTTGCAACTGCAGCCCGATCTTGACCGCCACCTGGGCGAGCCTGTCGAGTTTCACCGGGTCGATGGAAGACGTGCGCTGGAGCATGGTCATGGAGCATCCGGGCTGAAGGGAATAGGATCGCATAGAGATATCGCGTTCGCGGTGCTGGGGGAAAGCGGCTTCGGCGCCGTTGGTCGGCGCATCGGCCATTCGCCCGCTTGACGAAAAAGCTGCAGCCGGCGCCAACTACCTCGCCTTTGCAAAAAAATCGCGTCCAGTTGTCGGATCCTTATCGCCTCCCACGTCCTCGGGGGAGTCGAACCGACGGAGGAATGATCATGCAGGTGCAAGCCTATCTCTTTTTCGAGGGCCGCTGCGAAGAAGCGATCGCGTTCTACAAGCAGGTGCTCGGCGCCGAAGTCGAGATGCTCATGCGTTTCAGCGAGTCCCCTGATCCGATTCCGCCCGGCATGGTCACGCCCGGCGCGGAGAACAAGGTGATGCACGCGGCGCTCCGCATCGGCGACAGTCTCGTCATGGCATCGGACGGGGGCTGCACGCAGGCCGCCCAATTCCAGGGCTTTTTCCTGTCGCTCTCGGCGGCCAACGAGGAAGAGGCCGACCGGCTGTTCGCGGCGCTTGCCGAGGGCGGCGAAATCCGCATGCCGATCGGCAAGACCTTTTTCTCGCCACGCTTCGGCATGGTCGCGGACCGCTTCGGCGTGCCGTGGATGGTGGTCGTCTGAAGGCAAAGGGTCCCTATCGGCCTGCAAGACCCACGTGGTCCAAGAGGCCCAAGAGCGCCGACCGGCGCGACTTTTCGGAGGGTGGAGATGGCGAAGAAAGTCCTCGTTCTCATCGGCACCAAGAAGGGCGCATTCATCCTGGAGAGCGACGCAGAGCGTCGCGGCTGGGATCTGCGCGGCCCCTTCTGCGAGACCTGGCCGATCCAGCATGTGGTCGCCGATCCGGCAACGGGCCGGATCTTCGGCGCGGGCGGCAATCCCTGGTTCGGGCCAGCCGTCTGGCGCTCGGACGACTTCGGGGCGACCTGGACGCATTCGAGCGAGGGTCTCGCCTATGCCACAGGCGAGCAGCCGGTGAAGGCGGTATGGAGCCTCGCGGCCGGCCACGGCCGGCTTTATGCGGGCGTCGAGCCGGCCGGGCTCTTCCGCAGCGACGATGGCGGGCTGACCTGGACGCATCTCGAAGGGCTGCAGAAGCACCCCTCGCGGCCGGAATGGAACGAGGGCGGCGCCGGTCTGATCCTGCATTCGCTCGTGCTCCATCCAGAGGACGAACGGCA
The DNA here is from genome assembly GCF_042666455.1 of Chelatococcus sp. GCM10030263. Classification (NCBI taxonomy): domain Bacteria; kingdom Pseudomonadati; phylum Pseudomonadota; class Alphaproteobacteria; order Hyphomicrobiales; family Chelatococcaceae; genus Chelatococcus; species Chelatococcus sp. GCM10030263. Next base: position 803,284 of record NZ_JBHTDB010000005.1, on the reverse strand, counting down.
GATCTGGGTCGGCATCTCGGCCGCCGGCGTGTTCCAAACGTCTGACGGCGGTGAGACCTGGGAAGCGCGCAACCGCGGCACACGGGCCGACTTCATGCCCGAGGACCAGCGCTATCCCGAGCACGGACAATGCGTGCATTGCCTCGTGATGGCACCGGGCAAGCCAAACCGGCTCTACCAGCAGAACCACTGCGGCATGTATCGCAGCGACAACGGCGGGCGCAGCTGGCAGAGCATCGAGGCGGGGCTTCCCTCGAGCTTCGGCTTTCCGGCGGCGGTCCACCCGCGCGATCCGGAGCGGCTCTACCTCATCCCGCTCAACGGCGACATCGCCGGGCGCTACATGCCGGAAGCCAAGGCCGCTGTCTGGTGCACCGGCGACGGCGGCGAGACCTGGGGCGACCGGCGGGAAGGATTGCCGCAGCAGAGCGCCTTCTTCGGCGTGCTGCGCCAGGCGCTCGCCACAGACAGCCTCGAGCCGGCCGGCGTTTATTTCGGTACGGGCTCGGGCTCACTCTATGCGAGCACCAACGAGGGCGAGAGCTGGACCTGCGTCGCCCAGCATCTGCCGACCATCGCCTCGGTCGAGACGCTCGTCATCGACGACTGACAGCGAGTAAAGCGATGCAGAGCGAGGAAAGGCGGCCGGTGCTGGTGAGACTCCCGACACTCTTCGCCGGCCTCTTCCCCGATGCCGAGCGGCGGCTTGAACTGTCGGTCGGCAGCGTGGAGGAACTCGTCGATGCGCTCGACGAGCGCTGGCCGGGGATGCGCGACCGGATCTGCGATTCAACGCCGGCGATCCGCCGCCACATCAACGTCTTCGTCGACGGCCGGCGCGCGACGCTCGCAAGCCCGCTGCGCCCCGGCGCCGATGTCTTCATCCTCACCGCCATCAGCGGCGGGTGAAGACAAGCCGCGTGCGCGGTGCTGTCCATGTCTTGGCGCGTATTTCTTCGGCGGACGACGTCATCGGCGAGCAGGATTGCGTCTAGACGCGACCTTGGCGTGAAGCTCGGCTAAGATCTGCCTTCCATCACGATGGAAGGCAACATGCTCCACCTGATCAAGCATCTCCGTTCCGGGTTCTCGGACCTTTTACTTGCGGCCGGTCTAGGCATCATCTTCGCCGCATCAGCGAGCGCTGCGCCAGCTCAAAGGGCAGGCGCGCTCATTCAGGCCGAGCCGATGGCGAATGCGCCCTTTGGTTCGACGGCCTACCGCATTCTCTATCGCTCGACCGGGCTCAAGGGGGAGCCAATCACGGTATCGGGAGTGGTGGTCGTGCCCTCCGACGCGACGTCGCCGCAAGCCCCCGGCATCGTTGCCTGGGCGCATCCCACGTCCGGCGTCGTCACGCGTTGCGCGCCGTCGCTGCGGCCGAATGTCTTCGGCAGCATTCCCGGACTGCGGGATCTCCTGCGGCGCGGCTTCATCGTGACGGCGACCGACTATCCAGGCCTCGGCACGCCGGGGCCGCATCCCTATCTCGTCGGCGTGAGCGAAGGCCGGGCCGTCCTCGACTCGGTGCGCGCCGCGCGGGCACTGGTCGGATCGGCGGCGGGCGCTCGCTTTGCCCTTTGGGGCCATTCCCAAGGCGGCCATGCCGTCCTTTTTGCGGGCCAGCTGACGCGCAGCTATGCTCCCGAGCTCGAGCTCATGGGACTTGCGGCCGCAGCACCTGCGACCGAGCTCGCCACCCTCTTCAATGACGACATCAACACGCCGGGCGGCAAGATCCTGACCTCGATGGCGTTCTGGTCCTGGTCGCGGGTTTACGGGGCGCGGCTCGACAATGTCGTCGATCCGGACATGATGGCGACCATGAACCGTGTTGCCAATGACTGCGTCGAGTCGCTGGTCGAGGTGATCGGCTTGCGCTTGGCGGAACGGCCGCTGCAATCCGCCTTCCTCAAAGTGAACGATCTCACCGAGGTGCAGCCCTGGCGCAGGCTGATGGCGCAAAACACCCCGCGCGCTTCCTCGGGCGGCGTGCCCGTGTTCCTCGCCCAAGGGACAGCGGACAAAGTGGTCGATCCGGATGTCACCCTCGCCTTTGCAGGCGGTCTATGCGCGAACCGGGTGGCGGTGAATTACCTGATCATGCCCGGCGTCATCCACGCCTTCACCGGCCACCGAAGCGCGGATATGGCGACCGCATGGATCGCCGCCCGCTTCACCGGGGAACCAGCACCGAACAATTGCCGGAGACCGTAAGCAGCGCATCGTGCCGCATAGGGCGAGCAGGACGCAGGCGTTTCATGAAGGCGGACGGCCTCAGGAGACCATGCGGATGTCAGAGGGGGAGGCGAGCGCGAAGGCGGCGAAGGAGCGTTTCAGAAGGTCGAGATCAAGCCCGTCGACGATGAAGACGATGCGCGAGCGGCGGTCGTCGGTCGGCCAGGCGTCCATATGAACGGGTGTATGCACCAGATGCTGCACGCCATGGATCGCAACCGGCCGCGCCTCGCCGGCGATATTCAGAATGCCCTTCACCCGGAGCACGCGCTCGCCGTGCCGATTGAGCAACATCGTCAGCCAAATACCGAAGGCCGTCCAGTCGACAGCCTCGTCGAGCGTCAGGACACATGAAGCGATCGCCGAGCGGTGCACTCGCCCGTCGGCGGTCGCGAGATCCGCAGGTTCCTCGCAGAAGAAGCCACTTTCCGACTGAAGGAGGCTGCCGCGGGTCGCCGACCGGGGTTCCAGCAAATCTGCGACGTCCAGATCGTCTTGTGATTGCACCAGCATCGCGTCTGGATTGATGCGCCGCAGCCGGTCGACGAGCAATCCGATCTCATCCTCCGTGGCGAGATCGGCCTTGGTCACCACGAGCCGGTCGGCGATCGCGACCTGCCGATTGGACTCGATATAGGTATCGAGCTCGGTGGCACCGTTGACCGCATCGACGGTGGTGATCACATTGCCCGGCTTGAAATGGTGCCGCAGCACCGGATCTGCCTTGATGGTGGAGAGCACCGGGAAAGGATCCGCAAGCCCGGTGCTTTCGATCACCAGCCGCCGGAACGGCGGCACGAGGCCGCGCCCACGCTTCGCGTGCAAATCGCGGATGGCATCGGCCAATTCGCCGCGCACGGTGCAGCACAGGCAGCCCGACTGCAGCAGGACCATGGTCTCGTCGATCCGCTCGACCAAGTGATGGTCGAGGCCGACCTCGCCGAATTCATTGATCAGAACGGCCGTATCGCCGAGGGCTGGGTCGCTCAGCATGCGTTTGAGAAGCGTCGTCTTGCCGGAGCCGAGAAAGCCCGTGAGAAGGTTGACCGGCGTGAAGGCTGGGAACTCGATCATCGCATGACTTCCATGCGTTCGATCAGTTCCGGATCGAGCGGATCACAGGCCCTGCCGGAGAGACGCTCGGCCGCCGGCCAGAGATGACCGAGATCGTCGATGATCGCGGTCTTGCCGGTGCGGGTGGAAATCACGAAGGATGATCCCTGCCAGTCCGCGATCCGCATGCCGAAGGGCGCGAGCACGCGGTTCGCGACCCTGACGCGATTGGCGCGCTCGCGGCGACGATCGCTGCCTTGGGCGTTGCGCGTATAGACGCCAGGACGGGCCACAGCGTCAGTCCAATGGTCGCTCGCTCCGAGAACACCGCACAGCGAACACATGGCCTCATCCTCGGCAAGGGGCGGCCTCGACGGATCGAGGCCGCGGCGTTTCAGGCAGAACAGGCGACCATCAGGGCACCGGGATCGGCTGCACCTTGTTGGGCTCGAGCCAGTCCTTCGGCGCCTCGCATTTGCTGCAGTTGATGCCGGGCAGACTGTCGGCATAGGTCACCGCCGGCAGCTCCGTGATTGTGGCGCCGGAGGTCGGCGTCCCCTCCTGCACGGATTTGAGGCTTACTTCCGGCACCAGCTTGCCGTCGAGGGCGGTGTCGATGAAGAGCGGCGGCACCTTGTCGGCCGGGAATGTATTGCAGCCGTCGGTGAATGTCTCACCGGTGCATATTTTCACATCCTTAGCCTCGACCCAAGGCAGCGGATATTCGATATTGTTGCCGGTGAGCTTCTTCTTGCCCGTCAAGACCTCCATCATGAGCTTGAAGGCATAGGGGCCGACGGCCGGGCCGGCGCTGGACGATACGCCCTTGAGCCCCTTTGCCTGCATGGCGGGGTCGGCGATCATCAGGCGGTAGCCGTTGTTGGACTGCCCGGCAATGACGACCAGCCGGTCCGGCCGATTATTGATGACGGCCTGCAGCGACCCGTAAGTTCCGTCGACCGTCCAGATGGCATCGACATTCGGATGGGCAGCCAAGATCTTGGCCACCTCTTCCTGGGACGTGGCATCGTTCCAGTTGCCGTAGAAATCACCGACGATCTTGATGCCCGGATATTTCTTGAAGACGCCATAGGCCTGCTTGTCATAGGTGCTGGTCACGGTCGTGCCGGCGACGCCGTGGTTGAAGATCAGCTCGCCCTTGCCGCCCATCTGATTGACCATCCACTGCGCCGTGTTGGCGCCGTAGCGAGCCGTAATATTGCTGACATTATGAGCGCAGGGCTCCGTTACCGTGCTGTCGTAGGTGAAGACCACGACGCCCTTGTCGCAGGCCTGCTTGATCACACGGTTGAGGGCGGTGGGCGACAGCGGATAGAGCAGGATGGCATTCGCGCCGGCGGCGATCATGCTTTGCAGGTCCGAGATCTGCTTCTGGACGTCGGTGCCCGAGATGATGGTCTTGAACTCCACCGTCTTGTCATAGGGCGGGGTCGCGGCCAGCGCCTTTATGCCGTTGGCGGCACCGGCCTGCCAGGTATTGCCGCTGTAGCTCATGTTGAGGAACACCTTGAAGGGCTCCTGCGCCTGTGCGGCGGAAGCCCCCAATCCGAGCAAGGCCGCGGCAGCGGCAGCCACCCACCCGCGAGGCGATCGATACGAAGTCATTGTCATGCTCCCTCTCCTTTTTCTGTGCGTAAAGCGCCCGCCGATCAGCGGCCTCGCAGGTTCAACCGCCCCTGTTGGAGCAGCAAAGCGATGATGATAATTCCGCCCTGCACCAGATCGCGAAATCCCTGGGACAGGCTGAGCGTCGTGATGACCGTCGATAGCGTGCTCAGGAAAAGTGCTCCCGCGAAGGTGCCGAGGTAAATGCCGGAGCCACCGGTCACACGCGCCCCCCCGATCACGACTGCTGCGATGCTGGGCATCAGGAGCGCATTACCCATATCGAGGGTAGCGCTCGACGAATAACCCGCAAGAAGAATTCCGGTAATGCCGGCACACAAGCCGCTGATCGCATACACGACGATCGTCAGGGCGGCGATGGGAAGGCCGAGCACCCGGGCAGCGCCCGGGCTGCTGCCGATCGCGTAGAGCTTGCGGCCCTCGGCGCTGCGGTTCTGGAAGAGCCAGGCAAGGAGGACGAACAGAGCGGTAAAGAAGATCGGATAGGGAATGCCGAACAGCCGGCCGCTCATGAACTGCTGCAGGGCCGGTGCGACCGCCTGCTGCGAATTGCCCGCCGTAAAACCGAGGGCGACTCCGAAGAAAGTGATGCCCGAGGCGAGCGTCACGATGAAGGGCGGCATTTTGGCGATGGCGACGCCCACGCCATTGATCAGTCCAATGCCGAGGCAACTCAGGAGCGTCAGAGGAATGGCATAGAGCAGCGCGTCGTTGCTGCCGCGGGTCAGGTCCGCGATCATCATGCCGCCGATGCCGATAACCACCCCGAGAGACAAGTCTATCCCGCCGAGGAGGATGACGAGCCCTTGGCCGAATGAGGCGACCACGAGGAAGATGGCCGTCACCAGGATGGCGGTCAGCTGCTCGAAGGAGCCGAAGCTCGGATTGGCGATCTTCATGCCGATGACGAGGAGCGCAGTCGCGGCGAACACCATCAGCGCCGGCACGAGCTCGGGTGCGATGACGCCACGCCTGATGGCGGCGGCCTCGGCGAGATCCTGCGCGATGGCGGGCGTCGTGATCTTCTCGTCCGTCATCGGGCCTGCCTCCCGCGGGGGCCGCGCGCCAGAAGCGCCGAGAGCTGGCCGAAGAGGATTGCCAGTATCATCATGATCCCGTTGAAAATGTTGGTGTAGAAGTCGGCGACACCAAGCGCGAACAACATTTTCTGCAAAACGGTGAGAATAGCGGCGCCGGCCAGCGTGCCGACGATGCCTCCGCGTCCACCCATGAGAGAGGTCCCGCCGATGGCGACGGCGGCAAACATGAACAGCAGAAATGAATCGCTGATTCTGGGATCGCCCGAACCGATCTCGGCGCTGAAGACGAAGCCCGCGAGCGCGTAGAAGAGGCCGGCGAGAATGAAGGCGAGGAGCTTGGTTGCCCTGACGTTCAGGCCCGAGAGGCGCGCGGCCGCCTCGTCCGTTCCGACAGCATAGAGCGCAATGCCCAGGCGGGACTGTTTGAGCAGGAGCCAGAATGCGAGCGCGAGCGCCAAGAGGATTGCAGGCACGGGCACACCGAAGAGATCGCCGGTAATGCCATAGGCGATCTCTTCGACCACCTCGCCCCCGGGCGCCGGCAGAATGAGCAGTGCGATGCCCTGGCAGGCGATCAAGGTGCCCAATGTCACGGCGAGCGACTGCAGGCGGAGATAGGCGACCAGGACGCCGTTGAGGCCGCCGACGACCAGGCCGATGGCGAGAACGGCCACAAAGCTGCCCAGCGGCCCCAGACTGCCGGCGCTCGTGGTCGCAACGACGACATTGGCGATGGCGATGATGCCGGGGCCGGACAAGTCGAGCTCTCCGCAAAGCACGACCAGCGTCAGACCGGCGGCGGCCAGCGCAAGGACGATCATATTGTTGAGGAGATTGCTCATCCCGAACATGGAAAGCGCGGAGGGTTCGTGCAGCGCGTAGACCGCGAACATGACCAGCAGCAGCCCGGTGGCGGCCATGGCGCCGCCACCCAAAGTCCGTCTCTCCCTCCAGGCCACCAGGCTCGCCATCGCTATGCCTCCTCGACGGCAGAAAGCCGCGCCTCGTTGCGATATCCGGAGGCAAGCGACAGGATGCGGTCCTGCGACAAGACCTCGAGATCCAATTCGCCGGCGATCGCATGCCGATAAAGAACCAGACAACGGTCGCAGAGCTGGACGATCTCGTCGAGCTCCGTCGAGTAGAAAAGGATCGCGCCGCCGTCCCGCACGAAGGCACGCATCATGGCATAGATGTTCTGCTTGGCGCCGACGTCGACGCCCCTCGTCGGATCGAACAGCAGCAGGCATTTGGCGCCGGTGAGCAAGGCGCGCGCCAGCACCGCCTTCTGCTGGTTGCCGCCGGACAGAGCGCCGATGTTGAGCGGCAGATAGCGTTGGGACAAGTTCACCGCCGGAAGCACAGCCTCGACAACCCGCCGCTCCCTCGACCGATTGACGAGGTTGAGTGGACTCGCTTCGTTGATGACGGGCAGCGAGATATTCGCTTGGGTCGTCAAGTCGTGGAACAACCCCTCCGATTTGCGCTCCTCGGGAACGAGCGTCACCCCCAGCCGGCGTGCCGTCCGCGGCGAACGGATCGTGACCGGTGTGCCATTCACAGCGATCGTGCCCTCGCCCAATGGCGACAGGCCGACCAGCGACTTGAACAGGCTGGACTGTCCATGACCCTCGAGCCCTGCGACGCCCAGGATCTCACCCGGCGCCAGGGAGAAGCTCACGTCATCGACGCCCGGCCCCTTGAGACGGCTGACCTCGAGCACCGGTTTCGCATTCGGCCGCACCGCCGATGGCGCGCGCACGAAGGCCTCGACCGCCGAGCGTCCAGCCATGCTGCTGAAAATCGCCGCGTCGCTCATCGCGGCAACGTCGCTCTCCAGCACCTTCTTGCCGTTGCGCAGGATAACGCAGCGTCGGCACAACCGGCGTATCTCGTCGAGCTTATGGCTGATGTAGAGGACCGAGGTTCCGCCGCGGACGACGTCATCGACGAGCCCAAAGAGCCATTCGCGGTCGGACAGGGCGGCAGTCGCCTCGTCGAGGACGAGAACGGCCGGGCGATGGCGAAGGGCTCTGACGATCTCGACCTTCTGCCTCAGGCCGAGTGGCAGGTGCTCGACGAGAGCCGACGGCGCGATGTCGGCAATCCCATAGCTGCGGAGGATGTCACCCGCCTCACCTTCGATGCTGCGGGTCGACACGAGGCCCAGCCTGTTGAGCCTGGGACGAGGCAGAAAGAGATTGGCGGCCACCGAGAGTGTCGGGATCAGGCTGAGTTCCTGAAAGGCCGTCGCCACCCCGGCCGCGCGAGCATCAAGAATGCCTTGCGGCCGGAAGGGATTGCCGCGCAGGTGAATGCTGCCGGAATCGGGCGTTACCACGCCACTCAGGATCTTCACGAGCGTTGATTTGCCCGCGCCGTTCTCACCGAGCAGGCCGCAGACCTCGCCCGCCTGCAACGCGAAGGAGACGTCGTCGAGCGCGACCGTCGCTCCGTATCGCTTGGATACGGATTGGAAGTCGAGCACGGTCTGCGCCTTTTCCTTCATGCCGGGTCTCCCGTCATCGGCTCGGCGAACGTCAACTTGCGATCTCAGGCCGATTTGATCCTGTCGCCCGCGGCGACGGCCCGCTCCCTCAAGCGGACCGCCCAACGGGGCAGCTGAGCCTCAGGATTTCGGCCGCGCGGCGCCGCTGCGCGGATAGCGCTTGGCGAAATCGGTCGCGATCTCCTCCATCGTCGCGAATTTCACGCCATCGAATCCCTTGAGATAATCGAAGATCCTCTCGTGCATCTTCAACACATGCGGCTTGCCAGACACGTCGGGATGAATGGTGAGCGGAAAGACGGCGTAGTCATAGTTTTCGTAGACCCAGTCGAACTGGTCGCGCCACATCTGTTCTATGTCGCGCGGGTTGACGAACCCATGGCTGTTGGGCGAGGCCTTGATGAACATCATCGGCGGAAGATCATCGAGATACCAGGAGGCCGGAATTTCGATGAGATCGGTCTCCTCACCCTGCGTGTAAGGCTTCATCCAGGCAGACGGGTGCTTCGAATAGTCGATCTTCGTCCATTCATCGCCGACGGTGACGTAATAGGGATGATGGTCGTTATGCATCAGCGAATGATCGTAGAAGACGCCCTTCTGCTTCAGAAGCTCATTGGTCTTGGAGCCGAACTCCCACCAGGGCGCGACATAACCGCGAGGCCCTTTGCCCGAGAGCTTGGTGATGAGATCGACGCATTTGTCGAAGATCGCTTCTTCCTGCTCGGGCGACATGGCGATCGGGTTTTCGTGGCTGTAGCCGTGCATGCCGATCTCGTGGCCGGCATCCGCGACCTGCTTCATCTCGTCCCAGAAGCTCTCGATGGAATGGCCGGGGATGAACCACGTAGTCTTGATGCCCCACTTCTCGAACATGCGAAGCAGGCGCAGACTTCCAACCTTCCCAGCGAAAGTGCCGCGGGATATGTCGCAAGGACTATCCTCGCCGCCATAAGAGCCGAGCCAGCCGGCGACGGCATCGACATCCACCCCATAGGATACGAATATTTCTTTCGCCATTTCTCTGTCCTCTCTTGCTCGATGTCCCTGGGCCGCAGGGGTGTCCAAGGCTAAGGCAGTTCTGACGGTGGCAGCCCGGCCCGGCTTCCCGCCATGCTGATATGCTTTCGCATGTAGTAGTTCGCGCCATCGGGATCGGCCATGGAGATGGCTTCCACGATACGGTCGTGCTCCTGGACGGCGACCAGCAGATTGCCGGGCCGCTCCGTCGGCAGCCGCTGGCTTTCGAGCAGCACGCTCGCGAAGGTCTGGTGCATGTCCACCAGGAGATTATTGCGCGAAATGCGCATGATGAGGTTGTGAAAATCGAAATCCGCCTGCGCATAGGCGGCAAGATCGCTGGCGCGGGCCGCCTTGCGGAAGGCGAGTGCGCAATCCTTCAGATCGACGATCTCCTGCTCCGTATGCCCGACGGCGGCCAGTTCCGCCGCATAACTCTCCACGACATATCGAAATTGATAGACCTCGCGGAGCGAATACCGCGCCGCAAATCGCCATGACGGCCTGGCCCCCACGTCGGAGGGATCGGCGCAGACGAAGCCCCTCCCCCCTTCCCGCGCTACGATCTCGCCAATGGTCGCAAGGATCGATAGCGCCTCGCGCAATGTCGCCCGGCTGACCTTGAGGTCCCGGGCCAGGGTGCGTTGCGGCGGCAAGACGTCGCCCGGGCGCAGTTGGCCATCGCGGATCATGGCCTGCAAGGCGGCGACGGTCGCCTGGGCGACCGCACCGCCCGGCTCGCGACGCTCCCGCTGCTCCGGCAGGGGAAAGACCGCTTTCCCTCGAGCGTCCTGCACATCATGTTTGGTCATGGCGCCCCCCGCAGCAAAGTTGCTGGCCTGTAGCTAGAACAACATGCATCGGGATGGAACCATTCACCGGACTGACCACGGTCAGATCATCACGTCACCGCCGTTCGGGTTCATCGTCGCGCCCACGTAATAAGCCCCCTCGTCGGAGGCGAGCAGCACGGCCGTCGGCGCGATTTCATCGACGCTTCCGGCGCGGCCGATTGGCAGCTCGCCCAGCTTTCGCTTCTTCCAGTCTTCCGGAAGCGCCTTGTACAGATCGGTCTCGATCGGGCCGGGACAAATGGCGTTGACGGTGATGCCGTCGCGCGCGACTTCATAGGCGAGTGAACGCGTGAAGCCGATGACGCCGGCCTTGGCGGCCGCGTAATGAGCCATCTCGGGTGCACCCTTATGGCCGAGTTGGGACGCGATATTGATGATGCGTCCGGACTTGCGGGCGATCATCGGCTTGAGCACAGCGCGCGTGCAAAGGAACACGCTGCGCAGATTGACGGCCATCATCTCATCCCACATCGCCGTGCTCATCTCGGCGACCACGGATGTCGTGTCGATGCCGGCGTTGTTGACGAGGATATCGATGCGACCGAGCGCAGCTTCGACGTCTGCAACCGCGGCCTTGACCTGCGCTTCGTCGCTGACATCGGCGGCGACTGCAAAGGTCGTCCCGCCGAACTCCTTCAAGGCCGAAGCCCGCGCCTGGGCCGCATCGAGCTTGAGATCGAGCACGGCGACGTCGGCGCCCTCGCGCGCGAAGGCTGTCGCAATCGCCCCGCCGATTCCCCTTGCCCCACCGGTGACCAGAGCTTTCTTGCCTGAGAGACGTCCTGACATGTTGCTGTTCCCGTCGTGCTTGGGTTGGAAACTATTGAGGCGGAGCCGCGGGGCTGTCTGGTGCCGCCCGGCCGAGTATGCGTTCGGCTTCCCGCATGAAGACGTTGAAGGTGTCGGATGCCGGCACCGACGCGGCGACGTCCGCATGGCGGAAGCAGTGGACGGAATGGCGCTCGCCAACGATTTCGGCCGGCGGCATCTCGCGTCGGCAGCGGTCGATGACGAAGGGGCAGCGCGAGGCGAGAAAGCAGCCCTTGGGCAGATTGATGGGGCTCGGTATTTCGCCTTTCAGGCTGACGCTGCTCTCGATCTTCAGATGGGGATGCGGAAGCATGACCGACGACAGCAATCCGCTCGAATAAGGATGCTGCGGACGGTTGAAGACCGTCTCGGCGCTTCCCTGCTCCACGATCATGCCGAGATACATCACGGCGACGCGATGGCTGATGAAGCGCACCGTCGACAGGTCGTGCGATATGAAAAGATAGGCCGTATTGCGCTCGGCCTGGATCCGCCGCAACAGATCGATGATCTCGGCGCGCGCGGTCGGATCGAGCGCCGAGGTGGGCTCGTCCAGCACGACCAGTTCCGGCCCCGTCACCATGGCGCGCGCTATCCCCACGCGCTGCTGCTGGCCGGAGGCGAGTTCGGAGGGATAGGCATCGAGAAGCTCGGGATCGAGCCGTACGAGGTTCAGCGCATCCACGGTCTTGCGCCGCCGCGTCTCGCGATCGAGTTTTAGCGGCAGCAGGGGCTCGCCGATCGTCTCGCCGATCTTCATGCGGGGATCGAGCGATTCGTTCGGCTCCTGGAACACGAACTGGATCTTTCCGAGAAGCGCCTGGCGATGCTGCTTGCGTTCAGCCAGATCCGTGCCGTGAAAGCAGATAGTGCCGCCGCTCGGCTCAATGAGCCCGGCGATGCACCGCCCGACCGTCGTCTTGCCGGAGCCGCTCTCCCCGACGAGGCCCAATGTCTCGCCCGGCTCGATCGACAGGCTGACGCCGTTGATCGCCTGGACGACCTGCTTGGACCCGGCGATCGGGAACCGCTTGTAGAGATTCTCGATGGTCAGGATCGCGCTCATGCGTGCCTCACGGGGAAAAGACAGCGCGCGAAATGCCCGGCTTCGATCTCGACGAGGGGCGGCTTCTGCGTCCGGCACACGGGCTGGGCGATCGGGCAGCGGTTGGCATATTGGCAGCCGGCGCTCGGCTCGCGCCGCCGGCCGGTCTCCTGCACGCTCCAGCTGTCGCGCAACTTAGGGCTATGCGAGAAGGCGGCGAGCAGCATCAGCGTATAGGGATGGGCGGGCTGCAGGAACAGCTGCTCGCGCGAGGCGACCTCCACGATCTCGCCTGCGAAGAGCACGGCTATGCGATCGCAGAAATGCGCGGTGATGCCGACATCGCGCGTAATGAAGAGCATCGCGCTGCCGTGGTCGGCGGCGAGTTTGGTGAGCAATGCCAGGATCTGCGCCTGAACGGTGACGTCGAGCCCGCTGGTGGCATCGTCGGAGATCACGAATGCCGGATTGCAAATGAGCGCCATGGCGATGACGACACGTTGCGCCATTCCGCCGGACAGTTCGTGCGGATAGGCCGCCATCCGCCGTTCGGGGTCCGGGATCTGGACATCGCGCAGCATCTGCAGCGCCATCCTCCGTGCTTCCGTGCCGCTCACCTGCAGGTGGATCTTCGCCATCGACGCGATCTGATCACCGACGGCGAGCAGAGGGTTGAGCTCGGCGCGAGGATTGGGCACGACAACCGACAGATGGCGCCCACGCAGGCGCCGCAGCGCAGCTTCCGGCAGGGCGAGGATCTGCCGGCCCTGAAAATGCACTTCGCCACCGCTGATGCGCCCCGGCCCCGGCGGCACGCCCAAGATCGAGCGCGCGAGCGTCGTCTTTCCGGCGCCGCTTTCGCCGACCAGGCCGAGGATCTCGCCCGGCTGAACCGCGAGATCGACGCCTTTCAGGACCTCCTTCGGCTCCCGGCTGCCGGAGGGAAAAGTCACACGCAGATTCCGAATCTCGATGAGCGGCCGGCCTGCCTCGCTGGCGGCGCTGCGTGGATGCGTGGTGACTTCTGCTGTGACCAAGGACATCCTCGCACTAATGGCTGATACGCGGGTCGAGCAGGACGTAGAGAAGGTCGACCGCGATATAGACGATGAGTGAAAAAATCGCCGAGAACAGAACGAAGCCGAGCACAGGGTAGATGTCGGAGTTCAACACGCCCTGCACTGCATATTGTCCCGCGCCGCCCCAGGAAAAGATGATCTCGACGAGAACGGCGCCGCCGATCAGGAAACCATAAAGGACGCTGATGATGGTGACGATCGACGGAAGGGCGTTGCGCAAGGCGTGGCGCACCACCAGGTTCTGCGGAACGCCGCAGAGCACTTCGTAACGGCTGAAGTCGGCCTCCAGCATCTTCTCCATCGTCGCCTGCGTCATCTTCAGGATCGGCCCGGCATTGAGCAGGCCGAGCGTGAGCACGGGCAGAACGAGATGGGCGCATGCCGACCAGAAGGCCTCGAGGTCGCCGGCGAGCAGGGCGTCGACCGTCAATGCGCCCGTTATCGGCGCCGGCGGAAGGACCACCATGTCGATGCGCCCGAGCGGGGCCGGGGCCCAGCCGAGCAGTGTGTAGAAGACGAAGATCAGGACCAGCGCAAACCAGAAATCGGGCAGCGCGCCGGCACTAAGCCCGTAGAGATCCGAGAGCCGCGCCACCCACCCGTTGGGCTTGCGTGCGGCATAGACCCCCAAGGTGACGCCGATGATGATCGCCAGAAGGAGGGAAAAGGTGACGAGCTCGAGCGTCGCCGGGAAGCGCTGCAGCAGGTCTTCCAGCACCGGTCGTGTCGTTTGCCAGGATGTGCCGAGATCGCCGTGAAGCAAATTGCCGACATAGATCAGGAATTGCATGTAGAGCGGCTGATCGAGCCCGAGCTGCTGCCGCAGGGCGGCGATGGCCGATGGTGTGGCCGTCGGCCCAAGCATCAGCACGGCCGGGTCGCCCGGAATGCTTTTAACCAGCAAGAAACTGACCAATACGATGCCGAGCAGTTGCGGAATGACGAAGACGAGCCGCTTTGCGAGATAGGCGACGATGCGCATCAGGCGGGCTCCGCCGGCGCAGGGTGACCGAGGCGCCGCTCGCGCACTTCGCTCAAGAGCTCGCGCCGCTTGGCAGGGTCGGCGAGAACCTCGATCGACGCCCCCACCAGCGAGAAGCCGAAAACGGTGATCGCCAGCATGGCGCCCGGGAACATCGAGGGCCACCATTGCCCCGTGACGACATTCTGGAAGCCCATGGCGATCATGCTGCCCCATTCCGGCGTCGGAGCGCGCACGCCCGCGCCGACGAAGGACAGCGCGGACGTCAACAGAATCCCCCAGCCGATATTGACCGACAGCTGTGCGAGCACCGGCGCCATGGCATTCGGGACGATATGGCGAAGGATCGTCTGCATATCGGAGAGGCCATTGACCTGAGAGGCCTCGACATAGCGCATCGCGCGGATGCTCAGCACCTGCGAGCGCATGAGCCGCAAGTAGATCGGGGCATTCACGAAGGCGATCGCGAGCACGACCGTCTGGATGCTTTGGCCGAGGCTCGCCACCAGGGCGATCGCAAAGACGAAGACCGGGAAGGCCTGCAGAACGTCGGCCGCGCGCATGACGGCGAAAGAAAGCCAGACGCGGATGCCGCGCCCGGTGCTGTAGAAGCCGACGACCGCACCCAGCGAGCCGCCGGTCAGCGCCGACAGCAGGGTTCCGAGAACCGCGATCGTGAGATCGATGCGCGGCGCATAGATCGCCCGGCTGAAGATATCCATGCCGACATTGTCGGTGCCGAAGAGATGGGCGGCGCTCGGCGGCTGAAGAAAATTCGCCGAGTCCGCCTCGGTGGGGGAATAAGGGGCGATGACCGGCGCCAGAATCGCGAGCAGCGTAATGGCAATGACGATCAGATAGCCGATTGCAAATCTCGGCCGGATGACCGCCAGCCTTGCAACAAGGCCAAGCTTCGACAACATCGCCGCCCTTCCGACATCGATTGATCTCCCGCGGGGCTGAGCCCCGCGGAAGGCGGGCATAATCAACCCCGCGAGAAGTCCTGGAACCGCAGGTTATTGGACGTGTAATAGGTGAAGCCTTTCAGCCCGGCCTTCCGCGCCAATGTATATTGCGGATAGGCAATGAAGCCCCAGGGCGCCTCGTCCATCAAGGTCTTCTGGACAGCCGTGTATTTCTCCTTGCGGACGTTGTCGTCCAAGGTAGCAAGGCCATCCTTGATCAGCTGATCGACCTCAGGATTATTGTAGTTTGAATAATTCACATAACTTTCAGAGTTGAAATAGAGATATGTGGAATAGCCGGGATCCGGCGTCCAAGGCGAGTCGAGATAGAAAATCATCGGCTTGGCGCGCTTGGTCACATTCTCGTAGAACACGCCGGCCGGCAGCTTCTCGAGGGTTACGTCGATGCCGATTTGCCGGAGCGAGGTCTGAATGAGCAGCGCTATAGGCTCCTGCGTCGGGTCGCCGGCGTTGTAGGATAGGGTCGTCGACAGCTTCGATGCGCCTGCCTTTTCCAGCATTTGCTTCGCCTTGGCGAGGTCATAGCCATAGGTGAAGAAGCTCTCATCGGCCATCGGATAGATGTAGGGCATCGGCGCCTTTTGCTGATCCGCATACCCATAGTAGATCGTGCGGATAATCTCATCGCGCGGAATAGCGAGGTTCACAGCGCGGCGCACGTCGACATTGTCGAAGGGCGCGATCTTGGCATTGAGCTCCAGCCAGATCATGTAGGATGAATCCACAGCATCGACAGCCACGTTCTGCTGCTTTTTCAGCGCTTCGAGCTCACGCGGCTGAAGGAATTGCGCGATATCCACAGCACCGCCCTGCAGCAGCGAGAAGCGGCTCGACGACTGGGGCACCTCGCGCATGATCACGCGCTTCATGAAGGGCTTTTCGTCCCAGTAATCGTCGCGCGCTTCGAAGACGGCCTGCTGGCCGCGTACGAGTTGCGAGAGCCGATAGGGGCCGAAGCCGGCACTGTCGTTCTTCAGGAAATTGACCGCCCAGGGGTCATCCGTGCCGCCCACTTGCGCACATTTGGTGGCGTCATAGATCGGATTGGCGAGATTGCACTGCTGCTTGAGCAGAAGCGGATTCGGCTGGTCCAGGTTGAACGAGACCACGTAATCGCCTTCGACCTTGATCTGATCGGGCGACTTCAGGCCAAGGACGGCGGTTTGAAACAGGCCCTGGCCTTTGAGGTTGAACTTGCGGTCCCAAGTCCATTTCACGTCCTTGGACGTAAACCGGTTACCCCAGTTGGACACGACGCCTTCACGAAGCTTGAAGGTTGCCTTGCGTCCGTCCGGGGCCATCTCCCATTTCTCGGCAAGCCTGCCGCGCAAGGCGAGATTGTTCGGCTTGTCGGTGTGCACCGAGGTGTCCTCACGCAGGACGCCTGGCGCGTTGGGATCCTCGATCTTATCGTAGGCCAGCATGTATTCGTAAAGCGCGCCAAGAGAGTCGATGGAACCGAGGCTCACGTCGAATTCGATATCCAGACCCTGCGGCGTCGCCGGAGCGGCAATAACCAAAGTGTTCGCCGCACCTTGCGCGCGAGCCTGCCCCATCCCGCCCAGCGAAGGCACCATCGCCGCACCACCCGCGGCCGCGGTCGTCTGCAGGAACTGCCGACGCGTCGGCCCCAACTGAATTCTGGTGAATTTGCCAGACATTGCCGTTCCCCATTGGTAGCGCCTTGGCGCGCCACTCTCCATTCGCCACTTGGACAGACCAAATGGCGCTTTCATTATTAGGGAACAATTTGGCCTGACCGTCAACACGAAAGAATGTCCAATTTTCGAGCATTAACTGCCTAAAATGCGTAGCTTCTTGATTTGTTGGTCTGACCAACTTATGCAGCTTGAAGCCTGCAGCGAGGGACCACAATGCGCAATGTCTGTCTGATCACAACAGGGGGAACCATCGCGTCCAAGCTTGAACCCGCAAGCGGTCATGTCACCGCCAGTGTCACCGGCGCCGAATTGCGCGCCGGGCTTCACGACCCGCTCGACGGGATTACTGTGACCATCGAAGAATTCTGCAACGTCGGCAGCTATGCCATAGATCTACCCTTGGGCTTTGCGCTGGCGCGGCGCATCGGCGAGGTGCTGCAAGACCCGGCTTGTGACGGCGTGGTCGTCACCCACGGCACGGATACGATGGAGGAAAGCGCCTATATGGCCGACCTCCTCGTGCAATCCGACAAGCCGATCGTGTTCACCGGCGCGCAATATGCTGCCGATGAACCCAATCCGGACGGACCCCGCAATATCGCCAACGCCATTCGACTTGCTGCTTCGCAGAATGCATCAGGGCTCGGCGCGGTCGTCTGCTTCGAGCAAGAATTCCATGCCGCACGCGACGTCACGAAATCCCATACCTCGCGGGTAGACACTTTCATCTCGGCCGAACATGGCAAATTGGGCGAGGTCGACGGTGACCGCATCATCGTTCACCGCAGGCCCGTCCTGCGCCGCAATTATCGTGCCGAGGCGGTGGAGCAGGGCGTGGAGCTGATCAAGCTGGTGATGGGCTCGAGCGACCGCTTCATCCGCTTCGCGGCCGAGAACGGCGCGAGGGCCATCGTGATAGAGGGCTTCGGCCGCGGCAATGCAACGCCGGCGGTCACTGCCGCCGCCATCGACGCGGTCAAGAGCGGCATCCCCGTTGTCATGACGAGCCGCTGCCAGCGCGGACGCGTCAAGCCGATCTACGGCAGCGGCGGCGGGAAGAGCTTGGCCGAAGGAGGCGTCATCTTTGCCGGCGACCTGAGCGGCCCGAAAGCGCGGGTACTCGTTTCGGTTTTGCTCGGAATGGGTCTGGATACCGATCGCTTGCGCAAGGAGATCGAATATCTCGGGGGATGAGCCCCCTTCGCACGCGCCCAGCACAACCGCGGTCGCCTCCCGTAATGCCCCAGAACAGAGACCGGCGCGGCGGACGAGATCGCCCGGCGGTTGCTGCGGATCGCCCCGACGTGCAACAAGATGGCTTCACATCCGGCGGTCTTCACCGCATCCACGGTCATACAAGTCGAGGACATATCATGCCAGCGCAGAAGCACAGGATTGCCGTCATCGCGGGCGATGGCATCGGCAAGGAAGTGGTGCCCGAAGGCCTCCGGGTGCTCAAGGTCGCTGCAGCACGCTTCGGCATCGATCTCGCCTTCGACCATTTCGATTTCGCCTCCTGCGACTACTATGCCAAGCATGGGCAGATGATGCCCGACGACTGGAAGGCCAGGATCGAAAGGCATGATGCCATCTTCTTCGGCGCGGTCGGCTGGCCGGCGACGGTGCCCGATCATGTCTCGCTGTGGGGATCGCTCCTGCAGTTCCGGCGCGAGTTCGACCAGTATGTCAATCTGAGGCCCGTCCGCCTGATGCCCGGCGTGCCGGCACCGCTTGCCAATCGCAAGCCCGGCGATATCGACTTCTTCGTCGTGCGCGAGAACACGGAGGGCGAGTATTCCTCCATCGGCGGCAAGATGTTCCCCGGCACCGACCGCGAGATCGTCGTGCAGGAGACGGTGATGTCCCGCGTCGGCGTCGACCGGATCCTGCGTTATGCTTTCGAATTGGCGCGGAAGCGGCCCCGTCGGCACCTAACCTCGGCCACCAAGTCGAACGGCATCTCCATTACCATGCCCTATTGGGACGAGCGCGTCGAAGAAATGGCCGCGCATTATCCAGATGTCACCTGGGACAAGTATCACATCGACATCCTGACCGCGCATTTCGTGCTCAATCCGGATCGCTTCGACGTTGTCGTCGCATCCAATCTCTTCGGCGATATCCTGTCGGACCTCGGCCCCGCCTGCACTGGCACAATCGGCATTGCGCCGTCGGCGAATATCAATCCCGAGGGGCGCTTTCCCTCGCTCTTCGAGCCGGTGCACGGCTCTGCGCCCGATATCGCCGGCAAGGGCGTCGCCAATCCGATCGGGCAGATCTGGACGGCCGCCATGATGCTGGACCATCTCGGCTATGAGGAGGCCGGCCGGGCAATCGTCGCGGCGATCGAGACGACGCTCAAGAATGAGGCGACGAGAACCCGTGATCTCGGCGGCAAGGCCGATACGGAGACCTGCGGCAAGGCGGTGGCAGCCGCGCTGGAGCTTTGAGGAGACGCCATGCGCATCGTCGACATCCGCGAAAAGACGGTCTCGATCGCCTCGCCGATCGCCAATGCCTATATCGACTTTTCCAAGATGACGTGCTCGGTCGTCGCGGTGGTCACCGATGTCATGCGCGACGGCAAGCCGGTCGTCGGCTACGGCTTCAACTCCAATGGCCGCTACGGCCAGGGCGCCTTGATGCGTGACCGCTTCATCGCGCGCGTGCTGGACGCCGATCCTGAGACGCTGATCGATCGCGACAACGACAATCTCGACCCCTTCGCCATCTGGAAGACCCTGATGACGAACGAGAAGCCCGGCGGCCACGGTGAGCGCTCGGTCGCCGTCGGGACGATCGACATGGCCGTATGGGACGCGATCGCCAAGATCGCCGGCGTTCCCCTGTGGCGGCTCCTCGCCGACCGCTACCGCAACGGGATGGCCGACGAAAAGGTCTGGGTCTATGCGGCGGGCGGCTACTACTATCCCGGCAAGGACCATGCGAAGCTCAAGGACGAGATGAGAAGCTATCTCGACCGCGGCTACAAGGTCGTGAAAATGAAGATCGGGGCGGCATCGCTCGAAGAGGATCTCCGCCGCATCGACGCCGTTCTCACCGTGGTCGGCGAAGGCCGGCATCTCGCCGTCGACGCCAACGGCCGCTTCGATCTCGATACGGCCATCGCCTATGCCAAGGCGCTCAGGCCCTATGGCCTCTTCTGGTACGAGGAGGCGGGCGATCCCTTGGACTATGCCCTGCAGGCCGAGCTCGCCGCGCATTACGAAGGCCCGATGGCGACGGGTGAGAATCTTTTCTCACACCAGGACGCGCGCAACCTGCTGCGCTACGGCGGCATGCGTCCGGATCGCGATTTCCTGCAGTTCGACTGCGCGCTCTCCTACGGCCTCGTCGAATATCTGCGCACGCTGGATGTGATGAAGGAACTCGGCTGGTCCACCCGCCGCGTCGTTCCGCATGGTGGGCATCAAATGTCGCTGAACATCGCGGCCGGCCTGCATCTCGGCGGCAATGAATCCTATCCGGATGTTTTCCAGCCCTTCGGCGGCTTTGCCGATAATATCGCCGTTCAAGACGGCTATGTCGCGCTTCCCGAGAGCCCGGGCGTCGGCTTCGAGGCCAAATCGCAGCTCTACCGCTTGATGAAAGAACTCGCCTGAGCCGAGGCCCCTCACCTGCGGCGGGCTTGCCACTCGCCGACAGCCGATCTCCGGATCAGGGATTCGACGCGACTTTCACGTCATCCATATAGCCCGCCATGAAGGCAGCCGCCCTGCGAAAGGCCTCGTCGGTATCCCCGCGAAAGCTGAACCGGCGATCGAGAATGAGCTTTCCCTGCTGCAAATCCACGGCCTGCATGAGCGCCCACTGCACGAGCGTGCTCGTCTTATGGACGCCGCCATAGATCAGGATGCGGGCGCCGGCCTGCCGTGCTGCCTGCAGCAGATCGTCGGCAGAAACCTTTCCGGCCGAGCACGGCGAAGCCGGGCAGGTCAGCGAAACGATCTTGTACTTGCCCTGCGCCGTGAGACGGTCGCGCAAAAGCCCGGCAAAGGCGTCGACACGGGCCGCGTGCTCCGTGGTTCGTGTGCTGTCCTCACCGGCCGTATCGTCATTGTCGAAGTCGGCGATTGCAACGGAAACAACGGCCTGCTGACTTGCGGCAAAGCTCTGGAACGAACCGAAGGAGGTCAGCAGAAGGCCGGCGCAGGCGAGCGCGAGCAATGGCCGGAGGGATGCACGAGCAGCAATGCGTAGAGCAGCACGGCGAAGCAAAAGCATTATCGCCTCCGGTGGTGTGATACCGACCTCTACGATCCTACAGAAAATGCAATGCCCGTCTACCCTGCCACGGGATATCGATCTTATGCCGGTGCTCGCGGGGCGGATACGCGAGCCGAGCTTCGCCAGGGATCAGCGGGCCGTCGTGCACACTCCCGGCTGGAGGTGGGCGTGGCCCAGGGTGAAGCGGGCGCACACGGCCCGCTTCCCCTTGCGCATTCTGACCGCCCTCAGAACCTGACGTTGAACACGCCCTTGAGCTGCTGGTCCTGGGCGTCCTGGGCGAATTGCGCGGAATAGGCGACGCCGAGGGTGACGTCCGTGCCGATGTCGAGATCGGCGCCGGCCTTCACGACCAGCGCATCTTCGGCGATCGGCACGCCGGCCACCGTGAAGGGGAGGCTCGCGCCGGTGAAGGCGAGCGCCGCGGTCGGGGACGTATCGCCAAAGGCATGCTGCCAGCCGAGCGTGCCGCGCAGCGTCAGCGCCGTCGTGGCGCCGAGCGCGAAGCGCTGCGCCGCGCGGACGCCGAGGCTCGTGAAGGTCACCGCCTCGCTGCCGCTGAGGCCGGTGAGCCCGGCCGCCCCGCCCTGCTCCGTGAAGGCATCCGTCTCGAGGTTGACGTAAGCCAGGCCCGCGAAGGGCTCGAGCGCCACGCCGCCGAGCGCCAGGCGATAGCCGATCTCGCCGAAGGCCTGGGTGGTATTGGCATCCTGGCTCCCTTTCAACGTCTCGCCGAAGCCGGGGAAGAGCACGGCCCGCGTCGCATCGAGATCGTGCCAGCTATAGGCTGCGCCGAGCCTGATCCCGAGCGGGCCCCACTGGCCGCCGCCGTAGAGCGCCGCATAATAGGTGTCGAGATCGGCGGAGGAGCCGGCGCTGCCGTCGATGGAGGTGCGGCTGTAGCCGCCGGCCACGCCCACCCGGAAGGCCTCGCCCACCGGCGCATCGGCGCCGAGCACGAAGCCGCCGACGGAGGTGTCGAGGCCGGCTGCATTGCCGTCGCTGCCGCGCCGCCCCCAAGCGCCAAAGCCCTCGCCCCAGAGCGCATAGGCCGGGGCGAGCACCGCCGGCACCTGCGCCTCGTCCTTGCCGAGCGGGCCCTTGATCACCGGCGCGGGCGCATAGGCGAGCGCCGGCCCGGTCGGGGCGAGCGCAGCGAGTGCCCCCACCTGCGGCGTCAATCCCTGACGCAGACGGTCGCCGACCGCCTCGCGAATATAGCGGCTGTCGTCGAGCATCACGCCCTGGGCGCTCGCATAGATCTCGCCGGACAAGGCATTGAAGGCCTGGCGGGCACCGGCCACTGTGGGCTGGCCGACCACCGCGTCATAGACGAGATTGCCCTGCCCCAGCGCCTCGACCGCGCCGGCGGTCGCGACCTCGTTGCGCGTGATGCCGACCGCCGGGAAGGGCACGGTGTTGCGAACGACGTCGAGATAGACGTCGTTCGGATCATAGCCGAGCGCCAGATCGAGGAAGGGCATGTCCTGTGTCAGGCCGGCGAAGGCGCCGCTCACCCCGCCATTGGCGGTGAGAATGGTGTAGCGCGTGCCCGGCGCATAAAGGCCGGGCGCCTTCGTCAGCGCGACCGTGCCGCCGGCAAGGCTCGCCGTGCCGGTGACGGCCAAGAGGTCGCTCTGGCCGGCCGGATTGATCTCGACCTGATAGATCGAGCCCGCCGCGAAGCTCGCATTGCCATTGACGGTGAGCGTGCCGATGGAATTGCCCGGCGCCACGATGCCGCCCGATGCCACAGCGAGCCCGCCGATCGTGCCGACGCCGCCAAGGGTGCCGTCGCTGTTCACCGTGACGGCGCTGACGAGCGAGGCGCCGGCATGGGCATCATCGCCAACCACCAGCATGCCGCCCGCCACCGTCGTCGGCCCGGTGTAGCTGTTGGTGCCCTGCACGGTTGTGAGGCTTGATAACGTGGTCAGGCTGGCGCTGCCGCTGAGGTCCGCCACTGTGCCGCCGGTCGAAGTGATCGCCCCGGCGAGCGCGCCGTTCTGGAGGGTGCCGCCGGCGAGCGACACGCTGTCGATCGCCTGCGCGAAACCGCCGAGATCAAGGGTGCCGCCAGTGTTGACCACGGTTGCGCTCGCCTGGCTGAAACTACTGGCTGCGCCGCCTTTCAGCGTGCCCGCATCGATCGTCGTGGCGCCGGTGTAGGTGTTGGTCCCGCTCAGGACCACACTGCCGGCGCCGGTCTTCGTCAAGCCGCCGGTGCTGCCGCTCGCATCGGCGAGATTGGCCTCGAGGGTGAAGCTGTCGCCGGCCTCGATCGCCGCAACGGTCACGGTGCCGTCGAGGGCCACCTGGTTCATGCCCCCTGCCGTCAGGGTCAGCGAGGTCGCGCCGCCGGGCGTGACGAGCGCGTCCGGCGCCTTGTCCGCCGCCGTGCCGCCACGGATGGTGGCGCCGTCGGCGATCTCGATCGTGCCGTCCGTGGTGATGCTGTTGGCGCCGCCCGCGACCAGCGTCGCGCCCGAACCAAGCGCGAATGTGGAACTGGCGCCGTCGAGCTCGATGCTGCCGGCTCCGACCGTGGCGGACGGGTTGGCTTGCGTCCCGTCCGGCACCTCGCCCGCACTGTAAAGATAGAGCGTGCCGCCGGACACCGTGAAGCTCGTGCTGCTGTTGGCGTCCACGGACCTGAACATGTTCGCTCCGCCGAGCTTCCACGGGCCCGCACCGGTCTGCGCGATGCTTATGGTGCCGGAACTAAAGCCGGACAGCCCCGCATCTCCCCCCATCGGATCACGCATGTCGAGCACGCCGCCGTCGCCGATATCGACGGCGAGTGTGCTCAAGTCTCCCAAACCCCAGAGATAAATGGAATTGGCCTGACCGACGGCCGTGTTGCCGGAAAATTGGCTCGTGCCGTTCGCCGAGACGTTCAGATGGAGAGTGCCGTTGACGTTAAGGATCGCACCGCCGTTCTGCCCAGCCGAGTTGCCTTGGAAGCTGCTGTTGGTGATGGTCATTGTACCATCGACGTTTAAGATCGCGCCGCCGAAGCCGTTCTGGGCCGAGTTGCCTTGGAAGCTGCTGCCGGCGATCCTCACCGTGCCGCCCTCCTCATTGTCGATCGCGCCGCCGTCGCCGTTCTGGGCCGAGTTGCCTTGGAAGCTGGTGTCGGAGATCGCCACGCTCCCGCCGCGGCTGAAAATCGCGCCTCCGTCGTCGTCGGCCGAGTTATTCTCGAAGCTGCTGCCGGCAATCGTGACCGCGCCGCCGTCGTTGAAGATTGCGCCGCCCTCTCCGGTGGTCGAGTTGCCGCTGAAGCTGCTGCCGGCGATGGTGGCCGAGCTGGAGTGGTTGTAGATCGCGCCGCCGTTGCCGTTCTGGACCGAGCTATTCTGGAAGCTGCTGTCGGCGATCGTCACCGTCCCGAACTGATTGTTGATTGCGCCGCCGTTGCCGTTCTGGGCCGAGCTATTCTGGAAGCTGCTGCCGGCGATCGTGACCGCGCCGCCGTCGTTGAAGATTGCGCCGCCATCGTGGTTCTGGGCCGAGCTATTCTGGAAGCTGCTGTCGGCGATCGTCACTGTGCCGGAGTTGTAGATCGCGCCGCCTCGGATGGCCGAGTTGCCGCTGAAGCTGCTGTCGGCGATTGCCACCGTGCCGTCGTTGTCGATCGCGCCGCCTTGGGCGGCCGAGTTGCCTTGGAAGTTGGCGTCCGTGATCGTCACCGCGCCGGTGGAGCCGTTGAAGATCGCGCCGCCGATCTGGCCCGCCGAATTACCCTGGAAGCTGCTGTCGGCGATATTCACCGTGCCCTGGTCGTTGGAGATCGCGCCGCCGAAGCCGTTGGCAAAATTCCCAGAGAAGACGACCGAGGACGTTGCGCCCCCGTCATCTGCGGCGTCAGACCCGATGTATAACGCCCCGCCAGTGTCGACGTAGACGGCGCCGCCGTTGTCCGCCGACGGTGGGACGGTATAGGTCAACGAGGCGCCGGGGTTCGCGCCCGGCGTCGCAAAGATGACCGCCGCCTGTCCGGGCGATATCGTTAGATGGCCCGAAGCCGTGGCGTTGGTGTCGATCTGGTTCTTGAAAGCCGGCGACAGGCCCGCGAGGGCATTTCGATAGGCGTCAAGGGCGTTGCCGATGTTCCCATTGTTCTGAATCGCGGTTGTGAGATCACCGGCCGCTGTCGCGACAGCGGAAACGTTGTTGGCGTCCGTTGTTGCGATCGTGGTCTGGGCCTGCGCCGGTCCAGGCGCCATGGCCACGGCCGCGGCGGTGAGAACCGGGACCAGCGCACAGCCGAGCCGGAAGGCGCGGGGTCCAGCCATCCGGCCATGCCATGGCCGGCGTGCCGCTCGTCCATGGGAGCCATGGCCCGAAGAACCGCGCGCCGGCGTTCCTCCCGCTGTGCTCGCCCGCACAAGGGCGATGCTCGTAAAACAGGTGGACGACAGCAGACCCCCGAGCCACGATGCGCGCTTCGACATCCTCGTCCCCCTCGACCGGCCGGCCGGTGGTGGTGTTGCCGGCCGCGCAACGCGCGTCGCACTCGACGCACATCTTGCATACTCTAATAAGAAGAATTCCTGGTGCGGTGCGCCCACGCGATCGATAGATTCTCTGGAGTTGTTGCAACCAGAGCACGAACTGTGCAGGCGGGCTCTGTGACTTGCCTTTGCCCTCACCGCCACCGAGATGCCGTTGCCCACGCGGATCACGGAACCGGGTCGAAGCAAAGGAACAAGTGTGTCGGCCGCCGTCGCAGGGACGCGCTGCCGGCGTGCGCCGGATCGATGATGGTCAGGCGGCGTTCTTCGCGGTATCCGATCGCCGCAGGCTCGCTTCCCACCCATGCAGTCTGCGGGTCGAAATGGGCTGGGATTGTCGCTCATCCCCGCTCTCGCCTGGTTGGAGGCCAGGCGACAATCGGAGGGCTGGGGCCTTAGAGCAGTTCATGCGCGAGGCGGCTTTTCAGTTGTGAACGCATCCGGCCGGATGCCCCGCTCCACATCCCGCCAGGGCACGACCGCCTCGACCGGAAAGCCCTGTCGGGCGCGGGGGTGAATAGGCGCCGGCGCTTCCGGCGACGCTTTTCGGACGGTCACGCGGCTTTGTCAGTGGTTCCGCGTCAGGGGGGCCCTACGTGAGGCCCCTCAGAACCTCACGTTGAGCACGCCCTTGAGCTGCTGGTCCTGGGCGTCCTGGGCGAACTGGGCGGAATAGGCGACGCCGAGGGTGACGTCCGTGCCGATGTCGAGATCGGCGCCGGCCTTCACGACGAGCGCATCCGCGGCGACCGGCAGGCCGGCCACGGTGAAGGGCAGGCTGCCGCCGGAAAAGAGGAAGGACGCGGTCGGCGTGGTGTCGCCGAAGGCGTGCTGCCAGCCGAGCGTGCCGCGCAGCGTCAGCGCCGTCGTGGCGCCGAGCGCGAAGCGCTGCGCCGCGCGGACGCCGAGGCTCGTGAAGGTCACGGCCTCGCTGCCGCTGAAGCCGGTGAGCCCGGCCGCGCCGCCCGCTTCCGTGAAGGCATCCGTCTCGAGGTTCACGTAAGCCAGGCCCGCGAAGGGCTCGAGCGCGACGCCGCCGAGTGCTAGGCGATAGCCGATCTCGCCGAAGGCCTGGGTGGTATTGGCATCCTGGCTCCCTTTCAGCGTCTCGCCGAAGCCGGGGAAGACGACGGCGCGCGTCGCATCGAGATCGTGCCAGCTATAGGCTGCGCCGAGCCGCACCCCGAGCGGGCCCCACTGGCCGCCGCCGTAGAGCGCCGCATAATAGGTGTCGAGATCGGCCGAGGAGCCCGCGTTGCCGTCGATGGAGGTGCGGCTGTAGCCGCCGGCGACGCCCACCCGGAAGGCCTCGCCCACCGGCGCATCGGCGCCGAGCACGAAGCCGCCGACGGAGGTGTCGAGGCCGGATGCATTGCCGTCGCTGCCGCGCCGTCCCCAGGCGCCAAAGCCCTCGCCCCAGAGCGCATAGGCCGGGGCGAGCACCGCCGGCACCTGCGCCTCGTCCTTGCCGAGCGGGCCCTTGATCACCGGTGCGGGCGCATAGGCGAGCGCCGGCCCGGCCGGGGCGAGCGCCGCGAGCGGGCCCGCCTCCGGGGTGAGCCCCTGGCGCAGGCGGTCGCCGACCGCCTCGCGGATATAGCGGCTGTCGTCGAGCATCACGCCCTGGGCGCTCGCATAGATCTCGCCGGACAAGGCGTTGAAGGCCTGGCGGGCCGAGCCTGCGTCCAGCATCAGCAGGCTGTTGTAGAGCGCCAGCGTCCCGCCGACCTGAGGCAGCGTGTTCAACGCCAGCGCCGTGGAGAATTGGTTGCCCGTCTGCGCCACGGTCTGGAACACGGCCGGCGGCGGGGTCGGCGTCGGCGCCGGACCTGGCCCAGGATCGCTGCCCTTGACCGCGATTACGAGGTCGACCTGGTTGGGCAGGTGCTCGACGGCGAGGTCGAGGAAGGCCGAGCGCGAGACGGCGCCTGCGACCGTGCCGTTGACCCCGCCGGCGGCGGTGATGATCGTGTAGCGCTGGCCGTTGATGTAGCTCGTCTGCGGGTCGAGCGCGGTGACCCCGACCTGGCTGCCGGTGACCGTGGCCGAACCCGTAGTCGCAATCCGATCAGAAGCGCCGCCACCGGCGATTTCGACCTCATAGGTCGAGCCCGGCGCGAGCACGAGATTGCCGTTGACCGTCAGCGTGCCGATTGAGTTTCCGGGTGCGATCGTCGCCCCGGACTGGATCGTGGTGGCGCCGACTGTGCCGGAGCCGCCGAGAGTCGCGCCGCTCAGCACCGTGACGGCCGAGTTGGCCAGCGAGCCATTGACCGAAAGCCTGCCAGCCTCGACAGTGGTCGCGCCGCTGAGCGTGCCACCGCCGGTCAGGTTCAGACTGCCGGCGCCCCGCTTGGTGAACGAGCCGGTCTCGTTGATAGCGTTGCCGAAGGTCGCGTCCGTCGGCTGGTCGATGACGAGAGCGCCAAAATTGCCGATCCCGCCACTGCCGAAACTCGTCGCGGAGCCGATCAGCGTGCCCTGGCTGATCAATGTGCCGCCGCTATAGGTGTTGGTCCCGGTCAGGGTCGTGGTGCCCGTGCCGATCTGAAGCAGCACGCCGGTGCCGGAGATCGTGCCGCCGAAGGTCACGGCATCCGAGCGGTTGAACCCCAATATGTCATTATTGACGACATTGCCCGTGATCGAGCCCGTTGTGCCGCCGTCGCCGAGCAGCAAGGTGCCGCTGGAGATCAGGGTGCCGCCGCTATAGCTGTTGACGCCCGTCAGGACGAGCCATCCGGCGCCCAGCTTCTGAACACCGCCCGAACCGGAGATGGTGCCGGCGAAGGCGATATTGTCAGAGCGGTTGAAGGCGAGCGTGCTATTGTTGACGACGTCGCCGGTGATCGAGCCCGTGATGCCGCCATCCCCGATCTGCAGGACGCCGCCGGAGATGGTCGTGCCTCCGGTATAGGTGCTGTCCCCGGTGAGGGTGAGAGTGCCGCCGCCCCGCTTGGTCAGGTCGCCGGAACCAGAGACGGCGCCCGCGAAGGTGAGGTCGTCCGAGCGGTTGAAGGAAAGGGTGCCGTCATTCGCAACGTCGCCGACGATTGAGCCCGAGGTACCGCCGGCGCCGATCTGGAGCATGCTCCCAGCTGCCAGCACCGTTCCGCCGGTATAGGTATTGGCGCCGCTCAGGATCTGGGTGCCGCTGCTCACCGTCAGACCACCGGTACCCTGGATCGTTCCGGCGAAGAAATCGTTGGCGTTCGTGACTGTGAGGTTCTTGGCGCCGAGCTCGACAGTCCCGCTGCCCGCGAGGTGCTGAACGCTCGTGCCGGCTGCCGTGATGCCGGAGATATCAAAAACACCGCCAACCAGCACGCGGCCAGAGGTAGCGAGGGAGCCCGCACCCGTGAGCGCCAGCGTGCCGGACTGGACCACCGTTTCGCCGGTATAGGTCTGAGCCGTGTTGAAGGTGACGGTGCCCGCGCCGACTTTCGTCACGCCGCCGACGCCGCTGAACGGGCTAGCCACTGTCACTGCAAAGCCGTTGCTGTCGAGCGTCAGCCCGCCCGCGGCGATATTGAGCTGCGTGCCGGTGAAGCCCGACGCGACCCATGTCGCATTGTCGCCCAAAGCTCGCAGCGTGCCGTTGTCGACATTGACCTGCCAGTTGCCCGCAAAACCGCGCGTGAGGGTCGTCGTCTCCAGCGTGCCGCCGCTGTTGATGTTCACCGTGCCAGCACCTGAGTTCGCCACACGCACGCCACCACGGGCCGTGACCAGCCCGCCGTTCTCGATGTTAAGGGTCCCGGTGCCTGCGTTCCCGACAAAAAGGTTGCCCGCGGTCGATGTAGAATCGAAATGCGATCCGGCTCCGGTAACGGTGACGGTTCCGCTCTGGCTGTATGTACCTATTTGAACGGTACCGGTGGTCGTGAGCACGCTTCCGCTCTGGATCGTAAGTGTCCCAGCGCCACCGACCCTGCTGACATAAAGGCCTGCGGTTGAGCCAGTGGCGGCGCCGTTGACACCCAGGACTGTCGGATTGGGCGATGTCGCCTCGATGCTTGTGAAGTCGAGATTGGTGGGCACGACGCCGGTGGACCAGTTGGTTGGATCGGTCCAGTCGGTGCTGGTCGTGCCGGTCCAGGAGGTCTGCGCCGCGGCCGGCAGGGACAGCGACAGGGCGAGCGCGGCGCCGCTGACGCCTGCGAGAAGCCTGCCCTGCGTTCGAGGCCTAACCTTCGAAACGCCGCCGTTCACGCCCGCATCCATCTCAGCCCCACGCAAAGACATAGCCATCCCAGAGTTGCAATCATGGGGAGATTCGTCTGCCGCTGCCAATGACAAAAAAGCAACAGTAACAACAGTTCGTTACGATAAGCGCACCGGCATAAACACGCCTTTCCCGCCGACGTTTGTAAGTCACTGCTGCGGCAGCGCTGGCAACGGGATGCGTCCCGGCGAACCCACACCAATGTCCGGTTGCCGGCAAGTGCCTGACTTCCGCTCTCCACCCTCCCGCGACCTTCCGAGCGTCTGCAGACGGGTAGGGCGGCGGCGGCCGTTGATCACAGGCCCCATGAACTTGCCCCCCAGCCGAACGCTCGCTGATCAAGAGAGTCCGGATCCGTGCGCCTTACGTCGGCACTTGCCTTGAGAGCGCCGTCTCGAGCAGACTTTGCAGGGCCTTTAGCGTCGCCGTCGGTGAATGGGCTTGGCGATAGGCTTCGAAACCGCCACCGAGCGGCGCTCCGCTTATATGAAGCTCGACGGCTTGGCCGATGAGCGCGGCGAGCGCCTTGGGCCTTTCCGTTTCGAGCGTCAAACCGAGCCCATGGCGAGCCACTTTCCCGCCGATGAAGCTATCGCGCGTGGCGATGACACGCTTCCCCTGCCAGACGTAGTCTGAAAGCACACCGCCAGCAATACCGCGTTGCGGCTCTTGAAGCAGCAAGCCAAAGTCGATCGCAGAAATTGCGTCTGCATATTCGGCGCTCGTCAGCACCGAATGTTCGCCCGTGCTCTTAATCTGTCTTAGATCGACGCGCGCGTGTATTTTCCGCTTGGCGAATCCTGCACTGATCACCTCGGGATCGAACCCGATCGCCTTACCGGCCATCCAAAAGAACACGGACTGCCGAACCGTGCTGGACAGATGGTCGAGCGCTGACAGCAGGAGCTTGAGGCCCCGCCCGTTCTGCGCCTCGCCGACCATCCCGAACACTGTATGGTCCGGCCCTGCGCCGATGGAGGCGCGCGCGCGTTCACCGTGCCCCGGCAGTATATGGCGGAAGGTCGAGGGATGGTGCGGAAGTGCCGCGACATTCGTCAACTGATGGTCCGAGGTCAGTCGTGTGGCGACTTCTTCGGACAAGGCAATCACTCGCGTCAAACATCCGGCGACCTTCGCCAAACTCTGGTGCTCTTCAGCCGTCTGCGGCGGCCGATGCTGGATGGCAAAGGTCGGAATTCCCCAGCGGCCGATCGCCTCTGCAAGCGCCTCACCACCGGCCGGGTTGAACGAGAACGGGTCGAGGCTGATGAGGAAGACCGCACGGGCCCGAGGTGGCAGCGAGGCCTCGATATAGGACAGCGCGGCGCGGGGATCACCGCCCCAGGCGCGCCCGGGCAGTTCTATAGAAGCGACGTGTGGAAGATCGCCGTAGAGGTCGAGGAGATGGCTGTTGCAATCGGCAAACTCCGCAAAGACGATTTGCGTGTTTGCCGGGAAAGCTGCCGCCGGCCGATAGGTATCCTTCTTCGCCGCAGCCTCTTCCTCTGCATCGATGGTGACCTTCGAGAACAAGGCTTCCAAGCGCTTGTCCGGCATCGATCCGGCGGAGAGAAGAAGAGCGATCAAATGCTGAATGACATCCAGTTGGTCGCTGAATTCTTCGCCATCCCTGGGCGCCAGAAGAGCCTCCAAGGCTTTTCCTATACCAAGCGACCGCGCCGCCTGCTGAAGCGCGCTCCTCGACCAATCGGGCCAAGGTAGGCCTCCATGCTGCAGGTTTTCCGATACAGCCTGCCATGCCATTCGGGAGCGGAACCAGTTTCGCGTGAGGCGCTCCGGGCGCATCCGATGGAGAACGCGCGCTTCCGCCGCATAAGAGATGACGTGCCCTGCTGCACGGAGGCGATCCTGTAGGGCCACCTCTTCGCCCGAAAGAAGCGACATGCCGCCGTTTCGGCCCAATTGTTCGTCAAAAGCTCCACATGCAATCGCCAGGTCGCGCCGGACGGCCAGATTCGCGCCGTAGCCATATTCGTGCGCGAGGAGGGGCCGGTCCTCAGGACCGAGGTCGAGCACCGTCAACGCACCCTCTTGTCTCGGCGGCAACCAGTCCGGACGTTCGTTCGGCCATTTGGCTTCGATCGGTCCCGCGACGGCCGCCGCATCCGGATGCCTTACGAAGGTGGCCGCCAGCGCCTCCAGCCAACCGCGGCAAGGTGTCGCGTCATCATCCAGGAAAGCGACAACCGGAGCCTTCGCCTTTTCCAAGGCGAGGTTCCGCGCACGCGACAAGCCGGGCGGCGAGGAGTCGTACCAGTGAGCGTTGGCGGGAAAGTTCTGGACCGCACGAAACGCATCACGCGCAGCATGATCGGAGCTGTTGTCGACGATCAGCACCTCGAAGGCAATCGCCGGGAGAGTTTGGCGTGCAAGTGCCTCAAGCGCATTACGCAGATCGTCGAACCGATTATGCGTGCAAATCGCCACCGAGATGGCCGGAACGATTGTCGCGCCTGACACCTGGCCCCTCAATCTTGAAAATTGTTGCGTTGTCTCAGATGCTTTCTGCTCTTAATAGGATGCATACCAGCATGCAACGGCTAGTCGCTCCGCAGAGGCGTAGCAGAGTCGCATGAGCAAGATCCCGATGTAGGCACGCAGAAACACGTTGGAGTTCGTATCGTTGCGAAATGTGGCATAGAACGAATGTCGAGAAAACCTCACCACTTGCATCAAGGCGAGCGTTGCCGGATTGGAACACGGCTGCTCTGACCGAGAAGACCTCCGGGTTTCGTAGGTGCGTCCCGAGGCTCGTTATGGTCGATGGCGTCGGGCTACTGGAGAATTGCTCACCTTTGGCACAACAGGTCGGCTTCATGCGCGGATCGCGTATCCGAAAAGACGCTGGTCTCTCGACCCATCTGCGAACCTTCACCGCCGGAGTAAGTGATCTGCCTTTCGACCAACTTTAGCCCATTCGTTTCGTTCAAGAGGCAGCCATGCTGCAGCAGACAATGCCGGCGCCGCGCAGAACTCACCAGCGCGCCCTCCCGACAGGCCACTTTGAAGGCTCGTCGCGCTCGGCATCAATTGTGGTCACGCTCATCTTAAGGCTGTTTCCACATGTGGCTTCAGTGGTCGACCTCGGCTGCGGGACCGGTGTCTGGTTACGCCAGTTCAAGGTTGCGGGCGTGTCGCGTGTATTGGGATTGGATGGCGGCTCCGCCGATGACGGCGCGATGCTGCTGGAGCGGAATGAGTTTCGCAGCACCGATCTCGCTACGTCTTTCGGTGTCACAGAGCGCTTCGACCTTGCGACCTCCTTCGAGATGGCGCAGCACCTGCCACCTTCGGCAGCAGACAGCCTCGTCGCCAATCTCTGCCAGTTGTCCGACGTGATCGTGTTCAGTGCCGCCATTCCCGGACAAAGCGGCACCGCGGATGCCAACCAGCGTTGGCCCTCATACTGGGCCGCGCTATTCGATGCGCATGGATATGCGGTGTTCGACGTCCTGCGGCCGCAGGTCTGGTATGATCAGCGCATCGCGTGGTGGTACGCGCAGAACACGTTGGTATTCGTTCGGCGCGATCGCCAGGACCTGATGGAGCATTTACGTGCCGTATCGGCGGAGCAAGGTGGCGGTCCAGCGCTCGACCTCGTCCATCCCCGTTGTTTCGAGGCTTGTAGACGGTCGTTGGAAGAGCACCAATACAAGGATGTAGCTTCGCCCAAGCTTGCGGCCTTAGAGCAACGGGCAACCGACGCAGAATACCGCCTCGATTCGATTCTCTATAGCGCTTCTTGGCGTATCACCGGCCCTGCGCGCCGAATAGGCGCACGGTTTCCCAGGCTGTGCCGCTGGCTGAAGGCTGGCCTCGCCCCTGCCTGGCGGTCTCTCCGTTTCGCCACCCGAGCCCTCTCTCGCAGCAAATGAGGCCGTTGCCAGCGATAATCCTACTGAGTGTGGCCGCACGTGCTGGTGCCGCATTGCAGCGGCGGCCCTGGCCGACAGAGCAAGACTGCCGACCCGCCTCGGCCACCGACGAGATCCAGTGGCATCTAAAGTTGGAAATAATTCTGCAGCGAAGCTGCGGATCGGTCGTCGAGCAACAGCAACCGGTCTAAGCACTCCGGCAGAAGTGCTGATTGGCGCGCCGGGAAAGATTCGAACTCTCGACCCCCAGATTCGTAGTCTGGTGCTCTATCCAGCTGAGCTACCGGCGCGCATCGCAAACCGATGAAGGAAGGCTCCATCCAACGGGCGAGGTGGCTGAATTAGATCCTCGAAGGCCGCTTGGCAAGCCCCTTCTTCCGCTTATCCGCGAATTCCGTCGGGTTAATGCGGAACGGAGCTGGTCGTGGCTCACGCGGCGCGGTCGGGAATGGATATGCGGAAATGCGCCCCGTCGGGGGCCTCCTCAAGCGTGATCTCGCCGCCGTGGAGATGGGCGAGTTCAGCCGCGATCGCGAGGCCGAGCCCCGAACCGCCCGGCCGCGTCGTGCCCTGGAAGGCCTCGAACAGCTTGCCCCGCGCCTGTTCGGTCACGCCCGGCCCGTTGTCGATGACATCGATGACAACGCCCGGACGTCGTCCTGCGGCATCCTGCCCACCGTTCTGGCGCACCGCCCGTACCCTCAATTGCCCCTGCCCGCCCGGACGCTCGGGCGCGTGCGCCAAGGCCTGAATGGCGTTGCGGCAGAGGTTAAGCAGTATCCGCGACAGATGCTCCGGATCGGCATCGACCATGAGATCGGGGGCAATCTCGATGTCGAAGGTGACGGCGTCGTCCTCTGCGATGAGGAGATCGCGCATTTCCTCCACGAGCGGCGCAAGCAGGAAGCGCCGGCGCTCCGGGACCGGCTCGGCTGCGCCACCATAGGCGAGGGTCGCCTGGCAGAAGTCGATCGCGCGGCCAAGCGTCGCAACCAGACGCGGCGCGAAGCGCGCGATGCTCGGATCGGCAAGTTGCGCAAGTCTGTCCGAGAGGAGCTGGGCCGCAGCCAGCATGTTGCGCAGGTCGTGGTTGATCTTGCTGACCGCAAGCCCCAGTGCGGCGAGATGCTTCTTCTGCCGAAGCACGTCGGCGAGGCCATGCTCCATTTCCGCCAGCGCCCGCTCGGCCACGCCGATCTCGTCGTTGCGCCCGGACGGCACGATGATGCGGCTTGCATCCTCGGGATCGGAGGCGAAGGCGGCCACATTGGCGGAGAACCGCCGGACCGGGCGGACGATGAGCAGCTGCAGCGCAAGATAGACGAGACCCGCGGTGATGGTCGAGATGAGCAGCGAAACGAGCAAGATGCGCTTGGAGAAGGAAATCATCGCGGCACGCAGCGGCCGCTGGTCGATGATCATCTCGACGAAGGCGGCCGAGCCCATGCCGGCGCCCACCACCCGCACCGGTTGATTGTCGACCACGAGCAGGGTGCGGAAGGCATCGCCGATCAAAGTCGCCCAGGTCGGATCGCGCAGATCGATCGTCTCGGCCACTTCGGCCGGTGTGTCGGCCAGCGCGAGCAGATGCCGTGCGCCGCCAACCTTCACGGCGATCGCCTGCGCGCCGACGCCGGCGAGCAGCTTTTCCTCGAGCTTGCGGTTGATGCCGCCCTCGGGCGCCGCCTCCAGCACGAGGCCTGCAACCTGGGCTGTCGCCAGGCGGTCGCTGAGCCAAGCCATGCGGAAGCTCGCGATCGAGGGCACATAGATCATGATTTCGGCGAACATGCCGAACAGCACCGTGAGAACAAGCAGCCGCGCCGATAGCCCGAACAGCACCCGCCGGCCGGAGGCCGGCGTAGCGGCGCCCCCGCCGTCAGCGTTCGGGGGGCGCGGCGGCTGAGGTCGATAGGCCTCCATGCCCCGCCTCCCCTACCCGAAGAGGCGCAGGATGCCCGCGAGCCCCTGCCGCCAGCGGCTGCGGGTCTCAGCCGCAAAGAAACTCAACGCGGCATCGCGTGAAGCCGCCGAATAGACCGAGGACGGCATCTCGAGGCCAGCCAACTGGACGATGTTCAGGCCCTGGTTGATAGCGAGAGCCCAGGGCAGGATGAGATCGCCCGCGCAAGGACCGGCGATGGCACAGCCGAGGATGCGCCCGCCCCGGCTGACGACGGCCTTGATCTCGCCCGCCGCAACGCGATCGGCCTCGGCGCGCTCGTTCTGGGCGAAGGGCGCGCGCAGGATGCGGATCTTGCGCATTCTGGCCCGTGCTTCGGCTTCGCTAAGACCGACGGCGGCGATCTCCGGATCGGTCATCGTCAGCCGCGGAATGGCCGCCGGTTGCGGCGCTCGCGCGCCCAAAAGCACTCGGCGAACGATCCGGCGGGCTTCGTCCTTGGCGAGATGGGCGGCGAAATGACTGTCGGCGTCGCGACCAGCGCTCGCGCCGAGCGCGTAAACGCGGCGGTTGCTCGTCTTGGAGCCACGGGCGGTCACGATGCCGGTCTCGTTCGCCGTAATGCCGCCGGCGGCGAGATCGAGCCCCTCAAGGATCTGCCGGCGCCCTACGGCGACGCAGACATGCGTCGCCTCGATCGTTTGAACGGCGTCCGTCTTGGTCGCATTCTCGCCCGCCTCGATTTCGATGCGGATCACATTGCCCGCCGCCGTCACCCGGCGGATCGTCGTATGCTCGTGGATGACGACGCCCTCGCGCTTGAGGCCAGCCACCGCGAAGGCGGCAATCTCGGGGTCCTCGCGCCGCAAGGCGGGGCCACGGTCGATGAGGACGACCTCGGCACCGAGCCGGCGCTGGGCCTGCGCGAGCGTCATGCCGGTGCGGCCGGCGCCTATGATCACCAGCCGCTCGGGGTTATGGATGGTGTCGAGGATCGTGTCGTCGGTGAGCACCTCGATATCGGCGAGGCCCGGAATATCCGGAATGACCGGCTCGGAGCCTGTAGCGATGAGGAAACGCCGAGCAGCGATCGTCGTGCCGCCGACGACAAGGCTGCGTGGATCGATAAAACGTGGCTCGTCGTTGATCACCTGGACGCCGAGAGCGGCGAGCCGATAAGGCGATTCTTCGGCTGCAATCCCCGCCACGACCCGCTGGACATGGGCGTGAACCCGCGGCTGGTTGATGCGCCCCTTGCCGGCGCCGATGCCGAGGAAAGTGGTGTCGCGGACAGCCCGCACATGGGCCCCGGCAGCGCTCAAGGCCGCGGCGGCGGCCGAGCCGGCGCTCCGCCAGGGGCCATCCAGGCGCTCCGTAGCGATGAG
Organism: Chelatococcus sp. GCM10030263; assembly: GCF_042666455.1. Classification (NCBI taxonomy): domain Bacteria; kingdom Pseudomonadati; phylum Pseudomonadota; class Alphaproteobacteria; order Hyphomicrobiales; family Chelatococcaceae; genus Chelatococcus; species Chelatococcus sp. GCM10030263. The sequence continues at coordinate 766,186 of NZ_JBHTDB010000005.1, read as the reverse complement.
CACGACTGGCGCACCGCCGAGCGCCGCCGTCGCGGCCGCGGTGAAGCCACCCGGCCCGGCGCCGACCACACAGAGGTCGGGGCGCAGGACGTCACCCATGGCCGGCCCGTTCTGCGATGAGATCGGCGATCGCCTGGCGGAGCTCCGGAATGCCCGCGCCGGTTCGGCTCGATGTGGGAATGACCACTGGGAAGGCCGCCGGACGCTTGGCGATCGCCGCCTCGGTTGCGGCGACGCATTGAGCGAGTTCGGCAGCGGTCGGCTCGTCCACCTTGGTCAGGACGATCTGATAGGACACCGCGGCGCTGTCGAGCATGTCGAGCACGTCTGTGTCGTTGCTCTTGATGCCGTGCCGGGAATCGATAAGCACATAGACGCGGCCGAGGCTAACGCGGCCGCGCAGGTAGCTGTAGATGAGCCGCGTCCAGGCGGCGACCTTCTCCTTGCCGGCAGCGGCATAGCCGTAACCCGGCATGTCGACCAGGGTGAAAGCCGGACCGGCGCCGATCTCGAAAAAGTTCAACTGCTGCGTGCGTCCAGGGGTATGCGACGTGCGCGCCAGCGTCTTGCGACCGGTGAGCGCGTTGACCAAGCTCGATTTGCCGACATTGGACCGCCCGGCAAAGGCGATCTCAAGCCCGCCGATGGGCGGCAGGCCCTCCTGCGAAGCCGCCGCCCAAATGAATTCAGCAGGACCGGCAAAGAGCTTGCGGCCCGCCTCGAGGAGCTCGGATGCCTGGCTGGTGGTTGCGATGGTCATGCGCTTCTTATCGAGCTTCAGCCAAAAATCCGCAAGCGCCACCGCTGGCTATGTCAGAAGCCCATTATGTCAGAAGCCCATGCGGCTGAGAATGTCGTCCTTGTCCAGGATATGGTGCTTCAAGGCCGCGGCGACATGCAGCACGAGCAGAGCAACGAGGCCATAGGCGATGACCTCGTGGAGGAGGCGGAGCTTTTCAAAGAGCGCGGGATCGGGCTGAACGAGATCCGGCAATGTGAAGGCGTTGAAGGGACGCGTGGGCAACCTCAGCGGCGAGGCCGATGCCATAATCCAGCCGGACAAGGGCAATGCCGCCATCATCAGATAGAACAGCACATGCGCGGCGCGGGCGAGCCGTCGCTCGATCGCGGCCATGGTCGGCGGTGCCGGTGGAGCGATCGTCCGCCAGCGCCACAGAAGGCGCCAGGCCAACAGTGGCAGAACGAGAAGGCCGTAGGACTTGTGCGACTGGTAAAGGGCAAAGGTCGTGCCCAGGTCGAAACGACCGCGCGTCATCACCAGCCCGACCACCACGAGCCCGATGATGAGCACCGCCATGCCCCAGTGCAGCAAACGTCCGGCAGGGCTCCAGCGCATCATCTTGCCCCGACGGGGGCCTGCCTGATCGAGCGCGGTCACTGCGGCAAGGCCTCTGTTGAGACCGTGATGGTCACATTATCGGAGATGAGCGGCTGGCCGGAAATCATGCCGAACTGCGAGCGTCGGATCGTGCCTTGGGCCCGAAAACCGATCGCACCGCGCCGGCCGGCAGTGCGATCGACTACGACCGTGAACAGGGCGGGACGCGTCACGCCGAGCATGGTGAGATCGCCGGCGACCCGGACCGTCTGCTCGTCGAGCTTCTCGACCGCGACCGAGGAGAAGCTGATGTTGGGGTACTGCCCCACATTCAGGAAGGCGGAGCTGCGGATGTAGTCGTCGAGGCCGGGCGACTTCGTGTCGAGCGAAGCGGCAGACACCTCGAACGTGACGCGGCTGCGCTGCGGCCGATCGAAATCGACCAGGAGGCGGCCCATAAACTGGCGAAATTCTCCCCGGGTCTGGGGAAACCCGATGGCATCAATAACAAAAGCAATGCGGGTGCGGGCGGGATCGATCCGGAACGTCGCCTGCGCAAGCGCAGGGGTTACGGTGGTCAGAGCTGCCACCAGAACAGCCAAGGTTCTCAGCATGGGGCGCATCGCGCGGGTACCCCGTTTTAGAAACGGTGCCCTGCGTGCGAACTATAAGCTTATCCGCAACGGCAGATAGACTGCCGCATGGGTGGTGGAATCAAAGCTTGGTGATGCTGGCCGGCGCCCGCGCTGGACAAGGACGTCCAGCGCACCATGGCTGCTGCGGCCGAATGGCGCGGCCCACCGTCAGGCCTTCGCCTTCCCCAGGAGCATCGACCGCAGATTGCTCCAGAGCTCAATCTTCACGCCGTTGCGGCGCATGATCCAGCCTTGCTGGAGCACAGACAGAAGGTTGTTCCACGACCAGTAGATCACGAGCCCGGCCGGGAAGGACGCCAGCATGAAGGTGAAGATCACCGGCATCCAGGAAAACATCATCTGCTGCACGGGATCGGGCGGCGTCGGATTCATTTTCATCTGGACGAACATCGTGACGCCCATAATGAGCGGCCACACGCCGAGCATCAGGAAATGGCCAAACACCGGCACCGTGGAGGGATCCCAGGGGATGAGCCCGAAGAGGTTGAAGACCGTCGTCGGATCCGGCGCCGAAAGATCCTGGATCCATCCGAAGAACGGTGCATGCCGCATCTCGATGGTGATGTTCAGCACCTTGTAGAGGGAGAAGAACACCGGGATCTGAATGAGCAGCGGCCAGCAGCCGGCGATCGGATTGATCTTTTCCTTCTTGTAGAGCTCCATCAAGGCTTGCTGCTGCTTCACCTTGTCGTCGGCATAGCGCTCGCGGATCGCCACCATCTCCGGCTGCACGGCCTTCATCTTGGCCATGGACGCATAGGAACGATTGGCGAGCGGGAAGAAGACCAGCTTGACGAAAACCGTGACCGTGAGGATCGCGAGGCCGAAATTGCCGAGCAGCTTGTAGAAGAAGTCGAGCAGCTTAAACATCGGCTGGGTGATGAAGTAGAACCACCCCCAGTCGATCATGCGGTCGAAGAGCTTGATGCCGAGCTTCGCCTCATAGCCCTGGATAGCCGCCACTTCCTTGGCACCGGCGAAGAGGTGCAGCGTCGAGGAAGCGGACGCGCCGGGCTGGATCGCCTCAGCACCGGTCAGGACGTCGGCCTGAAAGCTCGGCTGATCGCCGACCTGCCGTTCGGAAAAGCGTCCCTCATAGGGCTGCGCCTGGTCCGGAATGACGGCGGTCGCCCAATATTTGTCGGTGATGCCGACGAAGCCACCGATCGCGCCCTTGAACTCGAGCCCGGTGCCGCCGCCCGGCAGGGCCGGCTCCTTGGCAAGCTGGGCATAGCCGACTTCCTGCAGGCCCTGGTCGCCGAGCACGCCGACGAGGCCCTCATGCAGGATATGGGAGTTTTCCGTATGCGGCATGCCGTGCCGCGAAATGAGCCCGTAAGGATAGAGCGTGACCGGCGCCGAGGCCTTGTTCTCGACGTCGTCCTTGACGGTGAACATGGCGTTGTCGTCGACCGAGATCGTCCGCCGGAAGATGAGCCCCTGCCCGTTGTCGAAGGTGAGCGTGACGGGGGTCTGCGGCGTCAGCCGCGCATTGTCGGCCGTCCAAAGCGTCTGCGAATCGGGCAGCTTCGGACCGCCCTGCCCGCCGGGCACCCAGCCGAACTCCGCATAATAGGGATGCGGGCTGCCGGAGGGCGAAAGGAGCACGATATTGGGGCTGCGAGGGTTGACCGTCTCGTGATAGGCCTTGAGCGAAACGTCGTCGATGCGCCCGCCGCGCAGGGCGATGGAGCCGGCGATCTTGGGCGTGTCGATGATGACGCGGGGGCTGGCCGCCAGCGCCTGCTCGCGGCTCATCGGTGTGGCCGGTTGAGCGGGCTGGCCCGGGACATTGGTGCCGCCCGGTGCAGGCTGACCGGGAGCCGTCTGCGGCGCACCTTGCGGCTGGGGAGTAGCCTGCTGGGACTGAGAAGCACTCTGCCGCTGCTGCTGAACCTGCGGCATGCCGAAGAAGTAGTTCCAGCCGACCAGGACGGCGACCGACAGAGCGATCGCGAGAATGAGGTTTTTGTTGTCGCCGGTCATGAAGGATCCGTTGCGGTTGCGGGCTTCCTGGCGGAACCCTGGCCAAGCCGCTTCCGCGATGTCGCACATGTGGCCATAGCGCGCCTGAGATCAACCGCAAGTGCGTCGAAAGGCGCCGACAGAACGTCGCGCCTGGCAACGACCACGATGTCGATAGCCACCGGCGGCCATTCCGGGCGCAGCTGGCGCAGAGCCTCGCGCAGCCGCCGTCTGATGCGGTTGCGCTCCACAGCCCCTCCGGTCTTCTTGGTCACCGTGAGGCCGAAACGCGGCCCAACAGGCCCTGAGAGCCCGTCGCCGCTTGGACGATCGATGCACTGAACGCTCATGCGCTCCGTATGGAAACGGCGGCCGCGGCTCGCCGCCTGAAATTCGGAGCGTTTCTTGAGGCGTGGCAGCGTGGCAGTACGTCGCCCGGGCCCCGCCGCAGGGACGTCGCACATGCCGGTCCAGTCCTTGATGTCAGGCCGACAGGCGCTTGCGACCCCGTGCGCGACGTGCAGCGATCACCTTGCGTCCGCCCTTGGTCGCAATGCGCGCGCGAAAGCCGTGGCGACGCTTGCGCACGAGCTTGCTCGGTTGATAGGTCCTCTTCACCGCCCGATCTCCGGTTCCGCATGGGCGCAGCCGGCTCTCGGCCTCGCACCCGAACGTCGTTCCGGCCATGCCGGCGACGACCCTGATGATGTTTGCTGTCGGCTGCCGCCGAGGCGACAAGGCCGTCCAAGACGGCAAGCGGCGCCCGTTGCGAGCGCCGCCAATCCGAGAGCGGCTTATGGCGGATCGCCTGGCGAAAGTCAACGGCGTCAGGCGGCTGCCGCCTTCGCCGCGGCTGCCTTGGCGGAGCCGTCGCCGGGGGTGTCGTCGCCTGGTGCCTTGCGCGCCGCATAGCGCTGCGCAAGCCAAGCACAGACCATCAATTGCACCTGATGATAGAGCATCAGCGGCAGCACGATTGCGCCCACCGCCTGCGCCGGAAAGATGATATTCGCCATGGGAATGCCGCTCACCAAGCTCTTCTTCGAGCCGCAAAAGACGATGGTGATCTCGTCTTCGCGCGAGAAGCCGAGCAGGCGGCTGCCATAGGTCGTGACGAGGAGAACGGTCGCGAGCAGCACGAGGTCGACCACGACCATGGTGGCAATGGTGGTGAAATCGAGCGTCTGCCAGAGCCCGGCCACGACCGCCTTGCTGAAGGCGCCATAGACGACGAGCAGAATCGAGCCGCGGTCGGTGAAGCTGAGCACGCGATTGTGCCGGCGCACGAAAGCACCGATGAAGGGCTGCAGCACCTGCCCCGCGACGAAAGGCACGAGGAGCTGCAGCACGATCGCACCGACGGCATCGGCCGAGAAGCCGCCGCCGCCCTTGGCGTGCAGCAGCAAGCCGACGAGGGCCGGCGTGAGAAACATGCCGATGATATTGGACGCCGAGGCCGAGCAGATCGCTGCCGGGACATTGCCGCGCGCGATCGAGGTGAAGGCGATCGACGACTGCACGGTCGACGGCAGGGTGCACAGGAAGAGAATGCCGGCATAGAGCGTCGGCGTGAGCAGGTTCGGCGACAACGGCGCGAGCGCCAGGCCGATCACCGGAAACAGTACGAAGGTCGTCGCCAGGATGACGATATGCAGCCGCCAGTGCCCGATGCCGGCGATCACCGCGTCGCGCGACAGCCGGGCGCCATGCAGGAAGAAGAGCAGCGCAATCGCCGCGTCGGTCACATATTCCAGATAATCGACGACCTCACCGCGCGCCGGCAGGAAGGACGCGATCACGACGACTGTGACAAGCGCGATGATGAAATTGTCGGGACGGAAACGGAAGCGCACGGCTGACCCCGCTCAAATGGCAACAAGGCACATAAAGCGGCTCGGCACTCCTTGTGAAGCCCTAATGCTGCATAGTCGCCTTGCTGATCAGCAGGTGCTGCGACGATCGGCGGCAACGCATTGGTTGACGGGAACGGCGCGCCCGCTATTCAGGGGCGGGCATCTTCGGCGACATCTTGGGCGCCAGGCCGGCAAGAGGACATGACGTGACGCTTCGCTACTCCGCCCAGGTCGATGTGACCGGGCGCCCTGTTCCGCTGCACGACGAGGAGGCCTTCGCGGGCATGCGCCGCGCCGGCCGGCTCGCGGCCGAGACGCTCGACTTCATCGCATCGGCGGTGCGGCCGGGGGTTTCGACGGCGGAGCTCGACAGGCTCTGCGAAGATTTCATGCGCGCCGCCGGCGCGACCCCTGCCACCATCGGCTACAAGGGCTATCGGCACGCCACCTGCATCTCGGTCAACCATGTGGTGACCCACGGCATTCCTTCCGAGAAGCTCCTCGCCGAAGGTGACATCCTGAACATCGACGTCACACCCATTCTCGACGGCTGGTACGGCGATTCGAGCCGCATGTATCTCGTCGGCGAGGTTTCCGTGAAGGCGCAACGCCTGGTCCACACCACCTACGACGCCATGATGGCGGGCATCGCCCAGGTGCGCCCCGGAAACACACTCGGCGACGTCGGCCATACGATCGAGCACGTGGCGCTGCGCGAACGCTTCTCCATCGTCGAGGACTTCTGCGGCCATGGCCTGGGGCAGGTCTTCCACGACGCACCGCAGGTGCTCCATTATGGAGAGCCGGGCACGGGCGTGGTGCTCGAGCCGGGCATGATCTTCACCATCGAACCCATGCTGAATGCCGGCAAGGCGGGCGTGAAGATTCTCGCCGACGGCTGGACGGCCGTCACACGCGACCGCTCGCTCTCGGCGCAGTTCGAACATACCGTCGGCGTCACCGAGGACGGCGTCGAAATTTTCACGCAGTCGCCGAAGGGCTATACCGAGCCGCCCTACGGGGCCTAGCCCATCCCGACGGAACAGCCGAGACCCGCATGCCGAACGAAACCTCCCTGGAGCCCCGTGCCGCGGTCGCCTTCATCGATCGGCTGCTCTTCTTTCTCGGCGCGATTGCCGGGCTCTGCGGCGTCGTGGGCGCCGCGGCCGCTGCCCATGTGACGGGTCCCGGCTCGCTCGATGTGGCGGCGAATTTCCTTCTGTTTCACGGGCCGTTGCTCATTGGGGTGGCACTTGCCGATCACATGGGTTTCGGGCGCGCCTCGGCCTTGCGCCTGGCCGGTGTCCTGATTGCCATCGGGCTCGTCGGCTTCAGCGGCGATCTCGCGGTGCGGGCCCTTGCCGGCATCTCGCCGCTCCCCATGGCGGCGCCGACCGGCGGCACGCTTCTCATGATCGGCTGGCTCTTCCTGGCGATCGCGGCGCTCGTGCCGCGGCGCGCGTAAGGGGCGACAAAACCGCCGACGTTCGCTAGAAAAGCGCAGTCATTCTCCGCCGAGGCTTTCGCGCGACATGTCCACGACTTCCTCCAAATCCGATCTGCCCGACGTGCACACCCGCGCCGAGGTGCTGGTGCAGGCCCTGCCGCACATGCAGCGCTACGACCAGGAGATCGTGGTCGTGAAATACGGCGGCCACGCCATGGGCGATCCGGCGGCAGCCGAGGATTTCGCCGAGGACATCGTGCTGCTCGAGCAATCGGGCGTGAAGCCGATCGTCGTGCATGGCGGCGGGCCGCAGATCGGCCAGATGCTGGAACGGCTCGGCGTCAAGTCGGAATTCGCCGCGGGTCTCAGGATCACCGACAAGGCGACCGTCGAGATCGTCGAGATGGTGCTCGCCGGCTCCATCAACAAGCAGATCGTCGGCACCATCTCCGCCGAAGGCGGCAAGGCGATCGGCCTGTGCGGCAAGGACGGCAATATGGTGATCGCGCGCAAGGTGACGCGCACGGTCGTCGATCCCGGCTCGAATATCGAGAAGGTTGTGGATCTCGGCTTCGTCGGCGAGCCGGAGCGCGTCGATCGCACCGTTCTCGATGCGGTGCTCGGCCAGGAGATCATCCCCGTGCTCGCGCCGGTCGCCGTGGGCACGGACGGGGCCACCTACAACGTCAATGCCGACACCTTCGCCGGCGCCATCGCCGGCGCCATGCGCGCCAAGCGCCTGCTGCTGCTCACGGACGTTCCCGGTGTGCTCGACAAGGACAAGAAGCTCCTGCCCGAGCTCTCAATCGAGGAATGCCGGCGCCTCATCGCCGACGGCACGATCACCGGCGGGATGATCCCGAAGGTCGAGACCTGCATCTATGCGCTCGAGCAGGGGGTCGAGGGCGTTGTCATTCTCGACGGCAAGGTGTCGCATGCCGTTCTCCTCGAACTCTACACGGACCATGGCGCGGGCACGCTGATCCGCCGCTGAGCGGCGGGCGCCTCAGGGCCGGTACAAGATTCGATAGAACGGCTTGACGAGCCGCCCCGACGGGTCGAAGCGCGCCGGCTCGAGAATGATCGAGACGATCCGCATGGCATCGATGCGCTTGGCCGACAGGGTGGCATTCAGCCCTTCGATCGTGGCTTCGGCTTCAGCCTCCGCCAGCCGCGATATGCGCGTCAGGCCGTTCTCTTGATCAACTTGGGTCATATCCATTCCTCGACAATGAACCAAACAACATAGCGGGCATGGAATAACGCCGAGCCGCTCCGGTTCCCGGCTATGCAGGAACAGCCACGCTTTCTGCGCATCGCGGGCGTTTTTCGCCGCGACAAGGTTTTGAGTTCCTTAAAAATACCCGTTCCGGCTGAGCTATTGGCCGTTTGGTTACGCCCTTCCCTCTTGCCGAAGCTTGGCGGATCGCCCAGATTCAACTGTTCCTCCTGGTGGGGGAACGGAGCCATCATGAACGAGACTTTTCTGCCGAAGCCCACGGACGGCATGGCTCTCCCGGAGCAGCCGCCGCCCGAGGCCGGGCTGGAGGCTTTGCCCAAGGGCCTGCCCAAGCCCTCCCTCGCGCATGTCGATACCTGGATCTTCGATCTCGACAACACACTCTACCCGCATGACGCCAAGCTCTGGCCGCAGGTCGACCAGCGCATCACCTTGTTTCTGGCCGAGCTCTGCGGGCTGGACGGGATCTCGGCGCGCGCGCTGCAGAAATATTACTACCATCGCTACGGCACGACCCTGCGCGGGCTGATGGAGGAATACGGCATCGATCCGCACGACTTCCTCGAATTCGCCCATGCCATCGATTATTCCGAGCTTCTGCCCGATCCCGACCTGGGCTCTGCCATTGCCGATCTTCCCGGGCGCAAGCTCATCCTGACGAACGGCTCACGCGGGCATGCGGAGGCGGTTGCGCTGAAGCTCGGTATTCTCGACCATTTCGAGGCGGTCTTCGACATCGTTGCCTCGGGCTTCGTGCCGAAGCCCGAGCAGAGCACCTATGAGCGCTTTCTGGACCAGCACAAGGTCGATCCGGCGACCGCCATCATGTTCGAGGATCTGGCGAAGAACCTTGTCGTGCCGCATGCGCTCGGCATGGCGACGGTGCTCGTGCTGCCGAAGACGGCCGATCCCTTCCGCGAAGCCCACGAGCAGGCGCCGATCGTCGCCCCTCACATCGACTTCATGACCGACGATCTGACTGGTTTCCTGCGCCGTTTCGTGCCGGGCTGACGGGCTCGGACCACCTATACCCTCCACAGGCGAGAGACACCCGCAAGGCGCGCACCGGCAAGGCGCGCACCAGCCGAGCCCGGTTCTCAGAAATCGCGCTGTAGACGCAGCCGGCCCTCGAAGGCATCGGCACTGCCGCTGTAGGCGACCGGAACACCGCCGACCGAGACCGCCGACCGGCCTGTCGGATCGAGCCGGTAGTACATAACCTCGACGCCGATATCCATGGCCTTCACCGGCGACCAGATCAGGTTGGAGCCGACCTGCAGGACCCGCGTGTCCCTCAAGCCGGAGAAGAGCTGGGTCACAGAGGCGTCGTAGTCGACCACGGTATAATTCGCCGTCACGCTTTGACGGACCGACGGCGTCCAGTAATGCAGGAAGGCGCCGGTGGCGCCCCACCCGCGCGTCGTCTTGATGTCGCCCCCTGCCAGCGCGCCATCCGTGAAGACTGCAGCGACCGGGCCAAGGCGGACCGTGCTGGTGTTGATCCCGAGATAGCTGAGGGCGCCGTCGCTGTAGGCGGCCTGCAGCCAGAGCTGGTCACCGGAAGCGAGCATGGGCAGGTTGATCGCGGTGCCGAGTTGGACGGCATAGCCATAGACGGCGTCCACCCGGTTGCCGAAGCCGGTGATCTGGCCGGAGTTCAGCTGGTGCACCGCGCCCGAGAGCTGCACCTTGCCCCAGCCCTTCTGAAACTGGTCATAGAGCAGCGCGCCGATCACATCCGGCATGCGCTCGCCGGCCGGATCGATGCCGCCATTGGCAAAGCTCGCGTTGACGAGACGCTGGTTGCGGTCTTCCAGCGAGAGCGTTGCGGAGAAGCCGTTGCCAAAGGAAGCGGTATAGGCGAGGACCTGCGCCGATTCGACATAGGAGCCGTAGCCACCGAGGATGCCGTCGCTGAAGTTGAATGTGTCGGCGTAGAAGTCGAAGAACGACTCCGTCACGCCCGCCGTGAGCCCGGCGAACTGGACGAAGGCCCGGTTGAGATCGACCGAAACCTGGGAGCCCTGCGGTCCCGGCTGCGTGTTGTAGGCGCCGGTACTGCGCGTGATGCGGTAGCGCGCAAAAGCCCTGACCACGCCGTATTCGGTCGAGGTGCGGGCGTCCACGTCGAGCTGCCCGCGGGCGCGGAAACCCGTCGCGTCACTGTAGCGCCCGTTGCCCGGCGCGCTCCACTGCGGCTCGAAATAGCGATATTCGGCACGCACCCGCCCGCCGATCTTCAGGCAGACGTCCGAGCCCGGGATATAGAAAAAGCCCGCGCCCTGTGCTGAGCAGATACGAACGTAGTCCGCCGGTGCGCCTTTCTGCATCGGCAGATCGGCGGCTTGCGCTGGCAGTAAATGACTCACGCTGGCCATAGCAGCGAGCGTGATGCTGCACAAAAAACCTCTATTCATCATCTTGCGGCTCCCGGAGGTAGACTGCCGGCAGGCAGTCGTACACACGTGCTACCAACCCCCCTCACGCCAAGAGCACCTAGCATAGTATTCACACGCCGATGTGAAGCCATAATGACGGCCCGTCATCTCTGCAACTCTGAAATAGTCTCTTCGTCTCTTTCGCAGTGACTGTTGCAAAGTCGCAAAGGTCCAGATGGATGCCGGCCGGTTGGCCACGGCCCGCGAGGGAGCTCAACTTCCCCTGGATGGCGGAATCGATTGACTTCGCCGGCAAAGTTGCCCACCATCGCAGCGTTCCGAGGGGGGCCCCGTGAGGGGGCTGAGATTCCGCCGGCTCGCCCGAGCACCGCGGTGACCCTTAGGACCTGATCCGGGTCATGCCGGCGAAGGGACGGAAACCTGCGTAACGCAATCCCCTCATATCGCTGCCACCCGGATCTCCTGAACCGAAAAGGAGGAGATCCATGACTGTGCATCAAAAGCCCGCCGGCCCGGCAAAGCCGGTGAGCGCGACGCCGGCCGAAGTGACGACCGGGGCCATCGCCGGTTCCGGCAAGGTCTATGCGAGCCCGGAAAACCGGCCTGACATCCGCGTGCCGTTCCGCGAAATTGCCCTCGATCCCTCCGCGGGCGAGCCGCCTTTTCGCGTCTACGATACGTCCGGCCCCTTCACCGATCCAGATACTGTCATCGACCTCGCCGCGGGACTGCCGCAGGTGCGCGCCTCATGGATCGCCTCTCGCGGTTTCGAGGCGGTTGCCGCCCGTCCGGTGAAGCCCGAGGACAATGGCAATATCTCACCCGAAAAGCTCGTGCCGGCCTGCCCGGCCGACCGCCGCGTGCTCGCCGGCGCCCCCGGGCGGCCGGTGACACAGCTCGAATGCGCGCGCGCCGGCATCATCACCGAAGAGATGATCTATGTGGCGCATCGCGAGAATCTCGGCCGCGCCGCGATGCTGGCCGGCGCCGAGGAGCGCCGCGCCGACGGGGAGGATTTCGGCGCGGAGATTCCAGCCTTCATCACGCCGGAATTCGTGCGCGACGAGGTGGCACGGGGGCGCGCCATCATCCCGGCCAATATCAATCACCCGGAGCTCGAGCCGACCATCATCGGCCGCAACTTCCTGGTGAAAATCAACGCCAATATCGGTAATTCCGCCGTCACGTCCTCGGCGGCCGACGAGGTGGAGAAGCTCGTCTGGGCGATCCGCTGGGGCGCCGACACCGTCATGGACCTCTCCACCGGCCGCAACATCCACAACATCCGCTCGTGGATCATGCGCAATGCGCCGGTGCCGATCGGCACGGTGCCGATCTATCAGGCGCTGGAAAAGGTCGACGGCGACCCGGCCAAGCTCGACTGGGAGGTCTTCAAGGATACGCTCATCGAGCAGGCTGAGCAGGGCGTCGACTATTTCACCATCCATGCGGGCGTGCGCCTCGCCTATGTGCCGCTCACGGCCAAGCGCGTCACCGGCATCGTGTCGCGCGGCGGCTCGATCATGGCGCGCTGGTGCCTGTCGCATCACAGGGAGAGTTTCCTCTACGAGCGCTTCGACGAGATCTGCGACATCATGCGCAAATATGATGTGTCGTTCTCGCTCGGCGACGGGCTGCGCCCCGGCTCCATCGCCGACGCGAACGACGCGGCGCAGTTCGCCGAGCTCGATACCCTCGGCGAACTTACCAAAATCGCCTGGGACAAGGGGTGCCAGGTCATGATCGAGGGCCCCGGCCATGTGCCGATGCACAAGATCAAAGCCAATATGGACAAGCAGCTCAAGGTCTGCGGCGAGGCGCCCTTCTATACGCTCGGGCCGTTGACCACGGACATCGCGCCGGGCTACGATCACATCACCTCGGCCATCGGGGCGGCGATGATCGGCTGGTTCGGCACGGCAATGCTCTGCTACGTCACGCCGAAGGAGCATCTCGGGCTACCGAACCGCGACGACGTGAAGACCGGCGTCATTACCTACCGAATCGCCGCGCATGCGGCCGACCTCGCCAAAGGCCATCCGGCAGCGAAGCTCCGGGACGACGCCCTGTCGCGGGCGCGCTTCGAGTTCCGCTGGCAGGACCAGTTCAATCTGGGGCTCGATCCGGACACGGCACGCGCCTTCCATGACGAGACGCTGCCGAAGGACGCGCACAAGGTGGCGCATTTCTGCTCCATGTGTGGGCCGAAGTTCTGCTCCATGAAAATCACGCAGGACCTGCGCGCCGAGGCCGGCGCCATGGCGGCCGCCGGTTCCGAGGAGGAACGCCAGGCCGGGCTCGCTCAAAAGGCCGAGGAGTTCAAGGCCAAGGGCGCTGCGATCTACGTGCCGGCGGAGTAGGGCTGGCGGCCTCCAACCGCCGCTGTCCCCGAATCGAGAAAATGCCCATGACGCGTGTGCGCCATGGGCATTTTCGTTGGACCGGCAGCTTTCGCGACCGCCGCCGCCAGGCTGGCAGTCCCGGCTTCTGAGACACTGCGAAGTTTAGGCTGCTGCCATGAACTACATCTTGGCCAGAAAATATTCTGATTTGGTCAATAGCGCAGGCTCTTGGAATATTCCCAAATTCTGCAATATGAATAGCCGTTCATTTTACGCTGCAATGCGAAATCTTATTATCGTCATAATCGCACGTTGATCTTCATCGACCAGGAACTCCACCGCTGAAAATGGTGGCTGCCAAGATGAAGGACGACTGATGCGGATGAACCGTCTAGCTTTGCTCGCCGGCACGGTGATGACCATGCCGATCCTGAGCGCCACGGCAGCGCCGCTCGATCTCACAAGCCGGCAGGATGAGCGGCTCCTCATTCTCGCCCAGGCCGGGCCCGGCAGCGACGAGCAAGACGGTCCGCCGGGTCGGCGGCGCCCCGACGGCGGTCGTCCCGAGGGCGGTCGTCAGGACGGTGGGCAGCGGGAGCAGCCCGGCGCGCGGGGACGGCCCGACGGTGGCCCCCCTCAGGGAGGCCGTCCAGACGCCCAGAGGCCGGACATGCCGCGCCCGGGACCGCCGGCCGGCATGCCGCGCGGCGAGCCGCCGCGCCAACAGATGCAGCGCCAGGAAATGCAGCGGCAAGACATGCCGCGGCCGCAGATGCGCCGTCCCGAGGGCCTTCCCGAGGGCCCGCGCGGCGGGCCCGGACGCCCTGAGGCCCCACCTGATGTGCGGCGAGGTCAGCCGAGACCGAACGCTCCCGAGGACGCGCCGGGGCGCCCGTCTCGCTCGGAAATGCCGCGTTCCGTTGGGCCGCGCGACGTAGCACCCGCTCCGGGCGGCCCGCGCGCGGTCCCCGGACGCCCCGAGGCGCCGCCCGATGCGCGGCGCGGCCAGCCGAGGCCAAACGCTCCTCAGGACGGGCCGGGCCGCCCGCCTCGGACAGAAGCGCCGCGACCGGCTCCCGGCCGCACTGCGCCCGACCAATCCTCACCAAATCAGCGCGTTCCCGGCCAGCCCGTTCCCGGCCAACCCCTGCCGGGGCAAGGTCTCCGCCCGGTTCCGGGGCAAGCGCCGGATTCTGGTCCCCCCGGGCGGCCCATGCCGTCTATGGACGATCGGCCCGGCCTCCAGCAACCACCGCGCCCTGAACGCGGCGACCGGCCGGCGCCGAGCGGCCGGCCTCTGCCGCCGGAGCGGCAGGTCGCTCCCGATGGGGCCGTTCCGCCCGGACGGCCGGTCCCTCCCCGTCAGCCCCTTCCGGGACAGGCAGTGCCTCCGCCCGGCGGTCCGGCAACGGGCGGGCAGCAGCTGCGTCCCGGCATGCCGCCCGGTTCAGAGCGAGGCGATCGTCCGGATCTCGGCGGCGCGCCCGGCCGCGACATGAGCCGGGACTGGCGCGATCAGCGCCGCATCGAGGAGCGTGACGGGCGCACCATCATCCGCGAGGGCGACAACCGGGTCATCATCCGGGAGGGCGGCCGCGAGGTCATCCGTCACGACGAACTCGGGCGTTTGCGCCGCGGCGCGCGCGACGTGGACGTGGTGACGGGTCGCGGCGGCGAGCGCACCGTCACGGTCGTGCGGCCGGACGGCAGCCGAATCATCACCATGGAGGACGAGGACGGCAATCTGATGCGCCGCATTCGCCGCACCACTGATGGGCGGGATGTCATCATCATCGACAACAGCCGCCGACCGGCGCGGCGGGACCGGGGCCCCGGCTTTTATCCGCCACCTGTGGTGAGCTTGCCGCCGCTTGTGCTCGGCATTCCGCGTGAGCGCTATATCGTCGAGGCGGAGGAGGTGGAGCCGGAAATTATCGAGGAAACCCTGATGGCGCCACCGGTCGAGCGGGTGGAGCGTGCCTACAGTCTCGACGAGATCCGCTACAATCAGCGGCTGCGCGAGAAGATGCGCCGTGTCGACGTCGACACCATCAACTTCGCCTTCGGCTCTGCCGAGATCGGCCCCTCCGAGGTCGGCCGGCTCGACGCCATCGCGCGTGCTCTCGACGCTGCGATTCGACGCAATCCGAACGAGGTCTTCCTGGTGGAAGGCCATACGGATGCGGTGGGCTCGGATACCGATAATCTCGCCCTGTCGGACCGTCGCGCTGAGTCGGTGGCGCTGGCGCTCACCGAGACCTACAACATCCCACCCGAAAACCTCGTCACGCAGGGCTATGGCGAGCAGTATCTCAAGGTGCAGACGGACGGGCCGGAGTTGGCCAACCGCCGGGTGAGCCTCAGGCGCATCACGCCGCTCATGTCCCAGAGCGGGGCACCGCCGGCACAGTAGGTCACGATCTTGGGGTGGACCGCGTCGAACGCGAGCGCGGTCCAAGCTTCGGCTAGATCGGCCGATCAGTCTTTACCTCACGGCGGTGCCGGCTTAGGCTTCGCCGCGAGGGGGACGCGATTTGACCGACATACTTCATTTCACACGACCTGTGATTGTGAGTATCTCGGACGGGCCGATTTGTAACGTGGAACAGGCCTACTCCATGCTCGGCCGGCACTGGCCGTCATCAAGCATCCTGAACGACCAGGGGCGCCCGCCCGAAGCCTTCTGGCGGGCGTGGAAAGCCTGCGGCTTTGCCAAGGCGAAACTCAATCCGACGACCACTCAGGCGGCCCGCGAGGCGTTCGTCGCGGCCGCCCGGGAAGCAGGCGTGCTCGTCTGCGACTGACCGGCGCCTCAGGGCGTGGGCAGCGGTGCCGGACTGTGCGAGAGCGTGCGCAGATAGGCGATGATGTCGGCGCGCTCCTCAGGCTTCGCAACACCGGCGAAGCTCATGATCGTGCCCTTCATGTAAGCGCGCGGATTGGCGATGAAGTGGTCGATCTCCTCGTAGGTCCACTTCTCGCCCTTCGCAGCGTGTTCCTTCATGGCCGAGGAATAACTGAAGCCCGGGAAGGATCCCTTCGGGCGGTCGACGACATTGTAAAGGTCGGGGCCGATCTTGGCGCCTGCGCCCTCCACGAAGTTATGGCAGGCCGCACATTTCGCCACTGCCTTCTCGCCGCGCGCCGGATCGGCGGTCTGCAGCCGAACGGCTATGGGCTCGACCTGAGGTGCCGCAGGTGCCGCACCGCCCGGTGCAGCTTCCTGTGCGGCGGGCAGGTCATATCCCGGGATGGCCGGCGCATGCGACTTGAAGATCTCGTCCGCGACGATGCCGAGGCCCATGGCGAAAACGAGGGTGCCGAGGACAGCACCGGCGATTTTGTTGAGCTCGAAGGAATCCATCATCGAAACGGCTGCTCCGATCCTGCCAAGGCGGACGAGGTGGCGGCATAAGGGTCTGTGCATGCCCGCGGACATGCGATCGCGCTTGATTACCTGCTTTGAAGCCGGGTTGGCAACTCGTATAAGCGCCTTTCGCTTTGCTACCTTTTGCCGCTTTGCGGCGCATAGGGCAAAAGAGCGAGGCCATCAGCAGAGCGGTTTTCGGCCGCGCGGACGGCGCGAAGATTTTATCCGAGGCCCTGGAGCAAATCCAAGGCATTCGATTCGAGATGGTTTGAGGAGAGCCGGTGATGTCCCTGCCCGCGGTGATTGCATATCAAGGCGAACCGGGCGCCAATTCCCACATCGCCTGCCAAGATGCTTATCCGGACTGGCAGCCCCTGCCTTGCGCTACCTTCGAGGATGCGTTCGCGGCGATCGCCGATGGCACGGCCGGGCTCGGCATGATCCCGATCGACAATACCATCGCCGGCCGGGTGGCTGACATCCACCATCTTCTGCCGACCTCGGGGCTGCATATCGTCGGGGAATATTTCCTGCCGATCCATTTCCAGCTGCTGGCCCCCAAAGGCGCCACACTCGCTACCGTCAAGACGGTGCACAGCCATGTGCATGCGCTCGGCCAATGCCGGCGAATCATCCGCAAGCTCGGCCTGAAAGGTGTCGTTGCGGCGGATACCGCCGGCTCGGCCCGGCAGGTGGCGGAATGGAACGACCCTGCTCTGGCCTCGCTCGCGCCGCGCTTGGCGGCGTCCATCTACGGTCTCGATGTCCTGATGGAGGACGTGGAGGACGAGAGCCACAACACCACACGCTTCGTCATCCTCGCTCGCGAGGCCGCCTGGGCCACTGCCGGCAACGGGCCGACGGTGACCAGTTTCGTGTTCCGCGTGCGCAACGTGCCGGCGGCGCTCTACAAGGCCATGGGCGGCTTCGCCACCAACGGCGTCAACATGACCAAGCTCGAGAGCTACATGGTCGACGGCCAGTTCTCCGCCACCCAGTTCTACGCGGAGGTGGAGGGCCATCCGGAAGACGCAAGCTTGAAGCTCGCGCTCGAGGAGCTGGAGTTCTTTTCCAAGGAGCTGCGCATCCTCGGCGTCTTCCCGGCACACCCCTTCCGGGCAACGCTGCGCGAAGCGGCCGAGTAGCCAGCTCGGCTTTAACACTTCCAGAAGTTTTGCTGACGAATTATCTGAATTCGTTAACATCGAAGCCGGCCAAACTGAGTTTCCGGCTAAAAAGCAGCAAGGCGCGGGCAAGAATTCGCGCCTTCATGCCACTGTCGCCCTTTTGTGGCCTTTGTCTCGCGTCAGGCTATGCCAATGACGAGAGGGAAGGCCGATGACGCTCATAATTCGACGCGCAGACGAGCGCGATATGGCCGATATCGCAAGCTTCTACGACGTCAGCTGGCGCGAGACCTATCTCGGGCTGATGGATGACGGCGAGCTCCGCGGGCTCCATCAGGCGCGCGCCGAATGCGATTGGCTCGAGACCAGTGCGCGTGACGGAGCCCTGCTCATCGCCGAGCGCGATGGTGCGCTCATCGGCTTCGGCGCCTGCGGCCCGGCACGTGATGCGGCCCTCGGCGCGGCTGGTGAGGTCTACGCCATCTATGTCGCCCAGCGACTGAGATACCGCGGGATCGGCACCGCACTCATGGGGCGGATGGCGCGTGGCTTGGCCCGCCGCGGGATCAGCGATATCGGTTTGTGGGTGTTCCACAGGAACGTTGCGGCCGTGGTCTTTGCCCGGGCGCTCGGGGCGGGCGTCGGCGGCATCAGATCGGGCGACACGCCGACGCGGGCCACGGAGCTTGCCCTCGTCTGGCCGCAGGCCGAGGATCTCGCGCTGTTCGATGACGAGGAGCACGATCGCGGATCGCGTCGCGCCCGCCACGACAGCGGCTTGGAGCGGTTCGGCCCGCATCCCTGTCTGACGTCCTGCAAATAAGCAGAGCAGATCGGGCAAAGTTGAGCTCGGCCCTGCTCTGCCGAGCCGCGGTGCTCTCATTCCCCCGTCTCAGAACCCCTCGCCCTCATTCACGAAGGCGCGGATGAGGTGATGGGCGATGGCGAAGGGCTTGGGCGTGCCCAGGCCCTGCGGATGGGTGTCCGCGAGCATGAGGGCGACCTCCTCCCGCGTGAACCAGCGCGCGTCCTCCAGTTCGTGCTGGTCGATGGTGATCGCCTCATGCAGGCCTTCCGCCAGGCACCCGATCATGAGCGACGCGGGAAAGGGCCAGGGCTGCGAGGCGAGATAGCGCACGCGGCCGACCGCAAGCCCCGCCTCTTCCTTGATCTCGCGCCTGACCGCATCCTCGATGGTCTCGCCCGGCTCGACGAAGCCCGCCAGGCAGGAATACATGTTCGTAGCAAAGCGCGGCTGGCGCCCGAGCAGGCAGCGCTCTCCCCTGACCGCGAGCATGATGACCACGGGGTCCGTGCGCGGAAAATGCTGCGCGCCGCATTGGTCGCAGATGCGTCGCCAGCCGGACGCCTCGACGCGCGTCGGCGCGCCGCAATTGGCGCAGAAGCGATGCCGCGTGTGCCAGTGGAGAATGGCCTTTGCCTCGCCGAGCGGGCCCAATTCGTCGGCCGGAATGAGCCCCTGCGTCGCAATGGATCGGAGATCAACGGCCTGGAGATGCGGCCTGCCCTCGACCACCCCGGCCGCATCGCGCGGCAGTTGCGTCGTGAAGAGCGGCACCCCGTCGAGCGTGCCCAGGAAGATGCTCTCGCCGGTCGCCCCCAGGTCTGCCGCTTCGGCCATGCTGAAGCGCGTATTCAGGCTGACGCTTCCAGACTTCAGGATCGGCACCTCGCCAGCCAGCACGAAGGTCACGGCCTCGGGGCTCGCCCGCAAGGCGGCCACGCTCTCAGCATGCTCGCGTCCCTCCGAATGGCGTTCGAGGCGGTTCTGCGCAAAGCCCGTGCGGGCGGAGCGCTCCGGCGCGGCAGTGCTGTCGGAGGGCGGCGTGACGTTTGTCATGGCAAGGTCCTTGAGAGTCCCTGCCTCGCGGCGACAGGGCCGTATCCTTCTACCCGAGCCGGCCGCATCACAGAAGGGCGTTGCGCGATAGCTGCGGTTATCGCGCCGGGCGCCTTGCATCGGCCTCGTCTTTCCCCGATATAGGCGGTGGGAGGTTGGCGTTGGACGTTCCACTCGCCAACCGGGTCAGGTCCGGAAGGAAGCAGCCCTAACGAGAATCGGGCGGGTCTTCGTCCAGCCTCCCACCTTCCTCCATAAATCCGGCGGCCGGTCGCCGTGGTCGCGCGCTCGCGGCGCGGCCGAAGACCGAACGGGTGCGATGACCGATCTGCCGAAGGCCCCTTCCGAGCCCGACGAGGCACCGCAAGAAGGCCTCGCCCTGCCGGGCTTGGCACCGGTGGCAGCGAGTTCGCCGTCGCCCGCCTATCGCGTGCTCGCCCGCAAATACCGTCCGCTCCGCTTCGAGGATCTCATCGGGCAGGAGGCGATGGTGCGCACGCTCTCCAATGCCTTCGCCACCGGGCGCATTCCCCAGGCCTGGATGCTCACCGGCGTGCGCGGCGTCGGCAAGACGACCACCGCGCGCATTCTCGCCCGCGGCTTGAACTACGAGCCGACGGACGGCAGCACCTCCGGTCCCACCATCCATATGCCGGCCCTCGGGCGCCATTGCGCGGCCATTATGGAATCGCGCCATGTGGACGTGCTCGAAATGGATGCGGCGTCCCATACGGGCGTGGAGGACGTTCGCCAGATCATCGACGGCATCCGCTACTCGCCGAGTTCGGCCCGCTACAAGGTCTATATCATCGACGAGGTGCACATGCTCTCCGAGAAGGCGTTCAACGCCTTCCTGAAGACGCTGGAGGAGCCGCCGCCGCACGCCAAATTCGTCTTCGCGACCACCGAGATCCGCAAGGTACCGGTGACGATCCTGTCGCGCTGCCAGCGCTTCGACCTGCGGCGCATCGATGCCGGGCTCCTGGTCGCCCATCTCGGCCGGATCTCGGCCGCCGAGGGCGTAGAGGCCGAACCGGAAGCACTGGCGCTCATCGCCAGGGCCGCCGAGGGCTCGGCGCGTGATGCCCTGTCGCTTCTCGATCAGGCGATCGCCCATGGCGGCGGCCGGGTCACGACCGACGAGGTGCGCCTGATGCTCGGCCTCGCCGACCGGGCGCGCATCATCGACCTGTTCGAGGCCGTAATGCGCGGCGACATCGCCACCGCGCTCGCCGAACTGACGGCGCAATATGACGCGGGCGCCGACCCTTACGTCGTCCTGAACGATCTCGCGTCTTTCAGCCATGTCGTCACGCGGCTGAAACTCGTGCCGGGCGCCGCCGACGATGCGGCCCTGACCGAGGCGGAGCGCCGCCGCGGCACGGAGCTCGCGGCGGGTCTTTCACTCCGGGCGCTGTCGCGCAACTGGCAGATCCTGATCAAGGGGCTCCCCGAAGTGCAGCAGGCCTCCCGGCCGATTGCCGCCGCCGAAATGCTCCTAGTGCGTCTCGCCTATGCCGCAGACCTGCCGACGCCGGATGAGGCGCTGCGCGCGTTGCGCGATGCCCAGCAGGGGCAATCGTCCCAGTCCGGGTCGGCCAGTGCTTCGCCGGGTGGATCGGCGCCGCGTCTGTCGATCGCCGGCGGGACGGGTGCGGCGGCCGCGGCCGATGCCGGCCCGAGGCGCGATATCGCGCCGGCGCGGGCGGCCGAGCCGCAGATGCGGCTGGCACGGTTCGAAGATATCGTGGCGCTCGCCGGCGAGAAGCGCGACATCGTCTTGAAGCGCGCACTCGAACAGGACGTCCATCTCGTCCATTTCGAGGACGGCCATATCGAATTCACGCTCGCGGAAGGCGGCAGCCGCACGCTCGCCGGCGATCTCGGGCGCGCGCTCCAGCAATGGACGGGCCGGCGCTGGATGGTGGCGCTGTCCTCCAAGCCCGGCGCACCAACCCTCTATGAGACGATGAAGGCGCGCGAGGCGGAGCGCCGCAGCGGCGCCGAAGGACACCCGCTCGTTCAGGCCGCCCTGTCGCGCTTTCCCGGCGCGGCCGTGGTCGACGTGCGGGATCGGGTGGACGAGGAAAGCGCCGAGGCCGCCCAAGCGATCGAGCCGGTCAGCGACGACGACGCGCTCGCATCCGGCGAAGACCTGTCCTATCTAGACGAAGACCTCTGACGCGCGACTGGAAAGGAGCCCGGCATGCGAGACCTCATGGGTTTGATGAAGCAGGCCCAAGGGCTGCAGCAGAAATTCGCCGACATGCAGGCGGAATTTGACACGCTCGAAGTGACCGGCACGGCCGGCGGCGGTGCGGTGAATGTCACGGCGACGGCCAAGGGGCTCGTGAAGAGCGTCTCCATCGACCCGAGCCTCATGGTGCTGGACGACAAGGAGATCCTGGAGGATCTCATGGTCGCCGCCGTCAATGACGCCCGCGGCAAGGCCGAGCGCCTGATGCAGGAGAAGATGGGCGACCTGACCAAGGGTCTGCCGCTGCCGCCGGGCATGAAGCTGCCGTTCTGAGCGGCAGCCACACTTCATTGTCGGGTCTCTACCGCTTCGTCAGGACCGAGCGGCCAATCCTGTACGCCATCGGCCCCGGCCTTATGCCGGGGACCCGATTCGCAGGGTGGGCAACGGCAGGCCCGGCGATCTGCACAACCAGGATCGTTTTCGCGCATGCCTTCGCCCATCGGCCCGGAGATCGAACGCCTGATCCAGTTGCTTGCCCGTCTGCCTGGCCTCGGGCCGCGCTCGGCCAGACGCGCGGCGCTGACACTCATCAAGAAGCGCGAGCAGCTCTTGATGCCGCTGGCTGACGCCATCCGGACGGCCGCGGACCGGGTGATGGTCTGCTCGGCCTGCGGCAATGTCGATACCTCCGACCCCTGCACCATCTGCCGCGATCAGCGGCGTGATCCCTCGGTGCTCGTCGTGGTCGAGGACGTGGCCGATCTCTGGGCGCTGGAGCGTGCCGGCGTGGTCAATGCGCGCTATCACGTCATCGGCGGGGTCATTTCGGCGCTGGACGGCGTGCGGCCGGAAGACCTCAATCTCGACAAGCTGGTGGCACGCGCCGCCGAACCCGCGCTCAAGGAGGTGATCCTCGCCTTGAACGCGACCGTCGACGGCCAGACCACGGCCCATTACGTCACCGATCTTCTGTCGCGCTATTCCCTGAAGATTACGCGGCTCGCGCATGGTGTGCCGGTCGGGAGCGAGCTCGACTATCTCGACGAGGGCACGCTCGCCGCCGCCATCCGCCAGCGCACGGCCTTTTGAGGGCGCAGGGCCCTCTAGCCGAGGCGCGCCGGAGGCTTGGCAGGAGCGCCGCTGCCGCCCGCGCGAAGCTCCTTTCGTAGCTGAATGACCATCAGCTTGATCATGGCGAACCGCTCGTCCGAATTGTCCGTGGCGGCGACGATCTCGGCATATTTGGCCGCGCTCAGCTCGCCCAGCTGGGCGGCCGCGAGTCTGATGTTCTCGGCCTTGAAGAGGCGGTCGATCGCCTCCACGATCCGGCCGAATAGCGTCTGATCCATGAAGAGTTCGAAGAGGGCGGAATCCGGCAGAGCCGAGCGCCGTTCCACCTCGTCCGGCTCGCCGCGCCACATATGCCCCTCGCCGGTCAGGATCCAGCCCGGATTGGCGCCGAGCTCGGCATATTTGAGCAGCGTCTCGCCGCTCGGGACATTGTGTCCGATCTCGATGCGCTTGAGCGCGCTCAGGGATAGGCCGACCATTCCCGCGAATTCCACTTGGGAATGGTCGAGCTCCTCGCGAATGGCGCGAAGGCGACGGGCGATGGACTCATGCGCCACGAGCGGCCCCTTGACGCGCGGCGCCGCGCGCGACGAGCCGAAGGCGCGCCATGACCGAGGGAAGGACCCCGCCCATGGTCCAGCCTGAAAAAGGACCATAAGGTTCTTTTTCTGACTTTACTTCGGTTATAAATTGAGCCATTCTGTCTCCGAATTGAGCGAACTGATCCCTATGGCCGTCCGATCAATTGTCTGGATTTGTTTGTTGCCAATGCCTACCCATCCCAACTTCGCCGATCCGACATCGCGGCTGCCCGATATTGGCCCGGTCAGCCGCCAAGCGCTCCGTCAGCCGCGCCAAGACGCTTCCTTCTGGGCCTCGGCTGAGTGGGACCATGGAGGCACGTCCGCCTCGCCACGGTCTGCTCCGCCCTGACCCCGGCAGCAGAGCGTCGCGAGGGCGGCCGTCACCCAGGATGAACGGCGGCAGAGGCTCAGCCTGAGATTTTACACCTCCCCGGTTCGCCGGTCATTGGC
Source organism: Chelatococcus sp. GCM10030263 (assembly GCF_042666455.1). Taxonomy (NCBI): domain Bacteria; kingdom Pseudomonadati; phylum Pseudomonadota; class Alphaproteobacteria; order Hyphomicrobiales; family Chelatococcaceae; genus Chelatococcus; species Chelatococcus sp. GCM10030263. The sequence goes on along the minus strand of NZ_JBHTDB010000005.1, from coordinate 742,282 downwards.
CAATGCCCAACGCGGTGAGTCGAGACGCCGACGCTCGACTCACTTCCGATGGACACTCCATCGTCGCCGAACAGCGGCCCTTTGTTCAACAGGGCTACAGTCATTTTGCGGCTCCGCGCCTCGGAGGGCTGTTGGCGCTGCACAGGATCATGCGGATTGGGCGCCGGCACGTCGGCGGGCTGGCCCATGCATGAAGGGGGAGAGGCGCGACCTGCGTCAATGGTCGTTGGCGGACGTTCCGCCATTGCCTCAGACTGCCGGGCGGGTGATCCCCACACCCGCCCGGAATTTCTATCACGATCCGGATCGCTGCCGAGCAAAACAGCCGCACTGTCGGGTAGCACGGCGGACCATTGGTTACGGACGTAAAAATTACGCCCCAGCTAGTTCGCCGACGAGAAAGTCGCGCACGTCCGCCGCAGCGACACCCCGCGCGATGAAGCTTCGGCCGATGCCGCGGGCGAGAATGAAGGTGAGTTCGCCGCGCTTGACCTTCTTGTCCTGCGCCATCGCCTCGACCAGCGTCTCGGCCGTGCCGATGCCGCCCGGCACGTCCTGGAGCCGCGTGGGCAGCCCGAGGCTCGCGAGATGAACACCGACGCGCGCCGCATCCTCCTGCGGACACAGGCCTTGCATCGCCGAAAAGCGGAAGGCGAGCGCCATCCCGATCGCCACCGCCTCGCCGTGGACGAGGCGGCTGCCGTCATATCCGGTCGCCCGCTCTAGCGCATGGGCGAAGGTATGGCCGAGATTGAGCAGTGCCCGGTCGCCGTCCTCGCGCTCATCGCGCGCCACCACCGCCGCCTTGGCGCGGCAACTCACGGCGACCGCATGGTCGCGCGCCGGACCCGGCCCGAAGATCGCTTCGGCATTCGTTTCGCACCAAGCAAAGAAGGCAGGGTCGTCGATGAGCCCGTATTTGACGACCTCGGCATAGCCGGCGCGAAATTCGCGCTCGCTCAGGCTGTCGAGCAGCGCCGTGTCGGCGATGACGAGACTCGGCTGGTGGAAGGCGCCGACGAGATTTTTGCCATGAGCGGAATTGATGCCGGTCTTACCGCCGACCGAGGAATCAACCTGCGCAAGCAGCGTGGTGGGGATCTGCACGAAGCGCAGGCCGCGCCGCGTGATCGCGGCAGCAAAGCCGGCGAGATCGCCGATGACCCCGCCGCCGAGCGCAACGACCAGATCGCCCCGCTCGATGCGCGCCGCCAGGATGGCGTCGCAAACCTCGATGAGCCGCGGAAAGCTCTTACTTCCCTCCCCCGGCGGGACAGAAACGAGCGTCGGGCGCAGGCCGGCGCGGGACAGATCGTCGGCGAGCCTTTGGCCATAGAGCGCGCCGACGCGCGCGTCGGTGACGATGGCGGCCTTCCCGCCCGGCGCCAGTTGGGCAATGCGAGAGCCGGCCTCGGCCAGCGCCCCGCGGCCGATGACGATGTCATAGGCACGTGCGCCGAGAGCGACATGCACCGTTTGAAGGGCGCCCGATGGAGCGGGCTTCGCCTGCGTCATGATCCCATTTCCGTTGGTGGGGCCAGGAAGTCCCTGACCGCCGCGATGATCTCGTTCACGATCGCCTCATGCGGGCCGTCGCGGGAAGTGACGGTGATATCCGCTCCTGCATAGATCGGATAGCGCTCGGCGATGAGCCGCCGCAAGGTGCCTTCGGGATCCGGCGTATGCAGCAGCGGCCGGCCCGGGCGCTTTCGCACCCGGCGCATCAGCACATCGAATTCGGCCTTCAGCCAGATCGAGATCCCCTCCTCGGCAATGCGGGCGCGCGTTTCGGCGTTCGCATAGGCGCCGCCACCCGTTGCCAGCACCTGCGGGCCGCGGCTGAGGAGGCGCCCCATCACACGCCGCTCGCCGTCCCGAAACTGCGCTTCCCCCTGGGTCGCGAAGATCTCCGGTATGGTCATGCCGGCAGCGCGCTCGATCTCGTGGTCCGCATCGACGAAATCGAGGCCGAGCCGGGTCGCGAGCCGCCGTCCGATCGTGCTCTTGCCAGCCCCCATCATGCCGATGAGTACGAGCGAACGGCTGCCGAGCGCCTCGCGCAGCAGCTGGGTCTCTGGAACCGCGGAATCCATTTCGTGATGCTGGCCCATGGAGGTTTTACTAACATGGAGTTTTTGTTTACGTCATTCTCATATCCTGAGTGCGGCCGCGCTTCAGGCGGCAAGTCCTCCGGGTTCCTCAAAGATCGTTCGCCGTGCCGAGTCTTTTCCGTTTTCTCGTTATCATCGGCATCCTGGCCGGCTTGGTCTATGGGACGATGTTTGCTTTGGCGACGCTGGTCGAACCGACACCGCGCGTTATGACGGTGACGATCCCCGCGTCCAAATTCGATAAGAAGTGAGAGCAAGCCATGGCTGTCGCGTCTCGTGCTGACCACGGCGGCGCTGGCGCGAATGGTCTCGCCGAGCGCTTCCTCGAAATGCTGGCCGCCGAGCGCGGCGCGGCGCGCAATACGCTCGCCGCCTATGAGCGCGACCTCGACGACTACATGAGCTTCGTCGCCAGAGCCGGCAAGACCATGATCGGCTGCGGGCAGGCCGACATACGGGCCTTCCTGGCCGATGTGCATGCCCGCGGGCTGAAGGCCTCCTCGGCCGCCCGGCGCCTCTCGGTGGTGCGCCAGTTTCACAAGTTCCTGTATCTTGAGGGGCTGCGCAGCGACGACCCGACGACGACCATCGAGGGGCCGAAGCTCGGCCGGCCGCTGCCCAAGGTGCTGAGCATTGCCGAGGTGGACCGTCTGCTCGCCGTCGCGCGCGAGGGCGTCGACGACCCCAAGCGGCCGCTCGGCGAACGGCGGCGGGCGGCGCGCCTCACCTGCCTCCTCGAACTTCTCTATGCAACGGGGCTGCGCGTTTCGGAGCTCGTCGGCTTGCCGCGGGCAGCGGCCCTCAGCCGCGAGCGCTTCCTCATGGTGCGCGGCAAGGGCGACAAGGAGCGGCTCGTGCCGCTTACGGACGCGGCGCGTAAAGCGGCCAAGGCTCATCTCGAGCTCATCGCGACGGACAAGGAAAAGCCGCGCCAGAAACGTTGGCTCTTTCCCGCCGACAGCGCTGAAGGCCACCTCACGCGGCAGGCCTTCGCGCGTGAGCTGAAGGACCTCGCCATTGCAGCGGGCCTCGCGCCCGAGCGGGTGAGCCCCCATGTGCTGCGCCATGCCTTCGCCAGCCACCTCCTGCAGAACGGCGCCGATCTGCGCGTCGTGCAGGAGCTACTCGGCCATGCCGATATCGGCACGACCCAAATCTACACCCATGTGCTCGACGAGCGGCTGAAGGCCATGGTGCGCGACCTCCATCCCCTCGCCGGGGAGTAGCTGGCCCGTTCAGAGTGGCGGCGGCTGGATCTCGCGCCGGCTATCGAGGGCAAGGACATCGGCCGCCCGGGAGCGGCGGCGGCACTCAATCTCGGCGAACAAGGCCACTCCGCCGAACATCCTCCAGCCGTCGATGCGCTTTAGCATCTTGCTCGAGCACAGAGCTGCTTCACGGCCGCATCCACCTCGAACGACTTCCGGACGATCAATCTCGAACATCTCTTCCGTTTATGGCGAAGCTAACGTCGACGGATCGTGTTGAACGAGAAGCCCGAAGGCCACACACGTTTCACGGGCGCATGCGCAGATTATCTTGCGCAAGGCTGTAGGCACGGGCTTGCTCTAGAAGGTCCTGCAGCATCCGGTGAGCCAAGAATTCCAATGGGTGGCGATTTGTTCTTTCCCCGTTCTGCTTCGTCGTTTCTGCAGGACCGGCGATCATGTCCTGACCGCCCGTTACGACCTCACAGTTCTCGATCTCGAGCATGCAAACCTCCCAGCGCTGATGATGACGCGAAGATCACTAGCGCGTCTCGCCGGAGGTCGGTGGCGAAAACACCTGGAGATCAGTGCCAATGATGGAGCGCCGGATGCAGCGCTAGCCGCGCTTGAGCAGAAAGACCGCCTGCTGGCCGAACAGGTTCCACACCCACCATGGCATGTTGAAGCGCACCGGCTGGCCGCCTGAATCGAGCGCCATCGCCCTCTCCATCTTCGCATTCACCTCCTGGCAGAGGGCGACGAAGTCGCGGATCGTGCAGAAATGGATATTGGGCGTGTCGTACCACGTGTCCGGCAGGTTCTCCGTGACCGGCATGCGGCCGTAGAGGCCGAGTTCCGCGCGCACGCGCCAATGGCCGAAATTGGGGAAGGAGACGATCGCCCGCCGGCCGATGCGCAAGAGATTCTCCAGCACGGCGCGCGGCCGACGCGTCGCCTGGATCGTCTGCGAGAGGATGACATAGTCGAAAGCGTCATCCGGATAGGCGAAGAGATCGGTGTCGGCATCGCCCTGGATGACGGACAGGCCGCGGGCCACGCATTGGTTGACGCCCTCGCGCGACAATTCGATGCCCCGCCCATCGACGCCGCGCCGCTCGGCGAGCAGCGCAAGCAGCGTGCCGTCGCCGCAGCCGACATCGAGCACGCGCGAGCCCGGCTCGACCATGTCGGCCATCAGGAGATGATCGAGACGCGCGCCTGCTGCCGATATCACCTGTTTGGTCGCCGAGAGGTCGTTCACGCGGGCCGTCCTTGTCATTGGAGCGTCACAGGCCATGGGCCCGGGCGGCTGAATCGAGAAAGCCGCGCGTGGTCGCGAAGAAGACCGGCTCGTTGAGCAGAAAGGCGTCGTGGCCCTTGTCGCTGTCGATGTCGACGAAGCTCACCGAGGCGGTCGCGGCATTGAGCGCGTGCACGATGGCGCGGGACCCCGATGTGGGGAACAGCCAGTCCGAGGTGAAGGAGACCACGCAAAAGCGGGTGCGCGTTCCGCGGAAGGCATTGGCGAGCACGCCGCCATGGTCGGCGGCGAGGTCGAAATAGTCCATCGCCCGCGTGATGTAGAGATAACTATTGGCATCGAACCGCTCGACGAAGCTCTCGCCCTGGTAGCGCAGATAGCTCTCCACTTGGAAGTCGGCGTCGAAGGAGAAGGTCGGGGCGTCCCTGTCCTGGAAGCGGCGGCCGAATTTGCGGTGGAGTGCCGCCTCGGACAGATAGGTGATATGCGCGCCCATGCGCGCCACCGCGAGCCCTTTCGAGGGCTTGACGCCTGCCTGCAGATAATGGCCGCTGCGCCAATCGGGATCGGCCATGATCGCCTGGCGCCCGACCTCGTGGAAGGCGATGTTCTGAGCCGAGTGGATAGCGGCGGTGGCGATCGGCATGGCTGCGAAGACACGCTCAGGATAGCTCGCCGCCCATTGCAGCACCTGCATGCCGCCCATCGAGCCGCCGATGACCGCGAAGAGCTGGTCGATGCCGAGATGGTCGAGCAGCATCGCCTGGGCGCGCACCATGTCGCGGACGGTGACGAGCGGGAAGGCGAGCCCCCAGGGCTCACCGGTCTCCGGATTGAGCGAGGCGGGCCCTGTCGTGCCCATGCAGCCGCCGACGACATTGGCGCAGATGACGAAGAACCGGTCCGTATCGATGGGAAGGCCAGGGCCGATCATGGTGCTCCACCAGCCCTCCTTGCCGGTGATGGGGTGCCGGTTGGCCGCGTGCTGGTCGCCGGTCAGCGCATGGCAGATGAGGATCGCGTTGGAATGGGCGGCATTCAGCGTGCCATAGGTCTGATAGGCGATCTGCCAGGGCGCGATGACGGAGCCACAATCCATAACGAGGGGACGGTCCGCGCCGAAATGGGCCACCAGGCTGTCGGGTTCGTCCACCTGCGAGGCGGGAACCGGAAGATCGCCAACACTCACCAACATAAGCTCTAATCCTGACGCGACGCCGCAACGCGGCGGTCAGCTCCCCGTCGTTCGTTATAACGAACAAATCCGCCATTGAACAAGAACAAGTGGTGGCCGCCGGTTCGGTTGGCCGCTTTGCGTTCTCCGGGCCGGCATCCTACAAGAATGCGATCTGCGGAGCACCGAGCCTGCTCGGCCCTGGACATGACCGGATCCATGAGCTGATCGAGTTGATGATGAAGCCTGAGGCGAACACCCTTGAACAGCCGGTCGATCTCGGCACCTTGCGGCAGGAGATCGACCGTATCGACGCAGCCATGCACGAGCTCCTCATGGAGCGCGGGGATATCATCAACCGGCTGATCGCCGTCAAGCGGACGCAGGCCTCCGGTTCGGCCTTCCGGCCGGCGCGGGAAGCCGCAATGATGCGGCGCCTCGCCGAGCGCCACCGCGGCATCCTGCCGCTCGACACCGCCGAGAGCATCTGGCGCGTGATCGTCGGCACCTTCACCTATGTGCAGGCGCCCTACAGCGTGCATGCCGATATTTCCGGCGGCGATGCGCCGATGCGCGATTCCGCGCGTTTCCACTTCGGCTTCACCGTTCCCTATGTCGCCCATACCAGCGCGGAGGCGGTCATCCGCACCGTCGCGGAATCGCAAGGCGACCTCGGCATTTTCCGTGCCGACAGCACCGCCGCTTCAGGCCCGTGGTGGGCGGCGCTGACCGCACCGGATGCGCCGAAAATCATCGCGCGGCTGCCCTTCATCGAACGCCCCGGCCATCCGGCCGCAGTGCCGGTTTTCGTGATCGCAAAGCCGCTCGACGACGGCGGCGCGCGCGAGATCGTGCTCGTCACCGCGACGGTGGAACGATGGCGGGAGGAGGCCTCGCGCGCCATCGTCGCGCTGGGCGGCGAGGTCTTGGGATCGGCCGGCGTGCGGGACGGGTTGTCGCTCCTGATCGCGATCCCGGGCAATGTCGTGCTCGACACGCTCAATTCGGCCTTGACGGCGGAGCGCCTCGGGCGCATCGACCTCCATGAAGTCGGCAGCCACGCCGAGCGGCTTGTGCTGGATAAGACGGGCCGTTAAGAGCCCATCTTTCGAGCGCATCGCTTAGGAGCGTCATCATTATGGCTGTTGTCGCCGATCGCCCAGTCCCACGAGCTGGTGTCCTGTCGATCGACGCCTATGTGCCGGGCAAGAGCAGCGTCGCCGGCCTCGCGAAGGTCTTCAAGCTGTCGTCGAACGAGACGCCGCTTGGCCCGAGCCCCGCGGCGGCTGCAGCCTATAAGCAGGCGGCCGATGCCCTCGCCTATTATCCGGACGGTGCGGCCACGCGCCTGAGAGCCGCGATCGGTGCGAAATACGGCCTCGATCCCGACCGCATCATCTGCGGCGCCGGCTCCGATGAGATCCTCAATCTCCTGACGCAGGCCTATATCGGTCCGGGAGATGAAGGCCTGTTCACCGAACACGGCTTCCTCGTCTACAAGATCGCCATCATGGCGGCAGGCGGAACGCCGGTCGTGGCGCCCGAGACCAATCTCACGGCCGATGTGGATGCGATTTTAGCGCGCGTCACCCCGCGCACCAAAATCGTCTTCCTCGCCAATCCGAACAATCCGACCGGAACCTATCTGCCCTTCGACGAGGTCAAGCGGCTCCATGCGGCGCTGCCGCCGCAGGTGCTCTTCGTGCTCGACGCCGCCTATGCCGAATATGTGCAGCGCAACGACTACGCGTCGGGCCTCGAGCTCGTCGCGACAAGCCAAAACGTCGTGATGGCGCGCACCTTCTCGAAGATCCATGGGCTTGCCGCGCTCAGGCTCGGCTGGGCTTATGGACCGGCCCATGTCATCGATGCTCTGAACCGCATCCGCGGGCCGTTCAACGTCAATGCACCGGCGATCGAGGCGGGGATTGCAGCAATCGGCGATGAAGCGCATATGGCCGCGTCCGTCGCGCATAATCAGCAGTGGCTCACGTGGCTCACGGAAGAGATCACCCGGCTCGGCCTGACGGTGACGCCAAGCGTCGGCAATTTCGTGCTGGTGCATTTCCCCAAGGATGGGGCGCACGACGCAAAAGCCGCCGACCGGTTCCTGTCGAGCCGCGGCCTCGTGCTGCGCGCGGTGTCGTCCTACGGCCTGCCGGACGCGCTGCGCCTCAGCGTCGGCACCGAGGAGGCCAACCGGCTGGTCGTGGCGGCGCTCAAGGACTTCATGGGTGGCGCCCATGCCTGAGCGGCTGGCCCCTCCCTTGGCCGAGCCGCTTGTCGGCCGGCTCGCGCTGATCGGGCTCGGCCTCATCGGCTCATCGATTGCGCGCGCGGCCCAACATCTCAAGCTCGCGGACAGGCTGGTGGTGAGCGATGCCTCGCCGGAGGTGCGGGCGCGTGTCCGCGTGCTCGGCATCGCCGACGAGGTCACGGAGACTTCGGCCGAGGCGGCGCGCGATGCCGACATGGTCATTCTCTGTGTGCCCGTCGGGGCCTGCGGCACGGTGGCGGCCGAGATTGGCGGCGCATTGAAGCCCGGCGCGATCGTCTCGGATGTCGGATCCGTCAAGGGCGCGGTCGTGGCGGCGGTCGGGCCGCACTTGCCGGCTGGAACGCATCTCGTGCCCGCTCACCCCGTCGCCGGCACCGAATATTCCGGCCCGGATGCGGGCTTTGCCACGCTCTTCCTCAATCGCTGGTCGATCCTGACCCCGCCAGAAGGCACGGATGCGGGTGCGACCGACGTGACGCGCCGCCTCTGGGAAGCCATGGGCGCGCAGGTCGAGATCATGACGGCGCAGCACCACGATCTCGTGCTCGCCATCACGAGCCATGTGCCGCATCTGATCGCCTACAATATCGTCGGCACCGCCGCCGACCTCGAGACGGTGACGCAGTCGGAGGTGATCAAGTTCTCGGCGGGCGGTTTCCGCGACTTCACGCGCATCGCCGCTTCCGACCCGACGATGTGGCGCGACGTCTTCCTCAGCAATAAGGACGCTGTGCTCGAGATGCTCGGCCGCTTCAACGAGGATCTGGCGGCCCTGCAGCGCGCCATCCGCTGGGGTGACGGCGAGGCCCTGTTTGATCTCTTCGCCCGAACCCGGGCGATCCGCCGCGGCATCATCGACATCGGCCAGGAGACGCCGGAACCGGACTTCGGCCGCCGCCACGGGGAAGAAACGACGGATTAGCGATCCTCGATCTCTCGCGTTTTCGTAACGCGAACTGGTATCCACCTCGCTCGAAAAATACTCTGGAACGTCCGGCGGCGTCACTCCGCCGCGCGCATGGGGGTCGCCGGGAGGGCCTGCGTCTCCTCGAACTCCAAGGCCTCGATACGCTCGCCGCGCTTGACGATCTTGTCGGCAGAGATGCGGATGTGGCCCACATCCTCCTGCGCCTGGCGGAAATGACTGTCGAGCTTCTCCACCCGGTCGCGCAGCCGGCCGACGTCGTCGAGGATCTTGCGCACTTCGAGCTGGATCTTCTGCGCCTCCTCGCGCATGCGCGCATCGCGCACCAGCGACTGCATCACCTGGATGGCGAGCGCCAGGAGCGATGGTGATACGATGATGACACGCACCCGATGGGCGCGCGCCACAACCTCCTCGAAATGTTCCTGCAGATCGGCATAGATCGCTTCCGAGGGCACGAAGAGCAGGGCGAGATCCTGGGTCTCGCCGGGCACGAGATATTTTTCGGCGATATCCTTCACATGGGTCGCGACATCGGTCTTCACGCGCTGAGCCGCGGCCCGGCGCGCTTCGTCGCTCGCCGCCGCGCGAAAGGCGAGAAAGCCCTCGAGCGGGAATTTGGCGTCGATGACGAGCGGATGATCGCCCGGCAATCGCACCAGGCAATCGGGCCTACGGCCATTCTTCAGGCTGGCCTGGAATTCGTAATGGCCGGCGGGCAGGCCGTCGCGGACGATCGCCTCCATTCGCCCCTGGCCATAGGCGCCGCGCGCCTGCTTGTTGGCGAGAATGTCCTTGAGGCCGACCACTTCGCCCGTCAGGTCCGTCAAATTCTTCTGCGCGGCATCGATGACCGCGAGCCGCTCGTTGAGCTTGGAGAGGTTCTCGACAGTGGAACGGGAGCTCGCTTCAAGCCCCTGCCCCACCCGATGCTGCAGGCCATCGAGCCGCTCCGCCACGAAGCGGGCGAAATCCTGCTGACGCGTGCCGAAGATCTCCGCGATCGTCTGCAGGCGCCCCGTCATCTCCGCCTGGATGCGGTTGAGCTCGGCGACCTTGTCGTCCATCTCCCGCGCGCGCTCGGCCGCTTCCGCGGCCTCGAGCCGCCGCGCGCCATTCGTGCGCGCCACGAGGATGGTGAGCAGGAGGAGCAGGACGAGTCCCGCGACGGCGCCGGCCGTGGCTGCTTGCCCAAGCGTCACGGCATAGCCGCCGATGGTGAGAAGAACCTCGTTCATGGCAGGATCATAAGCCGATTCGCCAGTTGCGAGCGAACGAAAGAAGAACGCATTGACCGCTACCCCGGGAATGATTATCTGGCAGTTCGCGACCTATGGCTGACGCATGAGTATCCGACCGATCATCCTGATTCCCGACCCGCGGCTGAAGACGCCGTCCGAGCCCGTGACCGAAGTCACGGACGAAATCCGCGCGCTTGCAGCCGACATGCTCGACACGATGTACGACGCCCCGGGCATCGGACTAGCTGCCGTGCAGATCGGCGTCATGAAACGGCTGATCGTCGTCGACGTCGCCGGCAAGGACGAGCCCAAGAACCCGATGGTGCTGATCAATCCCGAGGTGGTCTGGGAATCGGACGAGGAGTTCAGAATTCACGAGGAAGGCTGCCTGTCGATCCCCGACTATTACGAGGAGGTCGAGCGCCCGGCGCAGGTTCGCGTGCGCTATATGGACCTCGATGGCAGGACCCGGGAGATCGATGCGGACGGCGTGCTCTCCACCTGCCTTCAGCATGAGATCGACCACGTCAACGGCGTTCTCTTCCTCGACCACCTGTCGCGCTTGAAACGCGACCGGGTGATGAAGAAATTCACCAAGGCTGCCAAGCGCGAGGCGGCCGTCTAGACGCCGCCACGGCGCCAACAGATCTCCCGACGCGGGATCGCCCGGACGGGGGCGTTGTCCGACCGGCCCGCCTCTCTTTACCGCGATTGCAGATTGCGTTGCAGAATTGCAATCTCTGCATGCTACGGTACTGTGATCCGCATCTCCGCGAGTGGCGCGATGTCTTCTCCGAAGTCGATTAAACGCCGCCCCGGCGTGAGAATTCGCTCTGCCGTCGCAGATATCCATACTTTTCCGCGCTTCGACCACAGTTTCGATCCGGGCAGGAGCCGTGTGCTCTTCGTCACCCCGGAAATGGCTGACTTCGTCAAGGTCGGCGGCTTGGGCGAGGTTTCGTCCGCCCTGCCCCGCGCCTTGCGCGGGCGCCTCGACATGCGCGTGCTGCTACCAGGCTACCGTCACGTTCTTGCGCGAGGGCACGAACTCACCGTCGTCGGCCGGCTGCCCGGCCTCGCCGATATTCCGGCCTGCGATGTCGGCCGCCTGACGATGCCCGACGGCCTGACCGTCTACGTGCTTCTCTGCCCGGAGCTCTACGAGCGGGACGGCACGCCCTATGCGGATGCGGACGGACGGGACTGGCCCGACAACGACCTGCGCTTCGCCCGTCTCAGCCTGGCAGCGGCGGAATTCGCGCGTGGGGCCGCCGATCCCGATTGGCACCCCGGCGTGCTTCACCTCAACGACTGGCCGGCCGCCCTAGCCGCCGGTTATCTCAGATGGTTCGGGCTGCCGACACCAACCATCATGACCATCCATAATCTCGCCTATCAGGGGGGCTTTGCGCGCGAGCGGCTCACCTCGCTCGGCATTCCCGAACGCGCCTTCGACATCAATGGTGTCGAGTTCTACGGGCAGCTTTCCTTCCTGAAGGCCGGGCTGTTCTATGCCACGCATCTCACCACGGTCAGTCCGACCTATGCGCGGGAGATCACGACGGCCGAGTTCGGCTGTGGGTTTGACGGCTTGCTGCGCGGCCGCGCCGAGCGTGGAGAACTGACCGGCATCCTCAACAGCATCGACGAGAGCTGGGATCCAAAGACCGACCAGCATCTGGAAGAGCACTTCGCCATCGGTCGCTGGAAGAGCAAGGGGGCCAATGCCGCCGCGCTGCGGCGCGCCTTCGGCCTTGCACCATCCGAGGGGCCGCTGTTCGCCATCGTCTCGCGGCTCGTGCATCAGAAGGGCGTCGATCTCGCCATCGAGGCTGCCGACGCCATCATTGCGCAAGGCGGGCAAATCGTGGTGACCGGCCGCGGCGAAGGCCGCTTCGAAGGCGAGCTCATCGGCTTGGCCGCCCGGCGGCCGGGGTCAGTCGGGGTCAATATCGGCTTCGACGAGCGCCGCGCGCACCGCATGTATGCGGGCAGCGATTTCCTGCTCATGCCGTCGCGGTTCGAACCCTGCGGCCTCAGCCAGATGTATGCCCAACGCTTCGGCTCCTTGCCGATTGCCCATCGCACGGGCGGGCTCGCGGACACCATCGAGGACGGCGTCACCGGCTTCCTGTTCGGCGACTTGTCGACCGCCGGGCTCGTCGAGGCGGTCGGACGGGCCTTCCAGGCCTTCTGCTCGCGCGCCCAGCTCAATGCCATGCGCCGCGCCGCCATGCGCCGGCCGCTCGGATGGGCGGAGGCGGCACTGGCCTATCAGCGGGTCTATATGGGGCAGCACGCGCGGGCCTCCGCCGCAGCGGAGTGACGCCTCTAAGGCTCGACCCGACGAAGCCGGCTCCCGACCGATACTCTTCGCATCTGTGCAGAGTTCCCTAAGCAGCCCCTGGAGCCTTGGGCGATCAGCGGTTACAAGGCGTGGCCGACAACGCGCCGCAACCGAGTTCCGCCATGCCGCTTCGCATCGTCTTCATGGGCACGCCCGATTTCGCGGTGCCGGTGCTCGCCGAGATCATCGGCCAGGGCCACGAGGTGGTCGCCGTCTATACGCGCGCACCTGCCCAGGGCGGGCGCGGCATGGCCGAGCGCCCCTCCCCCGTGCATGCCATGGCAGAACGCTTCGGCATTCCCGTCTTCCATCCCAAGACCCTGCGCACCGAGGAGGCAGCCGCCACCTTTGCTTCGCTCGGCGCCGATGTCGGGATCGTCGTTGCCTATGGCATGATCCTGCCCAAGGCGATCCTGGCGGCACCGGCGCTCGGCTGCCTCAACCTGCATGCTTCACTCCTGCCGCGCTGGCGCGGCGCGGCGCCGGTCCAGCGCGCCATCATGGCCGGCGATGCCGAGACCGGCGTTGCCGTGATGAAGATGGAGGAAGGGCTCGACACCGGCCCCGTCGCCATGGTCGAGCGGGTCGCCATCGGCCCGGACATGACGGCGGGCGAATTGCATGACGCGCTCTCGCGCCTCGGCGCCGACCTGATGGCACGGGCGCTCGCCGCCCTCTCGCGCGGGGCGCTCGGTTTCGTGCCGCAGCCGGAGGACGGGGTGACCTATGCGAAGAAGATCACCAATGAGGAGGCGCGCGTCGACTGGGCGGAGCCCGCCGGCGCGGTGCATAATCGGATCCGCGGCCTGTCGCCCTTCCCCGGCGCCTATTTCGAGGCCGACCTCGGCAAGGGACAGGAGCGCGTCAGAATTCTGCGCAGCACCTTGGCCGATGGCGGAGGCGCGCCCGGCACCCTCCTCGACAGCGCGTTCACTGTCGCCTGCGGTGCGGGCGCCATACGCCTTCTCCAGGTGCAGCGCGCCGGCCGCGGCGCGGTGAGCGGCGAGGACTTTCTGCGCGGCGCGCGGCTCGTCCCCGGCGCGCGGCTTGCCTGACATGCCCCGCTACAAGCTCGTCGTGGAATATGACGGCCGCGCCTTCGTCGGCTGGCAGTGGCAGGAGAACGGCCGAGCTGTGCAGCAGGCGGTGGAGGAGGCGATCGCCCGCTTCGCCGGCCATGCGGTGCGCGTGCAATGCGCTGGCCGCACCGATGCCGGCGTGCATGCCACCCATCAGGTCGTTCACGTGGATCTCGAGAAGGAGTGGCGCACCGACACGGTGCGCGATGCGGCCAATGCGCATTTGAGGCCGGAGCCCGTGGTGATCTTATTGGCCGCGCAGGTCGGCGATGATTTCGACGCCCGCCATTCGGCGGTAAAGCGACACTACCTCTACCGCATCTTGAACCGCCGCTCGCCCCCGGCGCTGGAAGCGGGCCGCGTCTGGCATGTGGCGCGACCGCTCGATGATGAGGCCATGCACGTGGCGGCGCAGAGCCTTCTCGGCCGGCACGACTTCACCACCTTCCGCTCGTCGGACTGCCAGGCGAAGAGCCCCTTGCGCACCCTCGATCGGCTCGATGTGGAGCGCATCGGCGAGGAGATCCGCGTCTACGCCTGCGCCCGCTCCTTCCTGCACCACCAGGTGCGCTCGATGGTCGGCACGCTGGAGCGGGTGGGCGCGGGACAATGGCCCGTCGGGCGGGTGGCCGAGGCACTCGCCGCCCGCGACCGCACCGCCTGTGGCCCCATGGCGCCGGCCGCGGGGCTCTATCTCGTCGGCGTCGATTATCCGGCGGCGAAATAGTCGTCCAGGAAACGGGCGAAGATCGCCGTCAGCCGCTCGATATCGGCCACGGCGACGCATTCGTCGACCTGATGCATCGTCTGCCCGACCAGGCCGAATTCGACCACCGGGCAGTGGTCCTTGATGAAGCGCGCGTCGGAGGTGCCGCCAGTCGTCGAGAGCGCCGGAACCCGTCCCGTTTCGGCCGCGATGGCGCGGGAGAGCTGTTCGACGAAGGGCGCGGGCTCGGTGAGGAAAGCGGTCGCGTTGGTCGGGTCGAAAGCGAGTGTATAGCGCGCGCCACCGGCTGCGCCTGCTAGCCGCCGCTCGATCTCGGCCCTCAGGCTCTCCGGCGTCCAAAGGTCGTTGAAGCGGATGTTGAAAACCGCCCTAGCTTCGGGCGGAATGACATTGGTCGCCGCATTGCCGACATCGACGCTGGTGAATTCGAGGTTGGACGGCGCAAAATGCGCCGTGCCGCCATCGAGCGGCGTCGCGGTGAGCGCCGCCATCAGCTGCATGAGCCGCGGAATGGGATTATCGGCGAGATCGGGATAGGCGACATGGCCTTGCGTGCCCGCAACCGAGAGCCGGCCGGTGAGCGACCCGCGCCGGCCGATCTTCATCATGTCGCCGAGCGCCTTGGGATTGGTCGGCTCGGCCAGGATGCAATGATCAAAGCGCTCGCCGCGCGCCTTTGCCCATTCGAGCACCTTCACCGTGCCGTTGGCCGCAGGCCCCTCCTCGTCGCCGGTGATGAGAAAGCCGATGGAGCCGGTAAAGTTCGGCCGCTCGGCAAGGAAGGCGAGCGCCGCCGCGACCATGGCCGCGACGCCGCCCTTCATATCCGCCGCGCCGCGGCCGTGGAGCACCCCGTCCTCGATGACGCCAGCGAAGGGATCATACCGCCAGCGGACCACATCGCCTGGCGGCACCACATCCGTATGGCCGGCGAAAAGAAGGTAAGGGCTGCCCGTGCCGAAGCGGGCGTAGAGATTGTCCACATCGTGCGTTTCGGGGGCAGAGAATTTCAGGCGATGGGTGGCAAAGCCCGCCTCTCCCAGCAGCCTTTCGAGCAGCGCGAGCGCCCCGCCCTCGACGGGCGTCACCGAAGGGCAGCGGATGAGATCCTGGGCGAGACGGACGGGCGAGATGGTGGGCATTGATCCCTCTGCGGCACGGCTGAGCGGCCCTACCCATAGCTGAGGCACCAGGCGGAGGAAACAAGGTGCTGCACGCGGAATAACGCCTTCGCCGCCGGCATGCGCCTTCTGCAAAAGACCATTTGCAGGATCGATGCAGCTGAGCTAGGTTCCGCGGCGTCGGTTCGGCATTTTGGCACCCGTAGCTCAGCTGGATAGAGCGTTGCCCTCCGAAGGCAAAGGTCACACGTTCGAATCGTGTCGGGTGCGCCATTTATTTCAATGGCTGAGTCGGACTGGCTTTTGCCACTTGGTGACTTTCGTCATCGGCCGACAATGCGAAGACGAGCGTGCCGCTCACGGACGCGGCAGTCGACGATGAGATCGCCTGCCCGATGTGGTGAGCACCTCAGAGGCGCTGCTCATCAACAGCGCGGTCCGGTCACGCGCTCGAGCGCGACGTAGGCTTTGCACTGAGCGCCGCTGAGCGCGCCACCGCGTTCGATGCAGCGAGACCGGATGCATTTGCACCTCGCCCAGCGCTCACGTCTGCGGCTGCGGTTGCTGCACTGGCTGCGCTGTGAACAGTCGCGCCTCGCTACGTATCGTCTCAATGACCATCGCCAGCGCCGGATTCGGATCATTGCGACGATGCATCAGCGTCAGCGGCACCTGCAACGGGGAAACGAGCGGGCGATAGATGGTGCCCGGAAGCCGCAGCCGGGCCAGCGTAATCGGAACGAGACAGGTGCCGAGACCGCTCGCCACCAGACTCGCAATCGTGGAGAGCTTCAGAGCCTCCTGCACGACCCGGGGGGTAAATCCCGCTTCGCGGCAGGCATGAATGATCTCGTCATGCAGACGGGAGGCGACTGCACGCGGGAAGAAGATCCACGGCTCGTCAGCCAAGGCCTCGAGGGCAATTTTCTGCCTGTTCCCGAGCGGGTGGTCTTGCGGCAGCGCGGCGAGCAGCGGGTCGGCGACCAGGGTCTCCGTAGAGAGCCCTTCTTCCGCCCGCAGCGGCGGATAGAGGAGACCGGCGTCGAGCGCGCCGCCGCGGATCAGATCGGGCTGCTCGTCGCTGTTGTACTCCGTCAGCGCGAGCTCGATCTCGGGCCATTCCTGGCGGAATCGGCGCACGGCGTGGGGAAGCACGCCTAAGCCGGCGGAGGTGGAAAAGCCGATACGCACGCGGCCCGTCTGGCCGCGATGGGCGCGCTTGGCTGTATGGACGGCTTCCGCAGTCTCTTCGAGAATGCGGTAGGCGCTTTGAAGGAAGGCGCTGCCGCCGGCCGTCAGCATCACCCGTCGCCGGTCGCGTGCAAAGAGCGGCACCTCGAGCTCTTCTTCGAGACGGCGGATTTCCCGACTGAGATGCGGCTGGGCGACCCGGAGCCTGGCCGAGGCGCGGGTGAAGCTCAGTTCCTCTGCAACCGCAATGAAATACTTAAGATGGCGGTATTCCAAGGTTCCTGCCCTTAGACGGATGAGGTATAATACCTACACGAAAGAAGTCTTGGACGCATGGAGCCGGTCGCCCTACGGTTTAGCCTCCGAAGCGCGGGACAACATAGCCAAGCGCAGCCCTTGATAGCTCATCCCGATGCGACGGATCTCATCCCGGCATTGCGGAGAAACGGCAATGGCGAAAAGCGAATTCGGGCGTGCAAAAGCTCCCGGGCCAAACGCCGCTGAAGCGGCCTGCTCCGATCTGGGCACTTTGTCACGCCGGGATGTTCTGCAACTTGCCGGCGGCGCGGCCTGCTTTGCCGCAGTGCCGGCCGACACCGCGCAAGCCGCCAGATTACCTGCGGAGGAGGCCACGATGGCGAGCGTACGACTGACCGTTAATGGGCACACCCAACAACTCGCGATCGACCCGCGGCAGTCATTGCTTGACGTGTTGCGCGAGACCCTCGACCTCACGGGCACGAAGAAGGGATGCAACCAAGGTGCTTGCGGCGCCTGCACCGTGCTTCTCGACGGCAAGCGCGTCGTCTCCTGCCTGACGCTCGCCGCGATGCACGAGGGTGCCGCGGTGACGACGATCGAGGGTTTGGCAAGGGGCGACGACCTTCACCCGCTGCAGGCCGCTTTCATCCAGCACGACGGACTTCAGTGCGGCTTCTGCACGCCGGGTCAGATCATGTCCGGGCTCGGCTGCATCGCGGAGGGCCATGCGGGCTCTCCCGAGGAGATCCAGTTCTGGATGAGCGGCAACATCTGTCGCTGCGGCGCCTATCCAGGCATCGTCGCGGCGGTCGCAGACACCGCCGGGAGGCCTTGACCATGCTTCCTTTCACTCTCGAAAAGGCGCCCAGCACCGAGGCGGCCATCCTGGCTGCAACGGCCGGCGCACGCTATATCGCCGGCGGAACCACGCTCATCGACCTCATGCGCGAGGAGGTGGAACGACCAGAGCGACTGATCGACATCAACGCGCTTCCCCTGACCGGGATACGCGTGGAGGGTGACGATCTCGTCATCGGCGCTCTCGCCCGCATGTCCGAGGTGGCGGCCCACCCCGATGTCCAGCGCCTGCAGCCGCTGATCGCCGAAACCCTGATCGAGGGTGCCTCGCCGCAGCTGCGTAACATGGCGTCGATCGGCGGCAACCTGCTGCAGCGCGTCCGCTGCCCGTATTTCCGGATGCTCGATGCGCCCTGCAACAAGCGCGATCCGGGTTCGGGCTGCTCGGCGATCGATGGCCTCAATGCCGGCCACGCGATCCTCGGCACGAGCGATCATTGCATCGCGACGCATCCTTCGGATCTCGCCGTCGCTCTGGTTGCTCTCGACGCGACCATGCGCGTTCGGGGCCCGCAGGGGGAGCGCAGTTTCCCGGTGGAGGAGCTTTTCCGGCTGCCGGGCGACACGCCTCATCTGGAACATACGCTCGCCCTGGGCGAGCTGATTACGGAGGTGCGGGTGCCCACCGGGGCTCATAGTCGCCGCGCCCGCTATCTCAAGGTCCGCGACCGCGCCTCCTACGAGTTCGCGCTCGTTTCCGCGGCAGTTGCGCTCGAGATCGACGGCGGTGTGATCCGCCAGGCCCGTCTCGCCGCCGGGGGTGTGGCCACGCTCCCCTGGCGCCTGCGCGACTGCGAAGCGGCGCTGGTCGGGCGCCCCGCCGAACGGCAGACCTTTGAGGAGGCGGCACAGCTAGCCACGCAAGGGGCCCGGCCCCTGCAGCACAACCACTACAAAGTCGAACTCCTACCGCGGACGATCGTCCGCGCTCTCGAAATGACGGGAGAAGTCGCATGACCGGCACCCTCCTCGGACAACCACTGCCGCGCGTCGACGGGCGGGCCAAGGTCACGGGCGGTGCTCGGTATGCGGCCGACTTCAACCAGAACGGCCAGCTGTATGCCGTGATCGTCAGCGCAACGGCGGGCCTCGGCCGAATCATCGAGATCGACAGCGCAGGCATTGCGGACATGCCCGGCGTCGTCGCGGTCATCACTCATCGCAATGCACCGCGGCTCGCCTACGGCTCCCACAAGAGCTACATCGATCCCGCCGTCGGGGAGCGGCTGCACGTCCTGCAGGACGACCGGGTCCGCTTCTACGGCCAGCCGGTGGCGATCGTCGTCGCCGACACGCTCGACCAGGCCGAGCGCGCGGCCACGGCGCTTCCGATCGCCTATGAGCGGCAGCAGCCAACCGTCGATCCCTCCGACCCGAAGGTCCAGGCAGTCATCCCCGAAGCCGGTGCCCAGCCCGAGGCGCGTATCCCTGCCGATAGCGCCCGTGGCGATGCCGACAATGAGCTTGCGAGCGCCGAGGTAAAGGTCGACGAGACTTACGAGATCGCCCGCGAGCACCACAACCCCATGGAGCCGCACGCAACGGTGGCGGCCTGGAACGGCGATCGCCTGACGCTGTGGAGCAAGAGCCAGTTCGTCGCCAACGAACAGGCCGAAATCGCGGCCATTTTCGGCATTCCCATCGAGAATGTGCAGGTGGTCTGCCCCTTTATCGGCGGCGCCTTCGGCACGACTCTGAGAACCTGGCCGCATGTGACGCTCGCGGCGATTGCGGCGCGGCAAGTCGGTCGGCCGGTCAAGCTCGTTCTCACCCGCAAGCAGATGTTCTTCACGACGGGCCACCGCCCGCGCACGCGGCAGCGCATCGCCCTCGGCGCGATGCGGGACGGCAAGCTGACGAGCGCGATCCATGAGGGCGAGGGCGAGACGAGCCGCTACGAGGAGTTCATGGAAGCCCTGACGACCGCCACGGGCTACATGTACGCCTGCCCGAACGTGCGTACGCGCTATCGGCTGAAGCCGCTCGACACGGGAACGCCGAACCACATGCGTGGTCCCGGCGAGGCAAGCGGCGTCTTCGCTCTCGAATGCGCCATCGACGAATTGTCCTATGCGCTAGGCATCGATCCCATCGCGCTGCGTCGGCGCAATGAACCGGAGATCGACGAGGCGGAGGGCAAGCCCTTCTCCAGCCGCTCGCTGACAGAATGCTACGAGCGCGCCGGCGCGCATTTCGGCTGGCAGCAGCGGGATCCGAAGCCACGGTCCATGCGCGACGGGCGACTTCTCATCGGCATGGGCGCAGCATCGGCCACCTATCCGGCCTTTCAGGCAGCTTCCAGCGCGCGGGTGCGCCTGCTCGCCGACGGCACCGCGGAGGTCGAGGTCGCGGCGAGCGATATGGGACCGGGAACCTATACCTCGATGACGCAGATCGCCGCCGAGACGCTCGGTATGCCGATGGAGCAGGTGCGTTTCAGGCTCGGCCGCTCCGATTATCCACCGGCGCCGGCACACGGCGGCTCGTGGACGATGGCTTCCGTCGGCTCAGCGATTCGTGCCGCCTGCCTCGCGGTGCAGGAGGAAGCCGCAAAACGCGCCATTGCCGACCAGCGCTCGCCGGTCTTCGGCGCCTCTTCGGATGGCGTCGAATGGGCGGGTGGGCGCCTGCGGCGGCGTGGCGACGATGCGCCGGGGCAGCCCTATCGCGATATCATGGCGAGCACCGGCGGGCCCATCGAAGCCGATGCCTCCGCTGAGCGCGATGCCGCGGTGGCCGGCCGCTACTCGATGCATTCCTTCGGTGCGGTCTTGGTCGAGGTGGCCGTGGACCCGGACGTCGGCACCATCCGGGTGCGCCGCGCCGTCGGCGCCTATGGCATCGGCCGGGTAATCAATCCGCGTCTTGCGACGAGCCAGTGCATCGGCGGCATGATCGGCGGCATCGGCATGGCGCTGATGGAGCGTACGGCCCTCGACCCGCGCGACGGTCGGCCGGTCAACGCCCACATGGCCGACTATCTCGTGCCTGTGAACCTCGACATCCCGCAACTCGAGGCGCATTTCGTCGACGAGGTCGATCCCCACGTCAATCCGCTCGGCGTGAAGGGGCTTGGTGAAATCGCGCTCGTCGGCATGGCGCCGGCCATCGCCAATGCCGTCTTCCATGCGACGGGTAAGAGAATACGCAGCCTGCCGATCCGCATCGAGGATATGCTGAGCGCTTGAGCCGATCTTCTCTGGTCGCCGCATGGCGGTGAGGCTACTGCCGTGCCCTGTCATCTCGTCGAGACGATGACAGGGCACAGCCGCCTTTACGCTCTAGTCCAGAAAGCCGATCGAGATCCAGGGAACGGCCGCGACCAGGATGACGGCCAGAAGCAGCGCCCCCAGATAGGGCCATACCCGCCCCATCGCCTCCTCCGGCTGCACTCGCCCGATGGCGCAAGAAATGTAGAAGCCGATGCCGAAGGGTGGTGCGAAGAGGCCGAGCCCCATGGAGAGAATGACGACCATGGCATAATGGACGTCATTGATGCCGACCGCGGTGGCGACGGGAAAAAGCAGCGGCCCGAACAAGACGACCGCCGGAATGCCTTCGAGCAGGCTACCGAGAACGGCGAACAGAATGATCGACAGCACCATGAAGGTGACTTGCCCACCGGGCATGTCCGACATGATTGCGACGAGCTTCTGCGCGAATCCGGACTGGGTCAGCGCCCACCCCATGCCCGTCGCTGTACCGATGATCAGCAGGATCGCGCCGGAGAGCACGGCCGTGTCGACGAGCAGCGGATAGAGCCTCCGCCAATCGAGCGTGCGATAGACGATCGGACCGACGATGAGCGTGTAGACGACGCCGACCGTCGAGACCTCGGTTGCCGTGGCGATGCCCTCGACAACCGCGAAGCGGATGACGAGCGGCAGGATGAGCGCCGGCAGGGCAACGAGCAAGGTCTTCAGGATGAATGAAGCCTTCGCGCGTTCGACCTGGATGTGAGCCTCGCCTCGGGTACGCAGATAGGCGCAAATACCGAGGGCGACCGCACCGACCGCCGCCGGCAGAAGCCCGCCGATGAAGAGCGCCGCGATCGACACGCCGGTCACCGAGCCGATCGTGATCAGGATCAGGCTCGGCGGGATGGTCTCCGACATCGCCGATGAGGAGGCCAGAAGCGCGACCGTCTCCCCTTCCTTATAGCCGCGCCGCTTCATTTCCGGCAGCAGCACCGGCGCGATCGCTGCCATATCGGCGGCTTTCGCGCCCGAGATGCCGGAGACGAGATACATGGCTCCGAGCAGCACATAGGAAAGCCCGCCACGGAAATGGCCGACCAGTGCTGCGAGGAAATTCACCAGCGCCACGGCCATCCCTGTCACGTCGATGAGCAGGCCGAGGAAGATGAAGAGCGGGATCGCCAGAAGGATCAGGCTCGACATGCCGTGATCCATCTGGTTGACCAGGATGAAGAGCGGGACATCCGTGGTCAGCACGAGATAGGACAGCGTCGTCACGCCGAAGGCGAAGGCAATGGGCACGCCGATGATCACCAGCGTGCCGACGATCAGCACGAAGAAGATCGGCAGGTTCCAGTTACCCATCGCGACCAAGAGTGGCGAGGCGAGCAACAGCACGCCCGTGACGACGGCGATGGCGGCAACCGCAATCGCAATGTCACGCAACCGGCACTTCTTGAACAGCGACTGCACGGCGACGAGGCTCATCAGCACGCCGCCGACCAGGATCGAGCAGACGCGAAAACTGTCGGGCACATCGAGACCCGGCGTGATGATCATCCACTGGTCGACGACGTAGTTGTAGGCGGGATGGAGGATCTCGAGGACGAAGATCACCACCATGAGCGCGGCGATCGCATCGACGATACGGCGCAACTCGGGACTGAACTGCCTGATGAAGGCCGTCAGCCGCATGTGCTCGTCGCGGCTCAACGCGAGCACCGCGCCAAGCATGCCCAGCCACAGGAAGAGCGAGGCCGCGAGTTCGTCCGACCAGATCAACGGTCGATCGAAGACATAGCGTGCGACGACGCCCGCGAAGAGCACGGCGATGTCGAGCACCACGAGGATCGCGGACACGCCCTCGACGAGGCGTAGCCAGGACCAGCGAAACCCCGCCCCGGTCGTCGGGACGGCGGAGGCAGTCGTCTCTGTTACCTGCATGGCATCGCTCAGGTCAGCTTGCCGACATATTTTTCCAGGGCGGCCCAACCCTCCGGCGAGTAGCGCGTCGACCATTCCTTGTAGAATCCCGCCTCACGCAGCTTGTCGCGGAATAGCGTCGGATCGGGCTTGTTGAACGCGATGCCTTTCGCCTTCAGTTCACCTTCGAGCGAACTGTTGATCTCGGCGACCTTCGCTCTCTGTGCGAGACCGGCCTCATTGAGGCTGTCGGCGACGATCTTCTGCAAGTCTTCAGGCAGTGCTGCCCAGGCCTTGCCATTACCGAACAGCCAGACGCCGTCCCACACATGCGATGTCAGTGAAACGTATTTCTGCACCTCGAAATATTTCGCGGTGTTGAAGACAACCAGTGGATTTTCCTGGCCCGAGACGATCTTCGTCTGCAAGGCGGAATAGGTTTCTGCCAGATTGATGCTGGTGGGCGCCGCGCCCAGCGATTGGAAGAGCGATGTATAAAGCTGGCCCGGTGGCACCCTCAGCTTGAGGCCCCGCAGGTCTGCGGGCGTGTTGATCGGCCCGGTGCTCGTGCTGATCTGGCGGAAGCCGTTGTCCCACATGCGCTCGAAGGGATGCAGGCCGAGCTTCTCGAAGCCGCCGCGGATATAGGCGCCGACGTCGCCGTCGAGCGCGGCCCAGACCTTGTCGTAGCCGGAAAAGGCAAAGCCCATGCCGCTGATGGAGGCTTCAGGCACCAGGATCGACAGGATGATGCCGCCGCCCTGGAAGAACTGAATGGCATTGGCGCGCACCTGCGACAGCATCTGCGTGTCACCGCCCAACTGGTTGTTTCCGAAGACCTGGATCTCCATCCGGCCTCCAGAGCGCTTGCGGATCTCTTCGCAAGCCGACTGGAGGTAGACATGGAAAGGATGGGTCAGTGGAAAGCCATGGGCGAATTTATAAGTGAATTCGGCCGCCTGAGCGCGCCGCACGAGCCCCGGTGCGCCGAGCATTGTCGCAGCTCCCACACCGCCTACAAGGGCTGCCCTGCGCGTGATCGAACTCATCGTTTTCATGTGGTTCCTCCCATTTTGACTTTTGGTTCTCGATTTCAGTCGGCGCCGCGCGGCTAGGTATCGCGCCGGAACCTCGTCTCTATGGCCTGCCAGCCGGCTAGGTCGAGCGCGTCGCGTAAACCTTGCGGCGAGACCTCGTCGAGGCTGTCGGCCAGCACATAGCCGTCATCGGCATCGACGAGGGCCGGGATCTTGACCGCGCCGACCACCTCGCGCATGGCGGACGCCATCTCGCCAAGGCCGGCGATGCCGAGGTCCGGCAGGGCATAGCTGGCGGCGAGCAGGGACGAACCACCGATATTGAAGGCGCCGAAGCCGGCGTGCTCGATAAGGCGGGCGGACAATGCATCATGAGCCAGAGGGCTCACCAGGGGCCCTCCCGCGGCGTGGGCTTCACGCAGACGACGCCTCAGGGACATGCGCGGATCGAACCTCTTGCCGACGTGAGTGCGCGCGGGGCGAGCGCAGCCTGCCCACTGGTGAGAAAGCGAGCCGGCGTTTCGCCGTGCAGTCGCTTGAAATGACGGGTGAAGTGGGTCTGGTCAACGAAGCCGACCTCGAAGGCGACGGTGGCGATGCTCTCGCCGCGCTTCAGGAGCCTGGTGCCGAGGGTCACGCGGTGGCGGATCAGCCAGGCATGCGGCGTGATGCCGAGCTCCCGGCGAAAGGCGCGGATGATCTGATAGGGGCTGAGCTTCGTGAGGCCGGCGAGATCCTTGAGGGTGATCGGCTCCGCATAGTTTTGCGCCATGTGCCGAAGCGCCGAGCGCACCGGCGACGACAGGCCGGAGGCCGCTTCCGGGCGCGGCATTTCTTCGTCCCGAGGCCAACGGACCCCGTCGTCGGCGCAAGCCGTCCTGCCCAACCGTTCCTCCGATAACCCAACGCACGAGAGAAGACTCGGCGCGACGCTCTTTTGCTTCACGGATTTGAAGGACCCGACCGGCATTTGACAAAGTAAATTAACTGACGCTTGATTGATCAAAAGTCATGCAAGCGTCATCGCGCGCGTGTGGGAGGTGTGGCCGTGTCTCTTCCTCCTCTGAATGCGCTCCGGGCCTTCGAGGCCACCGCCCGGCATCTCTCCTTCAAGAAGGCCGCGGACGAGCTCTGCGTTACGCCCGGCGCGATCAGCCGCCATGTCATGCGGCTGGAGGAGGCGCTTGGACTGAAGCTCTTCACACGCCACCACCGCAAGATCGAGCTGACGCCGGAAGGGCTGCGCTACAGCCGCGAGATCGGCGATGCCTTCGACGCCATTGCCCGGGCGACCGCAAATTGCACGGCGATCGTCGACGATGCCATTTTGAAGGTGAAGCTGCCGCCAACCTGCGCCATCCGCTGGTTCGTGCCGCGGCTTGCGCAGTTTTATGCGCGGCATCCCGACATCTCGGTGCAAATTTCGACGTCGCACGAGCCGTTGGAACTCGGCCGGGATACAGCCGATGTGGCCATCCAGTACAACCGAACCGAGTCCGAGGCGTTGAGATGCGAGCCGCTGTTCAGCGGCTTGCTCGTGCCGGTCTGCAGCCGCGACCTGGCGAGCCGTGGGCGAGGCATCCATGCCGCCGACGACTTGGCGCAGCATGTCCTGCTCAAATCGATTCTGCGCCCGCGCGACTGGCCGCGCTGGTTCGCGATGGTCGGCACACCCCAGGACCTCGCGCCGGACCGCGAGCTGGTGTTGGAAAACGCCTCGCTCACCTATGAAGGCGCCGAGAAGGGCATCGGGGTGGCGCTCGCCCAAGTCGCTTTCATCGAAGAGGAATTGCGAGCGGGGCGGCTCGTCGTGCCGGTCGCCCGCCCCCTGCCTGACCCGGGCTATTTTCTCGTCATCCCGCGTGACCGCGCACGGCTGCGCAAGGTGCGCTTGTTCCGTGCCTGGCTGCTGGAGGAAGCGGTCGCGGCCCAGAGTGCCGTGACCAGCTTCGCGGCCTGAGCCCTTTCGCAATTTTGTCCTATCCCCGGCCCACCGCGCGGATCTAGAGATGAGGCGCTGTGGGCGCGTCCTCTAGCGCGTTCGATTCGCAGGGTAGGGATTGGCCTTTAGAGACAAATGGCCGGCGGATACGCCGCTGATTGGCGCTCTCTTTGGCCCTTTCGACCGAAATACTGGCGCTTACGGA
This sequence comes from Chelatococcus sp. GCM10030263, assembly GCF_042666455.1. Lineage (NCBI taxonomy): Bacteria > Pseudomonadati > Pseudomonadota > Alphaproteobacteria > Hyphomicrobiales > Chelatococcaceae > Chelatococcus > Chelatococcus sp. GCM10030263. Next base: position 716,196 of record NZ_JBHTDB010000005.1, on the reverse strand, counting down.
GAAGAAGTTTTTGCGCCGCGTCGGCAATTCGCGAACAGGGCCGATTTTTTCCAGCGATCGACTGTGAAGATCTGAGCGGAATGGATGACTGGGCGCCGTCAGCCGACTTCGCGGCCCATGATGGGATGAGGCCACCAAGCCGATGCGCAAGCCGTTGAACTAGACCGCCCGATGCTCTCGCACGGGGCGCTCGTCACCCTCTGCCATGGTCGAAAGCGCACCAGACGAACGCCCAGCCGGGCTCCCCATCCCTAAAGTTTTGCAAGGCACTGATCATGCATGAACGTCGGACATCCGTCCTTCCCGCCCAACGTGGCCTCTTCTATGGCGGCGCCTGGCATCGGTCCGCGGCGGGCGGCACGATCGCCGTCGCTAATCCGGCAACAGGCGAGGATCTCGGTGCTGTCGCCGACGCCAGCCGCGCCGATGTGGACGCGGCGGTGCAAGCAGCGGCGACCGCCTTTCCCGCTTGGCGCGACACGCCGGTTGCCGAGCGGGCGAAGCTGGTGCGCCGGGCTGCTGCCGTGTTGCGCGAGCATGCCGAAGAACTCGCCACGATCGACGCGCTCGACAGCGGCAATCCGCTGAAGCCGATGCAGGTCGATGTGGAGCTCAGCGCCGATTATCTCGAGTATTTCGCGGGACTTGCCCCGGAGCTGAAAGGACATACGATCCCGATCCAGGCGGGCGTGCTGAATTACACGCTGCGCGAGCCGCTCGGCGTCGTCGCCCGCCTCGGAGCCTTCAACCATCCGCTCTTCTTCTCGGCGAGCAAGACTGGCGCGCCGCTCGCCTCCGGCAATACGCTCGTCATCAAGCCGGCTGACCAGACGCCCTTGTCGACGCTGCGCCTCGCCGAGCTCTGGGCCGACATTTTCCCGCCCGGCGTCTTCAATGTGGTCACCGGCGGGCTGGAAGCGGGTGTTGCACTCACCGAGCATCCGAAGGTCGCGAAGATCGGGCTCATCGGCAGCATCGGCGCGGGCCGGGCGGTGATGAAATCGGCGAGCAGCACCTTGAAACATTTGAGCCTCGAGCTCGGCGGCAAGAACGCGCTGATCGCCTGCGCGGATGCCACGCCGCAGGAGATCGCCCAGGCCGTGGTGCGCGGCATGAATTTCTTTTCCGTCGGCGGCCAGTCCTGCGGCTCGACGAGCCGCGTCTATCTGCACGACGCTATTCACGATCAGGTTGTGCCGCTCGTCGCCGAGATGGTCTCGCGCATCAAGGTCGGCCTGCCGACCGATCCCGCCACGGAGATGGGCTGCCTCTCGACCCAGGCGCAGTTCGACAAGACGATGCGCTATATCCGCCTGGCGCAGGAGGAAGGTGCACGGCTCGTGTGCGGCGGACGGCGGCTTGACGCGCCGCCTCTCGACCGGGGCTTCTTCGTCGAGCCGACGGTTTTCGCCGATGTCACGGATGGCATGGCGATCGCCCGCGAGGAGGTCTTCGGGCCGGTGCTCAGCATCCTGCGCTGGTCGGACGAGGGGGACGTGATCGCCCGCGCCAATGCGCTGGAGCAGGGGCTGACGGCCTCCATCTGGACGCATGATCTGGAGCGGGCGCACCGGATGGCCGCGCGCATCGAGGCCGGCTATCTCTGGATCAACGACTCGAGCACGCATTATGTCGGCGTGCCCTTCGGCGGCTTCAAGCAATCCGGTTACGGCAAGGAAGAAGCCTTCGAGGAAATGCTTGCCTGCACGCAGGTGAAAAACGTCAACGTCAAGCTTTTCCCTTGAGCCGCGAAACCGACGGCGCGGCCCACGAGTGGCCCAGAGCTCCGCGCAATCAGACCGAGAGAGGTCCGTGTTGAAGACAGTTCCCATGACGGAAGCCGGCGAGACCGTGCTCAACGCTCCGCGCGAACCGGCTGATCTGGAGCGCCCGCTCCCCTCCCCGTCCGCCGGCGAATGGGGCAGCGATATCGCCGCCGATATGCTGCGGGCGCTCGACATTCCATTCGTCGCCCTCAATCCGGGCGCGAGCTTCCGCGGCCTGCACGACAGCCTCGTCAATCACCTCGGCAATGAAAAGCCGCAGATGCTGCTCTGCCTCCACGAGGAGCACGCGATCGCCATCGCCCATGGCTGGGCCAAGGTGACCGAGCAGCCGATGGCGGCGATCGTGCACAGCAATGTCGGTCTGATGCATGCGACCATGGCCGTGTTCAACGCCTGGTGCGACCGGGTGCCGATGGTGATCGTCGGCGCGACGGGACCGGTGGATGCCGCCAAGCGCCGGCCGTGGATCGACTGGATCCACACGGCCCGCGATCAGGGTGCGCTGCTGCGCCCCTATACGAAATGGGATGACCAGCCCGCCTCCGTCGAGGCAGCGGTGGAATCCTTTCTGCGCGCCCACCAGATGGCGAATAGCTACCCCAAGGGGCCGACCTATATCTGCCTCGATGCCGGGCTCCAGGAAATGAAGCTCGGCGAGCGCCCGGCAATCCCCGATCCGCAGCGTTATCGGCCGGGGCCGCCGACCGTGCCGTCACCGGAGGTCATCGGCCAGATTGCCGGTCATCTCCTGCGCGCCAAGCGGCCGATCATCCTGGCCGGGCGCGTGAGCCGCAAGGAGAAGGCTTGGGCCGAACGCATTCGCCTCGCCGAAGCGCTCGATGCGGTCGTGCTCACCGACCTCAAGGCGCCGGCGGCTTTTCCAACCAGTCACCGCCTGCATGGCGCGCCGGCCGGCACCTTCCTCAATCCGGATGCCGCCGCGCTCCTGCGAGAGGCCGACGTGGTGCTCAGCCTCGACTGGATCGACCTCGCCGGCACGCTCAAGGCCGCCTGGGGGCAGGACACCGTCTCGGCCACGGTCGTCCACATCTCCGGCGACCAATATGTCCATAACGGCTGGAGTATGGACCACCAGGGGCTGCCGCCGGCGGATATTCTGGCGCTGGCGGAGCCGGACCCGACGGTCTCGCTGGTGCTGCCCGCCGTCGAGCGGTCCGGTGCGCGCCCTGCCTCGGCCTGGCCGGCGCGTCCTGCGCCGACCGCCCCGCCGGTGCTGACCGCCCATGCGTCCGACGAGCCGCTGAGTGTCCCTACCCTGGCCGCCGCACTTGCCGAGGCGGTCGATGCGGAGGAGGTCTGCCTCATCCGCGGCCCGCTCTCCTGGGCGGGCAAGCTGTGGACCATCGAACACCCGCTGGACTATCTCGGCATCGACGGCGGCGCTGGCCTCGGTTCGGGGCCGGGCATGGCGATCGGGGCTGCGCTCGCGCTCAAGGGCACCGGCCGCCTGCCGATCGCCGTCTTCGGCGACGGGGACTTCATGATGGGCTCATCGGCAATCTGGACCGCGGTGCATTACCGCATCCCCGTGCTGATCGTCGTCGCCAACAACACGTCCTTCTTCAATGATGAGCTGCACCAGGAGCGCATGGCGCGCCAGCGCGGCCGCGTCGTCGACAACAAGTGGATCGGTCAGCGCATGGCGGATCCCGACATCGACCTCGGCATGGTTGCGCGGGCGCAAGGGGCTGTGGGCATCGGTCCGGTCACCGACCTCGCCGAGCTCAGGGAGAGCCTCGCGCAGGCCATTGCTGCCCTCAAGGAGGGCCGGACGGTCGTCCTGGACGTCCGTGTGCTGCCGGGCTACGACCCCGGAACGACCAAAGCCATGGCGCAAGTCTCGAGCGAATGAGGGGAAGCGCCGCGTCGGGCCAATCGACGCGGCGCAGTCTTCCGACTGTGTGTCGGCAGGATCTATTGGTGGTCCCGGCTTTCGACGATCCGGAACCTATTCAGTCCTACAGGCCTGCCGAGGCCTCCATCACGCACCGATCGAGTTCCCGGTTATAGCGCGTGGCGTTCTCATAGAACGGCGCGTGGCCGCAATCGTCGTATCACCGGCCATGAACAGCGCCGTAATCGACATGCTGGTCACCGAACCGATCGTGACCAAGATCCGGCTCGGCGGGCTATCCGGCTGTGCGCCAGGGCGGTGCTGATCAGCCATAACCAGCTCGACCGGCTCACCCTGCCCCCCAGCGGCGCAGATGACGAGCGATGCAAGCAGCGGCGCGGATGTCGCGATCTACTATAACAGGGACGAGGCTGCAGCCCGCGACCTCGCCGCCAAGGCGGCCGCCCACGGCGCGGACGCCTGCCCTTTCGGTGCGCCATAATCCGGCGCACCGGAACGACAGCAATAAGGGACTACAACCAACGGCTTCCGCGCTGCTGGCGGAGGCGTGTTCGACATCAATTCGGTGATCGCCGGCATCCTTCTGCTTACCGTTTTCGCGCTGGTGCTCGACACGCCGTGTGCTTGTTCGAGGATCATTTCCTGCGCTGGCGCCCTAATGCCGGGCAGACGGTGGGCGCGAGCGCCTGAATCAGTCGTCCCCGGGCACGTAGTGTGGTCAGCGGCGGGGTACCAACGCCGCGACCGGGACTAAGATCGGCCTCGTCGGAACGACCGTGCCAACACCGCCAGGAGGCGGATCCTGGCGGAGCTCGGGCTACTTCGAGAGGGCGATCGTTCTGTCGAGTGCGCTGGGGAAACCCTTGAGGGAGACGGCGAGCTGAGTTTCCTTGCCGCCGTCGGCGATCGTTCTGATCTTCAAGCTGCTGCCCTTGCGCAGGAGCGGCAGCATCTTGGCGTCGAAGCTGAGGTCGACGACGCAGCCGCCGGGCAGGCAGGTGCGGAAGCGCAAGGGGGCCAGCGCCGGGCCGTCGTCGACCTGCAGCGTCACGCCCTTGTCGAGCGCAATGCCGAAGGGCAGCACCAGCGTACCATCGACTGTCGTATCCTGCGGGCGCAATTCCACCGCAAGTACACGCTGGCCGGACTGGCCGGTGGTCTGTTGCTGCGACAGCACGCAAACTTTCCCCGGAGCACCGTTTTGATTGACGACGGCGCAGGATACGGCCCAATCGCCGTGGCTTTCGTTCAGGGTGTTCGCTCCACCGGGAAGCCCCCCATTCTGGGCCATGGCAGGCCAGCCGAGAAGCGAAAGCATCAGGAGCGCCGCAATCGGCGTTGTTCTTTGCAAATATGAGACCACGAATGACCCTCGTCAAAATTTGAGACTGAAATTACCGCGAACCGATTGGTCGACGGCGCTGGTCGAGAACTGCCCGCCATAGGATAGGCCGAGCAGTGCCTCCTCCGATATACCAAAATCGAGGCCGGCGTCGAGGACAGCGGCATTGTTCGCGATCGGTACGCCGGCGATGCCGAACGCGCTGCCGCCAAGGAAGGAAAGGGTCGCCACTGGCGTGTCACCGAAGGCATGACGCCAGCCGAGCGAACCCCGCGCCTTGAAGCCGACGTTGCCGAAAGCGAGGTCGGTCGCGGCGCGCAGGCCGAGCGTGGTGAAAGTGGTCATCGTATCGTCGCTGCGGCCTTTCAGGGCAGCAGTTCCGCCGTTCTCGGTGAAGCCGTCCGTATGCAAGTTGACATAGGCTAGATTGGCGAAGGGCTCGAAGGCAAACCGACCGGCATCGATGCGATAGCCGACATCGCCGAAGACCTGCGTCGTGCCGGCATTGTAGTTCGCCATCAGTGTGTCGCCGAATCCCGGGAACGTAACCGAGCGGCTCGTCGTCATATCATGCCATGTATAGGTGATACCGGCGCGGAGGCTGACGGCGGCCCATTGTGTGCCGGCATAGAGGCCGAGGTTGTAGTCGTCGCTGCCCGCAGACGAGTTGCGGCTGGTAATACCGAAGCTGCTGCGGCTGTAGCCGCCGAGCACGCCGATCCGCCAGTTGTCGCGGATGGGTGCATCCGCCCCCAGGAAGAAGCCGCCGGTCGAGCGCGAGAGCGAGGCGGCATTACCGTCGCCATCGGTGTGGCCCCAAGATCCGAAGGCTTGGCCCCACAGCGTGAGCCGATCGTCCTGTTCGCACTCATCCGACGGACGTTGCGAGTCCCCAAGGCGCAACGGCGCGCCAATATTCCTATGCGTCGTCACATTGGCGCCCACCGCGCAGAAGGCCTCGCGAATGCGGTCGGTCGCGGCATCCCTGACGAAATGGCTCTCCTCCGCGAAGGCTGTGCGCGCCGAGGCGTGAATCTCGCCCGACAGCTGGTCAAAGGCTTGGCGAGCGGCCGCGTCGTCCGGCATGTTGATGAGCACGGTCAACAGCGCGCTCGTCGGCGGCAAGCCGTCCAGGCCGGTGCCGACGGCGGTCTGGTTAGGCGTCCGAGCAGCCTCGGTGAACGACCGCGTCTGCGCCACCACCAGATAGGCGTTGTTGGCGTCGTAGAGATCGGTGAGCCCAGCGAAGGCCGTGAGCGTGGTGTCGCCGGTCACGTCGAAGCTGCCCCGCAAGCCCTCCGTGGTGGTCAGCACGGTATAGCGCGTACCGAGCTTATAAGGCGCATTTGTCGTCTTGGTGACGTTGATCACAGCCCCGCTCTCGAGGGTCGCGCCACCCGTCACTGCGACTTGGTCGGAAGCGGTCGAGGTCGGATCGACCTCAGCCTCATATGCGGTGCCACTCGCCTGGGTATAGGGGCCGACGAAATTGAGCGTGCCGATCGAGTGGCCCGGGGCGATGGTACCGCCGGTGGCGACCGTCGTCGGGCCGACCGTGCCGATGCCCGTCAGCCTCGCGCCGTTGTGCACCATCAGGGCCGAACTGGCGATCGAGCCGTCCACCGCCAGCGTGCCGCCGACGACATCGGTTGCGCCGGTGTAGCTGTTGGTGCCGGTCAGGGCGAGCGTGCCGAGGTCGGTTTTCACGAGCCCCGCCGAACCGGTGAGTTCGGCGGCAATCGTTGCCCGATAGCCGGCGCCCTCAGCCGTGCCATCGCCGACGCGGATGGTCGCCTGGGTGCCGACCAAGGTGATCGGCTCGCCCTGAACTGTATAGCCGTTGGTGGCGAACTGCATTCCGGAGGCGGTGACGGCGCCGAGGCCGTTGTCGACATTCACCGTACCGGGTGCGCCGGCAAAGATGGCGAAGCTGCCGTTGGTGAAGGCTGCGTTCGTACCGCCCGTCGGATCGGTCCAGTTGTCGTCGCCGGCGGCGCGCCAGATGCCGCCGCCGCCATTGACGACGCCATCGGCTTTCGGGCCAGCATCGCCATCCCAGAAGTTCAGCGTCTGGCCTGCGCCGTTGACCAGATTGACCTGATGGGCGACCGAGGTCTGGATGCTGGTATGTGAACCGTCGGGCACCGTGCCCAGCCCGAGCGTGTTGTCAGCGATCAGGCTGCCGCCATAGCTGATGACGCGGTAGATGCCCGGTCCGAAGCTGCCTCCCGGTGTGGTCGTGACGTTGAGCGTCCCGTCGAGGGTGAGGTCGCCCCCCACTTTCAGGAGATCGTTGAGCGCACCCCCTTCGACATTGGCCTGACCGAACTCGAAGTTCAAGAACGAGCCCGGCCCAAGCGTCAGATCGCCATTGGCGGTGAGCGTACCGACCGCATCGGGCGCCCCAGGGTTGATCGCGCCGTCGGCGACGGTGACATCGCCGCCGATGATCCCCGTGCCGCCGAGCGTGCCGCCGGTTGCCACGGTTGTGAGGCCTGGTGCCGCCGACTGGTCGCCATTGACGAGCAGCGTACCGGCCTGGACGTTGGTCGGGCCGGCATAGGCGTTGTCCGCCGTCAGCGTCGTCGTGCCCGTGCCGGTCTGGTCGATGCCGCCGGTTCCGACGATCAGGCCTGGGAAGGTGATCGCGTCGGAGCGTTTGAAGGCGAGCGTGCCGTTATTCGCCACATTTCCGGTGATCGAGCCCGAGGTACCGCCGTCGCCGAGCTGCAAGGTGCCGGCGGCGATGGTCGTGCCGCCCGTATAGCTGCTTTCACCGGTCAGGATCGTCGTGCCAGTGCCGATCTGCTGGAGGTCGCCCGTGCCGGAGACCACGCCGCCGAAAGTCGAGCTGTCCGAACGGTTGAAGGCGAGCGTGGCGTTATTCGTGACATCGCCGGCAAGTGTGCCGGAGGTCCCGCCGTCGCCGACCTGCAGGGTACCCGCCGTAATGGTCGTGCCGCCGCTGTGGCTTGCGTCGCCTGCCACGACCAACGTGCCCGCGCCATCCTTGGTGAGCGCACCCGCCCCAGAGATGCCGCCGGTCAGCGTCGTGGTGGTCCCGGCATCCGTCAGGAAGGCGCCGGCGCCGTCGAGCGTCACGTCGCGGCCGCTGGTGATATCAGCCGTCGTGTTCAGCGTGCCGCCGTCGAACAACAGGCCACCGACGGTGTCGCCGAGATTGGCGTCCGACGCGATCTGCAGTGTGCCGCCGTTGATCGCCGTGCCACCGGTATAAGTGTTGATGCCGGAGAGCACGAGCGTTCCGAGATCGGACTTCAAGAGCTGAGTGTTGCCGGTGAGCTCGACGGCGATAGTCGCCGTATAGTTGGCGCCCGCTTCAGTGCCGTCGCCGACGCGGATGTTCGATTGCGGGCCGACGAGAGTAATCCGATCGCCCACGATGCTGTAGCCGTCACTGGCGAATTGCATGCCGGAGGCGCTGACATTCCCCAGGCTATTGTCGACCGTCACCGTTCCGGCGGTGCTTTCGAAGATTGCGAAGGCACCATCGCTGTAAGGCGCGTTCAATTGCCCGGTACTTTCGGTCCAGTTGTCGTTGCCGGTCGAGTTCTGCCAAGTGCCATCGCCGCCATTGATGTCGCCGTCGTTCTTCGGTCCGGCCGCACCGTCCCAGAAGTTCAACGTCAGACCCGTCGCGTTGACGAGATTGACCTGATTGGCCACGGCAGTCTGCACATAGTAGTCGGACGAGGGGATCGTCCCGACCGCAAGTCCGTTGTTGGTGAGCGTCCCGTCATAGCTGATGACACGATAGATGCCGGGATCAAAGGACCCGCCCACGGTGGTCGTCACGTTGAGAATGCCGTCAAGCGTCAGATCGCCGTGAACCGTGAGAAGATCGTTGAAGGCACCGCCGGGGACATTCGCCTGGCCAAAATTGTAGTTGAGAACGGAGGCGCCCGAGAGCGCGACATTGCCGTTGACGGTGAGCGTGCCCGGCGCGTCGCCGGAACTGCCCGGGCTGATCGCGCCACCGTCAGACACGGTGACATCACCGCCGAGCGTGCCCATGCCGCCGAGCGTGGCCCCGCTCTCCACCGAGGTCAGCCCGGTCGCGCCCGACTGGTCGCCATTCACGAGGAGCGTACCGGCCTGGATGTCGGTCGGGCCGGCATAGGCATTGTCCGCCGTCAGCGTCGTCATGCCCGCGCCGATCTGGTTGACGCCACCGGTACCAGTGATCAGGCCATCGAAAGTGACCGCGTCCGAACGGTCAAAGGCTAGCGTGCCGTTATTTGTCACATCGCCGGTGATCGAACCCGACGTGCCGCCGTCGCCAAGCTGCAAGGTACCGGAGGCGATCGTCGTGCCACCCGTATAGCTGCTGTCACTGGTCAGGATCGTGGTGCCAGTGCCGATCTGCTGGAGGTCGCCCGTGCCGGAGACCACGCCCGCGAAAGTAACGTCGTCCGAACGGTTGAAGGCAAGCGTGCCGTTGTTGGTCACGTCGCCGGCAAGCGTACCGGAAGTCGCCCCGTCACCGACCTGCAACGTGCCGGCCGTGATGGTCGTGCCGCCGCTGTGGCTCGCATCGCCGGCCACCACCAGCGTGCCCGCGCCATCCTTGGTGAGCGCACCCGCCCCAGAGATGCCGCCGGTCAACGTCGTGCTGGTCCCGGCATCCGTCAGGAAAATGCCGGCGCCGGCGAGTGCCACGTCGCGGCCGCTCGCGACATCCGCCGTCGTGTTGAGCGTGCCACCGTTGAACGAAAGCCCCCCCGCCGCATCACCGAGATTGGCGTCGGTGGAGATTCGCAGCGTGCCGCCATCGATGGCTGTGCCGCCGCTGTAGGTATTGGTGGCCGTCAGGGTGGTGATACCATCGCCTATGTGCCGGAGGTCGCCCGAGCCGGAGATCACGCCGGCGAAGGTGACAGCATCGGAGCGATTGAAGACGAGCGTGCCGTTATTGGTAACATCGCCGGTGATCGAGCCCGAGGTGCCGCCGTCGCCGAGCTGCAAGGTGCCGGACGCGATCGTCGTGCCGCCCGTATAGGTGCTGTCCCCGGTGAGGATCGTGGTGCCCGTGCCACTCTGCTGGAGGTCGCCTGAGCCGGAGATCACGCCATCCAGGGTGAGCGCATCGGAGCGATTGACGACGAGCGTGCCGTCATTGGCCACATCGCCGGTGATCGAGCCCGAGGTGCCGCCGTTGCCGAGTTGCAGCGTGCCGGACGCGATCGTGGTGCCGCCCGTATAGGTGCTGTCCCCGGTGAGGATGGTGGTGCCGGTGCCGATCTGCTGGAGGTCGCCGGTGCCGGACACCAAGCCGGCAAAGGTAACCTCGTCGGAACGGTTCAAGGCGAGCGTGCCGTTGTTGATCACATTGCCGACGAGCGAACCGGAGGTCGCCCCGTCGCCAACCTGCAGGGTACCCGCCGTAATGGTCGTGCCGCCGCTGTGGCTTGCGTCGCCGGCCACCACCAGCGTGCCCGCGCCATCCTTGGTGAGGGCGCCTGCCCCCGTCATATCGCCCGTGAAAGTCGCCGTTGTGCCGGCGTCGGCAAGAAAGGTGCCGGCGCCATCGAGCGTCACGATACGGCCGCTCGTGATGTCCGCCGTGGTGTTGAGAGTGCCGTTGTCGAAGCGGAGGCCACCAGCCGCATCGCCGAGATTGGCGTCCGAGGAGATCCGCAGCGTGCCACCGTCGATCGCCGTGCCACCAGTATAGGTGTTGGTGCCGGTGAGCACGAGGGTGCCGAGATCGGACTTCACGAGCTCAGTGGTGCCGGTGAGCTCGGCGGCGATGGTGACCGTATAACCCGCGCCCGGGTCAGTTCCGTCGCCGACGCGGATGGTCGACTGCGGACCGACAAGCGTGATCTGATCGCCCTGAATGGTATAGCCATCCGCCGCGAACTGCATGCCCGCGGCGCTGACATTGCCGAGGCTGTTGTCGACCGTGACGACGCCACCCGTGCCCTGGAAAATGGCAAAGGTCGCATCCGTATAAGGCGCATTCAACGTGCCGGCGCTGTCGGTCCAATTGTCGTTGCCCGTCGAGTTCTGCCAAGTGCCGTCGCCGCCATTGACCACGCCGTTGTTTTTTGGGCCGGCATCGCCATCCCAAAAGTTCAGCGTCTGGCCCGTCGTGTTGATAAGATTGATCTGGTTGGCGACCGCGGTCTGCACCGAGACATTGCTGCCTGCCGGCATTGTGCCCAGGGCGAGCCCATTGTTGGTGAGTGTCCCGTCATAACTGACGACGCGATAGACGCCCGGCCCGAAGACGCCGCCGGGCGATTGCGTGACATTGAGGGTACCGCCTAGGGTGAGATCACCGCGCACGATGAGAAGGTCGTTGAACGGCCCGCCGACGACATTCGCCTCACCGAAATTGTAGTTGAGGATCGAGCCACCAGAGAGCCCGACATCACCATTGACGGTGAGCGTGCCCGGCACATTGCCGACACCCCCCGGATTGAGTGCGCCGCCATCGGCGACGGTCAGGTTGCCGCCAAGAACCCCCGTGCCGCCGAGCGCAGCACCACTCGCCACCGAAGTCGGTCCGGTCGCGCCCGACTGGTCCCCGTTGATGAGCAGGGTGCCCGCCTGGACATCGGTCGGGCCGGCATAGCTGTTCGCGCCGGTGAGTGTGGTGACGCCCGCGCCGATCTGGTTGACGCCACCCGTCCCGGAGATCGGGCCGGCGACGGTCAGCGCATCCGAGCGATTGAAGGCGAGCGTCGCGTTATTGGTAATGGGCCCGGCGAGCGTGCCGGAGGTACCACCGTCGCCAATCTGCAGGACACCGTCACCGATCGTCGTGCCGGCCGTATAGCTGTGGTCACCCGTCAGCGTCAGGGTGCCGGCGAGTTCCTTGTCCAGGCTTTCGAAGCCAGTGACGCGCGCCGTGTCCAGGGTGAGCGGCGCGGCGTTGTTCACCTGCAAGAGGTCCGTGCCGGCACCGCCATCGACGCTGCCACTCAACGCAGCGCCGTCGTTGAGCGTCAGCCTGTCGTCGCCATCGCCAAGGCTGAGCGCGGTGGCGCCGGTATCGAGCATGCCCAGGAGGGTCACGACGTCGCTGCCACCGCCGAGATCGCCGTTGGCCCGCAGCGTGCCGCTGGCATCGACAGTGATCGCGCTCGCACCGCCATCGCCCGTGATCGCGGTCTGCGTGCCGCCCGCGGCCCCAACCGTGCCGTTCGACGCCACGATCAGCGTGCCGGAACCGTTCATGGCGAGTGTCGCCGTGGTCAGATCGCCCGGGTTCGTGCCATTGCCGATCTGCAAGGTGCCGGCGTCGATCCGCGCCGCGCCGATCGCGTTGCCCGTCGCCGTCAACACCGTGGTGCCAGTGCCGATCTGGGCAATGGTGCCCGGCCCGCTTAGCGTGCCATTAAAGTCGAAGGTGTCGCCGCGGTTGAACGACAAGGTGGAGGTCGGCGCATTGACGATAACGTTGCCAGCGCCAGCATTGCCGCTCGTGCCGCCATTGCCGATGACGAGATTGCCGTCGTTGATGACCGTATTGCCGGTATAGGTGTTGTTGCCGGTCAGCATCCAGGTGCCTGGACCGTTCTTGGCCAGCGTCGTCCTGCCGGTGGTGGCATCGGCGTCGGCGATCGCCCCGCCCATGGTATTGAGGTCAGTGTTGCTGCCACCGAGCGCGATCGTGCGTGTGCCGGTGCCCTGCAGTGTGATGGGCGCAGTGTTCGAGAAAACGACAGCACCGGTGCCGGACGATTCGATGAAAGTGGTGCCTTGCGCAAGCGTGAACAGGCGATCGGTTGTATCGCCGATGCCGGTGTAGCGCAGAGTAGAGCCGTTGCCGATCACCAGATTGGAGGCGTCGCTGGCCGAGGCGCCGAGGCTGCTCGCCTCTCCGCCGTTGGCGAGCTTATCGACGCCGAGCACGCCACCCGAAATGGTGGTAACGCCGGTATAGGTGCTTGCCTGATTGCGCAGGATCCAGGTTCCGGTGTCCTCCTTGGTCAGCGAGGTCTGGCCGGTGCCGTTGTCGGTGATCTGGGCGGCTAAGCTGTTATCGGCAGTGCTGGTGCCGCCGATCCTGATCGTCTGAGCCGTGTTCGGGCTCGAGAAAGCGATCGCTCCAGCGTTGGTGAAGCTCACCGGGCCGGTGCCGGACGCATCGAGCTTGCCGGTGGCGGACGGACCAAGGGTGAACAGCCTATCCGTCGTGTCGCCATCACCGACGTATTTGAGCGTGCCGCCGTTAAGAATGAGGTTGCCCGCGTCGGAATCCGATTGGCCGATGGAGCTCGCGGTGCCGCCATTGGTGAGGCAGCCGACTTCGAGCGTGCCGGCATTGACGGTGGTGGAGCCGTTGTAGGTGCTGCTGCAGCTGGAGAACCGCTGGGCCGCAGCACCGCTCTTGATGACGCCGCCTTCGCCGCTGATCGCGCCGGCATAATCGACGCCGGTGCCATCGTTCTGCGTAGAGCCCGTGGTAATGGTCAGCGTGCCCGTGCCCAAGGTAACGTTGCCGCCGTTCGAACCGCCGCCGACGAGATAGGCTACGGACGGGTCCAAATTGTTAACGTCCAGCACTACACCGGCGACATTGTGCAAACTGACGCTGGCGGCGCCGAAGGCGCTGCTCGAGCCCGCTTGCAGGGTGCCTTCCCTGACCTCGATCTGGCCTTCGAAGGTATTGTCGCCGGACAGCGTTAGAGTGCCAGGCCCATCCTTCCACAGGGCCCCATCGCCCGCGAACACGCCCGTGAATGCCAAACTTGTCGCAGGGTTTGCTACTTCGATGCGGGAGAACGTTCCACCTCCGCTCAACACTTGGAAGCCGCGATCGGTCGTGACGTCCGACCCGGTATAGATGAGCCTGCCATTCCGGGTGAGAACGAGATTCTCGGGGTCGCTGCTCGAGGCGCCGATACCGCTTGGCTGCCCACCATCCGTCAAGCAGTCGACGCTCAAGATGCCGCTGATATTAGTCGAGCCGCGATAGTTGCTGCGGCAGCCCGAGAGCGTCTGCTCGTTCGTGATGACAATCCCGCCATCCCCATCTATAGCTCCGTCAAAGATGCCTTTATTGGCTATCGTCAACGTCGCCGTACCCAGGACCACCGTCCCGGTGCCGTTGAGTCCTCCGATTGTATTGTCGAACCCGGCAAGATCCAATGTCGCGCCGCTCGCCACCGCCATATTCCCGCCCCCGGTAACGGGGCCGAAGGCCTGCGTGGAGCCGGCACGCAACGTGCCCTGCTGGACGGACGTGCCGCCCGTATAGGTATTCATGCCTGCCAATACCAGCGTTCCGGGCCCCCGCTTGTTTAAGGTACCGTTACCCACCCCTGTCCCGCTCAAAGTAAGAGCAGTAGCAGCTTCGCTCACGTCGAACCCGCCGCCGCCCCCGCCGGCCGTTACTGTGAAACCCCTATCAATATTAGCGGTTCCGCCTGTATACTGCAGGAACCCACCACCGGTCAGGACGAGATTGGCAGGATTACCGCTAGATGCGCCGATTCCGCTCACGACACCGCCGTTAGCCAGGGTACCGACCGAAAGCGTACCGCCATTGATATTGGTGACCCCGACATAGTTGTTGCTGCCGTTGGAGAGCGTCAGGATCCCGGATCCGGTCTTGGTGAAGCCGGCATCATCGGGGCTAGTCACTAGGCCTGAAAACGTGAGGTTCGTGCCGCTATCGACTTGGATCGCACGCGCTGGACCACCGTTGATCAAAGTAAATCCGCGATTCGTCGTTGCGGTTACACCTGTGTAACGTAGCGTACCGTTCTCAAGTACAAGATTGGAGGAATCGGCAGAGGAGGCGCCGATTGCGCTATTCACATTACCATTGCCTATACTGCTGACGGCCAACGTGCCCCCGCTCAGCGTCGTTTCACCTGTGTAGCTATTATTGTTATTGGATAGCGTAACCTGGCCGGCACCGCCCTTGGCGAAACCGACAGCGCCGCCGTTGTCGATGATCGTGGAGGCAATCGTGAAGTTGCCGGTACCATTCTGCAGGACACCCAAGGTTCCGCCGTTGACGGGCCCGGTGAGATTGCCGCCCTGAATGAGTTTACCCGTGTTGCCGACTGAGGAACCCACGATGATCGTGCCGTCGATTCCCAGTGTTTGTCCGCTGCCGACGGTAACGGTCGACGCTGCCGCGGCAGTGTATTGCAAGCCACCGATCTGCTTGCTGCCGTTCACTGTACCGAAGAAAGGAGTATTTGCACCACCCCCAGCATCGCTGATGACTTCGCCGTTCAGCCACGTGCTCGCATCGTCCCGGTTCTGATAATCCGCCGCCGTGAAGGCGGCAATAACCCTGATGCCGCCCCCGATGTCTACTACCTTGGCATAGTCGGTATTGGTGCCGCTCGTGACCGTTGCCCACCCCCCTAAATTACCGATAGGATTCGTAGTGGTGATCGCACCACTACCCACCGAAGGAAGAGCGAAGTCGATCAGACCGCCCAGTTGAGAGATGGCGCCCAGGTTCAGCGTAAGGCTGCCGCCGGAGCCGCCGGAGGTCGCGGCGACCTTGTTGTTGCCCGCGGCCACAGTGAGACCATTGAAGGTTTGCGTATTAGCGACGCCCGCAGCACCCGTTATGATGAGCGTGCCACCGGCCATCGTCAGGGCCGAGCCATTCGAAATGATATTGCTCGCCGGCGCGGCGGCTGCGCTGAAGTTCAGGGCAAGCGTGCCGCCACCTACGGTGGTCGCGCCGGTATAGGTGTTGCTGCCGGTGAGCGTGAGCGTGCCGGTGCCACGTTTGACGAGGCCCCCGTCTCCGGCGATGCTGCCGGCATAGCTCGTTGTAGTCGTGCCGTTTATACTCAGGTCGACACCGGTGAGCGCCACGCTGCCGCCGGTACCCGACAGCTGCGTGAAGGTCACATCGAAGCCGTTGAGGTCGAGCGTGCCGCCATTGACCGCGACGGCTTGGGGCACCAGCCCGAAAGCTTGAGTATTCCCGACTTGAAGCGTACCGCCGTTGACGGTCGTCGTGCCCACATATGTATTGGCGTTGGTAAGCAGCCAGGTGTCGCCTGCGGCGCCGTCCATGATCACATTACCCGTAC
This sequence comes from Chelatococcus sp. GCM10030263, assembly GCF_042666455.1. Lineage (NCBI taxonomy): Bacteria > Pseudomonadati > Pseudomonadota > Alphaproteobacteria > Hyphomicrobiales > Chelatococcaceae > Chelatococcus > Chelatococcus sp. GCM10030263. The sequence continues at coordinate 700,149 of NZ_JBHTDB010000005.1, read as the reverse complement.
CGGAGATAAGGCCGGAAAACGTGTTGACGCCCGAATAAGTCCCGCCCAGCGTCAAGTTTTCAGCCACTCCTGCGCTTTGGAAGGTCACAGGACCGCTCAGGGCCAGCGCGCCGGTGCCGTCATTTCGAATCGTACCGTTCCCGTTGATCGTCCATGTCCGATCGCTGCTGCCTCCGGAACCGATGTAGCTCAGCGCACTGCCGCTATTGATGGTAACGGTGCCGGCCGTGCCTGTGCCGAGTGAACTGGCAGTCCCCATATTCGCGAGCGAGCTGGCCCGCACCGTCACGGCGCCTCCTCCGCCGAAGGCACCGACCCCGATCGAGACCGGACCGTTGAAGGTATTGGCGCCAGTGAGAGTGATGCTGCGGGCCACAGCGCTGCCGGTCAAGCTGACCGGCTTATCCCCGGAACTGCTGATCACGCCCGAGAGTACGAGATCGCTTGTATCGGCCCAGAAGATCAGGCCGGGGCTCGTGCCTCCCCCCGACGAGATGGAGCCGGACAAAGTCAATGTCCCACCGCCCGAATTCTTAATGGCCGCTTCGGAGAAGCCGGCTGGATTCAAGACCCAGTTGCGGTCCGAACTGGCTGGTCCGGTGCCGGTATAAATCGCATAGCTTTCCGCGCCGGACCCGGCGTTAAGCACGATTGTACCGTTAGCCGCCGTCGTTGGCGCGCCGAGTGCGCTCGGCCCACCGCCGACATTACCAATCGAGGTGAACAGGTGATTTCCCTGGCCCCTGAAAATCGTCTGTCCAGTGTAATCATTCGCGTTATTGTTTAGTGCAATATTCGTGTTGATCGTCAAGCCGCCCGAGCCGGTAAAACGTGCCGACCCCACCTCCCCGGTACCGGTTGTGGTGAGTGTGACATTGCCGGTGATGGTGACGACGCGACCGGCGCTCAGGTCCGTGGTGCCGGCGTTGATCAGCGTGGTGCCACCGGCCATCGTAATTCCGTTGCTCGATGCGCCGAGAGCGGCATCGCCATTGACGGCGAGCCCGCCCCCATTGACGGTGACTCCACCGCTGAAGGTGTTCACTCCATTGAGGGTCAAGACGCCACCACCGGCCTTGGTCAGCCCCGCGGTTCCGGCAATAATCGAGTTAATGATGGCATTGTCGTTGATGCCGCCATTTACCGTAATGGTCGGGGTCGCCCCGGCGAGCATCAGTGTATTTCCGGTTATCGTGTAAGCAGTATTGGGAGAGGAAAGGTCCTCGAATGTCAGATTGTGCAAGGTAATGGACGTGCCCAGAGTCACCGTTCCTGTGACGGTACCACCAAAAATGGCGTCATCCAGATTGGTATTACTCCAGACGGTATATGGACCGCTCACGCCGTCGCCATTGGGGCTCCAGAAGAGCGAGGTCGTATTCCAGGTACCGGTGCCGCCGCGGCCGGACGCGGTGCCGTTGGGGTCCCAATAGCGGTTCGCGGCACTCGCAGGACCTGTGACAGGTCCGATAGCGAGCGCCAGCGCAATGAAGACAGCGATTCCCCGGCGAACAGCAGATGCGATGAGTTGCGTGCATTTGAACACTAGGCTCGTCCGCCCCGCTTTCCTCATTTTCAGGGAATGATCGCAAGCTGGAACGATCAACGCCCCAACCCGTGCGGGTCTGGTTTGAGACCCGGCCTTCGATTTCGTCGCCATACCGCTCATTCACCCCAATAAATTCGGTGCTTCCCACGTTGTGCCGCTCACAATTGGGAGTTGCGCAATATAAGATTCGCTATTGCAGGCTGCTGAAACCGACAGCCGTCATGAACAAACGCCACTCTATGGTGGCGACCTCGGAGCACGAATTAATGCTCATGATTACCATTTATGGTTGAAAAAATGTTAATTTGCCCCCTTTGATTGCACCGGGCAATGCGCGACCCCTCACCGCGTGCGGGTAATTGCAGAGTTCACCAACGAATCCGGAGTTACTGAATATCCGCCGCCTGATTTACGGATCAAAAAAATCATGTTAATCTCGATAATCACCAATACATCTGCCTTGCAATATATAATACATCTTACTAATTACAACTTCACATATAATTATGAATAATAATTCTTTGCAAAAATGTCTATTTTATTATACGAGAACCATTGCTCGGATGGGGTTGACGGATGGGGCACACTCGCAATCTAGTTCAGGTCGCAGCGAAAACGGCTCGGAGCGGCGCCGAGCACGCGTTTGAAGGCGCGGCTGAAAGCCGCCTCGGATTCATAGCCCAGACGTTCGGCAACGGCAGATACGCGCATGCGATCCCGCTCGAGCCATAACCGCGCCTGATGCATGCGTATGCGCAGGACGTAACGCGCCGGCGTCTCTCCGACGACGTCTGCAAAACGCTTCGCAAAGCCCGAGCGTGATGCCCCCATGACTTTGGCCAGCGCTTCGACGCTCCAGTCGCGTTCCGGACTGAGATGTATGGCCGCGAGCACCCGTCCGACGTCGGGCTCGCGGACGGCGGCCAGCCAACCCGTCGCGTCGCTGCAGCCATGCTCCACCCAGCTGCGGATGAGGCTTGCGGCCAGCACGTCCGCAAGGCGCGCGAGGATGCCTGCGGCGCCGACGCGATCGAGCTCCGTCTCCCGGGCCATGGCTTCCATTAAATGGGGAATGGCGGGTTCGTGCTGCTCGAGTTCACAGGCCCGCATGACATCTGGCATCAGCTGCATGAGCGGATGCATGGCGCCGATGTTGAAATGCAGGGAGCCGCAGAACAGCACGCAGACATCCCCCGTACCGCCGCCATCGACGGCGAAGACATTCCCGCAGACGGGGGAGCTTCGGCATGTTGCGAGCGGAACCGGCGAGACCGTCGGCGCGCTGGCCAGCACATGCGCCGTCCCGCGCGGCAGAAGAACGGCGTCGCCAGCCTTGAGCTCGATCCAATCTCCTTCCTCGCAACGAAGCCATGCCCCCAAGCGCGATATGAAATGAAGGCGCGCGGCTTGCTGTCCCGGGAAGGCGAGCGCCCAAGGCTCCGCCATCCGAAAGCGGCTGTAGTCGATACCGTCGAGCCGCAATCCCCGCAGCATCTCGGTCAGCGGATCGCTCGGTCTAAAGGCAAGAGATTTGGACGAATGGTCAAGCATGGGCGATTTTGTAGCATGGAAACGCCAGTCGTTCAGCCCTAATGTCGCGCCCCGATCAAGTCCTGGGGTTTTGCATGTCCGAATGCACCGCGACACCTGCCGCTGTTGCCGCTACCGAAACAACCCAAACGGCCGCTTGGCCGGCCGTCGTCTCTCTGTCGCTCGGCGTTTTCGCGCTCGTCACGGCTGAGTTCCTTCCGGCGAGCCTCCTCACCCCGATGGCGCGCGATCTCGCCGTCAGCGATGGCCTTGCCGGCCAGGCGGTCACCGCGACGGCCGTGGTTGGCGCCGTCGCCGGCCCGGGGATCGTCGTCGGCACCTCGCGCTTTGACCGCCGTCTCATCCTGTGGGGCTTGACGGCGCTGCTCCTGGTGTCGAATGCGCTGGCGGCGGCTGCGCCGAATCTGCCTGTTATGCTCCTCGCGCGTATATTGCTCGGCATCAGCCTGGGTGGCTTCTGGGCAATGTCGGCGGCGCTCGCCATGCGGCTCGTGCCGCTCCCACTCATGCCGCGGGCCATGGCCATCGTGTTCACCGGCGTTTCGTTGGCGACCGTCTGCGCAGCGCCCGTTGGCGCCTGGATCGGCGACCGCTGGGGATGGCGCGCGGCCTTCGTGATCGCCGATGCGGTCGCCGTCGTCGCGCTGCTGGCGCAGCTCGCAACCGTTCCGCGGCTGCCGCCGACGGACAAGGCCACGCTCGGCACCTTCCTGCTGCTCCTGCGGCGCCCGCGCGTGAGGGCCGGCCTTATCATCGTGGTGCTCGTCGTTTCCGCGCATTTCGCTGCCTTCACCTATGTGCGTCCTTTCCTGGAACAGATACCGCACATGAGCGTCGACACGATTTCCGTGGTGTTGCTCGCCTTTGGCATCGGCGGCTTCTTCGGCAATCTGGCCGGCGGCATTCTCGCGGAGCGCAGCGAGCGCACGGCCGTGGCCTCGGCCTCGGGCCTGATCTCTGCAACCGCGCTGGTGCTTGTGCTGCTCGGCGTCTCGACGGGTATCTCCGGGACCGCGACAGCGCTCTGGGGCTTTGCCTTCGGCGCCCTGCCGGTCGGCGCTCAGACCTGGATCACCCGCGCCGCCCCGGATCACGCCGAGAGCGCCGGCGGGCTCCTCCTGACCGCCTTCCAGGTGGCGATCGCGTCGGGCGCGGTATTCGGCGGCCTTCTCGTCGAAGGCTTTGGTGCGCGCGGACCGATCGCCTATTGCGCGGTCGCAGCAGCACTGGCCTGTCTCGGCGCCCTCGCCCAGGCGCGACGCCCGGTCTTCGCCTGAAGCAGCAAATCCAATTGTGCCCGCGGCGGGTATTGGCGATGAGTCCTTGCGCCCGCCTAGGCAGGTGATGCGGCGACCGACGGGCCGCCGTGGCGGTCTCTAGACGTCGTCCGCCTCGCCCGGCAGTTGAATGCCGTTGAAGATCTTGACGACGGCGCTGTCGTCGAGATTGCCCCAGCCGGCGTTGCTCGCATTGGCGAACATCGTGTAGGCGATCGAGGCGAGCGGCAGCGGGAAGGCAAGCTTGTTGGCCGTCTCAGTGACGAGCCCGAGATCCTTGACGAAGATATCGACGGAGGAGCGGGCGGTGAAGTCGCCGTCGACGACATGCTTCATACGGTTCTCGAACATCCAGGAATTGCCGGCGGAATGGGTGACGACGTCATACATCACGTCGAGCGGAATGCCGGCGCGCGCGGCAAAGGCCATGGCCTCCGCTCCGGCGGCGATATGGACGCCGGCGAGCAGCTGGTGGACGATCTTGACCATGGCCCCCTGGCCGATGCCGCTGCCGACCCTGTAGACGTTTTCCGCCACGGCCGCCAGAACCGGCGAGAGCTTGTCGAACGTTGCCTCCGGCCCCGCCGCCATGACAGTGAGCCTGCCTTCGCCGGCCTTGACCGGACCGCCCGACACCGGCGCGTCGAGCATCGGCAGGCCGTATTCATCGAGCCGTCCGGCGAGATGCCGCGCGGCATCGGGCGAAATCGTCGAGGACATCATCACCGGCGTGCCTTTGGCGAGGAGCGGCGCGATCCCTGAGGCGCCGAACAGCGCTTCCTCAGCCTGTTTGGCATTGATCACGAGGACGATTACCGCATCGAGCTCGCCGGCGAAGGCGCGTCCGTCACCGGCCGCCTTGCCGCCGGCCGTTTCCAGCTCCGCGCAGGCCGAAGGCCGCAGATCGATGCCATAGGCCGTGAGCCCAGCGGCTATGCAAGCCTTCGCCGTTCCCATGCCCATGGAACCGAGACCGATGATGCAGACCCGGATGGCTTCTGCCATTGCACTCTCCTCAGCCTTCCTTGCGACCGCGTTATTCTCTCGCCAACTCTGTCTATAGGGCGGCAATTGTCGCCACAAGCGCGAGGCCGCCACCGGTTCCGCTTTGCCGCCAAAGCGGCTATGCAGAAGGCGAAAGTTCGGAGGGTGAAACGCTGATGACTGAGGACACCACGTGGATCCGCGTCGCCGCGCTGTCGGAGATCGGCGCGGGTGAGGTGCGCAGCGTCGAAGTCAACGGCCGCTCGCTTGCGCTCTACCGGCTGGAGGACGGCAGCGTCCATGCCACCGACAACGAGTGCACGCACGCGCTCGCCTATCTCTCCGAGGGCTGGCTCGAGGGCGACGTCATCGAATGCCCGCTGCATGGCGGCTGCTTCAATGTGCGCACCGGCAAGGGCCTGGGCGATCCCATCGAGGAGGATCTGCGCACCTATCCCGTGCAGATCGCGGGCGACGACATTCTCATCGCCTGGACGGAAAAATAACGTCCCGCGGCGCTCGACGGCGACACCGCCGTCGGCAGTGACCGTGCTCAGATGCGCCAATTGTCGCAGGCGGCCTGCGTTGCCCCGGCTGAAATCGCCAATATTCGCTGCTTCGTCAAAGGTTTCGTTCGTCCGCAGCAAAGTCGGCATCATCCCCCTTTGTGAGGAACCGCGACAGCTGAAGCGTGTTAGACCTGCATTGCGACGTTGCAGGCATGGGAAGGACGCTTCGATGGCCGATCTCAGACCCCGTTCCACGGCACGCATCGCAAGACACCCCATCCACCCGATGCTGGTGCCTTTCCCCATCGCCTGTTTCGCCGGCACGCTGCTGACGGATCTCGCCTATTGGCGAACCGCCGACCTGATGTGGGCGGATTTCTCCGCCTGGCTCGTGACGGTCGGCGTCATCATGGGATTACTGGCGGGGATCGCCGGGCTGATCGATTTCGCAAGCAACCGGGCGGTGCGCAGACAAGCGCCGGCCTGGCCGCACGCCATCGGCAATGCCATCGCGCTCGTTCTCGGCATCTTCAACATGTTCGTGCATTCGCGCGACGGCTGGACCTCCGTCGTGCCGACCGGCCTCATTCTCTCGGCGGTGACCGTTCTGATCCTCATCGTCACGGCCTGGCTCGGTGGATCGCTGGTCTATCGCCATGGCGTAGGAGTGGCCGACTGATGTCTCAGATCTTTGCAAAGCGGGCGGCTGCCGTCAGCGCGCTCGCCCTTCTCGTCGCGGCGCCGACGCTGGCGCTCTCCGCCGACGATTTCGACCTGTCGAGCCAGATCGGCCCGAACCCGGCGCTGCCCGAACCGCAGCAATATCTCTTCCCGCCCATGCGGCTCGCCAAGGTCGTCGGCTGGAAGGAGGGCGAGACGCCGACCGTCGCGCCCGGGCTGAAGATCGAGGCGCTCGCCACCGGGCTGCAGCATCCGCGCTCGCTCTATGTGCTGCCGAACGGCGATATCCTGGTCGTCGAGTCGATCTCGCCCGGCACGGAGCCGGTGAGACGGCCCAAGACCATCGTCACGGGCTGGATCGAGTCCATGGTCACCTCCAGCGGCGAGACCTCGGGCAGCAACCGCATCACCCTGCTGCGCGACGGCAACGGCGACGGCAAGCCGGAGACGCGCGAGGTCTTCCTCGATCATCTCAATTCGCCCTTCGGCGTGGCGCTCGTCGGCAACGACCTCTATGTCGCCAATACGGATGCGATCATGCGCTATCCGTACAACCCCGGCGACACCAAGATCACCGCGCCCGGCACCGAGCTCGTGCCGCTGCCCGGCCCGCCCATCGACCACCACTGGACCAAGAGCCTCGTGGCCAGCCCGGACGGCTCGCTCCTTTATGTGGGCGTCGGCTCCAACAGCAATGTCGCCGAGAACGGCATGGAGGCGGAGAAGAACCGCGCCGCCATCTGGGAGGTGGACCGCGCAAGCGGCCGCTGGCGGCTCTTCGCCACCGGCCTCCGCAACCCGAACGGCCTTTCCTTCGAGCCGCAGACCCATGCGCTCTGGGCCGTCGTCAACGAGCGCGACGAGCTCGGCCCCGATCTCGTCCCGGACTATATGACCTCCGTCAAGGACGGCGCTTTCTATGGCTGGCCCTACAGCTATTGGGGCCAGCATGTCGACCCGCGCGTCATGCCGCAACGGCCGGATCTCGTCGCCAAGGCCATCCCGCCGGATTATGGGCTGAGCTCGCATGTGGCGCCGCTCGGCATGACCTTCTACACGGCCGATGCCCTGCCGGCGAAATACCGGGGCGGGGCCTTCGTCGGCGAGCACGGCAGCTGGGACCGCATGCAGTTCAACGGCTACAAGGTCGTCTTCGTGCCCTTCCAGGACGGCAAGCCGAGCGGCAAGGCCGAGGATGTGGTCACCGGCTTCCTGAATGCGGACAACCAGGCGCGCGGCCGGCCCGTCGGCGTCGCCGTCGACAAGACCGGGGCGCTGCTCATCGCGGATGATGTGGGCAACACGGTCTGGCGCGTGACGGCCGCGGGGAAGTAGGGCGAAGCCTCGGATATCCCCCACTTTCCCCCAAGGACCCTTGACGTCCGCGCCGAGCCGGCGCAGGTATTGTCGTATTGCAAGCGGGGTGACTTGCAATCTGGGCGGCCGGTCGTGGGCTGCATGACGGAGTGATCCGGGGGAAAACTTGTCAAAGATAGTTTGATTTCAGTCCCGCTGCGGTCGGTTTGATCTCAGGTCGCTAGCAGCGTCCCTGATGAAGCGCCGTTATCCCCAGACTGGTCAAAGACGCCCTTGCATCCCGTGCTGGCTCTAATCGGCAGGTGGCCGGGGTATCGACGATCACTCCGCTAATGAGGAAAAGCTAACCGCGAAAAGCGAATGAGATCCGCATACGCGACGCCATAAGCGGATGATCACAATACCCCAAGAGCTTGTAATGAACGATTTGATATTGGTTCATCCACCAGTTGATCGGCCTGAAGAAACCGCACGCCTGCGATCCGCTCCCTTACGGATCGGCATATCGACGCGCGCTCTATTCGATCTGGAGGAAGAGCATGCCGTTTTTATGAATCAGGGCGTCCAAGCTTATGAAGCCCTGCAGCTCGAACGAGAAGATTCCCCAATCGCAAAAGGAGCGGGATTTGAGGTTGTCGATCGACTTCTAAGACTAAACGAAGCAAACGAGCAACCTTATGTTGAGGTAGTTTTACTTTCCCGGAATTCTCCCAATCTCTCTCTACGCGCTTTCGACTCCATCGAAAAATATAATCTCGCAATAAAGACCGGCAGCTTTACGAGTGGTCGACCGTTAGGACCGTTTATTCCGGCTTGGGAGGTCGACCTCTTCCTGTCGAATGAAGCTGTCGACGTTCAAGCAGCGATATCAGCGGGCGCGGCAGCCGCAAGACTTGGGGTTGCGCCCAAGGATCGCCAAGAGACTCGCGAAGACGAGGTTCGGATAGCCCTGGATGGCGATGCGGTTGTATTTAGCCCGGAGTCCGACGAAATCTATAAGGCCGATGGATTACAGGCCTTTTTAGAACATGAACGAAACAACGCAAAAAAGCCGATGGCAGGCGGCCCGTTCGGAAATTTTCTAAAGAAACTTTCTTTACTTCGTCGAATATATATGAATGGCGATGGAGTGAGTAAAGTGCGCATAGCCATTGTTACTGCTCGCAACGCGCCGGCCCATGCGAGGGTAATTCACACGTTGAGGGCTTGGGGAACTCCCGCTGATGAAGCGCACTTCGTCGGAGTTCGCGAAAAGGCTCCTATTTTGAAAGCATTCGGTGCACACATCTTTTTCGACGACCAAGAGAAGCACTTTCTCGGCGCATCTGAAGTCGTTCCGGCAGGACATGTTCCCGGCCCCCACGATCCTAGCGAACCCATTATCCCGGCCGGGTAAGCTCATCAGTCCGTATCCGTCAGCACGCCGCTCGGGCGGCGTTCAGCTGCACCAGTGAGGCCGCTGCCTACGCTGTAGTCAGCTCGCCGAACGCGCGAGACATTTGATGTAAACCCCTACCCGGAGTTGGTGGCAGTTACAGACGGCTCAGACGCGCGCTCCGACATCGATGCTACTGCTAAAGGTCCAGTACTTATGCTCCGATATCGATAACCGGTTTATTTCGGCGACCTCACTTCCAGAAAGGGCCCGCTCGCCTCCTCCTAAGGCCAAGAGAACTGTCGGCGAAACGGGCAACAAGCAGGTTTTCTCGTATCGGTCCGGCATAAGGAACTCTCCTTCACCGGCTCGCCAGATCCCCCAACTCCTTCCTGCCAACTTCCCGCGAAGCCTTGCAATCCGTCTTTGCATCAAGGGCCAAGCTTGCATACGGCCGGGAATAGTCCCGTCCGGACTGCTCACCACGAAGCCGGCCTTTTCCAATTTGTCACGGTCGCAAGAGCTCCATCCGCTGACATTACCCCCGTCGGGAGCGGCAAGGCCCAAAGCCGGCAGGTCAACATCGGTGAGCGGAGCGTCAGCGAGTCGGGAGCGAACCATCCATAACGCGAACATAGCAGAGACTTGTTCGCTCTCAGCCGTTCCGAGAATTTTGAGATCGCCTGCACAGATCGCGTCCGCGATAGCTTGGTACCGATCCTCTATTTCCTTATGCTTTCTCTCGCTTCGCTCCTCCCACGCCCGCTTTGCGCAAAAAATCGCGTTATCGGGCCTAGCCATAAAAGGATCCTTTCCATTTCTACTTACAAAGACAAATCCTTTATTGTTGCAAAATCGGCCAATGCTTTTAGTCGGGATTATGTGCTGATTCTTTGTTAGCTGGACTTTCTTTTTCATGTCGGCTGATGAATCTCGTCAGACAGACTAGAAGACCACCCCGCTGCCGCCGCCCCGAGCGGCCCGGCGGGCCGGGCCCAGGAGAGCGGTGCGCCGGCGAGGGTGACGGGCGGCTTCATGCGCGGGATCGACAAGGCGCCGCCAGCTACGGACCCCTCCTCCATTAGTACACGATTCGCCACGCGCTTCGCTCTCATATCCGCGATACTCAAAAGCCGATTGGGGCTGTCGGCAGTACCGGCAACCGATCAGCCATGGAGCGTCGATGCGTGTGTTGAAGTCGATCTCCAGTGAGCATTTCGCGGAGCTGCGAAAGATGCTGTCTGCTGAGCGGTCTCGGTGGAGGGCCGTTCTCTATCGCGCGAAAGCGACACGTGTCGCCTCTCAGCTGGAGGACGAGCATCTTGCGGAACTTCTTGACCTCGATCTGTGGGGTTGCGGTCCGCAACTGCTGCTGACCAAAGGTACCCCTTCCGAACCGGTCGACTTTGAGGCTTATCTGAAGACGAATGACACCGATATGTTCCTGTTCCGGTACAATGACGACGGCATGGTGATCGTCGTCAATCCGGACCAGCACATAGCCGCGAGATTTCCGCTCGAGGACGCAAGCTGGTATTTCCAGGACAAGCCGGGGTTATTCACTCGGCTCGCGGGCATCAGGTCCGCGCTGCTCCGCCTCTTCCGTCGTCGCCGCGCGTGACCCACGAACGGGGCGCCCAGCGCCTCACCGATCGGGATCCCCGGCACAAAGGCCGGGGATGACGCGCCAGTGGTCCTGTCGGTCCAACCCGGTCTTGCGTGCTCTGCCGAGCTCTATGGATCGGCTAATCTCTGCCCCTCACCACCCCGCCTCTGCCGCCCCGAGCGGCCCCGCCGGCCGGTCCCAGGCAAGCGATGCGCCGGCGATGGCGACCGGCGGCTTCATGCGCCGGGCCGGGCCCCAGGCGGTGTGCTCGACGGCTTCCACATAATCCTCCGGCGTCGGCGGCGCGACGGTGGCGCCGGCCAAGTCTCCAGCAAAGTCGGCCGGATGGTTCACGAGAAGCGCCGCGACGCGCGCCAGCGAGGAGCGCGTCAGCGAGCCGCGGCCGGTCGCGAGCCGGGCGGTGACGCCGCGTAGCACCGCCGCCGCCATCATATAGCCCAGCGCATGGTCGAGCGCCTGCACCGGCAGCGGCGTCGGACGATCGCGCCCGAGGCGTCGCATGCCGGCCTCCGCGATGCCGGTGCTCATCTGCACGAGGCTGTCGAAGCCGCGGCGCTGCGCCCAGGGGCCCGTCCAGCCATAGGCGTCGAGCGCCACATCGACGAGCCCGGGGCGGATGCGGTGGCGCGCCTCGGCATCGAGCCCGAGGCGTGCCAGCGCATCGGAGCGATAGCCGTGCACCAAAATATCGGCCTCGGCCAGCAGCCGCTCGACGGTGGCGCGGCCGGCGGGCGCGCGCAGGTCGAGCCGCGCGCAGCGCTTGCCGAGCGTCACCTCCGGCACCACCGAGGGCTCGTCCCACCACGGCGGGTCGATGCGCAGCACATCGGCGCCGAGCCCGGCAAGAAAGCGTGTGGCGACGGGGCCGGCGAGCACGCGCGTGAGATCCAGCACCTTGAGGCCGGCGAGCGGGCGCTCGCGCGGCACCGGCCAGCGGGCCGGGGCCCCCTCCCCGGTTGCAGCCCTATGAAACAGCGGCTCGGCCGCGACCGCCCGCCCTTGCGGATGCGCCGCCCAATCGGCAGCCGCGCGCATCACCGCCGCGCAGCCGCCGCCCGCGACGACGGCGGCCTCGAGCTCTTCCGCCGACCAGGTCGCGACGGCGGCGGCGACCTTCTCCTTCTCGGGCGGGGTGCCGAGCACGGCAAGCGCCGCCTCGCGATGGTGCGGGGCATTGGTGTGCAGGCGGATCCAGCCGTCGCGGGCGGGATAGTCGCCGGCGATCGGATCCCACGGCGGCGGCACGCTCCAGCCCTCGGGCCTCAGCGTCCAGGCGAACCAGTGGGAGGCGAGCCGCCGGTCGACGGTGACGGCGGGCACCGCGCCATGGCGGGCGGCGATGAGCTCCGCCGCCGCGAGCCCGACCGCGGCGATGGCGGCCGAGGCGAGATCCGTGACGGCGAAGACCGACGGCAGGTCGCCCTGCCCGGCGACCTCGACCTTTGCGAGAAGCGCCGGGTCGCCGCCGAGCCCGCCCCAGATCTCGGCGAGCATCGCCTTGGCCGGGCTCTCGGCCTCCTCTGCCCGGCTCATGCGCGCGGCCCGAAGCCGCGATAGGGCCTGAGCGGCACGACTGAGACCGCCTCCTGCATGCCGGCGGCAAAGAGCGGCAGCCTCTCGAGCGCGGCGCGGATCTCCGCGTCGGAGGTGCCTTCCATGAGCATGCAGGCGCCGCCGATGTCGCCGCGATGCCAGATCTGGCGGACGATGCCCTCGCTGTAGAGCCGGCGCGCGGCCTCCGCCTCGGCTTCGAGCCGCTCCGGCGTGTAGTCGCTGTCGGCGAAGGCCTCGGTTCGCCGCGTCAGCACCATATATTGCATGCCGCTCTCCTCCTGCCGCCGCTTTGCCGAACACCACTTCCGCCGGACGCCATGCGATGGCTGACGCCTCAAGAGTTGCGGCGCGCCGCGGCCGCTGTCAACGCGGGCGATGGGCGGCCTTGCCCGGCCTTGCCCGGCAGTCAAGCTCGCGCCCTATGTGCACGGTTTTCAAGGGAAATTGCGTATTCTCAACGGCTCCGCCGAGGAACATGTCGGCCGCTCAGACGTTTACAGCTTTGTCGAGGCTTGGGCGCCAACAACAACAAGGATATCGTCGATAATGTGTGGAGTGTGTGGAGAGCTGAACTTCAAAGGTCCTGCCGATCTTCAGGCTGTCCACACAATGGCGGGCAAGCTTTACAGCCGCGGACCGGATGCCGGCGGCTTCTTTCAGCAGGACCATGTGGCTTTCGGCCATCGCCGGCTCAGCATTCTCGACCTCGCAGCGACCTCCCAGCAGCCCATGGTCGACCCCGAGCTCGGGCTCGCGATCGTCTTCAACGGCTGCATCTATAATTTCCGCCGCCTGCGCGAGGAGCTCACGGCGAAGGGCTACCGCTTCTTCTCGACCGGCGACACCGAGGTCATCCTCAAGGCCTATCACGCCTGGGGCCCGGCTTGCGTGGAGCGGTTCTACGGCATGTTCGCCTTCGCCCTCTGGGAGCGCGACAGCGGCCGCGTCGTGCTGGCGCGCGACCGGCTCGGCATCAAGCCGCTCTATTATGCGGAGGCGGGCGGGCGGCTGCGCTTTGCCTCGAGCCTCCCGGCGCTTCTCGAGGCCGGCGACGTGGATACCACCATCGACCGCGCTGCGCTGCACCATTACATGAGTTTCCACGCGGTGGTGCCCGCGCCGATGACGATCATCAAGGGCGTGCGCAAGCTGGCGCCGGCGACGATCATGACCATCGAGCCGGACGGCACGCGCCGCGAAAGCGTCTATTGGAAGCTCCATGTGGAGCCCCGCGCCGAGGACCGCGGCCTGACGGAGGCGGACTGGCGCGAGATGGTGCTCGATGCGCTCACCGCCGCGGTGGAGCGGCGGCGCGTCGCCGACGTGCCGACCGGCGTGCTGCTCTCGGGCGGGCTCGACAGCTCGCTCGTCGTCGCGCTGCTCGCGCGCCAGGGCCAGACGGACATCAAGACGTTTTCGGTCGGCTTCGATGCGGTCAACGGCATCGAGGGCGACGAGTTCAAATATTCGGACCTGATCGCCCGCGACTTCGCCACCGACCACACCCGCATCCGGGTCGATGCGTCGCGCACGCTCGAGGCGCTGCCGCATGCGGTCGCCGCCATGGCCGAGCCGATGATGAGCCATGACGCGGTCGGCTTCTATCTCCTGTCGGAGGAAGTTTCCAAACATGTCAAGGTCGTCCAGAGCGGCCAGGGCGCGGACGAGATCTTCGGCGGCTACCACTGGTACCCGAAGCTCCTGCAGTCGAATGATCCGGTGGGCGATTATGCGCGGGTCTATTTCGACAGGGATCACGCGGAGATGCGGTCGACGCTCGCGCCGCAATGGGTGAACGGCGACTACAGCCGCGCCTTCGTGGAGGACTTCTTCGCCGGGGCGGGCAAGGCGAGCGCCATCGACAAGACACTGCAGCTCGACACCGAGATCATGCTCGTCGACGATCCGGTCAAGCGCGTCGACAACATGACCATGGCCTTCGGGCTCGAGGCGCGCGTGCCCTTCCTCGACCATGAGCTGGTCGAGCTCGCCGTGCGCATTCCCGCCGAGCTCAAGGTGCGCGACGGGGGCAAATATATCCTGAAGGAGGCGGGCCGCCAGGTGCTGCCGGCCGAGGTCATCGACCGGCCGAAGGGCTATTTTCCCGTTCCCGCGCTCAAACATATCCGCGGGCCCTATCTCGATTTCGTGCGCGACATCCTGAACCAGCCGGCGGCACGCGAGCGCGAGCTGTTCAATCGCGGCTATGTCGACCACCTGCTGGACGACCCGGACGGGACGCTCACACCCAAAGGTCACTCGAAACTGTGGCAGGTTTCCCTGCTCGAATTCTGGCTGCAGACCCATGGAATATGACCCCGCGGCGCGAAGCCACCTTCTTGACTTCCAGCGCTTCGTAAAGGGCCTCTATGCAGGCTCTGGCAGCTTCAAGAGGCCTGACGCCCAAGCCTTCGGATTCGGCATCGAGGAGGAATATTTCCTCGCCGATGCCCGCACCAAGCGGGCGGCCTTCGAGACGCCGGATCACCTCTTCACCCATGCCAATGTGGCGACCGAGGGCCGGATCGCGCGCGAGTTCCTGCAGAACCAGGTGGAGGTCGCGACGCCGCCCTATGCCACCATGGCCGAGGCGCGCGCCGAGCTGAGCTACATCCGCAGCGTGCTGGCGACCATGGCGGCCGAGCATGGCCTCGCCATCCTTGCCTGCGGCACGCATCCGACCGCACGCTGGCGCCATGCCGTTCAGAGCGAGAAGGAACGCTACGACGAGGTCATGAACGACCTGCAGATGATCGGCCAGCGCAACATGCTCTGCGGCATGCATGTGCATGTGGAGGTTCCCGATCCCGACCGTCGCGTCGATATCATGAGCCGGATAATGCCCTATCTGCCGCTCATGCTCGCCTTGTCGACCTCTTCGCCCTTCTGGCAATCGCACCACACCGGCCTCAAGGGCTATCGCCTCGCGGCCTATGACGAGCTGCCGCGCACCGGCCTGCCGGAGCTGTTCCGCACGGCCCAGGAGTTCGACGCCTATGTGGCGGCGCTCGTTCGCTCCGGGGTGATGGAGGATTCGAGCTATCTCTGGTGGATGATCCGGCCTTCCGTCAAATATCCAACGCTCGAATTGCGCGCGCCGGATTGCTGCACGCGCCTCGACGACGCGGTTGCCATCGCCGCGCTCTATCGCGCGCTGGTGCGCCATCTCTATTTCCATCGGGAGCGCAATGGCGATCTCGACGTGGTCGACCGTGCGATTGCCGTCGAGAACAAATGGCGCGCGCAACGCTACGGCGTCGGCGGAACCTTCGTCTCGCGGGACGGCGCGGTGACGGTCGGCGATCTGCTCGATGAGGTGATCGCCATGACCACCGAGGATGTCGAAATCCTGGGCTGCAGCAGCGAAATCGCCCATTGCCGGACGATCGCCGCCGAGGGCACCTCGGCCGATGCGCAGATCGCCGTTTTCGAGAGCAACGTCCCCAAGCAGGGGGTGGAAGCTGCGCTGACGGCGGTCGCCGAATGGATCGCCGACAATACGCTCAAGTTCTAGAATATCCTGCTACCCGCAGATGATGCCCGAAAACCACCACGATCTACGCGGAGGAAGGTGCCTCGCACGATTCTTGCTCCATGAGCATCTCCCAGGACCCGATGCTCATGCCGGAGGAGGCTTCCCATGTGCCGATGGATCGCATACCGAGGACAGACGATCGCCCTCGAACATTACGTGACCGAACCGGCACATTCGCTCATCTCGCAGAGCATCCACGCGCTGGAATCGACCGCCGCGCTCAACGGTGACGGCTTCGGCCTCGGCTGGTACGGCCAGCATCCGGAGCCCGGCCTCTATCGCGAGGTTCGCCCCGCCTGGTCCGACGAGAACCTGCGCTACCTCTGCCGGCATCTACGCTCGCATCTGTTCTTCGCGCATGTGCGCGCCGCCACGGGAACGGCGATCACGCGCCCCAACTGCCATCCCTTTGCCTGCGGCCGCTGGCTGTTCATGCACAACGGCTTCATCGGCAGCTGGAACCGCCTGCGGCGCAAGGTCGAGGCCCTGATCCCGGACGAGCTCTATCCGTCACGCGTCGGCACCACCGATTCCGAGGCCGTATTTCTCGCCATTCTCGGAGCAGGTTTGATCGGCTCAGTCGTGCAGGCTGATCCCGTTGCCGCCACGGCGCGCGTGATCGCCGAACTGGTCAGGCTGGTCAATGAGGAAGGCTATGGCGAACCGCTGCGCTTCACCGCCGCTCTCTCGAACGGGCAGGATCTTTATGCCTTCCGCTTTGCCGTCAATGATGCAGCCAACAGCCTCTACTACAGGTCCGAGCGCAAGGGGGTGGTGGTGGTGTCGGAACCCCTCGACAGCGACCGATCGCATTGGACGGCGGTGCCGAACGACAGCGTCGTCATCGCGCGAGCCGGCGAGCCCGTCGAGGTCGTGCCTTTCCTGTCGCGGAGACAGGACGCCGCCGAATAGCGCCGTTTCACCCTCCAGAGCCGGTAGCGGTCAGGCAGCGGCGCTGTAGCGGGCGAGCTCGCGGATTTGGACGAGATCGGCAACGAAGGCGGCATAGGCCTCGTGGCGCGCCTCTTCCTCCGGGATGCGCAACAGCGAAGATGGATGGACGGTGATAAAGCCCGGCCGGTTCTCGAAGGAGGCCGGCCCCCGGTTGCGCCCGATCGGCAGTGCCTTGCCGGCAAGCGCCAGCACAGCGGTTGCGCCGAGAGCGACGGTGAGCCTCGGGTGGACGAAGTCGAGTTCCTTCATCAGCCACCAGCGATAATGTCTCACCTCGCCCGTGGTCGGCTTCTGGTGGATGCGCCGCTTGCCACGCTGCAGGAATTTGAAGTGCTTGACGGCATTGGTGACATAGACCTTGTCGCGGTCGATGCCGGCTTCCGCCATGGCGCGGTTGAGAAGGAGACCGGCCGGGCCGACGAAGGGCTTGCCCTGCAGGTCCTCCTGGTCCCCCGGCTGCTCGCCAACGAAAGCGATGGCCGCGCCTTCCGGCCCCTCGCCGAGAACGGCTCGCCCGCCGGTGGCGACGAGCGGGGGCGCGGCGGCGATCAAGCGGTTGAGCTCTGCGAGGCTTTGAGGCTCCTCGGCGGTGGTGCGTGCGAGAGCCTCCGGATCCTGCGGCATCGATTGAGGCATGGCCATTCTCCTTTCCCTTCCTAACGCACGGAACGGCGGTTGGATCGGCTGGGAGAGATGGCTGGGTGGCTCGAAGCGGCGGCTCCACGGGAAACAAAAAGGGCCGGCGCGACGGCCGGCCCTCGTCGTTGCCAAAGATGGCCCGCTGCTACTTCGAATTGGTCGCCGTCTGCGCCGCGATGGCCGACCAGACCCGGGCCGGTGTCGCGGGCATGTCGAAGTGGCGAATGCCGACCGACGCCAGTGCGTCATTGACCGCATTCATGGTGGCGGCCAAGGCCCCGACCGTTCCGGCCTCGCCCACGCCCTTGACGCCGAGCGGATTGACCTTGGTCGGCACCTCCCGATAGTCGAGCGTGAAGAAGGGCAGATCCGCCGCGCGCGGCATCTGGTAGTCCTGGAACGAGGCGGTGATCAGCTGGCCGGAAGGGTCATGCACGATCTGCTCGCCCATGGCCTGGCCGATGCCCTGGGCCACGCCGCCGTGAACTTGGCCGCTCGCGAGCGTCGGGTTCATCACCCGGCCGAGATCCTCGACCGCGCAGTAGCGCTCGATAGCGACGACCCCGGTTTCGGGATCGATCTCGACCTCGCAGATATGGGTGCCGTTGGGGAAGGTGACGGTGGGAGGCAGGAATTCGCCGGTCGCCGAAATTCCCGGCTCCTCGCCTTCGTCCAACCAGCGCGGGTCATGGGCGGCGCGGGCGACCTCGCTCAATGTGACGAAGCGGTTCGTCTGCCCGGCACGGAAAGAACCGTCGGACAGGACGACCTCGTCCTCGGTCGTTTCCAGGAGCTTGGCGGCGATGCGGGTTGCCTTGGCGATCGCCCCGTCGGTGGCGATGGTCACCGCCGAGCCGCCGACGCAGAGCCCGCCCGAGCCGCCGTTGCCCCGGCCGCCGGGCAGGCGGTCGGTATCGCCCTGGTGATAGTCCACCAGGTCCGCGGAAATGCCGAAGCGGTCGGCGATCATCTGCGGGAACATGGTCTCATAGCCCTGGCCCACCGAGACACTGCCGGAATCGACCACGAGGCGCCCTTCGGGCGTCAGCGTGAGCCTGGCAAAGTCGCGTCCGGGCCGGGTGAAGGGTCCGCCCGCCACCTCGATGCAGTTGGCGACACCGATGCCGCGCAACTTGCCGGCCGCGGCGGAGGCCTTGCGCCTCGCCTCGAAGGTCTCCCAACCGGCCATATTCGCCGCCACCTTCATATTCTCGCCGAACTCGCCGCAGTCGTAGGTGAAGACGAGAGCGGTCTTGTAGGGCATGGCGGAGGACGGGATCAGGTTTCGCCGCCGTAGCTCGAAGGGCGAGACGCCGAGCTCCCGCGCCGCCACATCGAGGACACGCTCGATGACATAGGTCGCCTCCGGGCGGCCCGCTCCGCGGTAGGCTGCGGTCGGCACCGTATGGGTGAGAACGCCATAGATGTCGGCCGCGATATGCGGGATGTCATAGACGCCGGCGATGCCACCGATATTGGTGACCGCCGAGCCGGAGCGATCGCTGAGATAGGCGCCGAGATTGACATTCATGCGCACCTTCAGGGCGACGATGCGCTGTGCCTTGTCGAAACCGATCTCGGCGGTGAAGTCGAGCTCGCGTCCATGCTCGTCGCTGAGGAAGGCTTCCGTGCGGTCGCTCTCCCACACCACGGGCCTTGCGAGGTTCCGGGCAGCCCATAGGCTGACGACGACTTCCTGCTGGACACCAGCCTTCATGCCGAAAGAGCCGCCGACGTCGCCGATGACGACCTGCAGCCCGTCGCGCGCAAAGCCCAGATCGAGCAACCGGTCGCGGAGCTGAAAGGGATTCTGGTGGCTCGCGTGGAGGACAAGCCGGCCGCTGGCTTGCGGCTCCGCGAGAAAGGCGCGCGGTTCGAGGGAGTTGGCCGACACGCGCGAGATGCTCGCCTCGAGCCGCGTGACGTGGTGGGCGCTGGCCAGCGCCGCATCCGTCGCACCATGGTCCCCGCCCTGCCAGAGAAAAGCGACATTGTCCGGCGCGATGTCCCAGACCGCGGGCGCGCCCGACGCGAGGGCCTCGGCCGGCCGAACGACGACCGGCTCTTCCTCATAGTCCACGACCACTAGCTCGGCAGCGGCGAGTGCTGCGGCGCGGCTCTCGGCGATGACCGCCACCACCGGCTCGCCGACGAAGCGCACCCGCTCCGTCGCCAGCACCGGGCGATCGGTTTTCGGGGACGAAGAGCCGTCCGGGCGGGAAAAGCGGCTGCCGCCCGGCATCATCGCCAGACCGTCCGGCGCGAGGTCCCCTCCCGTCACGACGGCCACCACGCCGTCGGCCTGCCGGGCCGCCGCCGTATCGACCGCGACGATACGAGCATGGGCATGCGGCGAGCGGACCATGACGGCATGGAGGATGCCGGAGGGCCTGAGATCGCCGACGTAACGGCCAGCGCCCGTCACCAGGCGCTGATCCTCGCGCCGTTTCACCCGATCCATCGTGACAACATTCATAGAGCCGTCCCCTGCCAAGCAGCGACGGGCATATTCTCGATCGGAGCAGACGGAGAGATGACGAGAAATGGCCCGAATTCAACAATGGAAGGATGTCTCCTCGAGGCCGCATGTCAACGTCCCGCCGTGGCGCACCGACGTGGCGTAGCGCTGCTTATGGCGTGATCCCGTCGGTCAAGCCCCGGATTGCAACCCTGTCATGCAGTGGGCGGGCCCCTTCTGGCTGTCGACGCATTCGCGCCCTAGGCGACCGCGAGCGGCGCAAAATTCGCCGAAGCCGCCTTGTTGATCTCGCGAATGTCGACAACACGATCCGCCTTGGCGATCGTCTCGGGGCGATGTGCGACGATCACCTGGGTTATGCCGACTTTGCGCAGATTGGCCGTGATGCTCTGCTCGTTGGCCAGGTCGAGATGGCTCGTGGCCTCGTCGAGCAGCAGAATGCGCGGCGTCTTGTAGAGCGCGCGCGCCAACATGAGGCGCTGGAGTTGTCCGCCGGAAAGCCCCGTTCCCATGTCGCCCACGAGTGTGTTGAAGCCCATGGGCATGCGCTCGATCTCGCCGAGAAGGCGGGCCTCGGCCGCCACCGCGCGAATGCGCTCGTGGTCGGGGCTCGTATCGAACATGGCGATGTTCTCGGCAATCGTGCCGGAAAACAGCACGTCGTCCTGGCGGACGACACCGATGAGGTCGCGCAGGCGCGTGAGCCCGATCGCGGTGACCGGCTCGCCATCGATCAGCACCTGCCCCTCTGTCGGGCGCAACTGCCCCGACAGCAGCTTGAGGAGCGTAGACTTGCCCGCCCCCGACGGGCCGATGATCGCAAGGCACTGGCCGGGCTCGACGACCAGTGAGCAGTCCTTGAGCACGTCCGCTTCATGGGCGCCGTAACGGAAGGAGACACCGCGCAGCTCAACCCGGCCGTCGACGGCGGGGGCACCGAGATAGGGCAGCGGCTGGGTCTCTTCGCGGGCGGTGAGCAGGATATCGGCGAGGCGGTCGAGATGGATGCCCAGCATGCGGAATTCCACCACCACATTGATGAGGCTCGTTGCGCTGTTGATGAAGTGATCGCGAAAGCTGAAGAAGGCGACGAGCATGCCGATGGTAAGCTCTCCCCGCATCACCGCGCCGGCGCCGATGACGAGCACGAGCACCGTCTCGATGCCCGTCACCATGTCATGAGCGAAGGTGAAGCCGACATTGCTCGTGGTGATCTTGTTCTGCAGGCGCACGGAGCGGCTCAGAAAAGCGAGATAGCGCTCGTGGCGCAAGTTCACGGCGTTGAACAGCTTGAGGGTCGCGATGCCGCGCATGGTCTCGAGCAGCACACTCTGCACCTTGGCGGCCTGAACGATCGCGCCCAGCGATTGCTCGCGCAGCATGTTGTACCAGAGCGCGCGCACGGCGCCGTAAACGAGAAAAGTCGCGACGACGATCGCGGTCAGGATCGGGCTGTAGAGCAGCATCACGACGATGGCGACGACGGCGACGATGCTGTCGATTCCGACCGTGATGACGCTCGACGTCAGCGTGTGATGGATCGTATTGCCGGATTCGACCCTGTTCATGATGTCGGCCGCGAAGCGCTGCTCGAACCAGGCGGTGGGCAGATCGGCCATATGGCGGAAGATATGCGAGGGCACGATCACCGACAGCGACGCTGAGAGGTTGCGCTGCACGAGCGCGCGGATGGCCACCGTCGCCGCTTTGCCGAGAAGCATGAGGGACATGGCGACCGCGATCACCGTCAAGAGATCTCGATCGGCGCTGACGAGCGCATCGTCGATGACGAATTGCTGCAGGATCGGCAGCGACAGGGAGATGAATTGCAACCCAAAGGCAAAAAGGAAGAGAATGAAGATGGACTGCACCAGCCCCCCCGTGCGCGGGATGACGGCGCCGAGGCGCAACTTCCGGCGCATGTCGCGTCTTGCGAAGGTCGGGCTCGGCCAAGCTTCCAGAGCAACCCCGGTGAAGGAGCGGTTCATCTCCTCCGCGGAGACGGTGACCCGCCCAATGGCTGGGTCATTGATGATGTAGCGCTTGCCCCGGCGCGCCACGAGCACGACGAAATGGTCGAGCCGCCAATGCAGCATGGCGGGCAGGCGGATCTGATCGAGCTCATCGATCTCGCAGCGCAGGGCCCGCGTCTCGAGCTGCAGCACGCGCGCCACCCCGATCAGATCCTTCAAGGTCGTGCCCTTCGTGGAGACGAAATGGCGCGCCCTGAGCCCCGGAAGGTCGATCTCCAGCCCATGAGCGCTCGCAAGCATCGCAATGCAGGCCAGACCGCATTCCGCGCGTTCGGATTGAAGGATCAGTCGCGTTTTCATGGGAATACCTCAAGCACCACAGCAATGAACCCGGCCGATCGCACGCGACGCGCGTCGGTGCCGCCTATGAGCAGGACGCAGACACCGACGGTCGCTATTCGATCTTGGCGAGGCTGATGAGCGGCGAGAGGATCCATTCCCACAACCGGCGCCGCTCGACGAGGATGTCGGCGAGAAGGCGCGCGCCAGCCTGAGGCCGCTCCTCCCGTCCGTAGGCCGTGATGGTCTGGCGCTCGAGCTTCACCGTCACAACGTAATGCGGCTCGTCGCTCGCCACCGGGAAAGGCAGCTCGCGGGGGATGACGGCGGCCCGCGTCACCGACAGAACCGTGCCCTTCTGGATGCCGAACTTCTGATAGGGATAGGCTTCGTAGAAGAGATTGACGCGGTTGCCGGGCTTAACGAAGCCGGCCGCCCGCGTCGGCAGATAGAGCTGCGCCTGGAGCGTCGCCCCGTCGGGCACGATGGTGGCGAGCGGCGTGGCGGGATCGACGCGCTGGCCGATGTCGGCGGCGAGCCGCGTCACCGTACCGCCTCGCGGGGCGCGCAGGACGACGGCGCGCTGCTCCTCCGCCTGGCTCAGTTGCTGGTCGATTTCACTCAACTGCCGGTCGATCTGGGAGCCTTCGTTCGCCTGTCGGTCAGCCAGGCTCTCAAGGTCGGCCTCGATCTGGCGACGCTCGCCCTCAAGCTCCGCACTAACACGCGCGAGTTGAGCAAGAACCGCCCGCGATGCCGCGAGATTCTGCTCGATCTCCTCGCGTTTTGCCGCGGCGAAAACAGACTTCTGCTCGAGCTCCAGCGCCCGTTGCACCGCCTTCTGCCCTAGTGCGACAACGGTCGCGCGTGACGCCACTTCGGCCTCGATGCTCTCGAGCTGCGCGGCGATCGCCGTGACGCGCGCCTTGAGCCTTGCCTCCTCGGCGGCTGCGATTGTCGGCCTGCGCGCGCGCTCCGCAGCGAGCAGGCGCCTTCGCTCGCGCAGCTCGCGGGCGACGAGATCGCCCGTCCTGCCGACACTGGTTGCGGATGCGACATCCACCACGTACAGCATGTCATCGCGGCGGACCCCGTTCCCCTCGCGCACATGCCGCTCGACCACCCGCCCGTCGCGTGGCGATATCACCTTGATGAGCCCCTTGTCGGGGACAAGGAAGCCGACGACGCGTTCCTTGCGTGTGTATGATCCCACCGTCACGCCGACCAGCGCGGCAACGACGGCGACCGTGAGGCAGAGCGCGAACAGGCGCATCCAGCCGGTCGTCATACCGAGCGGGACGCCGATCTGGTCCAATTCGCGACCGACGACCTCTTCCCGAAACAGCGGTGTAGTCATCAAAATCTGCTCGCAATCCGCATGTGCTCCGCACGCTTCGCAGGCAAACGATCGCACGTCACATGCCCCGGTTGAATCTATCCATATGAAAGATAGCCATCTTCTTTGCAATATTCTTCTCGTTAGCGGCGTAATGTCGAGTTTATAAAAAGATTTTCTTGATAATTCGTTATATTAGGCCGATAATTGCTGCATATCTCATCAGATTTGCTTGGAAGCGACGCTGCGCTGGGCAGGGTTCCTCCGCCCGTCGCCGCAGCCTCCCGCTTGACGCGACGGAATTGATGCCCTCAATGCGGCCGATGGAGCAGCGGACCGGTGCGGTCCGTCTCAAGGTGAACGGCGGAGGATCGGCCCATGATCGACGGTTTGACTTTGGCGGCGGCACTGCCCACCGATGCGCCGCGCGCGGCGCTCGCGGGCCGCATCTTCCGGCCTGACCGTGCGGGGCCCTCGGTCGTGGCGATACGCGACGGTGGGCTCGTCGATATCTCCGCCCGCTTCCCGACCACGCGCGACCTCTGCGAGAGCGACGACCCTGCAGCGGCTCTGCGCGCGGCCGAGGGCGAATTCGTCGCGCCGCTCGAAGCGGTTCTCGCGAATACGCCACCGGACGGGCGCGATGCTTCCAAGCCCTGGCTCCTTGCCCCGATCGACCTGCAGGCCATCAAGGCTGCTGGCGTCACTTTCGCCATATCGATGCTCGAACGGGTGATCGAGGAACGGGCCCGCGGCGATGCCGGCGCGGCCGAGGCCATCCGCGCCGAGATCATCAGTCTCGTCGGCGAGGATTTCGCCAAGCTGAAGCCCGGTTCACCCGAGGCGATGCGACTCAAAGAGATGCTCATCGCACAAGGCGCCTGGAGCCAATATCTCGAGGTCGGCATCGGCCCGGACGCCGAGATTTTCACCAAGGCCCAGCCCATGTCGGCGGTCGGCACGGGCATGGATGCCGGTATCCACCCCATCTCGACCTGGAACAATCCGGAACCGGAGGTCGTTCTCGCCGTCGCATCCGACGGCCGCATCGTCGGGGCGACGCTCGGCAATGACGTCAATCTGCGCGACGTGGAAGGCCGCTCGGCGCTACTCCTGTCGAAGGCCAAGGACAACAACGCAAGCTGCGCCATCGGGCCTTTCATGCGTTTCTTCGACCGGGATTTCGCCCTGGACGACGTGCGCAAAATGACGGTGACGCTCACCGTCGAAGGGCCGGAGGGCTTCCGCCTCGAAGGCCTCTCGACGATCGAGAAGATCAGCCGCGATCCGGCCGATCTCGTGGCGCAGATGCTCGGCAAGCATCACCACTATCCGGACGGCGCCGTGCTCTTCCTCGGCACGCTCTTCGCACCGGTGGAGGATCGCGACGCGCCGGGCAAGGGCTTCACCCACAAGGAAGACGACATCGTCACAATCGCTGCGCCGCAGCTCGGGGGGCTCGTCAACCGTATCCGCCACACGGATCGCTGCGAGCCCTGGACCTTCGGCGTCGGCCATCTCATGCGCAATCTCGCCGCGCGCGGCCTGCTCTAACCGTCGGCCAACCGCCTTGAGTCGATGGCTGCACCCGGAATCGCCCGCGCCCAGGCGCGGGCCGTGGGAGCCCGTGATCGGCGGACCGAGCAACTGCCCAAGCGTCCTGGAGGCGGCGACCCGAGGATGGCGAGCCTATGCCCGGCATCGGTCTGCTCTCACAGACCGATCGCGCCATGGACGCCGTGATGCCCCCCTGAGACGAACACCTCGAGCGGCTCAGCCCAGCCCTTCCACCTCTTCATGACGGCGGTCATGCCCGCGCCCGTCGCCCCAAGCACGCCAATCACCGCAAAGCGGCACGCCGGGTAATTCCGCAACATTCTCCCGAGGGCGAAAGATGCGCTGCCGTAATAAGCGTCCATCATGCCGGCAAGACTGCGGAAAAGCGTTCTTTGATCGCACCACGGATCCGGTTTGCCCGGCGGCCCGAGCGAAGGATCAAGGCGCGCGGCAATGACATTGGCAATGGCGGTGCTCAAGAAGGCGCTGCTTGCGCTGATGAAAACGATGACGACATCGCACCCCGGCGGCACGAAAGCCGTGACGATCAAGCTACGTGCCGTTGCCACCGCAATCCCGACAACGATTTCCCCCAAATCCAGCCGAGCGGGACGAGGCCAGTTCCCGCGGGGCTGAAGCCTGGCATTCGCCCAATGCTTGAGCGGTGTGAGGGCACCAGCTGTGCCGTGAGCCGCAGCTCCCGCAACGGCGCGGCCCACCGCCTCGGCTAGATCAGTGCTGGTCAGATCGAGCGCAATGCGGTCGGCGCCAGCGCCAACCAGGCCGCCGATGCCTATACCGGCTAAACCGCCCAGGCTCGTTGCGGTGGCGGTACCAGCCGCGACAACGGCCTCGATCGCAGCTTTCGTCAATGCCCAGCGCAACTGCAACGCGAGCAGCGAGCCGCCGTGCTCATCTAAAGCACCATACATCCCCGGGCGCATCGACGGCGACGATTGCCAGCGTCCGCTGTTCCCGTCTCCGGACATCGTGAAACTTAGCCGCTCGCTGCGACCGGCAGGTGGCGACACGCTCGGCCAGGTCATCGCCGACGCCGTTACGTTCAGCTGTCGGACTATGCCGCTTGGTATCCGGCCCGCCGCGGGAGCCCTCACCGGTCCACTCGCGCTAATATTTGCAGAAATACTCGGAATAGGCGTGAGACGATTGGACGGCATAATCAATATTCCGCAATAATATATACGAATCAAAATACTTCGGGTGTCCATACAGCCTCGGAGTGTGGATCAGCTTTTTTGATTTGCACACATGTCTCTTAATAGCGGCGCCCGCAAAGGAATGGTAACCACTGAAACTATTTCAGTGTGGCGACATACACTGGCCTAGGTGCATGCATTGCCGAGCGGAAGCGAGGCGGGCGCGACCCACGAGGGTCCGGAGACATATCGGTTGAAACGGGGATTGCGTATCGCCATTGTGCGGCCGACAATCGCAGGATCATGACGGCTCGACGCGGTGCGACCCTGCGATCAGGCCGACCGAAGCAATGGACAATCCGACCATGCCTTCTTTACTGTCGCTCTCTCCTGTCCGTGACGAAGCGCTCGGCATCCTGCGCCGCCTCGGCGTTTCGGACGAGGTCTTCGCCGCCTCCGGCCTTGTCGCGCGCTCGCCGATCACGGGCGAGGTGATCGCCACGCTGCGCGAAGCGGATGGCGAGGCGACGCGCGCGGCGATCGGCCGGGCGGACGCCGCCTTCAAGGCCTGGCGCCAAGTGCCGGCACCGCGGCGCGGCGAGCTCGTGCGTCTGCTCGGCGAAGAGTTGCGCGCCGCGAAAGCTGACCTCGGCCGGCTGGTGACGCTCGAAGCGGGCAAGATCACCTCCGAGGGCCTTGGCGAAGTCCAGGAGATGATCGACATCTGCGATTTCGCCGTCGGCCTGTCGCGCCAGCTCTACGGGCTCACCATCGCGACCGAGCGGCCTGACCACCGCATGATGGAGACCTGGCATCCGCTCGGCGTCTGCGGCGTCATCAGCGCCTTCAATTTTCCCGTCGCGGTCTGGTCGTGGAATGCGGCGCTCGCCTTTGTCTGCGGCGATCCGGTCGTGTGGAAGCCGTCGGAGAAGACGCCGCTCACGGCGCTTGCGGTCGCGGCGATCTTCGCCCGCGCGGCCGAGCGCTTCGGCGGCGTGCCGAAGGGGCTGCTCGAGGTCGTCATCGGCGGCCGCGCCGTCGGCGAGGCGCTGGTCGAGGACGAACGCGTTCCCGTCGTCTCGGCGACCGGCTCCACGGCCATGGGCCGCGCGGTCGGCCCGAAGCTTGCGACGCGCTTTGCGCGCGCGATCCTCGAACTCGGCGGCAATAACGGGGCGATCGTCGCGCCCTCGGCCGATCTCGACCTGGCGCTGCGCGGCATCGCCTTCGCCGCCATGGGCACGGCCGGCCAGCGCTGCACGACGCTGCGCCGCCTCTTCGTGCACGAGAGTGTCTACGACAGCTTCGTGCCGCGCCTCGCCAGGGTCTATGGCAGCGTGACGATCGGCGATCCGCGCGAAGCGACGACGCTCGTCGGTCCGCTCATCGACGGCGCCGCCTACGAGGGCATGGAAAAGGCGCTCGCCGAAGTGCGCTCGGTCGGGGCCACGGTCCATGGCGGCGGCCGGCACGACATCGGCGGGGCGGAGGCTTTCTATGTGGCGCCTGCGCTCGTCGAGATGCCCGGACAGTCCGGCCCGATGCTGCGCGAGACCTTCGCGCCGATCCTTTATGTCACGCGCTACAAGGAACTCGAGGCGGCGATTGCGCTGCATAATGCGGTGGGCGCCGGGCTCTCCTCCTCCATTTTCACGTCCGACATGCGCGAGGCGGAACGCTTCCTCTCGGTCGCGGGTTCGGACTGCGGCATCGCCAATGTGAATATCGGCCCGTCAGGCGCGGAGATCGGCGGAGCTTTCGGCGGCGAGAAGGAAACCGGCGGCGGCCGCGAAGCGGGCTCCGACGCGTGGAAGGCCTATATGCGCCGGACGACGAACACCATCAATTACGGCGCGACCCTGCCCCTGGCGCAAGGCGTGACCTTCGACGTCGGGCCGTAGCTAGTTATCCCGGCGGTCGCCCCTCCCCCTTGTGGGGAGGGGTTGGGGGTGGGGGTCCTCGTTGAGAGAACGCGACGTTGGAACTGATCTTCGACATAGCCCCACCAGCTGAATAAAACCGCCTCCACCCCTTGCCCCTCCCCACAAGGGGGAGGGGCAAGGTCGCGGAAAACGCGCAACGATAACAAGCGGAGTTTCCAATGGCCGAGGCAGTCATGAGCAGCACCAAGGGCGGAGGCGCCTTCGACTGGGCCGATCCCTTTCTGCTCACCGATCAGCTCACCGATGACGAGCGCATGATCCGCGACACGGCGCAGTCTTACGCGCAGGACAAGCTGCTGCCGCGCGTCATAGAAGCCTATGCGCAAGAAAAGACCGACCGCGCCATCTTCACCGAAATGGGCGAGCTCGGCCTGCTCGGCGTGACGCTGCCGGAAGACTATGGCTGCGCGGGCGCGTCCTATGTGGCCTATGGGCTCGTCGCGCGTGAGGTGGAGCGCGTCGACTCCGGCTATCGTTCCATGATGAGCGTGCAGTCCTCGCTCGTCATGTATCCGGTCTATGCCTATGGCGACGAGGCGCAGCGCAGACACTATCTGCCGAAGCTCGCGTCGGGCGAATGGGTCGGCTGTTTCGGGCTGACGGAGCCCGACGCCGGCTCCGATCCCGCCGGGATGAAGACCCGCGCGGAGAAGGTCGACGGCGGCTATCGCCTGACCGGCACGAAGACATGGATCTCGAACTCGCCCATCGCCGATGTTTTCGTGGTCTGGGCGAAGTCAGCCGGCCATGACGGGGCGATCCGCGGCTTCATCCTGGACAAGGGCCTGAAGGGGCTGTCCGCGCCGAAGATCGGCGGCAAGCTCTCGCTGCGGGCCTCGATCACCGGCGAGATCGTCATGGATGGCGTCGAGGTACCGGAAGAAGCGCTGCTGCCGAATGTCTCCGGCCTGAAGGGGCCCTTCGGCTGCCTCAACCGCGCCCGCTATGGCATTTCCTGGGGCGCCATGGGCGCCGCCGAGGATTGCTGGCACCGCGCCCGGAACTATGTGCTCGAACGCAAGCAGTTCGGCCGGCCGCTCGCCGCCACGCAGCTCGTGCAAAAGAAGCTCGCCGACATGCAGACCGAGATCGCGCTCGGCCTGCAGGCGAGCCTGCGCGTCGGCCGTCTCTTCGACGAGGGCAAGATGGCGCCGGAGATGATCTCCCTGGTGAAGCGCAACAACTGCGGCAAGGCGCTCGATATTGCCCGGCAAGCGCGCGACATGCACGGCGGCAACGGC
Organism: Chelatococcus sp. GCM10030263; assembly: GCF_042666455.1. Lineage (NCBI taxonomy): Bacteria > Pseudomonadati > Pseudomonadota > Alphaproteobacteria > Hyphomicrobiales > Chelatococcaceae > Chelatococcus > Chelatococcus sp. GCM10030263. Next base: position 670,572 of record NZ_JBHTDB010000005.1, on the reverse strand, counting down.
ATCCAGGAAGAATACCACGTCATGCGCCACGCCCAGAACCTGGAGACGGTCAATACCTACGAGGGCACCCACGACGTGCACGCCCTCATCCTCGGCCGCGCCCAGACCGGGATTCAGGCGTTTTTTTAGGCTCGAAGGACGGTGCTCGTTCGTCCCCACCCGTCACGCGCTCCGCGCGTGCCACCCTCCCCTGCGGGGAGGGATCGGAGTGCGCCATGAGCGGTCCTGATGATGATACAAGCACCGACGATCCCTCCCCGCAGGGGAGGGTGGCGGCGAAGCCGCCGGGTGGGGACCGGCGCAAAGGCCAAAGCCGGGCACATGGACGTCCCGAAAGCCCGCTCCCAAATGCCCTTCCCCGCGCCCTGCGCAAGCGCATGACACCGCAGGAGGTGAAGCTCTGGAATTGGCTGCGCGAGGAGCTTGCGCCGGCCGGGCTCCACTTCCGGCGGCAGGTCGCCATCAGCCGCTTCGTTGTCGATTTCGCCTGTCTCAAGCACCGGGTCATCGTCGAAGTCGACGGCGGGCATCACGGCCTCCATGGCCATGCTGCGGCCGATCGGGCGCGTGACGAGGCGCTGTCGAAGCATGGCTTTCATGTGCTGCGCTTCTCGAACGCCGATGTGGATCAGAATAAGCGGATGGTTCTCGACACGATCTATGCGGCGTTGACTTGCGCAACTCCCCACCCGTCACGCGCCATCGAACTAGGGCTGGCCCGAGTTCGATTCTCAAAGTGCCGAAGTCGGATAAATCCGACTTCGGCGCGCGTGCCACCCTCCCCTGCAGGGAGGGATCGGAGCGCGCCATGAGCGGCACGGACGATACGGATACGAACAGCATGGGCGTGGATGAGATCGAGGCGGGCGGTCCCTCCCCGCAGGGGAGAGTGGCGGTGGAGCCGGGTGGAAGCCCTCCCCTCCACGGCGTCAAGGTCCTCGAACTCGCGCGCATCCTCGCCGGGCCTTGGGCCGGGCAGCTGCTCGCCGATCTTGGCGCCGATGTGGTCAAGGTGGAGCGGCCTGGCGCGGGCGACGACACCCGCGGCTGGGGACCACCTTTCGTTCCGACTGAGCGCGGCGGCGACCTCTCGGCCGCCTATTTCCACGCGACCAATCGCGGCAAGCGCTCCGTCGCGGTCGATTTCGAAACGGCCGAAGGCCAGGCGCTCATCCGCCGCCTCGCAGCCCATGCGGACGTGGTCATCGAAAATTTCAAGGTCGGCGGCCTTGAGAAATACGGGCTCGACTACGAAAGCCTGAAAGCCGTCAATCCGCGGCTCGTCTATTGCTCCATCACCGGCTTCGGCCAGACCGGGCCCTATGCCAGCCGCGCCGGCTACGACTATCTCGTCCAGGGGATGGCCGGCATCATGGACCTGACCGGCTCGCCCGACGGCGAGCCCATGAAGATGGGCGTCGCCTTCGCCGACATCTTCACCGGCCTTTATGCGACGGTCGGGATTCTTGCCGCCCTCAAGCGGCGGGAGGTGACGGGCCAGGGCGGCCAGGTCGACATGGCGCTGCTCGATACCCAGGTCGGCGTGCTCGCCAATCAGGCGATGAACTATCTCGTGTCGGGCGTCGCACCGAAGCGGCTCGGCAACGCCCATCCCAATATCGTGCCCTACCAGGTGTTCGAGGTCGCCGACGGACATGTGATCGTCGCGGTCGGCAATGATGCGCAGTTCCGACGCTTCGTCACCATCCTCGGCGAGCCGGCGCTCGCGGACGAGCCGGCCTATGCCACCAACAAGGCGCGTGTCGCCAACCGCGAGCGGCTCGTGCCGATACTCGCCGCGCTGATGCTGCGCTTCACACGCGCCGATCTCCTCCGGCGGCTCGAAGCCGAGGGCGTGCCGGGAGGCCCCATCAATTCCGTGGCCGAGGTCTTTGCCGATCCGCAGGTCATCGCGCGCGGCCTCCGTATCGACCTGCCCCACCCCACCGCCGCAGGTGGGGCCATTCCCTCCGTGCGCTCGCCCATCGTGCTCGATGGAGAGCCGCAGGTCGCAAAGCGCCCCTCCCCCGGGCTCGGCGAACAGACGGACGACGTGCTCAAGGATCCGAGCTGGGGCGGGGCGTCGTGAGCGGGCCGGCGCAGGGCAATTCCGCTCGCTCGAAGGCGAAGACGGCGCTTCGTCCGCCTGGCGCCTGCGCACCCTCGCCGAAATCCGCCACCGCATAATCGGCGACGAGCCGAAGACGCGAGCGGGGCAGGAAAGCGCGGCCGGGGTCGCCGACGAGCACGGTGATATTCGCGACAACGCAGCGGTCGAGGAAAGCCGTCACGCGATCGGCGAGTTCCTGCGCGTAAAAGAGGTCGCCGACCGCGATGAGGTCCACGTCGGGGGCCGGCCCGGCCGTGATATCCTCCCCGACGACGGACAGAACGACATCGTTCGCCGCGGCGTTGAGACCGAGCGCTGCGACACCATAGCGGTTGGTTTCGGCGGCCATGACCTCGCACGCACCGGCCTTGGCCGCCGCAATGGCCACGAGGCCGGACCCCGCCCCGAGGTCGAGCACACGCCGGCCCGCGACCGTCTCCGGATGCTCGGCAAAATGGCGGGCGAGCGCCAAGCCGCCCGCCCAGGCATAGGCCCAATAGGGCGCGCCGAAATCAGGATCGCTTTCCGCGAGGCGCCAGAGTCCGCTCGAGGGCTGCGCCCGGTGCAGGCAGATGCCGGGCAGAAGGGGCACAGGCGCGAGCGGCAACTGCTCGCGAATGAACTGCACCGGATCGAGCTGCCGCCGGCGCGGTCTGGCTACCATTTGCCCGACATGCCTATTGCTCGCGGCGATACCAGAAGGCGTCGGCGATGCGCATCATGCCGGCTCGCTCGTAGAAGCCGACAGCGTCCGGCACGGATGCGAGCATGATGCTGACGCGCGGACCGAGCTGGCGCCGCGCCTCGTCCAAGAGCCCCCGGCCGATGCCGAGGCGCTGGGCCGAGGCGGCGACCGCGAGTTCCGCAATATAGCAGCACCAGACCCCGTCGGTGATGCCGCGGGCCACACCAACGAGCGGCCCATCGGGGCCGCCGCGACGGGCTGTCACGATCAGCCCTGAGGCGGCGAGCATCGCCCGGAGACGATCTTCATCGTCCATGGGGCGAATCGCCGCCATCCCCGATTCCACCAGGATCTGGCGGAACTCGGCCAGGGCGAGGTCGGGCTCGCGCGCGTAGAGGATCTCTGAACGCTCGGTCATGCGCCGGACTTTGCAACATTTGCCCGGCGCCAGAAAGGGCGACGACGTCGCCCCTTCCCTTCCGCATGCGCGTTCCGGGCATGCCGGAACGCGCCGTTTTCCGTCGCTCAGCGCGTCAGGTCGAGCGCGGCGGTGAGGTCGCCGAGCGGCGGCTCGCCATGGGCGCGCAGGGCCGCGTCGCGCGCGATGAGCCCCGGCAGGACCGGCAGGTCGTAGCGCTCGGTGATGAAGCGCAGGATGGAGGTCGTGTCGTATTCCGTGTGGTCCACCCAGCCGTGTTTCGCATAAGGCGAGATGATGAAGGCCGGGATCCGATTGCCTGGCCCCCAGCGGTCGGCCTTCGGCGGGGCGACGTGATCCCAGAATCCGCCGTTCTCGTCATAGGTGACGACGACGAGCATATGCTCCCATTGCGGGCTCTTCTCGAGATGGGCGATGACGTCGGCGATATGCTGGTCGCCGCTCGACACATCGGCATAGCCGCCGTGCTCGTTGAGATTGCCCTGCGGCTTGTAGAAGGTGACCGGCGGCAGCTTGCCGGCATCGATGTCGGCGATGAAAGCCTTGCCGTCGAGACCGCCGTCCTTGAGATGCTCGGCGCGGGCCTTCGTGCCGGGAGCATAGGCGGCAAAATAGTTGAACGGCTGGTGATGGAACTGGAAATTCGGCACCGGCGTGGCGTTCTTGCCGTCGAGGGCCACCTGCCATGCGCCCGCATACCAGGCCCAGTTGATGCCCTTGAGCGACAGGAGGTCGCCGATGGTGATCTCGCTCTGCGGCGGCAGCGTCGTCGGCGCATTCGGGTCGGCGGTGGCCGCGTCAGCGCCGTGGGCCGGCTTGTTCTGGCTCGGCTGGTAGGGCGGCTGCATCGTGTTGACCGCATAGAAGTCTGGTGTGAGCGTGCCGTCCTGCACGAACTTCGGCACGCCGTCGAGCGCCGAGGCCGGTGAATTGGCCGCGACCTTCAGGGTGATCCCGTCGTCTTCGACCGCCGAGATCTGGCCCTTGGCCGGGCTCGTGTCGGCGTTGGGATAGACGGGCGCGCAGGCGCAGACGAGCGCGAAGTGATTGAGGAAGGAGCCGCCGAAGGCGCCCTGGAAGAAGTTGTCGGCGAGCACGTATTTCTGGGCCAGCTTCCACAAGGGCAGTGTGGAACCGTCGTAGTGGCCCATGACGAGGCCGCCGGAATCGGCCCAGGCGACGAATTTGTCGTTCTTGCCGCCGTCGATCTGCATCTGCTCCTGGTAGAAGCGGTGCCAGAGGTCGCGGGTGATCACCGACAGAGGCTGATTGAACCCCTTGGGGTCGTCGATGCCGAAAGGCGCATTCGGCAGATGCGCAGACTGCGCCTCGGTGACCGGCGGCGTCACGCCCTTTGCGGTGAGCCCGCCCCAGGCCGGCGGCAGCTCGGACAGCGGCTTGCCGTCGCGATCGAGTTGGCGCGCCTGACCAGGCGTCACATTGGCGAACCCGTCAGCACCCGGGAAATTCCCGTACAGGTTATCGAAGCTGCGGTTTTCGGCATAGATGACGACAATCGTGTCGATCTTGTCGAAGCCGGTTGGCGCGGCCTCGGCGCGCGCCGCAGTGACGAGCGGCGTTAGGGCGGATGTGGCGGCAAGAAGCGATGAAAGAAGTCGTTGCCTCGTCATGTCGGCAATCCTCATGGATGAAATCCGGGAGAGAGAGCGCTGCGGCGGCCGCTCGGAACGGGCGGCGGGCAGGACGGGCGCGATCTAGCGCACCGGCGTATATCGCATTTGTGACGATGGGCGTTTTGTCGCGGAGCCACAGGCGGCGCAACGGCAGGAGCGTCATGCATGCTTTGCAATCGCGCGCGATCTATGTCGCGAAAGCAGCATGAGGCGTGTCGTGAAAGACAAAAGCCGGCAAATATTTGGGGCGGCAATCGTCGCCATGGCCGCGCTGGGCGGCCTGGCGCTTCTCGCCGCGCCCGGAACAGTCAGCGCTGGCCATTGGCCCGGGCCTCTCTCGCGCCCGGAGGCATTCGCGCGCGCGGCTGCCTTGACCCAACTCGGCCGCGCGATGTTCTTCGATCCGTCCCTCTCCGCTTCAGGGGCGCGGTCCTGCGCCTCCTGCCATGATCCGCACCACGGCTTTGGGCCGGCTTCGGCCGCCCCCGTCGAGATGGGCGGCCCCATGCTCGACCAACCAGGCGTGCGCGCCGTGCCGTCGCTGCGCTATCTGCAGGCGGTGCCGGCCTTCACGGAGCATTATTTCGAATCCGAGGACGAGGGCGACGAGAGCGTCGACAACGGCCCGACCGGCGGCCTCACCTGGGACGGGCGCGTCGACCACGGCCGCGACCAGGCCGCGATCCCGCTGCTGTCGCCCTTCGAGATGGCCAACAAGGATGCCGCGCAGGTTGCCGCAGCCCTGCGCCGAGCGCCCTATGCGGACGAGCTCGAGGCGCTGTTCGGGGCCGACATTTTCAACCACCCGCAGGACGCCTTGAAGGCGGCCGGCGAGGCGCTCGGCACCTTCGAGCAGAGCCCGTCCGACTTCTACCCCTATTCGAGCCGCTACGACGCTTATCTCGCCGGCAAGGCAACACTGACCGCGCAGGAACTCAGGGGCCTCAAGCTCTTCGAGGATCCGGACAAGGGCAATTGCGCGAGTTGCCATCGCAGCCAGCCGGCCAATGACGGCGAACCGCCGCAATTCACCGATTTCGGCATGATCGCCATCGCGCCGCCTCGCAATCCGGCCATTTCCGCCAATCGCGACCCGAACTATCACGACCTCGGCCTGTGCGGGCCGCTGCGCACGGACTTGCAGGATCGCGCCGACTACTGCGGGCTCTTCCGTACGCCTTCCCTGCGTAATGTAGCGCTGCGCCAAAGCTTCTTCCACAACGGCAGCCTGCATAGCCTGCGCGACGTGGTGGCCTTCTATGCGACACGGGACACGGACCCCGGCCGCTGGTACTCCCACGCGCCTGACGGAACTGTCCGGCCCTATGACGACCTGACGCCGGCCTATTGGAGCAATCTCAACCGCGATCCGCCCTTCGGCCGCAAGCCGGGCGATCCGCCCGCACTCACGGATGCCGAAATCGACGACGTCGTCGCCTTTCTCGGCACGCTGACGGATGCCGACCAGGGGCAGGCGCAGGCGGGAGGTGCCGGCCTCGCCGTGACGCAACAAAGGTGAACTGTTGCATGGGACCTACAGCTTAAAAGCGGCCGGCAGGCTAGCCTGTCCGGAAGGCGGGGCCCACCGGGCGGCTCCGCTCTTGCCGGGCTATCGATGGTCACGCGTTCCCACTCCCCCGCTCTCGATCCAGCAGCCGATGCCGCGGCCCTGCTGCGACGCATCGGTTTTGCCACGCTCGTGGTCGCCGTGCCTGTCGCTGCGCTGGTGACTCGGCGCGCGGCGGTGGTTTTGGCGCCGATCGGGGTCGCGCTCCTCGTCATGGCCGCGCTTCTCGACGGGCAGGCGCATATGCTCGCGGCAGTTCGTCGCATCATGAGCTCGCGTGCGGGCATGGCCGGCTTGATCCTGCTCGGCTGGGCCGCGCTGTCGCTGATCTGGACGCGCTTTCCGGATACGGCCGCCAACAAGCTCTTCAATATCATCGGCGCGACGGTGCTGGTGCTCGCCGGCACCGCGGCGCTGCCGGAGCGTGTACGCGCCGCGAATCTCTATCTGACCGGCATCGGCGCCGCGGCTGCGGCCGTCTTCGCCATTGCCGTCTTCCTGCTGCAGCCGGACGAGGAGAATATTTCCGCGATCGCGAGCCTGGAACGCGGACTGACGGGGCTGTCGGTCATGATCTGGCCGGCGCTTGCCTGGCTCGTGTCGCGCCAACGCAACGTCCTGTCGCTCGCCCTGGCTGCCGTTGCGGTGCTCGCCATGCTGGTCGGCACCGTGCCGGTGGCTTTCGTGGCTTTTGCGCTGGGTGCGTTCATCTTCGGCCTGTCGTCCATCCGGCCGAGGACCGGCGTGGCGGTCGTCGCCTGGGGCATGGCCGCCGCCGTCGCTCTCGCGCCGGTTATTCCCTTCATCGCCCAGCCGATCGTCAAAACCGTTCTCGGCACGGCGCATCCCCTGACGGAATCGCTGCGGGCCTGGACGATGATCGTGCGGGCCGAGCCGATGCGTCTCATCACGGGCCATGGGCTCGATGCGAGCCTGCGCGGGCGCGTCGCCGGTGAGATCCCGGCCAATACACCGGTCGGGCTGCCCTTCGAGGTCTGGTACGAACTCGGCGTGGTCGGCGCGGCAGCGCTCGCGGTCGGGCTGTTCTGGGCAGCGCGGCGCGCCTCTTTCGCCAATCCGGTTCTGGTGCCGGGCATCATGGCCGCCTTTACGGCGAGCTTCATGCTCGCCTGCCTCGGGGTGGGCAGCGCCATCGCCTGGTGGGTCACGACGATGAGCATCGCGGTGATCGCCTTCGTCGCCATCGAACGCGGCCAGTTCCGCACCAGCCGCCCCAAGGCACGGCTGTGGACGGCGGCGAACGATCGCTGAGGCGGGCCGCCTATACGCGCCAATGGCATGGTGCCGCGCGCGACATTGCGCTATCCCTCAGCCATGAGTGACACGACGCCCCTGAAGCCGGGCGACCACGTCTTCCTGGTCGACGGCTCCTCCTTCGTCTTTCGCGCCTATTTCCAGTCCATGAACCAGGACCGGAAATACAACTATCGCTCGGACGGCCTGCCGACCGGGGCAGTCAGGCTGTTCTGCACTAAGCTCTTCCAGTTCATCCGCGAGGGCGCGGTCGGCATCAGGCCGACCCATCTCGCCATCATTTTCGACAAATCGGAGAACTCCTTCCGTAAGGAGATCTACCCAGCTTACAAGGGCAACCGGTCGGAGCCGCCCGAGGACCTCGTGCCGCAATTCCCGCTGATGCGCGAGGCGGTCAGGGCTTTCGGGCTGAAGCCGGTGGAGCAGGACCGCTACGAGGCCGACGATCTCATTGCGACCTACGCCCGCCATGCGACGGAAGCCGGCGCCGACGTGCTCATCATCTCCGCCGACAAAGACCTGATGCAGCTCATCGGGCCGGGCGTCGCCATGTATGATCCGGCCTCGGGCACGCAGGCGAAGGGCAGCTTCCGGCCGGAGCGGCGCATCGGGCTCGAGGAGGTCATCGCCTATTTCGGCGTGACGCCCGACAAGGTGGTGGATGTGCAGGCGCTTGCTGGCGATGCGACCGATAACGTTCCCGGCGCACCCGGCATCGGCATCAAGACGGCCGCCCAGCTCGTCAATGATTTCGGCGACCTGGAAGAACTGCTCGCGCGCGCCGGAGAGATCAAGCAGCCGAAGCGCCGTGAGACCCTGACCGCCCCGGATATCGTCGAGCGCGTGCGGATCTCGAAGCAGCTCGTGGCGCTAGTCGACGACGTAACGGTGGAGACGCCGCTCGCCGATCTCAAACTCGTCGATCCCGAGCCGACGACGCTCGTTTCCTTCCTCAAGGCGCTCGAATTCACCACCATCACCAAGCGCGTATCAGAAATCTACGAAACCGATGCGAATGCGATAGCGCCCGACGCGCGGCTTGCCGTCGGCACGGGCGAGATCTGGCACGGCCAGACGTCGCAGACCGGAGCCGCTCCATCTGTGCCGTCACAGACCGGAGAGGCCGCAGCCGGAGCAAATGGCGCGGCCGTCGTGGCGCCCGCCGCGCAGGTGGCCGTGAGCGCCGGCGCAGAGGCGGCTGTGGGCACGCCCGCCGTACTTGCCGCCGAACGCGCCAAGCAGGCCCGCGAAGTACCGCTCGACCGTGAGAGCTATCCGACGGTGACCACGCTCGATGCGCTCGACGGCTGGATCGCCGAGGCCGTTGAGGCCGGCAGCGTCGCCTTCGACACCGAGGCAACCTCGCTCGACGCCATGCAGGCCGAGCTCGTCGGCATCTCGCTCGCGGTGGCGCCCGGCAGGGCCTGCTACATTCCCCTACAGCACAAGGCGGAAGGCGGCGACGGGCTCTTCGGCGGCGGCATGCTCGCCGGCCAGATCCCGATCCGCGACGCACTCGCCCGGCTGAAGCCGCTCCTGGAGCGGCCCGACATCCTCAAGATCGGCCAGAATCTCAAATACGATATTCTGTTGCTCAGCCGCTACGGCATCACCGTCACAGCCTATGACGACACAATGCTGATGTCCTATGCGCTCGACGCCGGCCGCTCGGGTATCGCGGGCCATGGCATGGATGCCTTGTCGGAAAAGTTCCTCGGCCATAAGCCGCTGGCCTTCGGTGACGTCGCCGGCAAGGGTCGCAACGCGGTCACCTTCGACCGGGTGGCGATCGACAACGCAACCGCCTATGCCGCCGAAGACGCGGACGTGACGCTGAGGCTCTGGCAGATCTTCAAGGCGCGGCTCGTCGCCGAGAGCAAGACCACCGTCTATGAAACGCTGGAGCGACCACTCGTGGGCGTGCTGGCGCGCATGGAAGGGCGTGGTATCGCCATCGACCGCACGATCCTGTCGCGCCTGTCGGGCTCCTTCGCGCAGACCCTCGCCAGGCTCGAGGAGGAGATCTATACGATTGCCGGCGAGCGTTTCACCATCGGCTCGCCCAAGCAGCTCGGCGATATTCTCTTCGGCAAGCTCGGGCTGCCGGGTGCAAAGAAGACCGCGACCGGGCAATGGGCGACCGGTGCCAATGTGCTCGAGGATCTCGCAGCGGAAGGCTATCCCCTGCCCGTCAAGATCCTGGAATGGCGCCAGCTCGCGAAGCTCAAGTCGACCTATACCGATGCGCTGCCGAGCTATGTCCATCCGGAAACCGGGCGCGTGCACACCTGCTACTCGCTGGCGGCGACGACGACGGGCCGGCTCTCCTCTTCCGAGCCCAATCTGCAAAACATTCCGGTGCGCACGGAGGAAGGCCGCAAGATCCGCACGGCTTTCGTGGCAGCGCCCGGCATGAAGCTCGTCTCGGCGGACTACAGCCAGATCGAGCTGCGACTGCTCGCCCATATGGCCGATATTCCGCAGCTTCGGCAGGCCTTTTCCGAGGGCATCGACATCCATGCGATGACCGCATCGGAAATGTTCGGCGTGCCGGTCAAGGGCATGGATCCCATGGTGCGTCGGCGTGCCAAGGCGATCAATTTCGGCATCATCTACGGCATCTCGGCTTTTGGCCTCGCCAACCAGCTCAGCATTCCGCGCGAGGAAGCCGGCGCCTATATCCGCCGCTATTTCGAGCGCTTCCCCGGCATCCGCGACTATATGGACGAGACCAAGGCCTTCTGCCGCGAGCACGGCTATGTCACGACCATCTTCGGCCGCGTCTGCCACTATCCCGATATCCGCTCGTCCAATCCCTCGCAGCGCGCCTTTGTCGAGCGGCAGGCGATCAACGCACCGCTTCAGGGCTCGGCCTCCGACATCATCCGCCGCGCCATGGCGCGCATGGAGAAAGCGCTGTCATCGGCGGGGCTGGCGGCCCGCATGCTCTTGCAGGTGCATGACGAGCTCGTCTTCGAGGTGCCGGACGATGAGGTCGAGCGGGCCTTGCCGATCATCACCCAGGTGATGGAGGCAGCCCCCCTCCCCGCTGCCGAGCTCCGTGTCGCGCTGCATGTGGACGCGCGCGCCGCGGACAATTGGGAAGAGGCGCATTGACGACGCTCCTCGTCGATCGAAGTCGAGGGCGGAGAGACGACGTCCCATCCCGCCCTCAATCCCGGCTCACCAGGCCACGCGCAGCCCGGCGGTTCCGCCGTAGCTATAGCTATCGCCGGGATTGGTGAGGCTGGTGTTGACCGAGGCTTGGGCAAAGACCGACCATTGATCGGCCCAGTTGTAGCTTCCGCCCAGGCCCACACCACCCCAAAGCTGATCGGTCGCACTCGCGATCTTGATGCCCGCGACATTGACGTCGGTTTGGCCATCGAAGGCATAGTAGAGATTGGCGATGCCGTAGAAGCTCGACTTTACGGTCTCTCCCGCATCGTCCTTTCGCGTCTTGCGATAATCAGCCGCGAGCCCCAGGCGACCCGTCAGTCCCTCGCCGCGTCCGGGTGTGACGACGGCACCGAACGGATCGGTGAAACGGTCGAAGTCGACCGCAGCATGCATGAGTTGCACTTGCGGCGTGAGGCCCCAGGCCCCTCCAAGGTCGATGCGCTTGCCCGTCTCGATACCGAGCCCGTACCCGAAGGCATTGTTGCCCTCCACGAGACTGCGGCGCAGGGTCGTCGAGACGAGATTGCTATCAAACCAGGTCGCCTGCACCTGCCCGTCGACATAGAAGCCGTTCGCGCCGAGCCAGGTCAGCGAACCGCCGAAGCCGTAGCCGTCGGTGGCGATTTCGCCGCGGCCATAGACGGAGCGGACATCGGTCGACGCGCTTCCGTAATGGATCGTCGCGCCGCCCATCAGCGCGCCGCTCCCGCCGTCGAAAAAGAGGCTGTCGAGCCCCGCGCGCAACGTCAGGCGACCGGCATCGGTTTCTGCGCCCGAGGTGGAATGGCTGGGGCTTAGAGAGCTGCGGCTCATGTCCAGCCGGCCCCAGAGGGCGCCTGGCCGGCGCGCGGCGGTGCCGGACGCATCCGGCCCCGCGTTGTCCGGCCGGCCGTCATTCCAATATCGGCTGCCGACACGCTGCTGCAGCGTCGAAAGGCCGTTGAGGCCGAGCAGACTTTGCGTATAGGCCTCGTAGAGGGGAACGCCAGGCTGGAAGATCGGGCCGGCTCGCGGTGTCGTCGGGAGGCTGGGCACGCCCGGGGTCCCGGGCGCTGGCGGCCTTGGGGGCGGAACGCCGCAGTCGGCGCTCCCCTGTCCATCGCCGTTCTCGCCGCACGGGTCGGCCGGCGGCTCGGGAACGAGCGAGGAGCGCAGGTACCAGTCACCGTCGGTGGGAGTGCTGGCACCGTTCTTTTGCAGCGTGTAGCTGTAGGCGCCTGCGATCACCGCGGGCTGACCCTGGATGGTGTAGTCGCCAACGAGAGTAAAGGTGCCGTTCGAGCTTCCGGCGACATCGACCACCTTGATGCCCTCGACGGTGGGCGCACCGCCGCCACCGCGGTTGATGACCTTGACATCGGTTGTGCCGGACGTGTCGCCGGTGACCACGAGCTGATCCGCCAGAGAATCGTCGCCCGCCAGGGCGGCTTCGATCTCGAGCGTACCGCCGCCGCCGGTGTAATTGCCACCGACCGTGAGCCGACCGATGGTGCCGCGGTTTTGACTGCCAGGCGCGATTACTCCGGCATTGGTCGTGTCCCCGACGGTGCCGATGCCGGCGAGACGTCCACCAGCCCGCACATCGAATGTGCCGGGGACGGCGCCGTTGACCTCGACGGTGCCTGCATCCACAGTCATCGTGCCCTCGAAGAACGGCTGATCCTGCGCCACGACCACCGTTCCATCACCCGTTTTCACAAGGCTGCCGCTGCTGTCGTCCGTGAAGAGCGCGTCGAAACCCGTCAAGGTGAGCGTCGTTCCCGGATCGGTCAGAATGGTGCCGGAGCTCTGGACACGCATTTCGCGGCCCGATTCGAAGCTCGCAGTCGTCCGCAAGGTTCCGCCGTCGAAGATCAGCCGCGATGCCGAGCCGGCTATGTTGTGGTCACGCGAGACCTGCAGGACACCTTGCTCGATCGTGGTGTTGCCCTGCTCATTGTCACCGTTCAAGATCAGGGTTCCCGAGCCGGTCTTGAGCAAATTCTTGCCGGTCAAGACCGCATCGATCGTCGCGATATAGGCGCTCGTGTCAGGAGTGCCGTCGCCGACCTGGATAGCGATGGGTCCACTGACACTGGTCAGGCCTAGCTCATCCCCTTGCACCGTGTAGCCGTCGGCCGTGAACTGGATGGCCGTGGTATCAACCGATCCCTGGCTCCGGTCGATGGTTACCGTTCCCGGCGTTCCCCCGAAGATCGCTGCGGAATTGGTCGTTGGCCACGGCGTGTTGGTATTGCCGCTGGCGCCAGTCCAGTTATCATTCCCGTTGGATCCCTGCCAGGTGCCGGTCCCGCCAGAAACCACATCATCGTTCTTTGTCCCGGGGTCCCAATAGCTGGACGTCTGAGCCCAAGCCCCCGCCGCTGACAGCGCCAGGCCTGCAGCCGCTGCCAGGATGCAGACCGAGGGTCGAAAGCTCGTTTGGAGCAGTGCCCACAGGCCGCTCCAGCCTTGCTGTTGTGCTTCACACATGAACTTGCCTATGGGTTGATGGGGGCGGCGCGCCGCGGACCGTACAGCTGGTGCGGCCGAAGGCGCGCCACGCGCTTTCGGCCGCCTTGATCACCAGGTCAGGCGCAGGCCGGCCGTGCCCTTGTAGCTGTAGCTGTCACGGAAGTTGGCCAAGCTCGTGTTGGCCGTCGCCTCGGCGAAAACCGATACGGCGTCCGACCAGCTATAGGTTCCGCCGGCGCCAATGCCGCCCCAGAGCTTGTCGGCAGCGCTCGCAAACCTCGCGCCCGAGACCTCGACCGCGGTCTTGCCGTCCAGGGCATAATAAAGATTGGCGATACCGTAGAAGGTGGCTCGCGAGACTTGCCCTGTCTCGTTCTTCCAGCTGCTCTGGTACTCCGTCGCCAATCCCATCCGACTCGTGACCGCATCGCCGTCGTCAAGACTGACGCGCGCTCCGAAAGGATCGGTGAAGCTGTTGAAATTGACAGCGGAATAGATGAGCTGTGCCTGCGGCACGAGACCCCAAGCCTCCCCGAGCCTGATGCGCTTGCCAACCTCAACGCCGAGGCCATAGCTGAACGCACGGTTGTTGCTGGCCATGGTGCGGCCGAGCGTGCTCGAGTCGAGATTGCCGTCGGCCCAGGTCACCTGCGCCTGGCTGTCGACGTAGAGGCCGTCCCAGCCCAGCCAAGTCACCGTGCCGCCGAAGCCGTAACCCTTGGCGTCGATCTTGCCACGGCCGTAGATCGAGCCGATGTCGGCCAAGACCTTGCCGTAATGAATGTTGAGCCCGCCGATGAGCCGGCCTTCGCCGGTTTCGCTGAACAACCCGTCGAGGCCGGTCTGGAGCGTCAATTGATCTGTGTCTGAATGCGCGCCGGCGGTGGACCGGGCGGGCGAGAGCCCGATGCGATTGCCTTCGATACGCCCCCAGAAAGCCGAATGTGTATGGGCGCCTGGTATGGCCGATTTGGCGGTCTCGTCGCCCCAATAGCGGTTGCCGATGCGCTGCTGCATGGTCGGCAGGTTGTTGAGGCTTTGCAGAACCTGCGGATAGGCCTCGTAGAGGGGAACGCCCGGCTGGTAGATCGGCCGCAGATGTCCTTCGCTGTCCAGAAACGACGACCGCATATACCAATCGCCGTCATCCTTCTGCAGCGTGTATCCATAGGCACCGGCGACGACTGCCGGATCGTTCTGGAATTTGTAATCGCCCAAGAGATTGAAGATGCCGTTCGAGGCGCCTTGGACATCGATCACTTTGATGCCTTGGGAGGTCGGCGCGCCCAAGCCGCCGCGGTTCGTCACCTTCACGTCCGTGGAGCCGTCGGTGTCGCCGGTCACGATGAGCTGATCCGTAGGTGAATGGTCGCCGCCGAGAACGCCGTCGATCTCCAAGGTCCCGCCCTTGCCGGTGTAGGCGCCGTCGACGGTCAGCGTGTCGATGGTATCGCCACCGGGAGCGATCACCCCGGCATTGGTGGTGTCGCCGATCACGCCCGCCCCCTCGAACCGCTCGTCGGGCTGCAAGTCCCTGACCTCGTGGTCACAGCCGCGCTTGTTGCCGCCGCGCCCGTTGCCATTGTTGGTGTTGCCGCAATCGATCGTGGTGCCGCCGCAGTTGCGGCTATTGCCGCCGTTGCCGTTGTTGGTGTTTCCGCAGTTGCTCGTGCCGCCGCCGTTGCCGCTGCCGCCGTTGCCACAATCCTTGTTGTTGCCACCGTTACCGTTGCCGTTGTTCGTATTGCCGCAGTTGCTCGTGCCGCCGCCATTGCCGCCGCCGCCACCGTCGCCACAATCCTTGTTGTTGCCACCGTTACCGTTGCCGTTGTTCGTATTGCCGCAGTTGCTCGTGCCGCCGCCATTGCCGCCGCCGCCACCGTCGCCACAATCCTTGTTGTCGCCACCGTTACCGTTGCCGTTGTTGCCGTGGCCGCAGGAGCTGTCATCTTGGACACTATCGCTCAGACCGCCGAAACCGGACGTGCTGCGCGTCAGGCCAGCATCTTTGGAGCCGGAGGCCTGCGGCAGTGCACTGGCCGGTGTGGCTATGCCCGCCATCATCAGCACGAGGCCGGCAGCCCGTAGCAAACGGCCTATGTCCGGCAACGCCCATGGCTTGCCGCAGCCTTGCTGTTGTGAATTACGCATGAGCTTCCCTATCGACACAAGAAATGAACTTCGCGACCAGCTCTGACGGCCGGCTCGCGAGAAATGTCGCAGGTTGTGCTCAGCGAAGACGTTAACGGCAGTGGCCGCCAGTCAGCAATATACGCAGAATGACTTGCATGTGACGCAAGCGACCCTGTCCGTTACGATTTCAGTAAATTATGGGTAGATCGGATCAAATGCTTATTCGCGCAATACTGAAAGGGATGAGCAGAATGTCCGGTTTCGCGCACTCTCTGCTGGACGCGACTAATGGGAAGCGCAGAGGATTTTCTGCGCGTCGGCAGATTGCCCCGGATCGCAGGGCCTGGTCGCAGCTGAAGGTAATCTCAGGCAGGGCTTGTGAGGGCCGCCAATCGTCTACGCGACTGGCGCCCGAGCGGCCCTCCCCTTCACTCTGCCGGTGCAAGCGGTGCCCGGCGCGGCGCCAGCCGAAAGGCGGCCGGGCGTACGAAGAGAAAATCGAGCGGAGTGCCGCGCAGGATGCGCGCCACGATGAGCGGCACAACGACCGCCGTCGTGGTGACGATCACCGCACCCCAGCCCGTGCCGATGACATCGACCGCGCCCGTCTTGATCAGGAGCGTGCGCATGATCGCCATGGGCAGGAAGAAGGCGAGATAGATGACGATCGAATTGGTGCCGCAGTAGCGCAGCGCCTCGCCGCGGCCGGCCACGAGGAGGAGATTGGCGACCGTGATGATGGCGAAGGCGCCAGCGACGCCGAGCACCAGGCTGACGACCGGCAAGCTCGCAAGCGTCGGCCAGTCCGCACTCGGCCCGGGCGTGAAAGCGAGGAAGCCGTTGATGAGCGCCCAAATGCCGAGGCCGACGAGCGCGCCGAGGCGATGCTGGGGCACGAGCGCCGCGAGGCGGAAGATGAGGGGCGCGCCAAAATAGCCCAAGAGGAAGAACACCCAGCGCTCGCTGAACTCATCGATGGCCGTCCAGCCGGTCGCGACAGGGGCGATCTCGAGTGCGGCCGCCACAGCGATGAGCAGGATGGCGGGTACGCCCCTGAGAAGCTTCGTCACGACGGAAAAGACCGCCAGCATATAGATGAACCACAAGGTCCCGAGCGGCTCGATGAAGCCGAGGAGGAACAGTCGCAGGAATTCCTTGGGGTCGCCGCCGGCAAGTCCCCAGCCCTTCATGCCGAACTGAATGAGGAACCAAAGCACGTAGAAATAGAGGAAGTGCAAAACGCGCTTGTCGCCGTAGGTGCGCCAGTCGCGGTCGATGACGCGCGACAGGAAAAGTCCCGACAGCAGGAAGAAGTCGGGCATGCGGAAGGGGCGTGCGAAGGTCACGACCGCATTCATGAAGCCGTCCTGGCCGGCGGCATGTTCAAGGCCGAGGGTCGAATGCATCATGACGACGAAAATGATGCAGATGCCCTTGGCTACGTCGACCCAGGCGACCCGTCCGGCCTCGGCTGTCCCATGTCCGCTCATAGCTGCCACGACCCTCTCCCCTGGCACAGATCTGTCCCATTACGGCACGGTGCGACGGCTCCATGCGCCACACACCCAACTGCACTGACAAAGAGCAAGAGCTGTGCCGGGATCAGCCCCAGGGGCTCGGCCGGCCGGCCTCGGTGAGCTTCGCCTCGACCGCTTTGCGCAGGAGGACGCGGTCGCGGGTCGACACGCCCACCAGTTCGGCGACGCGCCAGACGAGATTTTCCTCGAAGGGATCGAGCTGGCCGTCCGCGAGAACGACCTCCCAGAGCATCTCGATGAGGCTCTTGCGGCCCTCCTGATCGAAATGCTCGGTGATCACGCGTGTGAAACGGTAGATGTCGATAGCGTCGGCTTCGGCCGCGCGAGCCTCCGCCATCAGCTGGGCGAGCGCCTCTGGCGGCAGCATGAAACGCTCAGCCAGCACGGCCTCGATGCGCCGTGCCTCCACAGGGGACGGGTGCTCGTCCATCACGCTCGCACGGACGAGGAGCGCTGCGACGGCGAGTTCCACGTCCTGCCCGCTCGCGTTATCAGCCGAAGCGTCGGGGAAGAATTTTTTCAGGGTCTGCCACACGCGGCGGGTCTAGCACAGCGCCGCGTGCGCGCCAATCGGGGCGGCGTTCACTGACGTTTGAACGCGCTGCTCACATCGCGCACGGCGCCGCGCGCGGCGCTCGTCGCGAAGGCCGCATAGGCCTTGAGTGCCGTCGTCACCTTGCGCTTGCGCGGCGCGGCGGGATGCCAGGCGGCATCGCCCTTCGCCTCCATCGCGGCGCGGCGGCGCGCGAGTTCCTCGTCAGGCACCGCAAGGTGGATGCGGCGGTTGGGGATGTCGATCTCGATGACGTCCCCCTCCTCCACGAGCCCGATGGCGCCGCCTTCGGCCGCCTCGGGCGAGACATGGCCGATGGAGAGCCCCGAGGAGCCGCCGGAGAAGCGCCCGTCGGTGACGAGGGCGCAGGCCTTGCCGAGGCCGCGCGACTTCAGATAGCTCGTCGGATAGAGCATCTCCTGCATCCCGGGGCCGCCACGCGGTCCCTCATAGCGGATCAGCACGATGTCGCCCGGCTTGATCTTGTTGCCGAGGATTCCCTCGACGGCCGCGTCCTGGCTCTCGAAGATGCGGGCTGGACCGGAGAAGGTGAGGATCGAGGCGTCCACGCCGGCGGTCTTCACGATCGCCCCGTCCTCGGCGAGATTGCCGTACAGCACCGCGAGCCCGCCATCCTTGGAATAGGCATGCTCGGCGTCGCGGATCACGCCCGTCTCGCGGTCGAGATCGAGCTCGTCCCAGCGACGGCTCTGGCTGAAGGCGACCTGGGTCGGCACGCCGCCGGGGGCGGCGCGAAAGAAATTCTGCACCGTCTCGCTCTTGGTGCGGCGCACGTCCCAGCGCTCCAGGGCATCTGTCAGGCTCGGGCTATGAACGGAATGCACGTTCTTGTGCAGGAGACCGGCGCGATCGAGTTCGCCGAGGATCGCCATGATGCCGCCGGCGCGATGCACGTCCTCCATGTGAACATTGGCGACGGCGGGCGCCACCTTGCACAGGACGGGCACATGCCGCGACAGCCGGTCGATGTCGCTCATGGTGAAGGGCACTTCCCCCTCATGGGCCGCGGCCAGGAGATGCAGCACCGTATTGGTGGAGCCGCCCATGGCGATGTCCAGCGTCATCGCGTTCTCGAAGGCCTCGAAGCTCGCGATCGCGCGGGGCAGCACGCTCGCGTCGTCCTGCTCGTAGTGGCGGCGGGCGAGGTCGACGATGAGATGGCCCGCCTCCACGAAGAGGCGCTCGCGGTCGGCGTGGGTGGCGAGCGTGGAGCCGTTGCCGGGCAGCGCCAGACCCAGCGCTTCCGTCAGGCAGTTCATCGAATTCGCCGTGAACATGCCCGAGCAGGAGCCGCAGGTCGGGCAGGCGGAGCGCTCGATGATCTTGACGTCCTCGTCCGAGACGCGGTCGTCGGCCGCTGCCACCATGGCGTCGACCAGGTCGAGCGCCTTCTGCTCGCCGCCGAGCACCACCTTGCCGGCCTCCATCGGCCCGCCGGACACGAAGACGACGGGGATGTTAAGACGGAGCGCCGCCATCAGCATGCCGGGCGTGATCTTGTCGCAGTTCGAGATGCACACCATCGCGTCGGCGCAATGGGCATTGACCATATACTCGACGCTGTCGGCGATGATCTCGCGCGAGGGCAGCGAATAGAGCATGCCGTCGTGGCCCATGGCGATGCCGTCGTCGACCGCGATGGTGTTGAATTCCTTGGCGACGCCGCCCGCCTTCTCGATCTCGCGCGCCACGAGCTGGCCGAGGTCCTTGAGGTGCACGTGGCCGGGCACGAATTGCGTGAAGGAATTCACGACGGCGATGATCGGCTTGCCGAAATCGCTGTCCTTCATGCCGGTGGCGCGCCACAGACCGCGTGCGCCGGCCATGTTGCGGCCGTGGGTCGTGGTGCGGGAGCGATAGCTTGGCATAACGCAATGTCCTCGGGCGCGCTTCGGGCGCGATATTGAGCTGTTGCCGCCCTCTTTAGCGCAACAAACGACCAGACGCATCCTTTTCGATGTTCCCCCTCGGCATAGCCGCTCTGTCCTGGGCGGGATCATGCATAGTCGGGTCAATCTTGCGGTCCGGCCGTCATCACACCATAACACGCGGGGCTGGAGAGGCCGACCGCCGGTTTCCGAACTGGCGCCGGCCCTTCCCTCGCGAACGTGCGGCACGGGTGCATGCAGGCAAAAAACGGCGACGCAGCGACTGCCATCGACGGGACGGCATCCTCGCACGAGCAATCCGCGAGCTCTCACGGCAAAGCCGCGTCGGGCCCCGACCGGCAGGACAGATCCGTTCCGGTCGCCCCACCGACGACACGCGAACGCGAAGAGGCGGGCGAGCGGCGTCGACGGCGATTGTCGATCATCGGCACGCTGGTGAGCGCCGCGATCTTTCTCGCTTCCTTCGTCGTCCTCTGGCGGATTCTTTCGGATCTCAGCCTCGAGGAACTGACGACGGC
Organism: Chelatococcus sp. GCM10030263; assembly: GCF_042666455.1. NCBI lineage: Bacteria > Pseudomonadati > Pseudomonadota > Alphaproteobacteria > Hyphomicrobiales > Chelatococcaceae > Chelatococcus > Chelatococcus sp. GCM10030263. Next base: position 650,576 of record NZ_JBHTDB010000005.1, on the reverse strand, counting down.
TTTTTCCTCGGCGAGCCGCCGGCAAATCCTTCTCGCCATTCTCTTCACCGTCATCAGCTATTCGCTCCTCACCGGCTATGACTATGTCGCCCTGAAGCAGCTCAAGGAGCGCATCGCCTATCGCGTGACCGCCTTTGCTTCGTTCACCAGCTACGCCGTCTCCTTCACGCTGGGTTTTCCTTTGGTGACGGCCGGCACCGTCCGCTACTGGATCTATTCTCCCCATGGGGTGAAAGCCGCGAAGATCGCGAGCCTCACGGTGATCGCCGGCATCACCTTCTGGCTCGGCATGAGCGCGGTGCTGTCCTGGAGCCTGGTGCGCCACGCCGACCAGATCTCCTTTCTCGCCAATACGCGCCTCAGTCTCACCCAGCTCGTCGGGGTATTGGGCTTTGCCGCGCTCGCCGCCTATTTCATCTGGGTCGCCTTGATGAATCCGGCGGTTACCGTGCGCGGCTGGCGGCTGGAACTGCCCGGCGTCAAGCTGTCTCTCATCCAGATGCTGATCGGCGCCGGCGACGTCTGTGCCGCCGCCGGCGTGCTGTTCGTGCTCCTGCCGGGCGGCCATGGGCTGAGCTACGAGACCTTCCTCGCGGTCTATGTGGTGGCCTGCATGCTGGGCATTGCAAGCCATGCCCCGGGCGGCCTCGGCGTCTTCGAGGCGACGATCCTCATCGCGCTGGCGCATCTGCCGACGAGCGGCGTGCTCGGCGCGCTTCTCCTCTTCCGCCTGCTCTACTATCTCGCGCCCTTCATGCTTGCCTTGGCGATGCTCGGCGTCTACGAGGCGCGTAAGCGTTTGCGCAGAAGACCATAAGTCGCCTGCGGCGGCCAGGCGGGAGAATGACGTGACCGAGGATCGGCGCGAAACGGCGGCCATTCGTGGCAATGCGCTTCGTCTCAGCGCCCGCGGCATTGCCGTGCGCACGGCGCTCGTCGCCGTGGTTATCTTCGGCACGGCAGCCGCCATCGGGGGCGGATCACTGTTCTGGACGGCCGCCGCCGCATTCACGACCTGTTTCGCCGCTGCCGCGCTCTTCCGCAACACCATGCCGCTGCAGGACCGCCTCGCCGCACCGGTGCGGCGCAGGGAGGGGATTCTCACACCCCGAGCCCTGCTCGCCGCCCTCCCCGATCCGGTCGTCGTGGTCGACCGGCGCAGCCTCGTGACGGGCATGAATGCCGCGGCCCAGGCCATGCTGCCGACGCTGCGCGAAGCGACCCCGCTCTCTTTCGCGCTACGGTCGCCGGACGTGCTCGACGGCCTGGAGGCGGTGCTGCGCACCGGTGGCCAGCGCAAGGTGGAGTTCGGCGAGCGCGTGCCGATCGAGCGGGCCTACGAGGTGCATATCGCGGCGGTCGAGACATCGCCCGCCGCCGACGACGGCCAGCGCGGAGCAGCGCTCGTGTTCCGCGACCTGACGGCGGCGCGGCAGCTCGAACACATGCGCGTCGACTTCGTCGCCAATGCCAGCCACGAATTGCGCACGCCGCTCGCCTCCGTGCTCGGCTTCATTGAGACGCTGCAGGGCCCCGCTCGCGATGATTCCACGGCGCGCGAACGCTTCCTCGGCATCATGCGCGAGCAGGCGCGCCGCATGGCCCGGCTGATCGACGACCTCCTCTCGCTCTCACGCATCGAGATGCACGCGCATGTGCAGCCGCAAACCCCGGTCGATCTCCTCGGCATCGTCCGCCATATGATCGATACATTGACCCCTCTTGCCCGCGAAAGCAGCGTGACGATCACGCTGACGGCCCCCGACGGTCCTCTGTCCATACTGGGCGACCGGGACGAACTCCTGCGCGTCTTCGAAAACCTCATCGAGAATGCCGTCAAATATGGCGAGTCGGGCGAAAGGGTGGAGGTGACGGTTGCAACCTCGCCGGGCCGCAGCGGTACGGCGGAGGAGGTCGAGGTCACCGTGCGGGACTTCGGGCCAGGCATCGCTCCCGAGCATCTGCCACGCCTGACCGAGCGCTTCTACCGGGTCGACGTCGCCGACAGCCGCCAGAAGGGTGGCACCGGTCTCGGGCTCGCCATCGTCAAGCATATCGTCAATCGCCACCGCGGCCACTTCGCCATCGAGAGCACGCCGGGCGAGGGCGCCGCCTTTCGCGTCCGCCTGCCGCTCGCCAGCACAGTAGCGCCGGCTGAATAACGCCATACGGGAGCCGATTGGCGGCATTCGCGCTGGCAATAGCGCCAAACGCCAAGCGGCAGCTGGGCAAGCACTGTCATTTAAATGTCATGCAACCGTCATAGAGACGATGCGCAGGATGGTTAAGACCTCCGGTGTCCGCTCACTGCCCCTTTCGAAGACGTTCGTGGCTTTCGGACGCCGGGGCCAACATCGCCACATGGGAGAGCTCTCGTGAAATACTCGTCACTCGTTGCAGCGGCCGGCTTTGCCGTCGCGGCCCTCGCGACGCCCGCGCTCGCCGCCGATATTTCCGGCGCCGGCGCGACCTTCCCCTATCCGATCTACGCCAAATGGGCCGACGCCTATAAGAAGGAAACTGGGGTTGGCCTGAATTATCAGTCGATCGGTTCCGGCGGCGGCATCAAGCAGATCCAGGCCAAGACGGTCGCCTTCGGTGCGACGGACGCGCCGCTCTCGGGCGCTGACCTCGACAAGGCCGGCCTCGTGCAGTTCCCGATGGTCATGGGCGGCATTGTGCCCGTCATCAATCTCGATGGCGTCGCTGCCGGCGAACTGGTCATCGACGGTCCCACGCTCGCCAAGATCTTCATGGGCGACATCAAGACTTGGGACGACGCGGCCATCAAGTCGCTGAACCCGAATGCCAAGCTCTCGTCGACCGCGATCGTCGTGGTGCACCGCTCCGACGGTTCGGGCACGACCTTCAACTTCACGAACTACCTCGCCAAAGTCAGCCCCGACTGGAAGTCCAAGGTCGGTTCGGCGACAGCGGTCGAATGGCCCGCCGGCATCGGCGCGAAGGGCAATGAAGGCGTCGCCGCCAACGTGGCCCAGACCAAGGGCGCGATCGGCTATGTCGAATATGCCTATGCCAAGCAGAACAACCTGACCTTCGCGAAGATGAAGAACAAGGACGGCCAGGTCGTCGCGCCGGAAATCAAGAGCTTCCAGGCTGCCGCCGCCAATGCGGATTGGAGCAGCGTGCCGGGCTTCGGCGTGATCCTGACCGACGAGCCGGGCGCCGACTCCTGGCCGATCACGGCCGCGACCTTCATCCTGATCCACAAGCAGCCGCAGGATCCGCAGCAGGTCGCCGAGGCTCTCAAGTTCTTCGATTGGGCCTACGAGAAGGGCACCGCGATGGCCGAGGAGCTTGACTACATCCCGATGCCGGCCAACGTCGTCACCCAGGTTGAGAAGGTCTGGGCGACCGAGATCAAGGGGGCCGACGGCAAGCCCTTGTTCACCGCGAGCAACTGATACCTAACCATCAAGGACGCGGGCGCGGATTAACCTTCGCGCCCGCAACCGGTAACCGGGCGGCAGATGTTTTTCGACCGCAACGGGCTGCGTCGCGAGATCTCGGAAAACCCGGCCAGAGATGAGGCCGTTTCGCTCCCGGTGCAGCTGGCCTCTCACCAAACCGTAATACTCCCATCTCGCAGCCGGCTCGCTTATGCTCGTCCTCGAACCGAGCCGAGCATCGCAGTCGAGGATCGTCATTTCTCATGAGGCAAAAACCCATGGCCGATGTTGCCCTGCAGAGCGGCGTCGTGGCATCCGAAGAAGCGGCGGATCGCATCAAGGCGCTGCGACGGTTTCGCTTCAATGATGCCCTTTTCCATTTCCTGACACGTACGGCGGCCATTGCCGTCCTCGTCATCCTGGCGGGCGTGATCTTCGCGCTCATTCACGGCTCGCTTCCGGCGTTCCAAGCTTTCGGGCTCGAGTTCTTCTATACGCAGTCCTGGAACCCGGTGACGGAACGCTTCGGCGCGCTCGCGCCGATCTATGGCACGATCATGACGTCGCTCATCGCCATGATCATCGCCGTGCCGGTCGGCATCGGCATCGCGATCTTCCTGACGGAGCTCTGCCCGCCGATCCTGAAACGGCCCATCGGCATCGCCGTCGAGCTGCTCGCCGGCATTCCCTCGATCATCTACGGTATTTGGGGCCTCTTCGTCTTCGCCCCCTTCCTTCAGCAGACGGTGCAGCCGGCGCTGATCGCGATGTTCGGGCCGATCCCGGTGCTCAATTCCATCTTCGCGGGGCCTCCCTACGGCATCGGCGTGTTAACCGCCGGGCTCATCCTCGCCATCATGGTGCTGCCCTTCATCACCTCGATCTCGCGTGATGTCTTCGAAACCGTGCCCCCCGTGCTGAAGGAGGCGGCCTACGGCGTCGGCTGCACCACCTGGGAGGTCGTGCGCCACGTGGTGCTGCCCTTCACACGGGTCGGCGTCATCGGCGGCATCATGCTCGGCCTCGGCCGCGCACTCGGCGAGACCATGGCGGTCACCTTCGTCATCGGCAACGCCCACAAGATCTCCGCCTCGATCATCGCGCCCGGCACGACGATCTCGGCGAGCATCGCCAACGAATTCACCGAGGCGGTCGGCGACATTTATACGTCCTCACTGATCGCGCTCGGCCTCATCCTCTTCATCATCACCTTCTTCGTGCTCGCCGTGGCCCGCTACATGCTGCTGCGGCTCGAAAATCAGGCGGGGCGCTGATCATGGCCTCCTATTCCGCACGACGCCGCTCCAACACCGTCGCCATGAGCCTGTGCCTTGCAGCGACGGCCTTCGGCCTCGGCTGGCTCGTCCTCATCCTCGGAGTTCTCCTCTGGGAGGGGTTCAGCGGGCTCAACCTTGCCGTCTTCACGGAAATGACGCCGCCGCCCGGCGGTCAAGGGGGGCTCCTCAACGCGATCGCCGGCAGCCTGGTCATGACCATGATCGGTGTCGCTATCGGTACACCGCTCGGCATCCTTGCCGGGACCTATATGGCGGAATACGGCCGCCACAGCCGGCTTTCCACGGTCGTGCGCTTCATCAACGACATTCTCTTGAGCGCGCCTTCGATCGTCATCGGCCTCTTCGTCTATGAGGTCATGGTTGCGCAGATGGGGCACTTCTCCGGCTGGGCCGGCGGCGTGGCGCTCGCCATCATCGTCGTGCCGGTCGTCGTGCGCACCACCGAGGATATGCTGAACCTCGTCCCTAACCAGCTGCGCGAGGCGGCGTCGGCGCTCGGGCTTCCGCGCTCCGTGGTGATCCGGCGCATCGCCTATCGGGCGGCGCGGGCCGGCATCGTCACGGGCATCCTGCTGGCGGTCGCCCGCGTCAGCGGCGAGACCGCGCCGCTCCTCTTCACCGCGCTCAACAACCAGTTCTGGAGCGCCGACCTCAACCAGCCGATGGCGAGCTTGCCCGTCGTGATCTTCCAGTTCGCGCTCAGCCCCTACAAGGACTGGCAGCAGCTGGCCTGGGTCGGCGCACTCATCATCACCTTCGCCGTTCTCGCCCTCAGCATCACGGCACGGGCGCTCGCCTCGTCGGGGAACTCGAAATGACACCCACTGCCACTGATAACGCCCGCGCCGAGAAGGTCTCGGTCCGCAATCTCAAGTTCTACTACGGCGATACGCTCGCGCTGAAGGGCATCAATCTGCCGCTCTATCAGAATATCGTCACCGCCTTCATCGGCCCGTCCGGTTGCGGCAAGTCCACACTGCTGCGTGTCTTGAACCGGATGTACGATCTTTATCCGAAGCAGCGCGCGGAGGGTGAAGTTCTCGTGGACGGTGACAACGTGCTCAGCCCGAAGCAGGATCTCAACATGCTTCGCGCCAAGGTCGGCATGGTCTTCCAGAAGCCGACGCCCTTCCCGATGTCGATCTATGACAATATCGCCTTCGGGATCCGGCTCTATGAGAGCCTCGACAAGGCCGAGCTCGACGTGCGCGTGGAGTCGGCGCTACGGCGCGCGGCCTTGTGGGAGGAAGTGAAGGACAAGCTCCACACGAGCGGTCTCGGCCTCTCGGGCGGTCAGCAGCAGCGCCTGTGCATCGCCCGGACCGTGGCAGTCAAGCCGGAGGTCATTCTGCTGGACGAGCCCTGTTCGGCGCTCGATCCGATCTCGACCGCCAAGGTCGAGGAGCTGATCGACGAGTTGAAGCGTGACTATACGATCGCCATCGTCACGCACAACATGCAGCAGGCGGCGCGTGTGTCGCAGTATACGGCGTTCATGTATCTCGGCGACCTCGTCGAGTTCGACGAGACGTCGAAAATATTCACGGTGCCGCAAGACAAGCGCACACAGGACTATATCACCGGCCGCTTCGGTTGAGACCGAGCCGTCAGACGACGAACAGGGGATCACAGGCCGATGGCTGAGCATACCGTCACCTCCTTCGATCAGGAACTCGACCTGCTGCGCAGCAGGATCGTCGAGATGGGCGGCGTCGCCGAGAAGATGCTTGGTGATGCCACCGCCGCACTCGTCCGCCGCGACGTCAGTCTCGCGCAGGCGGTGATCACCGGCGACGCCCGTCTCGACGGATTGCAGCGCGATATCGAGGAACTCGCCGTGATGACGATCGCACGCCGGCAGCCCATGGCTGTCGACCTGCGCGAGCTCATCTCGGCCATCCGCGTCGCCGCCGATCTCGAGCGGATCGGCGATCTCGCCAAGAACACGAGCAAGCGCGTTGTCGCCGTCAGCGGCGAAACTCAACCGCCGAAGCTCGTCGTCGGCGTGCAGCATATGAGCGACCTGGTCCAGGGCCAGCTCAAGGACGTGCTCGACGCTTATGTGCAGCGTGACGAGACACGGGCGCTCGACGTCTGGCAGCGCGACGACCGCATCGATGCGCTCTACACGTCGATCTTCCGCGAACTTCTCACCTATATGATGGAAGACCCGCGCAACATCACCTTCTGCACGCATCTCCTCTTTCTGGCCAAGAATATCGAGCGGATCGGAGATCACACGACCAATATCGCCGAGACCGTCCACTACCTCGTGACGGGCATCACGCTGGGTGTCGACCGCCCGAAGGGCGACACATCGAGCTTCACGACCGTCACGACGGAGCCCAACGCCTGAAGATCGGGGCTCTGAGCCAATGGCAAACGGGCATGACGTCATGGACAGGCCGATGGGACCACGCATTCTGATCGTTGAGGACGAAGAGCCGCTGACGTTGCTGTTGCGTTACAACCTGGAAGCGGAAGGCTACGTGGTCGACAATGTCGCCCGTGGCGACGAGGCAGAAGTTCGCCTGCGCGAAACGGTGCCCGACCTCGTCCTTCTCGATTGGATGCTGCCGGGCTTGTCCGGTATCGAGCTCTGCCGGCGTGTGCGGGCGCGTGAGGAAACGCAGCGCCTGCCCATCATCATGCTGACCGCGCGCGGCGAGGAGGCCGAGCGCGTGCGCGGGCTGGCGACCGGCGCCGACGACTATATCGTCAAGCCCTTCTCCGTGCCGGAGCTTCTGGCACGGGTCAGGGCCCTGCTCCGCCGCACCAAGCCCGGGCAGGTCGCGACCCAGCTCATCGCCGGCGACATCGAGCTCGACCGTGAGACGCATCGCGTCAAGCGCGGCGGGCGCGAGCTTCACCTCGGCCCGACGGAGTTCAAGCTGCTCGAGTTCCTGATGCAGAGCCCCGGCCGCGTCTTCACGCGCGAGCAACTGCTCGACCGCGTCTGGGGGCATGACGTCTATATCGACGAGCGTACCGTCGACGTGCATGTCGGCCGCCTGCGCAAGGCGATCAACCGCATGCGCCGGCCGGACCCGATCCGCACGGTGCGCGGCGCGGGCTATTCCTTCGACGAGACTTTCTCGAAAACGGGCTGAGCCGGGCAAAGCCGCTTTAGACGTCATGGAGTAGACGCCGCCACTGTGCGCCCGAGAACGCTGGTGCTTGCACTCAGGCCAAGGGGGCCGGATATCGACTCTCGGAGGTCGAGGTGCACCTGATCCGGAGTCAGCCGCCCTTGATCACCTGAGCCATCGTGGTTCGCGAAGCGGTAGAACCCGTCCGCTCGACAAGCCGGACCAGCTCGCCACAGCTGGTCACATCTAAATAGCCGAGCATCAACGCGACCGAACGGTCTCATTTAGCGAATTGCAAGCGACAGTGATCGCGAGGTCAGAGTCACAGATCATAGTTGCGGCTGCATAAAATTTAATACAATGATATAGCATTGATTATATTAATGTATATGTGATATATTAGAGGTTTATTATGAGCAGTATTTCCGGAAGCAGCAACACGGACCTTTCCCAATCCCTTTCTGTGAGGGCCGATAAAGGTCCGGAGTTTACATTGCCACCTGCGCTGCCGCCCTCGGCGGATCCGGGCGATCATCCGGAGTTCAAACTTCCGCCGCCCTCCAACGAGCCAAGCGCCCAACTGGAACTCACACCGCCCCCCGCGGGCAGCCATGTCGACCCGATCGCCAGCGCGGTCACTTCTCTGACGCCTAACGACATAGACGGAGGTCAGCTTCCATCGGGTTACAGAAGCATAACATTCACTCTAAGCAATGGAAATTGGCGTAAATATTTAACCCTTCCAAAAAACCCCAACGACGGAGATCAAGTAACTATCGCATCAAGCGCGACACTCTTGGCGACTTTAACAGGAGAAAATTTAGAGGCAAGCAGCATAAACATCGCCAGTGGGAACAAATATACGTTCCAATATGATTTCAAAGAAAATCTATGGCGCTTTATGCCTCCTTCGAGCGACATGATGTCACCATCGACCGTGAGCGAGAATATCCCAGACGTCGCCAAAGGCAGCGCTCTCAGCATTTACACGATGTATAACGGCAGCTGGGCACCGAGCATCAAGCTTCCCGCGCATGCCGACGACAGCGCCGTGATCCTCGTTCATTCAGAGGCCACATATAATTCCAAGATCAACGGCGATAACCTTTTATATGCCGGCACGACAGATATCACGGCGGGCGATGCCTATGCATTCAAATACATGGCTCGCTTCGGCAAATGGGTGCTCGATAGAGGCCCCACGACGGAGCTGAACGCGACCGACGCGACGGCGGCCATGCCGCGGCCAACGACGCCGATAACGGTGGTGGACTTTTCGGACGAGAGTTTCCTGCCGCAGATCAAGCTGCCCGAAACGGCAGGCGATCGCGACCGCGTGATTCTGCGCTCCACTGCAGCGACGACGGCTGAAATTGATAGCTCGAACATCAACAATCCGGGCCCCACGAAACTGCACAACGGCGACACCTACGAGTTCCTCTACATTGCGGAAAAGCAGAAATGGGAGATGGTGCGAAGCCCGGATACCACCTACCGAGCCGGCGATCTGACCGACGGCAAACTGCCGCCCTTGGACAGGCCGAAGATCTTGGTTCACGTATCCGACGGCAACTGGCAGGCCAACATCGAATTGCCGCCCGGCCAACCATCCGGGAGCAGAGTTGTGTTCGACACCGTGGCCGCATGGAGTTTTTCGGTTACGGCCGGCAGCCAACGCTATCAGATCGACCAGGGCGAGACGGTCGCCTTCATCGTTAACGAAAAGGGCGAGTGGGAGCGGGAGACCATTACCATCGATCTGCTGCTGCTCTATAGCCATAAGGCCGCCGAAGATGTCGGCGAGCAAACAGTAAAAGACTATCTTCGCGATAGCTTTCAACTCACAAACGAGGCACTCGAGAACTCCGGAGCTAACTTCCGCTTCCGACAGGTCGGCACGGAAAAGATACACTCGGACGATAAATGGAAAACTCTTGAGGACGCGCTGCTAGCACTGCGGTCTCAGGCGGAAGCCCAAGCGCTAAAGAGCGAATTGAAAGCGGACGTGACGTTTTACGTCGGAACCGAAACGGGCGGAGGTCTCGCGTATGTGGGTGGCCCCGAAACTAACATGGTCGGCACCGGAAACATCTACAATCCAACCTCCGTTATGCGCCATGAGCTGGGACACGTCATGGGATTGGCGCATGGCGGAGAGGGGGGCTCCTACGCCCAAGGCTATCCGAATCTGCCGGACGTCATGTCCGGCAACGCAATTCCTTATTATGCGAACCCGAACCGCTATACGCCGGACTATGGAATTCCTATGGGCATCGAAGGACGGTACGATTCCGTTCGCGCAATGAACGAGAGAGCCGCACAGGTTGCAGCCTATCGCTGATCGACAATGCGGACCGGGGTGGCGGCGGGCCTGCCGCCGCCCCACCTCTGCCGGAGCAATCGCCAATTCGCCAAGCTCACGCCCGCTTGCGGTCGCGGCGGCGGTCGGCGACCGGCTGATAGGCGATGCGCGAGTGATGCGGGCAATAGGGCAAGCCGACGATCGACCGTGCCCCGCAGAAACGGAAATCGGGGCTCGTCGGATCGCCCAAAGGCCAACGGCACATGGACTCCCTAAGCTCCATGATCGTCACGCGCTCCGACATCGGTACGACCACATCCTCGCGCGGGGCCGGCGCATAGACCGGTAGCGGAGCGGCCTCCGCGGACGGTTGCGCCGCCAGCGCTGTATTGCCGCGGGTGTGGGGGCCGGCTGCCGGATGGGATTGCTGGCCAGGCGGGCGGATCGGCTTGCGCGGACGGGGCGTCGTGGCGCCCGCGGCCTTGGCGCGACCGGAGAGGCCGAGCCGGTGCACCTTGCCGATCACGGCGTTGCGCGTGATACCGCCGAGCTCGGCGGCGATCTGGCTGGCGCTCAGACCTTCCGACCAGAGCTTGCGCAAGAGCTCCACGCGCTCGTCGCTCCATGTGATGCTCGGGTCGGTCATTGCCTTCTCCGTCAGCGGCTGCCGTGCGCCGAATCCCTCACCCGTCACGGCTCGCCCTGGTCGGGCCAGACCGCGTCGCATCGTCGGTACGAGTGCGAGTGATAAGATCTGCTACACGAGATGTCGTAGTCGTTGGAAGGGAAACTACAATATGGCCGGACTCGGGGGCAAGAGTCGCCCTGCCGCCTATTTCGTTTTCCCCAGGAACCTGTGTTCTTTCTGCCAAGCTTGCATGTCGCGCAGAAAGCACCATCGGTGATGCCACCGATCAAAGTGTTTGAATTGACACTGGGGCCATGACCTTTAGAATTGGGAGAGTGCCGCCCCCTCTCGGGCGGCACTTTGATTTTCCGGGCTTTGGGCCTTAACCCCCGATCGCCCGGCATCCGTCCCCCTGTGGAGGCTTTGACCGTGAATTCGCCGCTGCTGCCAACCTATGCACGTCCCGATGTTGTGTTCGAAAAGGGCGAAGGCGTGTGGCTCGTCACGCGAGACGGCGAACGATATCTCGACCTCGGGGCCGGGATCGCGGTGAACTCCGTGGGTTACAGCCATCCGCATCTCGTCGAGGCCTTGACCGACCAGGCGGCCAAGCTGTGGCACACGTCGAACCTCTTCCGCATTCCGGAGGGCGAGCGGCTCGCCCAGCGGCTCGTCGATGCCAGCTTTGCGGATACGGTGTTCTTCACCAATTCCGGCGCGGAGGCGCTCGAATGCGCCATCAAGATGGCGCGCAAATATCATGCTGTGAGCGGCTCCCCCGAGCGCTTCCGCATCATCACGGTGGAAGGCGCCTTCCACGGCCGCACGCTCGCCACCATCGCCGCCGGTGGCCAGAAGAAATATCTGGAGGGCTTCGGCCCGAAGGTCGAAGGCTTCGACCAGGTGCCGTTCGGTGATTTCGCCGCGCTCGAGGCAGCGATTGGGCCCGAGACGGCGGCCATTCTGCTGGAGCCCATTCAGGGCGAAGGCGGCATCCGCCCCTTTCCGCTCGGCGATTTGCGCCGCCTCCGGCAGATCTGCGACGAGAAGGGCCTGCTCCTCATCTTCGACGAGGTGCAGTCCGGTGTCGGTCGCACGGGCAAGCTCTTCGCGCATGAATGGGCTGAGATTTCGCCCGATATCATGGCGGTCGCCAAGGGCATCGGCGGCGGCTTTCCCATGGGCGCCTGCCTTGCCACGGCAGAGGCCGGCAAGGGCATGACGGCCGGGACGCACGGCTCGACCTTCGGCGGCAATCCGCTCGCCATGGCCGTCGGCAATGCCGTGCTCGACGTGGTGCTCGCCGACGGGTTCCTGGAGCATGTCCGGCAGATGGGAATTCTCTTCAAGCAACGGCTGGCGTCGCTGCGTGACCGCTATCCGGACGTGGTCGAGGACATACGTGGCGAGGGCCTCATGCTCGGCCTGAAGGTGAAACCGCCGAACAACGAGATCGTGGAAGCCGCCCGCGCCCACCATCTCCTCGTCATCGGCGCCGGCGACAATGTGGTGCGCCTGGTGCCGCCGCTCGTCATCAGCGAAACGGAAATCGCGGAAGCGTTCGATCGTCTCGAGGCGGCCATCAAGGCCGTATCGCAGAAGGCGCAAGCGGGCGACACACGGAGGGCTCTGCCATGACCGCCGGCGTGAGGCCCGCCGTCTCCCGGCCGACGGGGGACGGCCCGCGGCATTTTCTCGATCTCGCCGATTTCAGCGGCACCGACTTGAGGCGCGTGCTCGACGCGAGCGCCGCCTTGAAGGCGGGGCGGCGCAAGGGCGAACCGCCGCGCGAGCGGCCGCTCGCCGGCAAGGTGCTGGCGATGGTCTTCGACAAGCCATCGACGCGCACGCGCGTGTCCTTCGATGTCGCCATGCGCGAGCTCGGCGGCGAGCCCCTGATGCTGACCGGCGCGGAAATGCAGCTCGGCCGCGGCGAGACCATCGCCGATACGGCACGGGTGCTGTCGCGCTATGTCGATGCCATCATGATCCGCATTCTCGACCACGCCGCCATGCTGGAGCTTGCGGAACACGCCTCCGTGCCGGTGATCAACGGCCTGACGAAGCTCTCGCATCCCTGCCAGGTGATGGCCGACGTGCTCACCTTCGAAGAGCATCGCGGAGCGATCAAGGGCCGCACGGTCGCCTGGACGGGCGACGCCAATAATGTGCTGGCCTCCTGGGTGCAGGCTGCCTCACGCCTCGATTTCCGTCTCAATATCGCATCACCGTCGGAGCTTGCGCCGCGGTCGGAGCTCATCGCCCGGGCGCGCGGCGACGGGGCGGAGATCACGGTCACGGACGATCCCTTCGCCGCAGTCAAAGGCGCCGATGCGGTCGTGACCGATTGCTGGGTGTCCATGGGCGACGAGGACGAAGGCCGCCGGCACAATCTGCTCAAGCGCTACCAGGTCAACGGCAAGCTGATGGCGGCGGCGAACCCGGACGCCATCTTCATGCACTGCCTGCCCGCCCACCGCGGCGAGGAGGTCACGGACGAGGTCATGGACGGCCCGCATTCGGTGGTCTTCGACGAGGCCGAGAACCGCCTGCACGCGCAGAAAGGCATTCTGGCCTGGTGTCTCGGGGCCGTCGGCGGATGATGGATACCGGCGTCCTGCCCGACGACGATCGCGTCCTGCCCTTCGCGGTGGAGGGCCTCGATGTGCGCGGCCGCGTGGTCAGGCTCGGGCCGGCGCTCGACACGATCTTGAGCCGGCATGCTTATCCGCCGCCGGTCGCGCGGGTGGTGGGCGAGGCTGCGGCTCTCACGGTGCTCCTCGGCTCAGCGTTGAAGTTCGACGGCCGCTTCCAGCTGCAGACCCGCTCCGACGGCGTCATCGACATGATCGTGGTCGATTTCGATGCGCCCGACCGGCTGCGCGCCTGCGCGCGGTTCGATGCGGACCGGCTCGCCGCCATGGGCACGGCGGGCACGCTCGGAACGGGTGAGCTCATCGGCCACGGCCATCTGGCGTTTACGATCGACCAGGGCGCCGACATGTCCCGCTACCAGGGCGTCGTTGCGCTGGAGGGCGAGGACCTGGAGGCCGCGGCCCACCAGTATTTCCGCCAGTCCGAGCAGATCCCGACCCGCATCCGGCTCGCCGTCGGCGAGGCCCTGACGAGCGAGGATGGCGAGGCCCGGATGCGCTTTCGCGCCGGCGGATTGATGGTGCAGTTCCTGCCCCAGTCGCCCGAACGCATGCGCCAGGGGGACCTTGCTCCAGGCGATGTGCCGGAGGGCCACGAAGGGTCAGCGGGCGACGCTTTCGAAGACGATGCCTGGGTGGAAGCCAAGCTTCTCGCCGACACGACCGAGGACCACGAGCTCCTCGACCCCACCCTGCCTAGCGAGCGCCTGCTCCTGCGCCTCTTTCACGAGCGGGGCGTGCGGGTGTTCGAGACCCAGCCGGTTCGCGAGGAATGCCGCTGCTCGCGCGAGCGCATCATCTCGATGTTGCGCAGTTTTTCGCCGCAAGACCGGGCGGACATGATCGGCGACAACGGCCGCATCGGCATCACCTGCGAATTCTGCTCACGCCATTACGAGGTCGATCCGACCGAGCTGAAAAGCGAGGGGTAAGTGCCCTTGCCTCGCGTCATCCCGGAAGTGCCGCCGGCGCTATCCGGGATCCAGAACCGATGTGGATTAATGATCGAGCGCGAACGGCAAAGTAAGCCTTGAACCGGCACGGCCTGGATCCCGGGCCCTTCGCTTCGCGCGGCCCCGGGGTGACTTGGAACGGCCCGTTTACTGATCCTACCCTGCTAGCCTCGCCGTCAGCCGCCGCAAAAATTCAGATCCCGCTTCGAGCTCGGCGAGCGTAATGAACTCGTTCGCCTGATGCGCCCGGTCGATGGAGCCCGGCCCGCAGACGACGGTAGCCACGCCCGCATTCTGGAAATGCCCCGCCTCGGTCGCGAAGGCGACCGTCGTCGTGCCGTTGCGGCCGGTGAGCGCTTTCACGAGATCTTCCGCCGGGGAGCCCGGCCAAGGCTTCAGCCCTGGAACGGCCGCGTGGCAGATGGTGGTGATCGAGGCCTCCGGTGCCGTGCGGCGCATGCGCGCAAGCACGACCTCCTCCGCATAGCGGGCGAAGCGCAGCGGAATTTCCTCCTCGTCGAGATCCGGCAGGCCGCGGAACTCCCAGTCGATCACGCATTGCCTGGCCAAGATGTTGCGCGCCGTGCCCCCCGCGACAGTGCCGACATGGATCGTCGTGCAGGGCGGGTCGAAGCGCCCCGAGGCGTCGCCCTTCACCTTGTAGAGCTCGCTCAGGCGATCGAGCTCAGCGACGAGCAGACCGCCGGCCATCACGGCGCTTGCGCCCAGCGCCGGTTTAGCCGAATGCGCCTCACGGCCGCGCACGGTCGTGGTGAAGGTCACGACGCTCTTATGCGCATCGACGATGGCAAGATCGGTCGGCTCGCCGACGATGGCGATTTCCGGCCGCGGCAGGTCGATGCCGAAGCGGCGGATGCCGTCCACCACGCCGAGGCAGGTGAGTTCCTCGTCGTAGGACAGGAAGAGGTGGATGGGCCGGGCGAGATCCGCCGCCAGGAAATCCGGCACATGGGCAAGCGCCAGCGCCACAAAGCCCTTCATGTCGACGGCGCCGCGGCCGTAGGCGCGGCCCTCCTCCACATGCAGGCGATAGGGATCGCTCGCCCAGCTCTGGCCGGCCACGGGCACCACGTCCGTGTGGCCGGAGAGCACGACGCCGCCGTCGACCGCCGGGCCGATCGTGGCGAAGAGCGCCGCCTTGTCGCGCTCGGCATTCGGCAGCCGGACAGCCGGCACGCCCCAAGCCTTCAGATAATCCTCGACGAAATCGATGAGCGCCAGATTGGACTTGGCGCTCTCCGTGTCGAAGGCGACGAGCTCCGCCAGCATTTCGAGCGGCGTCAGGCGGGTGCCGGCCATTGCTCCTCCTGGCGCCTGGGGCGCCGCATCAATGCACGACGCGTTTCACATAGGGACTGTCGAGCGGAAACAGCGGAATGTCTATCATGAAGGTCTCGCCGCCCGCGCTCTGCATGACATAGGTCCCCGTCATGGTGCCGTGCGGCGTCTCCAGCGGGCAGCCGCTCGTATAGCTATAGCTGTCGCCGGGCGCGATCACCGGCTCCTCGCCGACGACGCCCGCGCCGCTCACCTGCTGCTGCCGGCCGAAGCCATCCGTGATCTGCCAATGCCGGGCTCTCAGCTGCACGGCTTCGGCACCGAGATTGGTGATCTCGACGGTATAGGCCCAGAAGAAGCGGTTCTGACCGGGCGCGGATTCCTTCTCGAGGAAGCGTGGCTCGACACCTACGCGAATGCTGCGAGTGACCGCTTCGTACATGGCTGCGCCTCCAGTCAACGCACGGCTGTTGGTTAAGCCTGCCGGGGGTGCATCGTCAATCGCTTGCGGTGTCGCTGGCCTGTTCTTGCTTCACGCAGCGCCGGCATTCCGCTAGGAGGACTGGAGCATTGTCCGAATTAGAGACCTCATGGCCAGCACGCGCCCACCAATCGTCTCCGGTATCCAGCCCGCGGAAGCCATCGTGGCGCTCGCGCAGGCGGGCGTCATCCGCACGCCGGAGCCCTTCGCCGGCGACCAGGTGCAGCCCGCCAGCCTCGACCTCCGGCTGGGCCGACGCGCCTTCCGGGTGCGCGCGAGCTTCCTGCCTGGTCGTGGCCGGCGCGTGGAGGAGCGCCTCGGGTCCGTCGCTCTGCACGAGATCGACCTGACACGCGGTGCGGTGCTCGAAACCGGCTGCGTCTATATCGCCGAGATCCTGGAAGGGCTCGCTCTGCCAGACGTGCTCTCGGCGGCCGCGAATCCCAAGAGCTCGACGGGCCGGCTCGATGTCTTCACCCGCGTGATCGTCGACGGCTCGCGCGAGTTCGACATCATCGATGCCGGCTATGCCGGGCCGCTCTATGCCGAGATTTCGCCCCGCACCTTCCCGGTGCTCGTGCGCACCGGCGCGCGGCTCTCGCAATTGCGCTTCCGCGCGGGCGCCTGCCGGCTTGACGACGACGCCCTCGCCGATCTCCACCAGCGCGAGGCCGTCGTCACCTCGGCGGCGCCCTCCATTCAGGACGGCGTGGCCGTCAGCGTCGATCTCTCGGGCTTCGGTGAGGACGGACTCGTCGGGTTTCGCGCCAAACGACACACCGGCCTCGTCGATATCGACCGCATTGCGGCCTATCCGGCCCGCGACTTCTGGGAGCCGCTCCATGTCCACGGCCAGGGCTCGCTGGTGCTAGACCCCGGTCAGTTCTATATTCTCGCTTCCAAGGAGGCGGTGCATGTGCCGCCGGACTTTGCTGCCGAGATGGTACCCTTCGATCCCCTCGTCGGCGAATTCCGCGTGCATTACGCCGGCTTTTTCGACCCCGGCTTTGGCCATGCCGGGGCCGGCGGCGCGGGATCCCGCGCCGTGCTCGAGGTGCGCTCGCACGATGTGCCCTTCATTCTCGAAGATGGGCAGATCGTCGGACGCCTGATCTACGAGCGCATGGCGGCGCGGCCACGCGTGCTCTATGGCGCCGGGGCCGGCTCTAACTACCAGGCCCAGGGGCTCAAGCTTTCCAAGCATTTTCGCATGGGCGAGTGATGTTGGAATAATTACAAGATTTTTCTGGTATTATTTCGTCAATCACAGGTCTATTGAGTTTTTTCGATTGACGCTCGATATAAGGGCGTGAAATCGTGGCGATCTTCGCTGCATCGAGACATCTTCGAAGAACGGGCGACACGCAATGGGCGTCGAAATCAGCCAAGTCTTCAAGCAGTTCGGCCATGTGCCGGTGCTGAAGGGGGTCGATCTGTCGATCGCCGACGGCGAATTGGTCGCGCTGCTCGGTGCGTCCGGCTCGGGCAAGACGACGCTCCTGCGCATTCTGGCCGGGCTCGACTGGCCGCAGGCGGGTGCCGTCGCCGTCGACGGCGACGACTGGCTCGCGTTGCGCCCGCAGGAGAGGCAGGTCGGCTTCGTCTTCCAGCACTATGCGCTCTTTCCGCATATGAGCGTCTTCGACAATGTCGCCTTCGGCCTGACGATCCGCCCGCGCGACCGGCGGCCGGACAAGGCGGACATCGGCCGACGCGTGACGGAACTGCTCGAACTTGTGCAGATGGGCGACTTCGGTGCGCGTTATCCGGCACAGCTGTCCGGCGGCCAGCGGCAGCGCGTGGCGCTCGCCCGGGCGCTCGCCATCGAGCCCAAGATGCTCCTGCTCGACGAGCCCTTCGGCGCGCTCGACGCCCGCATCCGCAAGGAACTGCGCCGGTGGCTTCGCCGCCTGCACGACCAGCTCGGCATGACCACCGTCTTCGTGACCCATGACCAGGAAGAAGCCTTCGAGCTCGCCGACCGCGTCGTGGTGATGGGCGAAGGCGTCATCGAGCAGGTCGGCACACCCGACGAAATCTACGAGCGGCCGGCGAGCCCCTTCGTCGCGCGCTTCCTCGGGGGCGTGAACGAGATCGCGGCCGAGCTCAGCAACGGCCACGTGCTCGTGCCCGGGGCCGATACGAGCCGGCTCGGGCGCATGGCGCTCGGCGACGGCCGGGCGATCCTCTTCGTTCGCCCGCAGGAGATCGATTTGACGCGTGAGGCGGGCGGGGCGGCGCATATCCAGGACATCGTGTCGAGCGGCGCCACCATCCGCTACGACATCGCCCTGCCCGGCACCGACAAGCCCGTCGAGGTAGAACTGCCGCGCGGCGCCGAGGTGGTGCCACTGCTCGCCCGCGGCGATGCGGTGCGGCTCGACATCCGGCGCGGCCGTGTCTTCCATCCGCCGACCCGCTCCGCCAGCACGGGCGAAGGCGCGCGCACCGCGGTCGCCGCCCACTGACCTCTGGTTCAACGAGCCAAGCACATCAAGGACATGTGATGAAGCGTCTTGCCGGCCTCACCGCCGCTTTCATGACCGCCGTGGCCATCGCCGCGCCGGGCACGCAGGCCCAAGCGCCCGCACCCAAGCCGGTCGAGATCCTCAATTCCTCCTATGACGTGGCGCGCGAGCTCTTCGCCGCCATCAATCCGGCTTTCGCCGCCGATTGGCAGGCCAAGACCGGGCAGACGGTGACGATCCGCCAGTCGCACGGCGGAACGTCCGCCCAGGCGCGTTCGATCCTCGAAGGGCTGCCGGCCGACGTCGTCACCTTCAACCAGGTGACGGACGTGCAGATCCTGCACGACCGCGGCAATCTCATCGCCGCCGACTGGCAGAAGCGGCTGCCGAATTCCGCCTCGCCCTTCTATTCCCTGCCCGCCTTCCTGGTGCGCAAGGGCAATCCCAAAGGCGTCAAGAACTGGGGCGACCTCATCAAGGAGGGCGTCCAGGTCGTTTTTCCCAATCCGAAGACCTCGGGCAATTCCCGCTACACCTATCTCGCGGCTTACGGCTATGCGCTCGAGGCGAACAACGGTGATGATGCCAAGGCACGGGACTTCGTGAAGCAGCTCTTTGCCCATGTGCCGGTGTTCGACACCGGCGGGCGCGGTGCGACGACGACCTTCGTCGAGCGTGGCATCGGCGATGTGCTCATCACCTTCGAATCCGAGGTGAACGGCATTCGCCGCGAATATGGCGACCAGGGCTTCGAGGTGGTCGTGCCGCCCGTCAGCATTCTCGCGGAATTCCCGGTGAGCGTCGTCGACAAGGTGGTGGACCGCCGCGGCACGCGGGAGGTGGCAACCGCCTATCTCCAGTTCCTTTATGGCGATGCCGGCCAGGAGATCCTCGCCAAATTCTTCAACCGCGTGCATGCGCCCGCCGTTGTCGAGAAATACAAGGCGCAGTTCCCGGAGGTGAAGCTCCTCAAGGTCGAGGACGTGTTCGGCGGCTGGGACAAGGTGACGAAGGAGCATTTCGCGTCCGGCGGCATTCTCGACCAGGTCTTCGTCAACCGGTGATCCGATGAGCGCCCCGGCCGCCCTTGCGAGCACCATACGGGTGAAGCCGCGCGCCCGGCGCGTTCTGCCGGGCTTTACGCTGACGATGGGGCTCACCCTCACCTATCTCGGCGTGCTCGTGCTGCTGCCGCTCGTGGCTCTTGTCCTAAAAGCGGCGGATATCGGCTGGGCCGGCTTCGTGCAGGTGCTGACGAGCCCGCGCGTCATCGCCTCCTTGCAGCTCACCATCGGCGCCGCCGTGATCGCGACGGCGTTCAACGCCGTCTACGGGCTGCTGATGGCCTGGATCCTGGTGCGCTACGACTTCCCCGGCAAGCGGATCATCGATGCCCTGGTCGATCTGCCCTTTGCTCTCCCGACCGCCGTGGCGGGCGTGGCGCTCACCGCCCTCTTCGCCAATAACGGCTGGTACGGCCAGTGGCTGGAGGCCGCCGGCATCCAGGTGGTCTATACGCTCTCCGGCGTCGCCCTCGCCATGGCCTTCACCAGCGTGCCCTTCGTGATCCGCACGGTGCAGCCGGTGCTGGAGGATCTCGATCCGCAGATCGAGGAGGCCTCGGCCACGCTCGGTGCCTATCCCGGCACGGTCTTCCGCCGCGTCATCCTGCCGGCGATCGCCCCCGCCTATCTCGCCGGCTGCTCGCTCGCCTTCGCCCGCTCGCTCGGCGAGTTCGGCGCCGTGGTCTTCATCGCCGGCAATCTGCCCTTCAAGACGGAAATCGCCGCGCTCCTCATCTTCATTCGCCTGGAAGAGTTCGACTATCCGGCCGCCGCCACCGTCGCGGCAGTGCTGCTCGCGCTCGCCTTCGTCATTCTTTTTGCCACCAATGTGCTGCAGGCCCATTGGCAACGGCGCACGAGGTCCTCATGACCGGCGCGACCGCCCTCTCCGCACGCCGGGCCGTGCCGAGCGGCATCGAAGCCGCCCGACACGACAGCTCGCGCCTCGTGCCGCGCCTGCTCATCGGCACCGGGCTCGTGCTGACGGCGCTTTTCATCGTCATGCCGGTCATCGTCATCTTCGCCGAGGCCTTCGCCAAGGGCGTCGCAGGCTACCGCGAGGCGATCACCGCGCCCGAGACGGTGAGCGCCATCTGGCTGACGGTCATCACCGCGATCATCGTGGTGCCGGTCAATATCGTCTTCGGGGTCTGCGCGGCCTGGGCGATCACCAAATTCGATTTTCCGGCCAAGAAGACGCTGATCAGCCTGATCGAGCTTCCCTTCTCCGTCTCGCCCATCGTCGCCGGCGTCGCCTATCTGCTCGTCTACGGTTCGCAGGGCCTCTTCGGCGAATGGCTCGCCGCACATGACCTGCGCATCATGTTCAGCCCGACCGCGATCGTGCTCGTGACGCTCTTCGTCACCAGTCCCTTCGTGGTGCGCGAACTGCTGCCGCTGATGCAGGCGCAAGGCTCGAGTCAGGAAGAGGCGGCCGCGACGCTGGGCGCCACGGGCTTCCAGATCTTCCGCCGCGTCACCCTGCCCAATATCCGTTGGGCTCTGCTCTACGGCGCGGTGCTGTGCAGCGCCCGCGCCATCGGCGAATTCGGCGCCGTCTCGGTCGTCTCCGGCCGCATCCGCGGCGAGACCAATACGCTGCCGCTGCAGATAGAGCTGCTCTACAACGACTACAACGCGACCGGGGCCTTCGCCGCCGCCTCGACGCTGACGGTCATCGCGCTCATCACGCTGGTGATCAAAGCCACGCTGGAGCGGCGCATGGGCGAGCGCTAACCGCGTCGCCGCCATCCATTCCTGCGGTGCAGCCGCCCAGGCAGGGACCGCGCTTACCAGACGACCTTCAGACCGAGCCGACCCGCCCAGCCGGTGCTCGCGCCACCGTCGACGGAGAAGTCGTAATCACCAGAGGCGAATAACGCGGCGTTGTCCGTGATCTGGCTCGTCGCCCCCAGGCCGATTTGCGCCATGGTGCCGGCAGACCCGGCGCTGAAGGCGACAGGATCGAGACCGTCGAGAGCCCTGAACGTGGTGCGCGGCACCTCGCCGAAGCCGTGCCACAGATTGGCACGCAGCCAAGTCGTCAGCGGCCGGGACTTGCCGCCCTGCTCGATGGTGGCGGTATGCGTCAGGCGGGCTCCGACGCGCCCCAAAAAGCTGTCAGTATCGTCGTAGGAAACGAGACCGAAGGCATCTCCGCCGCCATCCAGCGATACGCGCTGGTAGACGATCTGCGCCTGCGGCTCCAGCGTAAAGCCGTTACCGAGGGCGATGGGATAGCCGCCCTCGAGCGATGCGGTTGCGCCCCAGCCGTCGCTCGACAGGCCTTGGCCCAGCACGGACCGCGCCGTTACGTCGGCATACCAATTGCCTTGGACCACCGCGTCCAGATACCAGCCCGTGGGTCCGTAATGGGTCCAGTAGAGCCCGAGGGAATAGCCTTCGAGCGACAGGGTGCCGGCGGGACCGCCGAAGACATGCTTGACATCGCCCTCGGCAAAGCCGGCCGAGACGAAGAAGCCTGCATGATCCCGCGAGCCGTCCTTGTCCTCGCGCCGGAAAAGATCCATGCCGGCCTGCAGGGCGCCGAAGTCATATGAGTAGCTCGGGCCATGCCCTGACCAGAAGGAGCCTTCCTTCCGCTTCCCGGTCTCGCCGAAAGCCCGACCCCACACCCCGTACTGCCGATAGGCGTTGCTGCCCGGCTGCGCACCCGCATAGAAGGCATTCTGTTCGGGCTGAACCGTGCAGCGAAAGTTCTTTTCAGGGTTCTTGCACCAGATCACGCGCGGGGCTGCAGAAGCAGGGGCGAGCGCCATCGCAGAGCCAGCCATCGGCAAATCGTCGCCAATCCGCTCGTGGAGGGTGCCGACCATCGCAAAACCGAACTGCTGAACGAGAGCCGGCAGCGCCGAATAGAGCGGGACCTCGACCCGGTAGTTGGGAACGACCACGGCCGGCGGCCGAGCCGGAGCCGGAGGTGCCGGACCTGGGTCGGTCGGCACCTCGCCTGGATCGACCGGCGGCGGGCCGGGGTCGACGGGCGGCATTTCGATGACCCTTATGTTTCTGAGATACCAATTCCCGTCGCCGGGGTCACCGCCGGCCGCCGCGTTACCGCCGAGAAACAGCCCGTATTCATAAGCGCCCGCCACAACGCGATCGCCCAGGGCGAAGACTCCGGACGCAGAGGCGCCAGGCGCCTTCTCACGCACCTCGACGACCTCGATGCCGTCGCCGACGGTGAGCGCTCCCGACCCACCCGCATTGGCAATCGCGAGTTGGGTCGGGGCACTGCCGAGCACGGTGGTGTCGACGACGAGCACGTCCGATTGGGAGTTGGCGCCGCCCTCGTTCAGGACGGTATCGAGGCGCAACTGGCCGCCGTCGGCGATATAGACGCCGGTTCCCGGCGTGCCGCCGGCCACGGCATTGCCAGTGATGACGAGAACGTCGCCCGCGACCGGGCCGGAGCCGCCGGTTTCTGCGTCCATCATGGTAATGACGCCGGCATTGCGAAAGGTGCCCAAATTCAGGATCTGGGCCTGCTCGACGCCGCTCTGCGACATGTCGTGGAAGGCGGGATTGAGATTCGCAGGCACGTAAGCGCCAGTCTGGTCGACCGTCGCTGCACCGGTGACGGTTACGAGCCGCACAGTGCCTGTCGCTTCATTGTCGAACGCGTTCGTGCCGCCTCCGAAATCGGAGATCGCGACGCGCTCGGTATCGCGAACACCGTCTCCGTCCGTGTCGGCGAAGTGCCGAAGGTTGAACGAATTCGACGACCAGTTGACGAAACTGTCATCCGCAGAGCCGAGCTCGACGAAGCCGGTGATCGTGCCGAAGTTCGTGATGGTCGCCGGTGCGCCCGACGTCACACCGAGCCGTTCGAGATCTGCCACCGCCCGGTCCGACAGGGCGCCAATGACGCCGTTGTTGAGGAGCGACGCGGTTCCTCCGTCCGATCCAAGCAATATCCCGGCTGCCGAGAAGCCGCTCGCCGGGCTCGTGCCGGCCACGTCGCTCTGCCAACCACCGGCGATCGTCGTGCCCGCTCCAACAGTGACGGTTGCATCGCTCGCGTTTCTTGCAGCGGCGACGAGACCCGCACCGAACTCACCGCTCGCCGTGACCGTCGGCCCTTCGGCGACGATGGAGGCACCCAAAGCGCCTATGGCGAGGGCTCCGACGGAACTCGCGCCCGACACGGCGATGACGGAGCCTGCCTCGAGAGCGACGGCCGCCGGAGCACTTGTGCCGAAGCCGAAGGAGACGGCATTGACGCCATCGGCGAATGCGCCTCGGGTCTCGATCGTGCCTCCGACCGTGACGAGGACCGGACCGGCCATGCTGCCCGCATTGATTCCGAACGCGTGATCCTTGGCGGTGGAAAGGGTCGTTCCAGCCCGGGTGGTTACCGTGATCGGGCCATCGCCTGAAGCCGCCTCGATCGCGGACGCAGCTTCCCCCGCAGTGGTGATATCTCCTGCGGTGATCGTAAGAGCGCCGGCATCGGCTTCCGCAAGGATGCCGGTGGCGCGCCTGGTCGCGGGCTCGCCAAGGGTCGTAATGCCCGCATCGGCGGTCACCGTGACGGTTCCATTTCCTGAGGCGAAGGCCCAGATGCCGGACGCCCCGTCCCCTTCGGTCGCGATCGGACCCGCAGCGGTCACGGTGACATTGCCGGAGGTATATTGGCTCAACGGATCGAGCGGATTCAGGCCGGCCACGATGCCGTGGGCCTCACGCCCGGTGCCGGCAGCACGGTTCCCGGTCGTGATCGCCCCGGCTGCAACAGTGACGGCCGCCGCACCGGTGTTCCAGGCCGCCACACCCGGCGACTCGTCACCTCGTGTGGTGATCGCGGCTTGTGCGTCAACGGTCACACTGCCCCGGATCGCCTGCGCAAGAATGCCGGCGGCGTTGACACCGGACGTCGAGATGGTCCCGCTTCCGTTTGTAGCAATGACTATATTGCCGTTCCCGCCTACGGTGAAAGCACCGGAGGTCGCCTGACTGATGACGGCTTGAATGCCCGCCGAGGTGACATCAACTCCGAGCGCCGCGAATTCGGGAACCGGAATGCTGTCGCCTGTTGTGTTCACGGCGCCGCTCGACGTGATGGCGATGTCGGAACTCAGGGCGATTGCCGCAATGCCACCAGACGACCCGCCCGCTGTCGACACGCTGTTCAGGTTGTCGATGGTGATGGTGCCGCCCTTAGCCGTGCCGAAGAACGGGGCATAGGTGCTGAGCGCAGCGATGCCGGGAGCGACATCGCCGGCGGTTTCGACGGAACCGTTGTTGAGGATGTCGACCGCCCCGCCGCGGCTCAAGGCGGAGATGCCAAAGGCCCATCCGCCCGCGGTCCTTACGGCGGCTCCGATTGTGTCTGCGGAGCCGTTAGTGATCTGCACGGCGCCGCCCGTCGGTGTGAGGGCAATCAGGCTGGCGTCAATGGCGTAGATGTTAGTGAGGCCGCTCGCCCCGCCGATACCGGCGGATTGATATCCCTGTGTTGTGATCGTTCCTCCTGCAAGGGAGACACTTGTCCCGCCACGATTGGCCGCCGCGGCGATGCCAGCCGATTGGGCTCCGAGGGTGGAAAGATCCGCACCGGTGACGGTGACTTCAGTGACAATGCTCGTCGTATTCGTCGTTCGATTGTTCTGCGCGAGGATCGCGCCGCTTGCCGTCGCACCTTGAGTGGTGATGTTGCCCGTCACTGTGATCGAGACGAGATTGCCTGCTGCACCCGCCGTGATGCCGGTCGCTTCATTTCCGGTCACCAAGATCGCGCCGCTGGACGAGATGGTAACCGTCCCGGCGCCACGCGCGCGGGTCGTGTCGCCCCAAGTCGGGGCCTCGTTGTCGACCGTATTGGAACGGCCGATGATGCCGTCGCCCTCGTTATTGAGGACGGTAATGTCAGCGGTCGAATTGATGATGACATTGCCGTTGAGAGAATCGAGACGAAGGCCATCGCGGTCCGCGCGAGCGGGATCGCCGACGGTGACCGCGACCACGCCCTCCGTCGTCAGCGAGAGATTGCCACTCTGCTCGATGCTCACCCCGTCCTGGCCGAGCGTATTGTTGATCGTCGTGCCGTCGGTGATCGTCAGCGACAGATTGGGAACGTTTCCTACGGTGGGGTTGTCGTTCTGATAATCCAGACCGCTCGGATAATTGCCGCCGTCAGGCCCGCATGTAAAAGAGGGAGCTGCCGCGGAACATGCGGCGAAGGCCGCTTTACTCGTAAGCGCCAGGACCAAACCGATTGCGCTCGTTCCGAGCGAGACCTGTTTGAGCATCGCCCCTCCCATGCGCTGCCAGAATCAGCGCTTATCATCAGCCGCCAATCCATAAGTGGTACCATGGTAGAATTAGGGAGTATAGGGTTTGCTGGAGTGGCCCTCTACAGTTCACCCCTCCTTGACGCCGCTATCCCGACCGTCCTAATGCTGGCCACGGTAAAGTTTGGACGCGTTGCCGCGACGGCATCGCTGCCGCCGGTTTATATTCCCCGCGAGGGGCAGATGATTGTTGAAGAATTTCTTTGGTGAGCGAGGGGCTGGGGATGTCTGTCGCTTGTGGAGACCTATGATGCCGAAGCCCACGAAGGCGCCGTTGCCGGCGACCGAGGAAAGAGCACCTTTCGCACTCGATCTCGATGCTCCATTCGTCTCTTTTGATAACATACCGGCCTTTGGCATGACGAACGGACTCTTCAACATCGTCTTGGCGGCCTCTCGGCCCACGGTGATGACGGACGGTCAGGTTCCGAATGTGTCGGTCGTGCGCGCGCAGCTCCAATGCAGTCTGGAGGGGCTACAGCTCTTGCGAACTTCGATCGAGCAGCTCCTGCTGCTCGCCTCGAACGCGCAGGGCCAACCGAGCTGATCCACCGCGCGTTCACGACTTCGCGTAGCGCAGTCCATGCGAGCAGGCGGATCCTTTATCCGTGCTGTCGGATTCCGTCCGTCGCGACCGGCTAAGCCTCGGTGAGGTCAGGCGCGCCGCATACGGCCGGCGCATATTCGGTGCGGCGCGCGCTCATCAACGCTGACGCGCGCCGCGCTGCGATGGGCTTGATCGACCCGGGGCAAACCGAGTAGAAGGAGGTCCCACCTTCGCCAGCTATGGCTCAGGTGCGACCTCTATGCGTAAACGCCGATCAACAACGGCGTTTTAGGCGGGCGTAGTTCAGTGGTAGAACGACAGCTTCCCAAGCTGTATGTCGTGGGTTCGATTCCCATCGCCCGCTCCACAATGCTTAGTAGATTCCTTTATTGTGGTGGCGCCTGTCAGAGCGTGATCAAGGCCCTGCATTGCCGGCGGCGAAGCCCGTCCAGGTAGAGCCCCTATTCAGCCACGTGTTCTGCGGCTGGCGGCTCGCGAAGCCGACGCTCCCGGCGAGCGGAGCGGCGCCGCGCTCAAAACTGTTCCGGTAGAGAACCGTATTGTATTTGCGTGAGCTCTGCGGCGGGGGCGCCTTGAAGGCGCCGTCATAGGTCCACAACAGCTGAAAGGCGTCGATGAAGCCGAAGGGCAGGTCCTCGAACCTGTTTCCTTCGAAGACGGTTGTGTTGAAATCCGCCCCGTCAAAGGTCCAGCTTTCAAATTCGACGCCGATATGGGCAAGGCGTTCGAAGCGGTTGTTGCGGTAGATATGGCCGAGCCCGCCCCAGATGCCGGCCTCGCCGGCCTCGGCGAAGCTCGTTCCGACATAGAGCCCGCTGTTGCTGTCGCTGACATTATTATTCGAATACTGCAGGAAATAAGGGCTCATGCCGCCGGTCGAGGCAAGGGCGACCGTCATCAGGCCGTGTCGCATCTGCCGGACCTGGTTGCTGTCGACCACCATGTCATAGACATTGCCGTAGAGCAGGACGGCGGTGGAATTGGAATCATGGGCGCTGTAGCTCGCCCGGCCCTCGAAGCTGTTGCCGTAGATGGCAGCACGATAGGCCGCGCCTGCGAGCGCAAAGCGGCTCGATGCGTCGGGCACCACCTTCCAAGGGGTCTCCAAGGTCGCGCTACCCTGGCGCACGGCGGTGATCGCGCGGCGCTGGCCGGCGCCGCGACCGCCGACGATGACGAGATCCCAGCCGACCGCTGATGGCCCGATCGCAGAGGCGGAAAAGGAAGCCGTCGTCTCGCTCGCCCCCCTAAAACCCTCCAGGAGCCCGCCGCTCGCCATCTCGAAGCAGATCTGCTCGCCCTTGTTGCAATCGACCTTCGAACAGTCGTGCGGTGCAGCATTATGCGAGACGTTGCCACCCCAATACAGGTTGCGCAGGCTGCCGTGATGGCCTTGGGCGACGAAGAAGCGGCCGATGCCATGGCCGTCGTCGCGGCTCTCATCGGCATTGGCGAGATCGTTGCCGACCATGGCGAGATCGCTCCCGCCCCACAGCGCCACGACGCTCTCGCCATAGCCCGTCATGCGAAAGCGGTTGCCGGTCATGAAGATCTGCCGGCTGTTGCCGTAGAAGGAGCCGTTTTCGATCATCTCCGATGCGTTGATGAAGATGCCGCGGGAGTCGCGCGTCTCTAGCGCCGGCGCGTTCCAGGCCCTGATGCGCACGGCCTCGAGGCTGAAATTCGAAACCGCGGGGATCCACAGGAGCGGATGTTTGCCCGTGTTTCCATTGGCATCGAGCGTCAGCGCCTCGAAGCGGGCATTCTCCTCTGCGCCGTCGATCAGGCTGCCGTTGAGCAGGGCATCGAGCACGATCTCCGTCTGGTCCATGCCCTCCCCCAGCCATCGCACATTGTCCGGCGCTTGGAGCGGCGCGGAAACCAGATAGCGCCCGGCTGGAAAATGAAGCGTGGCAGGCGCTTGTGCCGCCGCCGCCGCGAGCGCCGTCCGGACGGCATTCGTATCGTCGACCGTGCCGTCGCCCTTTGCGCCGAAACGCATCACGTCGAGGACGGTCTCCGCCTGCGCGGCCCAAGGCGAGCGGTCGAGCACGGTAAGTGCGAGCGGGCCGCTCCAGCCGAAGCGCCCGCCGTGACCGTTGTGAATCCAGACCTCATAGGCGCCGGGGGCGAGCGACGGCAACCGGACATCCACCTTGAAGGGATTGACCGCGACCGGCTCGATATAGCGCCCGGCTCCGCGCGCGGGCTTGATATAGACAAAGGAGGTGGCGGTGCCGTTCGCGCGGGCGAGATTGCGGCCGAAGACGGACACCACCGCGCCCGTCGTGGCGTTATCCGGCCCGATCCACCACGCCTCCGTGCGGTTGACGGCGACCGGTGCGCCGTAGCGGCCTCGCCGTTCGGGCCAGAGCAAGTACATGGACCAGGGTGGTAATGTGGTCGGCAGCAGGAGAGATGCGGCCGTTTTGTCGGCCCGGAGCGTCGTGATGCTGCGCACCGAGCTGGTTTCTGCAGCGCCATCCTGCGCGAAGACGGCAAAACGCGTTTCGCCGTCGAGATCTACGCCCGTCATCGTCACGATCTGGTCGCGATCGGCCGTGCGCGCGCTCTCGGCAATGAGAGGACCCGTCGCGCTCGTCGGAAAGCTCGGCGGATCGAAGGCATCGGTCCCCTCCGGCAGGGGCGGCTCGGGGATTGGAACGGGAAAGCCGAAATCGGCGGGCGAGGCTTGGCCCGCGGTAGGCGCGGTAGCCGCGATCGATTCATACGAGGGGCTGGCTGCGATGCACAGCGCCGCCGCGAGCGCGATCAGGAGAGCCGGGGCACCGCGCCGGTCATCATGAGGTCGGAGCATCGGGCACCTGCCGAGGCGCAACAGGGCGCATTGTCATGGCCCGTTCGCGGCCTGTGGGACATTAGGTCCGAGGTCCGCCTGCGAAAACCTGACCAAAAGGATGCGTCCATGCCTCAGATGGAGATTGCGCCCACTCTGTCTGCCAGCCCGAGGGTCTTGCGATGAAGCGGCCAACTGATGCACCGTGAGCACATGCATCCGGTGATTTGCGCAAGGCTCCGGCACAAAGGGCGAGCTCGGGCGTTACGTAGCCTAGGTCCAGTTTGTTGGGTTGGAAGCCGCTGTCAGGGAGCGCGGATAGCCCAGAACGCGACAGACTGAGACGAGGCTGGTAATTGAACCGTTGTTCGGGGTGGGGCCAGGTCTGTGATGAGTGAAGGCAATGCTGGGCCGGAAGGCGGCGCGCAGACCATTTCCGGCTCGGAGTGGCGCCAGATCGTCAATAGTGCGACCGATACCGCAATTATCAGCACAGACCCGCAGGGCCGGGTAACGAGTTGGAACGAGGGCGCGCGACGCATTTTCGGCTGGACCGAGGCCGAGATGACCGGCGAAAGCCTCGACCGCATCTTCACAGAGGAGGATCGCGCGCGCGGCCTGATCGCCCGCGAGATGGCGGACGCCCGGACAAAGGGACGCGGCGGGGGCGAAGAGGGCTGGCGCCTGCGCAAGGGCGGCAGCCGCTTCTGGGCCTCGGGCGAGATGACGCCCATTCGCAATGGGCAGGGCGAGATCGTCGGTTACGTCAAGATCCTCAGGGACCGCACAGCGCAGCGCGAGGCCGAAGAAGCGATACGCGAAGAGAGGTGGGCGCTCGAAATTCTCAACCGCGCCGGCTCTGCGCTGGCGAGCGAGACCGATGTCCACCGGCTCGTACAGATCGTGACGGATGCCGGCGTGGAGCTGACCGGCGCGGAATTCGGCGCCTTCTTCTACAATGTGCTCGATCAGGCCGGCGAACGCTATACGCTCTACACCCTCTCGGGTGCTCCGATGGAGGCCTTCTCAAAATTCCCGATGCCTCGGAACACCGATGTCTTCGCGCCGACATTCAACGGCGAAGGCATTGTCCGGTCGGACGATATCACCAAGGACCCGCGCTATGGCCGCAATGCCCCGCGCAAGGGCATGCCGGAAGGACATCTGCCGGTCCGCAGCTATCTGGCGGTTCCGGTGATCTCGCGAACGGGCGAGGTGACGGGCGGTTTGTTCTTCGGCCATGCGCGGCCGGGCGTTTTCACGGAGCGTTGCGAGCGTCTCCTGGTCGGGCTTGCCGGGGAGGCCGCGGTCGCGATCGACAACAGCCGGCTCACCCAGCAGAGCCAGCGGGAGATCGAGGAGCGCAAATGGGCCGAGGAGGCCCTGCGCGAGCTCAATGCGACGCTGGAACAGCAGGTGGCGGAACGCACCGAACAGCTGCGTCAGAACGAAGAGGCGCTACGCCAGTCACAGAAGATGGAAGCTGTCGGCCAGCTCACCGGCGGTGTGGCGCACGACTTCAACAATCTGCTGCAGATCATCATCGGCAATCTCGAGACCCTGCAGCGCAACCTGCCGGCCGGCTCCGGGCGGCTGCAGCGCGCCGCCAGCCATGCGATGAACGGCGCGCGCCGCGCCGCCTCGCTGACACAGCGCCTGCTCGCTTTCTCCAGGCGCCAGCCGCTCGATCCGAAAGCCACCAACGTAAATATTCTCGTCAGCGGCATGTCGGAGCTGCTGCATCGCACCCTGGGCGAGACCGTTTCTGTCGAGACGGTGCGCGGCGCGGGGCTCTGGCAGGTCGAGGTCGACCCCCACGAACTGGAAGCCGCCATCCTCAATCTCGCCGTCAACGCGCGCGATGCCATGCCAGAGGGCGGGCGACTGACCATCGAGACCGCCAATACCCATATCGACGAAGCTTATGCAGCCGCCCATGCGGAGGTGCTGCCTGGCCAGTATGTGGTGATCTCCGTGTCCGACACGGGCTCCGGCATGGACGCGAAGACCATAGCGCAAGCCTTCGAGCCGTTCTTTACGACCAAGCCGGTCGGCAAGGGCACCGGCCTCGGGCTGAGCCAAGTCTACGGCTTCGTCAAGCAATCCGGCGGGCATGTGAAGCTCTATTCGGAGATCGGGCAGGGAACGACGGTCAAGATCTATCTTCCCAGGCTGATCGCGGACGGCGCGGAGGCCGAGAGTGCGGACGCCCTTCCGCTGCCCGAGGGCCAGACGGAGGAAACGATCCTCGTCGTCGAGGACGACGACGATGTGCGCGCCTATTCCGTCGAGATCCTGCGCGAGCTCGGCTACCGGGTGCTCGAGGCCCATGACGGCCCCTCGGCGATCCGGCTGCTGGAACGTCAGCCGCATGTGGACTTGCTGTTCACCGATGTCGTTCTTCCGGGCGGAATGACGGGCGCGCAAATCGCCGTGCAGGCCCGCCAGATCCGGCCGGAGATTAAGGTGCTCTTCACCACGGGCTATGCGCGCAACGCCATCATTCACCAGGGTCGGCTGGACAAGGGCGTGCATCTGATCACCAAGCCTTTCAGCTTCGCCGATCTCGCCACCAAGGTGCGGGACGTCATCGACGCGCGGTGAGCCCGGCCCTGCGAGACGCGCTTCCCAGTTCCCGACACGCTCGTTACTTCATCAAGAGCGTCGCTGGTCTCCGGCCTGAACGCGTGCCCGAACTGCAACGGCGACCAAGTCCGGATGAGCTGGCCGCAGAGCAGGTCCTCCACTAGGGCATGCAAACGGTCTTGCATTGCGGCCTCTTCAAAGGCCTCTTGGCTGAGCTTGGGATAAACAGAAGTCCGAACGCGACAGGTGACGGGAGAGAAACGGAATGCTCATCGCGGCAGCGCGCCTTCAGGACATGATCAGCGACATTTTCCGTGCGGCGGGCTGCTCTGAGGCCGAAAGCGCGCGCATCGCGCTCTATCTCGTCCGCTCCAATCTCGCCGGTCACGACAGCCACGGCGTGGTGCGGGTGCCGCGCTACCTCGATCTTTTGCGGACGGGTGACCTCTTTCGCGACCGCGAGCTCGAAATCATCTCCCGGTCGGACGCGCTCGCGATCGTCGATGGCGGCTACGGCTTCGGCCAGACGGTCGGCCCGCTGGCGGTCGAGCTCGGCATCGGCATGGCGGAGGCCGCCGGTACCGCCATCGTTGCGCTGCGGCATGCGGGCCATCTCGGGCGCATCGGCGAATGGGCGGAGATGGCGGCCGCCGCAGGGCTCGCCTCGGTCCACTTCGTCAATGTGGCCGGCAGCATGCTGGTCGCCCCCTTCGGCGGCGTCGACCGGCGCTTTTCCACAGCGCCTTTTGCGGCGGGCTTTCCCGTTCCGGGGGAGGCGCCGATCGTCCTCGACTTCGCCACCTCCGCCATCGCCGAAGGCAAGGTGCTGGTGGCGGCAAACGGCGGCAAGCCGATCCCGCCGGACAGCCTGATCACCCCTGCGGGCGACCTCTCCGGCAACCCCGACACGCTCTATGGGCCGCCGACCGGCGGGCCACGCATGGCCAAGAACGGCGCCGGGGCGATCCGCGCCTTCGGGGAGCACAAGGGCTCGGGCCTTGCCCTGTTCTGTGAGCTCCTGGCCGGCGCGCTGACCGGGTCCGGCTGTGCCGGCCCAGGCGAGCGGCGCTTCGCCAACGGCATGCTGTCGATCTATATGGCGCCTGCGCATTTCGGCTCCCCCGAGGCCTTCAGCGCTGAGACGCGCGGCTTCATCGACTTCGTGAAGAGCGCGCGTCCTGCCACTCCCGGGGGTGAAGTGCTCGTGCCCGGCGAGCCGGAGGCGCGCATCCGCGCTGAGCGCTCCAACAACGGCATTCCGCTGCCGGACGAGGTGTGGGCCTCGCTGTCGGAGGCCGCGCGCGCGGCCGGCCTCTCGCCCGACACTTACGGCAGCCATCCGGCCTAAATCCCCGGGCAATGCAAAAGCTGACACCTAGGCCATCGGCAGAACCGATCATAACTTGCCAGAATAATCGATTTTTCTCCCCCGCCTTGCGCTGGTAAACAACCGTCCAGCGGGCGCAGCCCGCTCTTCTCGTCGGTGCGTGTTCTGCGGGCCGGCGGTATGATTATTTCAATCCACAGGGGCAGTGCATATGGCGACCAGTGACATCGGGCTCGGCATCATCGGGCTGAGCCCGGAGGGATCGTGGGCCGGCAGAGCGCATGTTCCCGCCCTCAAGGCCGTTCCGGGTTATGAGATCCGGGCTCTGGCGACGTCGCGGCCCGAATCCGCGGCGCAGGCCGCGGAGATCTATGGCGTGCCGCTCGCCTTCCACGATCCGGCGGAACTCGTCGCGCGGCCGGAAGTGGATGTCGTCGTCGTGGCCGTTCGCGTCCCCTATCACCTCGAGCTGGTGAAGGCGGCGCTCGAAGCCGGCAAGATGGTCTATTGCGAATGGCCGCTCGGCAACGGCCGTGCAGAGGCGGAAACCTTGGCCGCGCTCGCCGAGAGCAAGGTCATTCCCGCCTATGTCGGTCTGCAGGGGCGTTCCTCCCCCGCAATTCGCTATATCCGCGACCTCGTCGCTTCGGACCGGATCGGCGAGGTCATCTCGTCGACCCTCGTCGCCTCGGCCGGTGCCTGGGGCGCCACCATCGAGCCACGGCTGGTCTATGGCCTCGACCGCAAGAACGGCGTCTCGATGCTGACGGTCCAGTTCGGCCACACGATCGACAGCTTTTGCTGGTGCCTCGGCGAGTTCAAGGGATTGTCCGCCACGTTGGCGACGCGCTATCCGTTCCCCAAGCGCACGGACACGGGCGAGAAGGTGCCGAAGACGATCGATGATCAGATCGCGATCACCGGCATCCTGGACAACGGCGCGGTGGCTGCGGTCCACTATCGCTCGGGCATCTCGCAAGCGGCCAATTTCTTCTGGGAGATCAACGGCAGCAAGGGCGATCTCGTCATCACGAGCACGTCGGGACGCCTGCAATACGCCGATTTGCGTATTCAGGGCACGAGCCGCACCACCGGCGCCCTCGAATCCCTACCCGTGCCGGAGAGCTACAAGCTCGTCGCGGACGCCGCCCCATCCGACATGTTCTATACGCTGGCCCATGCCTATGCGCTGATGCGCAGCGACATCAAGCTCGGCACGACGCATGTGCCCACTTTCGCCGACGCCGTCGTCCGCCATCGCATGATCGAGGCGATCGAGCACGCGTCCGAGACGGGCTCTCGGCAGAGCTATCGGTAAGCCAGGGCCTTTACTTGAACAGCTGGTGGTGGGCGATCAGCTCCTTGGTGAGGTCGACGATCGCCTGAAGATTGGGACCGAACTGCGCGATCTGGTAGCAGAGCGTCACACTATGCGCCCCGACTGCCGGATTGACCGGAACGCGCACGATGCGCCCTTGCGCCAGTTCGTCGGATACGACCCGGATGGGAACGAGGCCGATCGCGAAGCCGCTGCGGATCATCATCAGTGTCACCGAGAGGCTGTTGCAGGTGCTGACCCGCTGGGGAACGGCCCCGCCCTGGGCGAACCAATTGGTCATCGTCGTGTAGAGCCGCGCCGTTTGCGGGCTGACGATGAGGTGATAGGCCGCAAGCTCGGCCGGCGTCAGCGTGCCCGACGGCACGTCCATGTCGCTGCTCGCCACCCAGGCGAGCTCATTGCGGCCGATCGGCACCTGATGCACGTGGTTGGCGACCCCCGGCTCGGAGATCACGGCCAAATCGAGCTGGTGGTCGTTCAAGAGCCCGCTCACCATGGTGGTATCGCCGACGATGACCGAGGTCTTCAGCTTCGGATAGCGACGCTCGAGCCGCCGCATCAGATCCGTCAGGCAGATCAGACCGAAGCTCTCGCTCACGCCGATGCGCAGCAGGCCGAGCAGCGGATCGCGGCGCTTGAAGCGAACCACAACGTCGTCGGCCGTCTGCAGCAGGCGGTCGGCATATTCGAGCATGGCATGCCCCTCTGCCGTCAGCGTCACGCGCGGTCCGTTGCGCGTGAAGAGCTCGACCTCGAGCGTCGCTTCGAGATCCCTGATCCGCTGGGAAATGCTCGGCTGGGTGATGCCGACATGCCGCGCCGCTGCATGAAAGCTGCCGAGGCGAGCGATGCGCTCGAAGGCGCGGATCTGAGCGAGGGTGATTGTCATGATAGGATCATACTATCGCAATGGCTGCAAACAATCGATTTTTTCTGGCAATGGCAACCTGCTATGGCTGATCATCGCCTCTGACGGCGACCATCGCATCAACCGACCATCAAGGCGGACATGAACACAACATTGACCAGGGAGGAAGGGCCGGACTTCGCGCTCGAAGAGGCTGCGTTCGGACCGACCGTCGCGCCCATCGCCTTGCCGCGCTGGCTCGAAATGCTCGACGGGCTCGTGCTCGCGCTGCTCAACATCGCGCTCGCTTTCGAGGTCGTCCTCGTCTTCGCCAATACTTTGGCGCGCACGATGTTCGGCACGCCGATCCTGCTCGGCATCGAGGAGACCTCGCAGCTTCTTCTGATTGTCGTCGCCTTTCTCGGCGGTGCGATCGCCTATCGCCGCGGCGATTTCATGTCGATCAAAATCGTGGTCGACAACATGCCGGAGAAGGTGAAGAACTTTCTCACCGCGGCCAGTGAGTGGATCACCATCGTCAATGCGCTCGTGATCGGCGTATTCTCGATCCCGCTCATCCAGATGAATGCCGGGGCCAAGACCACGATGCTCGGCCTCGACATGATCTGGCTGACCGTGCCGATGACACTCGGCGCTGCGCTCTTCGTCATCTTCGCCTTGATCGCGCTGTGGCGGGTGCCCCGTTCGGCGTCGATTAGCGCGGCAGTCGTGGTCGCGGCGCTGCTGGCGGCGATCCTCCTGAGCAAGGACGCGGCCTGGATCGACACCTCCTGGTACTATATCTATCTGCTCGCCCTCTTCGTCGGCCTCCTCGTCATCGGCGTGCCGATCGGCTTCGTGCTCGCCTCGGTGGGTCTCGGCGCGATCGTCGTCACCGATGCTGCGCCGATGGCGGCGGTCGCGATGAACGCCCAGCGGGGCGCCGGCGGCTTCATCTTTCTGGCGCTGCCCTTCTTCATTCTGGCCGGCTTCATCATGGACCGCGCCGGGATCGGGGCGAAGATCGTCGACTTCCTGGCTTCCCTCATGGGCCATCTGCGCGGCGGCATGCTGCAGGTCATGATCGTCGGCATGTATATCTCCTCGGGCATCTCCGGCTCGAAGGCTGCCGACATGGCGACCATCGGCATCCCGATGAACCGGCTGCTCAACAAGCGCGGCTATTCGAAGCCCGAATGCGCGGCCCTGCTCGCCGCCTCCGCCGCCATGGGCGAGGCCATTCCGCCGAGCATTGCCGTGCTGGTGCTCGGCTCGGTCACATCCGTCTCGACGGGGGCCTTGTTCCTGGCGGGCTTCCTGCCGGCGGCGACGCTCGCCGCCAGCCTGATGCTGCTTGTCTATGTCCGCGCCCGCATCTCCGGCTGGGAACGGAGCGAGCGGGCCCCTCTCAGCATCGTCCGCTCAAGCGGCAAGGCGGCTATCCTGCCGCTCCTCATGCCGGTGGTCCTCGTCGGCGGCATCGTCGGCGGCGTGGGCACACCGACGGAGGTCTCCACCTTCGCCGTGGTCTACGGCATCGTGCTCGGCATTCTCTATCGCAAGATCAAGCTGCGCGACATGTGGTCGGTGCTCAGCGAGAGCTCGATCCTGAGCGGCATGATCTTCTTCACCCTCGCCGGCTCGACCGTCTTTTCCTGGGCGCTGTCGCTCGAAGGCGTTCCGCAGGCGATTGCCGATGCGGTCGGCGATCTCGGGCCGTCGCTCTTCCTGCCGACAGTCATCGTCCTGACGATCCTCATGGGCGCGCTGCTCGAAAGCCTGGTCACCATCGTGATCCTCGGCCCGCTGCTGCTGCCGGTCGCCCTGCATTTCGGCATCGATCCGCTGCAATACGGCATCGTCATGGTCGAGGCCTTCGGCATCGGCGGCATCCTGCCGCCCATCGGCATCGCCCTCTACGTCTCCTGCACGATCTGCCGCACACAGGTGGAAAAGGCCATGCGCCCGCTCACCTGGTACCTCGTCGTGATGTGCGTCGCGCTTCTGCTCGTCGCCTCGGTGCCCTGGATCACCACGGCGCTGCCGACTGCTTTCAACATGAAGGGATGACCCGCCAAGCGGGCCTATTGGGAGGATAGAATGACAAAGATCGACGATCGCCCCATCATCGGGCTGACGCAGAGCCGCCGCGACATCATCCGCCTCGGCGCCGGAGCGGCTGCCGGGCTCATCGCCGCGCCGGCGCTCGCGCAGCGGCGCTCGCGCGTCAAGCGCCTTCGCTATGCGCATTCCACGCCGACCACCCACGGCTGGCACATCTGGGGCGAGCAGTTCAAGGCGGCCATCGAGAAGAAAACGTCCGGTGCCGTCGAGGTCACGATCTATCCGAATGCCCAGATGGGCACCGAGCGCGACATCGCCCAGGCGGTACGCCTCGGCTCTCTCGAAATGGGCGGTGTCGGCGTCGCGCTGATGAACTGGGTGCCCGACTTTTCGGTGACCGACGCGCCGTTCCTGTTCCGCGATCGCGCGCAGTGCTATGCGGCGCTCGACGGCGAACTCGGCACCGAGCTCAAGCGCCGGGCGCTCGAGAAGGGCTTTCGTGTGGCCGGCTGGCACGACCTCGGCTCGCGCTCGATGACCAACAACAAGCACCCCATCAACACCGCCAAGGATTTGGCGAGCCTGAAGATGCGCGTGCCGGATTCGAAATCCTATGTAGCGATGATGCAGGCGCTCGGCGCCTCGATCGTCACCATCGACCTCAGCGAGCTCTATCTCGCGCTGAGCCAGGGCGTCGCCGACGGGCAGGAGACGCCGCTGCCGGTCGTGAGATCCAACAAACTCTACGAGGTGCAGAAACACATCTCGAAGACCGACCACGTGCTGACGACCTCTTACGCAATCGTCAATCCCGCGGCTTACGACGGGCTCAACCCCGACGAACAGCGCGCTTTCAACGAAGCTGCCGATGAGGCGACAAAGTATTTGCGAGCCTACACGCAGAAGGACGAGCAGGAGACGCTTGCCTTTCTCAAGGCGAACGGCATGGAAGTGAATGCCACGCCGGACGTGGAGTCCTTCCGGGTCGCCTGCTCCAAGGTCGTGACGGACTTCCCCGATCTGTTCCGTCCCGAGCTCGTGAAGATGGCGCAGGCGGCGCGCACCTGACACGAACGAAACCACGCCAGACGACGACGGCGCGCCGTGCCGTCGTCGCACTTCTTATGCAGCATTGAGGCTAGGCCATGTACGAGAAAGACGTCCTGGTTACGACGAAATACGGCCGGCAGCACGCTTTCGTTGCCTGTCCGGATGAAAACGGCAGCTATCCGGCGGTCATTCTTTATATGGATGCGCCCGGCTTCCGCGAAGAACTGCGCGACATGGCCCGGCGCATCGCCAACCACGGCTATTACTGCATGCTGCCGGATCTCTACTACCGGCTCGGCACCCTGCGCTTCGACGTGGCGCGGCGCGACCCTGCCATGTCGGTGGTCATCCGCGGCGCCATGAACAGCCTCACCAATCAGATGGTGGCGGAGGACACGCGCGGCATGATCGCCTTCCTCGACGCCCAGAGCCAGGTGAAGCCCGGTCCGCTGGGCTGCGTCGGCCATTGCATGAGCGGCTCCTTCGTGACGACCATCGCCGCCCAGTTCCCGCGCATGAAGGCGGCTGCCTCGCTCTATGGTGTGGACATCGTCACCGATCGCGACGATTCCCCTCATCTCCTGGTCGATAAGGTCCAGGGCGAGCTCTATTTCGGCTTCGCCGAGGTCGATCCGGCCGTGCCGGAGAACGTCGTGCCGGATCTGCGCGCCGCGCTCGACAAGGCCGGCACGAAATACACCATCGAAACCTATGCCAAGTCCCACCACGGCTTCTGCTTCGCCGCGCGGCCCGACTACGACGCGGTTGCGTCCGAGAAGGCCTGGGAGGTCCTGTTCGACCTCTGGGACCGCAATCTGAAGCAATGAACGGCCGCTAGGCCACTGAACACGTCACAGGCGCAAGTCAACACGCGTAAGTTACCGTTTGGAGGATGCTCGATGGCTTTGCTGCCGATCGATAAAGGCGAGCTCTATTATGAAGTGTCGGGCAAGGGCTATCCCGTTCTTCTCTTTGCGCCGGGCTTCTTGAGCTCGCGCATCGAGCGCTGGCGGAGCAATCCCTCGAAGCCCGGCCTGCCGCAGGCCTGGCGTGATCCGATCCCGGTGCTGGAGCCGCATTTCACGGTCATCGCCTTCGACGTCCGCAATGCCGGCCAGTCCTGGGCGGAGATCGGGCCGGACTACGACTGGCATTCCTATACGGCGGATCATCTGGCTCTCCTGCGTCATCTCGGCGTCAGCCGCTGCCATGTCATGGGCGGCTGCATCGGCGTTTCCTTCGCCTTCGCGCTGGAGGAGGCAGCACCCGGCACCGTCTCGGCGCAGGTTCTGCAAAACCCGATCGGCCTCTCCGATACCAACCGCGCGGCGGTCGACGAGGAGGTCGCGCAATGGGCTGACAAGGTCGGTCAGCGGCCGGATGTGGACCCTGCGCTGCTGAAGGCCGCGGGGGAGCGCATGTTCGCCGGCGATTTCATCTTCAGCGTCACGCGCGACTTCGCCGGACGCTGCAATGTGCCGTCCCTGTTGATGCCGGGTGACGACACCATGCATCCGGTCACGGTCTCCGCGGATATCGCACGCCTGACCGGCGCCGAGGTGCTGTCGCCCTGGAAGGGTCCCGACCATCGCGATGCCGCCGTCGAGCGCACGCGCGACTTCTTCCTCGAACACACGCCCGGAGCTTCACGATGAGCACGGTCGGCGCCACGGCCGAAGCCGGCATCGACCTGCCGCCCATGGAGACGGCAGGCCTCGACGTGCCGCGCCATCGCCTGCGGCGTCCGCTCGATGCGCTCGCCACCGCGGTCGAGACCGTCGTCATCCTCGCCGTTCTCGTCAATATCCTCGTGACCTTCGCGAGCACGCTGCTCCGCTACGTGGTCAGCCAGGACCTGCCTTGGGCCGCAGATGTCTCCACCCTGCTCATGTCGATCGTCACCTTTCTCGGCGCACCCGCTTTCCTGCGGCGGACGACGGGGATGGCCTATACGGCACTCATCGACCAGATGTCCGGCCTGAAGCGGGACGTGCTGCGGGGCTGCGGCCTCCTCAATGTCATCCTGCTCTGTCTGCTGTCGCTCTCGGTCTATCCCGCCTTCTTCGCTGCCCAGACGCGTCAGGTTCTGCCCGTTCTCGAACTCAATATGGGCAGCGTCGCGATCTGGCTCGGCGTCGGGCTCGTGCTGATGATCATCTATACGCTCGAGAAGCTCGCCGGCATCACCGCCAAGGCGCTCGCCATCGCGCTCGTCATTACGGCAGCCCTCGGCGTTCTCGTTCTTCTCTTGCGCAGCGGCTATTACTCGGGCGCCATCGAGATCGATCCCTTCCTGCCCATCTTCGGCTTTCTCGTTTTCGGCTTCATCTCCGGCACGCCGATCCCGATCATCCTCGCCTCGGGCGGCGCGCTCTTCATGGTGATGACGGGAGATGCGCCGCTCGTCGCCATCCCGGCCGCCTATCAATACGGCATCAGCAGCTTCGTCCTTCTCGCCATTCCCTTCTTCATGGCGGCCGGCTCGCTGATGGACGTCACCGGCATGGCCCGCAAGCTGATCGACATGGTCCAGGAATGGGTCGGTCATTGGAAGGGCGGCCTGCTCATCGCCGAGGTGCTCGCAACTTACGTCTTTTCCGGCGTCAGCGGCTCGAAG
The DNA here is from genome assembly GCF_042666455.1 of Chelatococcus sp. GCM10030263. Classification (NCBI taxonomy): domain Bacteria; kingdom Pseudomonadati; phylum Pseudomonadota; class Alphaproteobacteria; order Hyphomicrobiales; family Chelatococcaceae; genus Chelatococcus; species Chelatococcus sp. GCM10030263. Next base: position 609,421 of record NZ_JBHTDB010000005.1, on the reverse strand, counting down.
GCGGCCGATATCGCCACCGTCGGCTCGGTGATGAAGGCGCCGATGCGCGAGCGCGGCTATCCCTCCACCGAATTCGTCGCGGTGCTCGCGGCCTCCGCCGCCATGGCGGAGACGGTCCCGCCATCGGTCGCCATGCTGATCCTCGGCTCAGTGACCAGCCTCTCGGTCGGCGCGCTGTTCATCGCGGGCTTCCTGCCGGCTGCCATTCTCGCCATTGCGCTCATCATCGCCGTCGTGCTGCGCAGCCGCAAGGGCAACTGGCAGAAGGGGCCGCCCTTCAGCCTGAAGCGCGCGCTGCTCAGCGTGCCGCCGGCCCTGCCGGCCCTCGGGGTTCCGGTCATCGTCATCGGCGGGCTCGTCGGCGGCGTCGCCTCGCCGACCGAGTCCTCCTCCTTCGCGGTCGTCTACGGTTTCCTCGCCGCACTCTTCTTCTATCGCTCGGTGAAACTGTCGAGCTGTTGGCTCGCATTGCGCGAGGCTTCGCTCGTCTCCGGCATGGTCTTGCTGATGGTCGGCATGGCCAATCTCCTGGTCCAGGCGATCGTTATCGACGGGCTCGGCGTGACCTTGGCCAATGCCTTCGCAGGCACTGCCCATCCGACGGTCTTCCTGTTCCTGAGCGTCGCGGCGCTCATCGTCATCGGCTTCGTCCTGGAAGGCTTTCCCGCCATCCTGATCGCCGCTCCCATCCTGCTGCCGCTCGCCGAGAAGCTCGGCGTCGATCCGCTGCAGTTCGGCATTCTGATCATCATGGCGACCGGCATCGGCGTGATGATGCCGCCGGTCGGCATCGGCTTCTACATTGCGTGCACCATCGGCGAAGCGCCCGTGAACAAGGCCATGCGGTCGTCCTACTACTACAACATCTTTCTCATCCTCGGGCTCGTCGTCGTCATCCTATTCCCGCAGATCACGACATGGCTGCCCACGCTCTTCGGGATGCGCTGACGCCATGGCTAGAGAACGCCAACCAATATCCAGGGAGGACATCATGAACACATCGCATTCGGCCGGCAGCCGCCGGACATTCCTGAAGCTGTCGCTCGCGGCGGGGGCTGCGGCCATCGCCTCGCCGGCGATCGCCCAGCGCGCGCGGACGCTGCGCTTCGGCAATCCCCAGCCGACGGGCTCCAATTATCATCAGGCCATGATGATCTTCGCCGACGAGGTGGCGAAGCTGTCGTCGGGCAAGCTCAAGATCGAGACTTTCCCGAATTCCCAGCTCGGCAGCATCAAGGAGATGCTGACCTCCGTTCAGCTCGGGAGCCTCGCCTTCACCAATGCGACGCCTGCCTGGTACTCCAATTTCATTCGGCAGATGGACGTGTTCACCCTGCCCTTCCTGGTGTCCTCGCCCGACAAGCTCAGGGCCTCGCTCGACACGCCCTTCGGCGGCCATATCAACGACCTCGCCGAAGCGGCCGGCTTCAAGATCCTCGGCACCTGGCTCATGGGCGCGCGGCACATGGTCAATAACATCCGCCCGATTCACACGCCGGCGGATGTCGCCGGCCTCAAGATCCGCGTCATCTCCAGCCAGGTCTATCTCGCGGCCTTCCGCGCGCTCGGCGCCAATCCCGTCGCGCTCGATTCTGCCGAAATCTATCTCGCGATGCAGCAGAAGGTGGTCGACGGCCTCGAATATCCGCTGCGCGATCTGCTCGACGTGAAGCTCTACGAAGTCTCGAAATATGTGTCGCTGACCGCCCATGTCACGGACTTCTTCCTCGTCTCGATGAACAAGGGCCTGTGGGACGGCCTGAGCAAGGAGCAGCAGGAAATTCTCAACGCGGCCATGAAGACCTCCATGGACTGGGAATGGAAGGTCCAGCCGGAGGCGACGATCGCCGCGCTGGAGAAGCTCAAGACGCTGATGGCCGTCAACGACATCACGCCCGAGCACCGCAAGCTCTTCGTCGACGCGACGAAGCCGGTCTATCAGCAGTTCGAAGAACCGATCGGCAAGGACCTCCTGGCCCAGGGCATCGCGGCCCTGAGCTGAGCCGCGACCCGGCAGAAAAGGCATGAGGATGAAAATCGCCGTATTGGACGACTGGCAGGGCGTGGCCAAGACGAGCGCCGACTGGTCGGGGCTCAGTGCCCGCGCCGAGATCCGCTTCTTCGAGGATGCCGTCGCCGACGAGGACGCGGCGGAGGCTCGGCTCGAAGACTTCGACGTCATCATGTCGATGCGCGAGCGCACCCCCTTCCCTGCCAGCCTGATCGCCCGATTGCCGAAGCTCAAGATGCTGAGCGTCACGGGTGCGCGCAACAAGTCCGTCGATCTGAAGGCGCTCGCGGCGCGCGGCATCGTCGTGACGCGCACCGAGGCGGGTGAGGACGGCTCTGCGACCGCGGAGCTCGCGCTCGCCCTCATGCTGGCCGCCGCACGGCGGATCGCGGCCGGCGATGCCTCGATTCGGGCCGGCCGCTTCCAGGAGGGCATCGCGCCGGGCTTCACCCTGCGCGGCCGGACGCTCGGGCTCGTCGGGCTCGGGCGTCTCGGTTCCTTCATGGCAAGCTACGGCCGGGCGCTCGGCATGTCCGTGCTTGCCTGGAGCCCTAATCTCACGCCCGAGCGGGCCGAGGCCGGCGGCGCCCAGTGGGCCGCCAAGGATGACCTTCTCGCAAGAGCCGACGTGGTCAGCCTGCATATGGTGCTGGCGCCGACCACGATCGGCATCATCGGTGCGCGCGAGCTGGGGCTGATGCGCCCCGGCACGATCATCGTCAATACCTCACGCGGTCCGCTCATCGAGGAGACGGCGCTTCTCGATGCGTTGAATGCCGGCAGGATCATCGCGGCGCTCGACGTCTATAACCGCGAGCCGTTGCCGGCGGACCATCCGCTGCGCCGCGCGCCCAACACGGTGCTCTCGCCGCATCTCGGCTACTGCGTCCAGGAGAATTTCGCCGTCTTCTACCGACAGTCCGTCGAGAACGTGCTCGCCTTTCTCGACGGAAAGCCGCCGCTTCGGCCGCTGACGGACGGCGCCTGAAACCCTCATTCCAACGCCTCAAGGGCCCTCGACATGAATTACAAGACGCTGAGATTGAGTCCGAACGCGGTCAAACGGGCCGCTGCGAGCCGCGAAACCATAAAGGGCTGCCATCTCACCTTCGCCGCTCCGCCGGTGATCGAGGTGCTCGCCTCGCTCGGGCTCGATTTCATCTATCTCGACGGCGAGCACGGCACCTTCGATTTCAAGGACATCGAAACCGCCTGCCTCGCCGCGGAGCGCCACGACCTCGTGCCGATCGCCCGCGTGCCGGACCGCACCGCGCCGACCATCACGCGCTTTCTCGACCGTGGCGTGCGCGGTATTGTCGTGCCGCATGTGAACTCGGTGGCCGACGCCGAGGAGGCGCTCGACGCGATCTATTTCTCGCCGACCGGCAACCGCTCCTTCGGCGGCGGCCGCCCCTTCTTCACGGCCATCGACGATCTGCCCAAGCACCTCGTCGACTGCAACAACGACGTCTCGGTCGGCATCATGATCGAGAGCGTGGCGGGGCTCGAAGCTGCCGACAAGATCGCCGCCCTGCCGGGTGTGGATTATCTGAGCTTCGGCCTCAATGATCTTGCGCAGGCCCTGGGCTTTCCCGGCGAGCCGAGCCATAAGGAGGTCGCCCGGCAGGTGGAGGCGGCCGCCAACCGCATCCGCGCGGCCGGCAAGCCGATCCGGGAGGATTTCATGAAGATCGCCTGGATCAATCAGGTTCTTCTGGCCGGAATGCGGGAGCTCATGGCGCGCCCGACCGCCCTGCCCTATTGATCGGAGCATTGCCGTGCAACCTACCGCAATCATGACGGCGGCGAATCTTCTGGCGGATGCACGCCGGCAAGGGCGTCCGCTCGCGGCGCTTCCCGACGACGTCCGCCCCGCGACCTTCGCCGATGCGGCCGCCATTCAGGTGGCGACCGTTCGTGTGCTCCGCGATTCCGTCGCCGGTTACAAGGTTGCCGGCTCCGATCCCGCCGAGGTGATGTGGGGTGCTGTGCTGAGGTCCCGCCTCAAGCCGGCCCCGGCCGTCTTTGCCGCCACCGAGGTACCGTTGCTCGGGGTCGAGGCGGAGATCGCTTACCGGCTCGAGGACGACTTCACCGCCGCCGACCGGAGTATAACGCTCGCCGACTTCGACCGGCGTGTCAGCGTCCTGCCGGCCATCGAGGTGGTGGATACGCGCTTCACGAGCTACACGGACACGCCCCTGCTCGATCGCGCAGCCGACTTCATGTCGAACGGCGGGCTCGTCTATGGCGAGCCGTGGGCGGATGCCGCTTCACACGATCTGGTGAAGCTCGCGATCACCTTCCGGGCAGGGGACACGCTCCTCTCCGATACGGTCGGCGGCAATGCGGCCGGCGATCCGCGCCTGCCGGCGCTCGCCTTCATCCAGGCGCCCGGCCGTCCGGACCTCCTGCCGCGCGGCACGATTATCACCACGGGCGCTTATAGCGGCCTGCAATATGCCAAGGCCGGCGACGTGGTCTCGGCCAAATTCGCTGGCTACGGCGAGATCACGGTGACCTTGTCGGTTTGAAAGCCCTCCAGGACTAGCTGATACGTGCTTAAACTCATCGGTGTAGAGCGATGGTCATCCCGGGGCGTTGTGCAGCAACGCGCCCGGAATCCAGAACCGATGCGGGACAACGGATGAGGCAGGACGGCGCGAATACTTTCATACGACATCGTTTCTGGATCCCGGGCTCCTCGCTTCGCTCGGCCCCGGGATGACCGATCACACACCCCGCATTTCCTTCTCCGGGTCGGTGGGCTCACCGGCCGCCTCCTCCAGTTCCGCCGCCTGCTGCACCATCCAATTCTCGAAGGTGCGGATCAGCGGCGCCGCGCGCCGCGTACGCGGATAGACCAGGTAGTAGGCGCCTTCCGTCGGAACCCTGAGCCGGAAGGGTGCGATGAGGCGCCCGGCACGCAGGTCGTCTTCCACAAAGGCGCGCTGCGCCATGACGATACCGAGCTCGTCGGTCGCCGCCTGATAGGCGAGGGCCGAATTCTCGAATTTGAGGCCGCTGTTGCCGTCCACAGTGGTGACGTCGGCGGCGCGCAGCCAGGCCGGCCAGTCATCCGGCCTATGCATCGAGCAGAGCAGGACATAGCGGGTAAGATCCGCCGGCTCGGCCAAGGCCGGGGAATTGCGGAACAGGCCGGGGCTGCAGACCGGCAACAGGATTTCCCCGAACAGCCGCCGACAATAAAGCCCCGGCAGCGGCGCCGATCCCGAATAGATGCAGACGTCGATCTCCTCCCGGTCGAAATCCACCTCCTGATGCGAGGTGGTGATCTGCACATCCACATGCCGGTTGAGCGCATGAAAGCGCGCGAGCCGCGGCACGAACCAGCGAATGGCGAAGGTCGGCGGCAGCTTGATGCGCAGCTTGTTGTCTCCCGGCTTCTCCTGGATCCGGCGTGCCTGCGCCTCGATCTGGTCAAAGGCCTCGCGCAGCACCGAGGCCATGGCCTTGCCCTCGGGCGTCGTCTCGATTCCACGTCGCAGGCGCAGGCACAAAGTGGTGCCGAGCCAGCTCTCCAGCTGGTGCAGATGGCGGCTGACCGCACCCTGGGTCACCGACAGTTCCTGCGCGGCGCGCGTCAGGCTGCCGTTGCGAGCGGTTGCCTCAAAGGCGCGGAGCGCGTTCAGCGGGGGGAGCCGGCGTGTCATCTGCTATGACTTTTCCTTAGAGCACGAGAGCAAATTGTGGCTATACGGCCCCGTATGGAGGGGGTAGCGTCACCTTACAATCACTCCAAACGGGCGCATCATGGCGCGAATACCGGGCGGAGCCAAGTCTTTAAAGGACCGGACACTTATGTTCGGCCGGGAGGAAAAGTCATGTCAGCTGCCACTCTGATTGCGCGCCGATGCCGCCCTGCGGCCGCAGTCTTGCGAGGCTGACGTGACGACCGAACAAGGCTCCGCCGGTCCGAAAACGGTCTTCGAGAAGATCTGGACCGCCCATCTCATCCGGCAGCTCGATGACGGCCGCGACCTTATCTTCGTCGACCGGCACGTGCTCCAGGAGACGACGAGCGCCGCGGCCTTCGACGGCTTGCGCAAAGCCGGACGCAGCGTGCGCCATCCCGAGCTGACCGTCGCCACCCAGGATCACATCATCTCGACGGCCCCCGGCCGCGATGAAAACACCAATCCGGGCGGACGCGAGCTTCTCTCGCTGATGCGGGCGAATGCCTACCAGAGCCGGATCCGCCATTTCGGCGTCGACGATCCGCGCCAGGGCATCGTGCATGTGATCGCGCCTGAGCTCGGCCTTGCCCTGCCCGGTTCGGTGCTCGCCTGCGGCGACAGCCATACCTCCACGGTCGGCGGGCTCGGCGCGCTCGGCATCGGCGTCGGCACGAGCGAGGTGGAGCATGTGCTCGCCACCCAGACGCTGGCGCTCGCCCGGCCGCAGACCATGCGCATCTCCTATGAGGGCAGGCTCGGGCCCGGCGTGACCGCCAAGGACATGATCCTGCGCACGATCGGCCAGTTCGGCATCGCCGCCGGTCGCGGCGCGGCCGTCGAATATGCTGGGCCGGCGGTGCGGGCGCTGGCGGCAGAAGCCCGGCTGACGCTCTGCAACATGTCGATCGAGCTCGGCGCCCGGCTCGGCCTGGTCGCCCCCGACGAGACGACTTTCGCCTATGTGCGCGGTCGTGAATACGCACCCACCGGACCGGATTTCGACCGGGCGCTCGCCTATTGGCGGACGCTCGCGACCGAGCCGGACGCCGTCTTCGATCGCGACGTCATCATCGATTGCGACAAGATCGTGCCGCAGGTGACCTGGGGGACGACGCCGCAGGACGTCATCGGCATCGACGGCCATGTGCCCGATCCGGCCTCCTTCGCCGATGTGAAGCGCCGCGAGCTCGCCGCCGAGGCCATTCGCTACATGGGGATCCCGCCGGGAACGCCGCTCGACGGCATTCCGATCGACATCGCCTTCATCGGCTCCTGCACCAATTCGCGCCTTGCCGATCTCGAAGCGGCAGCCGCGGTCGTGCGTGGCCGGAGGGTTTCGCCCAATGTCCGGGGGCTTGTCGTGCCCGGCTCCATGTCCGTGAAACGTGCGGCAGAAGACAAAGGTCTCCACCACATCTTCCGCGACGCCGGCTTCGAATGGCGCGACGCCGGCTGCTCCATGTGCGTCAGCATCAACGAAGATGTGGTCGACCCGGGCCTGCGCTGCGTCGCGACCAGCAACCGCAATTTCGAGAACCGACAGGGCCCGCGCAGCCGCACCCATCTCGCGAGCCCCGCGATGGTCGCGGCCGCGGCGCTCGCCGGCCATATCACCGATGTCCGGAAGGTCAGTTTATGAGAGAGCCCTTCACCTGCGTCAAAGGCGTGATGGCGGTGATGCCGCTCAGCAACGTCAATACGGACGCGATCATTCCGTCCGCCTATCTGCGCTCGGCGAAGGCCGACCTCGGCAAGGGCCTCTTCGGTGGCCATCGCTATAACGATGCCGGCCGCGAGCGCCCGGATTTCGTGCTCAACCGACCGCCCTTCCGCGCCGCGCGCATTCTGCTGGCGGACGAGAATTTCGGCTGCGGCTCGTCGCGCGAAGCAGCCGTCTGGGCGCTCCAGCAATTCGGCATCCGCTGCGTGCTGGCGCCGAGCTTCGCCGACATCTTTTATGAGAATGCCTTCCGCAACGGCCTGCTGGCCGGTCTGATCGATGCCGAGACGCTCTCGGCACTTGCCGCCGCCGTCGCGGCTTACCCGATGGAGCCGATCGCCAAGGTCGATCTCGCGGCGCGCAGCGTTACCGCACCGGGCGGGCAAACTTACACCTTCCGCGTGCCCGCCACCCGCGCCGAGGCGCTGATGCGCGGCGACGACGAGATCGACACCACATTGCGTCACGGAGCCGAGATCGAGGCCTATTATGCGGCCGCCAAGGCCGGCCGCGGCTGGCTCTACCAGGCCATGGCGGGAGAACAGACTCCGTGAGGCGTCTGACCATCCGCGAGGCGCTGGCGCGGGAGACGCCGCTCGTCACCCCGCTTGCCCATGATGCGCTCTCCGCCCGGCTGATCCAACAGGCGGGCTTCAAGGCTTTCGGCATCGGCGGCTCGGCCCTGCTCGCCGCCCGCCATGCCTATCCCGACATCGGCCTGATCGGGCTGACGGATATGGTCGAGGGCATTCGCGACATCGCGGCGGCCTCGACGCTCCCCTTCGTCTGCGACGCCGACGACGGCTATGGCGACGTAAAGAGCGTCGCTCGCACGATCGTCGCCTATGAGGCGATCGGCGTCCGCGGGCTCCTGCTCGAAGATCAGAGCCGCGACCACAAGCAGCAACGCGCCGACAAGGCCGCTGCCGTGGCGGACGAGGCGGTGATCGAGGCCAAGCTCCGCACCGCCTTGAGCGTGCGTCAGGATCCGGAAACCTTCATTATCGGCCGCACGGATGCCTATGGCCCGCTCGGGCTCGATGCCGCCATGCGGCGAGCCGAGCGGTTTCTCGCGCTCGGCGCGGACGGCATCTTCATCGCCGGACTGAAGACCGAGGCGGATTACCGGAAGGTCGGCGCCGCCTTCAAGGGCGCCTATCTCTCGGCCGCCATGTTCGAGGGCGGCGACACGCCCTGGCTCAGCCCCGCCGATCTCGGCACCATGGGCTTTACCCAAATCTCGTTTCCGGCGAGCCTCATCTTTCGCGCGACTGCTGCGATGCACGAGGCGCTCGCCGCGCTCAGGCGCCACGCCGACGGCACCGAACCGCTGAAGCCGCTCGCCAATGGCGCGGCCGTGCGCGCCATCCTCGATGACGCGGTCGATCTCGCCCGCTGGCGGACGATCGAGCAGTCCGCGGAGAGGTGAAGTCAGGAATTGCCCGTGCTTCTAGACGCACGGACGAGTGGCCGCAGGAAGCGGCCAGTTTGGGGGCAAACGATGCCCGAGGGAACACGAGGGAGGAATCGATGAGAGCATCACAAGCATTGTGGCGGGTTGCCGCCGCAGCCGTGGCGGGCCTTGCCTTGGCGGGCACGGCGCAAGCCGAGCAGATCGTCGTCAGCAACTATGGCGTCTCGGCGAACGGCATGCCCTTCGCGGTCGCCATGGAGAAGGGCTTCTTCAAGGAGGAAGGCGCCAATGTCACCGGCATTCTCTCCTCGGCCGGCGGCGGCACGACGCTGCGCAACATGCTCGCCGGCGATGCGCCCTATGCGGAAGTCAATCCGAACGCCATCATCGCGGCGATCAAGCAGGGCGCGGACGTCAAGATCATCAGCGACAATGTGCTGACGGTTGCTGAATTCGTCTGGGCGGTGAAGCCGGATTCGCCGATCAAGTCCGTGAAGGACTTGAAGGGCAAGAAGATCGGCTACACCAACCCGCGTTCCACCAGCCAGGGGCTCGCCACGCTCGTGCTGCAGGCCGGCGGCTTCAAGACCGAGGATGCCGAACTGGTGAAGACCGGCGGCTTCGGCGAAGGCGTCGCGGCGCTCGACACCGGCCTTGTCGATGTCGCACCTATCCCTGAGCCGCTCTGGTCGAAGTTCAAGGACAAGTACCGGCCGATCGCCCGGGCGTCCGAACTCCTGCCGCCCATCGCCAATGTGCTCGGCGCCGCCGCAGGCTCGGCGACGAAGGAGAAGGCCGATTTCATCAAGGCGGTGATCCGCGCCCGCCGCAAGGCGGTCGAGTTCATGAAGCAAAACCCCGACGAGGCCGGCGATATCGTCGCCAAGGTCTATAACCTCGACCCGGAAGTGGCGCGCAGCGCGGTCAAGAACCTCGTGGACAGCCGCACCAGCGGCGTCGAATATTGGGGTCCTGGCCAGATCCATATGGAAGGGCTCGAAAAGGCCGTCGAGGTGCAGAAGATGATCGGCGCCTTGAGCGGTGACATCGACCTCAAGTCGATGATCGATACGCAGTTTCTTCCGGACGATATCAAGGCGTTGAAATGACCCAATCGCAGAGTGCGCAGGTCACGCTGCGCGATGTCGACAAGATCTTCACCCGGCCAGGACGGCCGGGTGATACCGTCCATGCGCTCGGCCCCCTGGACCTGGAATTGAAGCAGGGCGAGTTCTTCGCCGTGGTCGGCCCCTCCGGCTGCGGCAAGTCGACCCTGCTCGAACTCGTCGCCGGGCTGTCGACGGCAACCCGCGGCGAGGTCGCCTTCGAAGGCCGGCCGATCTCCGGCCGGATCCCGGACGGCGTCGGCGTCGTCTTTCAGGAGGATGCGTCCTTTCCCTGGCTCACGGTCGCCGAGAATATCGCCTTCGGCCTCCGGCGCATGAAGATTTCCCAGCAGGACCGTGACGGGCGCATCGAACGCGCGCTCGCCATGATGGGGCTGACGCCCTTCGCCAAGACTTATCCGGCACAGCTCTCCGGCGGCATGCGCCAGCGCGTCTGCATCGCCCGGACGCTGGTGACGGAACCGCGGCTCATTCTGCTCGACGAGCCCTTCGGCGCGCTCGACCAGCAGACGCGGCTCCTGATGGGCGACGAGGTGCTGAACCTCTGGCGCAAGACCGGCGCGACGGTCTTCCTCATCACCCATGCGCTCGACGAGGCGACCATGCTCGCCGACCGCATAGGCGTGATGTCGGCCCGGCCCGGACGGCTGATCGACGTCGTCGAGACCGGCTGGCCGAAGGACCGCGACAGCCGCATCGTGCAGGAAGAGCGCTTCGGAACGATCACCGCCCGTCTCTGGCGCTCCTTGCGCGCGGAATCGCTGAAATCGATCGGTAAAGTGGAAGAAGCGGCATGAAAGGCGCTACGATCTGGCGGATCGCCATCGTTGTGGGCCTCGTCGGCCTCCTCGAAGTGATGTGCCTCGTCGGGGTCATTCCCCCGCTCACAATGCAGCCGCCGCATCGCATCGTCATCGACCTCGTGGCGATGTTGGCTTCCGGCTCGCTCAACGGGGCGATCGCCAAGACGCTCGGCAATGCGGCGATCGCCTTCGTCGTGTCCATGATTGCCGGCGTCGCGAGCGCCATCGCCATCCACCATTTCAAGCGCGTGCGCGATACGCTGGAACCGGTCTTCGCGACCTATTATGCGATTCCGGTTTTCGCCTTCTATCCCCTCCTGATCATCCTCCTCGGGCTGGGCGACGCGCCGCAGATCTTCATCGGCGCCATGCTCGGCGTCGTCGCCGTCATCGTGAATACGTTGAACGGCCTCGACCGCGTGCCGCGGGTGCTTTTGAAGACGGCGCAGGTGAACCAGATGTCGGCGGTCGAGACCGCCTGGCGCATCACCCTGCCCTGCGCGGCGCCTTACATTCTCACCGGCGCCAAACTCGCCGTGGCCTATTCGCTCATCGGCATCATTGGTGCCGAATTCATCATGTCGACGGGCGGCATGGGCTACGAGATCAGCTTCGCCTACAACAATTTCGACAATGCGATCATGTATCCGCTCATTCTGCTGATCCTGATCGTGTCGATCACCATCAATACGCTTCTCGCCCGCTGGGAGAAGATGCTGATGAACCGGCGGGGGCTGCGATGAGCAAGCTGCCAGCGAACGCGGTCGCTTCCGGAGCGGACCATTCGGGATCAATGAAAACAATGAGCGCCACAGTCGAACGGGCCTCGCCGGCCGAGGCCTCGACACCCGCGGCCGTCCGTATCCCCGACGGCCTGCGCAACGGCTTGACCCTGATCGTCACGCTGCTCGTCCTGTGGCAGGTCCTCTATTGGATCGTCGGCGATATCGCGCTGCGCTCACCGCTCGAGACGCTCCGCTACACGGCTCACCTCGTCACCACCGACCAGTTCTGGGTGCATTTCGCCGAGACCGCCCAGGCCTTCGGCCTCGCGCTCGTGCTCGCGGTCGCCATCGGGCTCACCATCGGCTTCACCCTCGGCCTCAATCGCATGATTGCCGACGTCTTCGAGCCGATGCTCGTCGCCATCTACTCGATCCCGAAGATCACGCTCTATCCGATTCTGCTGCTCGCCTTCGGCCTGGGCATGTCGGCGAAAGTGGCCTTCGGCACCATTCACGGCGTGATCCCGATCGCGCTCTTCACCATCAATGCGGTGCGCAACGTCCGGCGTGTCTATATCAAGACTGGGCATGTCATGGGCCTGAGCTCGGCCGACATGATCGCGCGCATCGTGCTGCCCGCGGCCATGCCGGAGATCTTCGCCGGCATCCGGATCGGGTTCTCGCTGACGCTCATCGGCACGCTGCTCGGCGAAATGTTCGCTTCCCAGCGCGGCCTCGGCTTCCTCTTGATGAACGCCATCGGCCTGCACAATGTCGACCTGATCATGGCGCTCACCTTCCTGCTCGTCGTCGTGGCGGGCGCGTCGAGCGGCTTCCTGCTCTATCTCAATAAGCGGCTCTACGGGCAGTCCTGATCACAGAACCCGAAAGGCTCACGTCTGCGCAGCCATGCGCCGGTCATAGCCATAGGTAGCGCGACGGGAATTCGAGATCTGGCAGATCTTGCCGGAGGCCTTGCTTAATCACCGAGGCGCTGGCCCATGCACCGGCGCAGCCGCTTATCCGCGATCCCCGAGACGGAGCTCACCCTCGCCGTCTGCTCGGCACCGGGCAATAACGCTTTAGCGGCGTTGGCACGAGTCGCAACCACTCAGCTGGAACGCCCGCACACTCTCTTTTGCACACGCGTGCAGAGACTTGCAAAATCCGCCCCGGCGTTCAACTCTCGCGCACGCCTTAAGTCCGGGCGGGTCAGGGTCTTCGCCGATGAGCATTTCCGGCCGCAGCAAATCGCTCGTGCACGACAAATTACCGGTGCAGGATCCGGATGGCGAAGCGCGTTCGGCGAGGGCTTTCGTCGCGGCACGCGAAGTGGCGGCGCTCGCGGGCGTGTCGAGATCGGCCGTATCGCGGGTCTTCACGCCGGGCGCGAGCGTGTCCGAGGAGACCCGACGGCGGGTGCTCGCGGCGGCTAGCGAGCTCGGCTACCACGTCAATCATCTCGCCCGCGGCCTGATGCGGCGTGAGACAGGCATCGTCTGTCTGATCGTCAGCGACATGGATGCGCCCCAGCCGGCACGGCTGGTGCGGGCGCTGACGGATGCGCTTCAGGCGGCCGGCAAGGTTGCCATGGTGCTCTCGACCGGCGGCCCGGACGACGACGCCAGCGCGGCTCTCCGCCAGACCCTCAACTACCGTGCCGACGCGACGGTCGTCATGTCGGGAACACCGGCGCAGTCGCTCGTGCGCACCTGCCTCGACAACGGCCAGCGCCTCATCCTGATCAACCGCGACGACCGGATCGAGGGACCGGCCAATATCCGCCTGGATAATGCAGGCGCTGCCCGCAGCGCGCTCTATGCCTTTCTTCGCGCAGGCTGCCGGCGGCTCGCCGTCGTCAACACGGAACTCGGCACGCCGAGCTTGGCCGCGCGCGAAGCGGGCTTCCTCGCTGCAGCCCAGGCGGTCGGGCTCACGGTCGACGTGGTGCGGCAGGGAATACCGTCGAGTTACGACAACGGGCTCATCGCCGGCCGCCGGCTGTTCACCGGGCTCGACCGGCCGGATGCCGTCTTCTGCGTCAACGACCTTATCGCCTGCGGCGTGATGGACGCGGCCCGACGCGAATTCGGGCTGCGTGTGCCCGACGATGTCTCGGTGATCGGCTTCGACAATATCAGGGAGGCCGACTGGCTGTCCTATGCGCTGACGACCTTCGATCAGCCGGTTAACGCGATCGCCGACCATGTCGCCGCTCTGGTCACAGGCGAACGGGCGACAGAAGATGCGCCGGTGCGGATCGAGGTCAAACCACAGATGGTCTGGCGGCGCACCGTGCGCGTGCCGCAGGTCGACGGTTGACGCGCTACAACGATCCTGCCCCGGCCGATTGCGGCACATCGGGATAATATTGCGGCGCCTCGCGGCGGTCGAACATGCCGTAGTCGCGCAGGATGCGCACGCTGCGCAGGCGCGCGCCCGGCGGCAGGGCGGCGGAAGTCTCGTAGGCTTCCACGGCGGCCTTGTCGCGCCAGGAGGTGAGCAGGATCAGGTCGCCGGGCGTCAACACGGCGTCGAGCACGTCCCAGGCGACGAGGCCCGGACGCGTGATGTCGAGACCGAGCCAGCTCGCCAGCGCGGCGGGGGCCGCGATATCCGCAGGGCGTCGCCCGGTGACCAGCGTGACGACGGTTGCCTCGCCGACCTCCGTTTCGTCCAGGCGCTGTTCGCGCAGCTCACAGCCGGCGGGCAGCTCGCTATCCCGGATGATCTGCCCCACCCGCAGATGATAGTCGTTGAAGATCCGAAAGCGGCCCTTCTCCTGGGCGTCGTGGTGCAGCGCCTTGGTGCGCCAGCGGACCAGCGCCTTCTCGTCGCGCCAGCTCGACAGCGAGAGCAGCCAACCATCGCGCGTGAGGCTGCGGTAGCGGACATTGTCGACGAAGCCGTCGATCTGCTCGAGCTCCGGCTTGAGGAGCTTGGCTTCGCCGAGATAGGCATCCCATTGCTCGGCCTTCGGCTGGACCTCGAAGATCACCGCGAACATTTTTTCCTTCTACCCTGCCAGAGAAAAGGTCATCGGGCGCAAGACGCCAAGTTAGCCGACGTGCCTGCCGAAGGACAGTCCTCGCGGTTGGAGCCAAGGGGCCGACGAGGAGAACGGCGGGCGCCAGCAGCGCGCGGCGCTCTTGCGCAAGGCGCCAGCCTGGGGCCTGATCATTTAAACCGCCACGCGCCCGCGTTCCCGAGGGAGGAAATGCCGTGAAGCTCGTCGACAAGGTGCATATCATGGAGGTCGGTCCGCGCGACGGCTTCCAGTCCGAGCGCAAGTGGATTCCGACCGAGACCAAGATCGAGATCGTCAACGCCTTGTCGCGCACCGGCGTGCCGACGATCCAGGTCACGTCCTTCACCCATCCGAAGGCCATCCCGCAGCTCGCGGATGCCGAGGAGATGATGCGCGGCATCGATATCGTCGAGGGTGTGAGCTATCGGGCGCTGACGCCCAATATGCGCGGGCTGCAACGCGCGCTTGCCTTCAAGGATCGGCTCGATGGCGTCAGCGTCATGCTGTCGGTCACGGAATCGCACAATCGAGCCAACGGCAATCGCTCCATCGCCGACACCTTCGCGGAGATCGAGGCGATGGCGCCCGTGGCGCAGGAGGCCGGCTTCATCGTCTCCGGCAGCGTGATCTGCGCCTTCGGCTGCCCCTTCGAGGGCGAGGTGCCGCTCAGTCAGCTCGAGCGGGTGGCCGAGCGCTATCTCGCGCTCGGCATCACGCATATGTCGCTCGCCGATACGATCGGGGTCGCCAATCCGCTCCAGATTTATCGCGTCGCCTCGCATATGCGCGCGAACTATCCCGCGGTGACGTGGACGCTCCATCTCCACAACACCCGCGACATGGCGCTCGCCAATGTGCTCGCCGGCATGCAGGCCGGCATCGACCGCTTCGACGGCGGGGTCGCCGGCCTCGGCGGCTGCCCCTATGCGCCGGGCGCCTCCGGCAATATCGCGACGGAGGACCTGGTCAACATGCTGCAGGAGATGGGCATCGAGACCGGCGTCGATCTCGACAAGGTCCTGGCGATAGCGCGCAGGCACGAGGCCTTCATCGACCATCCGCTCGACAGCGCGCTGCTGCGGGCGGGCAAGCGCAGCGACCTGAAACCGGCCCCCCAGGCGCAGCAGAAAGTCGCTGTGCTGGAGGCGGGTGGCTGAGAGCGGCCCCTCAGGGCCTCACGCAGCCAGGAGTGGATCCGGGCGGAAGCCGATGATCTCCTCGAAACGCGCGGAATAGGCCGGCCAGGCTTCGGGATTGACGAGCCGGGGCGGCACGCGCCCGCGCAAGAGGGCGAGCCACTGCTCCGCCGCCGCCTTCGACATGTCGTGGACCGCCTCATGCGTGGCGCCGGCGATATGCGGGGTGGCGATGACATTGTCGAAGTGGAGAAGCGGATGGTCGGGCGGCGGTGGCTCCACATCGAAGACGTCGATGCCGGCGCCGCCGAGGTGGCCCGATTGGAGAGCCGCGAGCAATGCCTCCTCATCGTGGATCATGCCGCGGGCCGTGTTGACGAAGAAGGCCCCCGGCTTCATGCGCGCGAATTCCTCAGCGCCGAACATCCGGAGCGTCTCGTCCGTCCGCGGGCAATGCACGGAGACGAAATCCGATTGTTCGAGGAGCGTCGCGAAATCGACCTTCTCGGCACCGCGCGCCGCGATCTCCCCGGCGCTCAGATAGGGATCATAGGCGAGCACGCGCATATCGAAAGCGCGGCAATATTTCGCCGTGAGGCGCCCGATATAGCCGATGCCGACGATGCCGACCGTCTTGCCCATGATATTGCTGCCGGTGAGCCGAAAGCGATCCTGCGCCGTACCTTGCAGCAAGGCGCGGTTGGTGAAGGCGATCCGCTTCGTCAGCCCCAGCATGAGCCCGATGGCGTGTTCGGCGACCGGCTGACTGTTGGTGCCCGACTGGTTGCAGACGATGACGCCGGCCGCCGTGCAGGCCTCGACATCGATGACGTCGAAGCCCGCGCCGGCTGACGAGAGGGCGAGCATGCGAGGGCATCGCGACAAGAGCTCCGCCGTGCCGAACCACGGCTCCTTCAATTCGGTGCGCGCAGCCACCTGATAGCCGCAGGCCGAGGCCAGCGCCGACCAGTTCTCCGGCTCGGGATCGCCATAATGCAGCCGGACGAGCTCGATGTCGTCCTGCGCGCCGAGAATGTCCTCCGCAACGGGGTGGAACCAACGTTCGAAAAAGACGAGCCGTTTGCGATTGACGGTCATGGGCCTCCCCGTTTTCCTTCTTTGCAAATCATATATCTTATTATAGTATTTATAGCCATATAAACGTGTCAACGGCCGGAGGCGGCCGGTTCAGGCCCCCGCGGCCATAAAGACCAGCATAGCGCGACGAGCAGAGCTCTCAACCCACCCCGACCGGCTTGCCGCTCTGCAGTTACCATATTATCATATTATAAATACAAAACACGTCCGCGGCGATTGCCGACGGTTCGGCGCCCAACTAGGGAGGCAGCCTTGGTTCAAGAGAAAGCCGTCATCAGCAAGGTGGCTTGGCGGTTCATTCCGCTCCTGATCACCTGCGCGTTTCTCGCCTATCTCGACCGCGTCAACGTCAGTTTCGCGGCCATCACCATGAATGCGGATATCGGCCTTTCGGCCGCCGCTTACGGTTTTGGCGCGGGCGTTTTCTTCCTCAGCTACGTCCTCTTCGAGGTTCCATCCAACATCATTCTCGAAAAGGTCGGCGCGCGCCGGTGGCTGGCGCGAATCATGGTCACCTGGGGCATCATTTCACTCTGCATGGTCTTCGTGCGGGGGGAGTACAGCTTCTACATCCTGCGTGGCCTGCTCGGCATCGCCGAGGCCGGTCTTTATCCCGGCATCGTCTACTTTCTGTCGACTTGGTTCCCGGCCGAGTACCGCGGCCGCATCGGCAGCCTCTTCTGGCTTTCGATCCCGCTGTCGACGGTCATCGGCGCACCAATCTCCGGCCTCATTCTCGGCCTTGACGGAGTTTGGGGCCTGCAAGGCTGGATGTGGCTCTTCATCCTGGAGTCGCTGCCCACCATTTTCATGGCCTTCGTCCTCCTGCGGGTCCTGACCGACAGGCCGGCCGAAGCCGATTGGCTCGAGCGTGACGAGCGCGAATGGCTGGTGGAGCGCATGGCGAGCGAACAGGCCGCGGCATCCCAGGAAAGCCCCCATAGCGCTTTGGCCGCCATCACGGACAGCAGAGTTCTCGCGATGGGGCTGGTCTGCTTCGGCGCCGTGATCATCAATTACGGTGTGAGTTTCTTCCTTCCCACGATCATCAAGGGATTCGGACTGTCGAATACTGCGGTCGGCGTCGTATCCGCCCTTCCCTATGTCGCTGCCCTCGGCGGCATCATGACATTCGGCTATATCTCCGATAAGACCGGCAGTCGTTTCGGCTGTACCGCAGTCGCCATTCTGCTGGTCGCCGCGTGCCTTGTACTCTCCACCTTCTTCGATGGGCTGGTGCTCAAGATGGCCGCACTGACGGCCGCCGGCTTCTTCATGTTCGGTTATCTTCCTGCCTTCTGGGCAATACCGCAGCAGTTCCTGCGGGGCGCCGCCCTGGCATCGGGAATTGCCGCCATCAATGCCATCGCCAATGTCGCTGGTTTCGTCGGCCCGTATCTGATGGGCTATCTCCGCGACACGACCGGCAGCTTCGAGGCCGGACTGAGGACGCTGGCCGCCGTCGGTGCGTTGTTCGTGCTGTGGCTGCTGGCGGTCCGCAGAGGGACGCAGCGCCAGTTGCGCTCGGCGCCCGCGCGATAGCGCGCGGGCAGTTCCAACCACCCCTTCACGCCTGCCGCGCTCGCCGCGCGAGGCGACACATTGCGCGAACGGAAGGAATGGCCGCGATGAAGACGAAACGAGGCTTCATCTATGCGTTACTGTTCAGTCTGTTGATGATCAGCATGCTCGACCGCATCAACATGTCGGTCGCCGGCAGCTCGATCGCCAAGGAGATGAGCCTCAGCCCCACGGCTCTCGGCTATCTGTTCTCCTCTTTCCTGTGGATCTATATCCTCTGCCTCCTACCGGCCGGCGCCCTCACGGACCGGCTCGGCTCACGGCGCACCGTCGCCTGCGCCGTGGGCTTCTGGTCCATCGCCCAGATGCTCGGCGGCTTCGTATCGTCGCTCGTCCCGCTGCTGTTGACGCGGCTCGGGCTGGGGGTCTTCGAGGCCGCGACGAACCCCGGCGCCAATCGCGTCATCCGCGAATGGGCGCCGCGATCCGAGCGTGGGCTCGCCTCGGCCATCTGGATCAGCGGCTCGCTCGCCGGGCCGTCGGTCGGCGCCCTGCTCGTCGCCTGGCTCGTGTCCGATTTCGGCTGGCGCTCGTCCTTCATCGTCACCGGCCTCATCGGCATCGTCTGGGTCGGCATCTGGTTGCTCGTCTTCCGTTTGCCCGAGAAGGCAAGCTGGCTGCATCCCGACGAGCGAGCGAAGATCCTGGCGGAGCGCGACCATCAATCGGCCAGCGTATCGGATGGCCACAGCATCGGCTATCGCGGCTTATTCGCCTCGCGCACCATGTGGGGGCTCGCCGTAACACAGGGCTGCCAGACCTATACGGCCTATTTCCTCCTGACATGGCTGCCCGGCTACATGCAGATGTCCCGCGGCTTCTCCATCATGGGCAGCGGCATCTATACCGCGCTGCCCTACGGCTTCGCGATCATCTTCTGTCTGCTGTTGAGCTATTTCAGCGACCGCCTGCTCGACCCGGAGAAGCTGCGCGGCGGCAAGCGGCGCTATGCCGTCGCCTTGGGCACGCTCGCGGCCGGCGTGGTTCTGCTGACGCCCTTTGCCTCCTCCACCACGATCATGGTCGTGCTGCTCACCATCGCGCTCACCTTCAACGGCGCGTCGCAATCGTGGAACTTCGCCCTGACGAATGACCTGCTCACGTCGCAGAACGACGTGGGCCGCGCCTTCGCCTTCCTGACCTTGGGCGGCAACAGCTTCGGCATCCTGGCGCCGATCGTCACGGGCTATCTCGTCTCCAGCACGGGGAGCTTCACCACCGCTTTCATCGTCTGCGGCGTGCTTGCCGTCATCGGCGCACTCACGGCGATCTTCGCGACGCGCGGCACGATCGGCGAAGCCAGCCCGGACCCGGTGGCCCAGCCCGTCCACTCGATGGCATGAGCCGGCCGGTGATGCAGGCGGACCCCGGCCAAGGACAGTCCATGCGGACGAAGACGTTCCTCTACGCCGCCATCGGACCGGCTTTGACCTGTCATCTGCTCGACAGCGATGGCGCGCGGCTGACCAAAGGGGACAGTCTGCGCCTGCCGGCCGCCGTGCAATATGCCGTTGCACATAAGTCGGGCCGCACGCTCTATGTGGCCTCGAGTGACGGCGCGCCGGGGCTCGGCATCGCCGGCAGCATCCACCGTCTCGAGGCATTCCGCATCGAGCCAAGAACTGGGGCGCTGACGCCGCACGGCGCGCCACGCGTACTGCCGTCGCGGCCGATCCATGT
Source organism: Chelatococcus sp. GCM10030263 (assembly GCF_042666455.1). Taxonomy (NCBI): domain Bacteria; kingdom Pseudomonadati; phylum Pseudomonadota; class Alphaproteobacteria; order Hyphomicrobiales; family Chelatococcaceae; genus Chelatococcus; species Chelatococcus sp. GCM10030263. Next base: position 589,400 of record NZ_JBHTDB010000005.1, on the reverse strand, counting down.
CTCGGCCGATCCCGCGTCCCGGCACCTGCTCGTCGCCTACAGCGTTCCGGCGGCGGTCGAGATCTATCGCACCGCGCCGGACGAGACGCTCGGCAGCTTGGTGGGGCAGCTGGCGGCGATCACGCTCGGCCGGTTTCTCCACCACGTCCATGTCACGCCCGACGGCTGCCGCGCCATCCTCGTCTGCCGCGGCCATGACGCGACCACGGAGCAGCCGGAGCAGCCGGGGTCGCTGAATGTCTTTTCCTTTGACGACGGGCAGCTTCACGACCAGCAGGTCGTGGCGCCGCAAGGCGGCTACGGCTTCGGCCCGCGCGATGTCGACTGTCATCCTGCAAAGCCTTGGCTCTATGTGTCGCAGGAACGGCAGAACGAACTCGCGATGTTCGCCTGGAGCGCGGATGGCGCGCTCGAAGCCGAGCCGCGCTTACGCGTGTCGACCCTCGCCGCGGCCCGGCCCGATGTGCATCAACTGGCTGGCCTCGTTCGCGTGCATCCGAACGGCCGCTTCGTCTATGTGGCGAACCGCGCGCCGGAGATCCGCGGGCCGGGACACAGGCCCGCTTTCACGGGCGGCGACAACACCATTGCGGTCTATGCCATCGATCCCGAGAGCGGTGAGCCGCAGCTCATCCAGCATGTCGATACGGCCGGCATTCACTGCCGTTGCTTTCAGATCGACGCGAGCGGCCGCCTGTTGATCGCGGCTCATATCACCGCCCTGAAGGTACGCGAAGGCGCCTTCGAACGCCTCGTGCCGGCGGGTATCTCGATCTTCCGCATCGCCGACGACGGCCGGCTGACGCTGGCGCGGCGCCACGAGGAGGACGTCGGCGACGATCTCTTGTTCTGGATGGGACTGGTTGCCGTGCCAGGCGAGCAGAGCATGTCAGCCTGACACGCGCGGGCATTTTGGAGAGGATAATGTCAGAGCCTTATGTCTATCGCGGCGCGATCTATCGCAATAATGACCAATTGCGCGCCTGGCACGCGCTGGCCGAGCCCGAGGAGGTTCTCGACCCGGGCTTGCCGATCATCGATCCGCATCATCACTTCTGGGAAACGCCGCAGCGCGGGCGCTATCTGCTGCACGAGTTCCTGGCCGATCTCAACAGCGGCCACAACGTCGTCCAGACGATGTTCCTGGAATGCGAGGCGATGTACCGCGCCTCGGGCCCCGAGGAGATGCATCCGGTCGGCGAGGTCGAATTCGTGCGGGGCATAGCTGCCATGAGCGCATCCGGCCAATACGGCCCGGCGAAGATCGCGGCCGGCATGGTCGGCTTCGCCGAGCTCACCCTCGGCGCGCGCGTCCGCGAAACGCTCGAAGCCGAGATCGCCGCCGGCGGCGGCATCCTGCGCGGCGTGCGCTATTGCATGCCCTGGGACAAGCATGACGAAGTTGTCAAATATGTCGCCCGCTATATCCCGCCGGGCCTCCTCTTCGATGCCAAGCTCCGAGAAGGCTTCGCTGAACTTGCCAAGCTCGGTTTGACCTTCGATCTGTGGATGTATCACACGCAACTGCAGGACGTGGTTGCGCTCGCACGCGCCTTCCCCGACACGACGATCATTCTGAACCATGTCGGCGGCGCCTTAGGTGTCGGCCCCTATGCCGGCCACCGCGCCGAGGTCTTCGAGGTCTGGCGGAAGAACATCCTGGCCGTGGCAGAATGCCCGAACGTGCGCGTCAAGCTCGGTGGTCTCGGGCTCCTGCATTTCGGCTTCGATTTCCATCTGCAGGACAAGCCCCCCTCCTCGCAAGCGCTCGCCGACGCCTGGCGACCCTATATCGAGACCTGCATTGAGGCCTTCGGCCCGCGGCGCGGCATGTTCGAAAGCAATTTCCCGCCGGACAAGCAGTCCTGCAGCTATCTGACCTTGTGGAACGCCTTCAAGCGGATCACGGCCGGCGCTTCCTCCGATGTAAAGGCGGCGCTGTTCAGCGGCACGGCCGCCGATACCTATCGCTTGACCTGACCTGCCTTGATGGACGGCGCGGGACGAACGCCGTCCGTCGACACCGCCGCAGCCTGATGCGGACGCCCTCGCGGGGCATTCTGCCTCGCCTCAGCACAAAAGTAATATCATATATTTACCAGCGCAACGGCTGGACGTGGGAGGGACGGGAATGAGCCAAGCACAGTCCTTGGCGCTCGAGGCGCCGGACGCCGCTGCCGTCGGCGTCGACGAGCGCGCGCTCATGAGGAAGGCGGCGATGCGAATGCTGCCGCTGCTCTTCATCTGCTATATCGCCAACTACTTGGACCGCGTGAATGTCAGCTTCGCCGCACTGACGATGAATCGCGATCTCGGCTTCAGCGCCACCGTCTATGGGCTGGGGGCGGGCGTGTTCTTCATCGCCTATCTGCTGGGGGAGGTGCCGAGTAACCTGATCATGCAGCGGGTCGGTGCCCGGCTGTGGATTGCCCGCATCATGATCACCTGGGGGATCATCTCCGGCCTCATGGCCACGGTGTCCGGGGAGACGTCCTTTTACATCCTGCGCTTTCTGCTCGGCTTTGCCGAGGCAGGCTTCTTTCCTGGCATTCTTTTGTATCTCACCTGGTGGTTTCCCGCGGCCTATCGCGCGCGGATCATCAGCATGTTCATGGCCGCCGCGCCGTTCGCCGTGGTCATCGGCTCGCCGATCTCGGGATTCGTGCTTCGCATGGACGGCATTGCCGGCCTGCACGGCTGGCAGTGGCTCTTCATCCTGGAGGCGGTGCCCTCCGTCGTGCTCGGCGTCTTCGTCCTTGTCTATCTGATCGATCGGCCGGACCAGGCCCGCTGGCTCAAGCCCGCCGAGCGGACCTGGCTCGCGGAGCGCCTGGCCTTCGAGCGGCAGGAGCGCGAGAAGGTCGTGAAATGGAGCATCTGGCAGGCGATGTCGCATCCGCTCATGCTGGCGCTCACCCTCGCCTATACAGGCGCGGCGATCACCAATTACGGCCTGTCGTTATGGACACCTCAAATCGTCAACGCCTTCGGGTCGCTATCGACAGTCGAGGTCGGCTTCATCGCGGCCCTCCCCTATCTCTGCGCGACGGTCGGCATGATCTTGTGGAATCGCCATTCCGACAAAACGAGGGAGCGGCGCTGGCACGTCGCCTGCGCGGCACTGCTCACCGCCGTGGGCTTTGCCGGCTGCACGGTGCTGGCGGCGCCCACCCTGATCGTCGGCTCGCTCTGCGTCGCCGCGATCGGCTCCTTCTCGCTGGTCTCGTCCTTCTGGACCTTGCCTGCCGCCTTCCTGTCCGGAACGGCTGCCGCGGTTGGTTTTGCCATGATCAATGCGGTCGGCAGCGGCATCGGTGGCTTTGCCGGCCCTTATGTCATCGGCTTGCTTCGCGACCGCACCGGCAGCTTCTCGATGGCGCTGCTGCCGATCGCCATCGCGCCGGTGATCACGGCATTGATCGTCCTCGGCGTCACCCGGCGGCCGATGACAAGCCAGTAGGAGCTGGCTGAAAAAAAAGGCGGCGAGATGAAAACCTCGCCGCCCGCTGTCTTTTGGGCCTGCCGGTTCTATGGAGGAACGTTCAGGCCTGCACCTTTGAGAATTTCTGCAGGCTGCGCACGAAGGCGGGCTTCGGCGTCTGGAACACGGTCTCCCAGGCGGAATGCGAGACCTCGCCGATATAGAGATCGCCACGGGAGTCGACCGCGCCCGTATGCGGCGCGATGAAGGTGCCGGGCTCCGTGCCGGCATGGGGACCGCCGAGCCGCGCCTGCAGCCGGCCATGGCGGTCGACGATCGAGACGCGCGGGCCGAGATTGGGATAACGACGATGAATGGCGAGAAAAGGCCCGAGCTCGCCGATGAAGAAAATGGGGTCGTCCGGGTTCACCATGGTGAGCCCGCAGGCCCTGTGCAGGTTGTTCCACTGCTCGATGAACCGGCCATCGCCGTCGAAAACCTGGATGCGATGGTTTTCACGGTCGGCGACATAGACCCGTCCGGCGCTGTCGCAAGAGATGTTGTGCACGATATTGAACTGACCGGGATCGGTGCCGTATTCGCCCCATGAGAGGATATGCTGTCCATCGGGGCTGAACTTGTGCACGCGGGCGTTGCCGTAGCCGTCGGCCACATAGATGTCGCCCTCGGGTGACAGCGCCACCTGGGTCGGGCGGTTGAAGGGCTTGCCGCTGAATTCCGGCGCGGCTTCTCCGGGCGTGCCCAGCGTGAACAGCACCTCGCCGCCGAGCGTGCATCTATAGACGCAGTGGTTGCCCTCGTCGACGCAGTAGATCGTCTCGTCGGGTGCCATCGAGATCGAATGCGGGCGCTGGAACATGCCCTCGCCCCAAGACTTCAAGAAATTTCCGTCGCGATCGAAAATGACCATGGGATGGCCGCCGCGATTGAACACATAGACGCGGTCTTGCGCGTCGACGGCGACGCCGCCGACATCGCCGAGGCTCCAGCCGTCCGGCAACTTTCCCCAGCCCTCCTCGACGCGATAAGTGAATTCACCGCTTCCAACGATCGTGCTCATCGGCACGTCCTCCCTGATTTGGCTCACGGCCGGCAGGCGCGCTGCGCGCCGGCTATGGGTATGGCGAGAATCACGGTCGATTGCTCTTTACGTACGGGCTTCGCGAGACGCGCGGAGGCGTTGTCTGCCATGCTTAGAGGGCGAATGCCGGCGTCTTCGGCGGCTCGCCCCGTAAAACGGCGATGACATTGTCGACGCTGAGCTCCCAGGCGGATTGGCGTGCCTCCGCCGTGCAGCCACCCATATGCGGCGAGAGCACGACATTGCCCATCGAGAAGAGCGCTTCGGGCACCTCCGGCTCGAATTCGAAGACGTCGAGCCCTGCCCCGGCGATCTCGCCGCGCCCGAGCGCGTCGACGAGGTCGTCGATCTTCACTACCGCGCCGCGCGAGACATTGATGAGGATGGCGCTCTTCTTCATGCGCGCGAGCGCCCGGACATCGATCAGATGGCGCGTTTCGGCATTGAGCGGGCAATGAAGGCTGACGACATCCGACACGGCGAGAAGCTCGTCGAGCGGCAGATAACCGGGTGTGCCCTCACCCGAGCGCGAGAAGTGGCGGACCGTCATGCCGAAGGCTTCCGCCCGGCGGGCGACCTCGCGGCCGATATGGCCGAGACCGACGATGCCCATGATCTTGCCCGGGAGGGCGACACCGTCCCAGCGCCCGCCCGGCATCCAGCCGTCCCTCTTCCATTGGCCGGACCGCACATAGCGATCCGCCGCCAAAATGTTGCGCGTCAAGGCGAGCATGAGGCCGATGGCGTGGCTCGCCGTATCAGCCGAAAAGCTGTCCGGGCAATTGGTGCCCCAGATGCGCCGCGCGCGCATGGCGGCGATATCCATATTGTCGAAACCGGCCGTCGCATTGGCGACCACGCGGAGCTTCGGGGCATGCGCGATGAGCTCCTCGTCGATCTTGAGCTCCGCCTGCGTGATGAGCCCGACGCAGTCGCCCATAAGGCCGAGAATCTCGCAGCGCGGCATGCCCTTGAGCTGGTCCGCCCCCTGCATCACCGAGGCGTGCCGCTCGAGCTTTGCAACGAGCGCATCGGAATAGCGGCTGGTGATGACGACAAGCGGTTTCGGCATGATCTCTCCAAGCACTCTCTCAAACACTCTGTTGCTTTTCTTAGGCGCGGTGTCGCCGGCGCAAGCGCGGCTCTCCGCCCTGAGCGGCGCCTGTCAGCCCGGTATGCGCGTCGCCTGGCGAATGACGAGGCGCCAGTTCGCGCCCTCGACCCTCCAGACGAAAGTGTGAAGAAGCGCGAGGCGGTTGCGCGCCTTGCCGCGTTCGCCGACGGCCATCTCGACGATGCCGTTGCGCACCACATATCGGCCGTCGGCATAGGTGCGGGCAGAGCGCGTCTCGACCGTCTCGTAATCATAGAGGCCCTGGCGCAGGCCGGCGAAATACTCCGCCTTGCTTTCGGCGACGCCGGTCGAATGGATATAGACGACATCATCCGCGAGCAATGCGTCCAGCCGGTCGTAATCGAGCGCGACCATCGCGTCATAGAGCCGGCGCTCCCAAACTGCGGCCGTCGCGGCCATATCCGGCGATTGCGTCATGTCATCTCCGTCGTCTGCGGCCGATTTGGCGCGCGAAGAAAACCTGCGGCAGTATGTGCGTCGCGAGGTCCGTCCTCATCCCCTCTCACAGCCGCCGCAGCATTCACGCGGTCTGGCGGCGGCCACTGCCAATTGACAGCAAATAAATACTATTATATTTCCAAAGGCAAGATCGAGACGGCCCATCGAACGGCTCACGACAGGACGGCCCTGAGCGGCCGGAACGCCTAGGCGTGACAGTCGACCGCAAGAATACGTCAAGATGTGAGGCTCGATCGCGAAGGACTAAAGCGAGGGCAGGAACGCGTGGTTGCCGCCGACCGAAAGATCGAATCCGCGGAGAATTCCGCCACACCGCTGATCAAGATGTCGGACGTCAAGGCAGCCGCCGCCGGCCCCTCGGCGGCGCCGGGCCGGCTCGCGAAGATCTTCTCGCTCGACGATTTCCAGCTCGCTGCTGAGCGCTGCCTGCCGCGCTGTGTCTATGGTTTCGTCTCCGGCGGTGTAGAGACCAATGTCTCGCGTGAGGCCAATCGTGCGGCCTTCGCCGACTGGTCCTTCCGGCCGCGCGTGCTCGTCAACACCGTCGGGCGCAGCCAGGCGGCGACGCTCTTCGGCCAGACCTTCCGCGCCCCCTTCGGCATCGCCCCCATGGGCTCGACGTCGCTCGGCGCCTTCGAAGGCGAGCGCGTGCTCGCCGCAACGGCCTATGAGGCCGGCATCCCGTTCATCCTCAGCGGCTCCACGCTGATGCGGATGGAAAAGATCATCCAGGCCAATCCCGACGCCTGGTTCCAGGCCTATATTCCCGGCGACCGCGCGACCGTCGGCCCGCTTATCGCGCGTGCCGCGCGTGCGGGCTACAGAACGCTCGTGGTGACCGTCGACGTTCCCGTCAACGGCAACCGCGAGAACAATGCCCGCAACGGCTTCTCGCTGCCGCTGCGCCCGACGATGCGGCTCGCCTGGGACGGCATCACCCACCCGCGCTGGCTGGTGATGAATCTCTGCCGCACGCTGCTCAAGAACGGCATGCCGCATTTCGAGAACATCACCATCGAGCGGGGGCCGCCGCTCATCTCGCCGCATGCCGAGCGCTCCTTCGGCCGGCGGGATTCACTCACCTGGGACGACATCGCCTGGATCCGTGCGCAGTGGAAAGACACGCTCGTCATCAAAGGCATTCTGGCGCCGGAGGACGCGCGCCAGGCCGAGGCGGTTGGCGCCGACGGCATCATCGTATCCAACCACGGTGGCCGGCAGCTCGACGGCGCCATGGCCTCGCTCCGGGCGCTTCCCGAGGTCGCCGCGGCTGCCGGCCGTCTTACCGTCATGCTGGACAGCGGCATCCGGCGCGGCACCGATGTCATGAAGGCGCTGGCGCTCGGCGCCTCCTTCGTTTTCGTCGGACGGCCGTTTCTGTTCGCGGCCGCCGTCGCGGACGAGGCCGGCGTGCGGCACGCCATCACCCTGCTCGCCGAGGAGATCGACCGCGACATGGCGCTCATCGGCTGCACGAGCCTGGCGGATCTCAGTCCGGCCTTTCTCGTGCCGGCCAGCGGCAGGCATTGACCGTTCGGCTGGAAAGGCTGTGGTCGCGCCGTTCTTTTCCCGGTCAGCGCTGCGACTGTGCGCGGCGACGCTCCGTGTCGTCGAGATGCCGCCGCATGGCTTCGGCGGCGCCTTCGGGATCACGCGCGAGAATGGCGTCCAGAATGGCCCTATGCAGGGGCAGGGAGATGCTGCGGTTTAGCTTGGGATCGCGGTTGGTGATGCGCAGCGACGCCATCATTTCCGTGCGGATGGCATGGGCGATCGGAGAGAGATAATCATTCTTGCTGGCATGGAGGCAGGCGACATGAAAGGCGAGGTCCGCCTCCATGAAGGCGTCGGGCGAATCGCTCCCCCTCTCCATGGCGTCATAGGCCTGTTTGATGGCGGCGAAGTCCTTGTCCGTCCCGCGCTGGGCGGCCAGGGCGGCGGCCCCCGGCTCGACGATGCGGCGCACCTCCATGAGCTGGTCGGTCCGCCGATCGTTCTCCTGCTTGGCTTGACTGCCCTTCGCCCGACCGCGCCAGGCGAGCACCACAGGATCGAGCTGGTTCCACTCGCTGCGTGGCCGCACCATCGTGCCGCGGCGCGGGCGCGCGTCGAGGATGCCCTTGCCGGCGAGCACATTGAGCGCTTCGCGCAAAACCGTGCGGCTCACGCTGTAGCGTTCGAGCAGCACCTCCTCGCTCGGCAAGAGATCGCCAGGCTTCAGTCGCCCGGAGACGATATCGCTGCCGATCACGTCGACGATCTGCTCGCGCAGGTTTCGCTTGAGTGTCTTGTCCATGAGTGAAGATGATGATTCCGGCATATAATAATACTAAGGTTGATGAGACGAAGTGTCAACGCGTGCCGGCTAGACCTCAAGTCGAAAAAGGCTGAAATTCTAAGCGGATCGCTCACATCGACGCAGCTGTGTGTCTTTGCCGCCTGCCGTCGATGGCGCCAATCGCCGGTCATTCGACGGGCTGCGTTGACAGGCTTCCATTTAGTATTATGATATGAATTACAAGCAATCGACGCGACGTCATCGACAGGCCGTTCGCGCCGATCCGCTGCCCGTTCCATACCTTTCCGTCGCCATGCCCGAGACATCGTCATGAAGATCGAGAAGGTCGTCACAATCGACGATTTGCGCGAGGCCGCGAGGCGCCGGCTGCCCAGGCTCGCCTTCGATTTCATCGACGGCGGCGTCGAGGCCGAACTCTGTCTGCAGCGCAATCGGGCGGCCTTTCAGGCCTACCGGCTCTTGCCGCGCTATTTCACCGACGTGTCGAAGCGCAGTCAGTCGGCGACCATCTTCGGCAAGACCTATGACAGCCCCTTCGGCATCTGCCCGACGGGCCTTGCAGGCCTCTGGCGGCCGGGCGCCGACGACATGCTCGCCGAAGCCGCGGCGAGTGCCAATATCCCCTTCGCCCTCTCCTGCGCCACCAACAGCCCGCTCGCGGGCCTCGTCGGCCGTGCGCCGGGCAATATCTGGTTCCAGCTCTACACAACCCACGACCGCAGCTATGGCCGGCGGCTGATGGAACGGGCGACCGAGCACGGTATCGACACCCTCGTGCTCACCGCCGACGTGCCGATTGCCCCGAAACGCGAGCGCAACATCCGCAACGGCTTCACGCGGCCGCTGCGCCTGAAGCTCTCCACGATCATCGACGGGCTCTCGCGACCGCGCTGGCTCGCCGGTTATCTCAGGGCCGGCGGCGGCACGCCGATGATGCCGAACTGGCAGCCCTTCGCCCCTGAGGGCGCGAGCCCGGATGACGTGGCCAATCTCTTCGCCAGCCAGACACCGGCCTCCGAACAGACCTGGGCGGACCTCGAGCATTACCGCAAGCTGTGGCCGGGCAAGCTCGTGGTGAAGGGCATCCTTCATCCGGACGATGCGCTCCGCGCCGCCGCGCTCGGCGTCGACGGCATCATCGTCTCCAACCACGGCGGCCGGCAGCTCGACATGGCGCCCTCGCCGATCGAGATGCTGCCGCTGATCCGCGCCGCCGTCGGCGACCGGGTGGTGCTGATGCTCGACAGCGGCGTCCGGCGCGGCTCCGACATCCTCATTGCGCTCTGCCTCGGTGCGCAATTCGTCTTTATCGGCCGCTCGACGCTTTACGGCGTCGCAGCCTTCGGCAAGCCGGGAGCGCGCAAGGCGATCGATATCCTGCGCAACGAGATCGATCTCAACATGGCGCAGATCGGCTGTCCCACCCTCGACGGCCTCGGCCCGCACTGCCTCCTCCAGCGCGAGCCGCCCTTCCGCATCGGCTGCGCCGACGATTACGCCGGCCCCGCCCCGACCCCGCTCAGAAAGGCCGGACATGCCTGAGACGATGGCTCCCGTCGTGACCAATCCCGCCAAGCAGCGGCTCGAAGCCGGCGAGCTCGCGCTTGGCCTCATCGTGCGCCTCGCCCGATCGGGCGACATCGCGCGGGTGGCGAAATCGAGCGGGCTCGATTTCCTCTTCATCGACACCCAGCACGGCCTGTTCGCGTTGGAAACCGTCGGCCATATCGCGCAAACCGCCCTCGGGGCAGGCATCACAGCGCTCGTGCGGGTGCGCAGCTGCCGCGATCCGAACATCTCGGTGCTGCTCGACGGCGGCGCGACCGGCGTCGTCTTCCCGGACGTGAATACGGCCGAGGATGCCCGCGCCGGCGTCAATGCCTGCAAGTTCGCGCCGATCGGCCGCCGTTCGGCGACGAGCGGCTATCCCCTCCTCGACTTCCGCCCCGTGCCCCAGGCCGAGGCGATCGCGATCATGAACCGCAACACACTCGTGGTCTGCATGATCGAGACCCTGGAGGGGCTCGGCAATGTCGAGGAGATCGCCGCGGTCGAAGGGGTCGACGTCGTTTTCATCGGCTTGACGGACTTGACGACGAGCATGGGCAAGCCCGGCGGCCTGGGCGATCCGGAGGTCATGGCCGCCGTTGCGCGTGTGGCTGCGGCTTGCAAGGCGCACGGCAAGTTCTTCGGCGTCGGCGGCGACACCAATCTCGAACGCCAGAGCACCTATATCGAGCTGGGCTCGCAATTTATTCCAACGCAGTCGGACGCCGCTTTCATCATGGCCGGGGCGACGAGCGCCGCGGCGAGCCTTCGCGCGCTGGTCTGAGCCGCCACCATGACGGATCATTCCCCTGTGCCCCCCTCCTCCGCAGCCCCTGCCGCCGGCGATCTCGCCGGCTTCGTCGCCGCACGCCGGCGCCGGCCGGAGTGGCATTTGCCGGCCGCGCATCCGCAGACGATGGCCGAAGGCTACGACCTGCAGCACGCCATCCACGGCGCGCTCGCCGCCGCCGGCATATGCCGCGTCGGCTACAAGATCGGCTCGACCTCAACCGCCGGCCAGCGCGCGCTCGGCCTCTCCGAGCCGATCTATGCCGGCATCTATGACGCGACGCAGGCCGCGAGCCTGCACGAAGCGCTGGCAGGGCCGCTCACCGCGCCCTCGCTCGAATGCGAGATCGCCTTCGTGATGGGGGCCGATCTCCACGGCGGCAGCGATCTCTCCGACGATATCCTGCAGGGAGCTGTGCAATCGACCCATCTCGCCTGCGAGGTCATCGACAACCGCTATGGCGCGCCGCTCGAGGTCGGCATTCCAACGATCCTCACCGACGATTTCTTCCACGCCGCCTTCGTCCTGGGCCCGCCGCAGGCCAATTGGCGGGACCTTCTGACGAGCGATCGCCGGGGTGCCACCGAAATCGACGGCGCCGTCGTCCATGGCAGCACGGCCGATGTGCTGCGGCCGTTCGAGGCGCTGCGCTGGCTCGTGCAGAAGCTCGCCGGTCACGGCCATGGCCTTGCAGCCGGCGAGATCGTGCTGACCGGCTCCCTCGTCAAGCCGACGCCGATCAGGCTGCCCGCCCAATCCGTCTCAATCCGGGTCGAGGGGTTTGGCGCCCTGACGCTCGCGGACTGAACCAAAGGAACGAGACCCACACAATGAGAATTGCCGAGCTCCGCACCCATGTTCTGGAAGCGCCGCTGGAGCAGCCCTTCAGCTGGTCGGTTGACCGCACGACGGTGCGCGCCTCCTGCATCGTCGAGATCGTGACCGATACGGGGCTCGTCGGATGGGGCGAGTGCTTCGGCCCGGCACGCGTCAATGCCGCCATGGTCAATGCCTTCCGCAGGCATCTCATCGATGCCGACGCGCTCGCGACAGAGGTCATCTGGCAGAACCTCTACAACCGCTTTCGCGACCAGGGGCAGAAGGGCATCGCGGTCACGGCACTGAGCGGCGTCGACATCGCGCTCTGGGACATCAAGGGCAAGGCCTTCGGCGTGCCCGTGCACCGCCTGATGGGCGGGCCGATGCGCAGTCGTGTGCAGGCTTATGCAACCGGCACCTACCGGCTCGACGAGGGCGATCCGCTCGATTACATCGTCCGGGAAATACGCGAGCGCCTGGCCGAAGGCTTCGAGGCCGTGAAGCTGAAGATCGGCGTCGATTTCGAAGAAGACATCGCGCTCATCAAGGCCGTGCGCAGGGAGATCGGGCCGGAGCGGCAGCTCATGCTGGACGCCAACCATGCCTATGACGCGCTCGATGCCATCGCGCTCGCCCGGCGTGTCGCCGACCAGAATATCGACTGGTTCGAAGAGCCGGTCGTTCCGGAAGATCTCGCCAGCTATCGCGAAGTCAAAGCCAGCCAGCCGATTCCGGTGGCAGGCGGCGAATGCGATTATACGCGCTGGGGCTTCATCAATATCTTCACGAGCCGCGCGATGGACATCGTGCAGCCGGACACCTGCGCGGCAGGCGGCCTCTCCGAATGCAAGAAGATCGCCGATATGGCGACGGCTTTCGGCATCCGTTACATCCCGCATGTCTGGGGCACCGGCATCGGCATGGCGGCTGCCCTGCAACTGCTCGGCGCCATTCCGCACACGCCGGCGCGGCTTCGCCCGCGCGAGCCGCTGCTCGAATTCGACCGTTCCGAACATCCCTTCCGCAAGGCGGTCCTGGTGGAGCCCATCGAGCAGCACGGCGGTTTCGTCGATATCCCCACCGGCCCCGGCCTCGGCATCGAGGTCGACCGCGATGCCATCAAGCGCTTCACGGTGGAGGCGTGATGGACCGGTTCGCTAGCGGGCGCCGGTCTTCTTCGCAGGCCGGCGGCTCCGCCCGGCGTGGACCTTCTCCATGGTCCGGGCGGCACCGTCGAGAAAGATGTCGATCTTGCGGGCGATGAGCCCATCCCAGTCGGTATCCTCCGACAAGCCGTGCACCCAACGGCGGAAGGCGACATGGTAGATGGCGGCGTGCAGCGACTGCACCAGTTCCATCTCGTCATCGTCAATGGCGCGGCGGGTCTTCCTGCCGAGGAATTCCAGCCTCAGCGCCATGACGATCCGGGTGAAGAACTGCTCCGACAGGATGGCGTAATAGCGGGCATTGAGCGAATTATTCGTCAAGCCGCTGAACAGGAAGAGCCGCACATGCTCATAGGTGAGCACAGATGCAGCAAATGTCTGATAGAACTTCGTGAGCCGCTCGCGCAGTGCAAGACTCTCGTCCTCGAGGATTTCCGTGAGCTCGGGCCCCCAGTTCTGCGGGAAGAGCCGCTCGTAGATTTTGACGAGGAGCGCTTCCTTGGTCGGGAAATATTTGTAAAGCAACGGCTGCGTCATGCCGATGCGACGCGCGAGCTCGATCGTGCCGGCGCTCAGTCCGAATTCGGCGAAATAGCGGGTCGCCTGAATGAGGATGAGCTCCTCCCGTTCGGCCGCCAGCATGCGCCGGCGCGGGCGCGCAGGTTCATGGACCCTCGAGGTCGCCTTGGGGGCATTTGGTTTGGCGGCGCGGGGCGGAACCCGCCGACGCGCCTTCATCGTCTCGGCCACTCTGCATAACTCGCGCGTGATGAAGCGCCTCTCGTTAGCATCCGATGGCGCAAAACAGAAGGGCGAGGCACTGACACCTCGCCCACGCGCTGTCTCGGGGTCGCAGGGAGCCTTAGTCGAACCGATAAAGCGCGGCCGGATTGTCGACCAGGATCTTCCTGCGGACCTCCGGCTCGGGAGCCCAATCGGCAAGCAGGTCCAGCAGTTCGCCATCGTCCGGCATATAGCCCTTGATCGCGGTGTGCGGCCAATCCGTGCCCCAGACGCAGCGGTCCGGCGCCTCGGCAATAAAGCGCCGGGCGAGCGCGGCCACATCCCCATAGGGATGGCCGGCCGAATTGCGATAGCCACAGAGCTTCACCCAATGGCGGCCGGTTCCGAGCAGGCGCAGGATGCCGCGCAACGTCGGGTCGTTCTGATCGACATCGGCTTTGAGGCCGCCCATATGGTCGAAGACGACCGGTACCGGCAAGGTCTCGATGATGGGCAGAAGCTCCGGCCAGACCTCGGGCGGAACGTACATTTCGATATGCCAGCCGACCTCCGCCACCTTGCGGGCAACCCCCGGCAGATTGTCGAGCGACGGGCCGCCGCCCGCCGTCGTGATGAAGCGTGCCGCGCGAATGCCGCTGTCATCGAGGCGCCGGAGCTCGGCAAGGTCGATCCCCTCGCCCACCATGGCAACGCCCCTGGCGCGCGCGATGCCGAGTTCCGCCACGGCATCGGCCGTCCGGCTGTTGTCCGAGCCATAGACGCTCGGCTGCACGACGACCATGCGCTCGATGCCGAGCGCCCCCAGCATCGTCAGATAGGCATCGGGCAAAGCATCCGGCGGCGTGAAACTGCGCGTCGATACATAAGGGTAGCGGTCGACCGGCCCGAGGATATGCGAGTGGCAATCGCAGGCCCGGGCCGGAACAGAAAACCGCGGCGGCCTCGTGCTGTCGCGCGGACCTTGGCATGGCTCCATCGGGCATCCTCCTTTATGGCTTCGGACCTTGAGTATCGTTATTTAGTGATCTATGAATAACAGCTCTGTCAAGGCGACAATGGGAGGCGGTGCACTCCCTCATCCGGCATGGTGGAACAGATGATCGTCGACATGCGCATTTATACTGTGAAGCCCGGACGCGTCGGGGACTTCGTCGCCTTCTACAAAGAATATGGCTGGCCACTGCAGCAGAAATACCTCGGCCGATGCCTCGGGTGGTACACGGGGCTTGAAGGCGAGCTGAACCAGGTGGTGCATCTCTGGGCTTATGATAGCCAGGCCGACCGCGAAAGCCGCCGAGCCGTCATGAACCGCGATCCCGCCTGGCAGGATTATCTTCGCCGCCTGGGCGAAGGTGGCTTGCTGCTCAACACCCAGAACCGCTTCCTGGCGCCCACCGATTTCTCGCCGATGCCCTAGGGGCAGTCCCACGCTCTTTGTTATTGACATATCTATAACTAAGCTTGAATACTCGCGACGAGCCGCCCAGCGAACGAGGCCGGCCGATCGCGGCGCAATCATTCGCCGACCCTGGGGAGGTTACGATGACGATCAATCCTTCACGCCGCAGCTGTCTCGTCGCCCTGATGGCCGGTGCCGTCGCGGCGCCCTATGTGCGACGCGCCGAGGCGGCGGCACCCATTCAGCTCAAGCTCGCGACGGCCGACACGACCCAGGACATGTCCTACCAGGTCGGGCAGCGCTTCGGCGCCGAGATCGCCGAGAAGACCGGCGGCAAATATGGCGTGCAGCTGTATGTCGGCGGGGCGCTCGGCAGCACAGTCAATATCGGCAACAGCCTGCAGACGGGCATCGTCGATTGCGCGATCCTGACCTCCGGTTATCTCGAGAGCCTCGTGCCGACCGTGCAGGTCATCGACCTGCCGTTCATCTTCAAAGACAAGCCGAGCGCCGAGAAAATCCTCGACGGCCCCGTCGGACAGCGCCTTCTCGCCGACATGGAGGCAAAGAGCATCATCGGCCTCTCCTGGGGCTGGTACGGCTGGCGCCAGCTCGAGACGCGCGATCGGGCCGTGAAGACGCCCGCCGACATGGAAGGCCTGAAGATCCGGATCCAGCCGGGTGCTGTCTTCGCGGCGATGTTCAAGGCGCTGGGCGCCGTGCCCATCGCCCTCGACGGAAGCGAGGTCTATCTCGGCCTGTCGCAACAGACGGTCGATGCCGTCGATTTTCCGCTGCCGACCGCAGTCACCTTCAAGGTCTATGAAGTCACGAAAAACCTGGCGCTGACAAACCATGTCTACAATGCCGGCGCGCTCATGGTCAGCAAGGCCTTGTGGTCGCGCCTGACGCCGGCCGAGCGTGACATCTTCAAGGCTGCCGCGGTGAATGTGCAGCCGTTCTGGCGCAGCTCCGTCGCCGAGGCCTCGACGAAAGCGATGGACGTCTGCAAGGAACGGGGCATGCAGGTGAGCGAGACGGATTTCACCGCCTTCCGCGCCAAGATGGAGCCGGTCTACGATCAGTTCCGACCCAAATACAAGGATCTCTTCGAGAAGATCGCCTCCGCGCAATAGCATCGTCATCTTCATCTTCGCAACATCATCGGATCGCATGGACAACGCAAACTCGGGCCAGGCGGGGCTCCTCTTGGCCGCCATGGAACCCTCGCCGGAACTGGAGGAGGAGTTTCAGCAGTGGTACGATACGGAGCATTTCCCGGAGCGGCAGGGCACCAAGGGCTTTTTGACCGCCGCGCGCTTCGTCTGCTTGGACGGATGGCCGCGCTATCTCGCCATCTATGATCTCGAAGATCTCGGCGTCCTGAGCGGGCCCGAATACGCGAAGATCGCCGGCGAGAACTATTCGCGCTGGACGGCGCGTGTTGTCCCGCGCGTCTGGGGCCATTACCGCGCCGGCGCGCGGCAGATCTACCCGGGCAAGGCCCTCCTCGGTCAGAACGGCTCCTCGTCGCGGCTCGCCGTTTGGCGTTTCCGGCAGGTGCCGCCCTCCGCAGGCGAGCGGATCCTGGCCGGCTTGCGCGAGATCTACGAAGGCAGGCCCGAAGTAGCGCAATTGCGCCTGTTCGAGGCCGAGCAGTCTGACGGCACCGACCTCCTCGGCATCGCCGAGCTCCATGCCCCCTGGACGCCGCCCGAGGGCGCTGTTGCCACTCTCGGCGAGGGCCGGCGCTACCTCGACATGGTCAATGTCTACACACGCTACGAGAGATGGTTGGCGGGCCCTCAGTTGCGACGGACTTAGCCGCTCGGAAGCGGCGACCGCCCGGCGCATGAATAACGCGATGCGCGCCCAGAGGCGCAATAACGACCTGGAGCCCGAGCCATGCACAAGGCTGACGCCCCCCACGGCCATGCGCTCCGTTTCGTCGATCGAGGCGTCGATGTTGTGGTGGGCATCGCCCTCATCGGTGAACTCGTCGTCGTCATCGCCAATGTGCTCGGCCGCAGCCTCTTCCACGCGCCGCTGCTGTGGACCGACGAGGTCGCGACGCTCGCCCTGTCGGTGATCGCCTTCATCGGCGGCGCCGTCGCCTATCGCCGCGATGCGCATATCTCGGTGCATGCCATCATCGGCAGCCTGCCGGAGGCAGTCCGGGCGGTCATTCTGGCGGCCGCCGATTGGCTGGTGCTCATCCTGGCGATCGTCAGCGTCTTCTATTCGGTCGATCTCGTGCAAACCCGGTGGGACGAGTTGTCGCCGATCCTGGAATTGCGGGGCGCCTGGTTCGCCCTGCCCTTGCCCGCGGGCATGGTGCTTCTTGCCTTCTACGCCATTGTCCGGCTTTTCGAGCGGGCGCGCCGGGATGTCCTCATCGCGCTGATCGCCGTCGCGATCCTGATCGCGCCGCTCCTCGTCTTTGAGGCACTCGCCTCCGCACCGCTTCCCAATGCGATCGCCATCACGCTCGCCCTGCTCGTGGTTCTCGTGACGGTGCTGCTCGGCTTGCCGGTCGGCTTCGGGCTGGTGCTCGGCACCATCCTCTATCTCCACACCGGCACCTTCGTGTCCCTTGTCGCGGTGCCGCAGAACATGGCGGACGGCGTCGGCCGCTTCGTGCTGCTGGCGCTCCCCTTCTTCATCTTCGCCGGCTTCATCATGGAAGGCGGTGGCATCTCGCGGCGGCTCGTGATGCTCATCGCGGCGCTCGTCGGGCGCCTGCGCGGCGGCCTCATGCAGGTGATGGTCGTCAGCATGTATATCGTCTCGGGGATTTCCGGCTCGAAGGCGGCGGATGTCGCGGCCGTTGGGCTCGTGATGCGCGACATGATGGACGAGGAGGGGTACGACCGCTCGGAATCGGCGGCGGTGCTCGCGGCCTCGGCCGCCATGGGCGAATGCATCCCGCCGAGCCTCGCCATGCTGGTGCTCGGCTCGGTGACGTCGCTGTCGATCGGTTCGCTCTTTGCGGCGGGCCTCATCCCCGCCGCCGTCATCGCAATCTGCCTGATGGCGCTGATCTATGTCCGGGCCCGGAAATATAAGACGAAGCCCCATGCCGGCTGGAACTGGGTGGAGATCTCCCGGCTCGGCGTCAGAGCCATCATCCCTTTCTCGATGCCGGCGCTGCTCTTCCTCGGCATCTTCAGTGGCTTCGCCACGCCCACCGAAATCTCGGCCTTTGCCGTTGCCTATGGCCTCGGGATCGCCGTTCTGCTCTATCGGCAGGTCAATCTGCGCCAGTTCGGGCGCATGGTGGTCGAGGCCTCCACCGTCTCGGCCATGGTGCTCTTCACACTCGCGGCGGCGCAAACCTTCTCCTGGGTCTTGTCGGCGGCACAGCTGCCGCAGATGCTGGCATCGACGGTGTCGACCTGGCGCGACAGCGCCGAGCTCTTCATGCTCGCCTCGATCGCCGCGCTCGTCATCCTCGGCTCGCTGCTCGAGGGCTTGCCGGCACTGCTCATCCTGGCGCCGCTCCTCCTGCCGATCGCGCCGGAGCTCGGCGTCGATCCGCTGCACTACGGCATCGTGCTCCTCGTCGCCATGGGCATCGGTGCCTTCCTGCCGCCGCTCGGCGTCGGCTTCTACATCGCCTGCGCGGTCACGCGTGCCCCGGGTGACCGGGCCTCGGTCATCATGGTGCCCTATGTGCTGGTGCTTCTCGTGGGGCTGCTGCTCGTCACCTTCATTCCCTGGTTCACGCTGGCGGTGCCGCATCTCCTCGGCTTTACGCACTGAACCGGGCGACACGCCTCAAGCGGGATCGTTCCGAACGCGCACAAAATCCGCCGCGCGTGATCGCGGCGGAACCCAAGACGTGCCCTGGAACTCAGAAGCGATAGAGGCGGGCCGGATTGTCGACAAGAATGGCCTGAAGGGTCGCCTCGTCTCCGGCCCAGTCCTTGAGGAAGGACAGCAGCGCCTCCTCCTCCACCGGCCGGTAGCCGGCAGGCGGGGCGGCATCACCGAGACCGCTCGCATGGTGGACGAGATGCGGCCAGTCGCTCCCCCAGACGAGCTGGCGGGAATTGGCGGCGATGAGCGCCCGCGCGAAGGGCGAGGCGCCGCCGAAATCCCGGTTCTCCCAGGTGACGATATCGGCGCCGGAGAGCTTCACCCAGCAGCGGCCTTCCGCCAAAAGGTCCAGCAGCAGCTGGAAACGCGGATCATCGACGCTGCCCGTCGCCTTGGCCCCACCCATATGGTCGAAGACAACCGGCACGCGCGCTTGGCGTACGGCCGGGGCGAGCAACGCGACGAGATCGAGATCGGCATAGATCTGGATATGCCAGCCCAGCCGCTCGATCTTCTGCGCCGCTGCGTTCAACGCCTCGGCCGCCGCGGCCGTATCGTCGATGCGTGGCGACATCAGGTTGAGGCGCACGCCCCTGACGCCCAGGCGATCCATGGCCGCGAGGTCCTCATCCGCGATGCCGGGATCGACGACGACCACGGCCCGCGTGTCTGCGCCGCGAGCCTGCAAGGCGTCCAGCGTGCAGCGGTTGTCGGTGCCATAGGCGCTCGGCTGCACGATCACGACGCGCTCGATGCCGAGGCGATCGGCCATCGGCCGGTACGCGGCAAAGCCTTTTTCCGACGGCTGATAAGTGCGGTTCGGCGCGCCGGGATAGTGCTCCGGCGGCCCGAAGACATGCATGTGGCAATCGCAAAGTCCGCGCATTGGCAGGTCAGTCCTCCCCTGTCGCGCCGGGATGTCCGACGCCGTCTTGAACCGCTCCATGGCCCACGCGGGGATCGAGCGGCACGTGCATTATGGGGCCATCGAAGCCTCATTGACGACCTCAGTCAACCGTTGTTTATAGATCAATAATAAAGGTATCTTTTCAGCATGCGCGAAGATGCTCGCCCCTGCGTCGTCGTCAGCGATCCGAGCATTCGCCCGGAGGCGATCGCACGACTGCGCCAAGACTGCGACGTCACGATCCTGGAGGCTTACGCGCCGGAAGAGCGCTACATCGCCGCCTGCGGCGAGGCGTCCGCCATCCTCGCCCGGCTCGGGACCGTCACACGGCGGGTGATCGAGGCGGCGCCGCACCTCAGGATCATCGCCCGCCACGGCGTCGGCGTCGATGCCGTCGACCTGGCTGCTGCGACTGAGCATGGCGTCCTCGTCACCACTACCGGCGCTGCCAATGCTGCAGCAGTTGCCGAATATACGTTTGCGCTGCTGCTGACGCTCCTGCGCAAGACGCGCGAGGCCGACGAGACCATGCGCGCCGGGCTCTGGCATCGCGATCCGCTGGTCGGTGGCGAACTCGACGGGCGGACGCTCGGGATTCTCGGTCTCGGGGCCATCGGCAGCCGCGTGGCGCGGCAGGGCCTCGGCTTCGGCATGCGGGTCATCGCCTGCGATCGCGGGCTCACGCAATCGCCGATCGAAGGAGTTCGGCTTGCCTCGCGCCAGGAGCTCCTCGAAACAGCCGACATCGTCAGCTTGCACACCCGGCTCACGCCGGAGACCGCGCAAATAATCAATGCGGCGGCGCTCGCCGCAATGAAGCCCGGCGCGCTGATCGTCAATACGGCACGCGGCGAGCTCGTTGACGAGCCCGCACTGATCGCCGCGCTGCAATCGGGACGCCTCGGCGGCGCGGCCCTCGACTGTTTCGCCGAGGAGCCGCTTCCGCCGCTATCCCCCCTTCGCCAGCTGGCCAATGTGGTGCTGTCGCCGCATGTCGCCGGTCAGACCGAGGAGGCGGTGATACGCGTCGGTCTTGCCGCCGCCGACGCCGTGCTCGACGATCTCGCCGGCCGCCGGCCAGCCCATGTCTACAACGCCGAAGTCTACGCGGTCCGCCAGAGCCGGGGCCTCCATCTCACGCCGCTCCTCGCCCCGCGGTGAAGCCGGGAGTTGCGGCGCGACGGATCACCCAGCTCAGCTGCCACGCGCCGTGCGCGGTAGCCAAAGCGCCAGGTCGGGGAAGATGAACAGCAGGACCACCACAGCCACCATGGCGGCCAGGAACGGCACGATCCCGCCATAGAGGGCGGCGATGACCTTGCGTCTGTCGACCCCCGGCCCTTCGGCGATCGACTGCAGGATGAACAGGTTCATACCGACCGGCGGTGTGATCAGTGCCATCTCGACCAGGATGACGACGATGATGCCGAACCAGACCAAGTCGATGCCCATGGTCTTGAGCATCGGCAGCAGGATCGGCAGCGTGATCACCACCATCGACAGGCTCTCCATGAACATGCCGAGGACGATGTAGATCAGGCAGATGGCCGCCACGAGCTCGAGCTTGGACAGGTTGAGGCTGGCCACCCAGCTGCTGAGCGCCGTCGGGATCCCGAGAAAGCTGACCACGAATTGCAGAAAGAAGGCGCAGATCAGGATGAGCATGATCATGGCGGTGGTATTGGCGGTCGCCAGGAAGGTGTCGCGCAGCATCGCCATGCTGAGACGCCGGTTCAGCGCCGTGATGGCGATGGCGCCGACGACGCCGAAGGCGGCCGCTTCCGTCGCGGTCGCCACGCCCGCGTAAATCGTGCCCAACACCAGCAGGATCAGCGCACCGATCGGAAGGAGCTTGCCGAGCCCCACCAGGCGCTCGCGCCAGGTGGCGGATATGGCGGCCGGCGCCGCGGCCGCGTCGGAGCGCACCAGCAGCAGGATCACCGCCATGAAGGCGAAGGCAAGCACCAGCCCCGGCACGATACCCGCCATATAAAGCCGCCCGATCGATTCCTCCGCCAAGACGCCATAGACGATCATGACGATGCTCGGCGGAATGAGGATGCCGAGCGTGCCGCCGGCGGCGATCGACCCCAACATCAGCTTCTCGCCGTAGCCGCGGGCGCGCAGGAAGGGAATGGCGACGCCGCCCACGGTGGCCGCGGTCGCGGCGCTGGAACCGGAGACGCAGGCGAACATGGCCGAGGCTGCGATATTGGTATGCAGCAAGCCGCCGGGCAGCCGGTTCGTCCATTTGCTCAGGGTCTCATACATCCCCTCGGTGACGCCGCTGCGCAGCAGGATCTCGCCCATGAGGATGAAGAGCGGCAGCGCGACGAGCGTCGCATTGGTCATCACGTTCCAGGGCACGTTGGACAGGATGTCCATGAAGGGCCGCTCGCTGAAGAGCCAGCCGACCACGAGCGCGGTCCAGCCGAGCGTCATGGACACATACATGCCGGTCGCGAAGGCGGCGAGCAGCACCGCAACGAGGACGAGAGCAACGGTCAGCATCGGCTCACTCCTCCAGGCGGGCCCGGCGCCGCCCCAAAGCGTGCACCAGCGTCGTGAGCAAGGCTTGCAGCGTGAGCACGCTGAGGCCGAAGGCCATCAGCCCCTGCGGGATTTCGAGCGGCGCCTGCAGCATGGTGATGGAGCGCGTGCCGAGCTCGTGGCTGTCGATCGCCAGGATCCAGGCGTAATAGGCGAGGATGGCGGAGAAGACAGTGGTCGCGGCGAGCGAAAGCGTCGCGAGCACGGCCCGGAGGCGCGCCGGCAGGAAATGCACGATGACGTCGACGCTCACATGCGCGCCGGCCCGCAGGGCCTCGGCCATCGCCCAGGTGCCGCCCACCGCCAGCACATAGACCGAGATGTCATCGGTCACGCCGGTGTAGTAGGTGCCCATGTAGCGGCCGATCACGTCGGCCGTCATGTAGAAGGAGAGCAGCAAAAAGGATGCGCCGCTGAGCCAGGCCATGGCGTAGGTCAGGCGACCGAGCAGCGCCTCGATCATCGTGAGAACGCCCGCAGGAGCGGAGGCGGCAGCTTCCATCGTGAACCTCGATCCGCTGGGCGGCACATCCGGTCCGAAGCAGCCGCTGCGGCCTTGAACGTCGGACCGATGCGCCGCGGCTGCGCATGGACGGCGGCTGGCGCCGCCGGATCACTCCGCCGTGAAACCGCTGATCGGCGCGAGATTTTTGTTGAACAGCGCCAGCGCATCCGGACCCGAACGCTTGGCCCAGCCGGGCACGACGACCTCGCGCGCGATCTTGGCGAGCGTCGGCTGCCATTCCGCCTTGGCCGGGATGGTCGCCTTGATGCCGTTCTTGACCGCGAGCTCGATGCCGGCCGTCGTGTCGCGGGCACCGAGGTCCCATCCGCGCTGGGTCACCTCCGGAGCGAGCTTCTCCATGACCGCGCGCATGTCCGCCGGCAGGGCGTCCCAGGCGCGGCGGCTCACCACCACATAGCCGCCGCCGACAGCGAGCCTGAGGTCGGTGACATAGCCGACGATCTCCCAGAGCTTCACGCCGGTTGCCCATTCCGGACCGGTGACGGCCCCGTCGACTGCGCCGCGTTCGAGCGCCGTATAGAGGTCCGCCAGCGGAATGGAGACCGGCTCGGCGCCGAGCGCACTGAGATAATCCGCCTGCGCCTTGGAGAAGATGCGGATTTTCTTGCCTTTGAGATCGTCGAGGCTGTTGATCGGGTTCTTCGTCCAAAGATATTGCGAAGAGAAGGCGAAGGAGCCGATGACCTTTCCGCCGATCTGCTTTTCGCGGCCATCAACGACGGCCGAGCCCCAGGCGTCATAACCTTTCCGGGCCTGCGCGTAGTCGGCGTAGATGCCGGGCAGCTGCGCCCCTTCGAACAGCGGCACCTCGCCCGAGACATAGCCGGTGACTACATCGGCGATGTCGACGAGATTGGAATTGAGCACGCGGATGAGCTCGGGACCGGTCATGCCGAGCTCCGGAAAGCTCACCACGTCGAGCTGCAGGCGGTCGTTGGTCTGGCGGGCGAGCTCATCCTTGAGCCACATCCACTTCTCCGTCCACTGCAGGCTGGTGCGCTGCAGAGCGACCCCCTTCCATTTGACGACCTTGCCCGCCTCGCTGGATTGGGCGGCGGCCGGCGCCACGGCACCGAGGAGTGCCGCACCGACGAGCAGAGCCGCCGAGGCAAGCCCTCTGACAAAATGTCTTCTATCTTGTGCTTTTTCTGTATTTTGCGTCATGGCGTTTCCCCTCGTGGTTTACTTGATGTTGCGCCGTAGGCCGGCGTCTCAGGGCTCGATTTCGACATAGACGTTGCGCACGCGATTGACGAAATGCGGCAGTAGTTCCTTGGTCCATTCGCTCGGCCCGGCGATCTTCTGATAATCCGGGCTGTCGAGCACTTCGGGGCTATCGAGATCATAGAGCGCGAGATATTTCGGCCCGCCTTCGAGAGCGAGGAAGCGGCGGCCGTTGAGGATGCCGGGGCAGCCCATGCGCTCGGGGAAATGCTCCTCGCGATACCAGCGGTTGAACTCCTCCTCATATTCCGGCTCGATGTCGATCATCACGAGCAGGAGCCCCTTCTTGCGGCGCTGAGGTTCGGTCATGGCGTCCTCCGAATGGTTGCTCAACCGGCGCGTGCGACGGCAAGCGGCTGGGCTAATCTGTAGGCTTCGTCGATCAGGCGAAAGGCCCGCGCCATATCGCGCAGCGACGCCAAGGGCGGGCGCCCTGCCGCACTGCGTGCGAGAACGTCGATGACGAAATCGCGGTAGTGCGGCACGTTGGTGTTCGACACATCGAGCATCTCGCCCTTGCCGTCGTAATCGCGGATCTCGAGCGCTTTCGGTCCCCAGGCCGTCACGTAATGCGAGCCCGTCTTCACCGCATAATGCATGTCGAAGACATTGGTCGGGGCGGGATAGAGATAGCCCGATTCGATGACGCAGGTCTTGCTGCCGCTCGCCAAGGTGACGGCCGAATAATCCTCGACCGGAAAGCCCCAGGCAGCGTTCGACATCGTCGAGGAGACCACTTTCAGATCCGGCCCGCCGAACCACATCTGGCAGATGTCGAAGAAATGCACCGCGAGATTGACCGTGCAGCCGCCGCCTGAGAGCTTGGGGTCGAGCATCCAGGCACAACCGTTGTCGAGATAGCGTTTGGCGGAACCGGCGACAAAGCGGAAGGTGGCGTAATGCACGCCTTCCCGGGCGACCATGGGATCGACCGTCGCCAGAAATCCGCCATTGCGCAGCACGAGCGGCACGGCGGCAAAGCTGCCCTTGCGCTCGGCGAGATCGGCGAGCCGCTCCACCTCCGCGCCGTTCAGGCCACAGGGCTTCTCGATGGCGAAGGGAATGCCCGCCTCGATGAGATAGGCTGCCTCCTCCGCCATGTCGCAGTGGCGACCGAGCGCGAAGACAAAATCCGGCTTGGTGCGTTCGCACAGCGCCCGGTAATCGGTGTCCCCGTCGCAGCCGAGTCGCGCCTTGAAGCCGTCGACGACCGCCGGGTCGGGGTCGGCCATGCCGACGAGCTCGGCATCGAGCTCACCCGCCCGAATGAGATCCAGGAAGGGGTCGAGATAAAGGCCGATATGCCAGTGGGACACGCCGATGAAGGCGACACGCATGGCCCGAACTCCTGCAGGTGAGTGCCGGCGCGGCAGGCGCCGGCACCGGGCCGTCAGCCCTCGATATCGACCAGGAAGCGCCCGTCCTCGATGCGCTTCACGCCGTCCACATAGAGGGTCGGATGCAGGATGACGCCATCCATGTGGATCTTCGACATGATCGAGCCGCCGACATCGACATTGGTGCCGAGGCCGAAATGCATGGTGCCCATGATATTCTTGTCTTCGCGCTGAATACCGCGAATGACGGCCTTGGCATTCACGCCGACCGACGCTTCGGCCGGGCACATATAGGCATTTTCGTCGCCGTAGGTGTCGAGGAAGTCGCGCAGGATGTGCGCATCCGCCCCGCCGTCGATCTTGGTGATGCGGCCGTTCACGACGGTGAGCTCGATCGGGCTCGACAGGCGGCCGAGGTGATGCATGGTCAAGTCGATGACGAGCTTGCCGTTGGCCGAGCCTTCATGCGGCGCCACATTGAATTCGCCGGTCGGGTAGAGATAGTAATAAAGCTTGCCGGCCGGCCTGTTCTCTTCCTTCTGGAAGTTGATGATCTTGAAAGGATCGAATTCCGGACCCGGCAGCGGCGGAATCCAGATCTGGTTTTCCACGCTATAGGTGAAATCGGTGCCATAGCGCGACGTCACGCGGCAGAGCTTGGCATCCGCCCCGAACACCCGCTCGGCAACGTAATGCTTGCGCACGGCGATCTGGCGCATGTCGTCAGTGATGCCGCCTGATTGCAGCCATTCGAGCTGCATGCCGCCGTCGAGGCAGATGGACGGGATGCCGGCTTCCATCGAGCGCAGGCTCGCGGCGCAATGGAGCATGCCGGTGGAGGCGATCAGTACGTTGACGTCCGACTTCAACATCGCCTCGCAGACGGCAGCCGGCGGGTCGTAGTAGTCCGCCGGGCGACGCTCGAAGAGTGTGACCGTCACATCCGCGCCGATCTCCTGCAGGATGCTCATCACGGCCTGCCAGACGCGCGGATCATGCGCGGTGTCCGACAGCACGAGCACCTTGTCGCCCGCCTTGACGTTGCGGGCGAGCGGTCGGCGCAGATGCTCCATGTTTCCTGTGAGAAGCGCCCCAGCAACCATGCCTGTTTCCTCCATGCTCTCGGCAAGAATGTCCCGCCTTGCAATCTGTGTCGACAGATAAAGCACAACTCGGCTTCCTTTGGAAGCTTATGCAAGGCATAATACGTCAAGTGTGGACATTACGATCGAAAGGGCGGATCAAAGCACCAGCAGAAAGGGCCTCTAGCGAGCGCGGCTGCGACAGCCATCGCGATCTGGTAAACTCGCCGTGAGAACAAAGACGAGGTCAGCGAAACAAAAGTGGACACCAAGGTCGTGAAGAATAGGCCGCCCGATCCGCGCTCCATCGAGCAGGCACAGGCGCTCGTCCGCCGGATCGTCGCAGAGCGGCACGACCGGCCTTCGCTCGTCTCGCATATCGCCTGCGAGGTGGGCGGCGAGATCATCGAGGGGCTTCGGCCGCCGGGGGCCGACCTCAATTCGGTCGAGTTGTCGAAGCGGTACAAGACGAGCCGCACGCCGATCCGCGAGGCGCTGATGCTGCTGGAGAAGGAAGGGCTCGTCGACGTGCCGCCGCGCAAGCGCCCACGCGTCGCCTCCCCCGACGTCGCCGAGATTCGCGAGATCTACCGGGCGCGCTCCGTCCTTTTCGGCATGATCGCATCAGAGGTCGCGCGCACCATCACATCGGAAGAGCTCGACCTCCTGCAGCAGCCGTTCCGGGAGATGGAGCGCGCCTATCAACGCGACGACCTCAACGCCTTCATCTGGGCGAATGTCGACTTCTACGAGCTGAATACGCAGCTCGCCAAGAACCGCACCGTCAAGCGAATGCTCGATTCTCTCCTGTTGCGCACGGCGCGCCTGCGCCGCATCAGCCTGTCACGGCCGGGGCGCATGGCGCGCTCCTTCGACGACCATGCGCGGCTCCTCAAGGCCTATGAGGATCGCGACGAGCAGCTGGCCGCCGCCCTGATCCGCTCGAACCACATCAACGCGCTCGCCGCCCTCGAAACCTATTTCGTGGAGGGCGACGGGGAGCGGACGAGCGAACCGGTCCGCAGGCGGCGCCGCGCCGCAGTGTAGATCCGCCAAGGCCGGCGCGTCCGAGCGAAGACCTGCAGAGCACGGTCTGGGTCGCGGGCTGCTCGCGCAGCTTCCGCGCGCATCAGCCCTGCAGCGGATAATCCGCTCAGCGGCTGGCGGTCGCAATGGCGGACGCGTCGACGAGCTGATCGAGCTGCTGTCGCGCCTGCGAGAAAGTGGCAAGGACATTGCCGCTCAACACGCGCCCTCCGGCGAGCTTGATGCGCAGCGGATTGACATTGTGGCCGTTGATGCGGACCTCGTAATAAAGATGCGGCCCTGTCGACAGCCCCGTGGAGCCGACATAGGCGATGGTCTCGCCCTGGCGGACTCGGTCGCCCACCTTCAGCCCGCGCGGGAAACCGGCGACATGGGCATAGGTGGTCTCATAGCCGAGATCATGCTTGATGCGGATGTATTTGCCGTAGCCCCATTGCTGTCCGATGATCTCCACGGCGCCCGCGCCGGCCGCGACGATCGCAGAGCCGTAGGGCGCGGCGTAATCGACCCCTTCGTGAAACCGACGATCTCGCAGGATCGGATGAACGCGCCAGCCGAAGCCATCGCCGAGCCGGCCGGCGGCAACCGGCTTGCGCAGCAGGAATTGCGTCACCGACTGGCCATTCTCGTCGTAAAAATCGGTACTGCCGTCGTCGGGCGCCGCGAAGCGATAATAACGGCGGGCCTGGCCGGCCACGTTCAGCGCGACGAAGTCGAGCTCGGGCCGGCCACGCTCGTCGGGAGAGTATAGAAGATCGACGGAGTCGGAGGCCGATAGGGGCGATGCGAGGTCGAAGTCGTGGCCGCAGAGCCGCACCAGTTCGTCGACGACGCCCTGGTCGAGTTGATTGACCTTGGCGAGGGCGTCGAGACCGTCGCGCAGGCTTTCGCCGCCCCCGATCGTTCGATTTCGAGCATCCTCCGATGTTGCATCAATACGGATCGCATCGGTCTGCGGTGCATCGACCGGCTTGTAGCTGCCGCTGTCGCTGCGCGCGACCGCGCGCTTGGGCTGGCCGGGCGGCTCTACGGTGACCCTGAGCACGGATGGTGGAGCGGCCCCTTCATCCGGACGCTCCTCGAGCACTTTTATCACCTCGCCGCCGGCAAATTTGCCATCCCCCAGCCGGCCCTGGACCAAAAGCGCCGAGGCGGCCGCCTCTGCCTCCTTGGCCGGATCGCCGAGAGCCTCCAGGATGGCGGGCAGCGTGTCCCCTACCCTGGCGACGACCACATGGACAGGATTCTCCGGCCGCTCCGGCGATCGCGGCACCACCGACAGGTTCAGGGGCTGGTCAAAGACAGGAGCAGGACTCGGCGGATCTTTGCCGAGCTCCGCATAGGCGGTGACGGCCTTCGGCGGGCGCGGACGCGCCTTCACGAAGGAGATCGGGCGCAAGGCCGGGCCCGCCGCAGCGTCATGGCTCGAAAGGGCCGGGTCGTTGTCCTGATCGGGTCGCGCGATAGCGACGGCTTCCAGCGCTTCCTGTTCCAGCTGGTCGAGCCGGGCGAAGAGATGCGTGAAGCGCCGCGTGCCCGTGCCGGACTCGTTCAATTGCTCGACGCGCACGGGCGTGGCTTTTGTCTTGGCGCGATGCGCGGAAGCCGCGCGATCGCCGCGCCCCGTTTCGGCCACTTCCTGATGCGTCAGGCTGGGCACCACCAGGACAGGGGCGGCGGCGGACCCGAGCTTCTTGCCGACGGCCGACGTCAGTGCACCCGATAGCAAGCCTCCGGCAACGGAGGCCAAGAGAACCGTCGCCAGCAGCCATCGGATATTGAGGACGGCATGCCCGAGCGGAGCGGCCCTTTCGACAGCTGAATTGAGGGGCGGGGCCACCCCGACCAGCATCTCACGTGAGTTCCAGCGACGGTTCACGCCTGTCCGTTCCGCCGATTGTCCCTTGCCGGAATGGCGCGGTGCCCTAAGGGCCGGCGCGAGGCGCCGACGGAGCAACTGGCGCGCGGGAACAACGCGACGGACTTTGCGAACAAGGTTTTCAGCATATCGTCCGCGGGCCTGCCTTGGACTTCGGAAAGAACGATTCGATAGAAAACTGGCGCGTAATAGCGGGGCTTATCTGGGCGAGATTGTGGCCTTGCCGCTCCGTCCCGCCATGATCACGGCGGGCGACATTCGCGATGTGGCGGCGCGCGTCATGGCCGTCAATCGCAGGCGGCGACCCGCTGAGGAAGGAGAACCATCATGGACGGGGCGGCGCTCCCGGTGCCATGAGATTGGCAGCCGCGCGCCTGGCGATCTCCAACCGCTGGGCCTGGAAGCCTTCGGCCTTGGCTCGAAGTTCGGCGACGAGGGGATCGGTCGAATCCGCCGTCGATCGCGGCGGAAACGGCGGCGCTGGGTCATATTCGATCTGAAGAGCGATGGTTTCGGCGACCTGCTGCCCGGCGATCTCGGAGGCGAGCACGAGGGCAAAGTCGATGCCCGACGTCACACCGGCGCCTGTGACGCGGTTGCGGTCGATGACCACCCGCTGCCTTACCGGCTCGGCGCCGAAAAGGGCGAGTTGATCCAATGAGAGCCAGTGCGACGTCGCGCGATAGCCGCGAAGCAGTCCCGCGGCCGCGAGGACGAGCGACCCCGTGCAGACGGACGTAACCCAACGGGCCGTTTCGGCCTGCCGACGCAGAAAGCCGAGCACCTCCTCGTCGAGCATCAGGTCCGTCTGCCCGGGACCGCCCGGGACGAAGAGGACGTCGTAAGGCCCGGCGGCCGCAAAATCGGAGGTCGGCAGGAGCGTCAAGCCAAAGGGGTCGCGAACGGGCTCCTGCGTCTTCCAGACGATGTCCACGGCCGCGTTGGGAAGCCGAGAAAAGACCTCGAAGGGGGCTGCGAAATCGAGCTGGGTGAAGCGCGGGAAAACGAGCATTCCGATACGCAGTTTGGGGTCTTGCATCATGATCGTCTCTCCGCCTCAGGTCCGGGGGTAAGGCACTCTGAGCAGACTTCGAGACCACCGCCAACCGCAATGATAGCGAGGGCTCACGCGCGAGCCGCTTCGCCTCCGCGGATGCCGCTTCCCAGATATACACATATCCGGTGGCCCCGGTCTTGCCCGGAAATTGGGGGGCGCCAGGCACGACCGGGGCCTGCCCCCTGGGGGAGGGGCGCCGCCTGCTACCGTCGAATCGTGGCGAAGCGAAGGCTTAACCGTGTCAAGACAAGTTTCGTTGATCACTATGGGATAGGATGCGAGACGAAAGGCGGAGGCGGAAGCCGCTTTCTCCGCAAGAGGGGCAATGCGGACCAAGTCCTCGGCGCGGTCGACGAGGTCTCGTCCGGGCGCTAAACTCGTCAGCCATGCCCACCGGGTACCGGCTGCCAAGGAGGCGGACAGGTATGAAGCCCTCGCTCTCGGAACACCCTCAGCCCGACGACGCGGCGGCGAAGCAGGCCGTGCGCCCCGTGATCTGCTATCCGATCGACGCGCTCCCGCCGGCCGATCTGACCGCCTACCGCGCCGCACGCGACGGGTGGACACGGCTCGACACGGTGATCGTTCCGCCGCGGGACGCGGCGAGCTTTTCCGTTCCGGCAGGCTGCTTCTTCCGCATCGTCAGCATCGAGGGACCGCAGGTCGGCGACCTCAACCTGTGGAATGCGCACGATATCGGCGAGCGCTTCTATTCCGGCAAGACGCGCGCCCTGCACGGCACGCATCTGTCGACGGGCGACCGGCTATGGTCGAACCTGCCCTATCTCAGGCCCATGGCGACCATCACCGAAGATACGCTCGACTGGTACGGTTTCGACGAGTGGGGCGGCTCGGTGCACGACGTCATCGGCACGCGCTGCGATCCCAATACCAACAAGCTCCTTTCCGGGGGCGACTACCATCATTGCTGCCATTCCAATTTGACCCGCGCCCTCGCTGACGCTCAGGGCTTGCCGCTCGCTGCCGCGGAGGCCCATGTGCACGACGTGCTGAATGTCTTCATGTGCACGGGGTTCACCCGCGACACCGGGCAATATTTCATGAAGGCCTCGCCGGTCCGGCCGGGAGATTTCCTGGAGTTTTTCGCCGAAATCGACCTGATCGGCGCGCTGTCCGCCTGCCCCGGCGGTGATTGCAGCTCTGCCCATTCGAGCGATGCGGCCGCCTGCCATCCGCTACGGATCGACATCTACCAGCCGATCAGCCCGCCACGCGGCTGGCAATCCCCCCAGCGCAACAGCTATGCCGGCGGGCATGGTCGATGAGACCATGTCGCACGACAGAGCCTGCAGCGCGGGGCTCGCGCTGAGACTGCCGGTCAGCCGGCCATCCAGCCGCCGTCGACCATGAGGTTGACGCCAGTGACGTAGCTCGCCATGTCGCTCGCCAGGAAAAGAGCGGCGCCCGCGACATCGTTCGGCGTCCCGAGCCTTGGCCAGGGCGTACGGCTATTCGAATAGTCGAGCGCATCGGGATCGTTGGCGATGCCCGGCTTGCCGGTGATGATCTTTCCGGGTGCAATCGCGTTGCAGATGATCAGATCCTTCGCATGATCCACGGCGATCTGCCGTGTCATCTGCACGATGCCGCCCTTCGAGACGCCGTAGGGGAAATCCCCGGGGCAGGCGACCATGCCGTGCTGCGAGGAAATGTTGACGATCCGGCCGCGCGCTTCGCCGACCGGCTCCTGTTGCAGAAATTGCTGGGCTGCCCGCTTGCAGCAATAGAAGAAGCCGGTGAGATTGACGCCGATCACCCGGCTCCACTGTTCCGGGCTGGTCTCCAGTAGATTAGTCGACGTATAGATCGCCGCATTGTTCACGATGATGTCGAGCCGTCCGAAGCGCCGAACCGTCTCGGCGACCAGCGCATCGACAGCATTCCAATCGGAAATGTCGGTCTCGAGAAAGGCGGCGGTACCGCCGCCGGCGCGAATGCGCTCCAAGGTCGTCTCGCCGCCTTCCAGCGGGCTTTCCACCCTGTCGGCGATCACGACGGCCGCTCCCTCCGCGGCAAAGCGCAGCGCAATGGCACGGCCGATACCGGAACTGGCGCCGGTGACGATGGCCACTCTGTTCTGCAGCATGGGCATTGACTGTCCTCAATCCTGCCGGGTCACGACCCGGCCGCGTCCGGGCGCGACGAGCATCCCTTCGCTGACGATGCGCTCACCGCGAAGAAGGACATGGGTGAGCGCGGCGGGAGCCACCCAGCCGTCGAAGGGCGTATAAGCAGCCCGGCTTGCCTGCTCGTCATGGGTGATGACTCCCGTCCGGCCGCGGTCGATGATCACGATATCGGCGTCATGGCCGGTAGCGATCGCGCCCTTCGAGCGGCCGAGGCCGAAACGTCTTGCCGGGTTATAGGAGCACATCCGCACGAGGTCGGTCATGCGGATGACATTTTCGCCGACGAGCTTGAGCATGACGGCAAGCAGGGTCTGCAGGCCTGGCATGCCGCCGGGGATGTCGGCAAAAGCCGCATAGCGCGCTGCCTTTTCCGCCGGGCTGTGCGGCGCATGGTCGGTCGCCACGATATCGACCAGCCCCTCGGAGAGGGCCGCGCGCAGGGCTGCGACATCATCCCTGGCGCGGAATGGCGGCGAGCCTTTCAGATGGGCCCCGCCCGTCGCGTAATCCTCGGCCGTGAAGAACAGGTTCTGCGGGGTGGTCTCGACGCTGGCATCGGCCATGTCCCGCAGCCGGCGCCATGTATCGACCCCGAGCCGGGAATTGACCTGACGGACATGGATGCGCGCTCCCGTTTCGGCAGCGGCGAGCATGGCGCGCGCGATCCCGCCGGCCTCCGCCAGCGGCGGGCGGCTGGACAGGAAGGCGGCGATGTCCCCGGCGCTTTCCCGCAACAGGCTCCCGCGCAAGATCGACTGATCGCCCGGCGAGATGCCGATGAGCGTGTCTCGGCTGGCAAGGCGCCTCAGCGTCTCTCTGACTTCATCCAAGCTCTCGAACAGAAAAGCGTCGGGGACATCGGCCGTGAAGACCTCCAAGGAAACGGGCCGCAACTGCAAGAGCGCGTCGAGATCAGCGATGCTCCTGCTCATGACGACCTGGAAGCCGACATCGACATGGAGACGGCCCTTTGCCATCGCCATCTTCGCGGAGAGCTGTGCGGGCGTTGCGGTCCAGGGTTCGTCGGTCGGCATGTCCAGCACCGTCGTGACGCCGCCGAGCGCGGCCGCCATCGTGCCGCTGTCGAAATCCTCCTTGTGGGTCAGGCCCGGCTCGCGCAGATGCGCATGGACGTCGACCAATCCAGGCAGCAGATGCCGGCCGGTCGCGTCCAGCACGTTTTGCGCAAGGGCCGTCTCGCCCGGCGGCAGGACTGCCACGACCTTGCCGCCGGCCACGGCGACATCGGCCCTGACCTCGCTGTCGGCATTGACGACAGTGCCGCCGGTGATGAGCAGGTCGAAAATGGCGCTCTCCCCTCGTCAGCCGAGGCCCGGCAGGCGCGGCTCTTCATGGGTGACGACCTCGATCAGTGCCGCCTGTCCGCGGCCGACATGGCCGAGGCCGCGCGCCAGCGCCGCCTGCAGTTCGGCCGGCGCGGTGACGCATTCGCCGTAGCCGCCGAGTGCCTGAGCGATGGGCGCATAGCCGCCGGACATGCGGTTCGCGCCGTATTTTTTGGTCGCGACAGGCATGCTCGCGGCATAACCGCCGAGCACGTTGTTGCGCATCACCACCGTCAGGATCGGCAGATTGCAGCGCACGGCCGTTTCGAAATCGATGCCGACCATGCCGAAGGCCGCCTCGCCCATGAGATTGACGACGGTCGCCTCGGGACGTGCCAACTTGGCACCGAGCGCAAAGCCGAGCCCGCTGCCAAGCTGGGTGGTCTTGCCCCAGCCGATATAGCTCCCCGGAACGGTCGCTTCGTAGAAGGGGCTGAACTGGTCACGCGGATTGCCCGCATCATGCGTGACAATGGCCTTGGCCGGGTCCACCGCCCGCATGATCTCCCAGACGACGCGGTAGGGCGAAATCGGCTCGCTGTCGGCCGTGAGATGCGGCAGCCATCGCTCCATGAAGGCCGCGCGCAGCGAGCGGATTTCGTCGGCCATGCCGGCGCGCGCCGACACCGCAATTCCGCGCTCCTTGATGTGGGCGATCATCTGCCTGAGCGCCGAGCGGGCGTCGCTGACGATCCCCTGGGCGATTGGATAATCCTTGCCGAGATCGCCGTCGTCGATCGTGATCTGCAGCAGGACTTTGTCCTTAGCGATCGGCAGGATGTAGTAGGATCGCGTCAGGCTCGTGCCGAGCGCCAGAACGACATCCGCCTTGTCCATGAAATGATCGACCGTCGCCGGTCGCGCCCGCCCGGCGGTCCCGAGCGCCAGCGGATGATTTTCCGGAAAGCCGCTCTTGCCGTTAGGAGTAGTCATCACCGGAATGCGCAAGAGCTCCGCGAACTCTATCAGTTCGCGGGAGGCGCTCGCCGCAAGCACCCCCTGGCCGGCCAGGACGACAGGGTTCTTGGCGGCGAGCAGGGTGCGCATAAGCTCGGCGATCTCACCCGCATCCGCCTGTGGAACACTGCGGCGCGGCCGCCGATAGATGTCGCGTGAGAGGTCGATGGTTTCGGCAAGAAGATCAACCGGCAGCTCCAGCAGAACCGGTGCCGGGCGACCGTTTCGCACGCGTGTAATGGCCGAATGCATCAATTTCGGCAGATGCTCGGCGCGGATGGCCGCCTCGCACCATTTGGTGATGTGACGGAAGTTGCGGCTCGCCTCGAAGTTCGGCGCCACCGCCTCCGAGCCACGCGGATAACCGGTCGGCAGAAAGAGCATCGGCGCGCGGTCATTGAAGGCCTGCGCAATGCCTCCGAAGGCACTCTCCACGCCGGGACCGTATTGGACCGTGACGACGGCGAGCTCTTTGCCGGCCGTCACGCGGGCATAACCTTCCGCCATATTGACGGCGACGCGCTGCGTGCGCGGAATGACTGGCGGGATGTGCAGTTCCGCCGAGGCGTCGAAGAGCTCGCTATTGGGAAAGCCGATGATCTGCTTCACGCCCTCCGCTTTGAGGATCGACGCGACGACCTGGGCGCCCGTCATGGCCCTGTCCCACCGGGGGCGCTGTTCGGCGGGCGGGTGCTCCGCCTCGCCGACCTCAGGCGCGACGATCAAATGATTCATGATTTTCGAGCCAGTAGCGGGCGATGTCTTCGCGGCGCATGAAGCCAGCACCGGGGGTTTTGCGCACATGTTCGATGACGTCGCGCAGGCCGGATGCGCGGTTGGGCTGGCCCATCCAGCGCGCGTGAATGCCGATGGTGAGCATCCGCCCGCCGGTCTCGTCAGCCTCGCTCATCATGTAATCGATCGCCGAACGGCAATCCTCGGCGAAATCGCGGGGGTTGCTGTAGCCCGGCGCGATCAGATAGCGGCTGTCGTTCAGCGTCTTCGAATAAGGAACGACCAGCAGACGTGTGCCGGCGTGGTCGACGAAGTAAGGCAGATCATCGTTGCAGGGGTCGGAATAATAGAGAAAGCCGCCCTCGCGCACGATCAGGTCGCGTGTATTGACGCTCGGGAAGGAGCGGCAATTCCAGCCCAACGGTCTGCGGCCGGTGAGTTTCTCGTAAAGTGCGATGGCCTCGTATAGCTCACGCTCTTCCTCGTCCCGCGGCATGGAGGAATACTCGTGCCAGCGCAAGCCATGGCCGAGGAGATCATGGCCACGGTCGTTCATCCAAGCGACGACGGCGGGGTTGCGCTCGAGCGCCACGGCGCAGGCCGAGACCGTGATCGGGATCTGGTAGCGATCGAAAAGCCGTGCAAGCCGCCAGATGCCGGCGCGGCTGCCGTATTCGAAATGCGTTTCCGTTCCGAGGTCGCGAACCGGCGGGCTGTTCGGAATATTGTACTCGCCCCAATTGTCGTTGCGGCCATCGTCGAGCCAGGAATATTCCGCGCCCTCCTCATAGTTCAGGACGAGATTGATCGCGACTTTCACGCCACCCGGCCAAATCACGAAGGGCGGATTGGGACCGTAGCCGATGAAATCACGCGGCTGACGCTCGGTCTTTTGTAAAGTCCTGTCGTCGGACATCACGTGCCCTCCCCGTTCGCCGCGCTTTCGTTGGCAGCAATCCAGTCCATGTAGTCGAGAAAGGCCTCCCTGCCGGGGCGCGGGCGCCAGTCTGTATCGCGCTCGATACGGGCGAGGTCATAGGCGCCCCACATCCCATCCTTCAGCGTCACGTCCTGAACGATATTGGCTCTCTCGTCGGGCGTGACCTCGACCTGGAGCCCCGGCACGCGCTCGCGAGCCCAGCCGATGACATCGCCGATGGTCGCGGTGACGCCGCTTCCGATATTGTAGTGGCGGTAGCGCAGACGCTCGGCCGACAAGAGCGCGATGATCGCCTGGGCCACATCAGCCGAATGGACGTAGTCGCCAACCGGCTCCAGGCTGTTCGGGCGAATGACGTCGCCGGCGAGCGCCATATGGGCAACGCGGTTGGGGACATGGCGGAAATTGCGGCTCCCCGTCGCCCGGTCCATCGGGCCGTAAACCGATGCAAGCCGCACCGATAGTGCCGAGAGGCCGAAGAGATCGGCATAGCGATTGACGACCATCTCCGAGGCAAATTTCGAGATGCCATAAAGTGTGAGCGGCGCGACATAGCCATCCTCGGGCAGCGGCTCGCCGGCCCAATCCGGTCCGTGATGCCGGTAGACGGAGCCGGAGCTGACATAGAGGAAGCGCCGCAGACCGGGTTTTCCGCGTGCCCATTCCAGAAGGCGCACCGTGCCCATGAGATTGACGTCGATGATGCGGGCCGGATCATCCGCTTCGGGCTGGCGCTTCGCTTCGCCGGCGCTTCCCCGGGAGATCGGCGTGACCGTCGCGCCATGAACGATCGCGGTGATGTCGTGCTCATCCAGTCTCCCGGACCACTGCGCGGGATCGCATATATCGCCGGTGAGCACCGTCAGTCGGTCGCGAACCGGCGCGAAATGGCGCTCGGCCATCCGGTCCAGTCTCGAACGGTCGAGGATGACCGCGCGCGCCGCCGGATCGCGCTCCAGCCACGCCCGCGCCACGACGCTCATGACGAAGCCGGTGCCCCCGGTGACGAGGAGGGTCATGGCGACATCCCTTCCAGGGTATTGAAGCCGGCATGTTCAGCGCGCCGCATAGCCGCCATCCACAAGTAGATCCGTGCCGGTGACGAAGGAGGCATCAGACGAGAGAAGAAAAACCGCGGCCGCGGCGATCTCGTCAGGCGCGGCGATCCGGCCGAGGAGATGGGCGGGGCCGAGCCCCTTATTGGCGGCATCGAGATCGGGCCAGCGCTGCAGCAACCGGGTGGTCGCGACCGCCCCCGGCGAGAGGCTGTTGACGCGAATGCCATCGGCGGCGTGGTCGATGGCCACGGCCTTGGCCAGATGCACCAAGCCGGCTTTGGCGGCGCAATAGGCCACAGCCTTTCCGACAGCCACATGCGCAAATTGGGAGGCGATGAAGACCACCGCACCACCGCCGCCTGCGGCCATTACGGGAATGGCGTATTTGCTGGCGAGAAAGGCACCGGTCAGGCTGACGTCGATCTCCAGCCGCCATTGCTCCTCGGCGAGATCGACCACGGTCCCGTCCAGCGATGGCGCGGCTGCGTTGTGCACGAGGCCGTCGAGACGCCCAAACTGCACCCAGGCCGTGTCCACCGCCCGTTCCACCGACCGCCGATCCGCGACGTCGCAGCAGACGGCCAGGGCGGCCGGGCCCAGCGCTTCGGCAAGCTGAACGACGTCCGACGAGTAATCGGCGCAGACGACCCTGGCTCCCTCGGCGATACAGCGCCGCGCGATGGCGGCTCCGATGCCGCTCGCCGCGCCGGTGATCATGATCACTCTGTCGGCGAGCCTTGTCAGTACCGGATTGGTGGGCTCGGTCATGATGCGAGCACCCGCGACAGGCCCTGTTGCGGCGGAAAGGGGCGCAGGCGAGGAACGAATTGGCCGCGCCCGGGGCACGAAAGCACCTTGCCGTCGTCCCAGACCAGTTCACCGCGCGAGATGGTCATCACCGGCCAGCCGCGCACCACCTGTCCCTCATAGGGCGTGTGGTCGGTAGCGTGATGCAGCATGTCGTTGCCGATGGTGACCACCCGTTCCGGGTCCCAGATGGCGATGTCCGCATCCGCGCCGACGGCGATGAGCCCCTTGCGCGGATGAAGCCCGAACAGGCGTGCCGGCGCGCCCGCGGTCAGATCGGCGAATTTCTGCAGCGATATCCGCCCGCCGTTGACGCCGGCGGAGAACAAGAGCGCGAGACGCGTCTCGATGCCGGGAATGCCGTTCGGGATGCGGTGGAAGGGCGTGTCCGGCCCACCCGCGATCTTGTCCGTATAATTCCAGGGCGAGTGGTCGGAGGTGAAGACCTCGAGCGTGCCGTCGAGAATGCCGCGCCAGATCTCCGGCTGGTTCGACTTGTCGCGCGGCGGCGGCGTACAGACGCATTTGGCCCCGCAGAGATCATGCGTGTCGATGTCCTCGGCCGAGAGGAAGAGATATTGCGGACAGGTCTCGGCATAGACCAGCAGGCCGCGGGCCTTGGCGCGGCGGATTTCCTCGACCGCTCCGGCTGCGGCGACATGGCTGATGAGGATCGGCGTCTCGATAAGCTCGGAGAGGCTAATGGCGCGGAAGGTCGCCTCGCGGTCGCCGATCTCCGGATGGGCCTTCTCGTGATAGCGCAGCTGCGTCTTGCGCGCGGCGATGAAGCGTTCCGTCAGCCAGCGAATGCAGGCGTCGTTCTCGGCATGAACCATCACCATCGCACCCTGCGATCGGGCGACGTCGAGAACGTTCAGCACCTCGTAGTCGTCAAGCTTCAATCCCTCATAGGTCAGATAGATTTTCATCGAGGTGCAGCCCTCGGCGACAAGCGCCGGGATTTCGTCGCGCAGCACCTCCGGCGAAGGATCGCCGACGATGAGATGGATGCCGTAGTCGATATGCGCCTTGGGCCGCGCCCGCGCGTGGTAGTCGTCGACGATCGCGCGTAGCGACTGGCCGCGCATCTGCATCGCAAAGGGAACGACGGTCGTCGTGCCGCCGCAGAGCGCCGACAGCGTGCCGGTGTCGAAGTCGTCAGCGGTCGCCTTGCCCTCCCAGGGCTGCTGGTCCATGTGGCAGTGACTGTCGACCCCGCCCGGCAGGACGAGGCGTCCCGCCGCGGAGATCTCCTCTTTGCCCTCCGGCAGGTCGGCGCCGAGTGCTGCGACCACGCCGTTGCGGATGCCCACGTCGATATCGCGCGTGGCATCGGGCAGCACGACGCGGCCACCGCGGATCACGAGATCGAAAGCTGGCTCGCTCGTCATTCATTCGCTCCGGGAACGAGGCATTCGCGTGTGATGGGGGCGGCGGCCGGAACCATCCTGCGCCGCAGATTGAGGCAGGCGGCGACCGCGACCAGTGCCGCGCCGCTGCCGAGCATCAGGAAAAGCATCTGAGGGGCGAAACGCTCCATCAGCGCGGCGGCGATGCCCGGCGTCAGGATATTGCCGATCGAGTAGAGCAGCAGCAGTCCGCCGGACGCTGCAACCATGTGACGGCTGTCGAGCTGCGAATTGGCAAAGGCGATGCCGACGGGGTAGATCGTCAGGGCCGTTGCGCCATAAGCAAAGAAGAGAAGGTAGAGAAGCGGCACGAACTGGCGCCCGAGCATGATGATGCAAGCACAAAAGGCTGCCGTCAGCGCGCCCTGCACCAGCAGCAAGAAGCGCCGATCGAGCCGATCCGACAGCCAGCCGATAGGCGCCTGGGCAACCAGGCCGCCGATGCTGAAGGCGGTGAGCAATCCGACCGTGGTGGCAGCTGAAAGTTCCACCTTGGCGCCGTAGAAGGGCGTCAAGGCATAGAGATTCATATTGGTCATGCCCGACTGGAAGACGGCGAAGATCGTCACCGGGGCCAGAACGGCGATACGCCACAGACCGAAGCGCTGAAAGCCCGCCGCCGCCCCCTGCTGCGCCCCATCCATGCGTGAAGGCAGAGCCGGCCAATGGCCGGTCAGGCCGCAATAGAGAAAGCCGAGCGACGTCGTCAGGACGCCGATCAGGAACAGATGACTCGAATGAGGGCCCGCGACCTCGATGAGAAGCTGGCCGAAAAATACGGCCAGCGACGTCATCAGCATGTAGAGGGAAAAATAAGCGCCACGGTTGCGATGGTCGGCGTAGAGATTGATCCAGCTTTCGCAAACGACGAACAAAGTCGCCATCGCGAAGCCGTTCAGAACGCGCAGGCAGAACCATGCGACTGCGTCAGCTGTTGCCATATATCCGAAGCTGGCCACCATCGCCAAAAAGCCGACACTGAGGAAAACGGCACGGTGCCCGAAGCGGTTGACCAGAAATGGTGCGGCAAGACACCCAGCTAAAAAGCCGACGGGAAAGCCGGTCAGCAGCAGCTGAACACTCTGCGTGTCGACATCCGGCTGGCTCAGCCTGAGGGAAACAGACGTGGTCAGAACGCTGTTTCCCGTCCCGATCAGGCAGATGCTGGCCATGATCGGTGCAAGCCTGCGCAGCCGCGCGGCTTTCGCCCAGAAGTCGCCGCCTTGGGAGAGGCTGTGCATATTACGCCTCGTTCGCCGCAGCATAGACCGGCGGTTCGACACGCAGTTGCGCTTCCTCGATGTGGCAGGCGATCTCGTGGGTGTCCGACATCTTGCGGGTCGGCGGTGGAACCGTGTCGCAGACGGCGCCCACCTTGCGGTGGCAGCGCGTGGCGAAGCGGCAGCCGGCCGGAACATTGACCGGGCTCGGCGTCTCGCCCGAAAGGCGAATGCGCTCCCGCGGCACCTCATCCGGATTGGGACTGCGGATCGCCGAAATCAGCGCTTCGGTATAGGGATGCGTGCCCCCGCCGAAGACCTCTTCGACGGCCCCCTGCTCCATGACCTTGCCGAGATACATGACGACGACCCTGTCGGCGACATGCCGGACAAGAGCCAGGTCGTGGCTGATGAACAGCATGGTCGTGTGCTTCTCCTTCTGGATGTCGAGGAGAAGGGTGACCACGGCCGCCTGCACCGAAACGTCGAGCGCCGAAACCGGCTCATCCGCCACGATGAGCGAGGGATCGGCGGCAAAGGCGCGGGCGATCGCGATACGCTGCTTCTGGCCGCCCGAAAGCTGGCTCGGCTTGCGGTCGGCGAGCGCCGGGGAGAGGCGGACCATGGCGAGAAGCTCGCGGACGCGCTGCTCGATCGCCGCCTTTCCCTTGCGGACGCCGAATTTCTTGATGGAACGGCGGATCGAATGCGCCGCGGAATGCGACGGGTTGAGCGTGCTGTCCGGGTTCTGAAAGATCATCTGCACGGACTGCAGGAGGCGGCGCGGCCGATCGCGCGCCTCGAGCTCGGCAATATTCTCCCCGGCCATCCGAATGGCGCCGGATGTCGCCCGATCAAGCCCGGACACGATGCGCGCGAGCGTGGATTTGCCACAGCCGGATTCGCCGACGAGCGCCACGATCTCGGCCTTGCGCGCGCTGAACGAAACCGACTCGTTGGCCTTCAACGTCTTTTGCGCAGGGAGCCTGTAGGCTTTGGTCACCTCGGACAGCGTAATCGCGTCCGCCTGCTTGTCGGAATGATCGGCCTCTTTCGGTGCCACGGCCGCCGGCCTTTCCATCACCTGCCATCGCGCACAGCGGACCAGATGGTCCTCGTCCGCCCTCTCCAGATCGAGAGCGGGCGCGTCGCAGAGGCCCTTGGTGAAGCCGCTGCAGCGCGGCGCGAAAAGGCAGCCGGCCGGACGTTCCTGCGGCAGCGGAATGTGACCGGGGATGGCCCTCAGAACACGGCTGCGCTTGTCGCTGTCGATGTCCGGGATGCAATCGATCAGGCCCTGGGTATAGGGGTGGCGCGGATTGCGGAAGAGATCGCCGGTTACCCCCTCCTCCACCATCTCGCCCGAATACATGATGCCGACGCGATCACAGGTCTCGGCAATCAGCCCAAGATTATGAGAGATGAAGAGCAGGCTCGTGGAATAGCGCCGGCGCAGTTCTGCGATGAGGTCGATGACGGCCGCTTCGACGGTGACGTCGAGGCCCGTCGTCGGCTCGTCGAGGAGCAGCAGCGACGGGCGCGCCAACAGCGCCATGGCGATGACCACGCGCTGCTGCTGACCGCCGGAAAGCTGATGGGGATAGCGCTTCAGCATATCGCCGGCATCGGGCAGGCGCACATCGCCGAGCATGGCGGCCGCCATCTCCATCGCCTCTCTGCGGCCGACGCCGAGATGCAGCAACGGAACTTCCGCAAGCTGCGCCCCGATCGTCTTGACCGGGTTCAGTGCGCTCATCGGGTCCTGATAGACCATCGCGATGCGCCGTCCGCGGACCGAACGGAGCTCTTTGGCGCCGGCGCCGACAAGCTCCTTGCCTTCGAAACGAATGCTGCCGCGGGCGATCACGCCGGTACTGCCGAGATAGCCCATGATGGCCATGGCGGTTGTCGACTTGCCGCAACCGGACTCGCCGACCAATCCGTAGCTTTCACCCGGCTTCACGCGAAAGGAGAGGCCGGGAACGGCAACGACCGTATCGCTTTTGCCGCGGAACTCGATCCTGAGATCCTTGACGTCGAGCAACGGATCGAGCTCCGACATGGGCTTCTCGATCGTTGCTGCCCCTTTGAGAGCCGATGCGCTGACATTCATGGCTTCCAGGCCTCGCGCATGCCGTCGGCCAGCAGATTGAAGCCGAGAACGAGACTGACGATCGCGAAGGACGGCGCCAAGGACATCAGCGG
This sequence comes from Chelatococcus sp. GCM10030263, assembly GCF_042666455.1. Lineage (NCBI taxonomy): Bacteria > Pseudomonadati > Pseudomonadota > Alphaproteobacteria > Hyphomicrobiales > Chelatococcaceae > Chelatococcus > Chelatococcus sp. GCM10030263. The sequence goes on along the minus strand of NZ_JBHTDB010000005.1, from coordinate 546,263 downwards.
CCAGACATTCAGGACGGTCACGCTTTCCTTGACCATGCCGCCCCAGTCCGGATTGGGCGGCGGCAGGCCGAGCCCGAGGAAGCCGAGGATGCCGATGGTGATGATCGTATAGCCGATGCGCAGACAGGCATCGACGATGAGCATGCTGCGGCAGTTGGGAAGAAGCTCCACCAACATGATGTAGAGGGTGCTCTCAGACCTGAGCTTGGCTGCGGCGATATATTCCTGCTCCTTGAGCCCGAGCACCAGGCCGCGGGTGATGCGGCCGATGCCGGGGGCGGAGGCGATCGTCGTCGCAATGACGATATTGATGACGGAGGGACCGATATTGGCGATGAGGATGACGTAGATGACGAGAACCGGGAAGGCGAGGATGATATCGGAGGCGCGGCTGACGACGGCATCGATCCATCCGCCGAAGTAGCCCGCCAACATGCCCAAGGTAATTCCGACGATCATCGCGACCGTGACTGAAAGCGGCGCGACGAACAACACCGTGCGTGCGCCGAATATCAGACGGGACAAGATATCCCTGCCGAGGATGTCGGTGCCGAGCCAATGCGCCGCCGAAGGATTTGGGTTGGCCATCGCCATCACATCGGAATCTGTCGGCGACGGAAGCGGCAGGATGGGTGCGAGCAGCGCAGCCACGACCCAGAAGAGCACGAGGCAGAGGCCGACGACGGCCGTGCGCGAACGAAATATTCGCATCCAGGCTGGGCGCTGGGCGGGTCTCACCGTCCCCTTCTCGACCCGAGCGATACTGTCTTGCAGGGCCATGGTTCACCTCACCCTGATGCGGGGATCGAGGAGCATGTAGCCGAGATCGCCGATGAGCTGCGTCGTGACGGCGATCGCCACGGTGATGAGCGTGGCCGCCTCGAGCGTGGCGATATCACCGAACAAGCTGGCATCGAGCAGCAGGCGGCCGAAACCCGGATAGGCGAAGACGAGTTCGGTGACGACGACGCCGCTGACCAGGAAGTTGATCTGCAGCAACAACACTGTGAAAGGCGCGATCATGGCATTGCGCAGCGCATGCCCGAGAACGACTTTCCTCATGCTCATGCCCTTGAGCACGGCGGTGCGAATAAACGGACGCTCCATGACGCCGATCATCGACACGCGGATCATGCGCGCGACATAGCCGAAATCGTAGATGACGAGCACGGCGACCGGCAGGATGAGCTGGGAGGCGACCGACCAACCGCCGTCCGCGTTGAGCGGGCTCGTGCCGGGCAGGATCGGCCACAGGATCACGAAGAGCGTGACGAGGAAGACACCGGAGGCGAACTCGGGGATCGACGTGAAGGTGATGCATATGACCGAAAGCGTCCGGTCGAGCGGGCTTCCCTCCTTCAACCCGGAGAGCACTCCGAAGATGATCGACAGCGGAATGATGAGAAGAAAGGCGAGGCCGGCGAGAACTGCGGTGTTGCCGAGCCTATCCCAGATCACGTCATTGACCGGCAGCTTGCTCAACGTCGAATAGCCGAAATTCCCGAAATACTGCGCGCCGCGCGGATCCTTGAAGTTGAGCCCCGTCGCGGGATCTTGCAGCGGATCGGGAATGGCACCGACCAGCACGCCGAGCCAGCGCCCGTAGCGCACGATCAGCGGATCATTGGCCTTCAGCTTCTCGGAGAGAATGTCGACCTGCTGCTGGGTCGCGAAAGGCCCGAGCGTCTTGCGCGCCACGCTGCCGGGCGTGAACTCGCAGACCGCGAAGACCAGAAATGACGCGCACAGCATAGTGAGCAGCATCATGACCAGTCGTTTCAGGAGGAATTTCGCCATCGCGCACCAGTCCGCAGAATACATCATCCGTCGCACTCGCCCCGGCGATCGAGCGGGGCGAATGCATCCGAGGTCAGACGGCAACCGCGTATTGATGTGCAAAGATATACTGCGATGGATGGAGCTCGAAGCCCTTGACCTTCTTGTCCATCACCGTCGAGAAAACTCGCCAGAAGGGCTGCACGATCGGCCCGTCGTCCTGCATGATCGCCTCGATCTTCGCCATCACCTTGCTCCGCTCCTTCGGGTCGAGGATGCCCTCGGCCTGAGTGAGGAGCTGATCGAATTCCGGATTGGAATAGTGGGACTCGTTCCAGGCGGCGTTGGAGCGATAGGCGAGCGACAGCGTCATGATGGCGAGTGGCCGGTGCCCCCAAGCGGTCAGGCTGAATGGAACGCTGGTCCACACCTCCCAATATTGGGCGCTCGGCAGAGCCTTGAGGTTGATCTTGACGCCGATGTCGGCGAACTGCTGTGCGAGAACTTGCGCGGTGTTCAGCTCCCAGATCGGATCCGGGCGCGTCACCATGTCGAATTCGAAGCCATTAGGATAACCGGCTTCCGCCAACAGCTTCTTCGCCTTGGTAATGTCGCGGCCATATTTGGGAAGCACCGCATATTCGGGATGCGACGGCGCCACGTGGTGATCTTCCGCCGGCGTGCCAGCACCGAGCAGTGAGGTCTGGATCACCTTCTCACGATCAATCGCATAGCGCATTGCCTGGCGGACGCGCTTGTCCTTGAACGGCCCGGCATCTGGGTGCATGCGCGCCACGACCGTCTGGGTGGTTTCGACTTTGTGGACGGCCACATGCGGGAAATTCTTCATTGCATTGACCTGCACGGCATCGGCTTCCGACAGGCCATCGACCTGCTTGGAGGCCATCGCCGCGATGCCCGCGCCCGGGTTGTCGCCCAGATCGACATATTCGAAGGTATCGAGGTAAGGTCCCGTGCCCCAGTAATCAGGCCGCGCCTTGTATTTCGCACCCTTACCTACCGTATATTCGGTGAGTTCGAACGGGCCCGTGCCATTGGCGCCGGGGCCGAAGGCACCATTTTCCTGCGGATCGAGAATGAACATCGGATAATGGAAGAGATGTTCGGGCACGGCGATTTGCGGCGCGAAAGCGTTGAGACGCACCGTGTAGTCGTCCACCTTTTCGATGGCATTGTCGGCCCAGAGCTTGCTGGACTTCTTGGGATTGCCTTTATCGTCCTTCTCGCCGGTCTCGTATTCCTGGACCAGGTAGCCGGTGAAGAGGCCGAGCATGGAGGAGCCGACCGCCGGATCGCAGACGCGCTTCAAATTCCAGACGACGTCATCGGCCGTGAGGGACCTGCCCTTGCGCCATTTCACATCCTTGCGGACATGCAGCGTCCAGGTCTTGAGATCCTCGCTGACCTCCCATTTCTCGAGCAGATAGGGATGCGTGATGTTGCGGCTATCGGTGAAGGTCAGATATTCGCAGACTTGGCGGACGACATTGGATCGCTCGGCAAAGTCGACGGCATGCGGATCCTTGATTTCCATGCAACGCATGCCGATGCGCAGATTGCCGCCTTTCGGCATGTCGCCAGCCGGCGCGGCACGGGCAGGGCTCGGAATGCCGGCGAGCGAATAGGCCGCCGCAGCCGAGACGCCGAGAAGGGTCGCCTTGCGCAGGAAATCCCTGCGGCCGATCTCCCCGCGAGACAGCTCGTCAACGAGCGTGGGGATATAGGGGTGCTGCTTCTTGTCCAAGATCGTCTCCCAACTGTCGCACATCGTTCCCGTCTGGCTTGTCACACCCGGCGGCAGTGCCGACCGTCCGGGTTTGCTGCGAAACTTTGTCCGTCAGCGCGTTCTGTCGAAAAAAACTAGAAGCGTTCAGCCGTCTAAAATATGCACAAACACGACGTTCTCTCTGCGCTATCCGACATCGCTGATTCTTTCCGCATCAGCTGCTCCGACGGCTGATATTTCGGGCAGTCGACGCGCCGTCACGCCGCGCCCGAACAGTGCCTTTCGCGTGGTCGTCGGACTCTCCCGGAAGTGCTGGCGATAGAAGCGGCCGAAATGTGACGCGGATTCATAGCCGCAGGCGTCGGCGACCTCGGCAACGGCGAGTTCCGTATGCGTCAGCAGTTCGCGTGCGCGCGCCATACGGAGCTCGATGTAGAACTTGGAGGGGCTCTTTCCGAGATGGGCATGGAACAGCCGCTCGAGCTGTCGGGTCGATAGATCGACATTTTCGGCAAGGACGGCGATCTCGACCGGATCATTGAGGCTCGCCTCCATGCGCCGGATGACGAAGCCGACCTTGGCATGGCGAATACCGAACCGGTCTTCCGGCTCCAGCCTTTGCACGTCGTCCTGCCTGCGTATGCGGGGATGATTGAACTGGTCGGAAATTTGCGATGCGAGCTCACGGCCCTCGGCCGCCGCGATCAGATAGAGCATCATGTCCAGCGTCACGGTGCCGCCCGACGACGTCAGAAATCGCCCGTCGATGGCGAAAATGTCATCCGTCGCCAAGCAATTCGGAAATTCGCTGCGGAAGCTTGCGAGCGCCTCCCAATGAATAGCGCAGCGCCGACCTTCCAGGAGGCCGGCCTTGGCAAGGAAGAAGACCGCCGTGCTGACCGCACCGAGAACGCACCCCTCCGAATAGATCCGCCTGAGCCAGGCAAAGACATTGGCGTCGTAGGACTCGGCGTAGTTGATGCCCGCGAACAGGATGACGACGTCGCAGCGGGGGCCTTTCGCCATCGCCGTGTCCATGTCGAAGCCCAATCCGCTACTCGATCGGACATGTGCTCCGTCTGCCGAGATCAAAACCCATTCGAAGACCTTGTTCTTCGCCAGCCGATTACCCTGGCGGAGCGAATCCAGCGCCGCAGAGAAGGTCATCAGCGGAAAATCCGGAATCAGGAAGAAGCCGATCCGGATCGGCCGTCTGCCTTGCGCCAGTTGCTGCAGCGAAAAGGACTGTCCAGACATCGCGTGCACCGCCCACCATCAACACACCTTGCCGGACCGCGGCTTCGACGAGGCCATCCTCGCGGTGCGACAAAGATCAGGCCATCGAGGCGGCATTCGCTCGATTTTATTCCGCGAAAAGCCAGCGCCGGAAGCGTTCGCGGACCCGATCGATATGCACCGTCATGGCCTGGCGCGCCTCGTCCGGCTGGTTCTGCCCGACAGCCTCCAACACGGCGATATGCTCCCGTGCCTGCTGCTCGAAATTCTTTTCCATACGCACGAGATGGCACATTCGCGCCTTGTCCCGCAGATTGCGGATGTACTGCGCGAGCAAAGACTTGCCGCTCGCGTCCGCAATGAAATAGTGGAACTTGTCGTCGTAGTCCCAAAAATCGTCGAACTCGATGCCTGGATTCTGCAGAACGGCCACGCTCTTGCGGAGCATGTCGTCCACGCTCCCAGGCGTGCTGCGATAGGCCGCCTGCGCGGCCGCCTCGCCTTCGAGCAGCCGACGGATGACGAGGATCTCCATCAGTTCCTCGACAGCGACCTGCCGGATGACGATGGTGCCGTTGGACAGGCGTGACACGAGCCCCTCGCCGACCAGGCGATTGATGGCAGCACGCAGCGGAGTTCGGGAGGCGCTGATTTGCTCGGCAAGCTTCCGCTCGGTGAAAACCTCTCCCGGCCCAAGCTCGCGGGCCAGGATGAGGCTTCTCAGATACTGGTAAGCCTGTTCGGAAATTCTCGTCTGATCACGCGAGGTCGCCAAGACACCGTCGCCTTCCACGGTCGATGCTGCGAATGGGTCCACTCCCTCGTAACCCATCATGGCGCCGTCAGCAATACCACTGGGGTCCCACTGGCCCTTCGTCTCAGAAGTCGTGATGTGCAACGGCAGCCGGCGCCTGAATTAGCACTTTACAAACGCGCCCTCCGCGATCAAAAATCCCCCCGTGCCCCGCTGGTATCCCAACGGGATTCATTGGAAGGATGATGCGTGAAGCGTTTCGTGCGTCCTCTCACTCAGTCCGAGTTCGGGGCTTTCGGCGACGTGATCCAGCACTATGGCGGCGAGCGGCGCCATCGGCTGTCGATCGATTTCTGTGGCGAACACAACCCTATGCGGCAGGCGTTCTGGGTTTCGAAGGTTTCGACCGCGACGGATCTGCCGAACAGCATTGGCCAACTCGAACGGCACCCGCTTTCGGACCAAGCTTTCGTGCCGTTGAACGCCGTTCAATTCCTGGTGGTCGTATGCCCCAGCCGGCCGGACGGCATGCCCGATATGGAGGCTTGCGAGGCTTTCGTCGCCGGCCCCGGACAGGGCATCATCTATCGCCGCAACGTGTGGCACGCGCCACTTTCGTCCTTGACCGCGCCAGCCGAGTTCTTCGTTACAATGGGCGTGGCGGATAACGCGACGAATGACGAGTTCTGTGATCTGCCGTCACCACTGCACATCGCGCTTGAGGGCGGACACGCATGAAACCTGTCGTTCATCTCGATAGAGATTTTATCGGCTACGGACCCCAGCCCGTTGATCCACGATGGCCCGACGGCGCACGTCTTGCGCTGAACTTCGTCATCAATGTCGAAGAGGGTTCAGAGCCCTCCGTCGGCGACGGCGATGCGATTACCGAAAGCGCGCTGACGGAAGGCGGATCCGGCAGTTTTCCCGGCCGCGACCTCGCTGCAGAATCGATGTTCGAATACGGAAGCCGCGTCGGCTTCTGGCGCCTCGCCCGGCTGTTCGAGGAACGCGGCCTGCCCGCCACGATCATGGCCTGCGCGCTCGCGCTGGAGCGCAATCCCGAGATCTGCCGCTATCTGCGTCAAAGCAGCTTCGATGTCTGTGCCCATGGCTGGCGCTGGGAACACCACCGCGGGCTGTCGGTGGAAGAAGAGCGCGAACGCATCGCATCGACCGTCAAGAGCCTCGAGGCGACCGTCGGCCGGCGCCCGGATGGCTGGTATTGCCGCTATGGGCCGAGCGTCAATACGCGCAACCTCCTCGTCGAGGAGGGTGGTTTCCTCTACGACAGCGACGCCTATAACGACGAGCTGCCCTATTGGGTGAGCGTCGAGGGGAAAAACCATTTGGTTGTCCCCTATAGCCTCACCAATAACGATGCCAAGTTCATGCGCGGCGCGATGGCGACGTCGGACGACTTCTTTAACTTCCTGCGTGACGCCTTCGATATGCTCTACGCCGAAGGAGAGCGCACGCCAAAGATGATGTCGGTGGGCCTGCATCTGCGGATCACCGGTCACCCCGGCCGCGCCGCGGGCCTGCAGCGCTTTCTCGATTACGTCAAGCAACACCAAGACGTGTGGATCTGCCGGCGTGGCGATATTGCGCGGCACTGGCATCAACACCATCAGCCAACATGACGACAACACTTAAAAAAGGGGAATGTAATGATCAGAAATACAGTGAAGGCCGTCGCACTATCGGCCGTCTTTGCCACCGCCCTCGCGGCGGGAACGGCAGCCCGCGCTGAGGACCATCCTCAGGATAAGCCGCTCGTCGTCGGATCGGATTTCGGCGTAGCGCCTTGGATGGTGCGCGGCACCAATGGGCCCGAAGGTTTCGGCGTCGATCTCATCACCGAGATCTCGAAGCGCATCGGCCGCCCTTCCGTCGAGGTGATGGATATCAACTTCTCCGGCCTTTTCGCTGCGCTCTTTTCCAAGCGCATCGAATTCACCGTGAATCCCTTGAATATCACCAAGGAACGCGCCGAGAAGATGCTTTATACGGAGCCCTTTTTCGCGACCGGAAACGGCTTTCTCGTGCGCAAGGGCGAAAAGCTCGCCGGATTCGATGGCCTGAAGGGCAAGATCCTCGCCGTCAACCGGGGGACGATTTCCGATACCTGGGCGACGGAGAACGCGGCCAAATACGGCTTCGAAGTCCAGCGTTACGAGACCTTCCCGGATTCCGTGCAGGCGGTCATCACACAACGTGCCTTCACGGCCCTCAATGAAATTCCGACCACCGTCTATGCAGCCAGCCAGAACCCGGCGATCGAGGTCGGCTTCAAGGATTTCAATGGGCGGAATTTCGGTTACGCATTCCGCTACGACAGCGAAGACTATCGAAACAAGGTCGAAACCGCCATCGAGTGCATGAAGCAGGACGGCTCCATGGCGAAACTCTATGAAAAATGGTACAAGGAAAAGCCTGCGGAAGGAACGTCGTTGACGACGGTCTATGCGGGATATGGCGCCCCTGGCTTCAAGGGCTATGACGACAAGCCCCACGAGCTGACCTGCAAGTGACATGACACGAGAACCGGCGCGGCGATGCCGCGCCGTCTATGTTGCAGGATGTCATGGACCAGATCCTCGAGAACTACTTCAACTGGCCGATCCTGGTCGCAGCCTTCCCCGAGGTTCTGCAGGGCTTCTTCGTCACCGTTGAAGTTGCGCTCTGCGTGATCGTGATCGGCGTCGCCGTGGGGCTTGCCTTCGCGCTGCTGCGCTGCACCGGCAGCCGCCTGCTCGGTGCGCTGGTGACAGCTTATGTCGAAGTGTTCCGGACACTCCCCCAACTCGTCATCATCATCTTCGTCTATTTCGGACTTCCCTATCTCGGCATCCGCTTCTCCCCGTTTCTTGCCACGGCGCTGGCGCTCGCCGCTGTGCTTGCAGCATTTTCAGCCGAGATCTTCTGGGCGACCATCATGGCCGTTCCAAAGGGCCAGTGGGAGGCGGCCTCGTCCCTCGGTCTGCCGCAACGGCGCGTATTGCGCCTGATCATTCTGCCTCAGGCAATCCGGCTCGCCGTCCCCTTGATCACCAATCGCTCGATCGCCATCACCAAGGGCACGGCGCTCGGCGCCGCCATTTCCCTGCCGGAAGCGCTGGGAAGCGCCCAGAGCGTAATGTCCATCCAGGCAAATCCCTCCCCGCTCACGCTTGCGACAGGGTTCTATCTCGCCTTCTTCATACCGCTCGTGTGGCTCAGCCGAGTGATCGAAAAGCGGTTTGCGAAAGGGCACTGAGGCGCGTCATGGAACTCTTCCTGCAGAATTTCGTGAGCATTCCGTCGCTCCTGCGGATCTATCCGCTGCTTCTGCAGGGGCTTGAGCTCACGATTCTCCTCGCGCTCGTGGCGCTTCCGCTATCGGTCTTCACGGGGCTGACCGTTGCTGTCTGCTACAGCTTCGGGGGAACGGCGTCGCGCCGGCTGGTCATCCTCTTGATCGACCTCCTGCGCTCCTTCCCGGTGCTCGTCCTTCTCGTGCTGATCTATTACAGCCTGCCGTTCCTGGGGCTCACCCTCAGCAGTTTCACGGCAGTCGTTGCCGCACTCGTCATCAACAATACCGGCTATTTCGGCGAGATCTTTCGTGCCGGCCTCATGTCGATACCGGAGGGGCAGCACGAGGCGGCGGCAGCGCTGGGCCTGCGTCGCTATCAGACGATGGTGCTTGTCGTTCTGCCCCAAGTCCTCAGGAAGGTCGTCGCTCCCTTGGCGAGCAACTCCCTCGAGCTTGTGAAGGCAACCTCCATCGCCGCGGTTGTCGCCCTGCCGGAACTGCTGCGCTCGGCCCGGGTCGCGCAGGAACAGACCTATAACCCGACGCCGCTCACGGCTGCGGCAGTGATCTTCTTCGTCATGCTTTGGCCTTTCTCCCACTGGGTATCGCGGCTGGAGAGACAGGCCATCATCGGAAGCGCGAAGCGATGAGCATCGCCATCACCGGCGGGACCGGCTTCGTCGGCCTGGCGCTCGCCGAAGCGCTTCAAAATGCCGGTCACCCTGTTGTGCTATTTGGCAGCGCTCCCCTCCCCACCCGCTTCGCCGACGCTTTTGCGGAGGCAGCGACCTTCGTCGGCGATGTCCGCGATCCGAAGGGCATCGACAGCCTGCTCGATACCTGCGCGCCCGCAGCTGTTGTCCATCTCGCCGCCGTCACGCCGGATCGCGAGGTGGAGATGTCGGATCCTGCGGCCGTCATCGGCGTCAATGTCGGCGGCATCGCCAATGTGATGCGCTCGATGGCACGCCTGCCGGCGCGGCCGCGGCTCATTCTCGCGAGCAGCGTCGCCGTCTACGGCTTTGACGAGCCGTTGACCGGATCCTTCGACGAGGACTACACGCCGCTCAAACCCGTGAGCCTTTACGGCATCACCAAATTGGCGGCGGAACAAACAGCCGTGCGGCTCGCCGAACTCTATCAGATCGATCTGCGGATCATCAGGCTCGGGCCGGTTTTCGGGCCATGGGAACATGCAACGGGATTGCGACCTCTGCTCAGCCCGCATGCTCAAGTGCTCGACGTCTGGAGCAGGGGCGAGGAAGCGATCCTTCCGCGCGCGCTCCTCGGGGATTGGCTCTACAGCCGTGACGCCGGACGAGGGATAGCGGCCGTCCTGGAATCCGACCGGCTTCATCACACCGTCTACAATCTCGGCGGCGGCGTTTCGACGAGCGTCGCGGACTGGTGCGAGCGCCTTGGAGCCTCGCCACTGTCCCGTGGCTGGCGACTGGCGAGGCCTGGAGAAGAGCCGAACATCCTGTTCAGCTTGCCCCGCGACCGCGCCCCCCTGGATATCCATCGCATAACGGCGGACACGGGGTATCGCCCGGCTTATCCGGGTGGCCGGGCCGTCGAGGATCACCTGGCCTGGCTGCGCGCGACCAGCAGTCCGGGAAGCTGACCACAGGAAAAGAACATGCGCCTCGCGAATAAGACCGTGATCGTCACGGGAGCCTCATCCGGCATCGGGCGGGCCATCGCGCTGCTCTTCTGTCGAGAGGGCGCGAATGTCGTTGCCGTCGACATAACCCCGGATGTGGTCGAAGGCGGTGAGCCGGTCATAGGGTCGCTGACCGCCATCAACCCGCAGGCGGTCTTCCTTCAGGCCGACATCTCCCGCGCCGATGATGTCGAGCATGTCGTCGCTGACAGCATCGCTCGCTTCGGCAGGCTGGATGTGCTAGTCAACAACGCGGCCATCCACGGCGCAACGCCCTTGCTGGAAACGGACGAGGAGAGCTGGGACCGCGTCATGGCGGTCAATCTCAAGGGGGCCTATCTCTGCAGCCAGGCTGCTATCCGCCGCATGCTGCAGCAGCCGATCGAGAACGATGTGCGTGGCCGGATCGTGAATATTTCCTCGCAGCACGGCATGGTCTCGGCACCGGGCGATTTCGCTTACGGCGTCAGCAAGGCGGGTCTCGTCTATATGACCAAGCAGATCGCCGCCGACTATGCGGCCGACCATATCATCTGCAATGCCGTTGCCCCGGGCAAGATATTGACAGGAAAGTCCGGGCGGGCGGTCGCGCCGGACATGCTCGACTATTCCCGCCGCCGGACGCCGATGCCGCGCTTGGGAACACCGGCAGATGTTGCCAATGCTGCCCTGTTCCTGGCGAGCGACGAGGCGACCTATATCACCGGGCACAATCTGCTCGTCGACGGTGGCTGGATGGCCGCTTGACGGCCACTTTGCTGAATGATCGCGATTTGGGCAGCAAAGCGACGGCCCCAGGCTGCACTGCACGTCGTGCAAGGATCACCAGAGCTTGCCGATCGGGGCCTTCACGATCTCGATGAGATCGATCGGGCCGCCGGGATAGTCGTCGTCGAACAGGCCGATGACGAGCCGTCCTGTCATCACCGCGAGGCAATCGAGATTGGTTCGGCCGGAGAGGCGCACCGGCCCGTCGCGATGAGGCGTGTGGCCATGGACGATATGGCCGCGCGGGTGCTGACAATCCTGGTCGCGCTGCCAGCGGTGCCACAGCAGGGTTCGCTGCGACTGCTCGTCGGTCGGCGCAGTCGGGTCGACGCCGGCATGCACGAAGATGCGATAGCGGTCGACATGTAGCGTCGGTCGGCTTGCCATCCAGTTCACATGGGCTTCGGGGATCTGGCGCATGCCGCCGTAGGAGAGCACCGTCTCGGTTCCTCCGTTTTCGAGCCACAGGTCGCGCTTCAAAGGCGTGTGCAGGGCCTCGACCAGCATGTCCTCATGATTGCCCTTGAGGCATATCCAGCGCCAGGCTGGCGGTGGCCCCGCGATGAGCCGCTCGACGACTTGCCTGCTTTGCGGTCCGCGGTCGATATAATCACCGAGAAAGACCACCGTGCCGCTCTCCGCATCGTGCTCTATCGCGCCAAGTGCAGCCTCCAGTAGATCGTATCGGCCGTGGAGATCGGGCACGGCATAGGTGCGCGGCATGACGTCCTTCCGGTGTTGGCTCGGCCTCCCCGGTCGCGGATGCGCCGGCGAGGGTCTCAGCCTCCTATCTTACCACTCCAGCGCGCCGCGGCGTGATGCTTCTGGAGAGCATCAGGGGTTCGGCGACTCTGGAGCGATCGGACGCGCTCCGCTAAAACGGACGCATGCTCGATTGTGCAGGCGAGATTCTCATCCTGACGGGCCCGCCCGGATCCGGAAAGACGACGACGGCCGAAGCCCTCGCCCAAGAGCCGGGGTCCGCCAAGGTGCATCTTCACGCCGACGACTTCTGGCATTTCATCAAGCATGGCGGAATCGCGCCCTATCTGCCTGAAGCTCATGAGCAGAACAAAGTGGTGATCGATGTCCTGGCAAAGGTGGCAGAGGGATATGGCGGCGGCGGCTACTTCGTCGTTGTAGATGGCATCATCGGACCCTGGTTCTTGCTACCTTTCAAGGCACTGACTGCGCCGGTCCATTATGTTGTGCTCCGCCCGCCGCTCGAAGTGGCCATCCAGCGGTGCCGCGCGCGCGGTGGCGGCACGCTGAGCGATCCCGAGCCTATCACCGCGCTCTACCGGCAACTCGCTTCATTGGGCGAGCTCGAGCGGCATGTTCTCCGAACGGAAGGGCATAGCCGGCAGGACATGCTGCGTGAGGTGATCGCGGCGGTGCAAAGCCGGACTTTTCTCCTGTCGCCGTGACGGCATACGTGAGCCGCTGATCATCCACTGGTTGATCCAAAGTTCACTCGCCAAGCGGAACCGCGGCCGATGTGCGCTCCCGCACATCGTGGCTGTTTGGAACTCGTCCAGTTTGAGAGTCCTGCTGCATTGCACGCGCGAGCTCCTATCATTGGCCCGCGCGTGTTTTAATTCATCCCCTCCATATTGCGAGACCCACCATGGTCAAACTCTCGATCAATGGGACCGTCAAGGAGCTCGACGTCGATCCGGACATGCCTCTTCTGTGGGCGATCCGCGATCACCTCGACCTGACAGGGACCAAATTCGGCTGTGGCCAGGCGCTGTGCGGGGCATGCACCGTGCATCTCGACGGCCAGCCCATCCGCTCCTGCCAGACGCGCGTCGGCGACGTCGGCGACGGCAAGATCACGACCATCGAGGGCGCGTCCGGCAAGGTGGCCGAGGCCGTGCAGGCCGCCTGGCGCGAGCTCGACGTGGTGCAATGCGGCTACTGCCAGTCCGGGCAGATCATGTCCGCCATCGGGCTTCTCTCGTCGACGCCCAAGCCGACCGATGCCGATATCGATTCCGCCATGGAAGGCAATATCTGCCGCTGCGGCACCTATCAGCGCATCCGCGCCGCCATCCACGATGCCGCGAACCGGCTCGGCTGAGACGGGAGAACCCACGATGTTCGCGAAACCGCTCGACACGGCCGCCCTCGCCACCACCTCGCGCCGCGCCTTTCTCAAGGGCTCGGGCGCGCTCGGCGGCGCCCTGGTGCTCTCCACCTATCTGCCGCTGCGCCAGGCCAAGGCCGCAACCTTCGCCGACCCGCCGCAACCGAATGCCTTCATCCGCATCGCGCCGGATGACAGCGTGACCGTGCTCATCAAGCATCTCGACATGGGCCAAGGCACGACGACGGGGCTCACCACCATCGTTGCCGAGGAGCTCGACGCCGACTGGGGGCAGATGCGCTTCGCCTTCGCTCCGGCCGATGCCAAGCTCTACAACAATCTCGCCTTCGGCCCCATGCAGGGGACCGGCGGCTCGACCTCCGTCGCCAATTCCTGGGAGCAGCTCCGCAAGGCGGGCGCGGCCGCACGCGCCATGCTCGTCGCCGCGGCGGCCGAGACCTGGAAGGTGCCGGCCGGCGAGATCACCATCGAGAAGGGCGTGCTGCGCCATTCCTCCGGCAAGACCGCCCGCTTCGGCGAGCTTGCGGCCAAGGCCGCGACCCTGCCGCTGCCAGCCGACGTGAAGCTGAAGGATCCCAAGGACTTCAAGCTCATCGGCACGCGCCTGCCGCGCCTCGACTCGGCCGACAAGACCGATGGCAAGGCGATCTACTCCCTCGACATCCGCAGGCCGGGCCAGCTCACGGCCGTGGTGATGCATCCGCCGCGTTTCGGCGGCAAGGTGAAGAGCTTCGACGCCGCGGACGCCAAGAAGGTTGCGGGCGTCGTCGATGTGGTCGCCATTCCCTCCGGTGTGGCGGTCGTCGCCAAGGACACCTGGTCGGCCATGAAGGGCCGCGAGGCGCTCAAGGTCGAATGGGATTTGGCAGGCGCGGAGAGCCGCTCCACCGATGCGCTCATGGCCGAATACAAGGCGATGGCGCGAGAGCCGGGCCTCAAGGCCGCCGCCCGCGGCCAGGCGGACCCGGTCGCCGGCGCGGCCAAGCTGCTCGAGGCCGAGTTCGAGTTCCCCTATCTCGCACATGCCCCGATGGAGCCACTCAACGGCGTCATCGAGCCCACGGCGGAGGGGGCCACCATCTGGACGGGCTCGCAGTTCCAGACGGTGGAACAGGCGACCGCCGCCAAGATCCTCGGCCTCAAGCCGGAGCAGGTGACGATCAATACGCTCTTCGCCGGAGGCTCCTTCGGCCGCCGTGCGACGCCGACCGCCGACTATGTCGCCGAGATGGCCACGATCCTGAAGGCCACCGGCATGAAGGCGCCCATCCACCTCCTGCGCACGCGCGAGGACGACATGCACGCCGGCTATTACCGGCCGATGGTCTACCACAAGGTGCGCGCCGGGCTGGATGGCGCCGGCAACCTGGCGGGCTGGGAGCATGTCATCGTCACCAAGTCCATCATGAGCGGCACCATTCTGGACATGATGGTGAAGGACGGCATCGATTCGACGAGCGTCGAAGGCGTCTCCGACATGCCCTATGCGGTGCCGAATTTCCTCGCCACCGTCCACAACGCCAAGGAAGGCGTGCCGGTGCTGTGGTGGCGCTCCGTCGGCCACACCCATACGGGCCATGTGGTCGAGGCCTTCATGGACGAACTCGCCCATGCCGCCGGCAAGGACGCGGTGGAGTTCCGCCTGGCCATGCTGAAGGACCACCCGCGCCATGTCGGCGTCTTGAAGCTCGCGGCGGAGAAGGCCGGCTGGGGCGAGAAGCTGCCGCAGGGCAAGGGGCGCGGCATCGCCGTGCACGAGTCCTTCAACAGCTATGTCGCCATGGTCGCTGACGTCAGTGTGGACAACGGCCAGGTAAAGATCGACCGGGTCGTGGCTGCGGTCGATTGCGGCATCGCCGTCAATCCGGACGTGATCGCGGCCCAGGTCGAAGGCTCGGTGGGCTTTGCCCTCTCCGCCGTCCTGCGCAACAAGATCACCATGACGGATGGCGAGGTGGAGCAGGCGAATTTCGACACCTACGAGCCGACCCGCATGTCGGAGATGCCGAAGGTGGAGGTTCACCTGGTGAAGTCCACCGAGGCGCCGACGGGGATCGGGGAGCCGGGCGTGCCCTGCCTCGCCCCCGCCATCTCGAATGCGATCTTCTCCGCAACGGGCAAGCGGCTGCGCTCGCTGCCGCTCGATCTCGCGAGCCTCAGCGGCACCTGAGCGAATGGTTGGACGGGGCGGCCGATCGCGGTCGCCCCGGTTCGCAGCCTGATCCTTCGCCTGGGTCGATCTGAGGCCCGGGACTGTCAAATAACGATGAGCTTGCTGGTCTACGCTGCCGCTGCGGCGCTCGTCCCCTCGGAACGGACGAGCCGATCGATCGAGAGGCGACCATGCGGCTTGCGTCCTACAATG
This sequence comes from Chelatococcus sp. GCM10030263, assembly GCF_042666455.1. Taxonomy (NCBI): domain Bacteria; kingdom Pseudomonadati; phylum Pseudomonadota; class Alphaproteobacteria; order Hyphomicrobiales; family Chelatococcaceae; genus Chelatococcus; species Chelatococcus sp. GCM10030263. The sequence continues at coordinate 530,546 of NZ_JBHTDB010000005.1, read as the reverse complement.
TCGAGAACCTGTTCGATCGCGCCAAGGCGATGAACCTCGACAGTTGGGAAGACGGCAAGCCGGTGCTCGAGCAATTTGCCGCGCTCAATGCCTTGCTCGGCGAATTGACCTATACCGAGGCCATCAAGACGAAGATGGCCGCGCTGATGATCGAGCTCGGCCTGGAGAGATCCGACACCGGACCCTTCGTCATCCTGCGCCGCAACCGCGGCGGACTGGTCCGGCGCCCACGCGGCGGCGGCATCGAGATCGTCGCCGACAGCCGGCTCGATTGGGTCGGCTCGCTCGAATTGCGTGACGAGCCGATCAACGAACATGCCATGCACAACACCGCCCGCGTCCTCATCGACGTCGGCGCCGACATCTTCGGCGTGGTGGAAGCCGAGAGCCGTCCGGTTCTTGCCGCCTTCAACAGGGAGATCGTTGCCGCCATGGGCGGCTCGCCCTTCGCGCATGTCATGGTCATCGACGGCAATGACGAGCGCGGCATCGACGTCGGCCTGATGACGCGCGAGGGTTTCCCGATCGGGCCGATGCGCAGCCATGTCGACGATCGCGCCGCCAATGGCGAACAGATCTTTTCGCGCGATTGCCCGGAGTTCTCGGTGACAACGCCCGACGGCAATCAACTCGTCGTCATGGTGAACCACCTGAAGAGCAAGGGCTACGGCGGCCGAGCCGCCTCCAATGCCAAACGCCGGCTCCAGGCCGAGCGGGTGCGCGCCATCTACGAGGACGTCCTTGCCGGCGGCACTGAATATGTCGCCGTGATCGGCGACCTCAATGACACGCCGGAGAGCGAGCCGTTGAAGCCTTTGCTGGACAGCAATCTCAAAGACGCCTTCACGCATCCCGCCTTCGACGACGGCGGCTATCCGGGCACCTATGGCCTCTGCAATGCCGGCGACAAGATCGATTATCTGCTGCTGTCGCCGGCGCTCTACGCGCGTGTCGAAGGCGGCGGGGTATTCCGGTCCGGCATGTGGCCGGGTTCGCGGCCGAAGCGCTGGGACGTCTATGAAGAACTCAAACGCAAGGAAGATGCCGGCTCGGACCACGCCGCCGTTTGGGTCGACCTCGATATCTGAGGCCGACAGGTGGATCAGCACCCCCGAGCGCGGCGATCATGGGCGCCGGTACCGATCTCGGCTGTCACCGCAAGCCCGCCTGATCACCCGAAGATGAGTGATCGGTGCACCGCGGCTCCCGCCAGGGCGCCATCGCCGACGGCCAGCGACACCGAGCCCGCGGCACGCGCCACGTCGCCGCAGGCGAAAACGCCGGGGACGGATGTCTGCTTCATCGGGTCGGTCCGGATATAAGGGCCGAGCGGGCCATCATCGAGGGCACAGCCCAACGCTTCGGCCAAAGGGCTCGCGGGGCGCGTACCCGTCGCCGTGAAAAGCCCGGCGAGCGCGATGACACGGCCATCCGTGAGCCGCAGGTCGGCATGGCCTGTGACCGCGGCAACCGGAGTGCGCTCCACCGTCACGCCGCGCGCGGCAAGTTGTGCAAGCTGCTCTTCGTCGGGCAAGAAGGCGTCATTGATGAAGAGCGTCGTCCTTCCCCATTCGGGTATCAGCAGGGCCTGGTGCATGGATACGGGACCGGTGGCAAGCACGCCGATGCTGCCGTTGCCGAGCTCATAGCCATGGCAGTAAGGACAGTGAAAGACGCTTTTTCCCCAGCGCTCTTTCAGGCCCGGGACATCCGGGAGCGTGTCCGTGACGCCAAGGGCTAGAACCAGTCGCCGGGCACCATGGGCTCGCCCATCCCCCGTCTCAACCTCGAAGCCGTCGTCGGCATTAGCGGCGCCGTGCGCCCGGCCCTCCGTCCAGACGACGTTGGGATAGGCGAGGAGCTGCGTTTTCGCCTCCTCCGCGATTTGCCCGGGAGGGCGGCCGTCCTGGCCAAGGAAGCCGTGCGCTTCTTCGGCGAAGCGGTTTCGGCGGAGGCCCGCATCGACCACCATCACCTTGCGGCGTGCACGGGCAATCTGCAGCGCCGCAGCCATTCCTGCGTAGCTGCCGCCGACGACGATCACGTCAAACTGCATCGTTCCATCGTCCCTTCTTTGTGCATCGGCGCGCCGCCAGCCGGCGGGTGAAGTCCTCCGCCAGTTGCGCCAGGGTCAGGCTGCCGAAGCGCTGCATCAGCAGCGCTTCGGCCTCGCGGAAGGCCTCGTCGAGCGCCGCATTGACGGCCTGCTCGACAAGACACTGCGGTGCCTCGTTGCGGTTACCCATCGCAAAAACGGTCGGCTCGCCGAGCGCCTTGTGAATATCGTGCAGCGTTACCGCCTGCAGATCGCAGGCGATCGACCAGCCGCCGTTATGCCCCTTGTCCGACCGCACGAATCCGGCCTCGCGCAGCCCGGCCATCGTGCGGCGAACGACGACCGGATTCGTCCTCATGCAGTCGGCCAGGGCCTCGGATGTCATCGGACCATCGTTGGCGGCCATATGGAGAAGCGCGTGGAGGACGGAAGACAGGCGGCTGTCGGATTTCATGTAACATCTGATATTACATGATCGACAGCGAGGCAAGCAGCAATCGCAAAGTCCAGCTCACGGCTATGCTCACGCATCCGGTGGTCGTGCCTGGGCCTGGAGCTGACCATTGTTCGGCGTGTCGCCGCGCCGGGGACTCGGAGGGCCCCGGTGAATACTGACGCGACGCCGCCTCCCCCCAATGCAGGCGCCGACCTGAGTCCGCAGGTAACGGAGAACGCTTCATCTCAGATTGATGTCGTCGGCTGCCGCCATATCGTCATCACTGCAAATGAACTCACTCGCCAGGAATCCCACGGCTCCAAATCCCAGCCCAACGGCGACACCAATGGCAGGAGCGAAGGGGCCCGCAATGGGCGACAGCGCGAAGGACGTGACCATTCCGGCCGTCACAGCCCCCGTAAATGTTCCCATATACAAAATAACAGGACACAGACCTTCGCCTGCGGCCAATTGCATTTCTTCGAACGCAAGATCCCGCACGTACAAATTTCCCCGTATATTTTCTTGCAATTAATCAAATATTTTTCTGTAAACAGCGACCAATCTTCCAGGCAATCGGCAAAGACGGCGCAATCATGCGGCGCTCTACCATCGCGTTTGCACATGCACCTCATGATCGAGAGGCTTGGTAGCTGCGTCAGCTGTCTGGAAGTAGATCACTGATCTATTCAGGCCGGCGGCTGACGTAGTTCTCGCTCTCAGATCCTCGTTGCAAAGCAAGGCAGCCGCAACCCCGCCCACGGACGCCGCGATCCCCACACCGATGGGAACGCCAATGAGCGGACTGGTGAAACTGGACAGGACCCCTCCGGATGCGAGGCCGATTACACTGCTACACACGCTCACGGCCGCATGACAGCCATGTCCTCCAGAGAAAACACCAGCTTCTGAAACTGAGATGTTGCGCATACGGTCATTTCCTTAGCACATGAGGAACTGAGCGCGGTCCTAATTGCAATATAAGGATCTTGCAACAGTCTTAAATTATCGAATTATTTTTCCTAATACACTATTATTACGAAAATATCCTGGTTCGCGAATGACAAGTTCCATATGGCCGCTGTTCACAACGATGGTGCGCCTGCCCTGGATATTCACTCCATTTCGCGTGGCTGGAGACATCATCCCCATCTAGGATGATCGAAACCGTTCGCGATAGTCCGCCGGTCCGGCTCCGATGCGCCTCATGAAGGCGCGGCGCATAGTGTCGGGTCCACCGAATCCACAACGGGATGCGACACGCTGTAATGGAATGTCGCTGTCATCGAGAAGCCGGCGCGCGGCATCGACGCGTGCCATCTCGACGAAGTCGGCGGGCGTAGTGCCGGTCTCGCTTTGGAAGACGCGGGTGAAATTGCGCACGCTCATGGCCGCCCGGTCCGCAAGCACTGCAAGCGACAGATCGAGCGACAAGTGATCCAGGATCCAGTGCTGAACGGCTTGGATACGTCCTTCGGTCGCGATCTGGGCCGCAAGATGAGCGCTGAACTGCGATTGTCCACCGGGGCGCTTGAGGAACACCACCAGCCGGCGAGCGACGGTCAAGGCCAGTTCGCGCCCGCAGTCGTCCTCGATCAGCTTGAGCGCCAGATCGATGCCGGCGGTCACGCCGGCGGAGGTGTAGAGCGCGCCGTCGACCACATAGATCTGGTCCGGCACCACTTGCGCGGCGGGAAAACGCTCTGCCAATTCCGTTGCATGCTGCCAATGGGTCGTGGCAGTCCGACCGTCCAGCAATCCGGCGCCACCGAGATAGAAGGCACCCGTACAGACCGAGCCGTATCGGCGCGCTTCGCTCGAGCGACGACGCAGCCAGGCATGGACCTCGGTGCTCTCATAAGCCTGCGCATAGTCGGGCGTGCCGCAGACCAGCAGCGTATCGACGGGACGATCGTCCTCGCCGATCGTCGTATCGGCGACCAATGACAGCCCCCCGGCCTTTACAGTGCGATCGCCTCCGGTCGCTACGAGGCGGACCTCGTAGCCCGCCTGCCCAGCCGATTGACGGTTAGCCTCGAGAAATGCGTCGAGCGGCCCGGATACGTCGAGCGACTGCGCATTCGGTGGCACGACCAGCGCGATCCTCCGCCCCGGCCCTGCCGAGCTTTTCGTCATGGATTCTCCCCGTGCCGAGCGCAGGCCCTGTCTTGGCTCGATTTGACGGATCCAGCGATAGCGGCCAATAGCACTTCGGCGCCCGCGCGACAATCCGAGGCGTTGGAGGCCGGGTGGCAGGCACTGCCGCGCCGGCCAAATCCCGAGCATCCCTCACGGCACCGCCGGCGGCGCAGGCGCAGTCAGCCCAGCATCGATGGACAGCGAGATCCTCTGCAGATCTATGGCCAGGGCCGTGAAATCCTTCCCGCGCGGATCGCTCTTGCGCCAAGCCAGGCCGATCGTCCGGGAATAGCTCGAAGCCGGCAGTGGCGAGTAGACGACGGCATCACGTTCGGTGACCGCGAGTGCCGGCACGAGCGTGCAGCCCTCGCCAGCCGCCACCATGTATTTCAAGGTTTCCAGGCTCGTGGCGTGCCTATTGGTCCGGTCCGTGACGGAACAGGCCGCGAGTGCCTGCTCCCGGAGGCAATGCCCTTCATCGAGCAGCAGCCGCTCTTTCGCGGGGAGTTCGTCCCATGCCGGCCCGCCCGGCCGACCGACGGAATGCCCCTTCGGCGCAGCCAGCAGAAACGGCTCCGAGAAGAGTGGTACCGTAACGAAGGCCGCCTCCGGTTGCGGCAAGGAGAGCAGGACCGCATCAACCTCGCCGTCGTTCAGCTTGGCGATCAGGTCCGACGTCAGCCCCTCACCGAGGATGAATGCGACTGTGGGATGATTGCGCCGCAGTTCACCGAGGATCCGCGGGAAGAGGTAAGGCCCCAGCGTCGAGATCGCCGCCAGTCGGAGCGATCCCCCGAACGGCTCCTGTGACCGTCGCGCAATGGTGAAAAGCAGGCGGGCCTCGGCCAGAACCTTGCGTGCCTGATCGATGAAGGCACGTCCGTCCGGTGTGACAAGAACACGTCTCGTCGTGCGCTCGAAAACGGCAATGCCAACCCAGGCTTCGAGCTTGCGCACCTGCGCCGACAACGAGGGCTGGGCAACACGGCAGTGTTCGGCAGCCCGCACGAAGCTGCCATGGTCGGCAACGGCGACCACATATTCGAGGTCGCGAAGCGAGAGACCGCTGAAATTCATCATGAGCGCACGCCGTTCGAGGTCGGTTCGCAGGGCACGGATAGGATAGGCCGATCCACGCCTGTGCATATGGCCTCGACACTTCCGGCACCAGCGCTCGCCGGCCGCGGGGAAGGCGTGCGGCCGGATCTGCCGGCGCTTTGGCCGGAATCGTCGCCTCAATGAAATTGCGGCCAATGGGGCACAGATCTACCGTCCGCCGACAGAAAGCACAAAGGCGGAGATAGCGCGTGTATCAACTCCATTATTTTCCTGGAAACGCCAATGCGGCACCGCACATGGTCCTCGAAGAGATCAAAGCGGACTACGAGCTGTGTCTCGTCGACCGGACGAAGAACGCCCAGAAGTCTCCGGAATATCTCAAGCTCAATCCAAATGGTCGGATCCCTACCCTCGTCCACGGCCAATTCATCCTGAACGAGGCGGCGGCCATTGTGCTTTACCTCGTCGACAACCACCCGGACGCGGGACTTGCCCCGAAGGTCGGCACCCCGGAGCGCGCCAGGTTCAACCAATGGCTCATCTTCCTGACGAACTCCCTCCAGGAAGAACTGATGATCTGGCAATATCCGGAACGCTTAGCTGGTGATGATCAGGCCGCGCTCGACGTCGTCAAGCGCGGCAGCGAGCGGCGCGCCGGCGCCTTCCTTGATGTCATCGAGGAGCATCTCGAGAAAAACGGACCGTTCCTGCTGGGCAACAAGCTCAGCGCCGCCGACTTCTACCTGGCGATGCTGGCACGCTGGGGCCGGCCGATGACAAGACCACCCCGCTCGCGTCCTCATATCGCCAATCTATTGGATCGGGTGACCGCCCTTCCCTCCGTCCGGCGCGCCTACGAGCGTGAAGGCATTACCGATGAGATCTGCTGAGCACTTCGACCGGACTGGAGCGCCTCCCCGGCGCCCGGACGATGAGGATACTGCCATGACGAATTCGCCAACCAGCCGCAACACGCCCGATCGGATGGATCTTCCCTTCGTCGGCCTCGTGACCTTCGGCGGGCAGCCCGCCTGTGAGGATTGGGACAGGCTCGACGGCGCCGACGTCGCCGTTCTCGGCGTTCCCATCGACACTGCCTCGAGCTACCGCGTGGGCACCCGCTTCGGCCCCCGTGCCATCCGCGAGGTCTCCATGTTCCACGGCTTCGGCCCCGACGGCGTCTTCGATTTCGAGGACGAGGTGACCTATCTCTCAGCGGAAGAAGTAAGGATCGTCGATGCCGGCGATAGCGACGTGATCTACGGCGACACGAAGCGCAGCCTGGCGAATGCCGAACAGGCGGTGCGGGCGCTGCTCGACGCCAAGACGATGCCCTACATCCTGGGTGGAGACCATGCCATCACCATGGCCACCATTGCCGCCTTCTCGAACGAGAAGCCCATTCACATCGTCCATCTCGACGCCCATTTCGACTTTATCGACGAGCGCAACGGCATCAACTGGGGCCACGGCAGCCCGATGCGCCGCGCCTCGGAAATGGCCCATGTCAAGGGCATCACCACGCTCGGCCCGCACAACATGGGCTCGGTCAGCAAGAAGGATTACGAGGCGGCCAAGGCTTATGGCACCCATATCGTGCCCTTACGCAAGTTCCGGTCCATCGGCGCGGAGGCCGCGCTCGCCCATATCCCCGACGGCGAACGGGTCTATGTCTCGATCGACATCGACAGCTTCGATCCGTCCATCGCGCCCGGCACGGCCACTATTAGTCACGGCGGCTTCACCTACTACGAAGCCAAAGATCTTCTACGCGAGGTCGCCAGGCGCTTCGAGGTGGTGGGTGTCGACTTCGTCGAGGTCTCGCCGCCCTACGATCCCTCCGGCATCACGGCGTTGCTCGCCGCGCGCACGAGCCTCGACTTCATCGGCGCGATCTTTCACGAGCGCGCCAAGCGGCGCGCTTGATGGCGCGCCCGTTCCGGCGGTGGTCTCTGCGAGAAGCCCGATCAGCTCCCCTATTAAGAGGCAATACCTCTCAATAGATGAGATTTCTTGTCATTTTCCTCCCGCGAACGAAATGCCAAGGTTCAGCCGGCGTCGCAGCGAAACAGGAGACAACAGTGAACGATCAGGTAAAGCGGCCGCTTCTGACGCATGCGTCGGGCGCGCCGGTGTCCGACAACGTGAATATCCAAACCGCCGGTCCGCGCGGCCCGGCGTTGCTGCAGGATGTGTGGCTCATCGAGAAGTTGGCGCATTTCGCGCGGGAGGTGATCCCGGAGCGAAGAATGCATGCCAAGGGCGCCGGTGCCCATGGCACCTTCACGGTCACCCACGACATAACGCGTTACACGAAGGCGACGATCTTCTCCGAAATCGGCAAGCAGACGCCGATCTTCGCCCGCTTCTCGACAGTCGCCGGCGAGCGCGGCGCCGCCGACGCCGAGCGTGACATCCGCGGCTTTGCGTTGAAATTCTATACGGAGGAAGGCAACTGGGACCTCGTCGGCAATAACACGCCGGTGTTCTTCTTCCGTGATCCGCTGCGCTTCCCCGATCTCAACCACGCGATCAAGCGCGATCCGCACACGGGCATGCGCAGCCCCGACAACAACTGGGATTTCTGGACGTTGCTGCCGGAGGCGCTGCATCAGGTCACCATCGTCATGAGCGAGCGTGGCATTCCGAAGAGCTTCCGTCACATGCACGGATTCGGCAGTCACACCTACAGCCTGATCAACGCGGCTGATGAGCGGACGTGGGTGAAGTTCCACTTCCGCACCCAGCAGGGCATCCAGAACCTGACGGATGCCGAGGCGCAGGACCTGATCGGCCACGATCGGGAATCGCACCATCGCGACCTGTTCGAAAGCGTCGAACGCGGCGACTTCCCGCGGTGGACGCTCTTTATTCAGGTAATGACGGACGATCAGGCCAAGGCTTTTCCTTTCAACCCATTCGACTTGACGAAGGTTTGGCCGAAGGGGGACTTCCCACTGATCGAGGTCGGCCTTTTCGAACTGAACCGGAACCCCGAGAACGTCTTCGCCGAAGTCGAGCAGGCTGCCTTCTCGCCGGCGAACATCGTGCCGGGCATCGGCTATTCACCCGACAAGATGCTCCAGGCCCGGCTGTTCTCCTATGGCGACGCGCAGCGTTATCGCCTTGGAGTCAATCATCACCACATCCCCGTGAACGCGCCGAAATGTCCGGTCCACAGCTATCACCGGGACGGAGCCATGCGGACCGACGGCAATCTCGGCGGAACGCCCACCTATTGGCCGAACAGCCATGGCGAGTGGACAGATCGTCCCCAATTGAACGAACCGCCGCTCGAGATCACGGGCGCGGCCGCCCACTGGGACCACCGGGTCGATGACGATCATTGGCAGCAGCCCGGGAACCTCTTCCGCAAGATGACACCGGCGCAGAAGCAGGTGCTCTTCGAGAATACGGCGCGGCAGGTGGGCCAGGCGGCCAAGTTTATCCAGGACCGTCACATAGCCAATTGCGCCAAGGCGGACCCCGCCTATGGCCGGGGCGTCGCCGAGGCCCTCGCCCGATTCGCCGCCGGCGCGCTGAAATAGGTCCGAAGGCGGCGGGTTCACACTCGCCGTTTATGCCCCCGGTCAGGGAATATCGGGAAAGTCTCGCGGCCGGGAGCTGGGCGGCTATCGGAACGCCGGGAACGGCGGGGTGAAGCGATTCATCCCGCCGTTTGATGTGAGCGTTCAATGCGCGCTGTTGAGCATATCGAGCGTCTGTTCAAAGCGGCCCTCGGCCTCCGCATCACGCAAAAACTTCAGCCGTTCAACCTTGATTTCCGGTGGAGTGGGCTGCAGCTGAAACTGCGCCATCGTCTCGGCCATAAAATCCGCCAGCGGCATCGCATTTGGATCCTCGGCATGGCCCGGCATCAGGTCCGTCTGGACCGACGGCGGGATCAACTCCAGCACCTCGACCGTGGTGCCTTGCAGCTGGCGGCGCAGCGAGATCGTATAGGAGTGAATGGCCGCTTTCGTCGCATTGTAGGTTGGCGTGATCACCAGCGGGACGAAGGCAAGCCCTGACGACACGTTGACTATGGCCGACCGGGGCTGTTTGCGTAGATGCGGCAGGAGCGCCGCCGTCAGACGGATCGGTCCGAGCAAATTGGTCGTAATGGTCGCCTCGGCGACGGCGAGATCGATGGTCTCGGCTGTCAGTTCCTCGGCCTTCATGATGCCCGCATTATTGACGAGCACGTTGAGATCGGGGTGATCGACGAGGATCTTGGCCGCGAATTCCTTGATGGCAGCCGGATCGTCGATGTCGAGCACATAGCCGCTCATTCCAGGATTTGCTGTCGTCGCCTCGTCGATCACCGCCTTGCGGCGGCCAGCGATGATGACCTTGTTTCCGAGATTTTGGAATTCCCGCGCCAGCTCGCGGCCGATACCCGACGTAGCGCCGGTAATCAGAATGGTGTTGCCGTTGGGGGTCATGCCGATCTCCGTGGTGTGGATGTTGCGGCTTCTTTCATATACACACGTACCGCCCCCAATGAAGTAGGCACCTCAAAGATTTATACGCACCAAAAAGAGAGCGATCGATGGCCGCGACACAAGCGACGAGAAAACAGCAGGCAGCAGCAACCGCGCCAATGTTTCCCCCTCCCCCGGCCGAGATCGACCCGCGGGTTGACGCCCTCGTCAACGACCTGATCGGCCGCGTCGCCGACAAATGGACGATGCTGATCCTGGAAGTTCTCGCCGAGCATGGGACGCTCCGCTTCACGCGTATCGGCAGACTCGTCGGCGGCATAAGCCAGAAAATGCTCACCCAGACGCTCCGTCAGATGGAGCGCGACGGCCTTGTCACGCGAAAGGTATTTCCCGTCATCCCGCCGAAGGTGGAGTATCGGTTGACCGAGCTCGGCCTCACGCTCGGCCAGGCATTCTGCGGCGTGTGGATCTGGGCTGCAGAGAACCTCAGCAAGGTTGACGAGGCTCGCCGCGCTTTCGACGAGAGAGCTTCGGAGAGCTGAGATCTTTCAGGGCAGAAAGGACGCCTACCGGCAAGCAATCAGAAAAGCGTTACCCCGGCGCTAGCAGTTCGGCTCCGAGATCACGCCCGCCAGCCGCATCATCCGATCATCGTGCGGCGCATTTGGCCGTGGCGCGCCGATGAGGGACCTGTTGGCGCCGCGTCACCGCGGCCGCGACGTGCGGGCCGGCATTGATCCCCCCTTCGGCCGCGTCATGCGCGGTAGCGGCGTGGGATCAGCGTATTGGCGACGACGGTCAGGAGCAGCGTGGTCGCCATGAGAATGAAGGCGAGCGCCGCCGCGAAGGGCCAGTTGTTGTTGGTGGCGAACTCCCAGTAGAGGAGCGGCGCCATCATCTGAAAGCGTGGGCCGCCGAGCAGCACGGGCGTCGCATAGGCATTCATGCTGAGGACGAAGCAGAGCACGGCGGCGATCGAAATGCCCGGAAGCGCGAGCGGCCATACCACGCGCCAGAAGGCGCGCACGGGCGCCGCCCCCATGCCTTGGGCCGCCTGCTCCAGCTGCGGATCAATGCCCTCGAAGACGCTCTGCGCTGTCAGCACGACATAAGGCAAGTTGAAGGAGACGACGCCGATGATCACGGCGGTCGCGGAAAACATCAAATCGAGCCGGCTGCCGAGAAGCTGCGCCGACGCTATGTCGAGCAGCCCCCCTCTCGCGAGCAGGATCATCCAACCGACCGTGCGTACCGTGCTGCCGATGAATAGGGGCAGCACGACCGCCAGCATGCAGATGCCTTTCCAGGGCGCGGCCATACGCGCCAGCCGCCGGGCGAGCGGCAGGCCGAGCAGCAGGCACAGCGCCGTGCTGACGAGCGCAACGAACAACGTCGTGCGCAGAACCTCGACATAGAACGGATCGGTGACGAAGCGGACGTAGTTCTCCGGCGTGAACGCTTCCACCATCAGCTCGGTCGGGCTGAAGCGGTTTACGCTGTAGCGGGCGAGCATCGCGAGCGGCGCGATGAGCAGCATCAGCACGACCAGGGTGGCCGGGGCGAGAAAGACCGTCGCCGCCAGCCCCTGTCGCGATACCGCGGTGTTGCCAGTCCTGGCCACCTGCCTCACCCGTGCTGGATATTCTTCTTCCACCAGTCGGCCATTTCAGGCTGGACTTTGGTGGTGAAGGCATAATCGGGCACGATCAGTTTGGGCGCCGGGTTTGGAAGGGCGAGCTGCTCGGCGACCTTGCCGGAAAGAGGCGCGTTGTCGACCGTCGGCAGATAGCCCATCTGCGCCGCAAAGCCCTGCTGGGCCGACGGCTCGAGCATCGCGTTGATATACTTGTACGCTCCTTCCTTGTTGGGTGCGTTCTTCGGAACACCCATGCCGGAGACGTAGAGAATGCTGCCTTCTTTCTGGAAGGAGCCTTTGACCGGAATGCCCGCGTTCTGCCACATGACGACGCGCGCCATCCACATCACGCCGACGTCCAACTCGCCTGACTTGTAGGGAGGACCTGCCGAATCGGTCGTCGGATAGAGCTTCAGGCCATTGGCATTGAGCTTCGGCAGGAGCTCCTTGGCCTTCGCCATGTCATTGGGGTTGCCGCTGCCGTAGAGCGCGGCGCTCAACAACACATAGAAATAATTCACGTCAGGGAAGCCGACCTTGCCCTTGTATTTCGGATCGAGCAGATCGCCGAAGGTGGTCGGCGGCTCCGGCACCCGCTCGGGATTGTAGATCAGGATCTGCGGGCTGTAGATATGCGCCGCATAATCTGACGCGCGCAGCTTCGGATCGAGATGGGCGAGATTGGGAACCTTCTTCTCGTCGAGCGGCTCGAGCAGACCTTGGGCGCTGAGCAGATAGGCGTTCACCGCCTCAAGACAGACGACGTCGACGCTGCCGCGTGGCAGACGCCGCTGTGCCTGCACCTTCGCGACGCGTGGCGCCACGTCGCCCACATCCTGCACGACCTCGATGCCCTGCTTCTGCAGGATGGGCACGTCGATATTCTCGCGCAAAAGGCGGGCGTAATCCCCGCCCCAGGTGCCGACCACCACCTTGCTGGCCTGGGCGCGCGCCTCGCTGCCGATGATGGCAGGAGCGGCAAGCGCCGCCGCGCCGACGAGGATCTGACGGCGGGAGAGACGAGACCGGAACTGCCGGAACCGCGTGCTGTCATTCATGTCCATTCCCCTGTCTTTTTCGCTTGTCGCTAGACCTCATATCCGAACGGATCGTCGACCGAGTGGCATGGTTCCGTAAACCAGCGCGGTCCCTCAGCCGTGAGATAGGCAATATCTTCGAGACGGACGCCGAATTCTCCATAAATGCAGATCATCGGCTCGATCGAGAAGCACATGCCCGGTTGAAGAGGCGTCTTGTTGCCGCGCACCATATAGGCCTCTTCATGAACATCGAGGCCGATGCCGTGACCGGTGCGGTGGGGCAGGCCCGGCACTTTATAGCCGGGACCGAAGCCCGCGGCTTCGATGACACCGCGGGCTCCGGCATCCACCGCCTCGCAGGCCGCGCCCACACGGGCCGCTTCGAAGCCGGCGCGCTGCGCCGCCTTTTCCAGGTTCCAGATCTCGCGCTGGCGCGGCGTCGGCTCGCCGAAGACGAAGGTGCGCGTGATGTCCGACCGGTAGCCCTGGACAAAGCCGCCCAGGTCGATCAGCACCATGTCGCCATTTTTCAGCGTCTGTGGATAAGGCACGCCATGGGGATAGGCGGTCGCCTCGCCGAACTGCACCGCCGCCCCGGCCGGGACCGCGCCGAGCTTGCGATGCGCCTGATCGATGAAGGCCTGCACCTCCGTCGTGGTGACGCCCTCGCAGAGGCAACGCGCCGCCGCCTTGTGAACCACCATGGAGATGTCCATGGCGCGCTGCATCAGCGCGATTTCGGCGGGCGACTTCACCTGCCGACAGGCTGCGGTGATGGAGCGGCCATCGGCCAGGTCGAAGCGGTTGCCCGCACGGCGCAGGCCGTCCACGGTGAAGAAGGGCGTCGCCGGATCGATGGCGATCGTGCCGCTCTCGTAACCCTTGTTGCGCAGGGTCTCGACGATGAGAGCGCTCGGGTCCTCGTGCTCTTCCCAGGTGCGGACGTCATCGCCGAAGCGCATATATTCGCGCGTCTTCGGCTCTTCGAAGGCGGGGCTCAGATAAACGATGTCGCCTTTGGCCGGAATGACCGCGCCGTGCAGCCGCTCGGTCAGTTTCAGCGAAATGCCGGTGAAGTAGTGAAGGCTCGTCGAGGTGTCGAGGTACAGCGCCTGCAACCCCTGTTCGTTCAATAGACGCTGGGCTTTCTCGACCCGTTGCTGCAGCTCCGTGACGGAAATCGGCTCGATGCCGTCGAGCATCGGGGACAGCCGCGCCAGTTCCGCCTCAAAAGTCGATCCGCCGACACCGAGAGTCATTCCGCCATTCCTTGTTCAACACATCTGAGGATCGCCCGGAGGACACTTTGAAATCGCCGGAGGACGCATTGGAACCGCCGGAGGACGCCTGGTCCGGCGCCTCGACACAGGCAAAGCTAGGTGCCGCTTACGCATCGCTCGCCACCCGTGGAAAAGCCGTCCGATTGGCCATGTCGGAGCCGACGGGCGGGATCGCGCGGTCTGCGTCGTCGAACAGGCGCTCGCTTGCGGCCGACCAGCACAGCGCGACGGATTCCCCGGGCTCAAAGCGACGCACTCCGGCCGGGCCGAAGCAGGAATTACTGATGACGACGCGCAAATCCGAGCCGAGGTGGACGACGTGCTCCAATTCGGCACCGAGATAGGTCGAGAGTTCCACATGCCCCACGGCACGCTCGTCGGCACGCGTGCCGGGCGGGGCAATCGTAATCTGTTCCGGGCGCACCGCTAGAATAGCGCCGCCGCTCAGCCGATAGCGGCAAGCAAGCGCAATCCGACTGCCCGGCACGTCGAGCACCTCGCCACCGCTCAAGGTCCCGGGAAAGATATTGCTGCGCCCGATGAAGCTTGCCACGAAGGGTGTCGTCGGTCGTTCGTAGAGATCTTCCTGGGTGCCGATCTGCTCGACCCGGCCCTCGCGCATGACGACCAGACGATCCGCCATGGCCATCGCCTCCCGCTGATCGTGGGTGACCATGATCGTGGTGAGGCCGTTCTCGCGCTGCAGGATGCGCAGATCGCGCCCGACCTCCTGGCGCAAGGCCGCATCGAGGTTGGAAAGCGGTTCGTCGAGCAGTAGCAGCCGCGGCCGGATGGCAAGAGCACGGGCGACGGCAACACGCTGCTGCTGGCCACCAGACAACTGGCGGGGCAGCCGCCCGGCGAGCGCCTCGAGCTTCACGAGACGCAGCATCTCCATGACCCGCGCCTCGCGTTCCGCACGCGCTACGCCGTGCATCTCCAAGCCGAAGGCGACATTTCGCGCCACCGTCAGATGCGGAAAGAGCGCATAGCTCTGGAATACGATGCCGATGCCGCGGCGATGCGCCGGCAAGCCGCGAATGCTCACGCCATCGAGCAGAAGGTCGCCCCCCGAGACATCCACGAAGCCGGCAATCATGCGCAGCGTCGTGGTCTTGCCGCATCCGGAGGGGCCGAGCAGCACCACCATTTCGCCAGGAGCGACATCGAGCGTCACGGATTCCACCGCAATCGCGGATCCGAAGCGCTTGCTGACGCCGCGCAGGCTGAGCGCGGTCATTATCGCACCACTTCCACGAGACGCACGAAGCGGTCCAGCACCAGGAGCAGCCCGCCGATAATCACCATTTGCACGACCGCCACGGCCGCGACGAGCGGATCGATATGATAGGTGAGATACTGGAGCACGGCATTGGGCAATGTATTCATTCCGGGGCTCACCAAGAAAATCGTCATATCCAGGTTTTCGAAGGAAACCACGAAGGCAAAGAGCGCGCCGGCGGCGATGCCGGGACGCATGGCCGGCAGCGTCACGCGCCAAATGACGCGCAGGGGTGAGGCACCGAGACTTGCGGCAGCCTCCTCCGTCGCGCGGTCGTGGTTGACGAGCCCGGCAAGGCACAGGCGCACGACCCATGGCAAAGTGATCAATACATGCCCGCCCACGAGAAGACCGAGAGATCCGCTGAGCGGCGCGCCACTCGCGATTTCGATCGCGATCGCCAGTACGTAAAGCCCGAGGCCGAGGGCGACACCCGGGATCGTGAGCGGCGCAAGAAGAAGCGTATTCAGGGCATCGCGCCCGGGAAAACGATAACGCGACAGGCCGATGCCCGCCGGTACGCCGATACACAAGCCCAAGGCGACGGCGGTGATGGCGACCTTGAAACTCGTCCAGATCGGCTCGCCGAATTTGTCCAGGATCTGGCCGTACCAGCTCAAGGTATAGCCGCGCGGTGGAAAGGCGATCAGCGTCTCGTCGAAAACACTCAAGTAGAATGTGAGCAGTAGCGGCAAGAAGATGGCCACTGCTCCAATCAGGCTTAGAACATTTGCCCCGAACCGCGCCGTCCGATCGGCGATCTCGCCTATGCGCGCGGATGATGCGCCGGCAAGAGGTTCTGTTGCGGGCGCCGATACAGACATCACGCAGCTCGATGCTTTGCGCAGAACGAATGTCGGACAATATCGCTCATAATACGAGGCTACTTTATATTATATCCACGGACAAGCCCGTTCTCGCGCCAGGCGCTGCTCACGTCGCAGCCTTTTCGGTCCGGCCAGCGCCCGCATAGGGCAGCCCTGCGTCCGGCGCTTTCTTCTGCGTTCACGAAAGGAACACCCATGGCTTGTCTCGCTCATAAGTCAGGCAAAGACGCCAACCGCAGCAAAGTCGTTCACTCACGAACACCGGACGGCGAAATCCCGCATCACGTTCCCATACAGATGTGGTAGCGATCCTTTCGGATCATCGGCGTCTTTTAGACGATCTCTGTTCTTTGCCCGCAAAGCCGGTCCATATGGTGCGAGTCTATTGTCCGTCGGGCCGCTTGGCCCGCACCGGCCAAGCCCCGCAAATGATTATTTACGCCCCTACCCCCACGCGCATGCCCGTCTCTGCCGGCGACGGGCCGAGGGAATCAAGCTTCGACAGATCGGGCCGCGTCTCGAGAGCCCCGCCAACGAGTTGCCGGATGCGGGCTTCGTCTTCCGCCTCGAGCAGCAGGCGCGGCGCCCGCACCATGGACGAGGTGCCACGCACGATCGCCTCCACCAATTTGATCCGCTGAACGAATTTTGGTCCGATGTCGAGGTGGAGCAGCGGCATGAACCAACGGTAGATGGCACGCGCTTCCTCGATCCGGCCCTGCTGCACGAGCCTGTAGATGGCGACCGTCTCATGGGGGAAAGCGACGACGAGGCCGGCAATCCAGCCGGTGCAGCCGAGGATCAGGCTTTCGAGCGCGAGGTCATCGACCCCCGTGAGGATCTGGTAGCGGTCGCCGACCAGGTTCAGAATATCGGTAACGCGCCTGAGGTCCGCCGATGATTCCTTAATGGCGGCAAATTTCGGTTCATCCGCCATGCCGGCGAACATCTCCGGCGTGACATCGACCCCGTAGGCGACGGGATTGTTGTAGACGATGATGGGCAGATCGCTCGCCCTCGCGACCGTCCGGAAATGTGTCTCTGTTTCGCGCGGATCCGATAGATAGCGCATCGCCGGAAGCACCATGAGACCCTCGGCGCCTGCCTTCTGCGCCGCGGCCGCCAAGGCGCAGCCGGCGGCCGTCGAATCCTCGGCGATGGTGAGCATGATCGGCACGCGCCCGCCTGCCTCGGCGATCGCCGCCTTGAGAATGGTGAGCTTTTCGTCAGCGGTCAGCGTGCTCGCCTCGCCTAGCGAGCCGCAGACGATGACGCCGTCGACACCGCCGTCGATCAGGAAAGATATGTCTTGTCGCACTCCGGCCAAATCGACCTGCTGATCGGCCGTCATCTTGGTCGTCATCGCTGGAAGAACACCGCGAAAATCTTGTTTCTTCATCATCTAACTCCAGAATCCTTCCAGACAATCTGCCGACGACAACGTGAGGGGTTCACGCCGTCACGCGCTCAGTGCACGATGAGGTACTTCGGCAATATTGCTCATGGTGCCCCTCCCCGCGGACAGACTCTCGCAGCATCACTGCCCGATCCTGCAGGCACTTGCAGGACGCGACATGCCATGTCCAGCGATCGGCCGCTCACATCAGTGCGTTCTTGTAGAAGCGGCCATCCTTGATGATGGCAGCGAGATGACGGCCCTCGTCCTGCAGAACGCGCAGATCCTTGGTCGGGTCGCCATCGACGACGAGCAGATCGGCGAAAGCGCCTGCGGTGATGACGCCGATCTCGCCGTCCATGCGGCAGAGCTGCGCTGAAATGCGGGTGGCGGAGACGAGGATCTCACTGATCGGCAGGACCCTCGCGCGGATCTCGAACTCCATGGATTGAAATTTGTGCAATTGGCCGAGAAGATCGGTGCCAAAAGCCATCGGCAGGCCGGCCTTGCGCATGATGTCGAGCGATTCCATGCCGCCGCGACGCACCGTCTCGATCTTGGCGATGGACTCGGGGCCGAGCCCGAATGCGGCGCCCTCGAGGGCGAGCCCCTCATAGGCGACGAGCGTCGGACAGGCGACAGCACCCGCTTCCACTGCGAGCCCCGCCGTTTCCTGCTTGATGAGATTGCAATGTTCGAGCGAATGCACGCCGCACTCGACCGCGCGACGAATGGCCTCGTCGGTATAAAGATGAGCGGATACATAGGTACCGGCATTCGCCGCCTCTTCGACGATCGCCTTGATTTCGTCCCGCGAATACCCGAGCGCGTGAATCGGATCATTGGGCGAGGCTACGCCGCCATTGGCCATGATCTTGATGAATTCGGCGCCGGCCTTTATTTCTTCACGCGCCGCGCGGCGTACACTGGATACGCCGTCGCAGATACGCCCCAGTGCGCCGAGACGGCCCTCGAAGGCGCCGCGATCGTCGGAGCGGCCGCGGAAATCCGTGTGCCCGCCCGTCTGGCCGAGCGCCTTGCCGCAGATGACGAGCCGCGGACCCTCGATGAGGCCCTCCTCCACGGCGCGCTTCAAGCCGAGGTCCGCGCCGGCCACGTCGCGCACCGTCGTGAAGCCACGCATCAGCATGCCGTTCATGATGCGGGCGGCACGCAGAGCCGCGAGCGAGGACGGAAGCGCTGCGTTCTGGCTGAGATCGACCATGGAGGCGACGACATGGACATGGGCATCGATCAGCCCCGGCATCAAGGTTTTGCCCTTGAGATCGATGCGCTCCGCCGTGGTGCTCTTGATAGGGGTGTCCGACACCTCCTTGATGCGGTTGTCCTCGATCAGGACGTCCACACCGTCGAGCAGACCTTCCGCGTTTCGCTCCAGAACCCGACCGCCGGTGAAAAGGTAAGAGGCCATGCGGGAATCCTTCATTCTGGCGAGCTGCCTTTTGGATTGAATATACAATATGCACAGCTGTCAACCAGCGCGGCCGCCAGTTTTAGTGGCAGCTGAACATGGGGCATGCGCCGACGACTGCCTATTTCAGCTGGCGCCTCGAGGTATCGGGACGGTGCTGCAGCGCCGCGGCACAAGCTTGAGCATCGGACCACAAAAAAATGCATATGACGGCTTGCATCCCCAGCCAAATGCAGATTGTATAAAATGAAAGGCGCTAGTAAAGCGGCTAGAGGGGTAGAGCAGATGACATTCATGGAGCGGGCTCGCAGGGCCGCAGCCGCCTATTGCTGCCACGACGAGCTATAGTCCCGGGATGGCTCCTTTCGCGATTCAAGGAAGCGCGCAAGAAAGCTCTCGTGACATGAGGCAAGTGAAAGCCCGGCAGTTCTTGTAGAGCTGCAGGAGCTGATGATGCGCCCCAAAACGCCGGCCAGGTTCGCAAAGTCCAAATCATTGGCGCCAACAAGCCAAGGGGATCAAAGATGACAATCTCTTCGCGAGCATTCTCTCGACGGTCGGCCCTAAAGGTGCTCTCCGGCGCTGCGGGCATGCTGGGTTTGCCTTCAGTCCTGCGTGCCCAATCGGAACCGCTGCGCCTAGGCATCCTCACGCCGCTCACCGGCGCAGGCGGCTTCGACGGCCCGCGCATGCTGAAAGCGATGCAGGCGGTTGCCGACGAGATCAACGCCGCCGGCGGTTTGCTCGACCGACGTATCGAACTCGTCGTCGAAGACGACCAGACCAATCCCGAAGCGGCGGTACGGGCGGCACGCAAATTGATCGATGTCGATCGTGTCCCGGTCATCATGGGAACCTGGGCCTCTGCCGTCACCACCGCAGTCGCTCCCGTCTGCTGGGAGAGCAAAACCTTTCTCACGACCGTTTCCGGTGCGGATACCATCACCAAGCTCCCGCATCAGGGCTATCTCATCCGCACCCAGCCGAACAATGCGCTCCAAGCCGCCAAACATGCCGAATTCATCCTCGGCCTCGGGGCAAAGCGCGTTTTCATCATGTCAATTCAGTCCCCCTTTGCAGTACCGACGCAAACCAAGCTCGCCGAAGTGGTGCAGAAGGGTGGCAGCGTCATGAGCGGCAATCTCATCTATGAGAAGGACAAGACCACTTACCGGTCGGAAGTCGATCAGGCGCTGCGCACCAAGCCGGATATCATCTATATCAACGGCTATGCACCCGACGTGACGGTGATCCTACGTGATCTCTACCGGGCAGGCTTCGACGGGCCGCGCTTCGCCCAGTCCTATTCGGTAACGAATAAAGTTCTTGAAGCGCTTCCCAAGGAGGTGACGGAGGGCGTGTACACGGTGGCACCATCCTCCGATATTGGTTCGCCGGCCTATGATTTGGCGGCCAAGCGCCTGAAGAGCAACGAACCTGATTCCTACGAGACGCAGGCAACCGATTGGATCAGTCTCGTTTCGCTCGCTATCGCTCACGGCAAACAGGCGACCGGCACCAGTATCAGAGACTCCATGCGCAAGATCTCGCAAGGCGATGGCCAGAAAGTGTATAGCGCCGTGGACGGGCTGAGGGCGCTGGCGGCCGGCGGCCCCATCAATTACGAAGGCGCGAGCGGTCCCTGCGATTTCACTGATATCGGCGATATCATCGATTGCAAGTTCCGCTATCAGATCGTGGATAAGGGGCAGTTCAAGTTCCTGAAGGTCGCATGAGGGCCCTGCCCGGCCATGGTCTGCGGCTCTGCGATCCTCTGGCTTGCACATGGCCGTGGCCCCGGTGCTCTCCGAGCCAGAGCCGCCTACTGACGGTGAGGTGAGATGTCTTTGCTGGAAGTTCGCGGAGTAACGCGCAGCTTCTATGGCGTTCACGCCCTGAACGGCGTGGACATTGACGTCGAGGCCGGCAAGCTCACAGGCTTGATCGGGCCGAACGGCGCCGGCAAAACCACGCTGTTCAACTGTATTTCCGGATTGATTCCCGCTGACGGCGGCAGCATTCGCTTCGACGGCAGCGAGATTACTCACATGCGTCCGGACCAGGTGACGGGTCGCGGCTTGGTGAAGACGTTCCAGATCGCCCGCGGTTTCCCGCGTCTGACCGTGCTCGAAAATCTTTTGCTTTATGGGCCCGATCAGCCGGGCGAACATGTGATGGCGGCGCTGACACGCTCGAGGAGCGCGCTCGCGCGCGAGCGGCAGATCATGGCACGGGCGTTCGAGATCGCCGCGATGCTCAACCTGACGCGCGTCCTCAACAACAAGGCATCGGATCTCTCAGGCGGCCAGAAGAAGCTTCTTGAAATCGGACGGGCCTTGATGAGCGAACCGAAGCTCATTCTGCTCGACGAACCGGCGGCAGGCGTGAATCCCACTCTCGTCCGCGAGATCGGCGAGCGGTTGCGAGCGATCGTCGCAAGCGGCATCACCCTGCTTCTGATCGAACATCAGATGGATCTCATCGCGCGGCTCTGCGACCATGTCATCGTCATGGCCGAAGGCCAGCGGCTGATGGAGGGCTCTTTCGACGAGGTCGCCAATAACCTCGAGGTGCAGCAGGCCTATATGGGGCGGCGCTCATGAGTGTGCTCGCGGTCGAGGGCATCGTCGCTGGCTATTCCGCGGCCGACGAGATCCTGAAGCGGGTTGATTTCTCGCTCGCCGCGAATGAGATCGCCTGTATCATCGGGCCGAACGGTGCCGGCAAGTCCACATTGCTCAAGGCAATCGCCGGCCTCATCAAGCCCTCGCGCGGCAGCATCCGGTTGAATGGCGAGGCGATCAACGGCCGGCCGCCGCGTGAGATCGCGCGGCTCGGCCTCGCCTATGTGCCGCAGGAGCACAATGTGTTCCCGAGCATGACCGTTGCCGAGAATCTGGAGATGGGCGGCTATGTCGATCGCGACCACGCGGCCAAGCGCATGGACCGCATCATGCAACGCTTTCAGGTGCTCGGCCGCAAGCGCCGACAGGCCGCCCGGACGCTGTCCGGCGGCGAGCGACAAATCCTCGCGATGGGCATGGCTTTGATGGTCGAGCCCAAGGTGCTGCTGCTCGATGAACCTTCGGCAGGCTTGTCGCCCCTCGCCGCGGCCGGGCTCTTCGAGCACATCCGCATCATCAACGGCGACGGCGTAGCAATCGCGCTCGTCGAGCAGAACGCCAGCGATGCGCTCGCGATTTCGGACCGCGCCTATATCCTGGTGGACGGGCGCAATCACCGCAGCGACGTCGCGAGCGACATAGCCGCCGATAGCGAAATCAGGCGGGTTTTTCTCGGTGGGTAGCGACGTCTACCTGGAAAGCAATAAGCAGAGCCATGGAAATCCGAATGGAATCGGTGCTTAACCTCTTTCCCCCTTTGAGATGACACTTGCAATGCCGCCGATCGTCTCGGAAGTTCTGCAACTCGTCATCAACGGCATCATGGCCGGCACCATCCTCGCCGTTCCGGCGATGGGCCTGACGGCGATGTTCGCCGTCTTGCGATTTCCCAATTTTGCGCTGGCGTCGCATGCGACAGCCGGAGCCTTCGCTGGCTATGTGGCCAATGTCACCTTCGGACTGCCGCTCATCCCCTCGCTCGCCGCGGCCTTTCTGGTCGCTGGGCTCCTCGGCGTCGCGACTGATGAGGCCGTGTTGAAGCCCTTTCGCGCGATGGGCGCCATCACGACCGCCATTGGCTCGATCGCCTTGACGGTGGCACTTGAAAACGTGGTCCGGTTCGTCTTCGCGAACGAGTTGCGTGGCTACGATCTGCCGATCAGCCGCGACTGGCAGGTCGCGGGCCTGCGTATCGGGCCGCAGCAAGTCGAAAACCTCGCAATCTCGGTCGTCATCATGCTCCTGGTCTTCCTCTTCTTTGCTTTCACGCGGATGGGCAAGGCCATGCGCGCCGTCGCCGACAACCCGATGCTCGCCGATATCAAGGGTATCAATGCCGAGACCGTGGGACGGATCGTCTCCTTCGCCGGGATGGGGCTTGCCGGGCTCGGCGGCATGCTCATCGGGCTCGACACCACCATCGATCCCCTCACCGGCTTCCGTTCGATGTTGTCCATCTTTGCCGCCGCCGTGGTCGGTGGCCTCGGCAGTATCCCCGGTGCGGTCGTCGGGGCTCTCGTCATCGGCATCGGCGAGGAACTCTGCCTGCTCGTTCTTACGCCCAACTACCGCAGTGCGATCGGCTTTCTGGCCATCCTGCTGGTCCTCGTGCTGCGGCCACGCGGCATTCTCGGCCAGCGGGCCTATTAGAACGCCACGTCGCGAGGAAGGCTGCCGATGGAAAACTACATCATCGCCATGGGGGTCTCGGCCGGCATCTACGCGCTCATGGCGCTCGGCCTCAACGTGATATGGGGCATGGCCGGGCTCATCAACCTGGGCCTCGTCGGCTTCTTCGCCGTCGGCGCCTATGCTTCGGCGATCCTCACGGTGAAACTCGGCTTTCCGATCATCGTCGGCATCGCGGCAGGCGGCGTGCTCGCCGCCCTCGTCGGGGTCGTCGTGTCGCTCGCCACGGCGCGGCTGCGCGGCGACTATCTCGCCATCGTGACGCTCGGTTTCGCCGAGACGATCCGCGTATTGGCCAATAACGAGACCTGGCTGACGAACGGGAGCGACGGAATCTCCGGCATTCCCGGACCGTTTCGGGCGGCGCTGACCCCCATCGAATTCAACACTTTCTATCTGGTCTTGGTAGCGGCGGTCGTCACCATCGCCTTTTTCCTGGTGGAGCGCCTGAGCTACTCGCCCTTCGGGCGGGTGCTCAGAGCGATCCGCGACGACGAACAGGTGGCGGCGGTCGCGGGCAAATACGTACTTGCCTATAAGGTGCAGGCTTTCGCGCTCGGCAGCCTGGCGCTGGGCGTCGCCGGCGCGCTCTATGCGCATTATACGTCCTATATTGCCCCCGATATTTTCGTCCCCTTGCTCACGCTCTACATCAAGCTTGCCTTGCTGGCAGGCGGCGTCGGCAACAGTAAGGGCGCCATCATCGGCGCCGTCGTGGTCGTCTTCTTCCTCGAAAGCACGCGCTTCATCGTGCCACTGATCCCCTATATCTCGCCGGTGCAGGGGGCGGCGCTTCGCGAACTGATCATCAGCGGCTCGCTCCTCGTTATCCTGCGCTTCCGGGCGCGCGGTCTCATCCCCGAAGCCCAGTCCCACCTCCTGCTTCCCAAGCCCGCGGCGCTCGCGCGCGCCTCCACATGATCTCCCTTGAAAGGTCACCGTCATGTCGCAAGCAAAAGAGGCCATTACCCTCGCCGATGTTTCACATGTCTTGGCGTGCATCGCCGGTCCCTCGCCGGACGAGGCCTATCGCGCGATCGACGAGCTCGCGCAGCGCGTGCTTGGCCATAAGCTGCTCACCGTGCTCGTCTTCCGCCCAGAGACCGTGGAAGTCGAGCGGCTCTATTCAAGCAACACGCAGGCCTATCCTGTCGGTGGACGCAAGCAAAAGAAGGGGACGCCCTGGGGCGAACGCGTGCTCGACCGTGGCGAGTTCTATATCGCCAAGGACCCGGACGACATCAAGTGGGCTTTTTCGGATCACGAGCTCATCGCCAGTCTCGGTATTACGGGCATGATCAATGTTCCGATCGTATTCGGCGGCCGGTGCATCGGAACGCTGAATATTTCTCATGACGCCGGGCGTTTCACCGAAGCCGATTTTCCGGTCGCAAGGATTCTCGCCGGGCTCGTTCTGCCGCTCGTGCTCGCCCGCTCGTGAAATCGTTCGTGTTGGTGTCCCAGGGGGATGAAGATAGACTTCGCAAGGATCTGGACTTCCGTCGGCTGTCTATGCGCACCCCGTGCCGCATGTCCAACCTCGCCTCTTCTGGAGTTTCATCGATGAAGATCGCCCAGCGCCGTTCAGATCAAAGCCACGGGCGCCTCGTGGCCGGCGATCGCCATATGGTCTCCGCCGGCCATTCTGCCGCGGCGACCGCCGCTCTCCTTGTCCTCGAGGCGGGCGGCAATGCGGTCGATGCCGGGGTCGCGGCCGGCCTCGTTCTCGGCGTCGTGCAAAGCGACATCGTGAATGTCGCCGGCGTGGCGCCCATGATGATCCGCTCCGGCGCAACCGGCGATATCGTCACGATCGACGGACTGGGCGTCTGGCCCGCCGCCGCATCGTCGGCATACTTCAGGCAGGAGCATGGCGGCGCAATACCGCCCGGTCTGTTGCGCACGGTCACACCGGCTGCGCCGGCCGCCTGGCTCACGGCCCTCGCCCGCTTTGGAACCATGAGCTTCTCGGACGTAGCGGCAAGCGCCATCCGGCTTGCCACCGAGGGCTTCCCGGTTCATCCGACGATGGCCGACTACATCACCGCGCATGCCGCCGATTATGCGCTCTTTCCCGATAATGCAGCGCTTTACCTGCCCCATGGCGCTCCGCCTGCGCTCGGACACCGCTTCGTGCAGGCAGAGCTCGGTGCGACCCTCGCCCATATGGCCGCTGAGGAGCGGGCGAGCGCCGGCGAGGGGCGCATCGCTGGCCTGAAAGCGGCAAAGGATGCGTTTTATCGCGGCGACATCGCTCAGACGATTGCCGCCCACCATGCATCCGCCGGTGGCTGGATGACGCGGGACGATCTGGCAAGCTATGACGTTCGCCTGTCGGCACCTGTCAAGACATCGTGGCGCAACGCGGAGATCTTCACCTGCGGTCCGTGGTGCCAGGGGCCTGTGCTCGCCCAAATACTGACAATCATCGGCCATGACGATGTAGCGGCACTCGGGCATAACTCACCCGCCTATATTCATTTTCTGGCGGAAGCGATGAAGATTGCCTTCGCCGATCGCGAGGCGACCTATGGCGATCCGGACGTCGTCGCCGTGCCTCTCGCTCAGATGCTGTCGGGCGACTACGGCGCCCGGCAAAGGCGCCG
This sequence comes from Chelatococcus sp. GCM10030263, assembly GCF_042666455.1. Lineage (NCBI taxonomy): Bacteria > Pseudomonadati > Pseudomonadota > Alphaproteobacteria > Hyphomicrobiales > Chelatococcaceae > Chelatococcus > Chelatococcus sp. GCM10030263. Next base: position 504,599 of record NZ_JBHTDB010000005.1, on the reverse strand, counting down.
CATCGATGCGGCAAGCGTCTTTCCCGGCATGCCGCCGTCGGACTTGGCGCGGGGCGTCGATGGGCCGTTCCCGACGGGGCAGGATGCGCCGCCGGCCTGCCCCGATACGTCCTATGTCGCCGTCGTCGACCGCTGGGGCAATGCCTTTTCGGCAACGCCAAGCGATACCTCCTGCGATACGCCGCTCATTCCAGGAACCGGGCTATGCCCCTCCTCCCGCGGCTCGCAGGGCTTCACGGTCGCCGGTCATCCGAGCGAAGTTCAGCCCGGCAAGCGCCCGCGGTTGACGCCAAACCCGGCGATGGCGATCTTCGACGGCGAGATCGTCATGCCCTTCGGCACGCCCGGCGGGGACGTGCAGACCCAGTCCATGCTGCAGGTCCTCCTGAATATCGCCGTGTTCGATATGGATCTGGTTGCGGCGGTCGAAGCACCGCGCTTCGCGACCTACAGCTTTCCCAACAGTTTCGAGCCGCATCAGATGCTGCCCGGCCGACTCATGATCGAGGATCGGGTGGAAGACGGAACGATCGCGGCGCTACGCGATCTCGGCCACGACGCTCGCCCCTGGCCCGCCTTCACGGCCCAGAGCGGCGCGGTCTGTGCCGTTCTCCATCACGCGCCGTCAGGCCTGAAGATCGCCGCCGCCGATCCGCGGCGCAACACCGGCGTGGCCGGATGGTGAGCTTCCACCCGTCATAACAAGACCAGAGGACGGCAAGACCAGAGGAGAAAAGACATGGACACGAAGACGATCGACAGACGGCATTTTCTGATCGGCACCGGCGCGCTGGTGGGTGCGGGGGGCCTCGTCGGCCCCTGGGCGCAGTCCGCTTTCGCGCAGACCAAGCCTTCGCAGATGGTGCTGATGACCTGGGGCGGCCTGTGGGGCGATTGCATGCGCGACAGCGCCGACGCCGCTTTTGAAAAGGAAACCGGCGTCAAAATCATCCAGGACCGCGGATCGAGCCCTCCCGAGCGCATCACCAAGATCAAGGTGAGCGTCGACGACCAGAAGTTCGACCTGGTGCAGCTCCATGACGGCATTGTGCCGCTCGCCGTCAGTCAAGGTGCGCTCGAGCCGATCAACCGCAATTCGCCGCGTCTCACGAACCTCAAGAACGTGCCCGACCGCTTCATCCAGAGCCATTGGGTGGCGATGATCTATTCACCGCTCGGCATCGTCTACAATACCAAGCTCGTGAAGGAGCCGCCGAAGTCCTTTGCCGACCTCTGGCGTCCGGAGTTCAAGGGGCGCATCGTGCTGCCCGAAATTACGCATTCCATCGGGCCCTATATCATCCCGATCGGTGCGATCGCGGCCGGCAAAGCCCCGAGTGACGAAGAGGCGGGCTTCGAGATGCTGCGCAAGATGGCTGATCAGCAGCCGATCTGGGCCAAGGACACCGACACCATCATGAACTCGCTGCGCAACGAGGAGGCGGTTATCGGCCTGCTCTACAAGTCGCAAACCTTCACGGTGCAAGGCTGGAATACGCCCGTTGAATGGGTTTTCCCGTCGGAAGGCGCCATTCTCTACACCTCCGGAACGGGCATCGCCAAGGGCACCAAGAACCTGGAGCTTGCGGAGACCTATCTCAACCTGACGCTCGATCCGAAGGTGCAGATCGCAGCGGCTGAAAAATTCAACTATCCCGGCACCAACACACAGACGGAGGCGCTGCTTCCACCGGAGCTGCAGGCGCGGGTGCGGGCGGCACCGGGAGAAATGGACCGGCTGATCGATCTCGACCATGCCAGCATGGCAGCGAAGCGCCCCGACTGGACGAGCCGCTGGAACCGCATCATCGCGGCTGGTTGATCGAACGGCCGATGACCGAGTTATACCATATCTCCTGGTACCAGAACGGCGACCGCCTAGATGTGGCGGCCGCCGTCAACAGGCTCGTCGCCGCGGGCGTGCCCGGCTTCCGCCTCCCGGCTGCGGTCGAGGGAGCGGACGCGGGCGATTACCTGGTCGAGCTGTCGCCGGCATTGGCCGAAGCCCTTCGTCATATGGGCCTTCGCATGGCGAAATGGACCACAGTACGACCGACGGACATGGAGCCGCTCGCCCCCGTGGCCGCGGTCGTATTGGCGGGCCGTGCCTCGGCCTATCCCTATTACGGTTACTATGCGCTCGCGCTCACGCGTCTCGGCTATAGCTTCCGATCTGTTTCAGGCGAAGAGATCGCCGGGGCGGCGTTGCAGGGCGAAAACCTGCTCGTCCTGCCCGGCGGCTTCTCCAACTGGAGCCTCGATGCCAAGGAAGAGACGAGCGGCGCCGACGATGCCGTTCGCGCCTTTCTTCTCGACGGCGGCCGGGCCCTCGCCTCCTGCGGGGGGGCCTATTACCTGGCCAAGGGCCGGCCGACCTGGCTCGGCGTAGCCGATGCGAAACCCGTCATCACGCAAGATTACCTCAGGACGGGCGTCGGCGTCGTGACCTGCCGGCTGGCCGACGGCCGGCAGCGGCTCGGTCTGCCGCCTACCCTGGAGGTTCCCTATTTCCACGGCCCCGCCTTCGACGAGGTGGGTGCCGGCTGCGAGCCGCTCGCCATCTTCCGTGACCTCACGATGACGGGCAGGCTCTTCATCGACAATCCGCTCACATCCGAGACCTTCGACAGCTATATGCGCGACCGGATAGCGGTGATGAAAGTGGAGAGCCCGCGTGGACACGCGATACTGTTCTCGCCGCATCCGGAGATGGGAGATCTATTGGTCAAATACATGGCACTGGAAAGCTATGTGCCGCATTATCTGCCCATTCGCGGCGATCTCGTCATGCGTGAAACCCTCGATACCTACCGGCCGGAGGAATCGCGCGCCTTCCTCATGATCCTCAATGCCGTCGAGGATTTGAGCGGCGGCGCGAGAGCGATCAAGCCGCATGCGACGGACGAGGAAAGGGCACAGGCGGGGGCCGCGGCGGACAAGGCCGATGCTTTCGCCGCGGCCTGGGAGCAGCGCGCGGCCGGCATCCCTCGCACGGCCTCGCAACTCGGCGCCATAGAGCGGCATGTGCTCGACGGATTGAAGCGTCGCCTGGGACCGGCGCTCGCCGCACTCCGGAACAACCTGCCGACCACCGCCAAGTCCCATGGCGACGGGCCTCGCCTGGCGGCTGCCTTTGCCGTCCTCGCCAGCGACGCCGTGACCGCATGGGCCGTCCCGCTGCCACCGCGCCGGCCGGCGGAGCTCCTCCTCGAGCTCGAACTCGCCCTGCTGCTCATGGAGGCCTGGGCGCGCCTCTCTCATCTGCACAACACCATTGGTGAGCATGTCTGATTTCGAACCGGCACCCCACGAGACCTCGGATGTTCGCTTCCAGCAAGTGACGAAGGCTTACGGCGAGGCGATTGCGGTCAAGGACCTCACTCTGGCCATTCCGCGCGGCTCGTTCTTTTCGCTGCTCGGGCCGTCCGGCTGCGGCAAGACCACAACCTTGCGGCTGATCGCAGGCTTCGAGATTCCCAATGCGGGCGATGTCTTCATTCGCGACCAGCGCGTCACCCATGTGGCGCCCTATCGTCGCGACTTCGCGATGGTGTTCCAGAATTTCGCGCTGTTTCCCCATTTGACCGTCGCGGAGAATGTCGCCTTCGGCCTGCGCATGAGCGGTGTCGGCCGGGCCGATCGCGACCGCCAGGTCGCGGCGGCACTCGTCATGGTGAAGCTCTCGGGCTTTGCAGACCGCTATCCCAAACAGCTTTCCGGCGGGCAGCAACAGCGCGTCGCGATCGCCCGGGCCATCGTCATGCGCCCGGCCGTGCTGCTTCTCGACGAGCCCCTCGGAGCGCTCGACAAGAACCTCCGTGAGTCCATGCAGGTCGAGCTCCGAAGCCTGCAGCGCGAGCTCGGCATCACCACGGTCTTCGTCACGCATGATCAGGAAGAAGCCTTGACCATGTCGGATCAGATCGCCGTGATGCGCGACGGCGTCATCGAGCAGCTCGGCGCGCCTCGCGAGGTCTATGAGCGGCCGGCGACCGAATTCGTGGCGACCTTTCTCGGCGCGAGCAACCTGATCGACGCGGAGATTATCGCGGCCGACTCGAGCCGGCGCATCGCGCGCTCGGCCTTCGGCGAGCTCGCCTTCACCGGCGTGCAGGCCGTGGGTGAAGGGGTTCGCCTCGCCATCCGCCCGGAACGCGTCCAGCTTCAGCAGGGCCGGCATTCAGACCTTTCCGCCACCATACGTGACGTGGTCTATCGCGGCATGACGGCCCATATTTTCCTGGAGAGCAACGGCACGCCTCTCATCGCCTTCGTCCAGAACTCGCAGGCGGCAGCCATGGAGTGGCGGGCTGGCGACGAGGTCGGCGTCGCCCTGCCGGCCGAGAGCATCGTCGCCTTTCCGCGAGGCGCCCATGGTTGAGCGCCACTTCCGGTTAACGCGCAAATTGGCGGCCTGGACGCTCGTCGCGCCGCCGCTCGCCGTCTTCCTCATCTTCTTCATCTGCCCGCTCGCGACGCTGCTGTGGGCCAGCTTTCATGGCGCCTCGCAGACCGAGCTCTACGGCGACAGCCTCACGGTTGCGAACTATGTCGAGATCGCGAGCGATCCGTTTTATTACACGATCCTTACGCGCACTCTGAGTACCGGCGCGGTCATTCTGGCGCTATGCCTCGTTCTCGGCTACGCCACGGCTTATGTTCTGGCGCCGATGCCGCCGCGCAAGCGCCTGATCATGCTCTTGCTGCTCGTTGCGCCCTTGATGGTGAGCAACGTGGTGCGCGCCTACGGCTGGATCGCCATTCTCGGCCGACAGGGGCTCGTCAATGTCGTCCTGCGGGACGCCGGCGTCATCGACCGGCCGCTCCTGATGCTGAATTCCTTCGAGGCGGTGTCCTTCGGTCTCATGACGATCCTGCTGCCCTATATGATCATTTCGGTCGCCAATGCGTTGTCGACCATCGATGCGCAATACAAGGAGGCCGCGCAGTCGCTGCGCGCCAATCCGGTGCGCACCTTCATTCATGTCACCTGGCCGCTGTCGAGCCCCGGCGTCGCCTCCGGCATGCTGCTCGTTTTCCTGCTGACGCTCAGCGCCTATGTGACGATCACGCTGCTCGGCGGCCCGCGCATGAAATTGCTCGTCAGCCTGGTCTTCGATGCGGTCGGCGCGTTCCAGTGGCCGCTCGCGGCGGCCCTGTCCTTCGTTCTCCTGGGGCTCGCACTCGTCGTATCGGCCCTGATCATCGCCGTGCTCAGGCCGCAGCGCATCCAAGGGCGAGGCTGAGATGGCGCAGATCGTCCTCATCGCCCTTGCGGGTCTCACCTATCTTCTGGTGCTCGGGCCGATCGTCATCGTGCTCGTCACCGCCTTCTCGCCCACGGAATTCTTCGTCTTTCCACCGCCTGGTCTGTCGTTGCGCTGGTTCGTCACCTTTTTCGAGACGGAAAGCCTGCGCAGCGCGCTGCTGCGCAGCCTGGAGCTCGCGGTTGCGTCGAGCCTGGTCGCGACCGTCTTCGGCACGATGGCGGCGCTCTTCGTCGCGCGACGGCGTGGATGGTTCGCGACGCTGTTGCAGAGCCTCTTCCTGGCCCCGCTCATCTTCCCTGCAATCGTCTTCGGTCTGGCGCTCCTCCTGTTTTTCAAGCTCATCGGCGGCATGCCGGAATTTGCAGGGCTGGTGATCGCTCATTCGATTCTCGGCATGCCCTTCGTCATCCGCTCCGTCAGCGCGAGCGTGCTGGCAGTCGATCCGGTGCTCGAGGAAGCGAGCCAGAGCCTGCGCGCCGGTCCTTGGCGGACATTCTCGCTCATCATCTTTCCCTTGATCTGGCCGGGGATCCTGGCCGGCGGCATGTTCGCCTTCATCCTCTCCTTCGGCGAATTGAACACCGCGCTTTTCCTGACCGGGCCCGGCGTGACCACCTTGCCGATCGAGATCTTCAGCTATCTGCAATTCCAGGGCGGGCAGCTCGTCATTGCGGCCGCCTCGGCCGTTCAGGTCGGCCTCATAGCGGCGCTTGTCATCGTGATGGAGAGGATCGTCGGCTTGCGGCGCATCGTCCGGTCATAACTGGGGGAGATCTTGCGCCTTTCCCGGCGAGAATGGATGCCGGATCTTGAAAAACAACGATAGTTCAGGCTGTAACGCTGGCATCGCCGATCGATGGGAAGAGAGACGCTTCAAAATGGTCGCCCAAAAAGGCTTGCGACACAGAACCATGAGTGCCGCCGTAGCCGAAGAGATCCGCCGCCGCATTCTCGATGGGCAATTTCCAGCCGGATTCCAGCTGCGGCAGGATGCGCTGGCCGAGGAATTTGCGGTCAGTCGCATTCCGGTCCGCGAAGCCCTCGTCCAGATCGAGGCCGAGGGCCTCATCAAGATCCTGCCGCATCGCGGTGCCGTCGTCTCCGGCCTGTCGATTGACGAAATTGACGAGCTTTTCGAGCTGCGCAAGCTGCTCGAGCCTCGGCTTCTCAAACGGTCGGCGTCGCGGCTGACCGATGAGGACTATGAGGGCTTGCGGGCGATACTCGCCGAATACAGTGCCGAACTCAGGGCCGATCATATCGCGCGATGGGGTGAGCTCAATACGAACTTCCACATGTTGATGTATCGCCGTGCGGAAAGTCCACGATCGCTCGCGATCGTCGGCAATCTTCTTCAGGAGAGCGATCGCCACACACGCCTGCAGCTGACACTCGCGGGCGGCATGGAACGGGCGGAAGCAGAGCATGGCGAACTCGTACGGCTTTGTGAGACCGGGGCCGTGACCGCGGCTTGCTCCCTCTTGAAGTCTCACATCGAGCATGTCGGCCGGTCGTTGCGGGAGTTCCTACGCTCACGGCAGAAAGCCTGATGAGCGCGGTCGCGGGGCGTTTCACCCGGCTCTGCCCCGATTGACCGCTGCGACGGCGATGCTTGTTTGCTCAAACGGATTGGATATCATATCCCAGCTACAGGATGCACTCACCGGATGATCTGCGGGCGCTATGACTGAGGGCCACAGCGAGGCGACCGCGGATGTCATCGTCATCGGCGCGGGGATCATCGGGATCGCGGCGGCGTCCTATCTCCAGGACGACGGCCGCTCCGTCCTCTTGATCGATCGCGGCGAGATCGCCATGGGCGCGAGCTTCGGCAATGCAGGCGCTTTCGCCTTCTCCGACGTGCTGCCGCTCGCCTCGCCCGGCATCATGCGCAAGGCGCCGAAATGGCTCGTCGACCCGCTCGGTCCTTTGTCCATCCCGCCCGCCTATTTTCCGGCGATCGCGCCGTGGCTGCTGCGCTTCTGGCGCGCGAGCCGACCGGACCGGGCGAACCAAAGCATGCACGCACAGATCGCGCTGATGCGGCTCGCAGCCGGCGAGACGATGGCGCTGATCGGCCGGGCCGGGCTCACCGCCATGCTCCGGCCGAACGGCAATCTCGAGCTCTACGAGAGCGACGAGGAACTCACCGCCGCCCTGCGCGGCTGGGAGGCGCGCAAGGCCGAAGGCATCGAATTCGAACATCTGCGTGGCGAGGCCATCGCCGCGCTGCAACCGGGTCTGTCGCCGCGCTTCAAAGTCGCGACCTTCGTCCCGGGCTGGAAGAACATCGCCGATCCCTTCGATTTCGCGCGGGCGCTGGCGAGGCGGGTCGAGAAGCGCGGCGGCCGCTTCCGCCGGGCCGAGGTGATGGCTCTCAGGCCCCTCGGCTGGGGTGTCGAGTTGGCGCTGAAGGACGGAACAACGCTTCGTGCCCGGCAGGTGGTGATCGCCTGCGGCGCCTGGTCCCGCCCGCTGGCGCTCGGGCTGGGCGACCGGATACCGCTCGAGACCGAGCGCGGCTATAATACCACCCTGCCGCCGGGGTCCTTCGACGTGCGGCGGCAGCTAACTTTCGGCGGCCACGGCTTCGTCGTGACGCCGCTGTCGAGCGGCATTCGCGTCGGCGGCGCGGTCGAGCTCGGCGGGCTCGCGCGGCCGCCCGATTTCAGGCGGTCGGAGGTGATGCTGCGCAAGGCGGCCGCCTTCCTGCCCGGTCTCAAGACCGAAGGCGGGCGGCAATGGATGGGCTTTCGCCCGTCGCTGCCGGACAGCCTGCCCGTGATCGGGCACTCATCGGCGAGCCCCGACGTGGTCTATGCCTTCGGGCACGGACATCTCGGGCTCACCCAGTCGGCGGCCACCGGGCGGCTCGTGGCCGATCTCCTGGCTGGGCGGTCGCCGGCCATTTCCATCGAGGCCTTCCGGCCGAGCCGCTTCTGACGTCATTGGAGGCCTTCATGGCGCGTCACAGCTTCTTCTGCATCGACGGACATACCTGCGGCAATCCCGTGCGGCTCGTCGCCGGTGGCGGGCCAATTCTCCAGGGCGCGACGATGATCGAGAAGCGCGCGCATTTCATGGCGGAGTATGACTGGATCCGGACGGGGCTGATGTTCGAGCCGCGCGGGCACGACATGATGTCCGGCGCGATCCTCTATCCACCGACCCGGCCTGATTGCGATATCGCCATCCTCTATATCGAGACCTCCGGCTGTCTGCCCATGTGCGGCCACGGCACCATCGGCACGGTGACCATGGCTATCGAGCACGGGCTCGTCACGCCGAAGGAGCAAGGCATGCTCCGGCTCGACACACCGGCCGGCCTCGTGGTGGCGCAATACCGGCAAGAGGGCCAGCATGTGGAGGAGGTGCGGCTCACCAATGTGCCGTGTTTCCTGGAAGCGCAGGGTCTTGCCGTCGACTGTCCCGGCCTCGGTCGCCTCACGGTCGATGTCGCCTATGGCGGCAATTTCTATGCGATCGTCGATCCTCAGGAGAACTTCCGCGACATGGCCGATTACTCGGCTTCAGAACTCGTGCAGTTCAGCCAGGGCCTGCGCCGCGCGCTGAACGAGACCTATAGCTTCGCCCATCCTGAAAAGCCGGAGATCCGTGGTCTTCACCACATCCTCTGGGCGGGGGCGCCGCAACATCCGGAGGCCACGGCGCGCAACGCCGTCTTCTATGGCGACAAGGCGATCGACCGCTCCCCTTGCGGCACCGGCACCTCGGCGCGCATGGCGCAATGGGCCGCCACCGGCCGGCTCCAGGTGGGCGATGATTTTGTCCACGAGAGCATCATCGGCTCGCTGTTCCGCGGCCGCGTCGAAGAAGCGACGACGGTGGGCAACAAGCCCGCCATCGCTCCCTCCATCGCCGGCTGGGCGCGCATGACGGGCTACAACACCATCTTCATCGACGACCGCGACCCTTACGCGCACGGCTTCCAGGTGCTCTGACGAGGTCAGTGACGCCTGATGACGGGCGGGTCGCCGATACGATCGTGTTGCGTCAGCGCCCGGACAAGACCTCGTCGACCGCACCGAGGAACTGGTCCGCATTCGCTTTGGAGAAGACGAGCGGTGGGCGCACCTTCAGCACATTGGCATTGGGGCCGGCCGCGCTGATGAGCACGCGCTTTCGCCGCAGCCCATTGACGAGATTGGCGGTCGTCTCGGCGTCCGGCTCTCGGGTCGAGCGGTCACGGACCATCTCGACGCCGATGAAGAGCCCGGCGCCGCGCACGTCGCCGATGACTTCGTGGCGGGTCGCGAGCTGGCGCAGCCCCTCGCGCATATAGGCGCCCACCGTGCGGGCATTCTCCAGAAGGCCTTCCCGCTCGATAACCTCGATCACGGCAAGACCGGCCGCGCAGGACACCGGATTGCCGCCGAAGGTGTTGAAATAGCGCGCCCGGCGGCCGAAATCGGCGACCACGTCCGGCCGCACGACGACGCCGGCGATGGGCTGGCCGTTGCCCATGGGCTTGCCAATGGTCACCATGTCGGGCTCGAGGCCGTGGCGGAGAAAACCCCACATATGCTCGCCGGTGCGCGCAAATCCCGGCTGCACCTCGTCCGCAACGAAGAGGCCGCCCGCAGCACGCACCACCTCGACCGCCTCGGCCAGGAAGCCCGGCGGGTCGGAGAATACGCCGTCGCTCGAAAAGATCGTGTCGCAATACATCGCCGCGAGCTTGATGCCTTTCGCCTCCAGGTCGGCGATGGCGTCCCGAACATGACCGGCGAGGGTCTGGCCCACGTCCCGGCCGCCGCTGCGATAGAGATCCGGCGCCGGCACGGTGCGCACATGATCGCCCAGCTTCACATAGCCGCCGAGCGACGGCGACATCGCCGCGATCGCATCCGTAATGCCGTGATAGGCGAGCGAGGTGACGATGATGCCCGTGCCGCCCGTGTGATCCTTGGCGATGCGCAGCGCGAGGTCGTTGGCTTCGCTCCCGGTGCAGGTGAACATCACATGGCCGAGCGGGGCAGGAAATGTGCCGATGAGCTTCTCGGCATAATCGAGGATCGTCTCGTGCAGATAGCGTGTGTGCGTGTTGAGGATGCGCGCTTGCCGGCTCAGCGCCTCGACCACATGCGGGTGGCAATGCCCGACCGACGCAACATTGTTGTAGACGTCGAGATAGGCCTGTCCCTCGGCGTCATAGAGCCAAACGCCCTCGCCGCGCACGATATGGACCGGCTCCTGGTAGAACAGTCGGTAGGCTGGGCCGAGGAGGCGCTCGCGTCGCGCGACGAGTTCGGCCTCGCGGGGCGAGAGCGACGCGGCACCCGGCACGAAGGCATTGACCATACCGGGAACGAATGGGGCATTTGCCATCAGCTTCACTCCATACCGCAGGCGCGGCGCAGCAGGGCTTGCGCGTCGGCACGCGGGATGGAGGAAAAGCTCTCCAGCCCGGTCCAAGCCCGTGGGTTGTTGCGCAAAATATAGGGGCGGTTCGCCGGGTAGCGGTTGGCCCGCCATTCGGTGATCGCGACCGTCAGGACCTGTCTGACGGCGATGAGATCGAACAGGATGTCCACCTCCGCGGGCTCGAGCGGCACCACGGCATGATAGGCCGCGACGAATTCAGCCGCCGCATCGAGCGGTGAGCCCTCGACGGGCACCTGATAGGCTGCCGCGACCGCCACGTCGTTGACGAGCGGCGCGTGGACGATGTCGCCGAAATCGATGATCCCGGTGACACGCTCATGGTCGTCCGGATCGACGAGTACGTTGTGCGGGTTGAAATCATTGTGGATGACCTGGGCCCGCAGCTTCGGCAGGATAGGCAGGGCATGCTGCTCGAAGCGGTCCAGGAAGCGTGAGGCGATGGTTCGGCGGTCAGGTTCAGGCAGAGCCTCGACCAGATCGCGCAGCCGTGCCGCATGCTTGAGATCCCAAAGCAGTTCATGCCCGGCGGCCGGGTGGAAGAAGCCGCGCAAGGCCAGATCGAGCTCGGCGAGACAGCGGGCGAGCTGTCGCACCTGAGCGGGCGTGCGCAACGTCTTGTGAAGCGGCTCACCCGGCACATAGGACAGCAGCCGCACCACAGAAGGGGCATCGGCGCCGAAGGCACGCTGCAACTCATAGCGGCCGTCCAGTGTCGGAATCACCCGCTGGATCGGCAGCGCCGGACTGGTTGCCGCCACATGCAGCAGCGCCTCGGTTTGCAGATTGGTGACGGCAGGGTCCTCGGCCGAATTGGTGATCTTGAGGAGATAGCCGTCGCCGTCCCTCGTCGCGAGATGAAAATTCTGGTCGCGCTCGCTGGTCAAAAGGCGCGCTGTTGCGTCGATCCCGAAATGGGTTCGCGCGATGTCCTGCGCTTCTACGATCGTGCACGCCGGTGCCGTCGTCGTCAGCAGCGCGCTGATGGTCGTGGAAGTGATCGCGGACATTCCCTATTCCTGAACTGGCGCAGCGGTAAGCCTGCGGATATGTATGACCACGATCTTCATCGGCGACGGCGTTGCCGGGCTGCGCTGAACCGGCAAGTTCGACCGAAGCGGACGTCGAGCCGCACTCCCGGGACGGCTTAGAGAAGGCGCAGGCTGGCGGCGCTGCAGCGCGCATCGAGTGCACGCCGCAAATCCTGCGCCTCACGGACCGTGACCGCCTTGAAGCGCAAGATGTTGTTCGGGCGAGCCTGACCCAGCTTCCAGAAGGCAGCGCTCGGCACCGTGAAGGGGTTGATGAAGCCGCCGGTGCTGGGCGCGTCATTGATGAGGATGATCGGCGTCTGACCGGCGAGGTTTACGGCCCCGAGCGGATAGCCGTGATCGAGGATATTCGACGGATCCTGCCCGTGCTCCGGCCGCTTCTCGTGGGCGCGCTTGGAGAAAGTGAATTGCGGGCCGGTGAGGCGAATGCCCGTCCGGTTGCTTTTCGCCTGCACGGTCCAATCGCTCGCGAGAAACATGCGGATGCCGGCTTCGTCGAGCCAGTCGTCATTGGGGCCGGGCACGCATTCGATCGTCCATTCACGCACGTTGCCGATATGCGGCCGCTCGCCCTCGCGCACTTCGCGGAGGGGCACCGCGGCAGGCGCGGGGCCTAGAGGTATCTGCTGATCGGCCTTCAAGGCGAAGCCGCCGACGCCGCCGACACCGGCCATGTGGAAGGTGGCGCGGGAGCCTAGCACCGGCGGTGTATCGATGCCGCCCGAAAAAGCGATATAGGCGCGGGCGCCGGTACGCGCCCCACCCAAGGCCAGCACCTGGCCACTGCGGACGGAAATCGTGCGCCACATGGCCATCGGTTCGCCGTCGAGCGTCGGCGCCATGTCGGCACCGGTGACTGCGATCCAGCCGTCACGGGCGAGGCGCAGCGTCGGGCCGATGAACTGGCACTCGACGGCTGCCCGATCGGCGTGATTGCCGACGAGGAGATTGGCCAGCCGGAATGACCAGGTGTCGACAGGTCCGGAGGGAGGAAAGCCCTGCTCCCAGAAGCCTATGCGCCCCGGCAGTTCCTGAACCGACGTTTCGAGACCCGGTTTGATGACCTCGAACACCGTACGCTCCTATTGCGCGCCGAGCCGGGCGGCCCAGTCGCGATACCGCTTGATCGAGAATTTCTGGTAGCCGATCTCGGGATGCTCGTAGGTTCCGTCCGCCACCTTGGCTTCGATGTGATCCCATTCCTCGCGGTCGATGGGTATGAAGCGCACGCGGTCTCCGGCGCGAAACAGCGCCAGCGATTCGCGGAAGGCCGACAGCCGCTGCTCGCGGTCCCAGATCGGCATCGGCGTGCGCGCGAAAATCTGGTAGCCGCCCGGCGTCTGGTCCGGATAGATGCAAGTGATGCCGCCGCCGATGCCAATGGTTCCTTTGGGTGTCCAAGTACGCGGCGGGTTGTATTTCGGGGCGATGAGGCGGTGCCGCATGTCAAGCGGCATCAGGGAGCAGAGGCCCGGCCAGAAGCCGAGCGCCGCGACCCAATATTCGGTCCCGGTATGCATGCGCCTCAGTGCCGCGCGATCGGGAAGCCCGTTGAGCTCGCAGAGGAAGTCGGGATCCGGCACCTTATCCGTGACCTTTTCCCGGTACTCCTTGACGCAAGCCTCGGTCCAGGGATCGAAATAAAGAACGGGGACGTAGAATAGCCGGCTCTCGAGCTCCACATCGCTCCCGTCGGACGCGTCGGCATAGAGGCGCGCGGTCTCCCGAGTCGCGTCCTCGAAGCTGATCAGATCCGGATCGTAGGAAATCTGGAGGGAGGCCATCTCCGGGATGAGCTCAACGACCCCGCGGATCTCCGCCTGCCGGATCGCCGCCGAGAGGCTGTGCACGCGAAAGTTGAGCTCGAAGCTCATCTCGTCGCCCAGCTCTACCTCGATGTAGCGATCACCGCCAGGATAGAAGCGGGGCTCGTCGTAAATCATGCTGCTCTCTCGTCCGGGCGTCTACGGAACGTCGAAGTCCCTGTTTCGAGCCGCACAAGCCATTGGGATAAGATACATCATATACCATGGCTAACGGTCAAGCGCGAAGTTGTGCAAGAGCCGCCCGCCAGCTTGGTGAGGCCCCGGCCATGGTATATGAAACATCGGGCTGGAGGCCGGCATGACGAAAAACGAATCATGAGCAAGATCGAATATCGCACTCTGAACGATCGGGCCTATGACGAGATCCGGAAAGGGCTGATGTCCGGCAGTTTCCGCCCCGGTCAGGTGCTGGTCATTCGCACATTGGCGGAAACCTATGGCATCTCCACGACGCCGGTGCGCGAGGCGCTCCAGCGCCTGGTAGCAGAGCGACTTTTGCAGATGCTGCCGAACCGGTCGATCGCCGTTCCCCATCTCTCGGTCGATAAGTTCACGGAGCTCGTGCGCATTCGCACGGCTCTCGAAGGCATGGCCGGAGAGCTCGCGACCGCCCATATCCGCAAGATGCACCTGCAGCGGCTGCGCAAGCTCGTCAAAGATGCGGACGACGCCATCGCCGCGAAGGACGGCCGTGCCTATGTGGCGATCAACCAGAAGTTTCACTTCCTGATCTACGACAATGCCGCCTCGCCGCTCCTGTTGCAGATGATCCAGGACCTCTGGAGCCAGGTCGGTCCCTTCTTCAACCGGCTGTTCGACGACGAAAGCTACGTGCCCAAGGCCAATGACGAGCATCTCGCCATCTGCAAGGCGCTGGCGGAGGGGGATGCCGCGGCCGTGCGCCTCCATATCGTGAGCGACATCACCAGTGCGGCCAAGTCCCTGATGCCGCGCCTGCAGCAGGTCGTGTCGGAGCAGTACGACGCAACCGAGGCCATGCACGCCTGAGCTTGGCCTCAGGGCAGGCACGGCACTTCCTCAGTTCTTGTCCAAGCGCACGAAAAGCAGCCAGAACGCACCGGCGAGGAGCGGCAGCGTCACCAGCAGCACGATCGTCGCCAGCGCGAAGATGATCGGCACCTGCGACTGCTGGGACGCGGCCATGATCCAGTTCCACACCGGCATGGTGGTCTCCGTGCCACGCAGGAAGATGGTTCTCAGCACCTCGTTGAAAGACAACAGGAAGCCGAACAGGCCGGCGCCGACGATGCCGGGCAGGAGCAACGGGAATTCGATATCCCAGAAGGTTCGCCAGCGCGACGCGCCAAGGTCGGCGGCGGCCTCGACGAGCCTGTAATCGAAGCGGGTCGTCAGCACGAGAATGATGAGGAGCGCGAAGGGGAAGGCCCAGACAAGGTGGCCGAGGAAGATCGACCAGAAGCCGAGCTTCAGCCCCAGGAACGAGCGCAGGAAGATGAAGAGCGCAGCCCCCATCGACATGCCCGGCACGAAGAGCGGCAGAACGAGCGTCAGCAGGATCGGCCCCGGCCGCCGCGCATGAGGCAGCGCCCGCCCGACGAGCGTCGCGGTCGTCGCGCAGACGAGCCCGACGAGGGTCGCGATAACGATGCTCGCGCCGAAGGGCTGTAGCCATCGCGTATCTTCGAACAGCGCCGCATAGTGCTCCAGCGAGAGCGGGAACGGGATGCCCGAGAGGGGCTGCTCGCTGACCGACATGAGCGCCAGCCAGCCGAGCGGAAAATAGATGAGCGCGATCAGCAGAAGGCCGCCCCATTTGGCGAGCGTCTTCCAGCCCGACCAGTAGCTCCAGCCGAGAGTGTCGGCCTTGCCGTTTTTTGCCGGCAGGTCGATGGCGAGGGACATCGGCTCAGCCCCTCAGCACGCGGAAAGCCGACGACAGGTCGCCGAAGCGCCGGCCGAGCAGGATGAGGACGAGGAGAAGCGCGGCGAGCAGCGCGATCACGAAAGTGGAAAGAGCGGCGACCACCGGATATCGCAGCGCAGTATAGGCGCTCTCCACCGAGTTGCTGAGCAGATTGACGAAGCCGCCGCCGAGCATGCTGGGCTCCACCCAAGCCGCAAGCGCCGGGCCGAGCGTGAAGACGATGCCGGCCATGATTCCCGGAAGCGACAGCGGCAGAATGATATTGAAGAGGGTCTGCGCCGGAGAGGCTCCGAGATCGCCGCTCGCCTCGATGAGCGCATCGTCGATGATGTTGATCGCCATGTAGATGGGCAGCACCATGGTCGGGAAATAAGTCACGATCATGCCGAAATGCACCGCCCATTCGGTGAAGAGCATCCACCGGAGCGGTTCGTCGATGAGGTGCAGCGAAGTGAGCGCCGTGTTTACCAGTCCGTTCTCGCCGAGAATGGCGCGCCAGATGATGGTGCGCGACGACATGTCGAGAAAGAAGGGAATGGTGAGCAAGGCCAGCACCATAGCCTTGGTGGTCTTGCCGGCGCCGCCTTTGGCGAGCCACAGCGCAAAGGGAAAGCCAATGAGGAACTCGATCCCCGTGACGGTCAGCGCGATGCGCAATGTTCGCAGCGTCACCTCGAACCGGCCTGATTCGAACAAGGAATACCAAGTATTCAGCGACGGTCGATAGATCGTCACGAAGGTTTTCGTCTCGAAGAAGCTGAAGGCGAAGAGCACCAGCAGCGGCACGACGACGAGCCCGCACCAGACAACGAGAAAGGCCGGAATGACCCAGCCGTCATCGCCGAAGAGCCGCCGGGAAGCGGCTCCTGCGGATCTGCCGGGGGGCGTCATGGCTGCCTCAGACATCATTCGGCTCGCAAGAGATGCGGGACTTCGGGTGCGCCCGCGCCGCGCTTCACGCACGGTCGCTCGACCGAGCCTGTCACGGCGCGCTTCTGCGAGCGATCTCCCGTCCGGTTGTCCTTACGCATTCAGGAAGCGCTGCCACTCTTCCTCGATGGCGTCCGAGTTGCTCGGCGTCGTCGTGCTGACGAAGGGCTTCTTGAACTTGCGGGTCACCTTCTCGTCGGTCGCCTTGAGATTGGCGATGTCTTCGGCCGACCAGCCGTTCTTCTCGGCATAGGCGACACCGAGGTCCATGTTCGGGCCGGCATAGCCGCGGTCGCGGGCCTGCAGAGCGCGATACTCGCCGTCGAGGAAATAGTTCAGCACCTTGTAGATGGTGTCGAGATTGCCGCGGTCCTTCGCCTGGGCGGCGATATAAGCGCCGTGGCCCCATTTGAAATAGCCCTCGACCGTATAGGCGTAGCGGACCGTATTGGCGCCGAGCTTCATGTTGGCGTCGCGGGTCGCCGGTTCCCAGCAGTTGATGACGTCCACTTCCCGATTGGTGAGGAGTTGCACCTGTTCCTCGAAGGCGGAATGCAGCGTCCGGAACTGGCCGGCCTTCTTGCGGGCGATGAGAAAGTCGACGACGGTCTTCGCTTCGTCGCGGGTCATATCGGCGATATTGGCGAATTTGGCCTTACCCTGGCCCTGCAGGTAAAGCGCCGCCGAGCCGATCGAATAGGTCCAGGTCTGATCATAGGCAACGCGGCCGCGGGTCTTCTCGTTCTCGAACATCACCTGCCAGGAGATGTCCTCTTGGCCGCTCGGGTCGACGCCGATCTTGTCCGGGAAGTAGCCGAAGCTGTCGGCGTTGCCGATCACCGGCACGCCATATTGCTTGCCATCCTTGCCCTGGACGACCTCCGAGCGCTTCCACTCGTCCGCGGTGCGACCCCACAGCTTGAGCTCGGGGTTTTTCTCGTCGATCTCCAGATAGACGCCCTGCGGGCCCAGAATATCTTCCGTGCCGGATTCGAAGATGAAGATGTCAACCTTGTCGCCGAGCTGGGAAGCAACCACGTCGCGGAGAAAAACCCCGACGGAGTTGTTGGTGCCGGAAAAGTCCATCTGCACGCCGATGGACTTGGTCATGTTGGACCAGTCCTTGAGTTGCGCGGTCGTCACACCATAACCGCGGACCACCGGCTCACCGGCGGCTGCTGCAGTCCGCGACCCCAAAGCCGGCACGAGTGCTGCCGCCCCCGTGGCTGCGGCAGCCTTCATCATGTCGCGCCGTGTCAGTTCAACCTGCGAGGTGGTCGAAAATTTGTCAGCCATGGTCTCGTTCCCCTTATGATTTGGCTTCACGATGGCAGGACGACACAGTCCTCCGGCCGCCATGCCACCGCCGCGAAAGTCTGGCTCGCGACGGTGCGGTCCCATTGGCGCAGCTTGATCCGGCCGGCTGCGCTCTCGGCGGTCAGGTCGACATATTTGCCGCGATAGGTCTCATGCACGGGCTTGCACGCCAAGCGGTTCACCCCTTCGGGCGCTGGCGCGTCCGGGGCCAGCGGCGTGATGCGTTCGGCGCGAACGGCGAGTGAGGCCGGCGCGCCGATCTTCGGTGGTGCAGCGCTCATGCAGGGGCCGGTCAGCATTTCACCGCCCGGGAGGGCAAGGCGGATGCCGTTGGCCCCGATCTCTGCGACCACGCCCTGCAGCAGATTCTCGAACCCCATGAACTCGGCCGCGAAGGTGCTGGCGGGCTGGTCAAACAGCTCGACCGGAGTGCCGCTCTGTTCGATCTTGCCGTGCCGCATCAAAACGATGCGGTTGCTCATGGTGAGCGCTTCTTCCTGGCTGTGGGTAATATAGATGAAGGTCGTGCCGAGCGTGCGATGGATCTCGACGAGCTCTGTCTGCATATCGAGGCGCAGCTTTTCATCGAGCGCCCCGAGTGGCTCATCGAGCAGCAGGATGGCGGGGCGCGTCACCAGCGAGCGGGCGAGCGCCACGCGTTGCTTCTGCCCGCCCGAGAGTTGGGCGATGCGCCGCTCGCCCTTGTCGCCGAGCCGGACGAGGTCCAGCGCCCGCTGCGCCGCTTTCGCCGCCTCCTCCCGCGGAATACCGCGCACCTTGAGGCCGTAGGCGACGTTCTCCGCCACCGACATATGGGGAAAGAGCGCGTAGCTCTGAAAGACGGTGGTGCAATTGCGCTTGGCGGCCGGTTTGCCAGCGACATCCTCTCCGTCGATCGCAAGCCGGACCACCGATGACGGCTGCTCCAGCCCTGAGACGACACGCAGCAGCGTCGTCTTGCCCGACCCGCTTTCCCCGAGAATCGTCAGGAATTCTCCGCGCGCAGCGCTGAGCGACACATGGTCGAGGGCCACCGTGTTGCCGTAGCGGTGAACGACGTCGACGATTTCAAGCATCGGCGATGCGTCTTCTGCCATCCGCAATCCCGCCTCTGAACCGCGGCTATCATCCTGCCGCTCCGGCTTGTGATATCATATACGACATCCCAAGGAAGGATGCCAAGGCTTCAGCTGCATATAATTGCGTCAGCGCGCAGCATCGTCGCCGCCGAAGAAATCGCACGGGAGACAAGGGCTTGGGTCAAGGGAAGCGGGTCCAGCAGGGTCCCGTCCTGCGCGATCTGCCTAAAACCTTCGTCACAGTTGCGCAGGAGCTGGAGCTCGACTGCGCAGAGACCGGACAGGATGCAGGCCGTTGCGGCGCCCCGCGCAGAGAGGGGCGGATGGCGGTGCTGCTCCGCCAGGCGCCGCGCCGCGCGCCCGAGCCCGGCACCGCCGCCGGGCAGCGCACCGCCGGCCCCGGCCGATTGGGCCGCGGCCAGGGCCGCCCGGGCGGCCGTCAACAGCCTGGCGCCGTCACGCTCATGCGCGCCGGTGACTTCGATCTCCCCCCAGCGGCCGGTGAGCCGCGCGCTGCGGCGTAGAAGCCGCTCGCGGTCGAGCGCCAGATATCTCTGCCGATCAGCTTCCGCAGCCAGAAGCCGGGCGCGGGCGGCAACCGCCACCGCCTCGCCCGCCGGTTCGGCGAAGACCGCACGCGCCCGGTGAAACCGGAAGCTGCCGGCCCGGCCGAGCATGGCGGGTCTGAGGGCTGCCACGCTCGTTCCGAATCGGTCCGCGACGAGGGTTGCGCCGGTTGCGAGCGCGAGATCTTCAAGCACGTCGGCGGCATGTTGCGCCACCTCGCGCGGCTTTAGCGCTACCACGCGCAGGCCGTTCTCCTGGCGGTTGCGCAGGAGCGCCGCAAGCGCTGCCCCCGTAACCGCGCGCGCCACGACGACGAGCGCCTTGCCGCGGGTGGCGAAACCTTCGAGCACGGGCACGAGCGGGCCGAAGTCTTCGATGATTTCGTCGGCCACGAGGACATGAACGGGGTCGAAAACCAACCCAGCCGCGGGAGCCCCTTGCAGGAAGGCCTCGGACACGAGCGTCGCGTCGGCGATGAAGCCGGAGCCGACCCGCGTGGCGATCCCCGGCCGTGAGCCGGTCGTGATCTCGAGCGTGCCCTCCGGACCAACACGTTCGATGGCCTCGGCCACGGCCTCCGCCAGGGCCGTCGAGGCGCCCGCCGTGGCGGCTACACGGGCAAGCGGCGCATCGGGCACGCGCTCCCTTGCGAGTTGCTCGTCGATCTCCGGCATGAGCGCCAGGAGGGCATCGGCGAGTTGCCCAGCCGGCACTCCGGCGGCGATGAACCGGACACCCTGGGTGAGAATATGACCGAAGATGACGGCAAGCCGCGCCGTGCCGTCGCCCAGGTCCCGCTCGGCATCGAACAAGGTGTCCTTCAGGATGCGCTGAGCAACGCTGCGGGGCCCGCTTTCCCCGGCGATGGCGCGCGCGATGGCCGCGCCGGTCAGGGCCTGCTCGACAGGGCCAGGTCCGCCGTCGACCAGGCAAGCCCGTCCATGCGGCCCAAGCGATGCGGCAATGGCGCGCAAGGCGGAGACGAGCGAGCTAGCCATGAGACGCCGGGCGGCTTGACCCGTGTAGATCTCAACCAAATGTGCCGTTCCGCCGGTGAGCTTCGCCGCTCATCTTTCGCAGGTCACAGATGGTCGGCCAGCGCCTGGTGGACGGTCTTGGCGACCTCGATTGCATTGGGCGTGTCGCTGTGCACGCAGATCGACTGCGCGACGACACGCACATCGCGGCCGTTGATCGAGCGGGTCAGACCCTCGAGGACGGCCCGCCGCACCTTCTCGGCGACCTCGGCGGACGAGACTGCATGATGTTCCTTGGTGATGATCTGGCGCCCCTCATCGTCATAGTCGAGATCGGCGTAGAATTCGCAAGTGAAATGCACGCCGCGGCGCTTGAAGACGTCGGACATGGCGCAGTCGGAATAGGCGATCACCGGCAGGTCGAAAGCAAGTGCCGCGTCGGCGATGCCCTCGGCGATCGCTTCTTGCCGCTGCGCCATGCCGAACAGGGCGCCATGCGGCTTGATATGCGAGAGCTTCAGCCCTTCCGTTTCAACGAAGGCTTTCAGCGCACCGGTCTGGTAGATGACGAGCGCCGATACCTCCTCGCGAGTGAGCTTCATCTCGCGGCGACCGAAGCCTTCGCGGTCCGGCAGGCCGGGGTGCGAGCCGATGGCAATGCCATGCTTTTTCGCAGTTTGCACGGTGCGGCGCATCACGACCGGGTCCGAGGCGTGAAAGCCGCAGGCGATATTGGCATGGGTTATGAACGGCATGCAGGCTTCATCGTCGCCGAAGCTGTAGATTCCGAACGCCTCGCCCATGTCACAGTTGATGGTGACCTTCGACATCGCCTGATCCTCCAATCCACGCCGACGGGCAACTGCACCGCCAAGCGCACCGCGGGGCGCCTGCATGCGGCATTCTTCCATCAAACACGCCGCCGCGTCCGGTTGCAAGCGCGTGATGTGTCATGCATCATATACCACGCGCCTGGCCGGACATCGCAAGGCCGTGTGAGCTCCAGAATGCTGAAGGTGACATGATCAGGAAGGTCCTCATCGCCAACCGAGGCGAGATCGCGTGCCGCATCATGCGCTCGTGCAAATCGCTCGGTCTTGCCACCGTAGCCGTCCATTCGGCAGTCGATGCCAATGCCCTGCATGTCGCTTCCGCCGACGAGGCCGTACTGATCGAAGCACCGAAGCCGGTGGCGAGCTATCTCGCGGTCGACGCCATCCTGGCCGCGGCCAAAGCCACGGGCGCGGATGCGGTTCATTCTGGCTACGGATTCCTCGCAGAGAACGAGACTTTCGCGGCGGCGGTGGAGGCGGCGGGGCTGGTCTGGGTCGGACCCCGTCCGGATTCGATGATGGCCATGGCCGACAAGGCTCGCGCACGGGAGCTCGCGGACCACGCCGGCGTGCCGGTGCTGCCGGGCACCCGGCGCTTTCCGCAAGGGGAGCTCGACGGCATTGAGGCGGCTGCCGAGGCGGTCGGCTTTCCGCTGCTTGTCAAGGCGAGCGGCGGCGGCGGCGGCATCGGCATGCGCCTCGTCGAGAGCGTCGATACCGTGCGCCAGGTGGCGGAGGCGACGCAGGGTCTTGCGGCGCGCTCCTTCGGCGACGGCACGATTTTTCTGGAACGCTATGTGCGCAATGCCCGGCATGTGGAGGTGCAGGTCTTCGGCTTCGGCGACGGCCGTGTGCTGCATCTCTTCGAGCGTGAATGCTCGGTCCAGCGGCGCTTCCAGAAGATCCTGGAGGAAAGCCCCTCGCCCGGCATTTCGGCCACCACGCGCGCGCGCATGACGGCGGCCGCCGTCGCACTCGCCGAAGCGGTGAACTACCGTAGTGCCGGCACGGTCGAATTCGTCGTCGACGCCGACACGCAGGAGTTCTTCTTTCTTGAAATGAATACGCGCATCCAGGTGGAGCATCCCGTCACCGAGGCGGTGACGGGACTCGACCTCGTCGCCATGCAGCTGAAGCTCGCCGGGGGCGATCCGAGTGTTGAAGATCTCACGCAGGATGAGGTGAAACTCGCCGGCCATGCCATCGAATTGCGCATCTATGCGGAAAATCCGGCCCGCATGTTCCTGCCCTCACCGGGCCGCCTCGCCCATCTGCGTTTCCCCGAAGGCACCGACGGCCTGCGCATCGACACGGGCGTCCGGGAGGGCGACGTGATCACCCCCCACTATGATCCGATGATCGCCAAGGTGATCGGCCACGGGGCCAGCCGCGATGAGGCGATTGCCCGTCTCAAGGCGGCGTTGAAATCGCTCGAGATGGGCGATTTCGTCAGCAATTTGTCCTTCCTCGCCAAGACGCTCGACCATCCCGCCTTCACCGCCGGGCGTACCCTCACCAATTTCGTTGATGCTTACAAGGCCGAGCTTCTAGGCTGAATGATCAGGTGACCCGCACATCCGCCGGTCGTCCGCTCCACCCCCGCGCACTTCTCAAGAGGAAACAATCATATGCCTACAGCGGTTCGCACCCAAACTCCCGGCAATGTCTGGAAGGTTCTGGTGAAGGTGGGCGACAAGGTCAAAGCCGGCGACACGCTGTTCATCCTCGAAGTCATGAAGATGGAAGTACCGCATGAGGCGCCGGTCGACGGCACCGTCACGGCCGTTCACGTGAGCGAGGGCGAGGAAGGGCTCGATGCCGACGCTCCGGTTGTGGAGATCGCTTGACCAAGCGGGCTGAGGCCCGCCTTTGCTGGGCGGCTACGTGGCTGTGGCGTTCCAGACATTCGCACGATATCTGGCGTGCCCATCTAACTTGCCCCTGAGCGGAACGTCGCTAATCGCCCGGTTACCCTCGGTCGTTGCGGCCCCATCGGTCCGGCCTACTCCTTGGACATCTTGATCGAGGGATCGAGATAGTCGTTCGTGAAGATCTCTTTCGCCTCGAAGGCGTGCTCCAGGCCGAAATAGGTCTTCACCATCTCCATGTCGCTTCCCACCCGGTCGGCGTTGAAGGCGCCGAGCGCCACGCTTGTCGTGGTCGGATCGCGCATCAGTTCCTTGATGCGGTTCCACTGGTCGCGCTGATTGGCCTCGTCGAGGCCGCTGACGCTGGCCATGAGGGCCTTGAGGCAGGGCGACACATCCTTCACGCAGGCGGCGAAGGCTTTCTGGCTGACTTCCGTAAAGGCCTTCACGACGTCGGGATGCGCGGCGAGATAATCGCTGTTGACGATGATCGAGTTGCCATAAGGATTGATGCCGATGTCGCGCCAGGCGAGGAAGCCGAGATCGGCGCCGAATTCGCGCACCTTCAAATCGTGCTCGTTGTAGAAGTCGCTCGTGATGTCGATGGCGTGGCTCTTGAGCGAGGGCACCTTCGCCTGCGGGCTCACATTGACGAAGCTTACGGAATTCGGGTCGATCCCCACCTGTTTGGCGAAGGCCGGCCACATGACGCGCGAGGCGTCGCCTGGGGGGTTGCCGATCTTCTTGCCGGGGAAGTCCTTCGGGCCGTTGATGCCGCTGCTCTTCAGCCAATAGAAGCCCTGCGGGGAATTGGCATAGACGGTCATCACCGCGGTAAGCTTGGCACCCTTGCCGCGCGCCAACATGGCTGTTGGCAGATCGGCGATGCCGATTTGGGAGGTGCCCACGCCGACGCGCTGCGCCGAGATGCCGGAGCCCTTGCCCGTCTCGATGGTGAGGTCGATACCGGCGGCCTCATACCAACCCTGCGCCTTGGCATAGTAGTAGGGTGAATGGTCGGCGGTCGGCACCCAATTCAAGACCAGATTGACCTTCTCCTTGACCGCCTCCTCGGCCGCGGCGACACCCGGAATGATGAGGGCGACCGCGCAGACGGCCACCGACGCGAGTTTCAACATGGCACTGATCCCCTCCGCTATCGCCCTTGCTGGGCGAGATGCGAAAAAAGACTAGCCTTGGCGCGTACGACAGATCAACTATCAATTAACCGGTTGGTTGATTGCTGCAGACGGGATTTCGGATGAACGACACGGCACAGGCGGAGAGGGCACGGGTGGAGATGCCGCTGGATCGGCGCAGCCGGCGCGACCCGCAGGGCACCCGGCGGGCGCTGCTCGATGCCGCCATCGCCGAATTCGCCGCCAAGGGCCGGGCGGGGGCACGCGTCGACGAGATCGCGCGCCGGGCCGGCGTCAACAAGCAGCTCGTCTACCACTATTTCGGCAACAAGGATGACCTCTTCCGCACGGCGCTGGAGGAGGTCTACGGCCAGATCCGGGCGCGCGAAAAGACTCTCAATCTCGCCGACCTGCCGCCGCTCCGCGCCATGGAGGTGCTGGTCGGCTTCTCCTTCGACTATCTCGCCGAGCACCCGGAATTCATCGCGCTGCTCAATGATGAGAACCGGCACGGCGCGGTCCATCTCGACGGGTCGGGCACGGTCCGCGCCATGCATTCGCCGCTCGTCGCCATGATCGAGGAGACGTTGGTGCGCGGCATCCGCGAGGGGGTGTTCCGCGCCGATCTCGACCCGCTCAACCTCTATATCTCGATCGCTGGCCTCTCCTATTTCTTCTTCTCCAACAACCGCACGCTCTCGGCGATTTTCGGCACGGACCTCGGCCATGCCAAGGCGGTGGCGGGGCGCCGACGCCATGTGGTCGATTTCGCGCTGGCGGCACTGCGGCCAGTCGATTGAATCAACCAACCGGATGGTTGATTAGCGAACTGCAGCGCGCTAAGCTCCCGCCGGGAACGCGAGAGCCGCCAGAGAAGCCGCCATGACCGTGAGCGCCGACACCTCCGGCCGTCAGGGCTTGCCCACCACGGGCGAGCCCACCCTCGCCTATCGCCGCTGGGGCGCGATTATCGCGGTCCATGTCGCGGTCGTGCTCCTGTGGCAGGCGCTGGTGACGGTGTTTTCCATCCCGGCTTTCGTGCTGCCGGCGCCGACGACCATCCTCGCCTCGCTCGCCACGCCGACCTATGCCTGGCTCGACAATACGCTGGTGACCGCAGCGGAGATTTTCGGCGGCTATGTTTTGGCCGCGGCGCTCGGGGTCGCGCTCGCGCTGCTGTTCTCCTGGTCGCGGCTGCTGACGCTCCTCATCTTCCCGCTGCTCGTCACCCTCAACATGATTCCGAAGGTGGCACTCGGGCCGCTGGTGATCGTCTGGTTCAGCTACGGCATCGGTACCAATATCCTGATCACCTTCACGCTCTGCTTCTTTCCCATTCTTCTCACGACCATCCGCGGCCTCAACGAAGTCGAGCCCGACATCCTCGATCTCGTGCGCTCGCTCAAGGGCTCGCGCTGGCAAGCCTTCCGCTACATTCAGCTGCCGGGCTCCCTGCCTTACATTTTCTCCGGCATGAAGGTGGCGGCGATCCTCGCGGTCGCAGGCGCGGTCGTCGGCGAGTTCATCGCCTCCGAACGTGGGCTCGGCTACCTGATGATCCAAGTGCAGGCCTCGCTCGACACGCCCGCCATGTTCATGGCCGTCGTTCTGCTCACGCTCCTCGGCATCGCGCTTTATTGCGCCGTCCTTGTCGCGGAGCATCTGTGGGTTCCCAAAGACGCGAGGATGCAATGACCGCCTGGCTCGACGACATGCTCCTGCCCGCCCGCTTCGATGGGCCGGAGGAGCTCGATGCCTTCATGGCCACGCCCTCGCGCGCGCTCGGCGATGATCTTGCGGCGCTCGACGGCGACATCATGGTGCTCGGCGTTAGCGGCAAGATGGGCCCGACGCTGGCGCGCCTTGCCCGCAACGCCGCGCCCGAGAAGCGCGTCATCGGCGTCGCCCGCTTCAGCGAACCCGGGCTGCGCGAGGGGCTCGAAGCGGCCGGCGTCGAGACGATCGCCTGCGATCTCACCGACCGTAAAGCGGTCGAGGCGCTGCCGCGCGCCCGCAACATCATCTTCATGGCGGGGCGGAAGTTCGGCGCCCAGGGCAACCAGGCGCTGACCTGGGCCATGAACACCCATGTGCCCGCCATCGTCGCCGAGGCCTTCACGACGTCGCGCATCGTCGCCTTCTCGACGGCATGCGTCTATCCCTTCGTCGACATCGGCAGCCAGGGCGCGACGGAGGACAGCGTCCTCAACCCGCCCGGCGAATACGCCTTCTCCTGCATCGGCCGCGAGCGAATCTTCGAGCATTTCTCGCGCGTGCATCAGACCCCCGGCCGACTCTTTCGCCTGAGCTATGCCATCGACCTGCGCTATGGCGTTCTCGCCGATGTCGCCGCCAAGGTGCGCGACGGCGAGCCGGTCGATGTCACCATGGGCCATGTCAATGTGATCTGGCAGGGCGATGCCAATGCCCAGGCGCTGCGCTGCCTCAAGGCCGCGACCACGCCGACGAGCCCGCTCAATGTCTCCGGCCCGGAGACGGTCTCGATCCGTTGGCTCGCCAAGGCCTTCGGCGAGCGGCTCGGGAAGACGCCCGAGATCGTCGGCCAGGAGGCGCCGACGGCCTGGCTCGTCAATACCAGCGAAGCCGCCAAGCTCTTCGGCTATCCACGCATCACGCTCGGCCAGATGGTGGATTGGGTGGCGCATTGGGTCGCCGACAACCGCCCGAGCCTCGGCAAGCCCACCCATTTCGAGGTGCGCGATGGCGCCTACTGAGCCTCGGCCGCAGCCTCTCGCGTCTCGCCCAATCGGCGCTTGCGTGGCGCTGTCGGCGGAGGCGGGCTGGAATCAGACGGACGAGGATTGGGCGGTCTTCTTCGCGCACGGCAAGGTCTATGGCATCACCGACGCGGCGGGCGCGCCGCAGGCGACCGGCGCCGTGCTGCCCTATGCGGGCGGCTTCGCCTGGATCGGCATGGTGCTCGTGACGGTGGCCTGCCGGCGGAAAGGCTTGGGCACGCGCATTCTCGAGGCCTGCCTCGCCGATCTCGACGACCGCGGGCTCGTGCCCTTTCTCGACGCGACACCCGCCGGTGCGGAGATTTACCGCCCGCTCGGCTTTGAAGACACCCTCGGCCTGACCCGCTGGCGCGGCAGCGGCGGGGCGACGGGCGGAGGCCTGCCGAACGGCATGCGAGCGATGACCGAGGACGACCTCGCCGCCGCCGTAGCCCTCGATGCCGTCGCCTTCGGCACTGAGCGGCGCTTCCTGCTGGACAACCTCTTTCGGCGCGCCGGCGACGCGGCGCTCCTGCGCGCCGACGGGACGGGCTTCGCCCTTGCGCGGTCGGGCCGCACGGCAACCCAGATCGGCCCCATCGTCGCCGGGAGCGAAGAGAGCGCCGCCGCCCTGCTCGAGACCGCGCTCGGCCGCGTCGCGGGCGCCGTCATCGTCGATCTCGCCGACCGCTGGACGGGGCTCGCGGGACTGCTGGAGGCGCGGGGCTTTGCCCGCGAGCGGCCGTTCCTGCGCATGGTCCGCGGCCGCGCCGCCCCGTTCGGCGATCCCGACCACCTCTTCGTGGCCGCCGGACCCGAGTTCGGCTAGCACGCGCTGAAAGGATCAATCGCATGGCCCTGCATCATTCCGATCTGCCGCAAGAGGTGCTCGCGAGCCTGCGGCGCGGTGCCGCCATTCCGGCGCATCCGCTCGCCCTCGATGCCGGGCGCAACTTCGATCGCCGCCGCCAAAGGGCGCTGACCCGCTACTATGTCGATGCCGGGGTCGGGGGACTTGCCGTCGGCGTCCACACGACGCAGTTCGCCATTCGCGACATCGGCCTCTACGAGCCGGTGCTCGCTACCGCGATGGAAGACAGCCGCGCCTGGACGGGCCGGCCGCTCGTCATGGTGGCCGGCGTCTGCGGCCGCACCGAACAGGCAATCGAGGAGGCGCGCACCGCCGTCCGCCTCGGCTATCACGCCGGCCTTCTCAGCCTCGCGGCCTTCAAGGGCGAGGATATGGACACCGTCATCGCCCATTGCCGGCGCGTGGCGGAGGAAATCCCGCTTGTCGGCTTCTATCTGCAGCCAGCCGTCGGCGGCCTGCCGCTCGATGCCGCCTTCTGGGAGCGCTTTGCGGCTATCGACAATGTCGTCGCGATCAAGGTCGCGCCCTTCAACCGCTATCGCACGCTCGACGTCATGCGCGGGGTGGCGGCAGCGCGGGCAGAGGAGCGGGTGACGCTCTATACCGGCAACGACGACCATATCCTGCTCGACCTCGTGACGCCCTTCACCGTGATGCGCGACGGCGCGCCGGTGACGCTGCGGTTTCGCGGCGGGCTCCTCGGCCATTGGTCGGTATGGGCCCGCAGAGCGGTTGAGCTGCTCGAACGGCTGCAGGCAGCCGTCGCCGCTGGCCCCATCCCGCCCGAGGTCCTGGCACTCGATTCCCGCATCACCGATTGCAACGCCGCCTTCTTCGACGTGGCCAACAATTTCCACGGCTGCATCGCCGGCTGCCACGAGGTGCTGCGTCGCCAGGGGCTGCTCGAAGGCATCTGGTGCATCGACCCGAAGGAGGGCTTGAGCCCCGGCCAGGCCGGAGAGATCGACCGCGTGCTCCGCGACCACGCCGATCTTTCCGACGACGCCTTCGTCGCCGCGAACCTGGAGCGCTGGCTCTCATGACCGCGACATCCGCAGCCGCAAAGCCGGAGAGCGCGACCACCGCGCCGATGATCCGCCTGCGCAACGTGCGCAAGGTCTATCGCACCGGCGGGCGTGAATTCGTGGCGATCTCCGATGTCACCATGGACATCGCCGAGGGCGACATGGTCTCGCTGGTCGGGCCGAGCGGCTGCGGCAAGAGCACGCTTTTGAAGATCCTCGCCGGTCTGCACGACGCCGACGAGGGCGAGGTGGTCATCGGCAACGCGCGCTCAGCCTTCGTGCCGGGCCGCGACGTCGGCATGGTCTTCCAGCAGGCGCTGCTGCTCAAGTGGCGCACCATCCTGGAGAATGTCACGCTGCCCGCGGAAATCCTGCGCCTGCCGCTCGGGCAAGCGCGCGAGAGGGCGCGCAACCTCCTCGCCATGGTCGGTCTGGCGGGCTTCGAGGACAAGTATCCTTACGAGCTCTCCGGCGGCATGCAGCAGCGCGCAGCGATCGCGCGGGCGCTCGTCCACGATCCGAAGCTCATCTTGATGGACGAGCCCTTCGGGGCGCTCGACGCGCTGACCCGCGAGAAGATGAATCTCGAAATGCTGCGGATCTGGCAGGAGAGCCGCAAGACCATCATCTTCGTGACCCATTCCATTCAGGAAGCCGTGTTCCTCGGCTCGCGATGCGCGGTGCTCACCGCCGGCCCCGCGCGCATGGCCGACAGCTTCGATATCGATCTTCCGCTGCCCCGCAATCTGAACGTGAAGACCACAGAAGCCTTCGGTCGCTATACACAGCGCATCTACGATTTGCTCGGCATGTGAGGACGGCCCGGTCGGCGGGCCGCCGGTGTCTAGCCCCGGTGATCGCAATGCTGCGGGACGGTGGCGGTCAGTTCTCCACGCTCGCAGGCCTGGACGATGACCATCTCCAGGCACTCCACGAACGCCTTGGTGAGGCGGGTTGGCTCCTGCGCGGGCGCCGTGATGAGGCGCGACACCATCTCGACGGCCGGTCGGAAGGGCCGCCGCACGAGCTGGGGGTAGGCGCGGTTCATCATGGCATAGCCGTCGACCACAGCGATGCCCGCCCCGGCCATGACAAGACTGCAAGCCGCGGCGGACTGGGTGATCTCCGTTGCGACGACACGCGGCACGCCGGCATGCTCGAACTGCTCGTCGACGACGAGGCCGATGGGCTGGTTCCGGTTGTAGCTGATGAGCGGATAACGACTGATCTCCGCAGGCGAAAGCGACTCGTGAGCCGCGAGCGGATGATCCGCCGGCAGAATGCAGACGAGTTCGGTGGCGCAGAGATCGCGGGCGATGGTCCCAGAGTGGTTGGTCGGCATCAGCACGAGGCCGAAATCGGCCTGCAGGTCGCAGACCATGCGCACGACCTCGTGGTTCAAGGCCGTATGCAGCAGGACCTGTGCGGCGGGACGGCGACGCCGGAACAGGGCGATCGTTGCCGGCACCAGGCTGTGGGCGAGGGTCGAGGTCGCCGCGATGCGGACGAAGCCCGACCGCGCGTCACGGTAGTTTTCGGCGGCGCGCGCCACGGATTCCATGGCACGTAGCGCCACCAGCACCTCATCATAGAAGGAGCGCGCCTCCTTCGTCGGCGTCAACCGGCCGCTCTCGCGCCTGAACAGCGGAAAGCCGAGCAGGTTTTCCATGTCGCGGACGCATTTGCTGACGCCGGGCTGCGACAGCTGCATCGCGACGGCCGCCTCCGTCAGCGTGGCGGATTCCATCACCGCGCGGAAAATGGCCATCTGGCGGAATGTGAGCATGACTGCGAGTAATACCTAACAAGCTATTTTGTATTGGATCATTATACCCGATCCCTGCAACCTCCCCTACCAAGAACAACAGGGAGGATCCCGTGGGGAGTCCGTTGGCGTGCACCGGCACGCGCTATGTCGCGACCGATCTCGCATTTCCGGAAGGTCCGGTCGCGCTGGGCGACGGCCGCCTTCTCGTCGGTGAAATGGCGAGCGGCCGGGTCACCCTCATCGAGCGCGACGGAAGCAAGTCGGTCGTCGCGGAACCCGGCGGCGGTCCGAACGGCCTCGCGCTCGGCCCGGACGGCAAGCTCTATGTCTGCAACAACGGCGGCCAGAACTGGCGCAGGGAGAACGGCCGGCTGTTCGCCCTCGGCCAGAGCGACAGCTACAGCGGCGGGCGCATCGAGCGCATCGATCTCAGGACCGGCGCCGTCGAGGTGATCTACGACCGTGGGTCGAGCGGACCGCTGCGCGGACCGAACGACCTGGTGTTCGACCGCTCCGGCGGCTTCTGGTTCACCGACATGGGCAAACGGCGTGCCCGCGACATGGACCGGGGCGGCGTCTATTATGCGACGCCGGATGGACGCTCGATCCGCGAAGTCGTCTATCCCATGGTTCAGCCGAACGGCATCGCATTGTCGCCGGACGAAAGCCGGCTCTATGTTGCGGAGACCAGCACCGCCCGGGTCTGGGCCTTCGACCTCCGTGGACCGGGCGAGATCGAGCCCCGCCAACTCGACAGCCGCGACGCGGGCCAGCTCCTGATCGGCCTGCCGGGCTACCAGCATTTCGACTCCATGGCGGTGGACGCGCAGGGTAATGTCTGTGTCGCCACCATGATCAGCGGCGTGATCACCGTGATATCGCCGCAAGGCCGGCTGATCGAACAGGTCGCCATGCCGGACGATCAGACGACCAATATCTGCTTCGGCGGCCCGGATCTGACGACCGCCTATGTCACCTTGTCCGGCGTGGGCGCCATCGTCGCGCTCCCCTGGCCGCGGCCGGGCGCGCCGCTCAACTTCAACGGCACGATGCAATCCCACGTCAGAGAACAGAGGGCGTAAGCGTCATGGCAGTCCAGCTTTCGAGCCGAACGGACGCGCCGGCCGGCTTTGCCGCCGGGCTCGTCCCGTCCTCCGACCGGCCGATGATCGAGATCAGCGGCCTGCAGCGGATCTACCGCACCGCGGACGGCGGTTCGGTCACGGCCCTCGCCGACACCAGCCTTGCGGTGAAGGATGGCGAGTTCATCTCCATCGTCGGCCCTTCGGGCTGCGGCAAGAGCACCCTGCTGCGGCTGCTCGCCGGGCTCGACCGGCCCGACCAGGGGCATATTCAACTCAATGGCCACACGGTCGCGAGCCCATCGCGCGACGTCGGAGTCGTGTTTCAGAGCGCGACGCTGCTGCCCTGGCTGACGATCGCCGCCAATGTCAGCCTCCCTCTGCGGGTCGGCGGCAAGGCGAAGGCGCCCTCCCTCGACACGAACGACCTCCTCGAAATCGCGGGGCTCAGGGGCTTTGGAGACAAATATCCCTCCGAGCTCTCCGGCGGCATGCAGCAACGCGCGGCGATCTGCCGGGCGCTGATCCGGCAGCCCCGTGTTCTGCTGATGGACGAACCCTTCGGCGCGCTCGACGCGCTGACCCGCGAGCACATGAATGTCGAGCTCCAGCGCATCTGGCTCGCCACGAAGAAGACCGTCGTGCTGATCACGCACAGCATTTCCGAGGCGGTGTTCCTGGCGGACCGGGTCATCGTGATGTCGCCGCGCCCCGGTCGGGTCATCGCCGACCTGCCGGTGCCGCTCGACCGGCCGCGCAGCTTCGATCACACGCTCGGCCACCCCGCTTTCATCGCGCTTTCGCGCCAGGTGCGGGGCCTGCTTACGGGAGGGGAAGCATGACCGATAACGTTCAAGGCGCGATTGCCCAGCCGGTGGAACGCGAGGCAGCCCCGGCACCAAACAGCAGATCAGGCAGCATGTTTCGGCACCTCGTTCCCGGCAGCGGCCGCATCATCAGCATTGCCGGGCTCGTGATCGTGCTGCTTGCCTGGGAACTCTCCGTGCATTGGCTCGATGTGCCGAGCTATGTGCTGCCCTCGATCGAAGACGTCGTCCGGTCTCTGGCCTCGGGCCTGTTGGTCAGCCCCACCGATCGCACCGGCTTTTACCTGCCGCTGTGGAGCACGCTGTCCAACACCGCGATCGGCTATGTCATCGGCACCGTGCTCGCGATCGTCCTCGGCTCGCTGATGGCGGAATTCCGGGCAGTCGAAAAGCTGCTGATGCCCTATGCCTTCGCGCTGCAGTCGCTGCCGAAGGTAGCGATCGCCCCGCTGATCGTGATCTGGTGCGGTTTCGGCGACAGCTCGAAGATCGCCATGGCCGCCCTGCTGACCTTCTTTCCGGTGCTCGTCAACACTTTCGCCGGCATCCAGTCGACGGAATCCAGCAAGATCGACCTGATGGCCTCGCTCTCCGCGTCGCGGCTCGAGACCTATTGGAACGTCAAGCTTCCATCCGCCGCTCCCTTTATCTTCGCCGGCCTCGAGATGGGCATCG
This sequence comes from Chelatococcus sp. GCM10030263, assembly GCF_042666455.1. Taxonomy (NCBI): domain Bacteria; kingdom Pseudomonadati; phylum Pseudomonadota; class Alphaproteobacteria; order Hyphomicrobiales; family Chelatococcaceae; genus Chelatococcus; species Chelatococcus sp. GCM10030263. The sequence continues at coordinate 471,446 of NZ_JBHTDB010000005.1, read as the reverse complement.
TCTATGCGCTGCTCGGCACGATCGTCGCCGAATATCTCGGCGCCCAGCAAGGCATCGGCGTGACGATCATGCAAGCCGAGGCGGTGACGGATGTGCCGACCGTCTTTGCCGTGCTCGTCATTCTCGGCTTCGTCGGCGTCGGCATGCATCTCGCGATCAGCGCGATCAAAGCGAAGGTCATTCGCTGGTAACAAGACGAATACAGGTCAAATTCAATAAAACCGGGAGGACAATCAATGACAATGAACAGACGTACTTTCGCCAAGCTGTCCGGCGCGGCGCTCGCCTCGGCCGCGCTGGCTCGCCCCTCGCTCGCCAAGGACGCATTGCGGACAGTCCGCTGGGGCATCAGCGTGACCTCGATGAATGTCTCCGTGGTCAACTCGATCATTGCCGAAGGCCTCGGCTATAATGCCGAGGAAGGATTCAAGCTCGAGCCGGTCATGCTGGGCACGAATTCCAATGTTCAGATCGCCCTCGACAAGGGCAACGTGGACTTCGGCGTTGGAACGGGACCTTTCCAGCTTCCTCTCTTTGCCAAGGATCAATTGCCGCCGATCGCGAATTTCTACGAGTGGTGCTATCCCTATCGCTGGGACATCGCCGTGCTGCCGGACTCGCCGGTCAAGACTTACCAGGACCTCAAGGGGAAGAAGATCGGTGTATCGGCGCTCGGCACGACCGATTATCCCATCGCCCGGGCCGCTCTGACCAATGTAGGCGTCGACCCCGACAAGGATGTCTCCTGGATCGCGACCGGCGCCGGCGTGCCGGCGGGTGTCGCTCTGCAGCGCGGCACGATCGACGCGCTCGCCTATTTCGATACGGGCTTCGGGCAGGTGGAGGCCGCCGGCATCCCGATCCGTATCCTGCCGCGTCCGGAAAAGACGCCGATGATCGGCGGTCTCTACGTTTCGGCCAACCGCGACTTCATCGACAAGAACCGCGCCCTTGCGGTCAGCTTCGGACGCTCGATCGCCCGTGCTTCGGAGTTCATTCTCGCCAATCCCACTGCCGGGGCCAAGGTTTTCCTCAAGATGTACCCGGAACTGGCGCCGCGCGGCGTGAGCGAGGCTGATGCCGTCCAGACGCTGCTCTATCCGATCAAGCGCCGTATGGAGCATTTCCGTGCGCCTTATCCCGACACGCCGATGGGCTTCATCCACGGAGACGAGCTCGAACGCGAGGCCGCCTTCCTCGGCCTGACGATTCCGCCCGTCGCATCGATCGTGCGCACGGATCTGATCGGCGATATCAGCAAGTTCGACGTCGAGGCGGTGAAGCGGCAAGCAGCGGCCTATCCCGTCTGAAGCTGCCCGCTACCATCGGATGCGGTGGCCGCCGCCGGCGCCGCCGTGTCCGTAGCGCGGCGGCGTCATTCCTTGTTCTAGAAGCAACCCAACGGAGAGGTCGCCATGGCGGTCGAGAAGATCGGTTTCATCGGGCTCGGCATGATGGGCCACGGCATGGCCAAGAACATCGTCGAGAAGGGCTATCCGCTCTTCATTGCCGGACATCGCAGCCGCACCGCCGTCGAGGATCTCGTGCGGCGTGGCGCGACCGAACTGACCTCGCCGGCCGAGGTGGCGCAGGCTGCGACGATCGTCTTCCTATGCGTCAGCGCTTCGCCGCAGGTGGAGGCGGTCGTGCGCGGTTCGAGCGGCCTCAAAGCAGGCGCTCACGAAGGCCTGGTGGTGGTCGACTGCAGCACCTCCGATCCCAACTCCACCCTGGCGCTCGCCGCGGAACTCGCGCCCCTCGGCGTGACGTTCATCGATGCGCCGCTCTCGCGCACGCCCAAAGAGGCTTGGGAGGGCACGCTCGACTGCATGGTCGGCGCGGACACTGCGACCTTCGAGCGGGTCCGGCCTGTCATCTCGACCTGGGCCGGGAAGATCGTTCACGTCGGCGGGCTCGGCGACGGTCATAAGATGAAGCTCTTGAACAATTTCATCGCCATGGGCTACGCCGCCCTCTATGCAGAGGCGCTGGCGCTCAGCCAGAAATCCGGCATCTCGCCGCAAACCTTCGACAGCGTCATTCGCGGCGGCCGAATGGACTGCGGCTTCTACCAGACCTTCATGCGATATGCGCTGGAGCGCGACGAGAACGCGCACAAGTTCTCGCTCGCCAATGCCGCTAAAGACATGCGCTATCTCGAGGCCATGGCCAATGCGGCCGGCATCGCCAATCCGGTCGGCAATGCGGTCAAGAACACCTTTGCCGCTGCCGTTGCCAGCGGGCATGCGGAGGCCTATGTGCCGATGATCTCAGACATCGTTGCCGCAGGGAACGGCACAAAGCTGACGTGATCGCGGTTCGCGCACTCCGAACCGCAGACCGGTCTACCGGATAAGTCGCAGCGCCCCACGGCCGGGAGTGACGTGCCAGATCAATGGGCGGCGACCGGCAGGCTGGCGATGGCCCGGATGCCGGGCCTCTCCCTCCATTGGATCTGCGAGGCCGGCACGGCGAGCGCGAGATCGGGCCAGCGCGTGAACAGGGCTTGCAGGGCGCATTTGCCTTCGATGCGCGCGAGCTGGTGGCCGAGGCAGAAGTGGATGCCGGTGCCGAAAGCGAGGTGCCGGTTGGGGTGCCGCGTCAGGTCGAGCTGTTCGGGATGCGGGTTCGCCTCCGGATCCATATTGGCGGCCGCGATCATCGCCATGATCTTGTCGCCACGCTTCACCCGCACGCCCCCGAGCTCCATGTCCCGCCGCACGAAGCGCGGCTTCGAGAACTGCACGGGCGAGACGAAGCGCAGGAACTCCTCGATGGCGAGATTGGCGCGGCTCCAATCCGCCGCGAGCCAGCCGCGCAGCTCCGGCCGCTTCAGCAGCTCGTAAGCCGCCCCGCTGATGAGATGGGTGGTTGTCTCGGTGCCTGCGCCCAGCAGCAGGAACACCATGGAGACCATCTCACGCGGGCTGATGCGGGCGCCGTCCTTCTCGACGCGCACCAGCTCGGCGATCAGCCCTTCGCCGCCATCCCGGCGCGCGATATCGAGGCGCATTTCCAGATAGCGCCGCATGGACATCATGGCCGGGACTATGCCCAGAAGCCCAAGCATGCCGGTGAGGCGCGTGAAGCGCCCGGTCCAGGCCATGAACTGCGGCCGGTCGGCTGCGGGCAACCCGAGCAATTCGCAGATGACGGACAAGGGCAGCTGGCGCGCATAGCCGTCGACGAGGTCGGCGGGGCTGCCGTCACGGAAAAGCCCATCGGCGAGCTCCCCGGCGATTGCCATGATGCGCGGCTCCATGTCTAAAACCGCCCGGCGCCGGAAGGCCTCGTCCACAAGGCTGCGCAGCCGCGTGTGATCCGGCTCGTCCATGGTGAGCATATTGTCGGCGATGGCGCGGATCGTGCCCGGCATCCACCACCTGAGCCCGGCAACTCCACCGTTCTTGCGCAAGGTGAAGCTGTCGCTGTCCTTCAGGACATGTGCGGCGAGGTCCTGCGTCGTCGTCATCCAGACCTTGCCGATGATCGGGAATCGGGTCCGGACCACCGGCCCAGCGGCCCGCAGCTTGGCGACCGCAATGGCAGGGTCGCGGAAGTAGTCCTGGCTCATGAAGTCGGCGCGCTGCATCGCCTTCGCTCCTCTCGTCGGCGCTCGGCCGAACCGCACAATTATAGAACACAAGGCGCGTGTTCGCTTGGGTAGCGCCTTATCCGCCGGGTGCTGACGATCGGGTACGACCGCGGCAAAGCCGTCGTTACTATGAGATTTTTATACCGCCCGGTTATCCGCCGTCTCGAATCTTTATGCCCGTTTCGTCAGATTCACGGTGTTGAACGACGCGCCGCACACGCCTCCGGCGGTGCAGCGCGGGGCGCCACGGAACGGGACAATTCTCCATGCCCGACCTTCTGATGCTGGCGATCGGCCTCGGCTTCTTCGCCCTGACGATCGGCTACGGCTTTTTCTGCGCGCGGCTCTAGAGCGGGATGATGTCTCCCGAGCCATCCCCCGTTCCAACCCTTTTAATGAGCATGACCTTCTCCGAAACCGCGTCCACTTTTCGGGATCATGCTCTGAGGAGCAATCCATGCTGTTCGACTATGTGCTCGGCGGTCTCGTGACAGCCGGGCTTCTCGCCTATCTGACGGTCGCGCTCGTGCGGCCGGAACGGTTCTGAGGCGCGGCCATGACTTTCAACGGCGCCCTCCAGATCCTCGTCTATGGCCTCGTCGTTCTCGCGCTAGTCAAGCCGCTCGGCGGCTATATGACCCGCGTCTTCAACGGCGAGCGGACGTTGCTTTCGCCCGTTCTGGGGCCGCTCGAGACCGGCATCTACCGCCTCGCCAGCGTCGACGAACGGCGCGAGCAGCATTGGCTGACCTATACGATCGCCATGCTCCTCTTCCACGTCGGCGGCTTCGTCATTCTCTACGCGCTGCTCAGGCTGCAGGGGCTTTTCCCCCTCAATCCGCAGGGCATGGGCCCAGTCGCGCCCGACCTCGCCTTCAACACCGCCGTCAGCTTCCTCACCAATACCAACTGGCAGAATTACGGCGGCGAGACGACGATGTCCTATCTCTCGCAGATGGCTGGGCTCGCCGTTCAGAATTTCCTGTCGGCGGCGACAGGCATTGCGCTGGCCGTGGCCTTGATCCGCGGCTTCGCCCGTGCCTCCGCACAAACGGTCGGCAATTTCTGGGTCGATATCACCCGCTCAACGCTTTACCTGCTCCTGCCGATCTGCGTCGTCTTCGCGCTCTTCCTCGTTTGGCAGGGCGTGCCGCAGACGCTCAGTGCCTCCATCGAAGCCACTACGCTCGAAGGGGCCCGGCAGACGATCGCCGTCGGCCCGGTCGCTTCGCAGGTCGCCATCAAGATGCTCGGCACCAACGGCGGCGGCTTCTTCAACGCCAATGCGGCGCATCCTTTCGAGAACCCGACGGCGCTCGCGAATTTCGTGCAGATGGTCGCGATCTTCGCCATCGGGGCGGCGCTGACCAATGTCTTCGGCCGCATGGTCGGCAACCAGCGCCAGGGCTGGGCGATCCTCGCCGCCATGGGCGTCCTGTTCGTCGCGGGTGTCATCACCTGCTACTGGGCGGAAGCGTCCGGCACGCCAGCCCTGCAGGCGCTCAGGCTGAGCGGCGGCAATATGGAAGGCAAGGAGGTGCGCTTCGGCATCGCCGCCTCGGCGCTCTTCGCGGTAATCACGACGGCTGCCTCCTGCGGCGCCGTCAATGCGATGCACGACAGCTTCACCGCGTTCGGCGGCATGATCCCGCTCATCAACATGCAGCTCGGCGAGATCATCGTCGGCGGCGTGGGCGCCGGCCTCTACGGCATGCTCATCTTCGTCGTCATCGCCATGTTCGTGGCGGGCCTCATGGTCGGCCGCACGCCGGAATATGTCGGCAAGAAGATCGAGGCGAAGGAGGTGAAGATGGCCATGCTCGCCATCCTCGTCCTGCCGCTCATGATTCTCGGCTGGTCGGCTGTTGCGACGGTGCTGTCCTCGACGGTCGCTGCAACCGCCAATCCCGGCCCGCACGGCTTCTCGGAGATCCTCTACGCCTTCACCTCGGCCACGGCGAATAACGGCTCGGCTTTCGCCGGTCTCTCCGGCAACGCACCCTTCTACAATCTGACGCTCGGCCTCTCCATGCTCGTCGGCCGCTTCCTGATGATCGTGCCGGCCATGGCGATCGCCGGCTCGCTTGCCGCCAAGAAGACGGTGCCTGCCTCGGCGGGCACCTTCCCGACGACGGGCGGCCTGTTCGTCGGCCTCCTCGTCGGCCTCATCCTCATTATCGGCGGCCTCACATTCTTTCCCGCGCTCTCGCTCGGGCCGATCGTCGAGCATCTCGCGATGATCGCCGGCCAGAGCTTTTCTCCGGGAGGCTGACCATGGTGATCCTGCATCGCATGCCGCTCGATGACGGCGGCCGATTTCCACCGGGCGGGCCGCTCTTCGGTCCGCCGCGGCGGCCCCGGCCGGATCCCTTCGCCATCGCCGGCATGGTTCTCGCCGTCGCCTTCATCCTCGATTTCGGCATCACCGCGCTCGTGCATTTTCTGGCGCAGTGATGCCTTGCTTCCCACGTGTGAGACGCACCATGGGCAAATCCCATAAAACGAGCCTCTTCGACGCCGCGATCCTCGGCCCGGCGGTCGCCGGGGCCTTTCGCAAGCTCGATCCCCGGCTCATGGTCAAGAACCCGGTCATGTTCGTGGTCGAGGTCGTCGCGGCGCTGACCACCGTTCTCTTCCTGCGCGATCTCGCGCGGGGTGGAGCAGACCTCGGCTTTTCCTTCCAGCTCATCCTCTGGCTGTGGTTCACCGTGCTCTTTGCCAATTTCGCGGAAGCCGTGGCCGAGGGGCGCGGCAAGGCGCAGGCGGATTCGCTCCGCCGGACGCGAACCGAGACGCAGGCGAAGCGCCTCACCGGCGCGGGCGGGCGGGATTTCGCGCTCGTGCCCGGCACGAGCCTCAAGGTAGGGGATATCGTCCTCGTCGAGGCCGGCGACATCATCCCCTCCGACGGCGAGGTGATCGAGGGCGTCGCCTCGGTCAACGAGGCGGCGATCACCGGCGAGTCGGCGCCGGTCATCCGCGAGTCCGGCGGCGACCGCTCGGCGGTGACGGGGGGCACGGAGGTCCTGTCCGATTGGATTAAGGTGCGCATCACCGCCGCCGCAGGCTCCACCTTCCTCGACAAGATGATCTCGCTGGTCGAGGGCGCCGAGCGGCAGAAGACGCCAAACGAGATCGCGCTCAACATCCTGCTCGCCGGCATGACGATCATCTTCGTCTTCGCCACGGCCTCCATCCCGAGCTTCGCGGCCTATGCCGGCGGCTCCATTCCGGTCATCGTGCTCGTCGCGCTTTTCGTGACGCTCATTCCGACGACCATCGGCGCGCTGCTCTCGGCCATCGGCATCGCCGGCATGGACCGGCTCGTGCGCTTCAACGTGCTCGCCATGTCCGGCAGGGCCGTGGAGGCGGCGGGCGACGTCGACACCCTCCTCCTCGACAAGACCGGCACCATCACGCTCGGCAACCGCCAGGCCGCCGAGTTCCGGCCCGTCACGGGCGTGAGCGCGGAGGAACTGGCGGATGCCGCGCAGCTCGCCTCGCTCGCCGACGAGACGCCGGAGGGCCGCTCGATCGTCGTGCTCGCCAAAGAGGCCTACGGCATCCGCGGGCGGGACATGGCGAGCCTCAATGCCACCTTCATTCCCTTCACCGCCCAGAGCCGCATGAGCGGCGTGGATATCGAGGGATCGAGCATCCACAAGGGCGCGGTCGATGCGGTGCTCGCCCATGTGAATGCCGCCGCACATGCGATGATGACGAGCGGCGCCGTGCAGGCGCTCCGCCCTGCGCGCGACAACGAGACGGTGCGTGAGATCCAGGTCATCGCCGAGGAGATCGCCAAGGCAGGGGGCACGCCGCTCGCCGTCGCCCGCGACGCGCGACTGCTCGGGGTCGTCTATCTCAAGGACATCGTCAAGGGCGGCATCCGCGAGCGCTTCGCGGAGCTGCGCCGCATGGGCATCCGCACGGTGATGATCACCGGCGACAATCCGCTCACCGCAGCCGCCATCGCTGCGGAAGCGGGCGTCGACGACTTTCTTGCGCAGGCGACGCCGGAGTTGAAGCTCAAGCTCATCCGCGACGAGCAGGCAAAGGGCAAGCTCGTCGCCATGTGCGGCGACGGCACCAACGATGCCCCGGCGCTCGCTCAAGCCGATGTGGGCGTCGCCATGAACAGCGGCACCGTCGCGGCGCGCGAGGCCGGCAACATGGTCGACCTCGATTCCGACCCCACCAAGCTCATCGAGATCGTCGAGATCGGCAAGGCGCTGCTGATGACGCGCGGGTCGCTCACCACCTTCTCCATCGCCAATGACGTGGCGAAATATTTCGCGATCATTCCGGCGATGTTCGTCGCCTTCTATCCGCAGCTCGGCGTGCTCAACGTCATGGCTCTCGCAACGCCCCAGAGCGCCATTCTGTCGGCGATCATCTTCAATGCCCTGATCATCGTGGCGCTCATTCCGCTCGCGCTGAAGGGCGTGCGCTTCCGGCCGATCGGGGCCGGCGCGCTGCTCAAGCGCAATCTCCTGATCTACGGCCTCGGTGGCCTCGTCGTGCCGTTCATCGGCATCAAGGCCATCGACCTTCTGATCACCGCCCTTCACCTCGCCTGAGGAGAGCTCCCATGTGGAGAGAACTTCGCCCGGCCGTCGTCGTCCTCGTCGTGCTGACGGCCGTCACCGGCCTCGCCTATCCGCTCGCCATCACAGGTCTCGCGCAGGCCCTCTTTCCCCGGCAGGCGAATGGCAGTCTGACCGAAGAGGGCGGCAGGGTGGTCGGCTCGGCGCTCATTGGCCAGACCTTCACGAGCCCGCGCTATTTCCATGGCCGGCCCTCGGCGACGACGGGCTCCGACCCGGCCGATCCGTCGAAGACGGTACCGCAGCCGTATAACGCCGCGAATTCCATGGGCTCGAATCTCGGCCCGAGCAACAAGGCCCTGATCGACCGCGTGGCGGCGGACGTCGCGGCGCTGAAGACGGAGAATCCGAACGCGCCCGTGCCGGTCGACCTGGTGACGGCCTCCGGCAGCGGCCTCGACCCGGATATCTCGCCGGAGGCGGCCTTCTTCCAGGTGCCGCGCGTCGCCAAGGCGCGCGGCCTGCCGGAGGATCAGGTCCGCCGCGTCGTCGAGGATCATGTCCAAGACCGCAGCTTCGGTCTTCTTGGCGAGCCGCATGTGAACGTGCTGGCGCTGAACATGGCGCTTGACCAGACGGCGGCGCGCTGATGGGCTCTTGGTCAGATGATCGAGAGGGGCGATGCCCGAGGAGCTGCGCGAGGAGTTGAGACCAACACCCGAGGCCCTGCTTGAGGCAGCGGCGCGGGAAGGGCACGGGCGCCTCAAGATCTTCCTCGGCGCGGCCCCCGGCGTCGGCAAGACCTACGAAATGCTCACGTCCGGCCGCGCCAGGAAGCACGAGGGCATCGACGTCGTCATCGGTGTCGTCGAGACGCACGGCCGCAGGGAAACGGAGGCCCTGACCGAGGGCTTCGAGATCATCCCACGCCGGCGGATCACCTATAAGGGCCGCCGGCTCGAGGAAATGGATCTGGACGCTATCCTGGCGCGCCGCCCGCAGCTCGTGCTCGTCGACGAACTCGCCCATACCAACGCACCCGAAAGCCAACATCCCAAGCGTTACATGGACGTCGAGGAGCTGCTCGCGGCGGGCATCGACGTCTATACGACGGTCAATATCCAGCATGTGGAGAGCCTCACCGACATCGTCGCGCAGATTACACGCGTGCGCGTGCGCGAGACGGTGCCCGACGCCATCATCGATCGCGCCGACGACATCGAGATCATCGACCTCACGCCCGGCGACCTGATCCAGCGGCTGAAGGAGGGCAAGGTCTATGTGCCGGAGACGGCGCGGCGGGCGGTCGAAAATTATTTCTCGCCCGGCAATCTGACGGCGCTCAGGGAACTTGCGTTGCGCCGCACCGCCCAGCGCGTCGACGAGCAGCTCCTCAGCCACATGCAGGCCCATGCCATCGAGGGGCCTTGGGCCGCGGGCGAGCGCGTCCTCGTCTGCATCAGCGAGGATCCGCGCTGCGACGGCTTGGTGCGCTATGCCAAGCGCCTTGCCGACCGGCTGCGCGCGCCCTGGACCGCGCTCTATGTGGAGAGCCAGCGCAGCCATCAGCTCAGTGAGGACGAGCGCGACCGCATCGCCGACGTGCTGCGCCTGGCCGAGCACATGGGCGGCGAGGCCGTGACGGTGCCCGGCGGCACGCGAATCGCCGAGGACGTCCTCACCTTCGCGCGCAGCAACAACGTGAGCCATGTCGTCATCGGCAAGTCCACGCGCTCGCGCTGGTTCGAGATGCTGCACGGCTCGGTCGTGCACGACCTCGTGCGCAGCTCCGGCTCGATCAGCGTGCATGTCATCGCCGGCGAGGAGCAGCCTGCCCCCGCGGCGCGCAGCACGGCGCCGGCGAGCGCCGAGCGAATCGACCTCCTGCCCTATCTCGGCAGCACGGTCCTGGTTGCGCTCGCGACGGCCGTCGGGCTCGCGCTCCATCTCGTCCTCGCCTTCCAGAATATCGCGCTCGTCTTTCTCACGGCCGTGCTCGTCGCGGCGGTGCGCTTCGGCCTGTGGCCGGCGCTCTATGCGTCGGTTGCAGGCATGCTGGCCTTCAATTTCTTCTTCATCCCGCCGCTCTACACCTTCACCATCTCCGACGCGGAGAACGTCGTCGCGCTGTTCTTCTTTCTGGTCGTCGCGGCGATTGCGAGCAATCTCACGGCGCGCATCCGCGCCCAGGCGCTCGCCGCGCGTCAGCGTGTCAAGACGACCGAAGACCTCTATCTCTTCTCGAAGAAGCTCGCCGGCGTCGGCACGCTCGACGATCTCCTCTGGGCGACCGCCTTCCAGATCGCCTCCATGCTGCGCGTGCGGGTCGTGCTGCTCCTGCCGGAGAACGGCACGGTGACGGTCAAGGCGGGCTATCCGCCCGAGGACAGGCTGGAGCCCGCCGATGTCGCAGCCGCTAAATGGGCCTTCGAGAACGATCGCCCCGCCGGGCGCGGCGCGGATACCTTACCCGGCGCCAAGCGCCTGTTCCTGCCCATGCGTACGGGCCGCGGCGCCGTCGGCGTCATCGGCATCGACCGCGACAAGGAGGGCGCCCTGCTCACGCCCGAACAAAAACGCCTGCTCGATGCGCTTGCCGACCAGGCGGCGCTCGCCATCGAGCGCGTGCATCTCGTCGAGGATCTCGAACGGGCGAAGCTCGCGGCCGAGACCGACCGGTTGCGCTCGGCGCTCTTGACCTCCATCTCGCATGATCTCAAGACACCGCTTTCCTCCATCATGGGGGCGGCCGGCACCCTGCGCGACTTTCCCCAAGTACTGGCCGATGACACCAAGACGGAATTGCTCACGACCATCGAGGAGGAGGCCGGCCGCCTCAACCGCTTCATCGCCAATCTTCTCGACATGACGAGGCTGGAGTCCGGGGCCATTGCACCCAACGCCGGCCTGCACGACCTCTCAGAGCTCGTGGGCAGCGCTCTCAGGCGCGCCGACGGCATCCTGAAGCAGCATCGCGTCGAGCTCGACCTTGCGGCGGAGCTACCGATGCTGAAGCTCGATCCCGTGCTCTTCGAACAGGTGCTTTTCAATCTGCTCGACAATGCCGCGAAATATGCGCCGGCGGGTTCGACCATCCGCCTGCGCAGCTGGGCCGCATTCAACCACGTGTTGCTGCAGGTGCTCGATGAAGGTCCGGGCATTCCGCCCGGCGAAGTCGACCAGATCTTCGATAAATTCTATCGCGTGCAGAAGGGCGACCAGGTGCGGGCCGGCACCGGCCTCGGGCTCGCCATCTGTCGCGGCTTCATCGAGGCGATGGGCGGCACCATCGAAGCGGCTAACCGCACCGACGGGACCGGAGCCATTTTCACGATCCGGATGCCGGTCCCAGACCAGCCGGGTCGCCCCGGAGCAATCCCATGAGCGCGCCGGCCGTGCGCATTCTCGTCGTCGACGACGAGCCGCCCATCCGCAGGCTGCTGCGCGCCGGCCTCGGCACCCAGGGCTACGAGATGCATGAGGCCGAAGACGGGCGGACGGCAGGTCAGGCGATCGAGACCCTACGTCCGGATCTCGTCATCCTCGACCTGGGACTGCCCGATATCTCCGGGCTGGAGCTGCTCGGACGCTGGCGCTCTGGTGGCATGGTCGTGCCCATCGTCATCCTGTCGAGCCGCACCGACGAAGCCGGCATCGTGCAGGCGCTCGATCTCGGGGCCGATGACTATGTGACGAAGCCCTTCGGCATGAACGAGCTCATCGCGCGGATCCGCGCGGCGCTGCGCCACCGCTTGCAGCAACAGGGCGAGAAGCCGCTCTTCCGTGCCGGCGACCTCTCGATCGATCTGGTGCGCCGCATCATCAAGCTGCGCGACGAGGAGGTGAAGCTGTCGCCGAAGGAATACGAGCTGTTGCGCGTTCTCGTGCAGCACGCGGGCAAGGTGCTGACCCACCGTTTTCTCCTGGAACGGGTGTGGGGCGCGGCCCAGGACCCGCAATATCTGCGCGTCTATGTCCGCCAGCTCCGGCAGAAGATCGAGACCAATCCCGAACAGCCCGACTACATCCGCACGGAAACCGGCGTCGGCTACCGCTTCCGCGAGGGGGATTGACGCGTGCTTTGGCCGGATCGCGCCGAATGCAATGCTTTGTATAGGTCGCCCGACAATCATGCCGACCGCGGCGCCTGACATGCCCAGCGTTGAACATGTGATCCCCTATCGTCCGGCGCGATCACTGATAAAACCGGCCGGACAATAGGGTGAGTTCGTACCTCTAGCCACCATCTTCGAAGAACGCCCCCTCAGAAGCCGAAATGGCTGAGACCCGGATGATCGTCGGGACGACGGCCGAGGGGCCAGTGGAACTTGCGTTCGGCCTCGGCGATAGGATGCTCGTTGATACTGGCCAGGCGTCGCCGCATCAGGCCGTTCTCGTTGAACTCCCAGTTCTCGTTGCCGTAGGCCCTGTACCAGTTGCCGCTGTCATCTTGGTATTCATAGGCGAACCGCACCGCGATGCGATTTCCACCAAAGGCCCAAAGTTCCTTGATGAGGCGGTAGTCGAGCTCGCGCCTCCACTTGCGCGTGAGGAAGGCTTCGATCTGCTCACGGCCCTGGACGAATTCAGCGCGATTCCGCCACTGGCTGTCCACCGAATAGGCTTGGGCGACCTTGATCGGGTCGCGGCTGTTCCAGCCGTCTTCGGCCAGCCGCACCTTTTCTATCGCACTGGCTTCGTCGAACGGCGGCAAAGGGGGTCGTGCCATGTTATATTCCTTTCGTTGATCACGCGGGATCGGGGTCACCACGACCGAGCGCACGATCACCCGGGACGGCGTCCCGGTGAAGATCTACATCATGAAGCCGGAGCGGGTCTCGGGCGAGTCCGGCGTGCTGTTCTTCATCCATGGCGGCGTCTGGATGGTCGGCAACTTCGCCAACCACCAGCGCCTCCTGCGCGACATGGTCGTGGGCTCGGGACAGGTCGGTTTCTTCGTCGAATACACGCCCCTTCCGCAAGCAAAATTCCCGACGCAGCTCGACGAGTCCTATGCCGCGCTCAAATGCATCGCCTGAAAGCAACGAGGTGGATGAAGGTCGGCATTCCGGTCAAGATCGTCGGTCCTGGTCGCCTAGCGCGCATCGGCTTCGAGAATGGTGCCGTATTTCCGGCCGAGCTCCACCAGCTCTTCGAAGACAGCCGTCTTGAGCGGAATGCCGTCGCGGCGACGATCGAGGAGCGCCACGTGTTCGCGTTCGCCGGGCAAATAGATGCGTTCAACGCCGGGGGCCTTCTTCACGCCGCGGATGTCCGCCATCGCCTTGGCCATGCGCGCCCGGTAGAGGTCGACGTCCTCGAAGGCACCGATCGGCAGGACGCCGAAGAGGTGGCCGACATTCTGCGGGGTCGTGGTCTCGTCATACATATGCGTGACTTCTGAGCCAAAGGCGGCGCCCGATAGCATGGTGCTGAGGAGCCCGATGGTGAGCGTCAATGCATACCCCTTAGGGCCACCGATAGGCAGGACGAAGCCCTTGAGAGCCTCGACCGGATCGGTGGTCGGCGCCCCGTCCGGCCCGCTCGCCCAGTCGGACGGGATGGGCGTGCCGTCCTTCGCCGCGACGATGATCTTGCCGCGGGCCGCTACGCTGCAGGCCATGTCGAGCACGACGGGGAAATCTTCCGCGGTTGGAAAGGCGACAGCGAAGGGATTGTTGCCGAGCATAGCCTCAGCGCCGCCCCAGGGCGTCATGTGATTGATTCCGCCGATCGTGAAGCTTAGCCCGATCATGTCGTGCCGGGTCGCCATCTCTGTGTAATAGGCAGCCGCGCCGAAATGGTTGCTGTTGCGCACGGCGACGAAGGCGCAGTCGCCGTCGTGCGCCTTGTCGATAGCGATCTCCATGGCGCGCGCGCCGACGAGCTGGCCCATGCCGTTGTCGCCGTCGAGCACCGCCGTTGTCCGCGTCTCGCGCACAATGCGCGGACGGGGTCGCGGATTCGTGCCGCCATCCTCGATCCGCTGCACATAAATCGGAAACCGCACGACACCGTGCGATTCGACGCCGCGCAGGTCGGCCGCGACAAGATTGTCGACGATCAGCGCCGCCTCATCCGGCGGCACGCCGACATGCTTCAACACGGCGCAACAATAGGCTTTCAGCGCCGTTTCGCCGACAAGAACGCTTGCTTTACTGTCCATAGTCTCCTCCTGACCTTTCCTCCTGCGGGGCCGTTCGGCCCTGCGCATTTGACGTGCGTGGTCTGATAGGTCTATAGGTAGACCAACATCGAACCCGAGACGCAAGAGCCGGGATCGAAGAAACCGGGAGCAAACGTGGAGGACTAGCAACATGCCAGTGGCATCGTCGCGCCGGGAGATACCCGGCGAAATTTCCCAAACTCCCGGCCAACCGGAAGCTGGAACATCCACCGATCTTCTCGAGGTGCGGGGGCTTACGCTGCAGTACAAGACACCGCAGCATTTGGTAACAGCCACGTATAAAGTCGACTTTTCTGTCCTCGAACAGGATCGCTACGTCATTCTCGGGCCTTCTGGCTGCGGAAAATCGACGCTTCTCAAGGCCGTTGGCGGCTTTATGAAACCCGTGGAAGGCAGCATCCGGCTGCGCGGGCGCGAAATCGGCAGTCCTGGGCCGGATCGTGTGATGGTATTCCAGGAATTCGAACAGTTGATGCCTTGGAAGACCGTGCTCCAAAACGTGCTCTTCCCCATGCGCATTTCCGGTCGGTTCCGCGGAAAGGACGCCCAAGAGCGGGCGCTTTCCGTGATCGAGAAGGTGAAGCTCTCCAAGTTCCGCGATGTTTACCCGCACATGCTCTCGGGTGGCATGAAGATGCGCGTGGCAATTGCCCGTGCGATGGCTATGGAGCCCGACATCCTCCTGATGGACGAGCCTTTCGCCGCGCTTGACGCACTCACACGGCGGAAGATGCAGGAAGAGCTGCTCGACCTGTGGGACCAGGTGCGCTTCACCCTGCTGTTCGTCACCCATTCGATCGAAGAGGCTATTCTCGTCGGCTCGCGCATTCTCGTGCTGTCGCCCCATCCTGGGCGTGTCAGGGCGGAGCTCGACGCGTCCACGCTGAGCCTCCAGACGATGGATACGCCCGCCTTCGGCGCGCTGTCGCAGCGCATCCACGGACTTCTTTTCGAACACGAGACGGGAACGGCACAAAATAAGGGAGGGCGAGCATGAGCACGACCGCCATGCGGCGCGAGATGGGAGCGGTTCCTCCGTCGCGGCCGGAATTCGAACGGGAGCCGATCGATGCGAGCGGGGTCGGCGAGGTCGCCCGGCCGTTGTCGCTGGTCGAGCGGCTGCTCAACAACGACGGTCTGCGCAAGATCGCAATCCTGGTTACCCTCGCCGTCGTTTGGGAGGTTTATGCGCGCTGGCTCAATAACCCCCTGCTCTTTCCGTCCTTCAGCGACACCATCGCCACCTTCACGGCCGATGTCGCCAGCGGCACGCTGATCGACCGCGTGCTGACCTCGCTGCGCTCGCTCGTGCTCGGCTATGGCGCGGGGCTTGCGCTTGCGGCGCTGTTCACGACGCTCGCCGTTTCGACCCGCTTCGGCACGGATCTTCTGAACACGCTGACAGCGATGTTCAACCCGCTGCCGGCAATCGCGCTGCTGCCGCTCGCCCTGATCTGGTTCGGCCTGGGCATGGGCTCGCTCGTCTTCGTCATCGTTCATTCGGTGCTCTGGGCGGTGTCGCTCAACACGCTGACCGGCTTTCGCGGTGTGCCGGAGACGCTGCGCATGAGTGGTCGCAACTACGGCCTCACGGGCATGCGCTATGTCGTCCACATCCTCATGCCCGCCGCCTTTCCCGCAATCCTCGCGGGACTCAAGATCGGCTGGGCCTTCGCTTGGCGCACGCTGATCGCGGCCGAGCTCGTTTTCGGAGTATCGTCGCGCTCCGGCGGCCTCGGCTGGTACATTTTCGAGGCACGGGCGGAGCTCGATACCGCACGGGTTTTTTCCGGCCTGCTCGCGGTCATTCTCATCGGCCTTTTCGTGGAATCCGTCATTTTCCGCGTCGTCGAACGGCGCACGGTCCAGCGCTGGGGCATGCAGCAGTAAACCGCGCGCTCGCGTGGAGACACAAAAAACGATTCAACAGGGAGGATAAGTATAATGAAGAACTACATAGCCGGCGGATTTATGATTGGCGCAATCGCCTTGCTTCAGGCAAGCACCGCTGCGGCCGAGACCAGCGAGATCCGCGCAGCCCAGCAATACGGTCTGAGCAGCCTGCCGCTGATGATTATGGAGGATGCCCAGCTCGTCGAGAAGAATGCCAAGAAGCTCGGTCTCGACGATCTGAAAGTTACCTGGCTCAAGCTTGGTGGGCCGGGGGCAATGACGGAAGCGATCGTCTCCGGCGATCTCGACTTCGGCGCCGGCGGTGTGCCCTCGCTGCTCACGCTTTGGGCGCGCACCAAGGGCTTGCCCATGGAAGTGCGCGGCGTGGGCGGTCTGGTGAACATGCCGATGGAGCTGGTCACCACGAATCCGAAGGTGAAGTCGATCCGCGACTTCACCGAGGACGACAAGATCGCGGTCACCACGGTCAAGGTCTCGAACCAGGCGCTTCTCCTGCAGATGGCCGCTGCCAAGGAGTTCGGACCGGAGAACTACGACAAGCTCGACCCGCTCACCGTCTCTCTGCCCCATCCCGAAGCCATGGCGATGCTCCTGTCGGGCGGGAACACCATCATGGCCCATTTCTCGGCACTGCCCTACCAACATCAGGAAAAGAAGGATCCCAGGGTCCACCAGATCCTGAGCAGCTACGATGTGCTCGGCGGACCGGCCAGCAACACGGTCGCCTACACGACCAAGCGGTTTTATGAAGCCAACCCGAAAGCATATGCGGCCTTCGTGGCAGGCATCAAGGAAGCAGTCGATCTCATCAACAAGGACAAACGTGCTGCGGCAGAAGCCTACAAGCGCATAACGGGCACGAAGGAATCGGTCGACGAGCTCTACGCCATGATTGCCGATCCGCAGGTGGAGATGACCTTGACGCCGCAGCAGACCCTGAAGATGGCGACCTTTCTCCACCAGATCGGGCGCATCAAGGTAGCACCGACCTCTTGGAAGGAGTTCTTCTTCGAGAATGTGCACGATCTCAAGGGAAGCTGAGTCACGAAGCGGCTTGCGCAAATATTCGGCCGTTCGGTAAGCCTTTGAGCAGAATTCGGAAATCCGACCCCTCAATCTCGACGGCGGACAATATGGCATCGAATGGCAGCATAGCCTTTCTCGGCATCGGTCTGATGGGCGCACGACAGGCGCGGCGGTTGCTCGAGGCCGGTCAGACCCTGCGGGTATGGAACCGTTCCCGGCAAAAGGCCGAAACGCTCGCGCCGTTCGGCGCGAGTGTCGCCGCGACCGCGGCCGAGGCGGTCTCCTCGGCCGATGTCGTCATCACGATGCTGGAGAACGGCCCGGTGGTGGAGGATGTCCTCTTCCGGCAGGACGTGGCATCGGCGCTGAAGAGGGGCGCGATCGTGGTCGACATGAGCTCGATCGGGGTCGAGGAGGCGCGCAGCCACGCCCGCCGGCTGGCGGACAGCGGAATCGGTCATCTCGATGCGCCGGTCTCGGGCGGCACGGTCGGCGCCGAGCAAGGCACGCTCGCCATCATGGTGGGCGGCAAGGCCGAGGTCTTTGCCCGCGTGGAGCCGCTGCTGAGGCTCATGGGGCGGCCGGCCCATGTCGGGCCGAGCGGGTCGGGGCAACTCGCCAAGCTCGCCAATCAGATCATCGTCGGCGTGACGATCGGCGCGGTTGCCGAGGCGCTCCTGCTGGCCGAAAAGGGCGGTGCCGACCCGGCGAAGGTGCGGCAGGCGCTGCGTGGCGGCTTCGCCGACAGCCGCGTGCTCGACCTGCACGGCGAGCGCATGATCGCGCGGGATTTCACCACGCGCGGGCGCTCCGCGACCCATCTCAAGGATCTCGACAACGCGCTCGGCGCCGCTCGTGCCATCGGCCTCGCCACGCCCTATGCGGAACTGACGGCCGATTTGTTTCGCGGGCTCCTCGCGCATGCGGGCGACCTCGATCACAGCGGGCTCTTCGTCGAGCTTGCGCGGCGCAGTGGAGGCGTCGCATGACGTCGGCGACCTCCTTGCGTGACCAGAAGCCGATCAGACGGCGTAAGCTCTACGAGGAGATCGTCGAGCGGATCGAGACGGCCATTCATGAAGGCGACTATGCGCCGGGCGACCAGTTGCCCGCCGAGCGCGAGCTCATGGAAAGCTATGGTGTCGGGCGCAGCTCCGTGCGGGAGGCACTGTTCGCGCTGCAACGCATGGGCCTCGTCACCATCAATAGCGGCGAGCGGGCGCGCGTTGCGCTGCCGACGCCGAGCACGATCATCAGTGAATTGTCGGGCGTCGCGCGGCATCTTCTGGCCCAGAGCGGCGGCGTGCACCATTTCCAACAGGCGCGTCTCTTGTTTGAGACCGGCGTCGCGCAGCTCGCCGCCGAGCACGCCACCGATGAAGACATCGCCCGGCTCGAAGCCGCGCTCGAGGCCAACCGCAAGGCCATCGGCAAGACGCCCGCCTTCGAGCGTACGGACGTCGCGTTCCATTACGTGCTCGCCGGGATCCCGAAGAATCCGATCTTCACGGCGCTGCATACGGCGCTCGTCGAGTGGCTCACCGAACAGCGCAGCACCTCGCTCAAGGCGCGGGGTGCCGAGCGTGCAGCCTGCCGGGCGCATGAGCGCATCTTCAAGGCAGTCGTTGCACGGGATCCGGCTGCAGCCGCACTCGCCATGCGCGAACATCTGAGCCAAGTCGCCCAATATTATTGGAAGAGCTTCAAGGACTGAACGCGCAACCGACAGCGCTATCAACCCCATCGGCGGCGAGCAATCGCCGGTGTTTGCGATCTTAGGAGGTGCGCGTGAGCGCTTATACGATCATCGTCGAATTTCTGGTCAACTCGCAGGACAGGACTGCCTTCCTCGAACGCGTGACGGCCAATGCCGCCACCTCTCTGCGCGATGAGCCGGGCTGCGAGCGTTTCGACGTGCTCGTACCGAAAGACCAGGCCGATCGCATCGTCCTTTATGAGATCTATCGCGACAAGGCGGCCTTCGACGACCACTGCCGCAGCCCCCACTTCCATGCCTTCGACAAGGCAGTGGCGGGGATGGTCCGCGAAAAACGGCTTATCGAGCTGGACCTCGTGGGCCTCATGCCCACCATTGCGCCGTCGCTTGCAACCGGACTCTGACCGCGCGGCCCCGCCGGTCAGCCGAAGCCAGAAGCTTTTCGGCTGAACGCTGATCTTCATTCTTGCAATGTACTCGTTTGCGTATACGTTATCGGATATGCACTACGAAGAAGCCTCAGCGCAAGCGATCGTCGAACCGACGCCCAAAGCGAGCCCCCGGTCCGCGGAAACCGCCTATCGGCGCGTCAAGCAGCGTATTCTCGACAATGTCTACGCGCCCGGCACGCAGGTGCTCGAACAGGTGCTCGCGGACGACCTCGGCATATCGCGGACGCCGGTGCGGGAGGCGTTGGTTCGCCTCGCGCAGGAAGGTCTCGTCGCCGTCGTGCCGCGCCACGGCATGCGCGTGCTGCCCCTCTCGCCGGATGACATGCGCGAAATCTACGAGGTACTTACGAGCCTCGAACCGACAGCCATCGCGCTTCTGGCCGCCCGCCATCCCTCGGCCGCGGAGAGCGCGCCACTCGTCGAGGCTTGCGCCGCCATGGAAGCGGCGCTCGCGCGCGACGATCTCGACGGCTGGGCAAAGGCGGATGAGCGCTTCCATCTCGGCCTTGTCGAGCTCTGCGGCAATCGTCGCCTCGCGGCCATGGTCATGACGGTATGGGACCAGTCCCACCGGGCGCGCATGTTCACGCTGAAGCTGCGCCCAAAGCCCATCAAGTCCACGCGCGAGCACCGGGCAGCCCTTCAGGCGATCCTCGACGGCGATGCCGACCGGGCCCGCGAACTCTACCGCCGCCACCGCGAACGCGCGGCGGTGGACCTCATGTCCATCATCGAACGCTATGGATTGACCCACCTATGAAAGACAACGCCTTCCGCATTGCCGTAATGCCCGGCGACGGCATCGGGATCGAGGTCACGGAGGCGGCGCTCGCCGTGCTCGACGTCGTCGAACGCCGGCACGGCCTCGCTTTCCGCCGCGAGACCGTTCCGGGCGGAGCCATCCACTACCGCGAGACGGGCGTCGCCCTGCCGGAGGAAGGCTTCAAGGCGGCGGAAGCGGCCGACGCCGTGCTGTTCGGCGCCATGGGGTGGCCGGACGTGCGTTATCCCGACGGCACGGAGATCGCCCCACAGCTCGATCTTCGCGTCCGCATGGAACTCTACGCCGGCGTGCGGCCGATCCGGGCCATCCCCGGCGTGCCGCTTGCGCTCGCTTCCCCGCGCGCCAGCGAGATCGACCTCGTCATTCTGCGCGAGTCGACGGAGGGCATGTTCGCGCTGCGCAAAGACGGCGTCGTGGAAGGCGACAGGCTCGCACGCGACACGATGGTCATCACGCGCGACGTGACCGAGCGGCTGAGCCGCTTTGCGTTCCGCCTGGCGGCCAGACGCGCCGAGCGGCGCGGCCAGCGCGGCAAGGTCACGATCGTCGACAAGGCTAATGTCTTCCGCTCCTTCGCCTTCATGCGCAAGATCTTCTACGAGATCGCGCGCGAGTTTCCGGACGTCGATGCCGCCCATCACTATATCGACGCCATGGCGCTCGATCTCGTGCGCCGGCCGTGGGACTTCGACGTCCTGCCGACGGAGAACCTCTTCGGCGACATTCTCTCCGATCTCGGCGCCGGTCTCGTCGGCGGCATGGGCTTTGCTCCCTCCGCTGATGTCGGCGATGCGCACGCCCTTTTCCAGCCGAGCCACGGCTCGGCGCCGGATATCGCCGGCCGCGGCATCGCCAATCCGACCGCGATGATCCTGTCGCTCGCCATGATGCTCGACTGGCTCGGAGAGCGGCACGGCATGGAGAGCTGCGCGACTGCCGCCCAGGAAATCGAGGATGCGGTCGACGCTGCCTTCGGTGCAGGGGATGTGCGGTCCCACGACATCGGCGGCCGCAGCAGCACCGGCGATATCGCCAAGGCGGTCATCGCCCGCCTCGGCGAGGCCGCCTGAGCCGACACCGCGTTACATGGAAAGGGCCTGATCGGCCCTTTCCCAAAAGGAGAGGGAGGACGACATGAAACGATCAATCTCGACCGTAGTTGCGGCCGTGCTGGCCATGGTATTCGCGGCCGGCACCGCGGCGGCGGAGGCAGACAAGCTGCGCATCGCCAAGCAATATGGCCTCGGCTACGTACAGCTGATGATCATGGAAGAACAGAAGCTCATCGAAAAGCATGCCAAGGCGGCCGGTCTCGGCGACATCACCGTCGAGTGGTCGACTTTCCGGTCGAGCGACGTGATGAACGATGCGCTCATTTCCGGCAATCTGGACTTCGCTAGCCTCGGGCCGACAGGCATCATCACCATCTGGTCGAAAACTCGCGGAAACTTCGATGTGCGCGCGGCAAGCGGCCTCAACGCGATGGCCTGGATGCTGAACGTGCGTGATCCCCGGATCAAATCAATTCGGGACTTCACGGACAACGATCGGATCGCGGTTCCGGCGGTCAAAGTTTCGGGCCAGGCGACTGCACTTGAAATGGCAGCTGCCAAGGAGTGGGGCGACGAGAACTATGACAAGCTCGATCACCTGACCGTGTCACTCGCCCATCCGGACGCAACCGCCATGATGCTCGCCGGCGAAAGCGAGATCGTCGCCAATTTCTCCTCGCCCCCTTATGAATTCATCCAGCTCAAGGATCCGAAGATCCGCACGATCCTGACCTCCGACGAGATTCTCGGCGGGCCGATCTCCTTCAACGTGATCGCGACGACGGGCGAGTTTCGCAAGGACAACCCGAAGCTCTACAAGGCCTTCCTCGACGCCCTCGACGAAGCGACGGCGCTCATCAACAAGGACAAGGCCTGGGCTGCCGACGTCTACGGCCGGATGAGCCGCGACAAGACGCCGAAGGAGGAGATCCTCGCGATCATGAACCATCCCACTTCGCATTTCACGACCGAGGTGCTCAATCTCGGTGCCTTCACCACCTTCCTCGGCAAGGTCGGCCGCCTCAAAAATCCGCCCAAGGACTGGAAAACCGAGATGCTCTTCCCGGAGGCGAAGGCACGTTAAGGAAGGCTCTTGAACCGAACTCCTTCCCCGTGAGGACAGGCAGCGCCGAGGTGCCGCAGAGGAAGCCAGCGGCGCTGCCGACATATGTGAGCGTGACAGGGACGAACGACCATGCAGCGGATTGATCCGGCAATCCGGGGCTAGGCCGCCTGACTGAAACCCTCTACCTGCGCCTTCAGCGCCCGCTGGAACGCTGGCCGCGTCTCACAGCGCTCCCGATAAGCCTTCAGCGTCGGATATGCGTCGAACAGATCCGAATGCCCGATGATCCGCAGCACGTCCGCCATCATCAGGTCGCCCACCGTGAAGCGCTCTTCCAGATAATCTTTATCCCCCAGCGCCTGCGCCAGCATGGAAAGCCTGTCTTTCACGAATGCCTCGACCTGTGGTCGCCGCTCCTTGGCCCACTCCGCGTCCTTGTGGAAGAAATCGATCTCGCCGAGCTGCTGGATCGCGATCTCCACCGAGTTCAGCGCCGCGAACAGCCACGCAATCGCTCGCGCGCGCCCCATCGGGTCCTTCGGCAGCAGCGCCTCACTCGTCTAGGCGATGTAAAGCGCGATGGCGCCGCTCTCGAATAGCAAAAGACCGTCCTCGTCGATCGCTGGCGCCTGTCCGAATGGTTGGCGCATGAGATGCTCGGCCGACCTCTGCGGTGGTCCGAGCTCCACATGGCGCACCTCATAGGGCAGACCCGCCTCCTCCAGCGCCCAGCGCACCCGAAATGCCCGCATCAGCGGCTGCGCGAAGTCCGGAACCCATTTGTACGTCGTCAACGTGATCATATGCGTTTTCTGCTGCGGTTGCAGAACAAGCGCGGCTCCGTCCCGATTAGGAGGCGCAAATCAAGGACGGGCGGAGAGGGCTGGCTCCCGACATTCGGGGCGACTTTTTTGCCCCGGGATTTCACGGCTTCAGGCGAGGCAGTCGCGGCATCCCGCTCCCCGACGCGCAGGGAGCTGCCGGGCACGACGCGTGAATATATCCGGCTCATGTCAATGCCCGCGTCAGGCACCACAATTGGCCCGCGTCACGCACCAAAATTGCGATTCCGGACGTTAGTCACTCAAAAATCACTTCTTGTAATATCGCCGGCGGAGGCACATATTCACGAGGTCGATAAATGGCAAGATGAACTTTAGTCCGGCAGTATGTCACTAAGTTCTTTTTTCCTGAAATTGCGATTTCGACGGCCCGCATCTTTGCGGGCGAGCCAGATGTACAAAATATGGAAGGGATTCCCATGCCCACGGGAACCGTAAAATGGTTCAATGCCCAGAAAGGCTTTGGATTTATCGCGCCAGATGATGGCGGCAACGACGCGTTCGTTCACATCAGTGCCGTCGAGCGCGCCGGTATGAACGACCTGCGCGAAGGTCAGAAGGTGAGCTTCGAGCTCGTCACCGACCAAAGAAGCGGCAAGATGTCCGCCGACAAGCTCCAGCCGCTGAGCTGATTGCACGCCATCGGCGGCAGCGGACGTCCGAGCTCGCCGATACCGTATCGCCCGTATCAAGTCGCCCTCCGATGTGATGGCGGCCTGGATGAGCGCTGCGAAAGCCTCTGCCATGTTAGGGCGCTCGGCGCCTTTCAGCCCCGCGCCCCTCGAGGTCACGGGGCTTTTCGTTTCTCAGACACTCATCAAGCAGCACGACATATAGGAGACGGGCATGGCCAAGGGTCAGCAACGCGGCAATCGAGAAGCCAAGAAGCCGAAGAAGCCGAAGAAGGAGCCCGTGGCGGAGGTCACCTTTGCCAAGGGGTCCCCGGCCTCGATCGGAGTTCCCAAAAAGAAGAGCTGAGGTGATGCCGTGACCGTCCCGAGCCGGGAACGACGGTCGCGTTCAGGCATTCAATCAGCTGACGGGACACGATGGCCCGCGGCTGGCGGGCACCCATCAATTGGCAGCCGACAAGGCGGAGATCCCCGACGTCTCCGTTGGTTGCCGGCGCATGCCTAAGATGGTGCCTATCGGCCGCCTGCGCGCCTGGCACGTCCAGGCCTGGCACATCCAGCATGTCTTCAATCCGAGCAAGTCTTCAATTCGGAGGACTAGCGAACGCGTTGAAAGCCGGCGTCCGGGCCTCGCCCGTCCGCCCAACAAGAGGACGATCGGTCATGAATTATCTCGGTGGACTTCGGGGAGCCGGTCTTCTGGTGTGCGGCAACGTGCCCGTGGCGCGGACGCAATATGACTTCGACGGCTACCTCTCGGAGGCCGGAGAGGTGACGAGCTGTGGCGAAATCCGCCTTTCTGCATCGGCGCTGAGGGGGGTATTCGGCCGCACCGACGTGCAGTTGAGGACCGCCGAGGGACGGCTGCTGAAACTTCGGTTTTCCGAGAAGCGCCTGTCGTCGGACGATGGCGCTGCGCATGTCGATGTCGTCGGCGAATTGCCGGCGGCAGCCGATTGGCGCCGCCGGTCAGGACGGCGCGATTTCGTCCCGATGCAAACGAATCGTCCTCGCTCCGCCCGCCCTATCCGGGCGTCACGCGAAGCTTAGTGACCACGCCGCAGCTACCACAAACCTCCTCGGGCGCTGTCCGCGCATGCCTCTGGCACCGATCTTGACCGGAAGGCATTCATGAACTCGTTCGCTCATTTTCCTCGTATTTCCCGCGATCAATTGCTGCCATGGAAAGGCCGCGGGTGGGCAGGCACCGTCTGGAGCGATGCCGCGCCGATCCGAGAGGAACTGTTCGGGGTCGAGCGGCTGGAACAGCACGCTGAAAGCCTGGCAGCCGCCCAGCCGATCACGTCGAAGCCGCCGCAGGCCCCTTCCCTCCATAATCGGCTGAAAAGCAACGCCACCGCCCTGCTCGCTGCCTATCGCGCGACAGCAGTCGTCGTCGAGGGCGGGCATGCCGTGGTGCCGGCGGCGGAATGGCTGCTCGATAACTACCATCTCGTCGAAGAACAGATCCGCGAGATACGCGACGACCTTCCCCCCGGCTATTATCGGCAATTGCCGAAGCTCGCCGAAGGGCCATTCGCGGGCTATCCCCGCGTGCTGGGCATCGCCTGGGCCTATGTCGCGCACACGGACAGCCATTTCGATCCCGACGTGCTGCGCCGTTTCATTGCTGCCTATCAGCGCGTCCAGCCGCTGACGATCGGCGAATTGTGGGCCGTCGCGATCACGCTGCGCATCGTGCTCATCGAGAACCTGCGCCGGCTCGCCGATCAGATCACGCTCGGGCGCCAATCGCGTCGGGACGCCGATCTCCTCGCTGACCGGCTCTACGCCTCGGGAGAAGCCCGCTCTGCACTCGACGCGGATATCCTGATCCGCTCGCCGGAGCCGCTGAGCGAAGTCTTCGCCGCTCAGCTCGTCAAGCGGCTGAGGGACCAGGATCCTCGCACGACGCCGGCTCTCGGGTGGCTGGAGGAACGGCTGAGGGCGCAAGGCGCATCGATCGACGGCGTGGTTGAACATGCCCAGCAGCGGCTGGGGGCCTCCAACGTCAGCGTGCGCAATGTCATTACCAGCATGCGGCTGATCTCCGACATCGACTGGGCCGAACTCTTCGAGAGCGTGAGCCTGGTCGATGACCGGCTGCGGGCGGGCAGCGCCTTCGATGCCATGGATTTTCCGACCCGCAACCTCTATCGGAGCGCGATCGAGCAGCTCGCCCGCGGCTCGGAGGTGTCCGAACTGAGCATCGCCGAGCTCGCCCTGAAGGCAGCATCTACCGCGTCAGACGGCAAAGAGGCGGAGCCTGCCCGGGATCCGGGCTATTATCTGATTGCCGAAGGACGCAGCAAGCTCGAGCGGACGATCCATTTCCGCCCGCCGTTCAGGCTCGGCCTCAGCCGCCTCAGCATCCGGCTCGGTATCGGCGGATATATCGGAACGATCCTTGCCGCCACGCTCGGCCTCATCGCGCTCGCGCTTTGGGCGCTGTCCACGGCCGGCCTTTCCGGCGGCTGGCTCGCCGTGCTCGCGCTGCTTGGCTTCATTCCGGCGAGCGAGGTCGCGACGGCCCTCGTGAACCGGGCGGTGGCCTGGATGTTCGGCGTCACCAGCCTGCCCGGTCTCGAACTCGCCGAGGGTGTTCCAACCTCGCTGCGCACCCTCGTCGCCGTGCCGGTGCTGCTCACCAGCGAGGCCGACCTGCTGGAACAGATCGAACGGCTCGAGGTCCATTTTCTTTCCGGCGCCGGCGGCGAACTCACTTTTGCCCTGCTATCGGACGGCATCGACGCCGACCAGGAGGTCTTGGCCGGGGACGCCGCTCTGCTCGACCGGGCCGTCATGGCGATCGAGCAGCTGAACCAGCGGCACGGCCCCGGCCCGAGCGGCGACCGCTTCCTTCTGCTGCACCGTCGGCGCCGGTTCAATCCCGGCGAGAACAAGTGGATGGGCTGGGAGCGCAAGCGCGGCAAGCTGCATGAGCTCAACCGTCTCCTGCGCGGTGCCGACGATACCTCCTTCATGCCCATCGCCGGCCGGCCGCCACAGGTTCCCGCCGATGTGCGCTATGTCATCACGCTCGATGCCGACACCCGCCTGCCGCGCGACACCGCGCTGCGGCTAATCGGCAAGATGGCGCATCCGCTGAACCGCCCCAAATTCAGCGCGGCTGCGCAACGGGTGGTCGGCGGCTACGCCATTCTCCAGCCGCGGGTCACGCCCTCGCTGCCGATCGGCCGCGAAGGCTCGTTCTACCAGCAGGTCATTTCCGGCCCTGGCGGCATGGACCCTTACGCGGCGGCTGTATCCGACGTCTATCAGGACCTGTTCGGAGAAGGCTCCTATACGGGCAAAGGCATCTATGAGATCGACACCTTCGAGGCGTCCCTTGCCGGCCGGATCCCGGAAAACACGCTCCTCAGCCACGATCTTCTAGAGGGCGTGTTCGCACGCGCCGGCCTTGCGTCGGATGTGGAGGTCGTTGAGGAATTTCCC
Source organism: Chelatococcus sp. GCM10030263 (assembly GCF_042666455.1). Classification (NCBI taxonomy): domain Bacteria; kingdom Pseudomonadati; phylum Pseudomonadota; class Alphaproteobacteria; order Hyphomicrobiales; family Chelatococcaceae; genus Chelatococcus; species Chelatococcus sp. GCM10030263. The sequence goes on along the minus strand of NZ_JBHTDB010000005.1, from coordinate 444,176 downwards.
TCCCGCTACGATGTCGTCGCCAGGCGGCAGCATCGCTGGACGCGCGGCGACTGGCAGCTCCTTCCTTGGATTCTCGCACCCGGAAAAGGCCCACGAGCGATCACGCCGGTTGGCCGCTGGAAGATGCTCGACAATCTCCGGCGCTCGGTGCTGGCCCCGCTCACCTTCCTCACCCTCTTCGCGTGCTGGCTGCTTCCCCTGCCGGCCGCGCTCGTGGGCACGCTATTGGTGCTGTGCGCTCTCGCGGTTCCGGCATTCCTGCCGATCCTGTTCTCGGTCCTTCCGGGCCGGGCCGACATACGTCTGCGCAGCCATGTCGCCCGCCTCGCGGCCGAACTGCGGCTCGCCGTCGCCCAGACTTCGATGTCGCTCGTCTTTTTGCCCGATCAGGCGTGGCAGGCGGGCGACGCCCTCATCCGGACCCTGGTGCGATTGCTCGTGACGCGCCGCCATCTTCTGGAATGGACAACCGCGGCCAAGTCCTCGGCCGGTCCGCGGCTGGATGTCCTCGGCTTCTATCGGAAGCTGGCCGGCGGTACGTCGCTTGCCCTCGCCCTGACGGTGGCCACGCTCGTCCTTGCGCCCTCTTCCTGGCCGGTCGTGCTACCGTTCGCCCTGCTCTGGCTCTGGGCGCCGCTTGTTGCACAATGGGCAAGCCGCTCGCCTACCGCCCCGCAGCGCCGCGCGGTTCTCGATGCCGACGCGAACGACCTGCGTTTGATCGCACGCCGCACCTGGCGCTACTTCGAGACCTTCGTCACGCCGGCCGAAAACATGCTTCCTCCCGACAATTTTCAGGAGGAACCGACCCCCGTCGTCGCGCATCGGACATCACCGACCAACATCGGCCTCTATTTGCTATCGGCCGTGGCAGCCCGCGACTTCGGCTGGGCAGGCACGACGCAGACCATCGAGCGACTGGAAGCGACGTTCGAAACGCTGAAAAGACTGCCACGCTTCCGCGGGCATTTCTTCAATTGGTACGGCACACAGGATCTCGCGGCGCTGCCGCCCGCCTATGTCTCGTCTGTCGACAGCGGTAATCTCGCCGGCCATCTCATTGCGCTGGCCAATGCCTGCGAAGAGTGGCTGGACGCCTACGTCAACCCGAATGCCCGCCAGGGCGTGGCCGATGCCCTCGCGCTGTCGCGCGCGGCGATGGCGACGCTGCCGACCGCCGGCAGCGACCAGGGGCGTGCGCTGGCCGCGGTGCTGGACGAGATCGACGCGCAATTGAACGGCGTTCAGGCCTTCGAGGCCCTCGCCCCCACCCTGAACCGCCTCGTCGACAAGGCCGCCAAAATCGCGCGGGGTGTCATCCCGACCGTGGACGACGACAGCTCCACGGACATCGCCTACTGGATCGATGCCATCGGCAAGGTCGTGGCTGAACACGACCGCGACCGCCTCGGTGTCGCCGAGGCGCCGGAGAACCTGAAACGTCGCCTCCGGGTGCTCGCCGACACCGCGCGCGCTCTGGCCATGGAAATGGATTTCGCCTTTCTTCTCGATCCGAAGCGGAAGCTGCTCTCGATCGGCTATTCGCTTGCCGATAACGGGCTCGACCCGAGCTGCTACGACCTCCTGGCGTCCGAAGCGCGTCTTGCCAGCCTGTTCGCCATTGCCAAGGGCGATGCGCCGACCCGCCATTGGTTCCGGCTCGGCCGGCTCTCGACGCCGCTCGGGAGCGGCTCGGCTCTGATTTCATGGTCCGGGTCGATGTTCGAATATCTCATGCCATCGCTCGTGATGCGCGCGCCGGCCGGAAGCGTGCTCGAACAGACAAACCGCCTCGTGGTCGAGCGGCAGCAAGCTTATGGCCGGTCGCTGGGCATTCCGTGGGGCATGTCGGAATCCGCATACAACGCCCGCGACATGGAATTCACCTACCAGTATTCGAATTTCGGCGTGCCCGGTCTCGGTCTCAAGCGTGGGCTTTCCGACAACATCGTCACCGCGCCCTATGCGACCGGTCTCGCCAGCATGGTGGATCCGCGGCGCGCCCGGGAAAACTATGACCGCCTCGCCCGAATGGGCGCGGAGGGCCGCTACGGCTTCTACGAAGCACTCGACTTCACGCGCTCGCGCGTTCCGGAGGGCGAGGACGTGGCGATCGTGCGCAACTTCATGGCCCATCACCAGGGCATGACCATCGTCGCCATTGCCAACACGCTGCGCGAAGGCGAGATGCGCGCTAGGTTCCATCGCGAGCCGATGATCCAGGCGAGCGAATTGCTGCTGCAGGAGCGCATGCCGCGCGATGTCGTCGTGGCCCATCCCCGTGCCGAAGAGGTCCGAGCATCGGCCGGAGAGGCCCACAACGATGCTGCGACGGTGCGCCGCCTCACGGGGTCCGCAACCGGGGCGCCCATCACGCATCTGCTGTCGAACGGTCGCTACGCCGTCATGGTCACCGCGGCCGGAGGCGGCTACAGCCGCTGGCGCGACATTGCCGTGACGCGCTGGCGCGAGGACGCGACCCGCGACGACTGCGGCTCCTTCATCTTCGCCCGTGACATCCAGAGCGGCGACATCTGGTCCGCCACTGCGCAACCGATGGAAGGTGCGAGCGGCGAAGGAGATGTCGTGTTCGGCGAGGACCACGCCGAGTTCAACCATCGCGACACCGGTCTGACGACCACGATCGACGTCATCGTGTCAGGCGAGATCAATGGCGAGGTCCGGCGCGTTTCATTGACCAACAGCGGACGGCGGCTCCGCGAGATCGAGCTGACGTCTTATGCCGAGCTCGTCCTCACCACGCCCGCCGCCGACAATGCGCACCCGGCCTTCGCCAAGATGTTCGTGCAGACCGAGCATCTGCCGGAATTCGGCGCCCTGCTTGCCACGCGCCGCCCTCGCACGCCGGGCGAGCCGCAGATATGGGCGGCGCATTTCGCCGTCGTGGAAGGCGAGTTAGCCGCCGGTCCGCAGTATGAGACCGACCGTGCCCGCTTCATCGGCCGCGGCCGCGGCCTCGGCACGGCTGATGCGATCTCGGCCGACCGGTCCTTGTCGAACACCGTAGGCACGGTGCTGGACCCCATCTTCTCGCTGCGCCAGAGCCTGCGCATCGCGCCGGGCAAAGCCGCGCGCGTCGCTTTCTGGACGGTGGTCGCCTCCTCGCGGGACGAACTCCTCGACCTCATCGATACTCACCACGACCGCAACGCGTTCGACCGGGCCAAGACCTTGGCGTGGACGCAGGCCCAGGTCCAGCTTCGGCACATCGACGTGCGGGTGGAGGAAGCCGCCGACTTCCAGCGGCTCGCCGCGCCGCTGCTCTACGCAGATCGGCGTTTCCGGTCACCATCGGATGCGATCGCCCGGGGTGCTGGTCCGCAGTCCGGCCTTTGGCAGCATTCCATCTCCGGCGACCTGCCGATCATCGTGCTGCGCATCGACGACGTCGAGGACATCGCGCAGGTGCGCCAATTGCTGCGTGCTCACGAGTATTGGCGGATGAAGCGCCTTGCCGTGGACCTCGTCATCATCAACGAGCGCGCCTCCTCCTATGTGCAGGATCTCCAGATCGCCATCGAGACGGCGGTGCGCAGCAACGCGTCCCGTCCGCTCCTCGGCGCGGAGCTGGCGCAGGGTTCGGTCTATGCCTTGCGCGCCGATCTCATGAGCGTGGAGTCGCGTGCGCTTCTGCAGTCGATCGCCCGCGCCGTGCTGGTGGCGCGTCGCGGCAGCATCGCCGATCAGCTCGCCCGCCTGCACCAGCCCTATGATCCGCCGGCCCCCAGTGACCGTGGCCGCCGGCCGGCTTCCGTGCGGGACGCAGCCCCGCTCCGCGATCAGCCAGCCCTCGAGTTTTTCAACGGCCTCGGCGGCTTCGACAGGGACGGACGGGAATATGTGACGATCCTCCGGCAGGATCAGACGACGCCGGCCCCCTGGATCAACGTGGTCGCCAATTCCGCCTTCGGCTTCCAGGTCTCCGCCGAGGGCAGCGGCTATACCTGGGCAGCCAACAGCCGCGAGAACCAGATCACCCAATGGTCGAACGACGCGGTCGCCGACCCGGTTTCGGAGGCGATCTATGTGCGGGACGAGGTGACTGGCGATCTGTGGAGCCCGACCGCGCAGCCGATCCGCGACGGCGGCATCTATGTGGCGCGGCACGGGTTCGGCTACAGCCGTTTCGAGCATGAGGCGAACGGCGTCGCACTCGACCTGCTGCAGTTCGTGCCGCTGGACGATCCCATCAAGATTTCCCGCCTGAAGCTCACCAACCGGTCCGGCAAGCCTCGTCGGCTCTCCGTTACCGCCTATGCGGAATGGGTGCTCGGGACAGTGCGCGGGGCATCGGCCCCGTTCATAACCACCGAACTGGATGGCGAGACCGGCGCGATGCTTGCACGCAATCCATGGAGCACCACATTCGCCTCCCGTATCGCCTTCGCCGATCTCGGCGGCCGGCAGACCGCCTGGACCGGTAACCGCACCGAGTTTCTCGGCCACAACGGCGGACCCGCCTCCCCTCTCGGCCTCGTGGGAAAGGCTCCCCTTTCGGGCAACACCGGCGCGGGCTTCGATCCTTGCGCCGCCTTGCAGACGGTCGTGGACCTCGGCATTGGCGAGACCGTCGAGGTCGTCTCCTTCATCGGCCAATGCGCCTCGCTGGAAGAAGCACGGGCGCTGGTCGCGCGGTATCGAAAGACCGACCTCGATGCCGTTCTCGCCTCCGTGACCGATCACTGGAATGGGGTGCTCGGCGCGGTCCAAGTCAAGACGCCAGACCGGGCGATGGACATCATGTTGAACGGCTGGCTGCTTTACCAGACGCTCGCCTGCCGCATCACCGCGCGCTCCGCCTTCTACCAGGCGAGCGGTGCCTACGGCTTCCGCGACCAGCTGCAAGACGGCATGGCGCTGACGTTGACGCTGCCGGCGGAAACGCGCGGCCATATTCTGCGTGCCGCGGGGCGGCAGTTCATGGAAGGCGACGTCCAGCATTGGTGGCTGCCGCAATCGGGCCAGGGTGTGCGCACCCGCATCTCAGACGATCATGTATGGCTCGCCTTCGCCACGGCGACCTATGTCGAGGGCTCGGGCGAGGCCACGATCCTCGACGAGAGCGTACCGTATCTGGAAGGGCCGCAATTGCGGCCGGAGGAGCACGAGCATTTCTTTCAACCGATGCTAGCCGACACGTCGGCCTCGCTGTTCGAGCATTGTGCCCGCGGCCTCGACCACGCTCTTTCGCTCACCGGCGAACTGGGCCTCCCGCTGATGGGCACGGGCGACTGGAACGACGGGATGAATCGCGTCGGCGCAGGCGGCAAGGGGGAAAGCGTCTGGCTCGGCTGGCTGCTGATACGCACTATCCAACTCTTCGCGCCGCTCGCGGACGAGCGCGCTCCCGAACGTGCCCGACGCTGGCGCGCCCATGCAGCCTCGGTGCAGCAAGCGCTGGAGCGATCGGCATGGGACGGTGAATGGTATCGCCGGGCGACTTTCGATGACGGCACCTGGCTCGGCTCCAAGGACAGCGATGAGTGCCGCATCGATTCCATCGCGCAGTCCTGGGCGGTACTGTCCGGCGCCGCCGATCCCGCCCGTGCCAGCACGGCCATGGCCTCGCTCGAGCGCCATCTGATCCGCCGCGACGAGGGGCTTGCCCTGCTCTTCACGCCGCCCTTCGATGAAACGCCGCTCGACCCCGGCTACATCAAGGGCTATCCGCCAGGCCTGCGCGAGAACGGCGGACAATACAGCCACGCCGCAATGTGGGCGGTGCTCGCCTTCGCCAAGCTGGGCGCGGGCGACAAGGCGCATGATCTTTTCGCGCTGCTCAATCCGATCAACCATGCCCGTACGCCGGAGGCGGCGGAGCGCTACAAGGTCGAGCCCTATGTCGTCGCGGCCGACATCTATTCGGTCGCGCCTCACGCGGGGCGGGGCGGCTGGACCTGGTACACGGGCTCTGCCGGCTGGATGCATCGCGCCGGCGTCGAAGGCATTCTCGGCATTCGCCGCGTGGGCGACGTCCTCCTCGTCGATCCCCGCATCCCCGCGGACTGGCCGGGATTCGAGGCGACGGTGAAGATCGGGGAAACGGTCTGCAAGATCGAGGTTCGATCTGCCGGTAGGGAAGCGGGCGGCGAGCCCCATTCGGTGCTGGACGGACTGCGCGTTCCCTCACCCGACAGAGGCGCGCGCATCCCGCTCGACGGCAGCGCGCACGATCTGCTGTTGCTCATCTGACGAAGGACAGGCGACGGCCGCCTGCCCTCATCGGAAATCGGAGGCCGTCAGCATATAGTTGGTACGACGACCGTTGGAGTAGGCTTTGCGCGCGACATCGTGGATCGCGCTTCGCCGCGCGTCGAAGGCGCTCAGGTAGTCCGCTTCGGACTGATCCGTCTGATCCGGCCCCGCTCCGGCTCCCGACCGGGCGAGCACGCCGGCCTCGACGAAGAATGGCACTTCGAACATGCCGTCATAGCCGCTGAAGCGGACGGCATTCCTTGATCTGTCGAAGCTACGGCTCGGGTTCGGAAAGGCCAGCGTCATGACTGCCACACGATGGTTTCAGGTAAACGGGCTTGCACAGGGGCCGCGCGCTGGGCTTTCAGTGGCGGCGTTTCCTGCTTCGGCGTTCCGATCTCGCGGTTGCCGCGCTTTTCTTCCTCAGCCATTGTCCGAGGTCATTTCGGTGAGCGTTGCGCCGTCGTCCGATTGCACCATGCTCACCGGCTCGAGATTGTCTTGTGTCGTCATCCGCTCATGACGTTCGTCATCGTTGCGGATGCGGTATTGCGGCGAATTTCCCTTCGGCGGGAGCTTGGCGATGATGCGATAAATGTCCGCGGACTTGACGGCGGACGTCATGAACCCGGCCTTCAGCCGAACGAGCTGCCCCACCGCGAAAAGATGCGTTGTCGCATCGACCTGCGTTCCCTCATCGCGTTGGATCGAACTGGCATTGCGTTGCGGGATGGCTGGAGCGTTCATGATTGCTGGTCCTTTTCGAGTGCAGCGTCGAGGTCGGCGAGATTGATCGGCACCATCTGTTGCATCGTGCCCCGCGCGCCGATCGCCGGCAGGAAAATGAAAGCGCCGACACGTCGCCAGACAAGCCTGGAGGCGCTGTCGATCGACTCTTCGTCGTAATCGACGCGGTAGTTTCCGGTTGGTTGCGGCCCATCGAAGCCGGGCAGCAGGAAGGGATGGGAAAAGCAGGCGACGGTCTGCGTGGTGCGACTGGTCATGGCGGCGGATCTCCGCAGGAACACGCAGAGGCCGTGAATGGCAGGTCGCACGCCCAGCACGCGCTGGACCCGCGAAAGCCAAACCGGCCAAATCGACGTGTCATACACATGTGCTTCGAATGATTTTCACACAAGGCATAGGTCTCATTTTATTGGGGATTTGAACCTCAATATTGCCGTTGGTGCGGCGAGAGCCGTACAAAGCGAAATAATTCGCGCTTAATGGGCTCACTCCGTCAAAATAGCCGGGCGAAGATTTCCATTTTTTCGGGCCGTCCGAGAAATATTATTGGCACTCCTATTATTCGAGTGCCAAACATGCTATGTGAACAGTGCGGTCGCCTTATGCGCCGGCCGCAGAAAGAGCCCAATGAAATTCCGTCCACTGCACGACCGCGTCGTTATCCGACGCGCGGAAAGCGATGTGAAATCCAAGGGCGGGATCATCATTCCCGACACGGCTAAGGAAAAGCCGCAGGAAGGCGAAGTCATCGCCGTCGGCCCCGGCTCTCGCGACGAAGGCGGCAAACTGGTCCCGCTCGACGTCAAAGCGGGCGATAGGATCCTGTTCGGCAAGTGGTCCGGCACAGAAGTCAAGATCGGCGGTGAAGACCTGCTGATCATGAACGAGGCCGACATCATGGGCATCGTCGAGAAAACCGAAGCGGCTGGCAAAAAAGCCGCCTGACCGGCCGATCTCCGACCCTCCAAAACTCAAGACCGAACTGGACGAACATCATGTCTGCCAAGGAAATCAAATTCTCCACCGATGCCCGCGATCGCATGCTGCGCGGCGTGGAGCTGCTCAACAACGCCGTCAAGGTGACGCTCGGCCCCAAGGGCCGCAATGTGATCATCGAGAAGTCCTTCGGCGCTCCACGCATCACCAAGGACGGCGTCACCGTCGCCAAGGAAATCGAGCTTGAAGACAAGTTCGAGAATATGGGCGCGCAGATGGTGCGGGAGGTGGCGTCGAAGACGAACGACCTCGCCGGCGACGGAACCACCACCGCGACGGTGCTTGCCGCGTCGATCTTGCGCGAGGGCGCCAAGCTCGTCGCCGCCGGCATGAACCCGATGGACCTCAAGCGCGGCATCGATCTCGGCGTCGCCGCCGTGGTCAAGGAAATCCAGGCCCGCGCCCGGAAGGTCAAGTCTTCCGGCGAGATTGCGCAGGTCGGCACAATTGCGGCCAATGGCGACACCGCGATCGGCGAGATGATCGCCAAGGCGATGGACAAGGTCGGCAACGAGGGTGTCATCACCGTCGAGGAAGCCAGGACCGCCGAAACCGAGCTCGATGTGGTCGAAGGAATGCAGTTCGACCGGGGCTATCTGTCGCCCTATTTCGTCACCAATGCCGAGAAGATGCGCGTCGAGCTGGATGATCCCTATATCCTTCTCCACGAGAAGAAGCTCGGCAGTCTGCAGGCCATGCTGCCCATCCTCGAGGCGGTCGTGCAGACCGGCAGGCCCCTGCTGATCATTTCCGAGGACGTGGAGGGCGAGGCGCTCGCCACGCTCGTCGTCAACAAGCTGCGCGGCGGCCTCAAGGTCGCGGCCGTCAAGGCGCCGGGCTTCGGCGATCGCCGCAAGGCCATGCTGGAAGACATCGCGGTGCTGACCGCCGGTGAGTTGATCGCAGAAGATCTCGGCATCAAGATCGAGAACGTCACGATCGACATGCTCGGGCGGGCAAAGCGTGTGCTGATCGACAAGGAGACGACAACGATCGTCGACGGCTCCGGCGAGAAAGCGGCCATCCAGGAGCGTATCCGGCAAATCAAGGCACAGATCGAGGAAACCACGTCCGACTACGACAAGGAAAAGCTGCAAGAGCGGCTGGCGAAGCTCGCCGGCGGCGTCGCAGTCATCCGCGTCGGCGGCGTGACCGAGACCGAGGTCAAGGAGAGGAAGGACCGCATCGACGACGCGCTCAACGCGACCCGAGCCGCCGTCGAGGAGGGCATCGTGCCGGGTGGCGGCGTGGCGCTGCTGCGCGCCAGGGCTGTCCTCGCGTCGCTGGCCAGCGAAAATGCCGACGTGAAGGCTGGCGTCTCGATCGTGCGCCGGGCGCTCGAAGCGCCGATCCGGCAAATCGTCGAGAACGCAGGCGTCGAAGGCTCGATCGTCGTGGGAAAGCTCACCGACGGCAAGGACCACAATCAGGGCTTCGATGCGCAGACGGAAACCTACGTCGACATGATCAAGGCTGGCATCGTCGATCCGGCCAAGGTCGTGCGGACCGCTCTCCAGGATGCCGGCTCGATCGCGGCGCTCCTGATCACCGCCGAGGCGATGATCGCCGACATCCCGGCAAAGGACCCTGCCCCGCCAGCCGGCAACGGCGGCATGGGCGGAATGGGCTACTGAGAACAGTGCCTGAACCGCTCGGCCACCAAGGCCGAGCGGCAGAACCCGACCAGCAACGACAGGGGAAATTCCAATGGCCACGCAGAACAGCGGCAATAACTCGTTCACGCAACGCTTCGAGAACTACAATCCCACCAAGACGGTCCTCATATGGGCCTGCATTGCAACAGCAGCCCTCACGATGATCATCGGATTCAACTGGGGCGGCTGGGTGACGGGCGGCACGTCCCGCACCGCGGCAGCGACTGCGGGCGACGTCGCTCGCGGAGAATTGGCATCCGCGATTTGTGTCGAGCGCTTCAACGCTGCCTCGGATGCGGACGCTAAGCGTGTCGAGTTCAAGGCGATTAGCGACAGTTACAAGCAGCGTCAGTTCGTAGAAACCGGCGGCTGGGCGACGATGCCTGGACAGACCTCCGCCGACAGGCTCGGCGTTCAAGGCTGCGCGACCGCTCTCGGCGTATAAGGCCCCTTCCGGAACCGCTGGCGCTCCCAGCGGTTTCGCGTGCCTTCTCTCCGTCCGGCGACACGGTATGAGAGCAACTCGCGATGTCTCCTTCGGCCTTCGTCCCGGGATTCCTGTCGGCAACGCATGTGAACCGCAGCACTTCCCGCGGAAGTAACCAATCCGGCATCGCAGATCCCGAAACGCAGTATTACACAGCCATTTTTTGGACAGACTGGACCAGCTGCGAGCAGCTGGAGGCGATGCGCCGCACATCGAACATCCGTCGGCTGTCATTAGGCTGTAGTGTCACTTCAGACAATCTTCCGAATACAAAACGAGCTGCAGCAGCGCGTTATCATCGCTCGCTGCCTCGCCATGCGGCCTGGCGCTGTTCGTGATCATCCTGATTGCGTTTGTCACGGCGGTGAGGGAAGCCTTCGTTCCGCCGCTTCTCGCCGGCATGGCCCTTCTCATCGGCTGCATCGTTCTGCTGATCGAGAGCCCTGCACAGAGCGATCAGAACCAAGCGATAGCGGAGCCCACGCTCCGCCGAAGATGGCAGCCGCAAGCCCGGCCAGATGACGAACACGCTTGAAGCCAGGGTCGCGCCGTTGCTGCGCATCGCCCGGCTCGGCCCGCTGCTCAGCGCGGGCTCCTGCGCCCTTCCGGCGGGCCAGCCGGCACCTGCCCTGCCTTCCGGGAGCCTCCGCCGTAGGCTGCCCTTTCATCGTCAGTGCGGATGATCCTTGCCGCCTTGGCGCGGGTTCCACGTCAGCTGTGAGCTGGTGCCGTTGCCGCGGCTTCCTGACCGCGTGATCAGCGAGACCACGACCATCGCCCGCCGCGCCATGCGCAATACGCACATCACGTCGGAAGCCCGCAACCGCCAGCGTTGTCGAGGTCCTGCGTGGCCGCAATCTGAAGGAAACCAAACGAAGTTGACTTCCAAATTTCATATCATAATACTAAAGCGACGATAGCCCGCGTCACTTCGAAATGCGGCGTCGACTGGGAGAGGACGTGCTGACCATCCGCCACCGCCCGACCGGATGCATCCGTCGCCGCGGCAGAGCTTCCGCGGCGCCCGACATCGCGTTCGCCGTGCGGGCGGTCGCCGATCATCCCAGCACACAGGCGCGGACCACGGAATGAGAGGCACTGCAGAGGTCCCTCGCAGCAGGGCCGTCATGCGCGGCGCCGAAACGGCCTTCCACCTCGCCCGGAGCGGGCGGAAGTGAAGGCAAGAACAACACAGCAGAAAGGTCGAGGAGACGTGCATGCAAACCTATGAGATCGCGGTGATCCACGGCGACGGCATCGGGCCGGAGGTCTGTCAGTCGGCCATCGACGTGATCCAGGCGGCGATCGGCAACAGCAAGCTCCTCGCATTCACGGAATACCCGGCCGGCGCCGAACACTTCCTCAAGACCGGCGATGGCGCCCCGAAGGCGACCATGGAGGCCTGCCGTAAAGCCGACGCGATCCTGCACGGCGCGGCCGGCCTGCCGGGCGTCGTTCATCCGGACGGCACGGAAGCGGGCGTCGACATCGGCCTCGGCCTGCGCACCCAGCTCGACCTCTACGCCAATGTTCGCCCGATCAAGCTGCGCGAGGGCATCGTCTCCCGGCTGCGCGGCCGCGAAGTCGGCGAGATCGACTACACCATCATCCGCGAAGACAGCGAAGGCATGTATGCGAGCCGCGGGGCCGGCGCCGTGGTGCGCGAGGAGATGGCGGTCGACATGCTGATCGTCACGCGCAAGGGCATCGAGCGGGTCTGCCGCTCCGCCTTCGAGATCGCCCGCAAGAGCAACGGCGCCCCGCGCGACGGCAAGAAGCGCGTGACCTGCTGCGACAAGGCGAACGTGCTCCGCAGCTTCGCCTTCTTCCGTCGCGTCTTCGACGAGGTTGGGGAGCAGTATCCGGACGTCGAGAAGGACTATTCCTATGTCGACGCGATGACCGTGCATCTCGTCGAGCGGCCGGACTTCTACAATGTGATCGTCACCGAGAACCTGTTCGGCGACATCATCTCCGACCTCGGCGCGGTCACGGTCGGCGGCATGGGCATGTCGCCTACGGCCGAGCTCGGCGATCATCATGGCTTCTTCCAGGCGGCACACGGCTCCGCGCCGACCATCGCCGGCCAGGGCATCGCCAACCCCTACGGCACCATCCTCGCCGGCGCGATGATGCTGCACTGGTTGGCCGAACGCCATGGCGACGCCTCGCTGACGGCGACCGGCAACCGGATCGAGGCGGCCGTGTCGCGGGCGTTGGCCGGCGGGGTGAGGACGAGGGATATCGGCGGCGCCGCGCTCACAAAGGACGTAACCGCCGCGGTTATCGGTGAGCTGCGCGCTTCGGTGGAGGTCGCCTAGCGATGCCCCTCGCTACGGAGATCGCCGATGTGCGGGTGGATCTTTTGCGGGTCCCGCTCGACACGCCCTACTTCGCCGCGGGCAAAAAGATCACCGCCTATTGGCACGTTCTGGCGCGGATCCGCACGACCGACGGCGTCGAGGGGTTCGGCTATGTCGTGCTCCTCAACGACTCGCTCATGCGCCCCCTCGCCGATGCCACGCGCGAGCTTGGCCAGTTGCTCGTCGGCATGGACGTGTTCGAGCCGGAGAAGGCCTGGGCCAAGCTCGACCGGGCGGCGGAGTGGATCGGGCCGGGCGGCATGGTCAGCTACGCCATCGCCCCGCTCGACATTGCCATGTGGGACGCCATGGGCAAGGTGGCTGGGCAGCCGCTCCACCGTCTGCTCGGCGGCTATCGCGACCGCGTGCCGACCTATGCCTCGGACGGCCTGTGGTATTCGCTGTCGCTCGACGAACTGGCGCAGTCGGCACGCCGGCACCGGGACGCCGGGTTTTCGGCGCTGAAGCTGCGCATCGGCAACGAGCGCACCGCGGCCGGCGAAGTCGGCCGGGTGAAAGCCGTGCGCGAGGCGGTGGGCGACGACATGCTCATCATGGTCGACGCCACCGAGACCTGGGACGTCAATACCGCGCTCGACCGCGGCCGCGCGCTTCAGGATGCGGGCATCCACTGGTTGGAAGACCCGATCAACCATCGCAACCTCGCCGGCCTGCGGCGTATGACCGGCCTGCTCGAAGTGCCGATCGCGACTGGCGAGCACCTCTACACCTTGGCGGAATACGAGCAGCTCATCAGCGCGCGTGGTGCCGGCATCATCATCATAGATCTCGCCCGGATCGGCGGCATAACCCCCTGGCGCCATGTCGCAAGCCTCGCGCAGGCGCACGACGTGCGGGTGTGCGGCCATGTCATTCCCGAGGTGCATGTGCATCTCGTGGCGGCCATACCCAACGGCCATCTGGCCGAATACGTGCCGCGTTCGGAGCGCATTCTCCAGGCCATGCCGACAATCGAGAACGGCCGGATTGTCGCTCCGAGCGGCCCGGGTCTCGGTCTCGCGCTGGACGAGGAGGCCATTCGACGATTTGCAGCCTGAAAGCGTAACCGGCAGCCGCGAAGACGGGGGTCGGCAAAATAGTCATATGGGAGGAACGAAAATGACGTCTTTCGACAACGGCAAGTCGCGCGGCTGGACGCGTCGTGGCTTCAACACCCTGGTTTCGGGCTCGGTCCTCGCCTCCGCCGGGGGCGCCCTGCTCCGCCCGGCGCTCGCCGACCAGCCCAAGCTGATCGAGGAAGCCAAGAAAGAAGGCCAGGTCGCCGTCTATGGCGACTCCAGCATGGTCCCGCAGCTCGTCGAGGGCTTCAAGAAGAAGTATCCCGACATCAAGGTGACCTCGGTGCCGGGCGGCGGCTGGCAGAGCTACAATCGCATGATGTCGGAGAAGAGCGCCGGCCGCATGGTGGCGGATGTGCTCTGCGCCAATGACGACACGCTGCTCTTCGGCTACCGCGAGGGCGTATTCGGCGATCTCGACACCACTGCGGGCTATCCCAAGGATGCCGTGTCCGATACCGGCTACGTCATCACCCAGCGCATGCTGACCCCGATCATCTACAACAGTGACGCGACCAAGGACCTTCCCCTGCCGAAGGACTGGGAAGACTTCACCAAGTTCGGCGACGAGTGGAAGGACCTCATCATCTCCTCCGACCCGCGCAACTCGGGCACGGCGCTCTGCGTGCTGATCGGCCTTTACCAGGGGCTCGGCAAGGAGAAGACGCAGGCCATCCTCGACGCGTGGAAGCGGCTCGGCACCGAGATCGCGCCCAACACCGGGGTGCAGGTCGCCAAGATGACCTCCGGCGAGCGACCGCTCACCGTCACCATGCACATGGCCTTTTTCAAGCGCATGCGCGAACAGGGCGCGCCGGCCGCCTTCATCCTGCCGACCAGCGGCAGCATGATGCAAGTCGGCGCCATGGCCGTGCCGAAGGACGCCCCGCATCCGCGCGCCGGGGCGTTATTCATCGATTTCGTGATGAGCCGCGACGGCGCCGAGATCATGGCCGCCAACGGCACCTACCCGTCGAGCACCGACGAGATCGCGCCCACGGGCTTCCCGGCGCGCAAATCGATCAAGCTCATGGCCGCCGGCCCGGCCGATACCCTGCGCGACCGCGATATGGTGATCGAGATGTGGAAATCGGCGATGGGCATTTCCTGAGCCGGCGGGGAATACGGGATAGCGGCCACTATTACCGGATCGATCATGAAGTCTCGACATCTCGTCCTGGCGGCGGTCTCGCTGCTGCTCGTGGTGCTGGTCGTGCTGCCGCTCTGTTCCGTGTTCTTCGACGCGTTCACGATTCCCGGGCCGCAGGGGCGGCGGTTCGGGTTCGACAACTTCGTCCAGGTCATGACGCATTGGCCCTATTGGTCGTCGCTCGCGACCACGCTGGTGGTGTCGATCGGCGCCACCATCGTCGCGACCGTGATCGGCATTGCGCTCGCCTGGGCGCTGGTGCGCACCAACACCCCGGCGGCGGCGCTGCTGGAGCGCCTGGCGATATTGCCGATCTTCATCCCGCCCTTCGTCGGCGCCTTCGCCTGGATCCTGCTGGCGGCGCCGCGCATCGGGCTGGGCAACGTGGCGCTCGGCGTGGTCGGGCTACCGCTGTTCCTCGACGTCTATTCCATCGTCGGCATCACATGGGTGATCGGCATCTATATGGCACCCTATGCGCTGATGATCATCGCCAGCGCGCTGCGCAGCATGGACCCGAGCATGGAAGAGGTCGGGCAGGTGGCCGGCCTCAGCCGCTGGCGGGTCGCGCTCACCATCACCCTGCCGGTGATCGCGCCGGCCGTGCTGTCGGCCGCGGTGCTCACCTTCGTCATCGCCATCGGCCTGTTCGGAACGCCGGTGCTGCTCGGCTGGGCGCGGCAGATCCTCACCCTGACGTCGCGCATCTATCTCGAGTCGCAGCAGGTGCCGCCCGCCTATGGCGTCATGGCGGTGCTGGCGATCTACCTGATGGCGCTCTCGCTGCTGGCGGTGTTCCTGCAGCAGCGGCTCTTGAGGGGGCGCAGCTTCATCACCGTCACGGGCAAGGGCTTTCGACCGCGGCAGATCGAGCTCGGGGCGATGCGCTTCGTAATCTTCGCCCTGGTCGCGCTCTACATCGCCCTCACCGTGATCATTCCGGTGCTGGTCATCGCCGTGGCCTCGCTCTCGACCTATGCCTGGTCCGGCGTGTTCACTGCCCAGCACTACGCGTTCCTCTGGAACTCGTCGGACGTGCACGACACGCTGAAGAACAGCTTGATCATCGCCATCATGGCGGCGACGCTCGGCTCGGTGCTCGGCATCGCTATCGCCTGGCTGTCGTGCCGCACAGCGGTCAGGGGGCGCAAGCTCCTGGAATATCTCGTGCTTATGCCGCTGTCGGTGCCGAGTATCGCCTTCGGCATCGGGGTGGCGGCGTTCTGGCTGCGTCTGCCCTTCGACATCGCCGCCACCGTGTGGCTGATCATCATCGGCTTTATCGGCCGCTTCACCGGCTATGCCGTGCGCACCATCTCCGGCAGCCTGGTGCAGATCCATCCCGAGCTTGAGGAAAGCGCGCGCATCAGCGGCTACGGCCCGGCGCGGACGGTGGGGCGGATCACCCTGCCGCTGATCCGCCCGAGCATCGTATCGAGCTGGGTGCTGCTCTACTCGATCTTCATGACCGAGCTGTCGATGGTGATGATGCTCTACAACGCCGACACCCGCACCTTCTCGATCCTGACCTTCGATAGCTGGTTCGCTGGGTATTTTTCTCGCGTCGCCTCGCTGTCCATTCTTCAGCTCGTGGTCGGCGTGTTGATCATGCAGGCGGTCAGCCTGCTGGCGTCGCGCCGCGGGGCGGCCGCCGGGGTCGCCGCATGAGGGCCGCGCACCCGCACATGCCCGCCGCCGCTCCGGAGGTGTCACCCCGATATGAGTGTTGAGATCAATAAGCTGAACAAGTCCTACGGCGGCCCGGCGGTCATCGATGATCTGACCACGCGGTTCCGCTCGGAGGCGATCTCCGTGCTGCTCGGCCCTTCCGGCTGCGGCAAGACCACGACACTGCGCTGCATCGCGGGGCTCGAGCACCCCAACTCCGGCCAGATCCTGATCCAGGGCATGCCTGTCTTCTGCGACCGGCAGCGCATCAACCTGCCGCCGGAGAAGCGCGACCTCGGCATGGTGTTCCAGTCCTATGCGATCTGGCCGCATATGACGGTGTTCGAGAACGTGGCGCTGCCGCTCAAGGCGCGCGGGCTGCCGCCTGCGGAGGTGACGCGCCGGGTGGACGAGACTCTGGCGCTCGTCGGCCTCGGAGCGATGCGCGATCGGGGCGCGACCCAGCTCTCCGGCGGCCAGCAGCAGCGCGTCGCCATCGCCCGCTGTGTGGCCAGCCGCCCGCGGCTGATGCTGCTCGACGAGCCGCTGAGCAACCTCGACGCCAAGCTGCGCGCCGAGATGCGCAAGGAGCTGAAGGATCTGCAGCGCCTGACCAATGCCACGATGGTATTTGTGACCCACGACCAGGAAGAGGCGATGTCGCTCGCTGACACCATCTTTCTGTTCCGCGACGGGCGCATCGTGCAGGAGGGCGCGCCGGCGGACATCTACCGCAAGCCGGTCAACCACTATGTTGCGGGCTTCCTCGGCAAGGCTAACATCTTCCCCGGCGTCATCGACATCACCGGCAAGGCCATGGAGGTCCGCACCGCCGACGGCCAGTTCGTCCTCGCCCGTGGCGCCGCGCTGCCCGGCGAGAGCGCCCGCTCGGCCTCATGCCTCGTGCGGCCGGAATATTGGTGCGCGCATGGCGACGGCGGACGGGGGCTTCCCGGCACCATAGAATCGTTGATGTTCCTCGGCGACCGGACCGAATTTATCGTCACGACGCCGATCGGACCGCAGACGGTGACCCTGCCGGGCTACCGGGCCGAGAAGCCCGGCGACAGCCTGCGGCTCTCGACCGAGCTCACGCAGATGCACCTGTTCGCGCCGGGCACCTGAACGGATTGGATGAGCTCCATGTCGAATGCCGCCCGCTCAAGCAACACCCGTGCGCTGGCGCCGGCGGCTATCGCCGTCGGCCCCGCCACCTCGGCGATGTGAGCGACGCGCGAGGAGATCGACCGGCACGGCCTCGGCACCGCGACGCTGGCGCCACCTGGTTCGGTGTTCTGAGGCGGCCGACGAAGGCAAGGCGCAACCACCTCGCCGCCCTCTTACGACTGGAAGGTCGGGCGCCCGTTGCCGAAGCGGATGGTGGGCGGCGGGACGACGAAGCTCTCGTCGAGCGCATTGATGTCCGGGCAGCCGATCTGGGCGAGGTTGAGGTCGATCTCCCGGCGCAGGATCGAAACCAACTTGCGCGCACCCTCGCGGCCGAAGGCCGATACGCCGTACAGCGGCGCGCGGCCGAGCAGCACGACGTCGACGCCGAGCGCCATCGCTATGATGATATCCGAGCCACGGCGGAAGCCGCTGTCCATCACGATCGTCTGTCCGGGAACCGCCTCGCGTATGGCCGGCAGCACTTCGAGCGGCGATGGGGCGCCGTCGAGCTGGCGGCCGCCATGATTGGAGACATAAATGCCGTTGGCGCCGATCTCCGCCGCGCGCCGCGCGTCCTCCGGATGCAGGATGCCCTTTATGACCAGGTGACCCGGCCACATCTTGCGCAGGTGCTCGAAGTCCCGCCAGGTCTGGTCGGGGGTGGGAAGCTGGGTGCCGAAGAAATCGGCGACCTCGTCGGGCGTGGCCGACGGCGGGGCATAGGCCGCGAAGCTGCCCATCAGCGGCATGCCGCCGGTGCGCAGGTAATTCCACGTCCAGGATGGATGCCGCATGCCGTCGAGCACCAGCGACAGGGTCTTGCGGAGCGGCCGGGAGAAGCCGTTGCGCATGTTGCGTTCGCGATTGGGGGCGACCGGCACGTCGGCGGTGACGACCAGGGTCTCGACGCCGGCGTCCTTCGCCCTGCCGATCAGCGAGTCGGCGATCGCCCGGTCGCGCGTGGTGTAGAGCTGAAACCAGAGATTCCCGCGCGCCAACCGCGCCGCCTTCTCCACGGTATTGTTGCCGGCCGTGGACAGCAGGAAGGGAATGTTGAGCTCGCCCGCGGTCTGGGCGAGCAGGCCCTCCGCCCCCGGGCGCCACAGGTCGGGGGTGCCGGTCGGGGAGAAGCCGAAGGGGCTATCATAGGTCTTGCCGAAAATCGTCGTCTTTTGGCTGCGCTTGGAGACGTCGACGAAGTAGCGCGGCAGCAGGCGGCACTGGCTGAATATACGCTCGTTGCGGGCGATCCCGTGCTCCGAATCCACGCCGCCTTCGATGAAGTCGAAAGCGATGCGCGGCAATCGGCGCTTGGCGGCCTTGCGCAGGTCCTCGACGGTAAGCGCCTTGTCTATCTTCATCTGTCGAAACTCCGGGTATTCGCCGCTGCATTCGGTTTTACATGAGGCGGCTTGGTCCCGCCCAACTCCAGAGGCCGCCGCACGGGAGCGAGCCCCGGATGCGGTTGCCTTTATTATATTATAATATTATCTAAATGGACACAGAAGGTCCACAGGTGCTGATAAGGCGCAGGAAGGGGCGAGTGTGAAGATCAACAAAGTCAGGACGCACGTGCTGGAAGCGGCGCTGGCCGAACCCTTCGCCTATTCGCGGGCCTGGTACTCGACGCGCACGTCCATGCTCGTCGAGATCGAGACCGACGAGGGCCTCGTTGGCTGGGGCGAGTGCTACGGCCCAGCGCGAATCAATTCGGCCGTGGTCGAGGCCATCGCCCCGCTGCTGATCGGCCAGGACCCGCTACGCACCGAATGGATCTGGCAGGAGGTCTATGCCCGCTACCGCGACCACGGCCAGAAGGGCGTGGTTATCCAGAGCCTCAGTGGCATCGACATCGCGCTGTGGGACCTCAAGGGCAAGTTCTTCAATCAGCCCGTCCACCGCCTGCTGGGCGGGCCGCTGCGCACCGAGATCAAGGCCTATGCCACCGGCCTCTACGGCCGCCAGCGCGACGATCACGTCGAATATCTCGCCGAGGAGGCTGCGAGCTATGTCGCGGATGGCTTCCATGCGGTGAAGCTGAAGGTCGGCTTCGGCGTCGACCGGGATGCACGCGCGGTGCGTGCGGTGCGCGAGGCGATTGGGCCCGACATCGGGCTGATGATCGACGCCAATCATGCCTTTGACGCGGTCGCGGCGATCCGTCTCGGCCGGATGATCGAGGAACTCGACATCGGCTGGTTCGAGGAGCCGGTCCCGCCGGAGGACATCGCCGGCCACCAGCGGGTGCGGGACGCGCTCACGATGCCGATCGCCAGCGGGGAATGCGAGTTCACCCGCTACGGCATGCGCGACATCTTCGCCCGCAACGCACTCGACATCCTGCAGCCCGACACCTGCTCCGCCGGCGGCATTTCCGAGTGCAAGAAGATCGCCGACATGGCGATGGTCTACGGCATGCGTTGCCTGCCGCATGTTTGGGGCTCCGGGGTCGCCATGGCAGCGTCGCTGCAGCTCCTCGCGGTTGTGCCAGCTTTCACGCCGCCCTCGCTCTCGCCGATCGAGCCGATACTGGAGTTCGACCGCACCGAGCATCCGATCCGGCAGGCGGTCCTCGCCGAGCCGATCGAGCACAGGCGAGGTGTCGTGACGATCCCCACCGGGCCGGGGCTCGGCATCGAAATTGATCGCGCCGCGCTCGAGCGCTTCCGCGCTTCATAGACCGTCGAGAAGTCGCAGGCGGCATGGCCCGCTGGTGGTGCAGGGCGAAATCGTAGAACGGTCAAGGCCCGCGCTGTTCGAAGGTGAAGCTGTCGCGCCGGTCGACGTCTATACAGCACAGCTCTCCGGCGGCGAGCAGCAGCGCGTGGCCCTCACCCGCGCGGCGGCGATCAATCCGAGCCGGCCGCCCGGCGAATACTTCGCCAGTCGGGTTGACAGCGGGGTGCGACACATTAGTATTATGAAATTATCTATGCAGCCTGGCCCCCTCCCGCACGGCACACTGGGCCGGGGGACGGCGGAAGCTAGGCATGTCGTAGGCGTGCTCAAAAAAATAGGGCGCATCATGGGAACGCGCCGCTCGCTAGAGTTCGGGAGGAGATCGAAATGAAGACGATTGGAAGGCGCGATGCGCTGAAGATGACCCTCGCCACGTCTATGGTGCTGGCGGCGGGACGGATGGGTGCGCAGGCTCAGACGGCCTGGCCGACCAGACCCGTCCAAATCATCACCGGCTTCGGCCCGGGCGGCGGTGGCGATATCGCAACGCGCATCACTTACCAGGCAGTCGCGGAAATCCTCAAGCAGCCGATGGTCGTCGAGAACCGCACCGGCGGCAACTCGCTTGTCGCCGCGCAGGCCGTGCTCGCGCTGCCGCGTGACGGCTACGCCTTCCTGATGAACGGCCTGCAGCAGCTCGTCACTCCGCTGCTGATGAAAGACGTGCCGATCAATTACGCCAAAGACTTCCTGCCCGTCACCCAGATGGTGAAATACCCCGAGACCATTTCGGTGGCTAAGGACTCGCCGTGGAAGACTTTCAAGGAACTCATGGACTACGCCAAAGCCAATCCGGGCCGTATCCGCTACGGCACCTCGGGCGTCGGCGGCGTGCCGCACATCGTCGTCGAAGCGATCCAGCTCTATGGGGGCGTCAAGTTCGTCAACATCCCCTATCGCTTGGCGCCGGAAATCGCGCGCGACGTCGTCGGGGGACAGATCGACCTCGCGGTGCTGAACGTCTCGACCCTCAACCCAATGATCCAGGCTGACAAGGTCCGCCTGCTCGCGGTCGGCAATGATACGCGCCTGAAGGAATTCCCGGACGTGCCGACACTCGCCGAACTGGGGCTGCCCAAGGCCAATCACGCCGACTGGGGCGGCATTTTCGCGCCCGCCGGCACCCCAGCCGACATCATCGCCCAGATGCAGCAGGCGGTGGCGCAGGCCACCAAAACCCCGTCCACTTACGACAAGCTCGCCGGTCAGGGCACTTATATGGTCGGCAGCTCCACCGCCGACTTCACAGCGTTCCTGGAGAACTGGCGTGTGGTGGTCGAGGAAGTCGTGCGTGAGGCGAAGATCCGCATCTGACGCGAGGCTGAAAGCACGAAATGCGAAGGCCGCTGCCCGGGACGTTTTCCGGGCAGCCGGCTCTGCAAGCATCGCCCGACTGGAGCGTCTTCCGCCTCGCAAAGGCGGCAAGCTCCCGTCGAACACGTTCCGGCCGGTCTCCGGCGCCCCAGTAGAACATCATGCCTCACGTCAAGAACCTGAACGACGTCTTGGTGGGCATCACCCTCGTGGCCATCGCCATATTCGCGCTCATCCTCGCTTGGCCGCTCAACCCGGGCACGGTGGCGGCCATGGGTCCAGGGTTTTTCCCGCGCCTACTCGTCTTCATCGAGATCGCACTCGGTCTCGCCATAATCCTGCAGGGCTTTGCCCGGGAGGGCGAGGTCTTCGAGCGCTGGTTTCCGCGGCAGATGTTTTTCGTGCTCGCGAGCATCCTGTTCTTTGCGCTCGCGATCTTCCACCTCGGCGTTATCATTGCCGTGTCTGGCACGGTGCTCGTCGCCTGCCTCGCGCATCGCGGCACACGCTTTTATGAAGCGGTGCTTCTCGCGATCGGCATGGCGGCCTTCATCGTCCTCGTCTTCCCCATCGCGCTCGGTCTGCCCATGCAGATCTGGCCCATGGCTCTCGTGCGCTGATGCTGGACAGTTTTTCTGCTCTCTTTCACGGCTTTTCGATCGCGCTGCAGCCGGGCAACATCCTGTATTGCCTCGTAGGCACGCTGGTCGGCACGCTGATCGGCGTCCTGCCGGGCATCGGTCCGCTCTCGGCGATCGCCATCCTGCTGCCGATCACCTTCTATCTGCCGCCGGTCTCGGCGCTGATCATGCTCGCCGGCATCTATTACGGCGCGCAGTATGGCGGCTCGACGACTGCGATCCTGATCAACATGCCGGGCGAAAACTCCTCGGTCGTCACCTGCCTCGACGGCCACCAGATGGCACGACGCGGCAGGGCAGGACCGGCGCTCGCGGTCGCCGCGCTCGCCTCGCTGTTCGCCGGCGTCTTCGCCACCTTCGTCATCACGCTGTTTGCGCCGCCGATCTCGCAGCTCGCGTTGATGTTCGGCCCGGCGGAATATTTTTCACTGATGGTGCTCGGCCTCATCGCCGCGATCGTGCTGGCGCACGGCTCGATCCTGAAGGCGCTCGCCATGATCGTGCTCGGCCTGCTGCTCGGCTGCGTCGGCACCGACGTCGAGTCGGGTTCGCTGCGCATGGCGCTCGGCATTCCCGGCTTGTTCGACGGCATCGGCTTCATTCCGCTCGCCATGGGCCTGTTCGGCGTCGGCGAGATCATCCGCAATCTCGAGAAAGTCCAGCATCAGTCGGTGATCGAGAAGAAGGTCAGCAATCTTTGGCCGACGCGTGATGATTTCCGCCGATCGTGGCCGGCGGCGATGCGCGGCACCATCATCGGCTCAATCCTCGGCATTTTGCCGGGTGGCGGAGCCATGTTGAGCTCGTTTGCCGCCTATTCGATCGAGAAGCGCGTGTCCAAGGAGCCCCATCGCTTCGGCAAGGGCGCGGTCGAAGGCGTTGCGGCGCCGGAGGCCGCCAACAACGCCGGCGCCCAGACCTCGTTCATCCCGCTGCTGACGCTCGGTATTCCATCCAATGCGCTCATGGCACTCATGGCCGGCGCGCTGCTCATTCACGGGATCACCCCCGGACCGCGGGTCATCACCAGTAACCCGGAGATCTTCTGGGGCCTGATCGCCTCCATGCTGGTCGGTAACGCCCTGTTGGTGGTGATCAACCTGCCGCTGATCCGCGTTTGGACGCTGCTGCTGCAGGTGCCCTACCACATCTTCTATCCGATGATCCTCGTGTTCTGCTGCATCGGCGTGTACACGGTGAACAGCAGCGTGATCGACGTCTACCTGCTGCTGATCTTCGGCTTCTTCGGCTATCTGTTCATCAAATGGCACTGCGAGCCGGCGCCCCTGCTGCTCGCCTTCGTGCTCGGCCCTCTGATGGAAGAGAACCTGCGGCGTTCCATGCAGGTCTCCTTCGGCGACCCGATGATCTTCGTCAACCGGCCGATCAGCTTGACCCTGCTGCTGGTCGCTGGCGGGTGCTTGGTGCTGGTGCTGGTGCCCGCCTTCCGGCGAACGCGTGAGGTCGCGTTCCAGGAAGAGGACTGACGAGCCGCTGCAGGCCTGCGTGAACCGCTGCCGCTTGAGGGCGCGCGAAAAGGCAGGCCGCGCCCGCCTCGTTGTCTGTTCAGTTTATGGGCGCCTCGACTCGTCGGAGGCGCTGAATTTCAATCGGGGTCAGAGCGCCGCGTCGACATAGCCATGGCGCCGCGAGACGCGGTCGCCGTCGAACCAGAAGAACTCCGCGATCTGCCTGTCGAAGCTGCCGCCCGATAGAAGTGTCGCCCGGGCGCGCCCCTCAACCGCGACGCAGTTCCCCTCCACCGCCACCACCTTCATCTCGTGCCGAACGCGATCGATCCCGCGCGGCCCCTGAAAGAAGGCGATAAACGCGGCCTTGCCGATGATCGGCTCCACGCCTGCCCGCTTATAGAAAATGTCGTCGGTGTACATGTCGTACATCTCGTCGAGGCGTGCCTGGTCGACAAGCCGGAAATATTCGAGGACCCGCTCCCCGAGAGCTGCAGATCGAGACATGGCGCTCCCTTAAGCCTGATTGCCGCCTCCCGCGCATTAGGCCCCTGCGGGAGTTCCAGCCCCGCCCGCGGCAGGTCGCGCGATGCGCTTACCGACCGACGGGCAGTTTGTTATTATCATATTATAAATTAGGGATCAAAGGCAGGAGACCGACAGTGCCACGGGACTTGCGCGGGTGGTGAGGGACAGGGAGAGGCAGGGAGAGGCAGGCCCTCGCTTCGATCATCAAAGTCCGACGTCGCCAGTTCACCTCGCCAGTTCACCTCGCAGCAGTCGGCATGCAGCTTGTATCAGCTCTCCCTCATCCGCGGCGGCCGGTCTTGACCTCCGGAGCGACTGGCGCGAGCCAAGAGCCCGACGCCCAGCGAAAAGGCATCAAATAGCCGGCCCGCCATCAGGTGCGGCGCCTTGGCGAAGACCGAGACGAGAATGCGGCACGGCAAGGCTCGTGCGACGAAGACGACGATATCGGTAGCGCAATGCTTAGTGCACCCCGGCCATTGCCCCAAACATAGCAGCCCGTCCCATCTGCTTGGCTCGTTCTTCGCGCCGCCTGTCTTCAAGCCAATTCTCGTATTCTCTGTCGGCCTCTGCCTGCGTGATTTCCCCAGCATCCACCTTCTGAGCAAGCGCACGCAAAACTGCGAACCGACGTACGCGCAAAGAGTCCATAGGTAGCCCCGCTTCGGCAGCTATGATGCATTCAGCCCGATCGGATGAACTGGTAAAAGTCTTTGCCTTACACGCTTGCGCTTGTTCTATTCGCCGCTTTGCTTCGGGATGCACGCAGCCGGCGAGCACGAAAAGGGTAATTGCAGCAGTAACGAATGGCAGCTTCGTCATGAATTCTCCCCCAACCGTGGAGCGTATTAGCTGCGTCGTCATCAGATAGCAATTCGGAAATACTAAGAGACCGACCAGCCCCCTCGCGGCATCGCACCTCCCGCCCAAAAGCGGAAAGTGTCGCCATGCGCTTATCCTTCGCCCATCAGGGATTTGATCCGGTCGACATCCTCTCGCGTCGCCGGATTGTAGACCACCATCGCCAGGTCGGTCCGGCCGTCGACCGCGAAAGCCGAATATTCGAAGGCGAGCGGACCGAGCACCGGATGGCGGATGTGCTTGACGGCCTCGTGTCGGCCGCTCCGCACGTCATTTTCGGCCCACATCGCCTTGAATTCCGGGCTCAGGCTGCAGAGTTCGTCGACGAGAGGCTCCACCTCCGCCGCCGCGCCGGCGCGGGCCGCATCCGCCCTGAACGTGCCCAGTGCGAAGCGCGCCACGCTTTCCCAGTCATATTGGGCCGCGCGAGCCCGCGGGTCGAGAAAGATGAAACGCAGGATGTTGCGCTGTTCCGGCGGCAGCGATCCATAATCCATCAGCATCGCGGTGGCCCCCCGGTTCCAGGCCAGGACATCCCAGGTCGCGGTCCGGATCAGGGCGGGGCTGGGGTCGAGCGCATCGAGCACGCGCTGCAGACGCGGCGTCACGCCATCGTTCTTCAGGTAGCGCGCTTCCGGCGGGCGGCCGAGGCCCAGAAGGAACAGGTGCTCGCGCTCGACGTCGGTCAGCATCAGCGCGCGCGCGATGCGGTCGAGCACGTCGGCCGAAGGCGCACCGCCGCGCCCTTGTTCGAGCCATGTATACCAGGTCGGGCTGATATTGGCGCGCTGCGCCACCTCCTCCCGGCGCAAGCCGGGCGTGCGGCGGCGCTCTGAGGGAAAGCCGAGAGCGGCCGGGTCGAGCTTCATGCGCCGGTCCCTCAGATAGATTCCGAGCGCATTCTCGGAGGCAAGAAGGTCGGTCATCCTGTTAGCAATCTTAATATGATAATCTCACTACTTTACCAGAATAAAACATGAGC
This sequence comes from Chelatococcus sp. GCM10030263, assembly GCF_042666455.1. Classification (NCBI taxonomy): domain Bacteria; kingdom Pseudomonadati; phylum Pseudomonadota; class Alphaproteobacteria; order Hyphomicrobiales; family Chelatococcaceae; genus Chelatococcus; species Chelatococcus sp. GCM10030263. Next base: position 418,111 of record NZ_JBHTDB010000005.1, on the reverse strand, counting down.
ACAGATTTGTCGCCGACGAAAGCCGGAGACTTTGCTCATGCGTGTGTTTGTTACTGGTGCTACGGGAAACATCGGCTCGAAGGTCGTCAAGGACCTGATCGCGGCGGGCCATCAAGTGATCGGCCTCTACCGCTCGGAAGAGAAGGCCGCGGCCCTCGCTGCCACCGGCGCCGAGCCCTATCGTGGATCGATCGCGGACCCGGATAGCCTGAAGGACGCTGCCGCGCGTTCGGACGGCGTCATCCACCTCGCCTTCAACCATGATTTTTCGAGATTTGTGCAGAACTGCGAGGATGACCGCGGTGTCATCGCGGCACTCGGCTCCGTCCTCGCCGGCTCCGATCGGCCGCTCATCGTGACCTCCGGAACCGGCATCGCCAATTCCGTGCCCGGCGAGCCGGCCAGGGAAGACAACCCGATTGTCGGTTCCGACACGCATCCCCGTGCCGCGTCGGAAGAGGCCGCTGCCGCGGTCGCCGCGGATGGCGTGAACGTGTCGGTGGTGCGCCTGCCGCAGGTTCATGATCCGGTCACGCAGGGTCTCATCACGCCGGCGATCGAGATGTATCGCGCGAAGGGCGTGTGCGCCTATGTGGGCGAGGGACTCAACCGCTGGCCGGCGGCCCATGTTCTCGACGTCGCCCGCCTCTACAGGCTGGCGATCGAAAGGGCCGAGCCCAACGCGAAATATCATGCGGTCGCGGAGGAAGGTGTGCCGATGCGTGCAATCGCGGAAGCCATCGGCCGGCGGCTGAACCTGCCGGTGAAATCCGTCGCGCGGGACGAGGTTCAGGACATTTTCGGCTGGCTCGCAATGTTCGCCGGTCTCGACATGCCCGCGTCGAGTGAGCAGACGCGCAAGACGCTCGGATGGCAACCGACCGGGCCGGGGCTGATCGCCGATCTTGAACGGCTGCACATGGCCGAAGACTGACGCTTGTGGGAAGAGCGATTTACGGCTGCCAATCGGTCATCTGAAGAATGTTTCCCCCAAGCTTCTGGAAGGCGCGCTGGCGGCAAGAGAAGACGATGATCTGCTGGTCTCTCGACTGCCGGTGGAGCGCGTCGAACATCTTTTCGATGCGGTCGTCGTCGGAATAGACGAGCGCATCGTCCAGAATCACCGGTGCCGGCCTCCCGTCGCGGGCGAGCAGCCGCGCAAAGGCCAGACGCGTCAGCACCGAGAGCTGCTCCCGCATGCCTCCACTCAGGCGATCGACCTCCTCCTCCTGGCCGTTGCGCAGGAGCGTCTGGGGCAAGAGCGTCTTGTCGTCGAAGGTAATCGAGACGTCGTCGAACAGCAGCCGGAGAAGTGGCCTCAGCTCGGCCATGACGGGCTTGAGATAGAGCTCGCGGGCGTCCGACCGGGCAGCCTCCAGTGCCGCAGCCAGCCGCTGCGAGACAGCCACTTCCTTGTCGAAAGCTGCAACGCGGGCGGTCGCCGCAGAGAGCGCCTCGGCGGTCTCGCGCCATTTCTCTTCCACGGCCTCATCGGACCGCGCGCGAATCTCAGCGTTCAGGCCGGCAATGGTTTCACGGAGGGAATTCACCTCAATCTCGGCGGCCTCCGCGACCGAGCGGACACGCTTCAACGCCGCCTCGGCGGAGTCGAGGTCGGCGGCCGCCGCGCGCAGCTTGTCCGCATGTGCCTCAGCCTTAGCGAGTGCCCGGTCGAACTCGTCCAGCGCTTTCGACAAGATGCGTTCGCGTTCGTCGCGCTCCTCATGGGCCCCAAGAATGGCCTCGACCTGCGCGTGGTCGGCTTTTAGCGAAGCCAAGGCTATCTCAGCCGCAACGAAGGCTTCGCCTGCGCCTTCCCGCAGGGGCTCCGTCTCTCGCAGGGCCTGCCTCGCGTTCTTCCGCCGCTCTTCGGCTTCGGCGAGTGAGGACCGGACCTGCGCCGGATCCTCCTTCAGTTCGAGAGCCTCGGCGCCGGTCGCGTTGCGCGCCTCGACCTCCTCCCGGAGCTTGGCCAGGCCCTCCGGCGCAAGCAGCGACAGCCGGCCTCGAAGCTCGCGCAGTTCGGCCTCCATCTGCTGCGCGCGCACCTGCCGCGCCCGCGCGGCAGCGAGGTCTGCGACCTCCATCGCGGCAAGCAGCGTGCGCCGTTTCTCTTCGGCCTGTTCCAGGCGACCGTCGCGACGCGCCGGGCGATTGGACCGCAGCGTGATCGTGCCGATGCCCGGCACGGAAAGCCGCGCCTGCCCGTCAAAGCCGCGCTCTTCGCCATCCGTAAGCGGGCTACCGTCCATTGTCACAGGGGCAGCCGCATCGTTCTCATAGGCGATGACGACCGAGGAGCGCGCAGCCGCTTCGACGGCGCGCAGCCGGGCGAGCTCGACTTCGAGAGCCTGAAGCTCGTCGATGGCGCTCGGCGGGATCCTCACGAGGGCGAGCTTCGCTTCGCCCTCCTCCAGCGCCTGGCGGGTGGCTTCTGCCTCCCTCAGCCGTTCCTTCAACTCAATGAGGCGCTCCGACGCCTCGCGCGCCTTCAATGCCGCATCAAGACGAGCGAGCAGGTCGCGCATCGCCTGTTCTTCGGCCTCCGCCGCCGCGACGTCGGCCCGTGTCTTCTCGATCGCCGCCTCGGTGGCGTGGCGTCTGCCAAGCGCTTCACTGCGGCGTTGCTCGGCCTCCTGCAGCCCTCGCTGCAACGCCTTGGCCTTCTCCAGGGCGGCGCGGAACGCCTTGAGCTCCCGATCGGCGCCATCCCGGCGTTCGCGAACGAGCTTCAGTTCGGCTTCGGCCGTCTTGAGCTTTTCGCTATGCGTCTTGGCTGTGTCGAACGCCGCCTGCGCCGTCTCAATCGCCTTGCGCCGCTCCTGTTTGTCCTCGGCCCTGTCGAGTTCAACGAGCCGCTTCATAGCCGACGACCGTTTGTCCAGCGCCGCGCGCAAGGCGGCGACTTCGTCCGAGAGCTCCTGTTCGTCAGCAGCGAGCCTGTCGCGCTCGGCGATAGCGGCGGCGTAGCGCCCGCCGGCCTTCGGCCTGCCGGTGGCGGTGAGGAGCTCCGAAAGAGCCTCTTGCGTGGCGGCCATGATCTCGGCCATGCGCCGACCGCCGGTGATGGCCTCGACCTCGCCCTGGACCGATTCGACGAGACTTCGGCGGATCTGTTTCTCGCCTTCCTCCTCGGATCCGCTACGCTTTTCGATGCCCGTGATGCCTTGCCTCACCCAGAGCAGGCCGGCCGGCCCGGCCGTGCCGCCTTTGATCAGACGGGCGATGAAATTCTCGGCTTCGTCTGCCTGGGCCACAAGCTGTCCGGAGGCGAGGTCGGTCACCCGCGCCCATCCGCCGCCATAGTATTGTTTGGCGATGCGGAAACGGCCTTCTGCGGTCGTAATATCGGCCTCCACCAGCGGATTACCGCCGCTGTAAGGCCGCAGCTTTCTGATCGGATCGGGCGTGCCCGAATGCCGCTGGAAGAACAGCGCATGGAGCGCCTCGAAGCTCGTCGACTTGCCGAACTCGTTGACGGCGCAAAGCACGTTGACGCCGTCGCCGATCCCCTCGATCGCGACACCGCGGCGGGCGAAACGCTTCACATTGAACAGGCGCAGCGCCGAGATCTTCATGCCGCAACCGCCTGCGCATAGGAATAGAGCCGAGCGAGCGCGGCACGCGCGATGTCGCGATCAGCGGCGGAGCGGCTCTCATCCCTGGCCTCGGCAAGCAGCACGTTCGCGGCTTCGCGTAACGCCCCAGCACGATCGATCATGTCGAGGTCGTCTGCCTCGCACTCCGTCGCGAGGCTGGCGTCATCGAGTTCCAAGAATGCGAAATCCGGCGCCGCGCTCTCGATCGCCCCCGCCAGGGCGGTGCGCTTCGGCAGCCGGCTGCGTCCGGTCGCCACCACGCGGGCAAGCGTCTGCCGACGGTGCCTGGGCTCCGGCAACAGGGCCTCCAGCGCCGCCACGGGATCGTCGCTATCGAGCAGGTGGAGATCGAGCCTGAGCCAAGCGAAACTGGCCGTCTCCAGCGGCGTAACCTCCGGCAAGGAAGAGGGACCGGCAATGCGCACCAGCAAAGCTCCACCGGGTTGATCATGCTTGAATCGGTCGGGCTCGGGCGTGCCGCTGTAGCGCGTGTGAGAATCGACTTCGAGCGCGCCGTGCCAGTCGCCGAGTGCCAGATAGTCGAGGCCTGCGCGCCGAGCCCGGTCCGGTGCGATGATCTCGGAGGCGTTTCCTTCCTCCGAGAAGCTCCGGATCGCGCCATGCGCGAGTCCAACGCGGATGGTTCCTTCAGGCGTCCCTTCGCCGTCCATCCATTCGGTCAGGTCGCGGCCGGGCCGCCGTGTCGTGCAGGGTGCCGGCAGCAGCACGGCGTCCGCCGCCAGTTCGATCGGCCGGGCATCGACGGCCAAGACGACATTCTCCGGCGCCTCCGCTATCAGCGTCGTCCAAAGCTGTGTCGCCTGCAGCGAATCGTGGTTGCCGGGCAGGACCACCCAGCGGATCGGCGCATGGTGCCCCATCTCCGCGAGCGCCTGCCGCCGGACATCCGGCGTCGGCGTCTCGGTATCGAATGTATCGCCGGCGAGCAGGATCGTCGTCGCGCCCTGTTCCCGCGCGCGCTGCGCAAGACGCGCGATCACCATGTGCCGCGCTTCGCGCAACCGGCTCGGCAGATCGCCGGAGAAATTGCCGAAGCGCTTGCCGAGATGCAGATCGCTCGTATGGATGAAACGGAACATGCCTATCCGGATTGATGAGTTGTTGCGATATGCTGGTGAGCCCGCGCGAGCAGCCAGACGGGCAGGCGCTGCTCGTCGAAAACCTCGCCTCCCGCGGAAAGGCGCAGCCTGATCTCGCCGCGTTCCGCCTCGTTGAGGCCCGCAAAATAGCCGGCGTCGAGCTCGACCTTCCGATCGGCCAAGGTGAGCCTGTCCCCGGGTATCAGCCGATCAGCTGCCCGCGACTTAGGTCTCAGGAAAGACGGATAAGACGTCAGCTCGGCTTTACAGTTCTCGTTATGCTGATCGCTGTTGTTCTCGATCAGAATCGATCGGACAACCGGAATCGCATTTTGATAGGACGCATAGGTAAAGCTGGTTGCGACGTTTGCAACGATCGCAGGACTTTCGATTTTCTCACCAAGAACACAATCATCCTCAGCTGTATTATAAATTCCATTCAATTCCATTAGTGTACTCCCCAAAGGAGAGCGTAGCGAATTTTTGCAAGCTTAAGAAGACCTCCCGTCGTCAGGGCGGCCGATCACCGGTGGATAGCGTCCCGGCAGGTCACACAAGCCCGTACAGCAATCCAACGACATGGCGTGTGGACATTTTCGAGCATGGTCGGATGATGATCAGGAAGAAACCGCCTCCTGCCACGGCTCATCGTGGGCCGGCTACTTCGAGCTAGCGGCTGAGCGCTTCACGGTTGACCTGGCTCGACTTCGAGGAACTCCCCCCGTGCGATGCGCCGATAGGATCAGGGTCTTCCGGCTCTCGATCGGCGCCACGCACGCTTCCGCCGATCACGCGGAAGCCCCTTGCCGTTGATGAGCGGTTGCGATCGCCGACAGATCGGTCGTGACATCGCTTGCGGGACCGGGCGCCTTCTTGCGCTCCGAATAGCGATCCGTCAGCGTTGCGACGTGAGGGCGAAGCAGGACGGTGAAGCGGACGAGTTCCTCCACGACGTCCACAATCCGCTCATAGTAGCTCGATGGCTTCATTCGCCCGGCTTCGTCGAACTCCTGGAAAGCCTTCGGAACGCTCGACTGGTTGGGGATCGTGAACATACGCATCCAGCGTCCGAGCAGTCGCAGCGTGTTGACGGCATTGAAGGACTGAGAGCCGCCGCACACCTGCATGACGGCGAGCGTGCGGCCTTGCGTCGGGCGCATTCCACCGCTGTTGAGCGGCAAATGATCAATCTGCGCCTTCATGACTCCAGTGATCTGACCGTGACGCTCCGGGCTGCACCAGATCTGCCCTTCCGACCACATGGAAAGCTCCCGCAATTCCCGCACCGCCGGATGATCGTCGCCCTTTACCTGATCCGGTAACGGCAGGTCAGAAGGATCGAAGATGCGTGGCTCGGCGCCGAAGAACCGGACAAGGCGAGCCGCTTCCTCGACGACGAGGCGGGAGTACGAGCGTTCACGCAGAGAGCCGTAGAGCAACAGGATACGTGGAGGATGGTCCAAATCAGCCGTCGGAAGGCCGATCGTCAGGCGCCGAGAGGCGTAACCTTTCTCAAGGGCGGGCAGCAGGTCTGGATCCGGCAATATTCGCACTCTCATATGCTCTCCTCCGCCCACCCTCGGCTGGCGGCTTTGTCGATCTCTGAGCGCGCGAGCGTCGTCGCGCGCTCCCGTTTCGGTGATGCCGGCAAGCTCAGGTGCTCTCACCGGCGGCTCGAGGTCATCCCTCAGGACCTCTCGGCCGGCGCAGCCTCTCCCTGATTGAGCGCACACGGCCCGTCGACGCAGCATTCGTCCACCAGGAAGCCGACGAGGCTGTTCATCGCCGGATAGTTGGCACGGCAGATCAGCGTGGTCGCCTGGCGCTCCTGCGTCACAAGGCCGGTCAGAATGAGCCGATGCAGGTGGTGCGAGAGCGTCGAGGCTGCGATTCCCAGCTTGTCTTGCAGTCGCCCGACAGGCAATCCGGCATCGCCAGCTCGCACCAAGGTCCGATAGACCTGCAGGCGGGTTGAGTTGCCGAGGGCTTCAAGCTGCGTAGCTGCTTGTTCGACCTTCATGGAAATACGCTACCGTTGCGCGATTGAGAGGTCAACCGCTATTTCCATTATCATCGAAATTAAGCTTCACCTCGTGACATTTCCTGCAAGCCACGCTGTCTCGCGGCCGTTCTACGGAGCATCGCAGGGATCGATTGCGGCAGCGACTGCCGGCCCGAAGAGATGCAGGCTATCAATCGGTGAAGACGACCGTTTTCTTGCCGTTGAGCACGACCCGGTCTTCGAGGTGATGCCGCACGGCACGGGCCAGCACACGGCGCTCGATGTCGCGACCCTTGCGCACCAGGTCGCCCGGCGTATCGCGATGGGAAATGCGCTCGACGTCCTGTTCGATGATCGGACCTTCGTCGAGATCCGGCGTGACGTAATGCGCCGTTGCGCCGATCAGTTTGACGCCGCGCTCATGCGCCTGATGATAGGGCTTGGCGCCCTTGAAGCCGGGCAGGAAAGAATGATGGATGTTGATGCAGCGGCCGGAGAGCTTGGCCGAAAACGCATCCGATAGGATCTGCATGTAGCGCGCGAGCACGACAAGATCGGTGCCCGTCTCCTGCACCAACCGCCAGATCTGGGCTTCCTGCTCCATTTTGCTATGGCGCGTCACCGGTAGGTGATGGAACGGCAGATCACCGATATCGGTCGAGGCGATGCTGTCGCGTCCGTGATTGGAGACGATGGCGGTGATGTCCATGGGCAATTCGCCGATACGCCAACGATAAAGCAGATCGGCCAGGCAATGGTCGAACTTCGATACCAACAACATGACCCGCTTCTTCGCCTCACGCTCGCGCAACGTGAACTCCATGCCGAACTGCTCGGCCAGTTCACGCACCGCGCCGGCGATGTCGGCATGGCTATGGCGCTCGTCCAAGCGATTGAAGACGACGCGCATGAAGAAGCGGTCGGTCTCGGTGTCGTCGAACTGCTGGGCGTCGAGGATGTTGCAGCCGACCTCGAACAGCAGCGTCGAAACGGCGGCGACGATGCCGGGGCGGTTGGGGCAGGACAAGGTGAGAATGGCGGTGCGCTCGGGCATGGCTGATGCCGCCGGCGGGCGGCCCTTCACTACGATGGGACGGGAAGTGGCGTGGAAACGGGCCGCGATGCGCTGCGCTCAACTTGGGCCCGGTGCTGCTACCGCGCAGCCGAACTCGGCCACCGAGGCGGAGAGCCAGGACCAGAAGCTGCCGGCCATGCTGCGCGCCACCATGATCTCGAACACCGAGCCATCAGGCGCGTCGGCGCCACGCCAGAAATGTACGCCGACATGCCCGATCTGCGTCAAGGCGGCCGCGCCTGTCGGGAAAGCGCGGGGATGCAGATCGAGCATGCAACCTTTGGCCAGGGCGGAGCGGACGCTTGGACCCGATAGCCTGAGCGCGGCGCGGCCGTCGCTCTGATCAGCAACCGCTGCGACGTCGGACAGTGACTGCAGATCGTCGGCCAAGCCAAGCCTGCGCTCAGCCACCAGCATCCATTGTCCAGGGCCCGCCCAGACGACGGCATGGGAGGCCGACCAAACGGCGCGCGGCGTCAACGGCAGCTCAAGGCCGAAACGGGAGCTCACCGCCTGAGCCAATGCCGCATGGCCGCCGTCCGAGACGATCAGGCTGGCGATCCCGAGTCGCTCGCGGGGTGCGATCGCGATGCCGGGCTTGCCCGAAGCACCAAGCTGCCCGGCGGGCAGGATGTCGGCCCAGGGCCCGCGCGGCGTCCAGCCGGAAGTCGTCGCAGCGTCAGCCATTGAGGCGCACTCCTTCGGGATCGACGAAGACCGGATGGCAGATCTCGACCTCGATGTCGCCGTTGCGCAAGGGATCGACCGCCCGGATGCGCTCCCCGAGCCGCAGCGGCCCATTTCTCAGGAGGCCGAGGCCGATCCAGTGTTTCAGCACCGGCGAAAAGGCCACCGAGGTCATATAGCCTTCGTCATGTTCCATCGCCGCCGGCTTGCCCAGGCCGACGAAATGCGCACCTGCGCGCAAGCGTTGGCGTGGATCCACCGGCCGGAAGCCGACCAGGCTCGGCCGCTCGGCCTCGACCAGCGCTTCGCGGCCCGCCATGACGCGGCCGATGAAGTCTTTCTTCGACGACATCATGCGCCCGAAGCCGAGATCGCGCGCCGTGGTCTGGCCGTTGAGCTCGTTGCCGGCGACATGGCCCTTCTCGATGCGCATGACGCCGAGCGCTTCGGTGCCATAGGGGGTGATGCCATGCGGCTCACCCGCCGCCATCAGCGCCCGCATCATCGCGTCGCCGTAGTCGGCCGGCACCGCCAGTTCATAGGCGAGTTCGCCAGAGAAGGAGATGCGGAACAGCCGCGCCGGGATGCCGCCGCCGACCGTCACCGCGCGCGCCGCGAGATAGGGGAAGGCCTCGTTCGAGAGGTCGTGCTGGGCATCGACCACGCCGCGCACCACCTCCCGGGATTTCGGCCCGGCAACCGCCGCCTGCGCCCATTGCTCGGAGACGGACACCATGCGCACGTCGAGCTGCGGCCACAGCACTTGATGGCAGAATTCGAGGTGCTGCATCACTTTGGCCGCATTGGCCGTAGTGGTCGTCATCAGGAAATGCGTCTGATCCAGTCGCGAGGTCGTGCCGTCGTCCATGACGAAGCCATCCTCGCGTAGCATCAACCCATAGCGGGCCTTGCCGACGGGAAGCGTCCTCCAGCCGTTTATATAGACGCGCTCGAGGAATTCGGCCGCATCCCCACCCTGTATGTCGATCTTGCCGAGCGTCGAAACATCGCAGATGCCGACCCCGTTGCGCACCGCGAGCACCTCGCGGTTGACGGTGGCGAGCCAGTCGCCCTCGCCGGGCCGCGGATAATATCGCGCCCGCATCCACAGCCCCGCCTCGGCGAAGACGGCGCCCTGATCCTTCGACCATTGATGGGTGGGCGTCAGTCGGATGGGCCTGAAGTCCCGGCCGCGATGATGGCCGGCGAGCGCACCGATGGCGACCGGCGTGTAGGGCGGTCGAAAAATCGTCGTGCCCGTCGCGGGGATGGTCTGACCGGTCTGCTCGGCCATGATGGCGAGCCCGGCGATATTCGAGGTCTTGCCCTGGTCGGTCGCCATGCCGAGCGTCGTGTAGCGCTTCAGATGCTCGACCGGCTTGAAGCCCTCTCGCGCGGCGAGTTCGACATCCGTATCGGTAACGTCGTTCTGGAAGTCGACGAAGGCCTTGCCTTTGCCGCCCTTGACGCGCCAAACCGGCGCGAGGCCCGTAGCTTCCGGCTCGGTCTTCGGCAGAGGGATTTGTGGTGGCGATGAGAAGCCGCAGGCCACCGCCGCCTCAGCACCGAGCCTTGCACCATCGGCCAGTGCCTGTGCGAGGGCAAAACGTCCCGCGGCACTGCCAGCGACGCTCAGGCCAGCGGGCACCAGACCGCTGGCGCTCGGGCCGGGCACGAAGGCGTGGATGTCGTTGTCCCAGACTGGCCGGGCGTTCTGGTGCGAGGTCAGGTGCAGGGTCGGGTTCCAGCCGTTCGAGACGGCGAGCAGATCGCAGGTGAGCGGCTCCTCGCGCCCTGCGGCGCTGCGGATCATGATGCGGCTCAGCGCCTTGCCACCGGTGGCGCTGGTGACGACGCTTCCGGTGAACAGGCGCGCGCCGATCCGGCCGGCGAGCGCCGTCAGCGCCGCGTCGATCTGCGGGCGCGCATCGACGATCGCGGCAACGCGTGCTCCGGCGGCCGCGAGATCCCGTGCCGTCGCCCAGCCATCGTCGCCTGCCGTGAAGACCACCGCCTCGCGCCCCGGCAGCACACCATAGCGGTTGATATAGCTGCGTACCGCGCCGGCCAGCATGACGCCGGGTGTGTCATTGCCCGCGAAGACGATCGGCCGCTCGATCGCCCCGGCCGCCAATACGGCACGTTGAGCGGCGATGCGCCAGGCGCGCTGGCGCGGCTGGTGGGCCGGCGGCTTGGGCAGATGGTCCGCGACCCGCTCGACCGCGCCGTAGGTGCCGTGGTCAAAAACCCCGTAGACCGTCGTGCGGGGCATGACGCGCACGTCCGGAAGGCTGCCGAGCTCGGCCAAGGCCTGGGCGATCCACTCGCCCGAAGGCCGCCCGTCGATCTCGCGCTGCTCGGCAAGCAGCCTGCCCCCGAGACAAAAATCCTCGTCGCAGAGGATGACGCGGGCGCTCGTCCGACCCGCCGCCAAGGCCGCCGCCAAGCCGGCCGGCCCGCCGCCGATGACCAGCACGTCGCAGAAGGCGAAGGCTTTCTCGTAATGGTCGGGGTCCGCGAGCCCCGCTGCCCGCCCAAGTCCGGCCGCGCGGCGAATCAGGGGCTCGTAGACCTTCTCCCAGAAGCTCGCCGGCCACATGAAGGTCTTGTAGTAGAAGCCTGCCGTCAGCGCCGGGCCAACAAGGGAATTGATCGCCAGGATGTCCAGATCGAGCGAGGGCCAGCGGTTCTGGCTCTTCGCCTCGAGTCCGTCGAACAGCTCCGCAACAGTGGCGCGTGTATTGGGCTCGCGCCGCGCGCCGGTGCGCAGTTCGACCAGGGCATTCGGCTCTTCCGGTCCAGCCGAGAGAATGCCGCGCGGGCGGTGATACTTGAACGAGCGGCCGACGAGACTAAGGCCATTGGCAAGCAGGGCCGAGGCCAGTGTGTCGCCGGCGAACCCCTGATAATGGCGACCGTCGAATCGGAAGGAACAGGGACGGCTGCGGTCGATCAGTCCACGGTCGCTCAGGCGGAAAGGCTGCGAGCGCCTCATGCCGCCACTCCCCTGCCCTGCGCCTTCGCCGGCTCGACGGCCTCGATCGCATGGCTCAGCGTGTCGCGCGTCACCACCAGCCAGCTGTGACAACCGGCACCGTGATACCAGAGCTCGCGATGGCGCCCGGCCGGGTTGTCGCGCTGGTAGACATAGTCGAACATTGCCGCCTCGGTCGTCTCGAGCCCGTCGGGACGCCTGGGATTGGCGTCGCCGAGACAGGTGAATTCCTGGATGTCGCGGGTGCCGCAACAGGGGCAGGTCATGCGCATGGGAAAGTTATCCTGGGCCCGGTCAGTGCAGGTTCGGCTGGGCGCCGACGCCCTTTTCGTCGATCACGCGGCCTGTCGCGAACCGGTCGAGGCGGTAGGAGGTGGCGACCGGGTGCGGCTCGTCGCGCGCGATCAGATGAGCGAAGCACCAGCCTGATGCCGGCGTCGCCTTGAAGCCGCCGTAACACCAGCCGGCATTGAGATAGAGGCCCTGGACAGGCGTGTGGTCGATGATCGGCGAGCCGTCCATCGACATGTCCATGATGCCGCCCCACTGGCGCAACAGGCGCAGCCGGCTGACGCCGGGCCACAAGGCGACAGCCGATTCCATCACGTCTTCGACTGCCGGCAGATTGCCGCGCTGGGCGTAGGAATTGTAGCCGTCGATGTCGCCGCCGAACACCAACCCGCCCTTGTCGGACTGGCTGATGTAGAAATGGCCGGCGCCATAGGTCACGACCGTGTCGATCAAGGGCTTCACGCCTTCCGAAACGAAGGCCTGCAGCACGTGGCTTTCGATCGGCAGGCGCATTCCGGCCATGCTGGCGAGCCGCGAGGAGTTGCCGGCGACGGCGAGCGCGACTTTCCCGGCACGGATCGCGCCGCGCGTGGTCTCGACGCCGGTAATGCGCCCACCCTCGATCGTCAGCGCTGTGACTTCGCAGTTCTGCACGATGTCGACGCCGCGCTGATCGGCGGCGCGCGCATAGCCCCAGGCGACGGCATCGTGCCGCACGGTGCCGCCGCGCTTCTGCAGCAATCCCCCCTCGATCGGGAAGCGGCCATCTTGGTAGTTCAGAAAGGGCACCATGGCACGAACTTGCTCGCGGTCGAGCAACTCCGCATCGGCACCCGCGAGCCGCATCGCATTGCCGCGCCGCGCAAAGGCGTCTCTTTGCGCGTCGGAATGGTGGAGATTCAGCACACCGCGCTGGCTCACCATGGCATTGTAATTGATGTCCTGCTCCAACCCCTCCCACAGTTTCAAAGACCACTCATAGAATGGCGTGTTGCCGGGCAGCAGATAGTTGGAGCGGATAATCGTCGTGTTCCGACCGACGTTGCCGGAGCCGATATAGCTCTTCTCGATGACCGCGACATTGGTGATGCCGTGCTGGCTGGCGAGGTAGTAGGCTGTTGCGAGCCCATGCCCGCCACCGCCGATGACCAGTACGTCGTATGCGGGCTTGGGCGTGGCGTCGCGCCAGGCCGGCTTCCAACCTCGATGGCCGGCCAGCGTCTGCGCCGCGAGCGAGAAGATTGAATAGCGCATCGGCTTGGATCCGGAGCTATGGCCGGGCACTGAAGCGTGCCAGACTTGTCAACCTGACATTGCCGGACATAGGCTGGTCGACGTGACTGCCAGCGACGCCAGCTTGACCATGAGCGACAAGGACCGAGAGGGACCGGCCCATGTCGGCTTTCTGCTGATCCCCGATTTTGCGCTTTTGGCTTACGCCTCGGCCGTGGAGCCGCTGCGTGCCGCCAACCGCCTTTCCGGGCGCGCGCTCTATCGCTGGAGCCATATCTCGATCGATGGCACGCCCGCGCCGGCCTCGAACGGCATCAGCATCGATGCCGATTGCGGCGTCGGCAACGAGATGCGTTTCGACTATGTTTTCGTGTGCGCCGGCGGCAATCCGGCGGGCTTCCAGCACCCGCCGACTTTCGGCTGGCTCCGGCAACTGGCGCGCCGCGGCGTCAAACTCGGCGGCATTTCGGGTGGTCCCTATGTCCTGGCGCGTGCCAATGTGCTGTCCGGCTACCGCTTCACCATTCACTGGGAGCATGCGCCGGCCTTCCTCGAGGACTATCCGGACTTGGACCTGCGCCGTTCGCTGTACGAGATCGACCGGGATCGCTTGACGTCGAGCGGCGGCACCGCCCCGCTCGACATGATGCATGCCGTCATCGCCCGCGAGCACGGCAGCGCGCTGGCGATCGCGGTCAGCGAATGGTTCCTGCAGACCCATGTCCGCCAGGGAGAAGGTCCCCAGCGCATGCCGCTGCGCGAGCGGCTCGGCATCAGCCATGCGCCGCTCCTGCGCGTCGTCGGACGCATGGAGCAGAATCTGGAGAACCCGCTGTCGCGGGAGGAGCTGGCGCGTATGGCCGGCGTGTCGCTGCGGCAGTTGGAGCGACTCTTTCGTCTGCATCTCGGCCGTTCGCTCGGCGAGCATTATCTCGCTCTAAGGCTCGAGCGTGCCCGCGACCTGCTGCGACAGACAAGTCTATCGGTACTGGAAACGGGCCTTGCCTGCGGCTTTACCAGCGCGAGCCACTTTTCGCGCGCTTATCGCGGCCGCTTCGGTCATTCGCCGCGCACCGAGCGCGCGCCGCACGGCCCGCTTTGGCGCTAACCGTCAAGAAAACGTCGCATGGCGACAAATCATATGGCCCTCGGGCCGGAACTCTAGGCGATCAGAAAACACGGGGAACGACGTCATGAAATCTCTGATCGCCATGAAGTCTTTGGCCGGCCTAAAACCGCTGCTCGCCTTGGCGCTCGCCTGCGCCGCCACGCTCAGCTCTCTGCCCGCACGCGCCCAGGACACGCTCGCCAAGGTCAAGGAAAAAGGCGTCCTGACAGTCGGCGTCAAGAACGACTACAAGCCATGGGGCTTCCTGGAGCCGTCAGGCAAAATCGTCGGGCTGGAAATCGACTTGGCCCAGGCAGTCGCGGACAAGATCGGCGTCAAGTTGGAGATGATTCCGGTCGTCGCGGCGAACCGGATGGAATTCCTCAAACAAGGCCGGATCGACATGGTCTTGGCGACGATGGGTGACACACCGGACCGGCGCAAGGTGGTCGGGATGGTGGAGCCCAACTATTATGCGGGCGCTACCAACGTGCTGGCTCCCAAGAGCGCCAATCTGAAGACTTGGCAAGACCTGAAGGGCCGCAAGGTCTGCGCTGTACAAGGTGCCTATTACAATCGCCGCGTCACGCAGATGTACATGCCCGAATTGGTGGTTTTCCCCTCGGTGCCCGACGCGCTCAACGCCTTGCAGGGCAACAACTGCGTCGCCTTCCTCTTCGACGATACGCTGATCGTCTCGACCCTTGCGAGCGGCGATGCGAAATGGGCGAACTATGAAATGCCGCTGGTTTCGGAAGATCCGCAGCTCTGGGCCATCGGTATCCGACTGGAGGATATGGACGCGCCCTTCGGCAAGCTCCTCAAGGACATGTCGGTCGATTGGCACAAGAGCGGCAAGCTGCTCGAGCTCGAGAGCAAATGGGGCATCAAGCAGAGCCCCTATCTGATCGAGACCAATAAGAAGTTGAAGTCGGCCTCCTAGCGAGGGCGGGTGAATTTGATGGAACGCCGTTGCTCCCTGTCCCTCAGTGTCCAGGGGCAATGGCTCTGCTCTGCACCCCGGCCGTTGGCCCCCTGGCCCTACCTTCCCCCTAAAGGCAGGCAGGGCCCGTCCGGGGTGCAGAGCGGATCTCCGTTTCGATGGCTCATATAGAGGCCTGCCCAAAGCCGTGATCGCCTCCTTTTTCCAATGGCTCAACGACACGCACGGGCTGAATTTCTCGATCTTCTATGATGGCTTCGACCAGTCCCGGTTTTTGACGGGACTCTGGACCACCATCCACATCTGCATCGTGTCGATTGCCGCATCCTTGGTGCTGGGGCTGCTCGGCACCTGGGTGGCCGGCAGCCGGTCCCGAGTTGGCCGGCTCCTGGTGCGTGCCTATGTCCAGTTCTTTCGCAACACGCCGCCTCTGGTGCAGCTCTCCTTCTTCTACTTCGCGGTGGCGCAATTGCTGCCGACGGTGAGTGACGGCTTCGGTGGCCAATCCCCCCTCGTCTCCGGCACCGGCTGGGCGATCGTCGCCTTCTCGCTCTTCGCGGGAGCCTTCAATGTCGAGATCTTCCGCGCCGGCATCGAAGCCGTGCCGAGCACGACGGTGGAGGCGGCGGAATCGCTCGGTTACAGCCGTTTCAAGCTCTATCTCCACATCGTACTGCCGCTTGCCTTCCGTATCTGCCTGCCGGCGCTGAACAACAATCTGATCAATCTGGTCAAGACGACGACGCTGGCCTACGCCATCGGCGTGCCCGATCTGCTGTATGCCGCCTCGCAGATCTGGTCGGAGGTCTTCAATGTCCGTGAAATGATGAACGTACTTCTCGTCACCTATGTCGGCCTTGTCGCCGTCCTGGCGTGGATCATGGGTCGCTGGGAGAGAGCTTTGCGCATTCCGGGCTATTCGACATGAAGAGCGCTGCGACCGACCTGCCCGTGCTCCTACCCTTCAGGGCGCCCACGCCGCTGCCATCCTCGGGCCTTGCCGTGCCTGCGCTGATCAGTGGCGCGACGCTTGCCGTTTTGGCGGTTCTGTTCGGCGCCTCGCTCGCCTTCGCTCAGGCCGCGGCCGGACCGGCCGTCGAAAGTGTGGTCGCCGTGCTGCTGCGCTGGGCGCCGCTGATCTTCCAGGGCTTCCTGTTCAATATCCTGATCAGCTTCCTGTCCATGGCGCTCGGCACGGTGGTCGGGGTGCTGGTCGGCATTGCGCAGGTCTCGTTGCTGTGGCCGATGCGCAAGGGCGCCTGGGCGCTGACGCAATTCTTCCGCAATGCGCCGTGGCTGGTGCTGCTGTTCTACGCCATGTTCCTGCTGCCCTTCGAGTTCAGGGTCATGGGGGTCACCATCGCCTTCCCGGCCTGGGTCAAGGCCATCATCGGGCTGTCGCTACCGGTGGCGGCCAATGTCTCCGAAATCGTGCGCGGCGGCATCAGGTCGATCCCCGCGGGCCAGTGGGAATCGGCCGAGTCGCTCGCCTTCACCCGGCGCCAGACCATGTGGATGATTATCCTGCCGCAGGCCTTCAAGCGCATGATCCCGCCCTGGATGAACCTCTACGCCATCCTGACGATGGCGACGACGCTGATCTCGGTGGTCGGCATTCAGGACA
Organism: Chelatococcus sp. GCM10030263; assembly: GCF_042666455.1. Classification (NCBI taxonomy): domain Bacteria; kingdom Pseudomonadati; phylum Pseudomonadota; class Alphaproteobacteria; order Hyphomicrobiales; family Chelatococcaceae; genus Chelatococcus; species Chelatococcus sp. GCM10030263. The sequence goes on along the minus strand of NZ_JBHTDB010000005.1, from coordinate 401,454 downwards.
GCCTCACCATCACGCGCGCCGCCCTGGTTGCCGAAAGCCGGCCCGAACTGATGATCCCGATGTATCTGCTGCTGCTCGTGATGTTCTTCGCCTATTGCTATCCCATCGCGCGGGCGACGCTCGCGCTCGAACGCCGCTTCAACGTGAAGGCCTGACCATGGCGAGCCGGCATCAACTGGGTGAGCCCGTCGTCGTGGTCGAGGGCGTGGAAAAATCCTTCGGCGCCCTCAAGGTCCTGCGGGATGTCGCGCTGACCGTGCGGCGCAGCGAGACCGTCTGCATCATCGGCCCGTCGGGCTCCGGAAAATCGACTCTGCTGCGCTGCATCAACGCTCTCGTGCCGATCACTCAGGGCTCGATCAAGGTCGCGGGGCGCGAGGTCAATGATCCCAAGCTCGACAAGCTGGCGTTGCGCCGCGATGTCGGCATCGTCTTTCAGCAGTACAACCTCTTTCCGCACAAGACGGCGCTGCAGAACGTCATGATGGCGCCAATTCATGTGCTCAAGGAGGACAAGGCCGCCGTCGAGACGCGGGCGCTGAGCCTGCTCGCCAAGGTCGGCCTTTCCGACAAGCTTGCGGCCTATCCGGGCGAATTGTCCGGCGGCCAGCAGCAGCGTGTCGCCATCGCCCGCTCGCTGGCGATGAATCCCAAGGTGATGCTGTTCGACGAGGTGACGGCCGCCCTCGACCCTGAGACCAAGAAAGAGGTCTTGGTCACCATTCAGGATCTCGCCGCCGAGGGCATGACCTGCATTCTCGTCACCCACGAAATGGGCTTCGCGCGGGAAGTCGCCGACCATGTCTATTTCACCGACGGCGGGCTGATCGTCGAGCATGGGCCTCCGGCCCAGCTCTTTGGCGCGCCCGCCGAGGAACGCACCAGGAACTTCCTCGACAAGGTGCTATAGCCGTCGCGCGCCGGCTATGCCTCGCGCGGTGGCGAATGCGGCTGTCGAAGTCGATCTGGCCAAAGGCCATGTCGCATTCGGGCAAGCGCCCGTCGCAAATCGGCCGCTGCGGCCTGCGGCGCTGGGAAACAATGGCCTTCATCCTCCTGGAGCAAACGCGCCATGGCCCCTCTCGTCCCGCATGACCCCAAATCCATTTCCGGCAAGCCATTGCATGTCGAGGAGCGGGTTCAGCTTCTGGTGATCGGCGCAGGCCCGGCGGGCCTTGCGGCCGCCACAGACGCCGCCGAGCGCGGCCTGTCCGTGATACTGGTTGATGAAAATCCGATCTCCTTCACGGCCATGGGCGACGAGGTCCCCCTGCACTACGGCCAGGGCATGGCCGCGGCTGTGCGCAACCGCAATGCCATGATGGAGGCGCTCATCGCCTCCGAACCGCAGATCGCAGTCGCCTTCGAGGCCGGCGTCGATCTGCGCCTTGGCACGGCCTGCTGGGGGCTCTACGGGAACGGCCCAGGCGTCGGCTGGCTGCCCGGCACGGTCGCAGGGCTGGTCGACGCGGAGCGTTCCTGGATGATCGGCGCTGCGCACGTCATCGTCGCCGCCGGCCGGCGCGATATGGGCCTCGGCTTTCCTGGCTGGGAGAAGCCCGGGGTGCTGGGTGCCACGGCGGCTGTCGCGCTCGCCACACGCTATGGCGCCCTCGCGCCGCGCCGCGTCGTCCTGCTCGGTTCATCGGCGGAAGCGCTGTCGGCAGCGCTCGCGTTGCGCGAGGCCGGCACGAACGTCGCGGCGATCGTCGAACAGGCTGCCGCGCCACTCGGTCCCGCCGATCTCGTGGCAGCCTTGGGCGCTCACGGCACCGACATTCTCACGCGCCATGTGGTCCGCGAGGCCACCGGACGGGACGGTGTGGAAGCCGCACTGGTCAGCGCCATGGACGAGACGGGCTGCGCCATCGGCCAGGAACGCGCCATCGCCTGTGACGGCATCGTCCTGGCTGTCGGGACGACACCGGTCGTCGACCTCATGGATGCGCTCGGCTGCAGCATCGCCTTCCAGCCGGACCGTGGCGGCTATGCGCCGCGGGTGGATGGCGATCAGCGCACATCGCGGCCAAACGTCTTTGCGGTGGGGGACTGCGCAGGCATCTGGCCGGCAAAAAGCCTCGACCGCGCCATTGCCGAGAATGAAGGCCGGCGCGCGGTAGCGGCCATCGCGGCAGAGCTCGGCATCGCCGATGATCGCCCCGTCCCCGCGGCAATCGAGGCCGATGCGGCGACCTACGATATTTCCGCCTATCGCCTTGCCTGGGTCAACGCCAGCATCATCCAGGCGCGCGCCGAGTTCCATGTGTGCCAATGCGAGGAGGTGACGGCGCGCGAGATCCTCGAGGTCCGCCCGCCGCGCTATCTCGAATGGACCAACGAGAAGCGCAACGACCGCTCCCTCGCGGCGTTGCTGGGCGCGGAGCCGCCCCATCCCGACCAGATCAAGCGGCTGACCCGGGCCGGCATGGGGCCGTGCCAGGGCCGGCGCTGCCGCGAGCAGGTCACCGCTCTGCTGGCGCTCAGCGAGGCGGTGCCGCTGTCTTCCATACCGCTCGCGAGCTATCGCGGGCCGGTGCGCCCTTTGCCGCTCTCGCTGGCCGGCCAGCTACCGGAGTCCCCCGAGCAGGCCGAGCATTGGGACACCTGGTTCGGCATGCATGCGCAATGGCGCCCGTTTTGGGAGGTGCCGGAGCTCTACACCGTCGCGACCAACGATGCGACCGGCCCCGTGGCGAGTGAGTGAGGCGACGATGACAGATGCGAAGGGAGCCACCGTCGTCATCATCGGTGGTGGCGTGACAGGCCTCAGCGCCGGCTGGTGGCTGGCGCGCGAGGGGGTCGATGTCCTCGTTCTCGAGAGAGGCATGATCGGCTGGGAGGCGTCCGGCCGCAACGGCGGCGGCTGCTCGCACCATCATTCGCCCCTCTTCGTCGAGGAGCAGCGGCTCTGGCCGCAAATGGACGCTCTGCTCGGCTATCCGACGGAATTCTCGCCAAGCCGCATCAGGCTCGCCTCCAGCGAGCACCAGATGGCGCTTTACGGGCGTGCGCTAAGCAATGCCGCGCGCCAGGGCTTCAAATCGGACATTCTCGACGTCAAGCAGATCCGCGAACTCGTGCCGCTCGCCGGCGACACCATGGTCGGCGGCTATTTCTATCATTTCGGTGGCCACGCCAATCCGCACCGCACGCTGCAAGCCTATGCCTGGGCGATGCAGGACCACGGCGGACGCGTGATGCAGCATTGCGCCGTGACGGGGTTTCACACCGCCGGCGGCAAGGTCACGGCGGTCGAGACGGAGCGCGGGCTGATCGCCTGCGATAACCTGGTCATCGCCGCCGGCCCGCATACGGGACTGTTGTCGGCGATGCTCGGCCATGAACTGCCGATGGCCTCGGCCCGCGCCGAGATGATCATCACCGAGCCGCTGCCGCTCATGCCCTACGGCGGCGTCGATGGCAACGGCCTCTATGGGCGCCAGACGCTCCGCGGCAATCTCGCCTATGGCGGAGGCCCCCATGAGTGGCTGGATTTGCCCGACCATGCCGCGCCGGCCAAACCGAGCACGCCGCTGATGGGCCATCTTGGCCGCAGGCTCGCCGAGCTGCTGCCCAAGGCGGCGCATGCCCGCATCATCCGCTCCTGGGCCGGCGTGATCGAGAACACGCCCGACGGGCGGCCGGTGATCGACAGGCTGAGCTCGCCTGACAACGTCGTGGTCGCCACCCTGTCCAGCGTCGGTTTCGGGCTCTCGCCGGCCAGCGGCCGTGCCATTCGCGACCTCGTCGTCGACGGCGCCTGTTCCTTCGCCGATTTGTCGTCCTTCAAGCTGGCGCGTTTCGCGCAACTGGAACCGAACTGGCGGGAGTTGCAGGGCTGGCGGGCTCTGGCCGCGGAAGAAGCTCTGGAGGCGTAACGCAGCGCCAGGTTCTTGCCTGAGCATCATGCCCTTGCCGAGCATGCTGCTGTCGAGAGTGCTCTGGGCGCGCCCGGACGCTACGCAGCGGATCCGCCGAGCGGCTTTCGACACCGGCGAGCCACTCGCCGGTGACGAGATACCGGCCCGGAACAGGTCCGCCCGCACCTCGCCCGTTTATCACCAGGGGCGCTAGCGCCAACCCAGCCCGGGAGCCACATGCGTGAGGATGGCCTCGAGCACATGTGCGTTATAGGCCACCCCGAGCTGGTTCGGGACGGTCAGAAGCAGCGTGTCCGCCTCGGCGATCGCCTCGTCTGCCCGCAATAGCTCGATGAGTCTGTCGGGCTCGGCGGCATAGGAGCGCCCGAACACCGCACGCATATTGTCGATGATCCCAACTTGGTCGCTGCTGTCGCCGCGCCCGAAATAGGCGCGATCGCGATCGTTCATGAGCGCGAAGATCGAGCGTGAAACCGACACGCGGGGCTCGCGTGCATGCCCGGCCTGCTTCCACGCCTCGCGATAGGCACGGATCTGCCTTGTCTGCTGGACGTGGAAAGGCTCGCCACTCTCGTCCGCCTTTAGCGTCGAACTCTGCAGGTTCATGCCCATCTGCGCCGCCCAGACGGCGGTGGCATTCGATGCCGAGCCCCACCAGATCCGCTCGCGCAGCCCGGCCGCATGCGGCTCGAGGCGCAGCAACCCGGGCGGGTTTGGAAACATCGGCTGCGGATTGGGCCGGGCGAACCCCTCCCCTTTCAGCAGGTCGAGGAAGACCTCGGCGTGGCGGCGGCCCATATCGGCATCGTCCTGCCCCTCGGCCGGTGCATAGCCGAAATAGCGCCAGCCCTCGATCACCTGCTCGGGCGAGCCGCGGCTGATGCCGAGCTGCAGGCGGCCACCGCTGATCAGGTCCGCAGAGCCGGCATCCTCGACCATGTAGAAGGGGTTCTCGTAGCGCATGTCGATCACGCCCGTCCCGATCTCGATGCGCTTCGTGCGCGCGCCTATCGCGGCGAGAAGCGGGAACGGGGATGCGAGTTGCTGCGCGAAATGATGGACGCGGAAATAGGCGCCATCGGCCCCCAGCTGCTCGGCCGCCACCGCGAGCTCGATCGACTGGAGCAGGACATCGCTGGCCGAGCGCGCCGCCGATTGGGGCGAGGCCGACCAGTGGCCGAACGAGAGAAAGCCGATCTTCTTCATGTGGACCTTCGAATTGGATGTCGACGCGCCCGAAGTGGCGTCGCGGGTCGCCCACGACAAGGCCATATCCGAAACCCGACGGTTTACAAGCAGGCGCCGGCAGCCGGACGCTGCATCCGCAGGCCGTCTCAAAGGGTTGCTTGGCCAAAGGTCTAGCCAGATGCCCCACGAGGAACCTGGGGGAAGGCAGAGGAGCGCTACCGCCTGTCCCTACCCCAGCCAGACCTTAGCTAACGCCTTCGTTCGTGCGCCTGAACTGACCGGCAAAGCTTCCCTGCATCGGGTGACATTGCCATCGAAGGCTCCCGTCAAGCGTGCTCATATGAGAGGGGAGAGCCCACAAAAGAAAGGACTGCGAGACAGAGCGAAGAGGGATCCCCACTCGATAAACCTGCGTGACGTCTGGAACGTTCTGTCACCGATCTTTAGGACGGACATAGGTGCGGTGCCGCGGGCGGCTAGCTTCTCGCCTCGAGGAAACGCTCCATCGCCTCGGTTGCCTTGAGCATATCTGGGAGGTAGCGCTCGACGATGGTCGGGCCGTCATAGGTCAGGGTCGCGCTGGTCGAAAGAAGCGCTCCGGGCGGAAATCGGCCAGCTCCTTGCGCGCGACGCCGCGCATGATCTCGTCGGCGGCGATCGCGCCGAGAGCCGGCGAAAGCGTGACGCCGCTGTGGGTCACCATCACGTAGTAGCCATCGAGTCCCGGCACCGGTCCGATCGCCGAGAACCCGTCCTTCGGGATGGGCCGCTTCGTCACGCGCGACGCCTCGGGCTTCACCGGCGCGATGCCGGGCAGAATTTTGGTGAGGCGGTCGACGAGATCGGCCGCCTGCTCGGTGCCCGGCCTGTCCGTGATCTCCGGATTGACGAGGGCATCGGCCGGTCCCCAATGGAGCATCAGGCGGCCGGCGCCGTCCGGGCGGAAATCGCAGGTGGGCGTCGCAACGACGCGCTGGATCGAGGCCGGTACCGGCGGCGTGAAGACGAGAAAGCCAACTGTCGGCGCGAGTGGCACGTTCGGCGCCGTCTCGCCGATAGTGTCGTTCGACCAGCGGCCCGTGCAGTTCACGACAAGATCGGCGCCGATGACTTCGCCGCTTTCGCTGCGCACGCCTTTGACTTTGCCGCCCTCGACGACGAGGCCGGTCACCTTCGTCTGGATGCGCAAGGCCGCACCTAGCTTGCGTGCCGCGCTCATCATGGCATGCGCGTAAACCACCGGGTCGAGCCATCCGTCCTTCGGATAGAAGGCGATCGGCGCGTCGCCAACGGCGCGCGGATCGATGTCGGGTTCGAGCTCCGCCAGCTGCTTGCGATCGATCCATTCGGCGGCATAGCCCCAGTCTTGCAGACGGCCGACCTTCGCGCGCTGGTCCTCGCGGTCGGCTTCCGCCTTCCACTCGATGCGCCCGCCGCCGTGCCACCACGGCGTTGCGCCGAACTCCTCCTTGAGCGCGGCGTGGGCCTGCATGCCCGCGACATTGAGGTCGTGATAGCTGCGCGGCGCCTTGTTGCAGGAGTTGGTCCAGGCGAAACTGATGCCCGAGGTGCCGCCGCCGACGCGCGTCGCCTCGATGACAGTAACCTTGGCGCCGGCCTGTGCCAGACGGTAGGCGACGGACGTTCCCACAACGCCCGCGCCGACGACGATGATATTCGCCATGACGATCTCCGATGAGAAAGGCCCGCGACAGCCGCGGACCGCAGTGTTGCCTGTGCTTACGCCGCTTTCTCGACGGGCCAGCCGTCGCGGACCAGCGCCTTGAGCTGCGCCAGGGTCATGTCGGCGAAACCGAGCGGCCCGAGAAGGTCGTTCTCCCCTGCGAAGTCACGTCCGTAGAGCGCCGAGAAAATGTCGATGCCGGCCTGGTGGAGCTTCGCCTCCCGCCCGGTCAGCCGCCCGAGCAGCACGGTCGGGTAGAGGCCGAAGGGCGCGTCCTCAAGCACATAGCGCGTATCGGTGCTCGTCGGACCATTGCCGCCGTTGCCACGGGCAGCGAGCTCGCGCGCCATCTCGCCAACCGGGCCGGGCTCGACATGGAAAGAGAGATGGTAGTGCTCGCGGATGGTGCGCACGGTGTAGCCTGCAGCTTCCGCAATGGCTATTCGCTCGGCATCGAGTGCTTCCAACAGACGGCCTACGGAATCTGTGTTGTTTTCGTTCTGGCCCCAGGTCTCGCCGTGCTCCATGCGCGTGAAATTGCAGAGCGCGATGCCGAGATGGTTCTGGGGATTGAGATTCGACAGGGAAATCGCGAGCGCGTCGGCGCGTTCGACGAAGCGCTCGCCGAAGAGGACCTGGCAGATCTTGAGCCCGCGTGCCGCAGCCGACACCGGGATCGTCGCCATGTCGACCTTGGCGCGCACAGTCGAGACGTTGACCGCCGCATCCCCCGCGCGCCGCCCGGCCGTCACGGTCGTGCCCCAGACGACGACCGGGATGTCGAGCCCGCGCTCGGCGATCGCCCTGGCGAGGTAAAGGCCGCTGAACGAGGTATGGGAGCTGATGATCGCGACCTGACCGGGCTTGAAATGGGGAGCGGCCGCATCCATCGCCATGCGATGTCCGTTCGCCGGCAAAGCAAAGAGTACGACCTCGGCGCTCCCAACGGCCTCCGCGATCGAACGGGCGACATCCATGCGGAAGCGGCCCTCGATGGCTCCTTGAGCGACCAGCGGCTCGCCATTGGCGAGGCTCCCGGCACTTCGCCCGGACGGCGACCAGAGCACCGGTTCGTGGCCGAGCGAAGCGAGCAGGGCCGCATTGCCATAGGCGATCGACCCCGCACCCAATATAGCGATGCGCATTCCGTGCACTCCTTGAGGCAGAATGGCGAGCCCGCTCGACGAGGGGCTCGCTCGTTTGAAGGGTATCAGTATTCGTATCCGGCCTTTTCCATATACTGCTTGGCCAGCTCAAGATCATAGGGAATGGGCTTCAGCAGCTCATGGTCGTAATCCGCCGAAGTATAGGGGATCGGCACCGTTCCCGGCTTGCCGACGCCGCCGACGATGTTCTTGATGATCTGCTCGCGCGGGATCGCGTGGCTCATCGCCTTGCGCACATAGGTGGCGGCCTCCGCCGCGCGGCTCGGATCCTTCTTGCCGAGCGGCGTCTCGACACCCGTGCCGAAGACGGGATGGTTGAGGTTGAGACAGGTCTGCATCCACTTGAACGAGTCGAAGCGGTTGACCTTGCCCCATGACGGATCGATCGTATCGAGCAGGGTGCCGACGTCGTACATGGGGTCGTGGGCATCGATGGTGCCGCCCTTGACCGCGCTCAGAACCGCATCGGCACCCTGAATGTTGACGACATAGAAGGTCGTGACATTGCCGGGTGTCTTCTTCCAGTAGTTCTTGTTCTTGACGTATTTATACGCCTTGCGCGAGGGGTCGAAGCCTTGCGGGATCCAAGGTCCGGTGCCGACGCCGCCCTTGGCTTCGAAGACTTTGCCGTCGGACGTCTTGACCGGGAAAGTGCCGAGCCACGTGCTGATGGTATGGCCGCGCAGCTCTTCCGGCTTCAGCCCCTGATAGGCGTGCTTCGGCATCATGGCGATGACCGGCAGCAGGAAATCGTGGAAGAGCACGTTCGGCTGCGGCAGGGTCACGGTGATCTCGTTGGGGCCCGTGATCTTGTAGGCATCCTTGCTGCCCATCACTGTCGCGAGGGGATGCTGGTAGAGGCTCGCGTAATTCTTGTCGATCACGGTATCCCAGGTGAAGATGACGTCCTCGGCGGTGAAAGGCTCGCCGCTGTGCCATGTCACGCCTTGCCGCAGCTTGATCGTCCAGACCTTGCCGTCCGGGGAATGTTCGATCGATTCCGCAAGCGCGGGCACCAGGTTTTTCTTTTCCCAGCTGTCGTATTCGAGCAGCGCGTTATAGACGGGCCCGAAGATGTTCGATTCGTTGTACCCGCTCGAATACATGGGTATGAGCTGGCTCGGCGGCTGCCAAGAGGCAAAGGTCGCGACCACATCCCCGGTGGCCCCCTCGATGGTCCAATTTTCCGGCCGCGGAAAGAACACCGGATTATAGGTGGTCTCATTCATACCCGTCAGCTTGGGATTGGTGATGATCACATCCTCCGGATAGTAGACCATGTGCAGCGGCTCGGTTTCGTACCAGCGTTTCATGAAGGCGGTGAGCGCCTCCTTGCGCACCGCCGGATCGACGGCGCGCGAATATTTCTCGATGGCCGCGTCGATCACGGGATCGTGGATGTGATAGTAGTTCTGCCCATTCGGCGGGATGAACTTGCTGTGGAACAGCGTCTCGGGCAACGGAACGAGGCCGCTGTAATAGATGCGCTCCGAATACATGTCGAAGCCGCCTTCGACATGTGTCTTGCCTTCGGGATTAGCCCGCCGCGCGATGACGACCGACGGGGGCTGGAAGCTCGGCACGACGTCGATGCCGAGGCGGACGAGCTGCTTGCCGATCAGATCCGTCCAGATCATGCGCGATTGGACGTTGTTGAAGATCATCAGATAGATCTTGAAGAGTGGTGGCTTGGCCAGAGCCGGATGGGGCACGCCGCTCGCGGCGAGCGCGACTGCGCCCGCCCCGGTCCATTTCAGCACGTCACGTCGCGTCGTATGCTGTGTCATCGCCTATCCCCTCTTGTTCGAATGAGAGACGAACGCAGTCACTCTCAGGCTTGAAAGCGACCCGGGCGGAATGGCCCGAGGTCGGAGCGCTGCCTGCCGCGCACCACTTCGTCCGCCACGGCTTGGCCGAGCAGCGGTCCCAGCGTGACGCCGCTGTGGGTCACGACCACGTAATAGCCTTCGAGCCCACGGACGGGTCCGACCGCCGACAAGCCGTCGGCGGGAATGGGGCGAACCGTGGTGCGCACGGCCTCCGCCTCCACGCCGGCGAGCTCGGGCAGGATCTCGGCGGCGCTGGCGAGGGCGATTTTCGCCTCTTCGCAATCGGGCGTGCGGCTCTCGAGCCGCGTGAAGCGGTCGTCGAGCGAGTCCTTGCGCACCATCAGCCGGCCGGCGCCATCCGGACGGATGTCGAGGTCGGGCCCGTGAAGGGGGCGCTGCAGATCGATCCCGACCGGCGGCGTGAAAACGAGGAAGCCCACGGTCGGCGCGAGCGGTACGGTCGGCGCGGAGCCTTCGACGGTGTCATTCGACCAGCGACCGGTGCAGTTGATGACCACATCGGCCCCATGCAGCTCGCCGCGGGCGTCGCGCGCGCCGATCACGCGGCCATTGCGGGTTTCGAGCCCGGTGACGGTGATCCCGGTCTTCAGCCGCGCGCCGTAGCGGTCCCGCGCGGCGCGCAGCATGGTGCCGGCATAGAGCACGGGATCGACCCAGCCCTCCTCGGCGCAATAGACGATCGCCGCCTCGTCCGGAATGGCCTCGGCCGCCACCGCCGGCGCGAGCTCCCTGAGACGCGCCTTGTCGATGAATTCCGCGGCATAGCCCCACTCCTTGAGCCGCGCGACCTTCTCCTTCTGCGCCGCCACCTCCGCGCGCGCCACCCGCCATTCGAGGCTGCCGCTCTGGTGAAACCAGGGCGCTCTGCCGAATTCTTCGCGCAGCGCGGCGTGGGCGCGCATGCCGGCGACATTGAGGTCGTGGTAGGCGCGTGGCGGCTTGTTGTTGGCATTGGTCCAGGCGAAGCTGACGCCGGAGGTGCCGGCGCCGGCGCGCGACGCTTCGAGCACAGTGACCTGCGCCCCGCTCTGCGCGGCCCGATAGGCCACCGAACTGCCGACGATCCCGGCCCCGACGACGATGACATGCATGAACAGAACTCCTTTGGCCGCGCTTCAGCGCGGGTTATGGCAGGCAAAGCTGTGGGTTTCGCCGTTGGGGGCGGCGAGCACCGGCGTCTCGCGCTCGCAGACGGGCAATGCCGCCGGACAGCGCGTGTGGAAGGCGCAACCGGAGGGCCGCTGCAGCACGCTCGGCGCCTCACCCGTGACGGTGGCGCGCCGGCCGTGCGCCGCCGGATCAGGCGTCGGCACCGCCGCAATGAGCGCTGCGGTGTAGTGATGGCGCGGCCGGTCGAAAATCTCGTCCACGGTGCCGACCTCGACCAGATTACCGAGATACATCACCGCGATGCGGTTGCTGAGAAAGCGCACCGAGCCGAGATCGTGCGAGATGTAGAGATAGGCGAGGCCGAGCTCTTCCTGCAGTTCAGCGAGGAGATTGAGCACCTGCGCGCGCACGGAGACGTCGAGCGAGGACACCGGCTCGTCGCAGATCAGAAGCCGCGGATCGACGGCGAGCGCCCGCGCGATGCCGATGCGCTGCCGCTGGCCGCCCGAGAGCTCATGTGGATAGCGTTCGGCATAATCGGCCGGCAGGCCGACACGGTCGAGCAGCGCCTCGACCTCCGCGTCCCAGCGCGCCTGCGGCACGTGGCCGTGCACCCGCAGCGGCTCCGTCAGGATCTGGCGGATGCTCCAACGCGGGTTGAGCGAGAGATAGGGATCCTGGAAGACGTATTGCATCTTGCGGCGCAGCGCGAGCACCTCGCTGCGCCTGTCGCGCCCGAAGGTGGCGCGCACGTCGGCGCCGTCGAGCCGGATGTCTCCTGCCGTCGGCTCGACCAGATGCAGGATCGAGCGGGCGGCCGTCGTCTTGCCGCAGCCCGATTCCCCCACGATGCTCAGCGTCTCGCCTGCAGCAAGCGTGAAGCTGATGTCGTTGACGGCCCTGATCTCGCCCACGACATGCTGGCGCAAGAGGTCCCGTCGGCGAATGAGATAGCTCTTGGCGAGCCCCTCGACGGTGAGGAGCGGGGCTGGTGCGACGGCAGTCTCAGCCATGATCGGGCACTCCGGAGCTGCCACGCTTGAGACAATGCACGACCCGGCCGGGCTCGATCACCGCCGCCTGCGGCACGAGCCCGCTGCAGTCCGGCGAGGCTTCAGGGCAGCGGTCGGCGAAGCGGCATCCACGGCCGTGCTGCGGCACGCCGGCCGTCACGGCGCGGCCGACGGTCGGGAGCCGCTCGCGGCGGCCCGCGGCATCGACCGTGTAGCGCCGGTCGATGCGCGGCGTGCTCGCAAGCAGCGCCTGGGTGTAGGGGTGCAGCGGACGCGTGAAGATGGAGCGCTTGTCGCCGGTCTCGCAGACTTGGCCCGCATACATCACCGTGATGCGGTCGGCGATGCGCGCGACAACCCCCATATCGTGCGTCACGAAGATCATGGACATGCCGATACGCGCCTTCAGATCCTCGAAGAGGTCGAGGATCTGCGCCTGGATGGTGACGTCGAGCGCCGTCGTCGGCTCATCGGCAAGGACGAGCGCCGGGTTGCAGAGGAGCGCGCGGGCGATGCAGACGCGCTGCTTCATGCCGCCGCTCATCTCATGCGGATATTGGCCGAGCCGCGAGCCGGGATCGCTGATGCCGACGAGACCGAGCAGTGCTTCGACACGGTCGAGCGCCGCGCGGCGGGGGAGCCGCTCGTGCACGCGCAGGATTTCGGCAAGCTGCGTGCCCACCGTCAGGAAGGGGTTCAGCGAATAGCCGGGGTTCTGGAACACCATGGCGAGCTTGCGCCCGCGCAGGCGCTGCATCTGCGCCTGCGACTTCGCCGCGAGATCCTCGCCCTCGAACAGGATGCGGCCGCGGGCGATGCGGGCCGGCGGCGGCAGCAGGTTCAGGATCGCGAGGCTCGACAATGTCTTGCCGCTGCCCGTCTCGCCGACGATGCCCATAGTTTCGCCGGCGCGCACCTCGTAGCTCACATCCTCGACGACGCGCGTCGGCGCATTCCAGGGCGGGAAATGGATGCTGAGATGTTCGACGGTGACGAGGACGGGCGACGGCGCCGGGGCCGTGACGGCGCCCGCCTCGTGGGGGATGGGACTTGCCGTCACGGTCGCGCGCATCAGCTTTTGGCCCTCGGGTTGAAGGCGTCGGTGAGGCCGTCCGCCAGCAGATTGAAGCCGAGCACCGTGATGAAGATAGCCACGCCCGGGCTCAGCGCCGCCCAGGGCGCCACCTTCAGCGCCTCGTAGTTGAAGTAGAGAAGCTGGCCCCAGCTCACCGCCGCCGGATCGCCGAAGCCGAGGAAGCCGATCATCGCTTCGGCCAAGACCGCGCCGCCGATGCCCAGCGCGATGACGACGATGAGCGAGGGCAGCGCATTGGGCAGAATATGGCGGAACAGAATGTCGGCCGAGGTCGCGCCGATGCAGCGCGCCGCCTCGACGAATTCCTGGTTCTTGAGCCGGAGGAACTCGGCTCGCGTCATGCGCGCGATGGGCGCCCAGGAGAAGACGCCGATCAGGAGGATGATCACGCCCAGGTTGAGGTAAGGAATACTTTCAAACGGCGTGTTGACGATCGCGCCGCCGAGGAGGCGCACGACGGCCAGAATGACGACGAATACAGGAATCACCAGAAAGAAATCGGTGAAGCGCATCAGCAGTTCATCGGTCATGCCGCCCCGATAGCCGGCGATCCCGCCGACGACGATGCCGATCAGCGAGGCGATCGACATCGCCCCGAGGCCGACCGCGAGCGCCGTCGGCGCGCCGTAGATGACGCGGCTTGCGACATCGTAGGCCATGCGATCGGTGCCGAGCGGATGAGCCCAGCTCGGCGGCGCCTTGGCGCCGGGATCGAGCATCGCGCTCTGATCGTCCGCGCCGTAGGGCGCAATGAACGGCCCGATCACGGCCGTGGCGACGACGAGGAGCACGAGCACAAGGCCGAGCATGCCGGTGCGACTTTTGGCGAAGCGCTGGCAGCCCTGGCGCCAGATGCCGACACGGCGCGCCTTGGCGCCGGAGACCTGCCGCGGCGTGCTCGCAGGCGGGGAGGTCGTCGGCCCGGTCGTGATCGCTGGGTCGCTCACCTGCTCACTCCAGACTGATGCGCGGATCGATCAGGACGTAGATGGCGTCCGTCAAAAGGGTGGTGGCGATGAGCATGAAAGCGATGACGGTGCTCGCGCCCATGATGACGGGATAATCGAGCTGCTGGATCGCCGAGACATAGAGATAACCCAGCCCCGGCCAGGTGAAGACGGTCTCGGTGACGGGCGCCGTGCCGAGCATCAGGCCGATCAGGAGACCGAGATAGGTCAGCATCGGGATGAAGGCGGCGCGCAGCGCATGGATATAGATGACGCGGCGCTCGGGGATGCCACTCGCGCGCATGGCGGCGACATAGTCGCTCTTCAAGACGTCCACCATGTTGGAGCGCATGAGGAGGGTGAGCGTCGCCGTGTTGAAGAAGGTGAGCATCGCGACCGGCAGCACCATGTGCCAGAGACTGTCGGCAAGAGGACTGCCCCATAGTGGAGCGCGCGTAGAATAGGCGCCGTAACTCGGGAAGATTTCAAAGGTATATGAGAAAAGGAAGATCAGCAGGACGCCGAGAAAGAATGCAGGAAGAGACTGGCCGAGCAGCGCCGTGCTCATCACCGCGAAATCCGCCTTTGAATGCTGGCGGCGCGCCGCAGTGACGCCGAACAAGATCGCGATGGCGAGCGCGATCATAATGGCGGGGAGCTGAATCTTTAGAGTCTGCCAGCCCCAGGCGAGAATGAGGCCGCCGACCGGTTGATTGTAGACGATGCTCGTGCCGAAATCGAGGTGCAGGATACGGCCGAGCCAGATGAAATAGCGTGTCAGTGGATCGCTATCGAGCCCGTAGTAGACCTTGACGCGATCCATGACCTCCCCGGTCATTCCGGGGGTCTGCGACATCATCAATTCGATCGGATTGCCGATGGAATTGACCAGAAAGAAAATCGCTGCGCTGACACCGAGCATAAGGATTGCAGCGAACAGCAGTCGTCTGGTTAAAAAAACGGCTACCCTCATATCGCCGCCTTTTCGTTGCGAGACTGCTGCACATTAAGGCGCCATTATTGGCTATATTATAGGCGCTTATTATGTAGCACGCTCCCGATCAGAGATTTTCGCTCTGACACCCTCTATTCTTTAGGGAGCTTATTTTCCGAAATTGGGCGGGTCAATGTATTTGATTTTGGAAGGCCATTCCATCTGGTTATGGACTGTCGACCGTCGCAGTCCCTGATCAGCCGTCCGCGCGATACCCGAGCCGCTCGAATTCATCCTCGATATCGCGCGTCATCGCGTCCGCGAGCGACGAGCCGATCAATGTATTGGGATGCAGATGCCAAACCGGAAAAGCGACGTCCGGCGCAAAGGGCTTCGCCACTAAGCCGCGCCCGGAGAACAGCCGGGCGTTGAACTCGTCGACGATGGCAACACCGGCGCCGCTCGCCACCAAGGCACAGGTGATATTCGCCATCGGCGCCTCGATGAAGGTATGCAGATCGACGCCAGCCGCCTCGAATACACGCGCGATCACGGTCCGTCGCTCGATATGACCGATCGAGATGTAATTTTCACCGCGGAGATCCTCCGGCCTCAGCTCGCGCCGAGCGGCGAGGCGGTGGTTTTCCGGCACGACACAGACCCCGGGAATGCGGGCGATCACACGACAGGAGACATTGGGATGCGGCGTCGAGGAATTGGCCAGGCCGAGGTCGATCTGGCCGGTAATTGCCCATTCGATCACTCGCTCGGAGCTGCGCGAGTGCAGTGCCACGGTGGTATTCTCATGCCGTTGGCAGAATTGCGCGACGAGCGGCGGCAGAATGGTGCCGGCGAGCATAGGCATGATCCCGAGATTGATGCGGCCGAAGCGCAGCTCGCGGATATCCTTCGTGACCCGCTCGAGACGCTCGATGCTTTCCCAGGTGCGTTGCACCTCCGCGAAGAAGAGCTCGCCGTCGCGCGTCGGCCGCAGCCGACTTTTGCTGCGCTCGAAGAGAGTGATCCCCGCCGAGCGCTCGAGCTGATGCAGCATCTTGCTTGCGGCCGGCTGGGAGATCGACAGTATCTCGGCGGCCCGCGTCAGGGTTCCATGTTCCATGACGTAACGGAACAGCTCGATATGTTTTAGGTTCATGGCCGAAACGCCTCTCCTCGGGTCCCAGTGACTGCGTTAGCTCAGGCAAAAACTCCTCCAACGGCAACAGGTGCTTAGATCCCAGCAACGGCAGAGCATCGAAGTTGTGCGCTACATACACGAAGGTGATAGCCGCAATTTGTCGAGGCGCCTCCCGGGGCGGAAGTCCGATGCGATTACCTACCCTGCATTGCTTAGCGCTTTCGGAAGAATCCGTGCACCCTCTGCAGGTCGGCGATGGCTAACGACGGAGGCAAGCCCGCGCCGGCCAAATGCCTTGTCGAGGAAGTGGGCTTATGACCGCATGGCCGTCCGAGAATTCGCTATTGCGAGGCTGAGAAGGGACGCCTCCTCCCGCATGCGGGCAATGACAGCGGCGAGCCGCGGCTCGGGAAGGCGCGCTTCCGTCGCGCCGATGGCGAGCGCGGCGATCGGCCGTCCCTTGGGCGTCAGGATCGGCACGGCCGCGCCCACGATGCCGGCAATCGACCTGCTGATCTCGTGACAATAGCCGTGCTCGCGGATGCGCGCGAGATCGTCCTCAGACGGCAACGCATGGCCCAAGGCCTCGATGCGACGACGATTGGCAGCGAGAATGGCCTCGCGCTCGTCCTTCGGAAGATGGGCGAGGATGGTGGTGCTGCCCGGACCAAGCCCCAGCGGCGTGGCCCCGCCGATATGCCCGGTCAAGCTGCGGATCGTATATTCGCCGTCCTGCCGGTCGAGGCAGACGGCGTCGAAGCCTGACCTCGCCATCAGAAACATGCAGTCGCCGCTGTAGGAGGCGAGCCGCACGAGCCCCGGCCGCGCGGCGGCGACAAGGCCGCCCTGATCCTCGCTGAGCGAGGCGAGCTGAAACAGCTTCGGGCCGAGGCCGAGCCGCTTGCTGTCGCCCACCCGGCCCACGAAGCCGTAGCGTTCCAGTGCTGCAACCAGACGGTGCGCCGTCGGCGGTTCGAGACCGCAGCGTTCGGCGACGTCCGAGAGCCGCACCCCGTTGGCCGGTGCTTCGGCGATCGCCTCCAGCACCGCGAGTCCCCGCTCCAACGCCTGTGTACCGCCCGCCGCCTTCATGCTTCTCTCCAATGATAATATTCCAAAATATGGAATATAAATAACATGAAACACCACGATACGAAATATCTGTTGACGTGCTCGTAGGGTGCGAGTCACAGTTCAGCTGTCGGAATGATGAAGACATCGACGACGCTCCATTTCTAATCGAGGGGATCGCCATGCGTTTTTCCACTATCCGTGCCGGAAGTGGCCGGCTGTCCGCGGCCGTGGTCGCGCTGATGCTCGGTGTCGGTGCAAGCCAGGCAGCGGAGCCTGCCCTGCCCGATTTCATCAAGAGCCAGGGCGTGCTTCGCGTCGGGGTGAAATGCGACTACCCGCCGTCCGGCTTTCTCGACGCCAGCGGCAAGTTCGCCGGCATCGAGGTGGAGATGGCCAAGCGGCTGGCGGAGATCGCCTTCGGATCGCCGGACAAGGCCGCGCTGCAATGCGTGACGTCGGAAGCGCGCATTCCGGCGCTAAACGGGAAGAAGGTCGACGTGATCATCGCCACGCTCGGCATCTATCCCGAGCGGCAGAAGGTGATCGACTTCACCATTCCTTATGCCTGGGGCGCGAGCAGCGTCCTGCAGGTCAAGAACGGCGAGGCCAAGTCTCTCGCCGATTTCAAGGGCAAGACCGTCTCGATGCTCAAGGGCGCTTCGCAAGCCGCCTGGTTCGAGAAGAACATGCCGGAGATCGAGACGCTGCGCCTCAACAGCGTCGCCGAGGCGTTGCAGGCGATGCGCCAGGGCCGCGCCGACGGCTATACGGGCGATACATCCGTTCTCTTCTCCATTCTCTCCGCCAACAAGGATCTGAAAATCCTGCCAGACGGGCAGATCTTCGACGTCGCCTTCATCGGCGCGGGCATTCGCAAGAACGAGCCCGAATGGAAGGCCTTTCTCGACGCCCAGATCGTCAAGCTCCGTGCGGAGAAGTTCTATTCCAAGGTCGTCCCGCTCGTCGTCTCCGATCCACTCGTCCGCGACGAGATGATCAAGACCTACGAAAGCGACCCGCCGAAGAGCTGACGGGCTTCGCCGTCCCGCCGGCCGCTTTGCGGCCGGCGATCGCCCCGCATGTCACGACGGACCGCCCCGGGCCGTCCCATCCGGCCGGCTGCAATGACCGACGCCTTCGACTGGACCTATCTGTACGACACGCTGCCCGCGCTCCTCGCAGGGCTGCAGATGACGCTGCTCGTCAGCCTTCTCGCCATCGTCATTTCGCTCGTGATCGGCGCGGCGGGAGCGGCCATGCGCCTGTCCGGCAACGCGCTTCTGGTCTGGCCGGCGCGCAGCTACGCCGCCTTCATCCGCAACACGCCGCTCCTGGTGCAGCTCTTCTTCATTTTCTACGGCTTGCCGGCGATCGGGCTGCGGCTTTCCGCCTTCTGGTCGGGCGTCGCCTGCCTCGCCCTGTGGGGCGGCTCCTACCACCTCGACAGCTTTCGCGCCGGATATCTCGGGGTCTCGCACGGCGTGAAGGAAGCGGCCGCCTCGCTCGGCCTGAAGACCTGGCAATACGCTCTGCTCATCGCGCTTCCCATCGCGCTGCGAACGGCCGTGCCTTCGATGCTCAACACCAGCATCGCCATGGTCAAGAACTCGTCTTACCTGCAGGCGATCGGCCTTGCCGAAATGACCTTCGTCGCCATCGACCGGATCTCCCTGGAGTTCCGCACCATCGAGCTCTTCGCCGCACTCTGTGCCCTCTATCTCGTCCTCGTCCTGACGATGTCGGCGGCGGCCGGCCGGCTCGAGCAGCGCCTGCAACGCCCATTCAAGGTGCGCTGACATGATGACGCTCATCGCCAATCGCGAGATCCTCCTGCAGGGCCTGCTGATGACCCTGGCGCTGACGGCTTGCGTACTGGTGGTCGCGACGGTGCTGGCCTCACTCCTGGCAGCGGGAACGCTGGCGCGCCGCGCCATCCTGCGCAGGCCGTGTCGCGCCCTCGTCGAAGCGATGCGCGACCTGCCGCTCTTCGTGACGGTGATGATGATCTATTTCGTCGCGCCGGCGATCGGCATCGCGCTCGATCCCTTCGGCGCGACGGTCGCGGGGCTCGGCGCCTGGGGCGGTGCCAACGGCGCCATCGTGATCCGTGCAGGCATCCTGGCCGTGCCAAAGGGACAAACGGAGGCGGGCGCGGCCCTTGGCCTCGGAACGCTGCAGCGTCTGCGCCTGATCGTGCTGCCGCAAGCCTTGCGACCGATCCTTCCGCCGTATCTCGGGCTCGTGACGCAACTCGTCCAGGCAACGTCGATCGGTGCGCTGATCGGGGTGCGCGAACTGCTCAAGACGGGGCAGATCGTCATCGAACGCGCGACGATCATGGAAGGCGGGCTGTCGCCCTTCACCCTCTACGGCGCGATCCTCGTCATCTATTTCGTCATCTGCGCGACGCTCTCGCTGCTCAGCAGCCGGCTCGAGACCTCGCTCGGCAAGCATGAACGTCCCGCAGTGGACAGGCCGCGCGGGGATGGTCCGCAAGTTCTCGCCCGGTCGTGAGCCGGCGTCGTCTCCATATTTTCCACGGAACCTTGAAATGCCGGACATCGCCAGCCGTGAAGCAGCCCTCGCCCGCGCCATCGTGGAGCGCGCGTCATCGGTGCCGCCCACCATCCGCGCGCTCGCCTGCGAGCATATCGCCGACTTCGCCGGCGTGGCCGCGGCCGGCTTGGGCTCCGACAGCTTCGCCCGCATCAGTCGCACCCTCGCGCCGCAGCCGGCCCAATCGCAGTCCGCCGCGCGAGTCTGGGGCGGCGCCGGCTGGCTGCCGGCGCGCGATGCGGCGATGCTCAATGCGGTCGCCGGTCACGTCGACGACTTCGACGATGACGAAGCCGAGCTTTCGCTGGCTCACCCCACGGTAACGATCCTGACCGCGGCAGGTGCCGCCGCCGATCTGGTCACGGTTCCGGGGTCGCGTCTGGTCGAGGCCTATGTCGCAGGGGTCGAATTGGTCATGCGCCTCGGCGCGATGCTCAATCCGGCCCATTACACCCGCGGCTTCCACGCCACCGCAACGCTCGGCGCTCTCGGCGCGGCCGTTTCCGCGGGCCTCGTGCTCGGCCTCGATCGTGAGAGGCTGCGCCATGCGCTCGGCATCGCCGCCTCGCTCGCGGGCGGATTGCGCAGCAACTTTGGCAGCGACACGAAATCCCTGCAGACGGGCAATGCCGCCCGCAG
Organism: Chelatococcus sp. GCM10030263; assembly: GCF_042666455.1. NCBI lineage: Bacteria > Pseudomonadati > Pseudomonadota > Alphaproteobacteria > Hyphomicrobiales > Chelatococcaceae > Chelatococcus > Chelatococcus sp. GCM10030263. Next base: position 381,178 of record NZ_JBHTDB010000005.1, on the reverse strand, counting down.
CGGCCTCATGGCCGCCGAACTTGCCCGCGACGGGGTGTCCTCGACGCCCGGGAGCCTCTTCGGCCCCCTCGGCTTCGTTCCCGTCTTCGGTGGACGCGTCCCCCCCGACGACATCGCCGAAGCGTTCGGCGCCCCCTGGCTGATCGACGCTCCGGGCATCACCATCAAGGCCTATCCCTGCTGCACCTGCGCGCATACCGCGCTCGATTCCTTGTTCGCGCTCATGGCCGAACACAGGATCGAACCGCAGCGGATCCTTCGGATCGAGGTGGATGTCGACGAGGCAGCACCCCGGATCCTCATTCACGACAACGCGCGCACGGCGCTCGAAGGCAAGTTCAGCATGCCGTTCTGCCTGGCCGCCGGGCTGCTGCGGGGCCGCCTCGGCCTCGCCGAATTTGACGATGCGCTCGTGCTGGCGCCCGAGACACGGAGCCTGATGGAGCGCGTCGTGATATGCCCCGACCCGTCCCTGCCGAAGCCGGACGGTCGCATCACGCTTGCGAGCCGCCTGCGCCTCCTCCTGCAGGACGGCACCGTCCTCGAACGCCACACGCAACAGCCGAGCGGCAGTCGCAGCCACCGGCTGAGCAAGGACCAGCTCTCGGCGAAGTTCACGGCCAATGCCGCCAGCAGGCTGGGGCCGACCTGCAAGGAGGTTTTCGAAACCTTGCTCGCGCTCGACCGTCTACCCGACGCCGCCCGCGGCTTCGATGCCCTCTGCTCCGCGGCGCGGTTTGACCCGCGCGCTTCCCGACAGGACTTGATCGATGGACCTATCGCGCTTCAGCACTGATCCCTATTGGTGGGATGGGGCCCCTCCAGAGGAGGCCCGCGACGCCCTGCCCGCGCGTGCCGATGTCGTCATCGTGGGGTCCGGTTATGCCGGGCTCTCGGCCGCGGCCGAACTCGCCCGCAACGGCACCGACGTGATCGTGGTCGATGCGGAGGGGCTCGGCGCCGGTGCGAGCACGCGCAGTGGCGGCATGGTCTCGAGCGGCCAGAAGATGGTGATGACAGGTGCGGTGCGCGGCAAGGCCCGAGGGCGCATTGCCGAACTCCTCGCCGATTCCGTCGCCTCTTTCGAGCACATCGAGAATCTCATCGCCCGCGAGGGGCTCGATGCCGGCTACCAGAAATGCGGCCGCTTCTTCGCCGCCTATGTGCCGAAGCATTTCGACCGGCTGCGCGAGCAGGGCGAACTTCTGGAGACGATAACCGGCGTCACCGTCCACGTCGTTCCCCGTTCCGAGCAGCGACGCATCACCGCGACCGATTTCTATCACGGCGGCATCGTCGTCGACGACTACGGTGGACTGCATCCTGGACTCTATGCCCGCTCGCTGCGCGATCTGGCGCGCCGCTGCGGCGCCAGGCTCTTCTCGCACGCGCCGGTCAAGCGGGTCACCCGCGACAACGACGGCTTCAGCGTGGAGACGGGCCGCGGCATCATCCGGGCCAAGGAGGTCGTGGTGGCGACCAATGGCTATACCGGCAAGGCGACGCCCAATCTTCGCCGGCGCATCATCCCGGTCTACAGCTACCAGATCGCCACCGAGCCCCTGCCGCCCGAGCTGATGGATGCGATCAATCCGGGGCGTCGAATGATCTCCGACAGCCAGCGCGAGCTCTACTACACCCGCCCCTCCCCCGACGGCACGCGCATTCTGTTCGGCAGCCGGCCGAGCTTCCTCGAAATGGACGAGCGGGCCGCCGCACGCAATCTCGCCAGGCGCCTTCAGGAGGTTTGGCCGCAACTCGCCCCCTTCCGCATCACCCACAGCTGGCGTGGCAAGGTGGCGATGACCTTCGACAAGGTCGCGCATATGGGCCGCGACGAAGGCGTCCACTACGCTATCGGCTGCAACGGCAATGGCGTCGCCCTCATGACCTATCTCGGTCATCAGACTGCGCTCAAGCTGCTCGGTAAGACAAATCGCTCCTGCGCCTTCGACACGCCCGACTTTCCGACCGAGCCCTACTACACGGGCCGGCCCTGGTTCCTGCCGATCGTCAGCGCCTGGTACCACCTGCGCGACGGCATCGAGCGCAAGCTGTCGTGACCTTCCGAATGGCCGGACGACCTGCGAGCCCGCCATGACCGTTGATGCCGCAATCCTCCACCCCGATTTCAAGCCGGATCCTTATTGGTGGGACGCCGCGCCGCCGGAGACGACGCCCGCGGGCGAAGATCTGCCGAAGGAGGCCGACGTCGTGGTGATCGGCTCGGGCTATTGCGGGCTCAACGCCGCGGCCGAATTCGGGCGCTATGGCAGGCGGGTGGTCCTCCTCGATGCCGGCCCGCTCGGCATCGGCGCGAGCACGCGCAACACCGGAGGCGTGACCGGCGGTCAGAAGATCCTGCTGGCGGGGCCGACCCGGGACATATCGGCCGAACGGCTCGCGTTGATGCTGCGCGATTCGATCGCATCCTTCGACTATGTCACGAGCCTGATCGAGGGCGAACGGCTCGATGCCGGCTTCGAGCGCTGCGGCCGCTTCCTCGCGGCCTATTGCGACCGCCATCACGAGCGTCTCATCCGCCTCGGAAACCTCCTGCGCCAGCATACGGGCGTCACGGTGCGGGACCTCGGCCGCGAGCAGCTCGGCGCCGTCATCGCGACGGATTTCTACTGCGGCGGCATTCTCGTCGAGGATTACGGCAGCCTGCATCCAGGCCTCTACCATCGCGCCTTGCGCAACCGCGCGCGCAGGCATGGCGCCGAGCTCTTCTCTCATGCCGAAGTTGTCGAGCTTGTGCGCGAGGGGCCGCGGCACCGCATCCGCACGCCGCGTGGGGATATCCGCGCGCGCAATGTCGTCCTGGCGACCAACGGCTATACGACGGGCGCATTCTCCTGGTTTCGCCGGAAGCTCATTCCGGTCGCGAGCTACCATATCGCCACCGAGGAATTGCCGCGCGAGACAATTCAGCGGCTGCTGCCCGGCGGGCGAATGGTCTCGGACTCCCAGCGCAATCTCATCGCCATGCGTCCGTCGACGGACGGCCGGCGGATCATCTTCGGCGCGCGCCCCGCCGCCTTCGACCGCGACGAAGGCGTCGCGGCCGGGCTGATCCACCAGACGATGTGCGCAATCTGGCCCGAGCTGCGCGACGTCCGTGTCACCCATTGTTGGCGCGGCACGGTCGCCATGACCTTCGATCGCAAGCCCCATATCGGCGAGCGGGACGGTGTGCTCTACGCCCTCGGCTGCAATGCGAGCGGCGTCGCGATGATGAGCTATCTCGGGCGGGAGATCGCGCGAAGGGCGATGGGCATCCAGGAGCGGCCATCGGCCTTCGAGATGTCCCAGTTCCCGGAGAAGGCCTGGTATACCGGCAGCCCCTGGTTCATCCCCTGGGTCACCGCCTGGTACAACATCAAAGACGGGTTCGATCGACGTTTGGGATAGTTCGTCGTGGCGCCGCCGAATAGCCCCGCGGAGGTCGTCCTCACAGGAAGCAAAGCGAAGTCTCAGTGGCCAGACCGGCAACGGTCAAGATGTGAGGAAAGAACCGGTTTGTTGAGCAATCCCAGATTGCTCGCGCTTCTACATCGCAGCGCCTGTAGCAGATCTATGGAACGCCGTGCTCGCCCTCCTTGATGTCGGGATAGGCGACGCACCCGTTCGGCACGGAAACGCCTGTAACGGTTGCAGTGCCTGCTGAGTGGAGCACGGCCCACTTCCCAGGTCTGCACCTGCGCTCTGTCTCCATGTGGCGTGTCTCACGCCGATGCGATGACCAGGCGAACCTGCCCTGCCGCGAGACGTGCGGGAAACGGATCCGGAGGCCGGCGGTCCGTCACCAAGATATCGATTTCCGAAAAATCTCCTTGGCGATAACGATCGCTGCGGCCGAACTTCGAAAAATCCGCGAGTACCATGCGCCGCCGGGCGCGCCGCCCGAGAATATCGGTGATGGCTGCATGCGCGAGTGTCGGCCCCATTACGCCGTGGTCGGCGTCGATCGCCGCCGCACCGGTGATGGCCAAGTCGAACAGCTTGCCTTCAATAAAACGTAGCGCCTCGGGACCACCCAGAGCGTGAGTGCGGGAATGCAATTCGCCGCCGCTCAGATGCACCTCGTGAGGACCTTGTTTCAGTGCGACCGCGATATCGATCATATTGGTGGCAAATGTTGCCTTGACGGGCAGCCGCGCAAGCCGTCCGGCCAGCGCCAATGTCGTCGAGCCAGCTCCGAGAAAAACGAAGGCACCGGGTGGCACGAATTCGAGTGCAGCTTCGGCGATCACGCCCTTTGCCGCATTGTCCAGACTTATACGCGTCTGAACAGGCGGTAAATCGGGCGGACGCAGAGTGACAGCCCCGCCATGAACGCGGCGCAGAAGGCGGCGTCGCTCCAGTTCTTCCAGATCGCGCCTGGCAGTCTCGATCGAAACGCCGAGTTCTCCAGCCAAGGCGGCGATCCGAACCTCTGAGCTTTCTGCCAGCAGTTCGAGAATGCGGTGACGTCTGGCCGGCCCAAGCATCGATGCGGAAATCCACGGAGCAATGACGCGCATGGTCTCACCTCTCCGCGAAACGGTCAAGAACTGTCTCATTCAGTCAAAATCTGTCACGGCACCTTCATCGCCGCCCCCTAAGCGTAATCGCAACGCATTAGGAGCGAACCATGACCGAACTCTCTCGTCGCACCCTGCTTGCCGCCGGGGTCGGGACCGCCGTTCTAGGAGCAGCGCCGCGGTCGTTCGCGCAGCAGCGGCGTACGATCACGATCGCATCCCAGGCCCTTCCCCCGACTATGGAGCCGATGGACACGCCCGGTACGTCCTCGGTTTGGTATCGGACGCAGTATAACGTCTTCGAAGGACTGCTCGGCCTCGACTTCAAGAACAACATGAGGGTGCGCGGCGCCTTGGCTGAACGCTGGTCGCAGGTCGACGCGCGCACCTGGGAATTCACGCTGCGATCGGGCGTCAAATTTCACGATGGTCGCGAACTTAGCGCCGACGATGTGCTTGTGTCGCTCGGCGACGAGAGGCTCATGGGTGAAAACGCGCCGGGTCGCGCTGCCGCCCGCGGCTTCCTTCCGACCTTCGAACGCGCCGAGAAGGTCGACGACCGGACCGTGCGGTTGATCACCAACACGAATGATCCCGCTTTTGACCGCCGCATTGCAGCATGGGGCGGACAGATCATCAGCGGCGCCGCCTTCCGCGCCGCGCCGAATTGGCAGGCGTGGGCGATGGCGCCCGTCGGCACCGGCCCCTATCGTGTGAGCGAAATCCGACGCGACTACGGGATTTCGCTCAGTCCGCACGACGCCTATTGGGGCGGAAGACCGCCGCTCGGCGGCATCCACTTCCGCGCCGTACCGGAAGCCGCCGGCCGTATCGCCGGTCTTCTGGCCGGCGACTGGGATATCGCCACGGACGTCACGCCGGACGCCATTTCCGAGATCGAGAGCAACCCCGGCTTCAAGGTGGTCGAGGCGGGGTCGAACGTGACCCGCATGGTCGTCCTCGACGTCAAGCACAATCCGCAATTGCGAGACGTCAATTTACGGCGCGCACTCAGTCTCGCCGTCGACCGCCAACTGCTCGTGGATTCACTCTGGCTGGGGCGGACGACCATACCCAACGGATTCCAGTCACCTGCTTTCGGGCCGCTCTATGACCCGGACCGGCCCGGGCCAGCTTATGATCCCGACCGCGCACGCGAGCTCCTTAAAGCTTCGAGCTATCGCGGTGAAAAAATCACCTTCAGGACAACCGGCACCTATTACCTGGTCGAACGGCAGACGACTGAAGCACTCGTCGAGATGTGGCGCGCTGTCGGCATCAATGTCGCGGTCGAATTCGTCGAGAACTACGCCCAATGGTACCGCCGACCTGGGGCCGGCATGTATAACTATTCTTCCGTGATGTTGTATCCGGACCCGCTCTCAGATCTCGTAAGGAACTTTGGGCCAACCGGCGCAGTGCAGAGGATCGAAGACAGTTGGAGCAATGAAGAATTCAATGCGCTCTCCCGTGCGATCGGGAACAGCGGCGAGGTCAACGAGCGACGCCGCATGCTCGGCCGTATGCTGGACATCCTGGAATGGGATGATCCGCCGATGGTGCTCCTGTTCAAACAGAACATGTTCTATGGGGTTCGAGCGGATCTGGACTGGAAGCCGTACCCGGCGCACCAGATGGATTTCGGCCCTGGCAACTTGGGAGCGATCTGATGGGGCGCGCACTCGTCGCACTCCTGTCCGACCCGCACCTGTCGCAGCGTCGCGGCCATACGACGCCGGCCTGGCGGGCGGTCGCAGACCAGGTTGCGGCCGTCAGCCCAAGTGTCGCGATCGTCGCGGGTGATCTCGTTTTCGATGATTGCGACGACGGCGAGGATCACGCCTTTGCTGCCGAAGCCGTGGCGGCACTTGCGCCACAGGTTCTCGTCGTACCCGGCAATCACGACGTGGGGGACAATGTCTCCGATCCGTGGATGGGGCGATCGGTCAGCGCGCAGCGTGTGGAGAGGTTTGTGCGTCTCCATCGCAGTGACCGGTTCAGCATCGATATTGCCGGCTGGCGGGTGATCGGGGTCAACGCCCAACTCTTCGGCACCGATCTACCGCGGGAAGCGGATCAGTGGACGTGGCTGGCCGATGCGGTCCATGACGCCGGCCGCCGACCGATCGCTTTGGTGTGCCACAAGCCCTTCTCGGTCTGGAATGGTTCGGAGGATGACCAGCCGAACTGTGTCGCCAGGGCCGCTCGCGAACGCCTGCAGGCCCTAGCCGGCGCGCGCATCCGGTTGGTTGTTTCCGGACATTATCATCATCACCGCGCCCTCGTCCTCGACGGGGCAACCCATCTTTGGCTGCCGAGCGCGACGATGGTGGGACGCGCAACGCATGGGTTCGGGCCGGTCGGCATTCGTACTCCAGGTTTCGTCGCCCTGAGGCTCGACGGCGAGGATGCCAGCTTCGCCATGATCGCGACGCCTCCGGAATACGCCTTCGATCCCGTTCCGCTCGAGGTGGCGTGACGAAGCATCGCTCCATTAACTTCGGCTCGGTTCTCGGTGGCGGGATGAGGTGACAATATGAAGATTGCAGATGTTCTGTTTGCGAAAGGGTCGGCTGGCCATTTTCACATCGACGCGGCCGCATTGCGAAAAGGCGCGGTTGCGGACGGGTTCTTCTGGAGGGGAGAACCGGTCACGCCCGGGTTTTCGAGGATCGTTCAACCTTCCGAATGCCTCTCAATCATTTTGTTGCTCGACGACGGCCAAGTCGCTTTCGGCGATTGTGTGGATGTCGTCTACGCCGGCTCGGCCGGCCGTGAGCCGCCCTTCGTGCCGGATCAGCACCTGCAGAAGTTGCGCACCGAACTGCGGGATCATCTCGCCGGATGTGATGCGGCCCATTGGCAGACGCAGGCGATGGCTTTCGATCAGCCAGCGGGGCGTTGGCATACCGCCGTGCGTTACGGCGTGAGTCAGGCACTCCTCCATGCGGCATCGCTGGCGCAACGGCAAACGATGGCCGGGCTCATCGCCGACACCTATGGCCTGTCGATGCCGACGCAGCCGCCGGCGTTACTCGCCTGCGCGGGAATGGACGACGAGGAGACGCTGGACCGCCTGATCCTGAAGCAGGTCGACGTGCTGCCGCATGCCTTCGTGACCGACGATGATCGTCATCTCGGTCGCAAGGGAGAGGCGTTGCTCGCCCATGTGGCGAGAATCGCCGCCCGCATAGGCGCCTTGAGCGAACCCGGCTACCGCCCGCAACTCCAATTCGACATGTCGGGCCATCTCGCCCGGGTATTCGATGTCCCCGGCCAGAACCTGATCGATTTTCTCGAGCGGCTGGCCGACGCGGCGGCGCCCTTCGGTCTCCGCATCGAATGTGCGTGGCTGGCGGCGAGTCGCGACGAGCAGATTGACCTCTTCGCGGAGTTGACCGGCCAGATGCGACGGCGCGGCGGCCGGGTCAAGCTCGGCGTCGACGAATGGTGCAACACGCTGGACGATTTCGAAGCTTTTGCACGCGCGGGCGCGGGAGACTACCTCCATATCAAAATGCCGGATCTCGGCAGCGTAACGAACAGCATCGAGGCCGTGAGACTGTGCCACGCGCACAATATGGAGGCATTCCTCGGCGGCAGCGCGAACGAGACGGATCAATCAGCTCGCATAAGCGCCCATATCGGGCTCGCCTGTCAGCCGGAGGTGATGCTGGCCAGACCGGGGCTCGGCGGCGACGAAGGCGTGATGATAGCGCGCAACGAAATGGCCAGAGCGTTGGCTCTCCTCCCTCTCGGCCATGGCCGGCGTAATTCCGAGAAGTTCCAGGTCGATGTCAGGACTTAGGAGAGCTTCTACTACGCGCGCCCAGGCAGCAGCCTCCTAGCAGTCTCTCCTGTCGAAAACGGGAACGGCGATCTCTTGGCGGCACGCAGCGACAACTGCGCCCCATGGTTTGGCAATGCTCGTGACGAGAACCGAAGGCGGCAAATGAAACACACATAAACAGTCAATAACCCAAAATAAGGCATGAAAACGGTCACACCAATGTCATTCACCCCGCCTAGCTTGCCCGCGAATGTAAGACGCGGAGGTGCAGATGGCTGAGTTTTCGATGACGCGGCGGCAGGTCGTCGCGGGAGGCGCCGCGAGCGGACTTCTCGCGGCCAGCTCCGTCCCCGGGCTGGCGCAGTCGGAGGGGCGACGCCGCCTGACCGTCGCCATGTCCGGCTTCCCGCCGGCGGTGGAGCCGGTGCTCTTCAACCACACCGCGACGCGACGCGTCGTGCCGCAGATGTTCGACACGCTGATCGCCTTCGATCACGCCAAGGATATGGCGCTTCGTCCGGCGCTGGCGGAGCGTTGGGAGAGGATCGACTCGCGCGCCTTGCGCCTCCATCTGCGCAACGGTGTGCGCTTCCACGACGGCAGCCCCTTCACGGCCGAAGACGTAGCCTTTTCCTTGGGTCCCGATCATCTCTTCGGCCCCGGCAAGTCGGGACGCTCCATCGCGATGCAGACGCTCGACACCATCGAGCGCGTCGAGGTGATCGATCCCCGCACGGTCGTCCTCCACGCCAAGGGCAACGACGCGCTGCTCGAACAGCGCCTCGCCGCCTGGGGAGCGGAGATCGTCGGCAAGCGCGCCTTCGAGACCGCTGGCTCGTGGGAGAAATGGACCGCCGCGCCGGTCGGCACGGGTCCCTATCGGATCGTCGGCCAGAAGCTCGACGTCAATGTCGTGCTCGCCGCCCATGACGGCTACTGGGGCGGGAAGCCGCCGTTCTCCGGCATCGAGTATCGCATCATTCCCGAGCTCGCCTCACGCATGAATGCGCTCCTGGCGGGTGAGGTGGACATCATCACCGACGTGCCGCCCGACCAGTTTCCCGACATCGCGCGCCATACCGATCTCGAAGTCAGCGGAGGCGCCGTTCAGAACATTCGTTTTCTCTGCATCGACCAGACCGCTCCCATCTTCAGGGATCCGCGCCTGCGCCGCGCGTTGAGCCTGGCGATCGACCGCAAGCTCTTCGTGGAAGCGCTGTGGGACAATCGGGTGCCGGTGCCGAACGGCTTTCAGATGCCGAGCTTCGGCGACGGCTATGTCGCCGACTTCCCAGCACTCGCCTACGACCCTGAACTCGCGCGCCAGCTCGTCCGCGAAAGCGGCTACGATGGTGAGCCGATCACCTACAGGCTGCTGAGCAACTACTATACCAATCAGGTCGCCGGCGCGCAGACGATGATCGAGATGTGGCGGTCCGTCGGCCTCAATGTCGAAATCGAGATGATGGAGAACTTCGCACAGATCCAGCGTAAGCCGGTGCATGCGATCTACGACAGCTCGTCGACGGCGATCTTCCCCGACTACCTCGGCCAAGCCTGGCGCGAATTCGGGCCGAACGGAACCCTGCCGAAGCAGGTCGGCATCTGGCAGAACGAGGAGCATTTCGCGCTCGGCGCTAAGCTGAGGGACACCGTCGATCCCGGCGAGCGGCGCAAGCTCATCCGGCGGATGCTGGAGATCATCCACAACGACGATCCTCCTTGCGTGATCCTGCACGTGTCCGGCCAGTTCTACGGCAAGCGCAAGAACGTTCCGTGGATTCCCGGCCAGACGCTCGATCTCGACTTCGGTCCGTTCAACCGGGCCTTCTCCCGGACATGACCTTCAACCGAGGGGCTACGGCGGTGTTTTCCGACAGCGGCGCAACAGCCGCCGCTGCACGCCCGCCGCTGGTGGCGATCGAAAACCTCACCGTCGCCTTCGATGGCGTGCGCGCGCTCCACGGTATCGACCTGACGGTGGCGCGCGGCGAGGCGATAGGGCTCGTCGGCGAGTCGGGTTGCGGCAAGTCGGTGACCTGGCTCGCCGCGCTCGGTCTCCTGCCGAAGAAAGCCGAGGTATCCGGCAGTGTTCGGCTGGACGCTCAGGAGCTCATCGGAGCGGCACCGGCCGTATTGGACAAGATCCGAGGTGGACGCATCGCCATGATCTTTCAGGATCCGGCGAGCGCACTCAACCCGGTCATCCGCCTCGGCCGCCAGGTCGGCGAGGCTCTCGCTCTCCACCGCGGGTTGTCCGGTGCCACGGTCCGCGCCGAGGCGAAGCGCCTCTTCGATCTCGTCGGCATTCCGGATGCCGCACGCCGGCTCGAAGCCTTTCCGCACGAGCTCTCCGGCGGCCAGAACCAGCGCGTCATGATCGCCATGGCGCTGGCCGGCGAACCCGATCTGCTCGTCGCCGACGAGCCTACGACGGCGCTCGACGCCACCATCCAGGCCCAGATCCTCGAATTGCTCACCACGATCCGCCGCGAGACCGGCATGGCGCTGGTGCTGATCAGCCACGATCTCGGCGTCATCTCCGAGACATGCGAGCGCGTCTGCGTGATGTATGCTGGCCGCATTGTCGAGACAGCGCGCACGGAGGACCTCTTTGCCCGGCCGCTGCATCCCTACACCCAGGGGCTTCTGGCGGCGCTGCCACCGCTCGAAGGCATGCGCCGCAGGCTGGCGGCGATCGAGGGCAATGTGCCGGAGCCCTGGAACCTCCCGGCAGGCTGTGCCTTCGCGCCGCGTTGCCCACGCCGGGCGGAGGCCTGCAATCACGCCGTCCCGCCGCTCGTCGAGAAGGCGTCCGAACGCCTCGTCGCCTGCGTCCGGATAGCCCCGAGCCACGCCGCCGGGCGGCCGGAGCCCGTCTTCGCATGAGCGTGCCGTTGCTTCACCTGCGCAACGTCTCGCGGCGTTATCCGATGCGGCGCGGCCTCCTGGGGCGAACGGTCGATGTCAGGGCCGTCGACGGTGTCTCGTTGACGGTCGAGCGTGGCCGCACGCTCGGCCTGGTGGGGGAATCCGGCTCGGGAAAATCGACAACCGGCCGACTCGCGCTGGGGCTGGAGGCGCCCGACGCCGGCGATGTGCTTTTCCAAGGCGCTCCGCTGCCGCCACCCGATTCGCGCGAATGGCGCCGTCTGCGGTCGCGCATGCAGATGATCTATCAGGACCCGCTCGGTGCGCTGGACCGGCGCCTGCCGATTATGGAGCAGACGCGCGAGCCTTTCGACGTGCACGGTCTTGGCGAGCCGAAGGACCGCGATGCGATGGCGTTGGCGCTGCTGCAGTCGGTCGGCCTGCGCGCCGACCAGGGCCGGCGTTACCCGCACGAACTCTCCGGTGGTCAACGCCAACGCGCCGTCGTCGCCCGCGCGCTCGCTACCAAGCCCGACCTCCTGGTCTGCGATGAACCAGTCTCGGCGCTCGACGTCTCCATCCAGGCGCAACTGATCAACCTGTTCGTCGACCTGCAGCACGAGTTCGATCTGAGCCTGCTCTTCATCAGCCACGACCTAAAGGTCATTCGCCAGGTCAGCCACCGCGTCGCGGTGATGTATCTCGGACGCATCGTCGAGGAGGGCGAAGCCGATCTCCTGCTCCAGGCGCCGGCCCATCCCTATACCCAGGCGCTGGTCTCGGCCGCGCCGATGCCCGGACGGCGCAGCCGGCCGCGGATCGTGCTCGAGGGTGATCCGCCGAACCCCGCCGCGCGCCCCTCGGGCTGCGCCTTCCATCCGCGCTGCCCTGCGGCACGGGCGCGCTGCAGGGTCGAGAGCCCCGCGCTCCTGCCGCTGCCGGATGGGCGTCGCGCCGCCTGTCATGTCGCGCATGACGAGCCTCGTCTGTTGAAGGCCGCGGGTTGATGCTGCGCTTCGTCCTCATCCGTCTCGGTCGCGCGTTGCTGACGGTTATGCTCGTCGTCACCTTCGCCTTCGTGGTGCTCCGGCTTTCGGGTGATCCGGCCCTCCTCATCATGGGGGTCGAAGCATCGCCGGATGCGATCGTCGCCTTCCGCAAGGCCTGGGGGCTCGACGATCCGCTGTGGCTGCAATACCTCAACTATTTCACCGCGATCGGACAGGGCGAGCTCGGCCTGTCGATGCGCGACGGTCGGCCGGCGCTCGATCTCGTCCTGGAGCGCATCCCCGCCACGCTGGCACTGACCATTCCGGCCCTCGCGTTGAAGCTCGGCATTGGTGTCCCGGCCGGCATCTATGCCGCTCTGCATCGTGACAGCCCGATCGATCGCATGGTCATGGTGACCGCGGTTGCCGGCTTCACCGTGCCGAGCTTCGTGCTCGGCCTCGTGCTGGTCCTGATCTTTTCGGTGCAGCTCGGATGGCTGCCCTCCGGCGGACAGGAGGGCTGGCGTCACGCCATCCTGCCGGTGCTGACGCTCGGGATCGGCGGTGCCGCCGTGCTCGCCCGCTTCACCCGCAGCGCCATGCTGGAGGTGCTCGGTCAACCCTACATGCGCACGGCGAGTGCCAAGGGCGCGCCGTGGGCCGTCGCCATACGTGGCCACGCCCTGCCCAATGCGGCGATCCCCATTGTCACCATCATCGGCTTCATGGTCGGAAACCTGATCGCCGGGGCGGTCGTGGTCGAGAGCGTCTTCTCCTGGCCGGGCATCGGTCGCCTGCTTGTCGTGTCCGTCGCGAGTCGCGACCTCGCCGTGGTGCAATGCATCCTGCTGCTCGTGGCAGTCACCATGGTGACGTCGAACGTCACCGTCGATCTGCTCTACGGCGCACTCGATCCACGGCTGCGCCACTCCGCCGGAACCGGGAGGCATTGAGATGGCCGAGATCGGCGCGAACGCACGCATGGTCGCTGCGCCGGATCGGACGATCCGGCGCAAAGGCGGCAGCCGTATGCCATTCCTCGTCTGGGTCGGTCTGGGCTGGATCGCCTTGATGATCGTTGTAGCCGTGGGCGCGGATTTCATCGCCCCCTACCGGTTCACCGCCTACGACCTGCGCAATCGATTAGCTGCGCCTTTTCATCCGCTGCACTGGCTCGGCACGGACGAACTCGGCCGCGACGTGTTCTCGCGTCTTGTCGTCTCGATCCGCATCTCGCTGCTCGTCGCCTTCGGCGCGACGCTGATCTCGGCCGGCTTCGGCACGCTCATGGGGTTCCTCGCCGCGCATTTTCGCGGGTGGATCGAGCAGATCGTTCTGATGCTCACTGATTTCCAGGCGGCGATGCCCTTTCTCATCCTCGCCCTCTCGGTGCTCGCCTTTTTCGGCAATTCTTTGCCGCTCTTCATTGGACTAATGGGGCTCTATGGGTGGGAGCGCTATGCGCGCATCGCGCGAGGTCTCGCCGTCGCAGCTGGCGCGCAAGGCTATGCGGGAGCGATCCGCCAGATCGGGGCGAGCCCGCTGCGGGTTTATCTGCGTCACGTCCTGCCCAACATCGCCTCGACGCTGATCGTGTCGATGACGCTGACCTTCCCCGAGATCATCCTGATGGAAAGCGGGCTTTCCTTCCTCGGGCTCGGTGTCCAACCGCCTATGACGAGCCTCGGCAATATGGTCGGCTACGGACGCGAATATCTCACCCGCGCGCCGTGGATCATGCTCGCACCGGCGCTGACGATCGTCATGTCGACGCTCGCCGTCAGCACCGTCGGCGACTGGCTGCGCGACCGCCTCGATCCCACCCTGCGCTGACGAGATCCCGATGAGCCAGACCAGTTCCACCGACCGCGTCGTCATCTGTGTCTTCGACGGCCTCCGACCCGATTTCGTCACGCCAGAGCGGATGCCGAACCTCGCCCGCTTCGCCAAGGGCGGCACCTGGTTTCGGGAAGCCCGCAGCGTCTTCCCCTCGCTGACGCGCCCGGCCTCGACGTCGATCGCGACCGGAGCTCCGCCGCGCCTCCACGGCGTCGTCGGCAACGGCTTCCTTTATCCCGAAGTCACCGCGGAGCATGTGCTGGACCTCGGCAGCCTTGCCGATGTCGGGCTCGTCGAGCGGCGCACGGGCCGGCGTCTCGTCGATGCGGACACCTTTGCCGATGTGCTCGCGCGTGACGGGCGTCGCATGGCCGTCGTCCATACCGGCTCCGCCGGTGCCGCCTACGTCATGAACCCGCTCGCGGCACGCCATGGGCACTGGACCTTCTCGATGCATGGCAGGGATGGCACCGTCACGCCGGACGCGGTCGACGAGGTCGTTGCCCGCTTCGGTCCGCTGCCCCCGCGCGAACTGCCGCGCTTCGCCGAGATCGACTACGCGGAGCGCGTCTTCCGCGAGCACGTGCTGGAACGGCTGAGGCCCGACGTCGCCCTAGTCTGGTTCAACGAGCCCGACACGTCCTTTCACTACCGCTTCCTCGGGTCGGACGAAACGCTGAGCATCGTCAAGGCGGCCGACGAGGCCTTCGGCCGGATACTCGATTGGATTGCGGCGCAGCCGGATGCCGATCGCTATACGGTGATCGCCGCATCCGACCATGGGCAGATCACCATGTCGGAGACGTTGCCACTCTTCGACCTTCTTCGCGCCGCGGGCCACGCGAACCGACGCGCCGACGAGCGGATGCTCGCGGGCATGCAGATCGCTCTGACGGACGGCAATATGGGCGAGATCCGTATCCTGGAGGGCGGCACTGCCCGACGCGACGCAATTGCGCGCTGGCTGATGGACCAGGACTTCCTCGGCATGCTGTTCTCGCCGGGCGGTAATGGAGTCGAAGGCGAAGTTCCCGGCAGCTTCTCCCTCTCGCTCGTCGAACTCGACCATTCCCGGGCGCCCGACCTCGTCTATGTGCTGCGCTCGCAGGACGGGCCGGACGCCTACGGCTATCCCGGCGTCGGGATCGTCACCGAAGGAACCTTGCCGGTCGGCGGTGGCATGCATGGCGGGCTCAATGCGAACGAGCTCAATACCGTGTTGATCGCGCGCGGCGCCGGCTTCACCGGCGGGGTTCTCGATCCGCGAGCCTGCGGCATCATCGACATTGCTCCCACAGTCCTCGCCGCGCTCGGCCTGCCGCCGCCAGAGACGATGACCGGCCATTCACTGCTGGCGCCGGTTCCCGAGCCGTGCGTCCGCCAGGTCCATCAAGTCGGGAATGGCGGCTTCCGGCAGCAACTCACGAGCGTGCAGCGCGGCGCTTCACGCATCCTTCTCGAGGGTGGCCGTGTATGAGCCGATCGTCACAGACGTCGAAAGCGAAAATAACTCACCAAAACGCACAAAAAACAACATAAACACACGAATGTTCATATCGCTGTCATATTTGCAGCAGAAGTAGAGACGCGCGACCCGTCCGTCGCACGTAGCGAAAGGAGCGGCCATGGCCGGCCGAAGCGGTTCCATATCGCAGGGCAAGGGAGGAACGCTTCTCAGTGCGGAACGCCAGCGCAGCATCCTCGAGCTGATCAACCGCGGTGAAATCGTCTCCGTCGGCGAAATCGCCGAACGGCTCGGCGTTTCGCAGGAGACGATCCGTCGCGACATCCGCAACTTGGAGGAAGCCGGGCATCTTCGTCGCGTTCACGGAGGAGCGGCGCCGATGAGGACCATCGATCTGACCGCTCGTCGTCCGGTCGCCGAACGCCTGCGGGTCGACCGCCACGCCAAGCAGCTGGCCGCCAAGGCGGCCATGCCCCTGTTCGAGGACGACATGAACGTCTACCTCGGCGCGAGTTCCACCATGCTCCTCGTCGCCGAGGAATTGGCACGCACTGACAAGGCGCTGACGATTACGACCAATATGATCGACATCGCCACCGTCATGGCAGCGTCGGGCCGTTGCACGGTCACGCTGCTGGGTGGAGTCGTCAACCCGCAGACGCGAACCGTCGGAGGGTTCGAAGTCTTGAAGAACCTGGAGCTCCGGCTGTTCGATCTGTGCGTTATGGGAGCGAGCGCCATCACTCCGATGCACGGCATCCTGGGCCCAACGATGACCCACAACGTGCTGGTGAGGACGCTCTGCTCACGATCCCATCGCATCGCCTTCGTCATGGACAGCGCAAAATTCGGCCGGCGTGATGCTCACCTCATTCTGCCGCTCGAGGAGGTCGACCTTCTCGCCACCGATACACCGCCGCCTGGGGATCTGGCTGCCGCGCTGGAGAAAGCGGGTGTTACGGTGCTCCTGCCGAGCGACGGGCAATCCAAGACCCCGGACGTCATCAGTCTACCGAACGTGGAAGACAAATGAATACGCGTCTCGTCAACGCTCGGGTTGTTCACGAACACGCCGTCGCTCAAGGTGACCTCGCCATTTCGCATCAGGTTTTCGCCGATACACGTGGCGCTCCCGGTACGGCAATGAGCGAGATCGACTGCGAGGGCGACTTCCTCATCCCCGGGCTCATCGACATTCACACGGACCATGTCGAGCACCACGTTCATCCGCGGCCGGGAGTGACATGGCCGTCGATGCTCTCGGCGGCGCTCGCGCATGACTGGCAGCTCATCGGCAGCGGCATCACCACCGTCCTCGATGCGCTCTCGCTCGGCGACTACGACAGCGGCGGCGAGAGGACGCGCATGCTCGACGCCATCATCCGCGCCCTCACCGCCGGCCGGTCCGCCGGTCTGTTCAAGGCGGATCACTATTTTCACTTCCGCTGCGAATTGTCGGATCCGGGGCTGCTGGCGCTCGTCGAGCGTCATATCGACAACGGCAGCCTGCGGCTGGCGAGCCTCATGGATCACACGCCCGGTCAGCGCCAATGGCATGACCTCGCGCTGTTCCGTGAGTTCCGGCGCAAGAAGAACGCGCGGATGTGGACCGACGACGAGTTCGCACTTTACCTGGCCGAACGCCTCGAACACCAGCGGCGACACGTCCCGCCGAGCCGGGCGCGGATTGGCGAGCTCTGCGGCCTGCGGAACGTCCCGCTCGCCAGCCACGACGACACCACCGCGACGGATGTGGAGGAATCCCGCGACAATGGCATCACCATCAGCGAATTCCCGACGACGGTCACAGCCGCGCGGCACGCACGTGCATGCGGCATGAAGATCGTCATGGGAGCGCCGAACGTCGTTCTCGGCCGTTCTCACTCGGGCAATATCAGCGCGATCGAACTGGCCGAGGAAGGGCTGCTCGATGTTCTGACTTCCGATTACGTCCCGGGGAGCCTCCTGCAAGCCGCCTTCACGCTCGCGGCACGCGGCTTTGATCTCGCTCAGACCATCGCCATGATCTCCGCCAATCCGGCCGATCTCATCGGCTTCACTGACCGTGGCCGCATCGCGCCGGGGCTGCGCGCCGATCTCCTGCGCGTGCGGTTGTTCGAGGGCGTGCCCGTGATCCGCAACGTTTGGGTCGCCGGACGGCAATGCTTTTGAACAACATCGACGATTCCGCGCCCGATGGACAGACAATGACGAAGAGACCGACTGCGCAGCCGCTGGAGCCGATGGACGCCTCCGGAACCGCCAATGCCCGCTCCGTGTGGATCGGTGTGATGTCGCGAGCGCGACGAAGCGACGTCGAGGCGCTGGTGCCGGACGACATCGCCAGCCTTGACTTCGAGTGGCTGCGGCGACCGCAAGTTGGCCTGGTCATGGTGCGCGGGCGCGCAGGCGGCACGGGAATGGTGTTCAATCTCGGCGAGATGACGGTGACGCGCTGCTCGGTGCGGCTCGCCGACGGAACGGTCGGCCACGGCTATGTGCAGGGGCGCGATCACAGACACGCCGAAATCGCCGCCAAGCTCGATGCTCTGCTCCAAAACGACCACCGGCGCGAGGCCTTGCTGGCCGGCGTGATCGCGCCGCTCAGCGCGGCCGAGAACGAACGGCGCCTCGACCGCAGCCGCAAGGCCGCCGCCACCAAGGTCGAGTTCTTCACGATGGTGCGCGGAGAGAATTTGGCATGAGCCTTCCCGTTTCAGCCTCCGGGTCCGCCGATGCCGGCCTGTTGCCGGGCTTCACTGAACCGGTCTTCGATGCACAGACTGTGTTCCGCGCTGCGATGCGGGCAACGGCCTATCCCGGGCGGGTCGTGCCACTCGGCCGGGAGCTGACCGCACCGGTCCCGTTCAACCGGGCGACGGCGGCGCTTTGCCTAACGCTGCTCGATCTCGAGACGCCGCTCTGGGCCGACCCCGGCGCACGCGCGCCGACGCCACGCCGATGGCTGAGCTTCCATTGCGGTGTACCGCTCGTCGATCAGGAGCGCCGGGCGCGGTTCGCCATCTCGACCGATCCGGCCACCCTGCCCCGCTTCATCGATTTTCATCCCGGAGATGTCGAATATCCCGACCGCTCGACCACCCTGATCGTGCAGGTTCCCTCGCTCACCGACGGGCGCGCGACAAGCTGGACCGGGCCGGGGATCAAGGGCAGCATCGCGGTCCGCATCGCCGGACTGCCGGACTGGTTCTGGCCGGAGTGGGAGCTCAACGGGGAGCTTTATCCACTAGGGATCGACGTATTCTTCACCTGCGACAACGCCTTGATCGGCTTGCCGCGCACTATCCGTGTGGAGGCTTGAATGGCCTATGTCGCCGTCAAGGGTGGCGAGGAGGCCATCCTCAACACTCACAGGCTGATCGCCGAGACGCGCCGCGGCGATTCATCGGTCGCGGAACTCACTCTCGATCAGATCAGCGAGCAGTTCGGCCTCGCCGTCGATCGGGTGATGACCGAGGGTTCGGTCCATGACCGCGAGCTCGCTGCGCTAGCGCTGAAGCAGGCGCAGGGCGATATCGTGGAGGCGGTGTTCCTTCTGCGCGCCTATCGTACGACCCTGCCGCGCATCGCCTTCTCCGAGCCGATCGATACGTCCGCGATGGCGGTCCGCCGACGCGTTTCGGCGACCTTCAAGGATATTCCCGGCGGCCAGGTGCTGGGGCCCACCTACGACTTCACCCATCGGCTGCTCGACTTCACGCTCGCGGCCGGCGGCGGCGAGCGGGACCGGGCTCCCTTGTCGGCCCCCTTGGCCGACGAGCCCCTCGCTCCGGCCCTGCCGCGGGTCATCGATCTCCTCGGCGGCGAAGGCCTCATCGAAGAGGAAACGGCCGAGGGCCAAGCCGAGGTATTCGACCTCAGCCGTGAACCGATGCGGTTCCCAGCTGGCCGCGACCAGCGCTTGCAGAATCTCGCCCGCGGCGACGAAGGCTTCGTGCTCGGCCTCGCCTATTCGACCACCCGCGGCTATGGCGGCGCCCATCCCTTTGTCGGCGAACTCCGGCTCGGCGAGGTGATGGTCGAAATCGTGCCCGAGGAGCTCGGTTTTGCCGTCGCGGTGGCCGAGATCACCGTAACGGAATGCCAGATGATCAACCAGTTCCGCGGCACGGTCGACAGGCCGCCGCAGTTCACCCGCGGCTATGGGCTGACCTTCGGCCATTGCGAGCGCAAGGCTATGTCCATGGCCCTGGTCGACCGGGCGCTCCGGGCGCGTGAACTCGGTGAGGAGGTGCGCTATCCGGCCCAGGACGAGGAATTCGTCTTGTCGCATACGGACAATATCGAGGCCGATGGCTTCGTCACCCATTTCAAGCTGCCGCACTACGTCGATTTTCAGGCCGAGCTTCAGCTCGTTCGCCAGTTGCGTGCCGAGCGCGAAGTAGAACAGACAAGAGAGGCCGCCGAGTAATGTTCGGAACCAGCGATACTCCCGCCGGCGGCGGCTACAACTTCGCCTATCTCGACGAACAGACCAAACGGATGATCCGCCGGACGCTGCTGAAGGCGCTGGCAATCCCGGGCTACCAGGTGCCGTTCGGCGGGCGCGAGATGCCGCTCGCCTATGGCTGGGGCACCGGCGGCATTCAGGTGACGGCCTCTATCATCGGCTCCGACGACCGGCTGAAGGTGATCGACCAGGGCGCCGACGACACCACCAATGCCGTCTCGATCCGCCGCTTCTTCAAGACGGTGGCGGGCGTCGCGACGACCGAACGGACCGAGGAGGCGACGATCGTCCAGACCAGGCATCGCATCCCCGAGACCCCGCTCGTAGAAGAGCAGATCCTCGTCTATCAAGTGCCGCAGCCGGAGCCCTTGCGTAAACTCGAGCCGCGCGAGACGGAGACGCGCAAGATGCACGCCTATGCCGAATACGGCATCATGCAGGTGGCGCTCTACGAGGACATCGCCCGCTTCGGCCGTATCGCCAAGACCTATGACTATCCGGCGATGATCAACGGCCGACACCTGATGTCGCCGTCGCCGATCCCGAAGTTCGACAATCCGAAGATGGAGAACTCCCCGGCGATCCAGCTGTTCGGCGCCGGCCGCGAGAAGCGCATCTATGCCATCCCACCCTATACCACGGTCAGGAGCCTCGATTTCGACGATCATCCCTTCGAGGTCCAGACCTGGCAGAACTCCTGCGCCCTCTGTAGCTCCACCACGTCCTATCTCGACGAGGTGATCACCGATGACCGCGGCGGGCGCATGTTCGTGTGTTCCGATACCGACTTCTGCAACCAGCGACAGGCCGAGACCGCGGCGGCCGGCAAGCTGGTCAAGGAGGCGGCACGGTGACTGCACTCCGCAAGCTCGCGTCGAGGCCCGCGCTAATCGCGGTCTCCGGCCTGTCAAAGTCCTATGGCACCCAGGTCGGCTGCCTCGACGTGTCGTTTTCTCTAAGGCCGGGCGAAGTACTCGGGATCGTCGGCGAGAGCGGCTCGGGCAAGTCGACCCTGCTCGCCTGCCTTGCCGGGCGGCTCGCACCCGACACCGGCACGATCGTCTACGACATGAAGGAACGCGGCCCAACCGACGTCCTCATGCTATCTGAGCCCGAGCGACGGCAACTCGCCCGCACCGATTGGGGCATCGTGCATCAGAACCCGCGCGACGGGCTCAGGATGGACGTCAGCGCGGGGGGCAATATCGGCGAGCGGCCGATGGCAATCGGCGCCCGCCACTACGGCCAGATCCGAACCGAGGCACAAGACTGGCTCAGGAAGGTCGAGATCGACGTGTCGCGCACGGACGACAAGCCCAAGACCTTCTCCGGCGGCATGCAGCAACGCCTGCAGATCGCCCGCAATCTCGTGACCCGACCGCGTCTCGTCTTCATGGACGAGCCGACTGGCGGCCTCGATGTGTCGGTGCAGGCGCGGCTGCTCGACCTCCTGCGCGGCCTCGTGCGCGAACTCGGCATAGGCGCGATCATCGTCACCCACGACCTCGCCGTCGTGCGCCTCCTGGCCGACCGGCTGATGGTGATGCAGCGCGGCCGTGTGATCGAGGCGGGGCTCACCGACCAGGTGCTCGATGATCCGCACCACCCCTACACCCAGTTGCTCGTCTCGTCGGTTCTGCAGGCCTGACCGGCGAAGGAGAACCAATCAAATGACCTTGCGACTTCATGCTCGCGGCCTTTGCAAGACCTTCATCCTTCATGCTCAAGGAGGGACGGAGCTCCCGGTATTCAAAGGAATCGAGCTCAAGGTGGCTTCGGGCGAATGTGTGTGCCTGCATGGACCGTCTGGCTCCGGCAAGTCGACGCTGCTGCGCTCGCTCTATGCCAACTACAAACCCGATGCCGGCGAAATCCTCGTGCGCCACAACGGCACCATGGTCGACCTGCTCGCGGCCGAACCATGGGAAGTGATCGAGATCCGCCGCCGCACGATCGGCTATGTCAGCCAGTTCCTGCGCGTCATTCCGCGGGTGCCGACCCTGGACATCGTGGCTGAGCCGGCGGTCGCGAGCGGCATTCCGGCCGAGGACGCCCACGCCATGGCGCGTGCCCTGCTGTCGCGGCTGCGCATTCCGGAGCGGCTGTGGTCCCTGGCGCCGGCAACCTTCTCCGGCGGTGAGCAGCAGCGGGTCAACATCGCCCGCGGCTTCATCGCCGACCGTCCGATCCTGCTGCTCGACGAGCCGACCGCCTCGCTCGACGCCACCAATCGGCAGACCGTCATCACACTGATCCATGAGGCCAAGGCCCGTGGTACCGCCATTGTCGGCATCTTCCACGACGAGGAGGTACGCGAGGCGGTTGCCGATCGGCTGTTTGACGTTGGCAGCCGACCCAGTGGCCAATCACCTCCGGTTTCCCGGCCGGCGGAGGTGCCCGCGTGATGCAAGCACCGTCGTCGCCTTAATCCGCAGAGGCGGTGTGAGATCAATGACGCCCCTCCGCGGCCAACTCGTCCTTGTCGTCGGCCCCAGCGGTGCGGGCAAGGACACTCTCATCGACCATGCGCGCCGACGACTGGGCGCAGACCAGCAGTTCCACTTCATCCGCCGCACGGTCACGCGCCCGCCCGCGGTCGGCGAGGACTACGAGACGATCGATATCGCCGAGTTCGAGCGACGCGTGAAGGGCGGGTCGTTCGCGCTGCACTGGCAGGCTCACGACATCTTCTATGGCCTGCCAACCGTGATCCGCGACTGGATGGCGCGAGGCGGCATTGTCGTCGCTAACGGATCGCGGGCGGCCGTGCCGCAAGCTCGCTCGCGCTTTCCCGATCTTCACGTCGTCACAATCGTTGTACCGCCGACGATCATCGCTGCTCGCCTTCGGGCCCGCGGCCGCGAGACTGAAGCCATGATCGCCGATCGTCTGGCACGGCAGCCCTCCGTCGAGGCCGTCGAAATTCCGACCTATGAGATCGACAACTCCGGATCCCCCGAGGCGGGTGGGGAAGCCCTCATTCGCATCCTGCTGGCGATCAAGAGCGGACGAAGGTCAGCCCCATAGGGAAGACCCTTGGGTCAGCGCTCGCGAAGACGGAGCCGGCCAAGGGCTCAGGCTATAGGCTCAGGCACAGATACTTGATGTCGAGATATTCCTCGATGCCGTATTTCGAGCCCTCGCGGCCCTGTCCGGATTGCTTGATGCCGCCGAACGGCGCGACTTCCGTGGAAATCAACCCGGTATTGATACCGACCATGCCGTATTCCAAGGCTTCGGCCACCCGAAAGATCTTCGCGACGTCGCGGGAATAAAGATAGGAGGCGAGGCCGAACTCCGTATTGTTGGCCAAAGCGACGACCTCGTCGACCGTCTCGAACTTGAACAGCGGCGCAATCGGCCCGAAAGTCTCCTCGCGCGCCACCTTCATGGCGGAGGTAGCACCAGTCAGCACGGTCGGCTCGAAGAACAGGCCGCCGCTCGCATCGCGCCGGCCGCCGACGAGAATGCGCGCGCCCTGTTCGGTAGCATCGCGAATATGCTCCTCGACCTTGGCGAGCGCCTTCTCCGAAATCAGCGGCCCCGCGCCGGTGCCCGGCTCGAAGCCATCGCCGACCCTGATCTCGCTGACGCGCACCGCGAGCCTCTCGGCGAAGGCATCGTAGATCCCGGCCTGGACATAGAGCCGGTTAGCGCAGACGCAGGTCTGCCCATTGTTGCGATACTTGGAGACGATCGCTCCTTCGACGGCAGCGTCCAGATCGGCATCGTCGAAGACGATGAAAGGTGCATTGCCGCCGAGCTCGAGACTGAGCTTCAAAACCTGATCCGCAGCCTGGCGCATCAGGATCTTGCCCACATTCGTCGAGCCGGTGAAGGTGAGCTTGCGGACTTTGGCGTTCTCGCAGAATTCGCGCCCGACCGAGGCGGCATCCGTCGACGGCACCACGTTGAACAGGCCCTTGGGCAGGCCGGCACGCTCGGCCAGAACGGCGAGGGCGAGCGCCGAGAGCGGCGTCTCCGCCGCGGGCTTGGCGACCATGGCGCAGCCGGCGGCTAGAGCCGGCGCCATTTTCCGGGCCAGCATCGCGTTGGGGAAGTTCCATGGTGTGATCGCGGCCGCGACGCCGACAGGCTGCTTGGTCACGATGATCCGTTTGTCGGGCTGGTGGCCGGGAATGGTATCGCCGTAGACCCGCTTCGCCTCCTCCGCGAACCACTCGACGTAGGATGCGCCATAGAGGATCTCGCCACGCGCCTCCGCCAAGGGCTTGCCCATTTCGGCTGTCAGGATCGTGGCGAGATCGTCCAGATTGGCGACCACCAGATCGTAGACCTTGCGCAGCACGGCGGCTCGTTCCTTGCCGGTTCGGGCGGCCCAGGCCTTCTGCGCCGCAAAGGCCGCATCGATAGCCCGGGCGGCCTCGCTGCGGCTGCAATCGGGCAAGGTCGCGAGGACTTCGCCGGTCGAGGGATTGGTGACGTCGAAAGTCTTGCCGCTTTCGCTCGTCGCGACCGGGGCGCCGGCGATGAACCCCGTATCGGCGACGAGGTCTCTGTCTTTCAGACGATCGAGAAGATGTGGTGAGATCGGCACGGGTCAAGCCTCCACGGCACCTTTGCGCAAACGGGTAGGGGGAACGGCATGACGTCGTTCCAGAGCGGCGCGCAGCACCCAGCTCGCCGCGGCGACCAGCAACATGAAGGCAACGATATAGAGCCCAACCGCCATGATGACCGGGCTCACCTGCAAGGTGGATGCCTGCCATAGTTCCTTCGGTAGCGTTCGCGATGTGACGCCGCTCAGGAAAAGCGCCACCACCACCTCGTCGAAGGACGCCAGGAACGCCATGATCGCGCCGGTCACGATCGCCGGGGTCACCAGCGGCAAGGTGATGCGGGCCAGCACCTGTGGCGGGCCGGCACCGAGCGTGCGCGCTGCGCCTTCGAGATTGCTCGGCATGGTGGCCAGTGCGGTACTCACCGTGATGAGCACAAAGGGCAGCCCGAGAACCGAATGCGCGATCATGAGCCCCGTGCGCGTGTCGACGAGACTGGCCCGCGCCGCCAGAAAGAACGCCCCTATGGCATAGACGATGACGGGCAGGATGGCCGGCGCCATGAAGAGGGCAAAGAGCACACGCGCGCTCGAGGCGCCGCGTCCCCGCAAGCCGATGGCTGCGGCCACGCCGACCAGCACGGCGATCGAGGCGGCAACTACGGCGATCAGGATCGAGTTGCCGGCCGCCTCGAGCCAGAGGCGTGAGTCGGCGACCTGCTCGAACCAGCGCAGCGACCATTCCCGGACCGGCAATTGGATATAGCTGGCCGCCGAGAAAGCGAGCGGCACGATGACCACAAAGGGCAGCAGCAGCACAGCGAGAACGACGACGACCATGATCTGCCAGAGCAGCCGCGATTCAAGGGGGCGCAGCAAGGGCCGGAGGGGTGTGAGCCAGGCGGCAGCGTCGGCGGCGAAGGATCGCCCCGCCTGCTCGCCCGGCTCTCTGAACAGCCGGCGCAGGAGCGGCGGCAGCCCCGCCATGAGGCCGAGAATGGCGAAGATGGTCGCCAGCAGGAGGACGCTGAGTGCCGCCGCCTCCTCAAAATTTCCCCGGACATTGACGCGCTGGGCGATCAGCATCGCGACGGTCTGATCCTGGGGTCCGCCGAGCAGCGCCGGCGGGACGAAGAAGCCGACGGACAAGATGAAGACCAGCAGACAGCCCGAGGAAATGCCCGGCGTGGCGAGCGGCAGGAAGACTCCCACAAAGGCCTGCGTGCGGCCGGAGCCGAGTGTGCGCGCAGCGCTGAAGAGGCGTGCATCGATAGAGCGGAAGGATGCATAGAGCGCCATGACCATGTAAGGCACCATGACATAGACGCTGCCGACCAACGCCCCGAAGCTGTTGTTGCTCATGCGCGGAACGTCCGACATGCCGAACAGATCGGAAAGCATCCAGGCGAGAACCCCGCCTCGTCCCAGGATGCCCTGCCAGGCGAAGGTGCGGACCAGGAGGCTCGTCCAGAGCGGCAGGGAGGCGATCAGCAGGATGAGTGCCGCTCGCGACGGCGGCGACTGCCAAGCGATGTAGGCGATGGGCAGCCCAAGGGCGAGCGAGAATAGGGTGACCTCGAAGGCGAAGAAGACCGTATGGGTCAGGACGCGCAGGGTTGCCGGAGACGACAGGACAGCGGCGTAGGCTTCACCGCCGTTGCCGAAGCTGCGCCAGAGCACGTCCCCTATCGGCAGGAGATAGAAGGCGGCGAGATAGGCGCCTGCGGCCAGGAGCATGACGGTGCCGCCGAATGTTCGCGTCATCCCCGCCCCCGTCAGACGAGCCATGCCGCATCGGGCGGCCAGGAGATGAACATCTCGGCGCCCGGCGACCGCTCGGTATCATGGTGTTCTCGCGCGGGGACGCGCACGGAGAGATTCTGGCCGTCGCGCGTGACGACAAGGTATTCGAAGGTCTCGCCCTCGAAGACCACGTCGAGCAGCGTGACGGGCAGAACAGCGCTGCCGGCGTCATCTGGTGCGCATATGCGGATTTCGTGGGGCCTGATCGCGACCTCCGGTTCGTTCGGCAAGGCGCGCGGGCCGCGCACCGGCAGGGCCCATTCGCCGAAATGCACATGCCAGGAGGTCTCGCCCACAGCCTCGACCTTCGTTGGCCGCAGGAAGCAGCAGTCACCGAGGAATGACGCGACGAAGCGCGTTTCCGGGCGACTGAACACCGCGGGCGGCGTGCCGATCTGTTCGATACGGCCGGCTCGCATGACCGCGATGCGATCAGCCATGGTCAAGGCCTCACGCTGATCGTGGGTGACGTAAATGATGGTGACGCCGAGTTCGCGGTGGAGCTTGCGCAGCTCGTGCTGCATCTGCTCGCGAAGCTGCTTGTCGAGCGCGCCGAGCGGCTCATCCATCAGCAGCACGGGGGGCTCGTAGACGAGTGCGCGCGCCAGCGCGACGCGCTGGCGCTGACCGCCGGACAAGGCTGCGGGCGTCCGGCCTCCGAGCCCGGCAAGGCCTACCCGTTCGAGCGCCCGCTCGGCCAGAACGGCAGCGTCGGCGCGGCTCGGCCGACGCATGCGCAGGCCGAAGGCCACATTCTCAAGCACGGACATGTGGGGAAACAGCGCATAGTCCTGAAAGACCATGCCGATGTTGCGCCGCTCCGGCGGCAATGTTGTCACGTCACTGCCGCCGATGAGGACCTCGCCGCTCGTCGGCATCAGAAGCCCGGCGATCATCAGCAGGCTGGTGCTCTTTCCGCAGCCGGACGAGCCGAGGAGAGCGATGAATTCGCCAGCCTCGGCTGTCCAACTGACCTCGTTTACCGACGGAAAGGCGCCGAACCGCTTGGTGAGGCGCCGCACCTCCAGTGTCGCGCCGGCCGAGCTGCTTTTGGCGGTCCGCCGGTCAGTCGCCAAATTCATCAGACCGCACCTCGGGCCCGGTGCGCAGGCCGGCATATAAAGAAAACCGTGCGACGGCCAGCGCCTCGAGCGCGGTCATCGACCGAACCAATCTTCAAACAGCTTGATCGAGTAATCGCGCTGGCTTCCACCTGGCGCCTCCGTACCCCAGAATTCAGCGTTGGAGGGAACCATCTTCACGACATTCTGTGGTGAGGTGGCGAGATCCTTGGCGATATCGGGCGCAATCATTGCATAGGCCTTCCCGTTCGAAGGCGCGACGG
The DNA here is from genome assembly GCF_042666455.1 of Chelatococcus sp. GCM10030263. Lineage (NCBI taxonomy): Bacteria > Pseudomonadati > Pseudomonadota > Alphaproteobacteria > Hyphomicrobiales > Chelatococcaceae > Chelatococcus > Chelatococcus sp. GCM10030263. Next base: position 353,560 of record NZ_JBHTDB010000005.1, on the reverse strand, counting down.
GCTGCATTTTCATCAGCTCGATCTGTGGCGCGCCGGTCATGTAGAAGCTGAGGAACTTCCAGATGTTGTCCTTGTTCTTCGCACCTTTAGGAACCACCCACATGTCGCTCAAGAGAATCGCTTCGTTGTGCTCGACATCGACCGGCGCTCCCTGGTTGCGAGCGGCGACGACCCGGTTGTGGCAGAGGAAGGCGTAATCGGCCTCGCCGCTCACCAGCGCCTGCACGCCTGCGGCGGTGTCGCTATACCAGACCTGGACAGAGTCCTTGATCTTGTCGAGGCTCTTCAGCGCCCGCTTGAAATCGAGGGGATAGAGTTCCTCCCGCTTCACCCCGTCGGCAAGGAGCGCTGCTTCCCACGCAGGAACCCAATAATCGGCCTTGGGCAGGGCCCGAGGACCCGGGAACCGCTTCGTGTCCCAAAATTCGGCCCAGCTCGTCGGATGTCCCTTCGTCTTCAGATCGGTGCGGTAAGCAATTCCGCAGGCATAGAAGTGACCAACCACCGCGGACGGCTTGCGGGCATCCGGGAGCAACTCGGCGACAACGCCCGGGTCCATCTTGTCGTAGTCGATTGTCTCGATGAGCCCTTCTTTGACGAGCGTCGGATAGTCGCCGCTCGCGATCATGATGAGGTCCCAGCGGGGGTCTCCGGCAAGCACGGTCGCCTTGATGGTGCCGACGCTCGCTCCGCTGTCCTCCTTCACGACGATGGATGTCGCCTTTTGGAACGGCTCGAAAAAAGCCTTCTTTTGGGCTGCCTGAAATTCGCCACCGAATGAATTCACCACGATCTGCTCAGCCGCAGAGGCACTTCCGGCGACGAAAAGAAAGGCTATGCTACCGAGAACACGCTTCAGGTTTTTCATCTTTTACCCCTCTTGTATCTTCGGCAGCTTTTCCGCCGTTTGCTCACTCGCTTCACATAGAAGTCTGGGTCTGCACGTTGCGATATGCTTGCCTGGCCGGACGTAAGATTTCGCCGGTTCGACCTCTGCGATCGGCCTGAGCAGCTGTGCAAGGGAGCGCGTTACGCCCCAGACGACATCTCCGCCACCTTGTGCACACCCCATGGATCACCGCGCGTGCACGCTCCTGCCGAAGGAAACAGGCCGGCTTTCCCGTTCAGCTATGCAGCGGCCAGGTCGAGCCAGCGTCCCAGGACAGTTCGACCATCGCTCCCAAGGGCAATGCCGATGGGTCGCTTGCCGTTTCGGGAAGCTTGACGAGCATCTCCTGTCCGCCCGCTACCCGAACCTTCAAAACGAGCGCCGACCCGAGGTATTCCAAATCTTCCAACCGGCCACTGAGCCGATTGCGGTGACTGTCCGGTTCGCCGGTTCCCACCTTGATGTGCTCGGGGCGAACGGCGACCGCCGTCACGTCTCCTGCGGCGGGGGCCTCGCCATGAGGCAGCATGATCTTCGCGCCGAAATCCGTGACGAACAGGCCGTCTTCGAGCCGCCCTTTCAGGACATTGGAACTGCCCATGAAGTCGGCCACGAACCGGCTTTGGGGTCTCCCATAGATCTCACGCGGCGTGCCGATCTGCTCGATGTGCCCGGCATGCATCACGACGATGCGATCGGAGGTACTGAGAGCCTCTTCCTGGTCGTGCGTCACCAGGATCGTGGTCAGACCGAGCGTCTGCTGAAGCTTGCGGATATCCCGGCGCACGTCTTCGCGCAGCTTGGCGTCCAGCGCCGAAAGCGGCTCGTCCAAGAGCAGCACATCCGGATTGATGACGAAGGCCCGCGCCAAGGCAACCCTTTGCTGCTGCCCACCGGACAGCTGTCGCGGCAGGCGCTGCCCATAATCGGTCATGCGCACCATGGCCAAGGCCTCGTCGACCCGCCGGGCCACCTCCGGCTTCGACACCCCGCGCATCTCCAGTCCGAAGGCGACATTCTGTGCCGCCGTCATATGGGGGAAGAGCGCATAGCCTTGATGAACCATGCCGACATTGCGATGTTGAGGCGCGAGATGGGCAATGTCGCGGCCGCCAAAGAGAATGCGACCGCTCTGGGGCGTAACGAAACCAGCGATCATCCGCAGCGTCGTCGTCTTGCCGCAACCGCTCGGCCCCAGAAACGTCACGAGTTCACCGCGGCGCACCGAGAGACTGAAATCCTCGACCGCAACGAAACTGCTGAACGTCTTTCGCAGGTTCTCGATCCTCAGATCGGCCATGTCTCGCACTCGCGCATCGGAAAGAGACAGTCGATCAAGACGACTGGCGGTCATGGCGATCAAGGAAGTTCAGAACGTTCTCGCCCATGATCTTCTTGACCTCGGCCGGCGTGAAGCCGCGATCCAGGAGGCCCTCCGTCAAATTTGGAAGCTTGGTGCAGTCCTCGAAGCCGCGGATCTCGAACTGAATGGCTCCGTGGTCGATGCCCATGCAGACATGATCGACCCCCGCCAGCCGCACGACATGCTCGATATGGTCGATGTAATCCCAAATCGTCGGGAGCTCGATACCCAGATTTGAGATGATATTGTAGCTCGCCTCAGGATTATCCTGCGCATGGGCCATGAGGATGGCCGAGGGAATTGTCCTGCGGATCTCCTCCTCGGACGAGACCTCGAGCGCCTTGCGTTCAATGGCGCGGTAGAAGTCGTGGGTGAGAAACTCCGGATAGGGGCAGACGCCGATCAGCCCCCGCATCTTGCCGACGGCCGCGATCATCTCGTCAGTGATGTTGCGGGGATGAGGCAGAAGCGCGCGCGCACCGGCGTGGGACACCATGACGGGGCGCGATGTGATCTCCAGCACCTGCCAGAAGGCTTCGTCCGATATATGCGCCGCATCGACGACGATGCCGATACGGTTCATCTCCTTGATCGCCTCGACGCCAAGCGGGCTGAGGCCGCCATGCGCGGCGTTGTCGGTGGAGGAATCGGACCAGCTGCTCGTGTAAAAATGGGCCGGGGTAATATAGCGGATGCCCTGGTCATGCAGCACCTGCAAGGACGCGAGGTCCTCACCAATGACATGCGCGCCTTCGATGCACAGGACCGCCGCCTGCCGCCCTTCCGCTGCCAAGGCGCGTATATCGGCGCTCGTCCGTGCCAGCGCAATCTGATCGGCATTCTCCTCGCAGAAGCCGATCACGGCCGCCATCATCCGTTTTAGCTGCTCCTTGGCGTCTCCGCGTGCATAGTGCTTGTGCGGCACCTGAAAGGCAAAGAACTGCGCCGTGAAGTTACCCTCTTTCATCGAAGGAAGATCGACGAAGCCGTTGCCGAGCTTCTGGCGAAGGTCGTGTCCGAGATTGAGCAGCCTGACGACCACGTCATTGTGAGTGTCGGCGATGATGGAGCTGAAGTGAAGGTCGCGAGCCAATTGGCGGTTGGGACGGTCGGCGGCGGTATCCAGCATATCCTTGGAGTCTCTCACGGCAGCTCCCACCACCGCACCGGCGGCAATGAGACGATTTGGGGACGATCTTCGACGGACGATTGGGGCCCCTCGGGTCCCAGGCTCACTTCATCTCGCGGTTCCAGCGGTCGAGCCATATGGCCTGGTATTTGCCCGCCTCGGCCGCATCGACCACCAACATCTTCTTCAGTTCTTTGTCCGGAATTTCGATCTGCGCACGGCGATCTTCGGGAATTTGCGCGTTCTTGACGGCAGGAGCGAAGAAATGCACCGCCGCAAAGTCCCCCTGGACTTTCGGCGTCAGCATCTCATTGATGTAGCTGTAGGACAGCTCGGGCTGCGCCGCCTTCTTCGGGATACATACGCCGGTCGACATGGTGAGCATTCCCTCCTTGGGATAAGCCACTTCGACCGGCAAGCCCTCAGCCTTCCACATCTGCCCTCGCGCCGTGAAATTCAACGCCATCCAGATCTCTTCATTGGCAAAAGCCATGCCGAGCTGCTCATGGAAGGGGTAGAACTTCGGCGCCATGGTGTCCTTCTGCTCACGCAGCTTGGCAAAGGCCGCATCCGTGTCGAACAGCTTTCCCGTCTGCAGGAGCGAGGCGACCATCACATAGAGGCGGAAGTTCAAGTCCATGATGCCGATGCGACCCTTCCATCGCGGGTCCCATAGATCAGCATAGGACGTCGGGGGTTCCGGAATCTTGCGTGGATTGTAAAGAATCGCGAGATTTTGGATAAGAAAGGGCACGTAGAAGGGCGCGCGCAAACTCTCGTAGACGTTTTGATAGTTCGGGATCTTGCTGAGATCCAAAGGATCGACCAGGAGATCGTGTTGCTTGACGTCATAGGCATCCTGATCGGTCAGCCAGGCGATGTCCATGGTCGAACGCGGCAGATTGCGCTCCGCCAGGAGTCGCGTGCGGCGGCTCGCGCCATCACCATATTGGTAGGAGAAGGTTACATTGTACCGCTTCGCGAAGTCTTGTTCCAATATACGAGAAACTTTATTCGCGAAGTCTCCTCCCCAGTTGCCGACGATCATCGGCTTCGCCTGCGCATAAGCACGCGGAGCGCCGATACCCGCCGTGAGCAGCGTGGCTCCCGAGGCCTTCAAGAATGTTCGCCGACCGATAGTCATATTCGCTCTCCCTTCGCGATCGCTCGCTGTGGACCCCTTCTGGGCTGCCGGATACAGCCACTATAATTATCGTTCATTAAGGATGCTAACTGGTCGAAACGGCGGGTGTCAAGCTCACGAAATGCGCGATCAATCCAGCAATCGGTAGCCCCGCTCCAAACGGGCGCATCTGCTGCCCACGTCCAGCACACGCCCGTGCTCAAACGGGCAGACTTGCGACAGCCGCCAGCAGAGTGAAGCGAGATCTGGCCGCCGTATATTGACAGCCGAAAGCCTCGGCGATATCCATTTAACACTCATTAAGGAACGAAAAACGTGCTGCAGACCGTCGACCAGTTGCTCGCCGCGCGGGCGAGGACGCATCGCGACAAGATCCTCCTGTCCTACAGGGATGAACGCCTGACCTATGAGACGGTTGACCGCCTGTCCGGCAACTTGGCGGGCGCGCTGCAACGGGAAGGAGTGGCCAAGGCCGACCCAGTCTGCCTGATGCTGCCGAACTGTCCGGACTACATCGTCGCCTGGATGGCGGCGTGCAAGCTCGGCGCGATCCAGGTTGGCATCAACACCGAATATACGAGCAAGGGGCTCGTTCATCTGTTGGAACTCTCAGAGGCGAAGGTTCTCGTCCTCGACGAGAGCTATGTGGTGGCGCTCGCCGAGGTCGCGGATGAGCTCACCTGTCTCGAGACGATCATTCTTCGCGGCAATCCCGGTGTTTTGAACGAGCACCCGAGACTGGCCCGCTTTCGCGTCATTGCCTATGCTGAGGCAATCGCGGCTCCCCTCCCCTGGACGGCGCCGTCGATCGCTCCATCCGACCTGCTGATGCTGATCTTCACGTCCGGGACCACGGGTCCGGCCAAGGCGGTCTCGATCAGCCATGGATATTGCCTCGATATGGCGCGAGATCTCACCTCGCATCTGGGGTATCGGGAAGATGACGTGATCTATTCCTGCTACCCGCTCTTCCATACAGATGCGGCAATCTTGACCTATATTGCCGCCCTCGATCTCGGCGCGACGACCGCAATCGGTGAGAAGTTCAGCGCCTCGCGGTTCTGGGACGATATCCGTCGCCACCAGGCGACGATCTTCGACTTCATGGGCGCCGTGCTGGCGATCCTCTACAAACAGCCGCCGAGCCCATCCGACCGCGACCACAGGGTGAGGCTCGCGATGGGCGGACCGCGGCCGGAGATCTGGCCGGAGTTTTCGGAGCGATTCGGTATTCAGGTCACCGAAATCTACGGATCGACCGAATGCGGCCATGTCTGCTGGGCGCTCGGCGACGACGAGGATAGAGCCAAGCGCGGCACCTGCGGAAAGGTCGATTTCGAGCGTTATCAGGTGCGGATTGCCGATGATGACGACCGTGAGCTGCCGGTAGGGGAGATCGGCGAAATCCTCGTGCGCCCCAATTTCGCACATCAGCACATGTCGGGCTATTTCCGCGATCCAGTGGAGACGACCAAGGCCTGGCGGAACCTTTGGTACCACACGCGCGATCTCGGCCGGATTGATGAGGATGGATGGCTCTACTATCACGGACGCCGATCCGATGCCATTCGCAAGCGCGGCAACAATATGTCCGCCCATGAGATCGAGGAAGTCATGATGCAGCACCCCGCGGTGCTCGAAGTTGCTGCCATCGGTGTGCCATCGGAGCTGACCGAGGAGGAGGTCAAAGCCGTCGTCGTCCTGCGCGACGGACAGGCCTGCGATCCGGCGGTCTTGGTGGACTGGTGCCGGTCTCGAATGCCGAAATATATGGTACCGCGCTATGTCGAGTTCTGCAAAGAGCTCCCGAAGAGCTCGACGGGCAAAGTGCAAAAGAAATTACTCCGGGACAACTGGCGCAATGCTTCCACCTTCGACGCCGGCGACGGCCGGCAGGCGGCTGCGGGAGCGGTCCAATGAGCCCGGCCAAACGCGCTACCGCCGGCCGCGCTCCGGGAAAAGCGAATCTGCCCGCCTCTGCAACCGTATTGCAGGGGCGCGGAGACGATACAGCCAAGCGCATCGTTGACGTTGCCGCGCTCCTGTTCAAGGAACACGGCTACGAAGGCGTGACCATGAACAGCATCGCCAGGGCCATCGGCATTTCGGCACCCGCTCTCTATTGGCATTTCGCTTCCAAGGAAGATATCTGCCTCGCCTTCCTGCAACGGATGGCCGAGGCACTGCTCGAGACGATCGATACCAGCGTCACGGCCAGCGATCCGCGCGAGCAACTGCGGGAGTTCGTCAGCGCGCATGTCTTGCACCAGTTCAGATATTACGAGCAGGAAGAAGGATTCCAGGCGCTCTACAATTATGGACAGTTTCGCGCCAAGCTCTCTCCCGAGAAAAGGGCAGAGCTCGATCAATTGCACGATCGGCTGACAGGCAAACTGCGCACCATCATCAGAACCGGAATGAAACAGAAACTGTTCTTGGTCGACGATGTGGTGGCAACCACTTACGCAGTTCTCAGCCTGGGTGAGTTCGTCACCTCCTGGTTCAAGCCGGGAGGCCGCTTGACCCTCTCACAGATCTCCGAACATCACGCCGCTTTGGCACTGCGGATGGTCGGAATTTGCGACGGCGACGGCCGCGACGCCAACGCGCGATGAGAAAGGCGCCGAACGAGCTTCCCGTTCTGGCGCTTGGTCCAGCCACGGCGCTCATCGTCTTCGTCATCGTGCTGCCACAGCTGCTGCTTCTGCGCTTCAGCCTGAACCGCTTCGATCCGGTTCAGCTCATGGTCGAGGCGGTGACGCTCGACAACTATGTCCAGGCGCTGACGGACCCCTTTTACCTCAGCGTCCTCACGCGAACTTTCGCGGTCTCAGCGATCTGTGTGCTCATCTGCCTCGTCCTCGGCTTTCCACTGGCCTACACGATCTCGCGAACCCAGTCGCGGCGGATGAAAGAGCTGCTCTTTCTCATTCTCATCACGCCGCTACTGATCGGCAATGCGGCGCGCACGATCGGCTGGATCGTCATGCTCGGCGAGGGGGGAGCGATCAACAGCACGTTGCGTGCGACGGGACTTATCGAAACCCCGCTGCAGCTGATGCATACCACGACCGGCGTCATCATCGGCCTGGTCTCGATCCTGTTGCCTTACATGGTGGTCGCTATTCAAAGCGTCATCGACGGGATCGATCCGGCACTCGAGGAAGCGGCTTCCGGGCTGGGCGCGGGATCCCTCACCATGGCGCGACGCATCCTCGTGCCTCTCGCTATGCCCGGCATCTTTGCCGGCACGATCCTCACGCTCGTGCTCGGCATGGGCGCCTATGCCACACCGGTTTTCATCGGCGGCCCGGCCTTTCACATGATGGCACCGAAGATCTACGAGCAGATCGTGCGGGCTAACAACTGGCCCATGGGCGCAACCCTGTCCTTCATGCTTCTGCTTCTGTCGGTCGTCGTCACGATCGTGGCGACCAAGACAATGCAGAAGTGGTACGGAAGGCTTTGATCATGAGGCGGCCATCCATCCCAGGACCGGTGCTCGCGCGCATAACGCTCGTTGTCGTCAGTCTCTTCCTGATGTTGCTGCCGCTCGTCGCGGTGATTGGAACGAGCTTCTTCACCAACCGGATCATCACCTTTCCAGCGCAGGGCTATACGCTGGACTGGTATCAGGCGGCGTGGGACGTCGCCACCTTCCGGTCGGGCTTCGGGAGCAGCATCATCCTGGCGCTCGCGGCTACGCTGGGCAGCTTGCTCGTCGGCGTGCCGGCAGGCTTCGTCCTGGCCCGGGGTAGCTTCTGGGGGCGCGATGGCCTTGCGACCTTGCTCTTGTCTCCCCTGATGGTGCCAGCGATCGTCTCGGGCACGGGCGCTTATCTCTTCTTCATTCAGATCGAGTTGGCGACGGGGCTGCAGCTGGCCGGCACTCTCTTCGGATTGGTGCTCGCCCATGTGGTCATCGCCATTCCCTGGACGGTCCGACTGACGACGGCCTCGCTGATCCATTTCGACCAATCCGTCGAGGAGGCTGCCACCAGCCTCGGCGCCTCGCGCTGGACGGTCTTGCGGCGGATCACCCTACCCATCATCCGGCCGGCCATCGTTGCCTCAGCGCTCTTCAGCTTCATCGTCTCCTTCGTCGAGCTAGAAATGTCGCTACTCCTCGTGGGGCCCGACGTGACCACCTTGCCGATCGCGCTCGTCAATTACATTGAATGGCGGGTCGATCCGGCCGTGACGGCGGTTTCCACCGTCCAGATCGTCGTTGTCATCGCCGCGCTCGTCATCGCCGGCCGCTTCGTGCGCCTCACGCGCTCCTTCTGAAACGGCAAGCGCCCGAGGCGGCGCTGCGTTGCCGGCCCCGGGCGCCGACGGCCGTGGGAGACGGCCGCCAAACCGGTTGTCGCGCTTCAGGAGTCGTGACGTTCCATGAAGCGCAGCACGTTCTCGCCGAGAACCTTCTGGGCGTCTTCGTCGGAGTAGCCGCGGCGCAGCAGCTCGCGCGTCAGGTTCGGCAGCTTCGAACAATCCTCGAGCCCGACGATCTCGAAGCGCACCGCGCCATGATCGCTGCCCATGCACACATAGTCGGGCCCGACGAGCTTCGCGACATAGTCGATGTGGTCGACACATTCGGCGAGAGTAGGCTGCGGGATGCCGAGATCCATGACGATATTGTAGCTGGCCTCGGGATCCCTCTCCGCCGCCCGCATCAACAATGCGATCGGGATGGTGTTTTCCAGCTCGTCCTTGGTCGCGATCGCTGCTGCCTTCTCGCGAATGTCGGCGTAGTAGCGCTCGGAAACCTGCTCCGGAAAGAAATTGATTCCGGCGAGGCCCCCTTTGGCGGCGAGCGCCTTGATCATCTCGTCCGTCAGGTTGCGCGGGTGGTTGACGAGCGCGCGAATGCAGGAATGGGTGGCGATCACCGGCCGGCGGCTCAGTTCCAGAATCTGCCAGAAAGCCTCGTCCGACACGTGCGAGACGTCGATCATGATGCCGAGGCGGTTCATCTCGGCGACAGCGCGCTTTCCGAGCTCGCTCAGCCCGCCGTGAAGCGGCGCGTCGGTGGCGGAATCCGACCAGGAACTGCTGAAGAAGTGGCAGGGCGTGATGAGGCGGACACCGCAGCGCACAAGGTCTTCGAGCTCGTGCAGATCTTCGCCGATGACATGCGCACCTTCGAGCGTCAGGATCGCAGCATGCGTGCCTGCGGCGGCGAGCGCACGGACATCCGCTGCGCTCCGCGCGATCTGGATGCGGTCGGCATTGCGCTCGCAAAACTGCGTCACCGCATCGAGCATGGTGACGAGATGCTGCTTCGCCGTCCCCAGGGCGTAGCATTTCGGCGGCAGCTGAATGGCGAAGAACTGCGCGGTGAAATTGCCCTCCCGCATGGAGGGCAGATCGATGAAGCCGTTGTTGCAGGCCTGCGAGAGGTCATGGCCGAGATCGAGGATCCGAACCACCGCATCATTATGCGTGTCGACGATGATCGACCTTTTATGCAAGTCATATGCATGCGCGTCCAGGCTGTGCGTCTCGCCAGCAGACATTTCAGAGCCTCCAATCCAACGAATGTGGGAAGTTGCAGGGCAGGTCGCGCCGTCTCAGTACCAGCCGACAGCGATCCAGGGCACGAAGGCGATGACGAGGAGACCGAGCAGCAAGGCGCCGAGATAAGGCCACACGGCCCAGATCGCTTCGTCCGGCGAGACGCGCCCAATACTGCAGGCAACGTAGTATCCAATGCCTATCGGCGGAGCCATCAGGCCAATATTCATGGAGACGATCGCCACCAGCGCATAATGCACATCGTTGATGCCGAGGCTGCGGGCAATGGGGAACATGAACGGACCGAGCAGCACGATCGCCGGCAACCCTTCGAGCAGGCAGCCCAGTAGGACGAAAGTGAGGATCGACACGATCATGAACGTGATCCAGCCGCCCGGCAGCCCGCTCATGACATCGCCGAAATGCTGGGCAAAGCCGGTCTGCGTCAGCGACCAGGCGACCGCCTGGGCCGTGCCCAGGATCAAGAGGATGGCGCCGCTGAGCGAGGCGGTCTCCACCAGGATGGGAAAGATGCGCCGGCGGTCGATGCCGCCGTAGAAGACAACGCCCGCGAGCAAGGCGTAGACAACCGCGAAGGTGGAGACTTCGGTGGCCGTCGCTACGCCCTCTACCACCGCGCCGCGGATCAGAAACGGCAGGATCAGCGCCGGCAGCGCGATGACGAGGGTCTTGACCACGCGCGACCACGGCGCCCGCACGACCCCTTCCCTATTTTCGCCTCGCGAGCGCAATCGGGCAAGAATGGCGAGGCCGATGAGGAGAACGGCGGCAACGGCAAGCCCGCCATTGAACAGCCCGGCGATCGACACACCCGTGACCGAGCCGACGGCGATCATGATGATGCTCGGCGGCACCGTCTCGGCCATAACGGCGCCCGTCGCGAGCAGCGCCACCATCTCCGGCGGACTTTGCCCACGCCGCTTCATCTCGGGAAAAAGCGCCGGCGCCACGGTGGCCATGTCCGACACCTTGGAGCCCGAAATTCCCGATACCAGATACATCGAGCCGAGCAGCACATAGGACATGCCAGCCCGCGCGTGGCCGACAAGTGAGGCGAGAAAGTCGATCATCGCCCGCCCCATTCCCGTGACGTCCAAAATGCAGCCGAGCAGGACGAACACAGGCACGGAGAGCAGCAGAATGTTGGATACGCCCTCATCCATGCGCCCGACCACGACCGTAATGGGAACGGTCGTCGTCAGGAGCAGGAAGGCAATGGTGGCGATGCCGAAGCAAAAGGCGATGGGAACGCCGATCACCATGCAGACGCCAACCAGCAGAACGAAAAAGACGACGATGTTGTAGTTGCCGATGGCGATCAGGAGGGGCGCGGCAAGCCACAGAGCGGCGGCGGTCGCGAGCGCGATACCGGCGCTCGCCAGGAAGATGCGCAAGGTGACCCGCTCGGTGAGCTGCAGCAGAGCCACCACCAGCATCAGCACGATGCCGACACCGATACCGGCCACGCGGAAGCTGTTGCTGATGCCGAGCGCCGGCGTCGTGACGATCCATTCGTCTCGGGCATATTCGAAGGACGGCAGCAGCATCACGAGGAGAAAGGTCGAGACCACGATCATCGCCATGGCCTGCAGCCAGCGCTGACCGGTGGGACTGGCCTTGCGCACGAACAGCGTCAGGCGCAGATGCTCGTCGCGGCTGAGAGCGACGACGGAGCCCAGCATGATCAGCCAGACGAACAGCGTGGAGGCCAGTTCGTCGGACCAGAGCAAGGGCCGGTTGAACACGTAGCGCGCGATGACACCAGCGAGCAGCAGGCCTACCTCGACAACCACGAGCAGTGCCGCGAAGGCCTCTATGACGGCGAGCACCGGCTTCACGAGGCGGGTGCGCCCCCGCTTCTCGGCCGCGGGCAGGTCGGCCAATCCGGTATCAACTTGAACTTCGGTCATTGCCGCTTCAAGGCCTCGGTGATGTCATGGCCGCCCGGCATCGTCGGGGGCCGCGGGTGAAATCTTCAGCCGAGCGGCCCGACATATTTTTCCAGGAGCGCCCAGGCCTCGTCGCCGACGCGCTTTTGCCAGCCGGCATAGAAGCCGCTCCCGTTGAGCATCGCCTTGAACGGCTCGAGGTTCGGCTCGCTGATCGTCATTCCCTTGGCACTCAGATCAGCCCGAACCTTGGCGGCGGTCTGGGCAATGTCCGCCCGCTCGTCGAGGGCTGCTTCATTGATATGCTTGGTCACGATGTCGCGCAGATTGGGGGGCAGCTTTTCCATGCGCGCGCGATTGCCGATGAACCAGGTGCCGCCCCAGAGGTGATTGGTGAGCGCGCAATATTTCTGCACCTCGTAGAGTCTGGCCGTCTGGATCACGACCAGAGGATTTTCCTGGCCATCGACGACGCCTGTCTGCAGGGCCGAATAGAGTTCGGAAAAATTGAGGCCGACCGGCGAGGCACCCAAGGCCTGGAACAACGAAGTGTAGATGGGGCTTACCGGCACGCGGATCTTGAAGCCGCGAAGATCCTCCGGCGTCTTTATCTCTTTGCTCGAAGAAGTAATCTGCCGGAAGCCATTGTCCCACATCCGGGTCATGACATAGAGCCCGGCGGCCTCGATCTGGCGGCGAATATAGCTGCCGAGGTCGCCATCCATGGCGCTCCAGACCTTGTCGTAATTGGGAAAGGCGAAGCCCATGGCATACATGCCGGCAGTCGGCACCATCGTCGACAGCACCTCGCCGGAAATCATCTGGAAATCGATCGCTCCCGAGCGAACCTGCGAGAGCACGTCCGTATCGGCCCCGAGTTGGCTATTGATGAAGACCTTGAGCTCGACCCGCCCGTCGGTCTCGGCTGCGATCCGCTTCGCCGCCTGGTTTGCCCTGACGCTAAGGGGGTGGTCGGCGCTCACGTTGTTCGACAAGCGAAGTGTAATCTCCGGAGCGGCATGGGAGGGCCTGATGGAGAAAAGGCCGAAGCCGGCCGCGGCCGTACCCACCAATACCGAGCGTCGCGTGGTCCTCATGGCAAAATGTCTCCCTGAGCGCCGGCGATCCCTCGCGGCACCGAGCACAGATCATGTGAAGCCGAGCCTCCTCGGCCTCGAAGGCGGCGATAGCTTTAAGTCTCGCTCCGGGGCCTCTACGGCGACCTCAGCCCGGGACCTCCCTAAGGTCGGCTCAATCCGACGGTTCGGGCATGCTAGGACGACGATGGGTCTGCGCAATATCTATTTTTCTGTATTCTCTATCGTTGTTTTCGATAGCCGCGAAGCTGCGGCTCGCATTCTACATGCACCATACCGGACCACTGAGGCAGGTCACCGTCATTCGCCGAGCATTTGCGACGGCAGCCACAAGGCGATTTCTGGAAACAATGTCAGTAGGATTAGGAGGACGATCATGAGCAGGTGAAACGGAATAGTCCCGACGACCACGTCGCGGAAACTTCCCTTCCAGATGCTCTGGATGACAAAGAGATTGATGCCGATCGGTGGCGAAATGAGCGCCATCTCGATGTAGAGGACCAAGACGATGCCGAACCAGATGAGGTCGATGCCGTATTGCTGCAACACGGGATAGAGCAAGGGCACGGTGATGACGATCATGCCAGCGCTCTCCACCAGGCAGCCTAGCACCGTGTAGAGAACGAATAATGCGATATAGAATTCGAATTTGCTGAGGTCGAGCGACACGAGCCAGGCGGTCAGGCTCTCGCCGACACGCCCCATGCTGATCGCATAGGCGTAGATATAGGCCGCCGCGATGATGAAAAGGATATTGCCGACCACACGAACGGTTCGTTGAAGACATTCCACGAAGCGCGACCAGGGCAGGTCACCGACCGTCCAGGCCAGGATCAAAGCGATGACGCATCCACCCGCCGCGGCCTCGGTCGGCGTTGCAAGGCCGAGATAGATCGATCCCAAAGTGGCGAGAATCAAGACCGTTACCGGTGCGATCTCCACGAGGGCCGCACGGATCGAAATGTCGTCATGCTCCGCAACGCCTCCCTGAATACTCGGCCCTATGCGTGAGCGCAGGGCGATATAACCCATGAACATCGCCGTGAGCAGCACACCGGGCACGACACCGGCCATGAACAACTTGGCGACCGACGTCTCGGTAAAGGACGCATAGATGATCATGATGATGCTCGGCGGAATGAGTATGCCGAGCGTTCCGCCGGCGGCCAGCGAGCCGACCGACAGCACGGGGTCATAACGACGGCGTGCAAGTTCCGGCAGCGCAACCCCGCCGATCGAGGCGGCCGTTGCGACGCTCGAGCCGCTGATTGCCGCAAAGAGCGCGCATCCCGCGATATTCGTCTGCAAGAGTCCGCCTGGCAGTCGGCTCACGAGCCTGCCCAGGCCGCGATAAATCCGAATGCCCAGGCCGCTGTGCTGGATGATCTCGGCCATCAGCACGAAGATCGGGATCGCGGTGAGCATGAAGCTGTTCATGCTGCCCCAGGCGACGAAGCCGAGCCCACGCAGCATTGGCGCCCCGCCGAGGAGATAAAGATAGACCACGCCGGGAACAGCGATCGCAAAGGGCACGGCCATGCCGCCGACGAGGAGGAGGAGGAACAGCGAAAAGGAGAGAGCAAGGACGAGTTCAGGCGACATTGTCATGCATTCGGTTTGAGCGCGGCGGCGAAGTTCCACACCAGCGATCGCCCGAGCGGCACGAGCAATGCCGCGACCCCGAGGAGCATGCTGAGCTGCGGCAGCCACATCGGCGTCTGCATGATGGTGGGCGCGAAGTCTCCCGAACTCCAGGAACGGCTCGTCAGCCGATAGAACTGCCAGATCAGGATGAGGCAGAAGGCGAGCGAGATAGCGTCGAAAATCACGCGGCTTGTGTGCCGGGCGCGGGGCGGCAAGCGCGCCTGCACGAATTCCACATGATGGTAGGCGCCGTGAACCTGGCAGACCGACAGGCTGAGAAAGGTGATCGCCACCAGGAGATATCCGCCGAGTTCATCCGAGAGCTGGAAGGAAAGATCGAACAGGTTCCGTGCGACGATCTCGATGACGATCGATGCGATGGACGCGAGAATACAGAGCGCGCAAGCCAGCTCGCAAAGCTTCTCCAGAATGCCTGGCTTAGGCTGTTCGGTGGTCATCTCGCCTCCTCACCAAGCCGATTCAAGACGTAGCGCCATGGCACCATCTGTTCACCGCCCTACCGCGGCACGGATCCGTGCAAGCGCCTCGACGGCTTCCGGCCCATGATCCTTCGCCCATTGCTCCCAATAGGCCACGAGACCGGCCTCGACGGCTTTAATGTCGGTGGGACTCGCCTTGTTATCCTTCAAGCCTGTCTCGGTGACGAGTTTTTGGGTGAGCCGATCCTCGTCGGCGAGAATGGCATCCGTGATCCAGGACACCGCCCCTTTGGCCGCCTCGCGCACGATAGCCTGGGTCTCGGGCGGCACTTGTTCGAAAGCGGCCTGGTTGACGATGATCGGCGCGTTCACGAAGGAGGTCGGCAGGTCATAGCGATACTTGAAGAGATCGCGCCACAGGCTGTTCACGCTGCCGCTGTTCGTGAGATTGCCGTCAATGACGCCGCGATCAACAGCCGGAGCCACCTCCGGCGTGGTGATCGTGACGGGTATGCCGCCGAAGCGCCGCACGAGCTCGCTCTGTTCGGTGGAACTGGTGCGAATCTTCTGTCCGGCAATGTCCTTCACGCCCTCCAGCTTCTTGCGTGACCAGAATACCGCCGGCGGATAGGTGTATTGCCCGAGAAGGATGATGCCCTTCTTGGCATAGGCCCGCTCCATATAGGGAAAGATGATCTCCTGAGCGGTCTTGTAGTCGGCGAAAGACTGCAGGAGCAGCGGCATTCTGAGCAGATTGCCGATCTGAATATTGCCCGTGAAAAAAGCATCATCAGCGAGCGTCACGACATCATCGCTCACCGCGGCGGTGATGTTAGTGGCGTTGATCGGCAGCGAGCCGCCGAGATGCAGATCGATATGGAGCATTCCATTGCTCTTCTTCTCAATCTCCTCGAACATCCGCGTGAGGCCGACATTCGGCACCACCGTTGCCACGGTGTTGTACGTGTAAGCGCGCCAGACCACCCGCTCGGCCGCCTCGCTCCCCACCGACAGCAGAACCATGGATGCCATCGCGGCGAGGCCGATCCGCATGGCGCCCGCCATTTTCGAACGTATGGTCGTCATCTGTTACCCTCCGATTATTGTTGCTGCACGAGCAGTCGCATGGGCGTAGCGGGCGCTCTCAAAGACCAGCGCGCATGGCATCGGCGATCAGGCGCATCTGCCCGGCGACATAGTCGCTGGCAGACATCGCCCGCATGAAGCCGTGAGGTAGCCGCCGGCAGACCTGGAGCGTCACGGGCACGCCCGCCTTCAGCAGCCGCTCCGCGTAAGACACGCCCTCATCATGAAGGATGTCGATTTCCGCCACGGCGACATGGGCCGGCGGCAGACCCGACAGATCCTCCGCCTGCAAGGGATAGGCAATCGGATCGGGAACCGGGCTGTCGCCGTGCTGCCAGTTCTGCCAGCACCAAATCTGCCAATCCCGCGTCAGGATGGGCCCGTCGCGGTAGCGCCACCACGAATAGCGGTCGAAATTGCTGTCGAGCACGGGATAGATCAGCAGCTGGAAGCGGGGCTGCGGCCCTCCCCGCTCGCGCGCCAGGAGGCAGGCGGCGGTCGCCATCTGCGCGCCGGCGCTGTCGCCGCCGATGCCGAGCCGCATCGGATCAAAGCCCAACTGCTCGACATTCTCCGCCAGCCAAAGCAGAGAGTCATAGGCGTCCTCGATCTGCGCTGGATGTTTGTGCTCCGGCGAAAGGCGGTAATCGACCGCGACGATAGAGACGCCGCTGTGCTCGCAGTAGAAGCACAGAAATCGATCATGCGAATCGAGGCTGCCGATCGTCCAGCCGCCGCCGTGAAAATAGAGGAGAACAGGCTGCGGTCCGACAGCGCCCGCGGGGCGATAGATCCGCATCGGCAGGATGCGATCGCCGAGCCGCGACCGGATGTCTTCGACCTCGACGCCCGCGGGACGCGGCGGACGGCTGTCCTTGCCGAGGCTATTGAGCTTGGCCCGCACCTCGTTGGCGGAGAGCCTATGCAGCGGCACCTCCGTGACCGCAGCCCAGGCGTCGAGGAACGGGTGCATATCCGGATGCACGTCGTCATAAGGGCTGTAGAAACGAACGGGTTTTGCCATCGTCTTCACCTATGCCTCACGGCGTTCCCAGCACGAGGCGAGGAAGCGCCTTCGAAAGTTCCGGCATGAAAGTCGTGAGCAGGATCACCGGCAGATAGCCGCAGAGGATGAAGACGAGCGTCGGCTTCACCATGGGCTCTATGGCCGTCTTGCCGATCATGGCGCCGAAATAGAGGATCGGCGCGGTAGGCGGCGTGAGCACGCCCATGCCGAGATTCGTTCCGACGATGGCCGCGAATTGGATCGGGTCCACGCCGACCGTGCTGACAACCGGCGCAAGCAGCGGCGCCGACAGCAGAATTCCGCTGACGTCGTCCATGAAGATGCCGATGAGGAACAGAAAGAAATTCACCATGAGCAGAATGACGATAGGATTCGTGCTGATTGCCATCAATCCGCGCAGGATCTCCTGCGGAATATTCTCCATGATCCAGAGACGGCTGAGCATCGCCGCGAAGAAGACCATGATCAGAATGATTCCGGTCATCTGTGCCGACTGCCAGGTCAGGCTGAAGATGTCGCGGTAGCCGAGGCTGCGGAAGAGCAGAAGCGTAATCGGGATGGCATAGATCACCGCCACGGCGGCGGCCTCCGTCGATGTCGTGACGCCGCCGTAGATGAGGCCGAGAATAATGAAAGGCACGGCGAGCGTACCTGCCGTTTGCAACGGCAGCCGTGCCGACCTCTGCTCGGACGGAAGTACGACGACCGATCTACGGCGCGAATAAACGACATTGATGACGATGAAGATGCCGATCAGCAGGCATGCGGGCACGACACCGGCGAGAAAGCAGGCGATGATCGGCGCACCTGTTGCCCAGCCATAGATGATCATCAGTGGTGTCGGCGGAATGAGCAGCGCGAGCACCGAAGCAGCGGAAACAAGCGAGGCGGCATAGCCGCGGCTGTAGCCGGCTTCGACCATGCGCGGGATCATGATCGAGCCGACGGCCGCAACTGCGCTGACGGCGGAGCCGGAGATCGCGCCGAACACCGCCGTGACCACGACGGTGATCAGGCCGAGGCCGCTGCGCGTCTTGCCGACGAGGCGCTCGGCCGCGCTGACGAGACAGGCGGCCATGCCGCCTCGGCTCATGATATTGCCGGCCAGGATGTACAAAGGCACGGCGAGAATGGCGCTCGAGGCGATCTGCGTGTAGCCGGCGCCGATGAGAAAGCTCGGGTCGCCGAAATCGCCGACAAGGACGAGGAAGATCACCGCGCCGGCGAAGCTCAGCGAGATGGGCACGCCGAGTGCTATCAGAAAGGCGAGCAGCAGCCCGTCGGCAATGAAGATGCTCATGATGCCGCTGCTCGCTTTGCGCCGATCCATTGGAGATAGTGGAGCGCCTGGTAGAGGGTCATCAGCCCCATCGACAGCGGTATGATTCCGAATACCCAGTAGAGCCGCAGGCCGAGTTCGACGGAGATGGTGTTGCGCAGATAGACGAAATGGAGATAGCGACAGGCCCAAATAAATATCCAGAAGGATATCACGATCGTTATAATCTCACGGAGATGTGTCGCGACGGTCAGTGCGCTTTTTCCGCGAATGACATATTCGAGCATGCTCGACGAAACATTCTCTTTCTGCCATACGCCGTGTGCGGCACCGATGAAATACATGTAGCTCGCTGCGAATTTGGCAAAATCCTCGAGCGCGAAGATCGAATAGCTGAAGACGTAACGGGTCACGACCTCGATGAAGATGGAGACCGTCAGCGCGGCCATGCAGGCGGCCATGGCGATGCATTGCAGA
The DNA here is from genome assembly GCF_042666455.1 of Chelatococcus sp. GCM10030263. Classification (NCBI taxonomy): domain Bacteria; kingdom Pseudomonadati; phylum Pseudomonadota; class Alphaproteobacteria; order Hyphomicrobiales; family Chelatococcaceae; genus Chelatococcus; species Chelatococcus sp. GCM10030263. The sequence goes on along the minus strand of NZ_JBHTDB010000005.1, from coordinate 334,558 downwards.
TCAAGATGCCACTTCCACAGCGCCGCTCCACCCTTGACCGACCAAGACCGGTGCAGGGCGGCGGACGAAGAACGCTCCGCAACGTCGGTCCCGTCGGGCACAGCTGGAGGTCGCATGCAGGGCTCCTCGCGGTCGTTTGGTCCCCCGTCGAGCCCTGTCACTCGATATTCAGAGACTGCTTGAGACGCGCCATGATGTCGTCGCCGACCTCGCCGACGATCTTCGGCCAGACTTCGCGCCGCACGACTTTGACGATCGTGTCGAGGGTGGCTGGGTCGAAGGTGACGACCGTGATGCCCAATTTGCGCATTTCTGCGAGCGCCGCATCCTCAGCGGCCTTGGTCTCGGCGAAGCGCTTGGCAGCCATCTCTGCTGCATATTTCCGAATGACCTTCTGGTCCTCGGGCGAGAGCGAGGCGAGTTTCCCCGAATTGATGAAGAGCCAATCGTGCTCGTAATGATCGTTGTATTGGATCCAGGTCTTGGTGACATCCTTGAAGGCGTCGAGCGCCATCTGCGCCGTGCCGCCGATCTGCCCATCGACGACGCCGGTCTGCATGCCCGTATAGAGTTCGGAATAGGCGAGCGTCGCGACGTTGTAGCCGAGCCGCTCCAGCATGACGCGGTGGGTCGTGCCGCCCTGCCAGACCCTGACCTTCAGGTTGTGCTTGGCATCCGGATCCTCCGGAGCATTGACCGGCTTCGAAAATCCGGCGCCGCCGAGACCGGTGCCATAGACCGCGAGCAGCGTAATGCCTTTGTCCGCCACGATGCCGTTGACGATTTCGAAGGCCGTGCCGCCTGGGCTGAGCGAAGTCTCGGCCGATTTGTAATCCGTGAAGACATAGGGAAACCAGGTAATCGCCAGGCGCCGGTCATCGGCCGATGACAGCGACTGTAGCGCCATGTCCACCGAACCCTGGATGACCTGCTCATAGACCTCCGTCCAATCGCCGAGCTGGCTGGCCGGATAGATCTTGATCTCGACGCGCCCGTTGGTATCTGCCGCAACCTTCGCCTTGAATTCTTCGAGGGCTTTGACGCTGTCGGAGCCAGGCATCTTCAAGGTCGAGAGGCGAAGCGTCTCGGCCGGGGCGATGCCCGCACCGAGGAGCATGGTTGCCCCGATCACGAGGATCCGCGCGGTTAGGGCGCCGTTCTTCCGACGCGATGAGAAGCTCGAAAGTACATGCCGCATGCTCATGTGCAATCCTTTCCCCTCCGACGTTCTTGCATCGGGATTTGTTGATGTGCGCTCGGTATGCAGGGCCGACTAGGAGCATCCGGCCGGCTTGTCGCATCGGCTGATCAAGCATTGATCCGGATGAAGCACCCCGCCATTTCTAATTTGAGAAAAGGTCGATCGCGAAATTCGAATATCTCTTATCCGGGCATACCGACCTTGTTCGGGACTTGCGCCCTGGTGAGCGGAAACGACTTCACAGACGTGCCGCGACAAGCGCGCGTTCGAGTTTTTGCAATCCCTCTTCCAGGATCGCATCCGGCACGGTGAGCGGAACAAGGATCCGGATCACATTGCCGAAGACGCCGCAGGACAGAAGAACGAGCCCCTCGGCAAGCGCTGCCTGGGTCACGCGTTTCGTCGCTTCCGGGTCGGGCTGATAGGCACCGTGCTCCCGCACGATATCGAAGCCGATCATGGCACCCGGACCACGAATGGCCATGATCGGAACGACGTCATTGCGACTGGCGATCGCGGTAAGCCGCTCCTTGGTCGCCGCACCGATCTGATTGGCGCGCGCGAGGAGGTTCTCCTGGTCGATGACATCGAGCACCGCGAGCGCCGCGGCGCAGGCGAGCGGGTTGCCGGCATAGGTGCCGCCGAGCCCGCCAGGCTCCGGCGCGTCCATGATCGCGGCACGGCCGATGACGCCGGACAAGGGGAAGCCTCCCGCCAGCGATTTCGCCACCGTGACGATATCCGGCTCGATTCCGGAGTGCTCGATGCCGAACATCCGGCCGGTTCGGGCAAAGCCGGTCTGCACCTCGTCGGCGATGAGCAGGATACCATGCGCGTCACAAAGCCTGCGGAGTTCTGCGAGAAGCTCGTGCGGAGCCTCGTAGAAGCCGCCTTCCCCCTGAACGGGCTCGATGATGAAAGCAGCGACCCGCGAGGGTTCGACATCCGCCCGGAACAGGAATTCGAGGCTTCGCAGCGTGTCGGCCACGCTCACCCCGTGATGGGCAACCGGAAAGGGCAGATGCCAGAATTCGGGCGGCATCGGGCCGAAGTTCTTCTTGTACGGCACCACTTTGCCGGTCATCGCGGACGCCACGAGCGTTCTGCCGTGGAAGCCGCCCGCAAAGGAAATGATGCCCGAGCGGCCGGTCGCGGCGCGCGCGATCTTCACCGCATTCTCCGTGGCTTCCGCCCCGGTGCTGAAGAGGATCGTCTTGGCGGGTCCGGAGAACGGGGCGAGCGCGTTGAGGCGCTCCGCCACGGCGATGTAAGGCTCGTAGGGGATCACCTGGAAGCAGGTATGCGTATAGGCATCGAGCTGCCGGCGGACGGCCTCGACCACCCGCGGATGCCTATGCCCGGTGTTGACCACCGCGATGCCGCCGGCGAAGTCGACATACCGGTTGCCTTCCACATCCCATAGCTCGGCATTATCCGCCTTTGCGGCGTAGACCGGATAGGCGGTAGCGACGCCACGCGGTACGGCCCGCAAGCGGCGGTCGAGAAGATCGGCATTCGACATGGGTTGCTCCCCCTTTCGCAGGCCCGGTGACGCGGTTCCGCCGCGCCACGCTTAATCCGCTCACCAATCGGTGGGGCGCAGACGCCAGATGGTGTGATCGGCTCCTTCGGATCGCGATTGCACGATCGACACCTCGACGGGGTCGCCGACGGCGCGCGAGACGACCGTCCATGCCCGCGCGAAGGCCTCCTCAATGGGCCGCGGCGGCACCTGCCAGTTCTCGTATTGCGGCACGCTCAAGCGGGTCCGCTTGTGCACCAGGAGCTGATCCTTGCCCTCGGCATGTCGATCGAACTCGTCTTGAAGCAGCTCGAAGGACTTCTGGAAGAGGTCTGCCGTGCGTGCCCCGGGGCGCGTCTCCTTGATGCCGAATTCCTCGATCAAATGCCGCGCCCAGCTCACGAAGACGGCCCGATGCGAGGCCTCGCCGATGATGACGGCTTCCTCCATGGTCCGGCGGCGCGCGATCTCGGCCAGACCGCCGATGCCGTATTCGGCGTTGTACTTGCGCAGAGCCTTGTTGCGCCGCTCCTGCGGCCATGTGGCCACGCCCAGTTCGGGCGGAGGCCCAGGGCGACCGCGCACTTCTCCGAGGCGGATCTCCAGCCGCTCGTCAGGCCCCAAGGGGCGCGGCGCCTCGTCCCAGTAGCCCGCGTCGAAGGGGCCGCCGGCGAAGATCAGATCGGTCGCGACGAAGCGCAGGCGATCATTGCCCAGCAGCACGCCGTTATTGGCATGCCAAGCCTTGAAATTAGCCATCATGATGTCGATGGGAACGGCCGGCGTGGCCGGTCCCGGCAACAGCGGGCTCGCACCGGCAAAATGCGGCGGCATGTAGAACACCCAGGCCCGCTCGCCTTCATCCCGGTAGCCCATGTCGATCCCGCCGAGCAGGTTCGACAGGCAGTGGTATTTGGCGCAGAGCTGCGGGTGCGGATCGCTCATCAGGTTGAGCTTCTGCACACCGTCCAGGAAATGCGTCAGCTGATGTTGCCGCATGAACTGGAACTCCAGCTCGACGGTCGCCTCACGCCCCCAGCGCTCGAACAGAATGAAGCGCGTCGCCGCATCCATGCAGAACCACACCTGGCTCGACAGCCGCGCTTCCTTGGACCAGTTCGGCCCCTTCCAGATCGTGTCAGACATTATCGAGCTTCCACATTGTTGATGATAGTGCCAGCTTCGCCGTCGAAGGTACTGGCGTTTCTCCACCGCTCGCGGAGCTCAACCTTCTGCACCTTTCCTGTAGAACTCTTAGGAAGCTCTACCGTGATCTCGACGTATCGCGGCACGTAATACTTAGGCATGTTGTCCATCGCCCAAGCGATGATCTCGACGGGGTCCGCCGACCGGTCGGGCCGGAGCACGATGACGGCCTTCACTTCGTCTTCGGTGAACTCCGAGGGCACGCCGATGACGGCCGATTCGAGGATCGCGGGATGCTTGTTCAGGATCTCTTCCACCTCGAAGGCGGAAATGTTCTTGCCGCGACGGCGGATCGAATCCTTCTTTCGCCCGATGAAGTAGAGATATCCGTCGCCATCGCGATGACCGAGATCCCCTGTGTGATACCAGAGATTCTTGAAGACCTCGGCGGTTGCTTCCGGATTGCGAAAGTAACGGGTCATCATCGTGTAGGGCTCTTTCGGCCGGATGAGGATCTCGCCGATCGTGCCGGTTGGAACGGCTTCGTCGAAATCGTCCGCAATCCGCACTTCATAACGATCCGTGATCTTGCCGCAGGCGCCGTCGCGATGCGGAACATCGAGCGGATCCCAGCTCGGCTGGCAGCATTCCGTCGCGCCATATGTCTCGACGATCTTCAGGTTGAAGCGCTTCTCGAACTCCCGCCAGAATGGCGGCGTCGGGCAACTCGAGACGAGGCGCAGTGGATTGTCCGCATCATTCGGTTCGGGCGGGCGCTTATAGAGGATCGTCGTGACCGCGCCCATGAAGGTCGTGAAGGTCACGCCATAATGGCGTATCTCGTCCCAGAAGCGCGATGCACTGAATTTCGGAGCGATGGCCGCCCGAGCGCCACAATGAAGCGCGGTTAGGAAGGTCAGGACCGACGCTTCGGTGTGAAAGAGCGGGTAAGGCGAATAGAGAACATCATCCTCGCCGAGCCCCCAATTGTCGATCATTTCCGCGGCGAAATGCAGCGCGTAACTGTGACTGATCTCCACCGCCTTGGACACGCCCGTCGTTCCGGACGTAAAGACGAGCATCAAGGTGTCGATACGAGAAACATCCGCCGCCACATCTTCAGCCGAGGCGTCCGGCAGATCCTCCAGCCTGCTGATGGTAAAGTGCGACAAGCCTTCGTGGGCGCGGTATTCGCTCGGCCCCTGGATGATGATGTGCTCCAGATGTACGAGCTCCGCAGCAACTTTGGCGATGGCTGCATCGAACTGCGCGTCGAGAACAAGGATCCTGGCTTCCGATACGTTCAGGAGCCGCACCAAAGCGTCGCCCGAGAACTCGGTATTCACGCCCACTTCGATCGCGCCGAACTTTGCCAGCGCAATCCAGTTCAGCAGGAAAGCCGGGCAGTTCGGCAGCATCTGGCAAACCGTGTCGCCTTTCTTCACGCCCAGCCGTTGAAAGCCGCGCGCCATCCGGTTCGTCTCGGCATGGAAGCTGGCGTAGGTGTATTCCACGCCGGGCATCGACAGGAGGACCTTGTCCGGCGTGCGCGCCACATGCTCGGCAAGGCGCGCACCGACCGTCCGCGCGGCTTTCGTTGCAAGCTCTTCCACAGTGGTTCGTCGCAGCGCCATACAAGATCTCCGAATATTGGTCTTTTTTTTGCGGCCGACAGAATGGTGATGCGGTGCGAACGGCGCGGTGACGGTCACAAGATCGCCGCATCAATGCGGCTATCGACGACGTCGTCCTCGTCAGGGATCACCAGCGTGCCGAGAAGGCTCGCCGGAACCAGGGTTGGGCGAGCGGGAAGATTTCGCAAATTCTTTTTTTAGGAGCGTGATTTTCGAATTTTCTATCGACCCCGCCCGCTGTGGGCCATGGAGACGAAACTTTGCGCGGCTTCCGAGAGTTGCGAGCCGCGACGCCAGACGAGACCTACAGGAACGGGGGGAAGACCATCCTCGATCTCGCGCTCCTCGATCTTGTCGCCCTCCAGCGACCAGTGCCTGAAAGCGAGATCGGGAAGAACGGCGATACCGGCGCCTGTCGCCACGAGGCTGCGAACGGCCTCGATCGAACGAGTTCTGAAGGCGATCGGCGGATGCACGTTGCGGCGACGCCAGATGATGTCCGACACATCGTCGATCTCGTCGCCGCTCAACAGAATCTGCGGTTGCGTCGAGAGATCGGCGAAGCTCACCTGGTCCAGGCGGCCCAGCGGATGACCGATCGGAATCCAGACCTTGTAACGCGAGATCGCGACCGGTTCGGTGTTGAACGCGGACATTCCGTCGCCCGGCAGGATCATGATCGCTATATCCAACTCGCCGCTGATGAGGATATGGCCGAGATGCTCACGCGTCTCCTCGACAGCCGTTACGTCGATGAGCGGAAAGGCGCGCCGAAAGCGGGCGAGAATATCGGCCAGCACATAGGCGGAAACGATCGGTGTGACACCGAGCCGGAGCTCCCCTTCGAGCTTGGTCGCGGCGCCGGAGAAGGCAGTGCGGGCACTCGCCACCTCCGAAAGGATCTTCTGCGCGTGGCGGAAGAACTGCTGCCCCTTCAGTGTCAGCGTCATTCCATGCGAGGCGCGCTCGAGCAGCTTGAATCCGAGATCATGCTCCAGGTCCTGAATGGCCTTGCTGATCGAGGATTGCGAGATGGAGAGCTGACGCGCCGCCACGGATACGGATCCGGTCTCTGCGGTTGCCACGAAATAGCGTATCTGTCGGAAGGAAAATGCCACGATCGATACCCCCGATTCAGATGAGAATGCCTGGTCAGCTGCGGCAGCCGAGTACTATCCCTTGAAAGCGAGCGCTTCGGCATCGTACTCGCGAGCAACTGCCGAGGGATTTCGGTGCTATGTATTTTTCCGATTGCCGGTTTCTGCATTTTGTCATGGCCATCCAAGATCATTTTGCGGAAGCTGGCGCCATACAGGTCGAAAGCCGGTATACTGAATGGTGTCACGGCAGAGGGGCCTCGGCTGAAGGATATGCCAGGCCCTGAGGACCGCGCCGCGCGGACAGATGCCGACGGGCGGGCCGATGGGTTGCCCCGCGACAAGCGTCCAGGCGAGCCAAGGCGGTCTTGGCGCAGCCCATGTTCAACTCTCCTCGTCATACCGGCGACGAGGATAGCAAGACCACAGGAGTCACGATGTCGGCCACGCCAGCGCACGTCGATTTGGACGCCAAGATGCTGATCGGGAGCGAGTTCGTCGCGGGGAGCGAACGACCGGAAAAGATCCTGGCGCCCAAGACCGGCGCCACCATTCTCGAACTTCCTGAAGCCTCCCCGCCGCAGATCGATGCCGCGGTCGACGCGGCCGAGCGAGCCTTTGCCGCCTGGTCGCGAACCACACCCGCCGAACGTTCCGGCTATCTGCTCAAGCTCGCCGATCGTATCGAGGCGGAAGCGGCCGACTTCGCACGGCTCGAAGCTTTGAACTGCGGCAAGCCTTACGGGGCTGTCTTGCGGGACGAGATACCCGCCATCGTCGACGTGCTGCGGTTCTTCGCCGGCGCCGCACGGGTTCAGACCGGAAGCGCCGCCGGCGAATATCTGCCCGGCCATACCTCGATGATCCGCCGCGACCCGATCGGCGTCGTCGCCTCCATCGCGCCCTGGAATTATCCGCTGATGATGGCGGCCTGGAAGATTGGGCCGGCCCTCGCCGCGGGCAACACGGTTGTGCTCAAGCCGTCCGAGCAGACCCCGCTCACCACCCTGAAACTGGCGCGGATCGCAGCGGAAATCTTTCCCGCCGGCGTTCTCAACGTCGTGCTCGGACGGGGCGAAAGCGTCGGCAACGCGCTGATCCACCATCCCAAGGTGTCGATGATCTCGCTCACCGGCGATATCGCCACGGGCAAGAAGGTGCTGGCCGCGGCAGCCAAATCCGTCAAGCGGACACATCTCGAACTCGGCGGCAAAGCCCCGGTCATCGTCTATGACGACGCCGATCTTTCGGCGGTGATCGAGGGCTTGAAGACCTTCGGTTACTACAACGCCGGCCAGGACTGCACGGCAGCCTGCCGGATCTATGCAGGCCCCAAGATCTACGACAACCTCGTGGCGGATCTCACCGCCGCCGTCGGCACGATCGGCTATGGGCACGAGGACGACGAGCAGAATCATATCGGCCCCCTGATCTCCGAACGGCAGCGTGGCCGGGTCGCGAGCTTCGTCGAGCGGGCGCGCGAGGCCTCGCATATCGAGATCACCGCCGGCGGACGGCCGGCGAGTGGCTCCGGCTTCTTCTTCGAGCCGACGGTCGTCGCGGGCGCCTTGCAGTCCGACGAAATCGTGCGGCGGGAGGTGTTCGGGCCGGTCGTATCCGTCACGCGCTTCTCCGAACCTGAGCAGGCGGTAGCCTGGGCCAATGATTCCGAATACGGCCTTGCCTCATCCGTATGGAGTTCGGACATCAGCCGGGCGATGGAAACAGCCACTCGCCTCCAATACGGCTGCACCTGGATCAACTGCCATTTCATGCTCGCCAGCGAGATGCCGCATGGCGGCCTGAAGCAGTCGGGCTACGGCAAGGACATGTCCGTCTACGCCCTCGAAGATTACTCCGTCGTTCGCCATGTGATGGTGCGCTTCGCCTGAGCCGAGCGAGTCACCCGTTACTCGTCTATTGCGCGGCGGGGGCGCCCCCCCGCCGCGCGTTCGGCTGTTCCGAATGCCGACATTTGAAGGAGCAGATTCCGGCATCCGCTCCATGACCTATTGCCGAAGCACCGTTTGGCCGGATGACGCCCTCGCCGAGATCGCCCGGCGAGGGTACGACATCGGCCCGCCTATCGTCCGCTGCGACGGAAACGCCAGACGGTCGCCTCGGCGCCTTCAGAGCGTGATTGCTCCACATGGACGAGCACCTCGGGGCCGATCGACCGGGAGATCACAGCCCAGGCGCGCGCAAAGGCCCGCTCGATATCGGCCGGCGGATATTCCCAGCCGGGATATTGCGGAACGCGCAGGCGGGTCCGATCGTGCTTCAGAAGGACATCCCGGCCGTCCTCGATGGTCGTGAATGTGTCGCCCAGGAGGCCGAAGCACTGTTCGAAAAACCAACTCACCTGCCTTTCGGGTGAGGCCTTCCGATCGATCTTCCACTCTGCGGCGAGCGGACGTGCCCAGGCGACGAAGACATCACGATGCGAGTGCTCTGCGATGTCGATGGCGACGTCCATACCTTTGAACTGCGCAATCTGCGCCAGTCCGCCAAGTGCATATTCGGCACTATACTTGCGCAGTGCCCCGTCACGCCGGCCCTGCGGCCACTCGGCTGGCCCGAGCGCCGGAGGCGAGCCGGGAATTCCGCGTTCCTCGCCGAGCCGAATGACATAGCGCTTGTCGGGGGGCACCGGCCCGGGCGCCTCGGAGAAATAGCCGGCGTCATAAGGTCCGCCTGCCTGGATCAGATCGGTCAGGGTAAAGAAGAGGCGGTCGTTGCCCAGCACCGGCCCATTGTTGGCGTGCCAAGCCTCGAATGTGCGCAGCACCACTTCGATCGGCACTGCAGAATGCGCCGAGGTCGGCTGCAGTGGGCCGGTCGCATAGGCCTGCGGTGCGAAATAGAAGACCCAGGCTTTTCCATCGCCATTGTCGCCCTGATAGCCCATGTCGAGGCCGCCCAGGAGATTGGACAGGCAGTGATACATGGCGCAACGGACGTGGTCGGGATGATCGAGGAGCCCAAGTTTAGCCGAACCATCCAGAAAGTGAGCTTCCTGGTGTTTGCGGAGGAACTCGAATTCCAGCCGGGCCGTTTCGGTCACACCAAACTTGTTGATAAAGATCCAGCGGTTGGCCGAATCCATGCCGAACCAGATACTGCTGGCCAAGCGCGCGACGGGCGACCAGTTCGCCTCGGGAATGGCAGAAGTCGGATGCAGCGCCTCGCCAGTTTCCGGCGTATTATCATCTGTCATGAGTTCCTTCCCGATCTTGGGCGGCTCCGTACGTGGCAGCCCCCGAATTGCTGAAGATATTCGCGGCGCCAGTCATCGAATGACCTGCGCATGACTTGGGGTGAGCAAAATTTCATGCGCGGCCGGCTCCAGGGGTCACGCCGTCATCCAGCGCCCTGCACACCAACACCATCGCTGAGCTGATACGCTCGGCCGTTCCGAGCGCGATCTCGGCTTTCCTTTCTGCACTTAATTTACGCTCATTAAGGGAAGTTGTAGCGGCAGAATGGATGACCCGTCAAGTCAGCCGCGGACTTGCCGGCGCACCATGCGGGCGCAAAGCCACATCGGGTGTACTGGGAAAGGAGCCGCGCCATCGAAAAATACGATACCGCTCTTCTTTCTTATACGTTTGAAGCCGCTTGTATCTTTGGCAACACTGGCGCGTCGATGAGGCGAGAACCTCCGCGCGACAGCAACAATGTCCGGGGACAGTTGTTATGAGCAAAGACTTCGTCTGGCTTGGCCTCGATGTCGGTGGCACGTTCACCGATCTTGCCCTGCTGGACGCAAGCGGGCAGGTTCACGCGCTGAAGGTACCGAGCACGCCTGAGGCGCCCGCCGTTGCGGCCTTGCGTGGCATCGATGAATTTCTGTCGCGCGGCCTGCTTCAGCGGCAGGACCTCGACCGGCTCGTGCACATCCACGGCAGCACCATCGCCGTCAATACGCTCATCGAGCGACGCGGGGCTCGTCTCGGAGCCCTCGTCAATACCGGCTTTCGCGACCTGTTCGAACTGGGAAGGCTCGCCATACCCGTGCCGACGGTCTTCACCTCTCGACGGCCGCCGCCCCTGGTGGAAAGGCGGATGGTGAAGGAGATCAGCGGCAGGCTGAACGCCGCGGGAGAAGAAGTCGAACCCATCGACGGCGAAGACGTCCTCGCACGCGTGGCCGAGCTGCGTGCAGACGGAGCGGACATCATCGTCGTCTGCCTCCTGCACAGCTATATCAACGCAAGTCACGAGGAAGAGGTCGCGCGCATCGTCGCATCGCGCTTCGACAATCAGCCGCTCGAACTGTCGTCGCATGTCTGGCCGCAGGCACGGGAATTCGAGCGCGGCGTGCTCGCCTCCATCAATGCCCATATCCGCCCGGCGGTCGGACGCTACCTCGACGATCTGCTCCGCGGCACTGCTGAGCGCGGAATTGCGACCGAACCTCACATCACCAAATCGAACGGCGGCTGCCAGCGTGCCTTGAGCCTCCGCGACAATCCGGCCTCGGCGCTGCTGTCCGGCACGGCGAGCGGCGTTATCGGCGCCGCCGGCATCCTGCGCGAGTGCGGCTATGCCGAGGCCGACGTGGTGACGATGGATGTCGGCGGCACCAGCGCCGACATTGGAGTCATCCGCGGCGGCCATCCCGTTCTCAGCGCGGACGAGCATGTCGCCGACCTGCCGCTGCTGCTTCCCACCATTGCCGTATCGAGCATCGGCGCGGGCGGCGGATCGATCATCGGCGTCGACGAGACTGGCGGCATCACGGTTGGGCCGAAGAGCGCCGGCGCTCACCCCGGACCAGCTTGTTACGGCCGCGGGGGAACCGAGCCGACGCTGACGGACGCCATCCTTTTGCTCGGCTGGCTGCCGGCGGGCCAGCCCCTCGCCGGCCAGATCACTCTCGATGGCGGCAAGGCCCGCGCCGCCCTGTCGACGACCTCCGCGAGGCTCGGCTGCAGCCCCGAGGCCGCCGCCGACGGCGCCGTGTCGATCGCCGTCGCGGCCATGGCAGCCGAGATGACCAAGGTCATTGCCAAACGCGGCGTGGATGCGCCGGATTTCGCGCTCGTTCCCTTCGGCGGCGCGGGTCCGCTCCTCGGCGCGCTCGTCGCCGAGGAGGTCTATATCGACCGGGTCGTCATTCCGCCCCGACCGGGCATCCTGAGCGCCATCGGAGCGCTCCAGGCCAATCTGGAAGGCGACCTCATCGAGCCGGTCTATCGGACAGTGGAGGACGGAGCAGGATCCACCCTCCGGCGGGCGCGGCAGGGGCTCGAAGCCCGGGCGCGGGCGTGGCTGTCGCGGGAGACGCTTCTGGCGCACGAATGCGAAGTCGTCACATTCAGCGCGGAGATGCGCTACGAGCGCCAGAGCTTCGAGATCACCGTCGCCATCGAGCCCGCGCTTCTTGCCGAAGGGCGGGAGAACGAGCTTCGCGAGTGCTTCCACGCGGCCTACCGGCGCATCTACGGACATGAGGAGCGCGCGGCTGCAGTCTTCGTGAAAGAAGTCAGAGCCCATGTCAGCGCCCAGCTTCCAGCGCGTCGCTTCGCAGAACCGGTTCAGGCTGCCGGCCACAGACCGCCCGGTAGAATGGCCATCTGGCTGCGGGGCAAGCCGCGGGAAGCCGGGTTGTTCGCCAAGAACGATCTGCCCGAAGGCGCCGTCATCACCGGCCCGGCAGTGATCAGCCAATCCGATTCCACCACGCTCGTCCCTGACGGCTGGGCTGCGCGACACCATCGCTCGGGCGCCATCATTCTCGATCGAGGCACGCAGCCATGAACCCGGCCCCTGCGGAAACGAACTATCGCGCGCTCATCGAAAGCGCGATCATCGCCAACCATTTCTCGGCGATCGTCGAGGAAATGTCGGCGATCGTCATGCGGGCCGCGCATACGGTTTTCGTGAAGGAGACGCTCGATTACTCGGCAGCACTCGTCGCCGACAATGGTGAGATGTTCGCCTATCCGCGCAGTTGCGTGCCCGTCCTGTGCGGGACACCGCTGAAGCCGGGAATCGAGGCCTTCGAGACTTGGAGGCCGGGCGATGTGCTCATCACCAACGATCCCTATTCGACCTCTGGCATGGTCATGCATCTGCCGGATGTGTTTCTCCTGAAGCCCATCTTCGTGGACGACCGGCTGCTCTGCTTTTCATGGACGTTCATCCACGCTTCCGACGTGGGCGGCGGCGCGCCCGGCAGCCTGGCGACGACGACCAACGACATCTTTCAGGAAGGGGTGCGCATCCGGCCCACGAAGCTTTACAGCGAAGGCGTCTTCAACGACGCGGTGTGGAACATCTTCGCCGACAACTGCCGCATACCGGAACGCAATCTCGGCGACATCAACGCTCTCTTGTCCGCCATGGATCGCGCTGAATTGCGCATGCAGCGCCTGGCCCGCAAATACGGATTCGAGGCCGTCCGAAGCGCGATCACCCGGACCCTTGATCTGACCGAACAACAGGCCAGACGCGCGCTTTCCGAAATTCCCGCCGGATCCTATCGGTTCGTGGATTATCTCGACGACGACTTCGTCAGCGACGTGCCCATCCGTCTGGAACTCACGCTGACATCGAATGGCCACGGCGAGATCGAGCTCGACTTCACGGGCTCAGACCCGCAAGTGCCGGCATCGCTCAACCTGCCCACCGGCGGACAGCGCCGACACCCGCTGCTCTCCTTCGCTCTCATCAATTTCGTCTCGACAAGCCGGCCGGAGCTCAAGCTGAACGCCGGCATCCTGCGCTGCATAGCGCTGAAGCTCCCCGAGCGCTCGGTCGTGAATGCGGCCTTTCCCGCGGCTTGCGGCAACCGCTTCATGACGGCGATGCGCATCTTCGACGCGACACTCGGGGCGCTGTCTCAGGCCATTCCCGGCAAGATCCCCGCCGTCGGCGCGAGTCAGAACGGATTGACCATCATTGCCGCGCCGCCGCTATCCGGATTGGAGCAGCGCATCGCGATTGCCAATCCAGTGCAAGGCGGAAGCGGCGGCGTTCCCGGATGCGACGGCGTGTCCGGCGTGGACCTCGCCATTGCCTTTCTCCGGAACGTGCCCACCGAGATCCTGGAAATGGAAAGCCCGATCCTCGTGCGGAAATTCGGGTTGGTCGCGGACAGCGAGGGCGCGGGAACATGGCGCGGCGGCTTCGCGGTGGAATATGTCCTCGAAGTCACCGAACCGGACGTGACGGTGGTGATGCGCGGCAAGGAGCGCTACCGCTTCGAGCCCTGGGGCGCGGCGGGCGGTCTCTGTGGCACGCGCGGCCGCACGGCCCTGCGCTCGCAGGACGGATCCCTGCGTGACCTCGGCAAGATGCTCATCCTGCGCCCGGAGGTCGGCGACATTCTCGTTCAGCGAGGGATTGGCGGCGGCGGGCTCGGCGATCCCTTCCTCCGGGATCCGGAGCGGGTGTTGAAGGATGTGCGCGACGGCTTCGTCTCGCTGGCGCGTGCGGCTGAGATCTATGGCGTCGCCATCATGAACGATGCCATCGACGAAGCCGGCACGGAACGGCTTCGGCATGCGCGCGCGACCGCCGATCCGCGCGCCATCGATTTCGGCCCCGAGCGACGCGCCTGGATGGAGGCATACGGCGCGGGCGCCGAAACGATCAGGGACCGGCTGCAGTCGATCGATCCGCGAGACCGCCCGCGCATCCGGGCCGCCGCTTTCGCCGCTCTTTTGGCGGGCCAATCGGTCGATGATCTCAGCCGGCTGTTGGAGCTGCAGGCAAACGCAGCCGAAAACCGTCGGCTCCAATCCGTCACACAAACCGCGGCCGGGCGCGCTCCGCGGAGCAACGCTTAGCGGCATCTCGCTGAAACTGCCGTGAGCCAAGACAACAAACGATCCACAACCGGAGGGTGCTATGACTGGACTTACACGGCGCAAGCTTCTCGGCTCGAGCCTGGCCATTGCTGGGATCGGCGCCTTCCACGCTGCCAAAGCCGCGCCGGAACACCGGCTGCGCTGGTCGGTCGGTTTCCCGGCCACCCATCCGATGGTCGTAAGGGCCCGCCAGGCGGCCGAGCGCATCGCGAGCGAAACGCAAGGAACCGTCGAGCTTCAGGTCTATTCCGATTCACAGCTCGGCAATGATGCCTCGGTGATGTCGCAGGTCCGCTCTGGGGCGATCGACATGCAGAATATCGGCGGCGAGGTGCTGTCGACGCTGGTGCCGCGCGCCGGCATGTATGCCATGGGCTTCTCCTTTCCCGACTACGACACCGTCTGGCGCGCCATGGACGGTGACCTCGGCGCCTATTTACGCGGCGAGATCGGCAAGTCCGGCCTTTTCGTGATGGAGAGCATCTGGAACAATGGCTTCCGCCAGATCACCTCGAAGGACAGAGAGATCAAGACGGCCGAGGACCTTGCCGGGTTCAAGCTGCGCGTCCCCGGCAGCCCGGTCTATATCACGCTGTTCGAGGCGCTCGGTGCAGCGCCCACGGCGATCAATTGGGCCGATCTCTATCCTGCGCTGCAAACGGGCATCGTCGATGGCCAGGAGAACCCCCTGGTGGTGATCCAGTCCGGCCGGCTGTTCGAGGTGCAGGGGCGCTGTTCGCTGACGAACCACATGTGGGCGGGCACCTGGTGCATCGCCAACCAGCGCCGCATGGACAGCCTCCCGGACGATGTCAGGCAGATCGTCGTTCGCAACGTGAACCAAGCTGCGTCGCTGGAACGCTCCGACACCATGAACGGGGAAGCGGAAATCAGGAAGCAGCTCGAGGCCGAGGGCATGCGCTTCAACACGCCGGATCTGGCCTCCTTCCGCGAGAGGCTGAACAGAGGTACCTATTACGCGTCCTGGAAATCCAGGTACGGCGATGAAGGCTGGGCTTTGCTGGAGAAATACTGTGGCAAGTTGGGCTAGATAGCCGGTGGCGGCAGCCCAGCTCAGAGGGGCCGCGGCACCATAGTCGAGCTTGCGCTAGTCTGATCTCGTGCTCAGAGGCGGCTTCGGTTCAATCTGATCAACTCGCCGCTCCTGCATCGAAATGGCGGAGATAACCGCCACCGCGTGGCCGCCCCGTAGGACAGCCTGCAGAACGACGAGGTGAAGGCCCAAACGGCGCGGCGGTCTTCCGCACGCTGATCGATCAAGTGAGCTCGCGCCGGACCGTCCCCCATCCGCGGCGTTGCTGAGGAGCGTTACGTGCGCTGAGCGAGCGAGTTTCTTTAGCCCAGAATATAAAATAGGCCGTCCTGTGATGGGACAGCCTTTTTATGTTGCGGGATTTGGTTGCGGGGTTCGCAACACCCGATTCTTGGATGGTCGAGAGGTTGCTTGATAAGGAGGTCGCGCCGTCGATCTCTGAGGGAACGCTCCCCCACGATCGCTATGACTCTATGAGCGGCCCTGTTCTTGCACTGCGCGCACCGGCGGCGCCTGCACGGTGACTGACGCCGTGCCTATGCCGGCAGGACGACGACCTTCGTCTTGATCGGGGTTCGTGAATAGAGATGCATCATGTCCTGACTGAGGAGGCCGACACAGCCGCTTGTGATGTTTGAGCCGATCGACTCGGGCACGCTGCTGGCGTAGATCGTATAGAGCGTGTAAGCGCCGTTCTGATAGAGATAAAGCGTGCGGGCACCGAGCGGATTGTCGAGACCGCCCGGCATGCCGCTGGCGTATTTGGCCGCCTCGGGTTGACGCCGGATCATCTCCTTGGGCGGTGTCCAGGTCGGCCATTCGGCCTTGCGCCCGACATAAGCGTCACCGCTCCACAGGAACCCGGCGCGGCCGACATTGGCACCATAGCGCGTGGCATTTCCGTCGTCCTCGACGCGGTAAACGTAGTAATTGCCGGGATCGACGATGATCGTACCGGGCGCTTCCTTGGTGTCGTAGCGCACCGTCCGGCGATAATATTTCGGATCGACCTTGCTGACATCGACCGCCGGGATCGGAAATTTCTCGTCGGGGACCGGCCCGTAGACCTTCGCCGCCTCCGCGCGGCTCATGCCGTCGGAGGTCACGCAACCGCCTAGCCCTAGCGCGCCGAGACCGACGGCAGAGCCGAACAGAAACGAGCGGCGGTTGAGAAGCCCTGACCGAGGTCCAGGCAGACCTATCTCGTCTATCTCGCCGGCACCGGCGATTCCACCGTCCATGATCATGATTTCGGAGCTTCCCATGTCCTGTTGCCCGACGGAGAATACTCCCGCATTCACCCGCTGAACATCTTTGCCGAGCAGAGACTGCCGTCATACGGCTCGATTGGCAAGTTCAGCGCTCCGCTGCGCGGGGCTTTCCCTGCACGAAATCGGTATCGTTCATGCGGTCTTGCAGTTTCACTGGGCGCTGCCTTCGCCAAAAACATGCAGATCAGGTCAGCGGCGCCCTGGTTCATTCACCCGGCTTTCCGGGGCCGGAAACGGTTCGCCCGGTTTCGAGCCGGTTGAGCGGCGAGCGGTCGTTCCGCCTCGTGCTGGGAAGGCGACTACGCCGCAGCCTGAATGCAGATGCGGCTCGAGCAATCATTGGGGTCGCGATGGTGCCGATGACGAATCCTTAGTTATCTAGGCGCCGGCTGTGGTATGCGGCTCGGTTACAGAGGTTCCCCAAATGGCTCCAGCCCACGAAGCCGATTTTTTGTCGGCCCCTATCCATCCCGCCCTTGCATCTGCGCTCGAAGCGAAGGGCTACAGCCAGCTGACACCAGTCCAGTTGGAGATGGCGGACAGACGCTATGTCGAGGCAGACGTCTTGGTTTCGGCGCAAACCGGCTCAGGCAAGACGGTTGCCTTCGGTATCGCCATCGCCTCGACCCTGCTCGGGAGCGCGGGACAATTCGAGCCCGCGGACCGGCCGCTGGGGCTGATCATCACGCCGACCCGAGAACTGGCAGTTCAGGTGCAGCGGGAGCTCGACTGGCTCTACGAGGCGACGAACATTCAGATTGCGACCTGCGTCGGTGGCATGGATATGCGCAAGGAACGCCGCGCGCTGGAGCGAGGCGCGCATCTCATCGTCGGCACGCCCGGGCGCCTGCGCGATCACATCACCAAGGGCGCGCTGGACCTTGGGGCGCTGCGCGCCGTTGTGCTCGACGAGGCTGATGAAATGTTGGACCTCGGTTTCCGCGAGGACCTCGAATTCATCCTCGGCGCGGCTCCGGCGGAACGCCGGACGCTGATGTTCTCGGCGACTGTGCCACGCGGCATCGCGGAACTCGCAAAGACCTTTCAGAAGGATGCGCAACGCGTGGCGGTGACCGCCTCGACCGACCAGCATGCCGACATCGAATACCAGATGATGCTCGTGCGGCGGGACGAGCGCGAACACGCCGTCATCAACACGCTGCTCAACTCCGACAGCACTCGCGCGCTGGTGTTCTGCCACACGCGTGAGGCGGTGCGCCACCTCACCGCACGCCTTGCCAACCGCGGCTTTTCGGTGGTCTCACTGTCGGGCGAAATGGCACAGTCCGAGCGGTCAAACGCATTGCAGGCAATGCGAGACGGCAGGGCACATGTTTGCGTGGCGACCGACGTCGCGGCCCGCGGCATCGACCTGCCGAACCTGGACCTGGTGATCCATGCCGACGTGCCGAGCAACCCCGCGACGCTACTCCACCGCTCCGGCCGGACAGGACGTGCAGGCCGCAAGGGCGTGTGCGTCCTCATCGTGCCCGAGCACCGGCGCCGCGCGGCGCAACGCGTGCTTGCGATGGCCAAGCTGACGGCGGTCGAGCGTGCCGCACCCGGCATCGCTGAGATCGAGGCACGCTATCGCAGGGACATTATGGACGCGGCGCTCTCCACCGGCGAGCCTGACGAAGGGGAAGCTGCATTCGTGGCGGACCTGCTTGCGAAGGTTGCCCCGGAGCGCCTCGCCGCGGCCTTCCTGCGCCAGCAGCTCACGGCGCGCCCTGTGCCGGAGGACCTTACCCCTCTGCAAGTCACCGAGATGCAGGCGAGACCGTCCACGAATGACAGACGGATCGAGCGCGGGCCGGTCCCGGCGCGTGACCTGCGCGGACCGGAGATGGAGGGCAGCGTCTGGTTCACGCTCTCGCTCGGCCGCAAGCAGCGCGCCGACCCGAAGTGGCTGCTGCCGATGATCTGCAAGGCTGGCGGCGTGACCAAGCGCGACGTCGGCTCGATCAGGATCGAGGACACCCAAACCCGGTTCGAGATCGCCGCGGACAAGGCGGCCGGGTTCGCAGAGCACATCAAACGGCCCGGCGGCACCGAGCGCGGTATCGTCATCGCACCGGCTGGAGAGGTGCGCGGGACAGGATGGCAGGCGAAGCCGAAATTCCGCAAAGACGCAGAGCCGGCAAAGAAGCCAGCGCACCGTGGCAAGGCCGCGCCTGCGGATCACGACCAAGCCCGCAAGCACAGGGGCAAACCGAAGCGCCCGGGCTGAACATGTCGAACGGGCGGTCGCGCAGGCCGAGCGCCATTTGGGCGGTCCACACGACACGTTCGATGTAGCGGCCGCCATCGTGCGGCCCTTCAAGCGCCGCTGGCCATAATGCTATTCGCGCGGCTCAGATCTCGATCGAAAGCTCGGACCGTTCTTGGGCAGCTACGTCGACCACCTGGACATACGGACAGGCCCCGCGCTCTTCACTGGATAGAGCACGTGGGCAAGCTGGCCCGAGTGTGTATCATAAGCCTTGTCGGCAATGACGCGGTTGGCCCGTCCTTCAAAATCTCAGCGTCTGAAAACAATCAGCCTCAAGCGCCAAGTCCCCCCATCAACATGTATTTGATATCAACGAACTCCTCGATGCCGTGGAGCGAGCCTTCGCGGCCGAGGCCGGATTCCTTGATACCGCCAAAAGGTGCGACTTCGGTGCCGAGAATGGCCGAGTTGATGCCGACCATGCCGTATTCAAGCTCCTCGGCTACCCGGAAGGCGCGGCCGAGATCTTTCGTGTAGAAATAGGCTGCCAAGCCGAAGGGCGTGTCGTTCGCCATGGCGACGACTTCGTCCTCGCTTTTGAAGCGATAGACTGGCGCAACCGGGCCGAAGGTTTCCTCGCGCGTGATCAGCATCTTCGTCGTCACGCCCGCCAGTATGGTCGGCTCGTAGAAGCTGCGGCCAAGCGGATGGCGGTGGCCGCCCACGACAACCCTTGCACCGTTGGCAACGGCATCTGCGACATGGCGTTCGACCTTCTCGACAGCGCGCTCGTTGATCAGCGGCCCCTGTGCGACGCCGACCTCGATGCCGTTGCCGACCTTGAGCTTGGCGACCTCTTCGGCGAAAGCCTCGACGAAGGCGTCGTGGATGCCGTCCTGGACGAAGAGCCGGTTAGTGCAGACGCAGGTCTGACCCATGTTGCGGAACTTCGCCGCGATCGCACCCTGCACGGCAGCATCGAGATCGGCGTCATCGAAGACGATGAAGGGCGCATTGCCGCCAAGCTCGAGCCCCACCTTCTTTACGGTAGAGGCGGCCTGCTGCATCAGGAGCTTGCCGACGGGTGTCGACCCGGTGAAGCCAATGAATCGCACCGCCGGATGCGAGGTCATGACTTTGCCGATCGCGACTGCGTCGCCGGTGACGATGTTCAGCACGCCTTTGGGGAAACCGGCGCGGATGGCGATCTCCATCAAAGCTAACGCGGTCAGCGGCGTGTCGGGCGCGGGCTTGACGACGAAGGTGCAGCCGGCCGCCAGGCCCGGCGCGCATTTGCGCGTGATCATCGCCGCGGGAAAGTTCCACGGCGTGATCGCGGCGCAGACGCCGACCGGCTGCTTCTGGACGATGATGCGGGAATTCGGGAAGGGAGAGGGGATGGTCTCGCCATAGATGCGCTTGGCCTCTTCTGCATAGAACTCGACGAAGGAGGCGGCATAGGCGACCTCACCGCGGGATTCGCTGAGCGGCTTGCCCTGCTCGGCCGTCATGATCTGCGCCAGGTCCTCCTGGTTCGCCATGATCAGTTCGAACCATTTGCGCAGGATCTGCGACCGGTCCTTGGCGCTCTTCTTCGCCCAGGGCTTGAAGGCGCGCGACGCGGCTTCGACCGAGGCGGTGGTTTCATCCGCGCCGAAGCGCGGCACCTTGGCCAGAACCTCGCCCGTCGCCGGGTTTTCGATCGCGTCGACACCCAGGCCGGTCCAGGTGCCATCGACATGGCACTGCGATTTCAGGAGGGTGGGATCGTTCAGTGTCAGCATGTCGACTATCCGTTGGCGGTCTCGAACCCCGTGCCGCAACACGAGCGGGCTGGATTACAGCAGAACTGTGAAGGATCTCTGCCGGCCATGTCATCGCGGCACGGCTTGCTCCGCCAGAAAAGCCTCGATCGCCTCGGCGACCAGCTCCGGCGTTTGCAATGCCATGAAATGCCCGGTCTCGAGCGTCACCAGGCGCGCGCCGGGGATCGCCGCCGCGACAGGAGCCACGACGGCCGGTGGCCGGTCGCCGTCATGTCGACCCGCGATGACGAGCGTGGGGCAGCGCACGGCCGCGAGATCGCGGGTCAGGTCCAGCTCTGCCAACATCCGGGTCAGCGCAGCGACGCCGAGCGGGTCCATCCCAAGCCGGCGCTTACGGGTTTCTTCGAAGCGGGCCTTATCCTGTCTCAGGGCTTGCGGATAGGAGCTCTCCAGCCGTGCATCGATCGAGGGGCGGGTGCCTTGCCGCTCCAGCACATCGGCCCGCTCTCGTGCCGCGGCCTTGCGTTCCGGCGGCAGCCCGGTCGCGGGAGCCATGGCAATTAAAGCGCTGACGCGATCAGGATAGTTCGCAGCGAAGCTGATTGCGATCGCAGCGCCGACCGCACATCCCGCCACAGCCACGCGACCGTGCAGACCGAGTTCGTCGAGAAGCATGGCGAGATCGACGACGAGATCTGCAAGCTCGACCTCGCCGCGGACCTTCTCCGAGAGGCCCGCGCCGCGCGTATCGTAGCGCAGGACGCGGCAATGGCGACCGAGCGCGTCGATGACGAAGTCGAAGCTCTCCAGCGTGCCGCCCATCTCATGGATGAGCACGAGCACATCATCGCCTTCGCCCGAAAGCGTGTAGCGCAGGGAGACGCCGTTGACCTCGGCCCAGCCGGTTTTCATCGCAGCGTCGCGGTTTCAGGCAGGAAATTGAAGCCGCCGTCCGGGCAGCTGACGATATAGCCGCAATAGGGCGCGCCGAAATGACAGGGCATGACGAGCGCGTTGCGGTCGGCCACGCGTGACAGTAAGGCGCGGCGCGTGGCGCGGGCCGCCTCGGGCTGCATGCAGAAAGCGGTATTGAGCTCGGGTAGAGCGATCTGCATCGGACTGTGGAAGACGTCGGCGCAGAACATGCCCTCTTGCCCCTCGGAGCGCAGGCGCAAACCGTATTGCCCGGGCGTATGGCCCGGCAGTGGCTCGACCTCAAGGCAGCCGGCTATGATCTGGCCCGGTTCGACGAATTCGACGAGGCCGTCCTCCACTACCGGCAGCACGCTGTCGGCGAAGGAGCCGGCGCTGGCGAGGGCGTTGCCGTCACGGTATTGCGCGTCGAACAGATCGAAATCGGCCTTCGGCATGAAGTGGCGGGCGTTGGGAAAGGTCGGCAGCCAGCGTCCGTCGACCAGGCGCGTGTTCCACCCGACATGATCGGAATGCAAATGCGTGATGACGACGTGGGTGACCTTGTCGGGCCCGGCGCCGGCCGCCTCCAGCCAGGGCAGCACCAGTGTGTTCAGCATATTCATGCGGGCGGCGGCGCGTGTCTTGAAGTTGCCGACGCCGGTATCGATCACGACCACCTTGTCGTCGAAGCGGACCACCCAGAGCTGGATGGTCACGATGAAGCGGTTCATCGCGACGACGTAATGATGTGGCGCGAGCTTCGGCGCGATGCGCGCCAGATCCTCCGCGCCGAGTTCGGGAAAGACGACGGCTGGGTCATGGGTAGGGCCCGAATACTCGATGACGTTCGTCACCTCGGCCCGCCCGATCCTGCGGGTGAATATCATGGGCGCGCCATCCTCGCTTCCGGTCCTTGTTCGAGCCTATGCAGCGGGACCTGGTCGTGTCCGGCCTCGGTCAATGGAACAGATCCTCGGAAATCTTGAGCCAGTCACGTTCGTTCCGCTCGAACAGGGCCGGCGAGATCACCTGGGCCTTGAACTTGCCGAAAGCGGGCAGCAATTCCGGCGTCGTCGGCTTGACCAGCGGATTGACCGGCAGGTAGCCGGCCTCGCGCAGCACGTTCTGGCCGGGTTCGCCCAGCAGGAACTCGATGAGCAGCTTCGCGGCATTCGGATGTGGCGCATCCTCGAGGATGCCCGCCATGCCGAAGGTCACCACCATCGGCTCCATGACCAGCCACTTCACCGGCGCGCCCTGCGCCGCGCTGATGTCGGCGTGGTTATTGTAGACCGAGAGCACCAGCGGGTATTCGCCGGCGATGCACTGGTCGAGCACCACGCGCTGGACCGCCGGCACGTTGGCGATCTTCTGCTCCGCGAGCTTTCGCAGATAGGCCATGCCGGCCTCCTGCCCCATGCTGAGAAGGACATTGCCAATCACGCCCGCGGGGCCGGAGGCACTGGGTGTGTCGGGCCAGGCCATCCGGCCCTTCCAGCGAGGCGCGAGCAGGTCTTCGAAGCTGCGCGGTGCGTCCTTGGGGTCGACCTGATCGGTATTGATCACCGGGGACAGGACATAGAGATTGCTCGCCGTCCAATACCCTTCGGCGTCGCGATACTCTGCCGGCCACTCCTTGGCGGCTTCCGGGATGTACTTCGTTACCAGCTTCGCCGCATGGAGCGGGAAGAAGGTCGATCCGCCGTCAAAGACGTCAGCCTTGACCGCGCCAGCCTTCGCCTCGTTCAGGATGCGCGTCGCGGTCTCGACCGGCGGCCCTGGCACGAACCGGACCTTCACGCCGGGATAGGTCTTCTCGAAGGCGTCGACCAAGGGCCGGACGGCCTGATTGACGATTAGCGTCGTGTACCAGACGACCTCGCCTTCCTTGCGA
Organism: Chelatococcus sp. GCM10030263; assembly: GCF_042666455.1. Taxonomy (NCBI): domain Bacteria; kingdom Pseudomonadati; phylum Pseudomonadota; class Alphaproteobacteria; order Hyphomicrobiales; family Chelatococcaceae; genus Chelatococcus; species Chelatococcus sp. GCM10030263. The sequence goes on along the minus strand of NZ_JBHTDB010000005.1, from coordinate 311,029 downwards.
GCCGCGGCGACGAGATCGGCGGAGGCCGCCTGCGCGGCGGCTCCCGTCGGCCTGCTCAGCGCGGCGGCGCCGGCGGCGGCGAGCAGCGTTCGACGAGTCAGTCTCATGGTCGCCTCCTTGACCGTGCAGCCGGTCGTTTCAGCGCGCCGCCAGCCCCAGCATTTCGCGCGCTTGGGTCGGGTCGATCAGTCCAATGTCGAACTCGTTAAGGATGCGCTTGATCTTCTCGACCTGCTCGGCGTTCGACTTGAACAGCACGCCTTCCCTTTCCAGCAGGTTGTCCTCCTGCCCGACGCGAACATGGCTGCCAATCAGCCCGCCATAGGTGGCCGCCTTGATGTTCTGCGGGCCGGTGCCGTGGATGAAGAGCTGCACATCTTTACCGAAGAGCTTTTCGGTAGTCTGCTTCATGTGCAGTAGATGCTCGATGTCGGACGGAATGCCGCCGAGGATGCCGGTTAGGAACTGGATAATCAGCGGTCGCTTCAGCCCCTTGATCCGGTTGATATGGTATTCCAGGATGTAGAGATGCCCGACATCGTAGCATTCGAATTCGATGGCGATGTCGTTGTCGACGAAGATCTCGATCAGCCTGCCGATCTTGGCGAAGGTGTTGTTGGTCACGACGTTGTAGGCCGATTCACTGGTGAGCATTTCGCGCTCCCAGTCGTATTTGAACTCGGTCATGCCGAGATCCTTGGCCTTCTTGAACCGCGCATAATTCATCGAGCCGACGATCACGGTGGCGATCTCGGGTCGCAGCGCGAGCACGGCCGAGGCGCGCTCCTCGGCGGTTGCACCGAAAGAGGCCGACATGTTGATGATCGCGTCGCAATTGTCCCGGATCCTGGGCACGAACTGTTCCCAGACGGCGATGTCATTGGTGGGACGGCCGTCCTCCGGATTGCGTGCATGCAGGTGCAGGATCGCAGCGCCGGCCTTTGCGGCGGCGATCGACTGCTCTGCGATCTGCTCGGGCGTGGTCGGCAGATAGGGTGACATGGACGGCGTCAGCCCGGCGCCGGTGGCCGCGCATGTTACGATCACAGATTTCGCCGAGGGCATGACGATACAATCCTCACAGTCTATTTCAACAAAATCAAAGTCCATGCACAAACTAGCGCCGCGCAATGGCAATTCTCAAGCGATTTAAACTTTCGCTCAATTGATTTTTTATCAACCGTTCAATTGATTGTTGGCTGAATCTCATTGACGATTACTCTCCGGAGGCCGATAACTGAGCTCGCCCGCTTTTTCGGGCGCTTCGATCTCGGACCGGCTGTCGCTGGCCTCCTGGAGGACCCAGGCGCGAAATTCCTTGAGCCGCTGGACGTTTTCGGTCTCGCGCGGATAGATGAGATGGAAGCTCTCGGGATTTTTGTGGCAGAAATTCAAAGGCGTGATCAGCCGCCCCTTGACGACGTCGTCGCCGAGCAGGGCGCGCTCGCCCAGCGCGACGCCGAGCCCTTCCATTGCGGCCGGGTAGGTGAGTGCCGAGCTTTCCAGCCGGACGGCAGCCTTGTCGAAATCGAAATTCGTGACGCCGGCGGAGCGCAGCCAGCGCGGCCAGCTGTGCGGCCGCAGCGCCGAATAGAGCAGCGTGTGGTTGCGCAGATCGTCGGGCGTGTTCAAGGGCGGCCCGCTTTCCAGGAGCTTCGGGCTGCAGATCGCGACCAACTCACTGCCGAAAAGCCGGTGGTTCACGATGTTCGAGGGCCACTCGTCCGTACCGAGGCGGATGATCGCATCGGCGGCTTCGGTGTCGAACTGGAAGGGAATGGTGGAGAGCGAGGTCGCGACGGCGATATGCCGGTAGGGATAGCGGGCATGGAAGCGTGGCAGGCGCGGGAACAGCCAGCGCATTGCGAAGACCATCGAGCAAACGATGCGCAGCGGCCCGTCGCGGCGCGTGTTCAGCAGGCTGTCGGTGCCGGCATTGATGCGCCGGAACGCCTCGGACAGGATATCGCGATAGGCTTCGCTCTCGCGGGTCAGGCGCACGTCGCGGTTGTTGCGGACGAAGAGCGGGACGCCAAGCGCTGCCTCCAGCGTCCGGATTTGGCGGCTGATCGCACCCGGCGTGACGTGCAGTTCTTCGGCCGCGAGCGTGAAGCTTTGATGGCGTGCTGCGGCCTCGAAGGCGCGCAGGGCATTCAGCGGGGGAAGATGCCAGACCATCGCGCGACCTCTCAGTAGATCTCTTCGAAGGCGGTGGCGATGAAGGACGAGCGCGTCGCGACGGTCTCGAACCAGCGCGCCAGGTTTGGCCGGCCGGCGCGCCAGTTCTCGTCGCCAAAACGGAAATCGAGATGGGAAAGGGCGCATCCGATCGCGATGGCGCCAATCCCGAACGGGGCCGCGGCCAGCGCCTGTGCCTCCTTCTCGAGCAAAGTCAGGGTCGCCACCGTCTTCTTGCGATAGGCCGCGTCGTGCTTCGCCGAGTGCAGCGCCTCGCGCTTGCGTTCGCCGATGGTGAGGGTCGAATTCTCCATGATGCCGTCGCCGAGCGCTTCCCAACGCGCCGCGGCGACGCGCTGATGCGCATCCTGCGGAACGAGCCGCGGCGAGCCACGGAACCCGTCGAGATAGGCGATGATCACGCGCGAATCGAAGAGCGCGGCGCCGTCGTCGAGAACAAGGGTCGGGATCTTATTGAGCGGGTTGTAATGCATAACCTCCTCGCTCATCAGCGCCGAGCCGACGGCGACGCGGATGCGCTCGATCTTGCCGGCTGTGCCAGTTTCGTGCGCAGCGACCATGACCTTGCGTGCGAAGGGCGACCGGGAAGACCAGTAGAGCCGCATCATGGCTGGTCCCGGAAGACGAGCGCGTCGGACGCGGCGAAGGAGAACGGCACGCTGTCGCCCTTGCCGTGCGGCGCATTGGGCACGTCATAGGCCTGGAGCAGGGCCTCGCCGCAGGACAGCTGGTAGCGCGTCATGTTGCCGACGAAGCTGGAAAAGACAATGGCGCCCTGAAGCCTGTTCTGGTCGCCGGTGGCCGCCGCGCCGAGGCGGATCGATTCGGGGCGAATCGAAACGCTGACGCGCTCGCCCGGCCGGACCTCGTCATTCGCCCGGCAGGCGATGACGCTGCCATCGGCGAGCCGCACACGCGGTGCGTTGGCATCGCTCGGCTCGATCGTCCCTTCGAGCCAGTTGGTCGTGCCGACGAAACGGGCGACGAAGGTGTTCGCCGGATCGAAGTAGATGTCGCGCGGCGCGCCAATCTGGACGACGCGACCCTGGTTCATCACCGCGATGCGGTCCGACATCTCGAGCGCTTCGTGCTGGTCATGCGTCACATAGACGGTGGTGACGCCGATCTGCTGCTGCAGCCGGCGCAGCTCGTTGCGCATTTCCTCGCGCAGCGAGGCGTCGAGATTGCTCAAGGGCTCGTCGAGCAAAAGCAGCCGCGGCTTGCGCACGATGGCGCGGGCGAGCGCGACGCGCTGCTGCTGGCCGCCCGAGAGCCGGGTGACGGAGCGGCTGCCGAAACCGCCGAGGCTGACGGTTTCCAGCGCCTCGCCGACCATGCGCTCGATCTCGGCCTTGCCATAGCTGCGGTCCTTCGCGACCCGCAGCGGAAAGGCGACGTTCTCGAACACGGTCATATGCGGCCAGATCGCATAGGATTGGAAGACCATGCCGATATTGCGCCGGTTGAGCGGCACCGCGACATTGCTCTGTGAGGAGAACATCACATCCTCGCCAATGCGGATCAGGCCCTGATCGGGCTGCTCCAGACCGGCGATGCAGCGCAGCGTGGTGGTCTTGCCGCAGCCGCTGGGGCCGAGCAGGGTGAAGAACGTGCCGCGCGGCAGGGCGAAGTCCGCACTTCGCAAGCCACCTGCCGGTCCGTCTCCGGTATTGGCGTAGATCTTGGAGAGGCCGGCGACCTCCAGTAGGGTGGCAGCGTTCTGCATGTCACTTTCCGAAGGTCGAGGCCGACTGGCGGCGCGAGAAGACGTAGAAGATCGTGGCGAAAAGCGTCATCAACCCGGCCCAGAGCAGGCCCAACGCCGCGACCTCGCCGCTCTGACCGTTTGACCAGAGGTCGAACATCGCGACGGAGATCGTCTGCGAATCCGAGCCGGCGAGCAACAGCGGCATCGCCATCTCCTTGGACGCGATCAGGAAGATGAAGAGCCAGCCAGCGGCGAGCGCGGGGATCAGTAGCGGGGCCACGATGCGCCGCAGCACCTGCGCGACATTGCCTCCCGCGACACCGGCAGCCTGTTCGAGCTCGGGATGGATCTGCAGGATGCCGGCATAGCAGTAGCGCATGCCGTAGGGGATGTAGCGGATCAGGAAGCCCAGCCCGATCAGCCAGAGCGTGCCGTAGATCGGCAGCGGCGAACGCAAGGCGATCTCGAGCAAGGCGACGCCGAGCACCAGCCCCGGGAAGACGAGCGGCACGGTGATCAGTTGATCGATCAGGCCGGCCGCCGCCTTGCGTCGTGCCGCCAGCCAGCCTGCTACCAGTGTCAACGCCATGGCGAGCGTCGCGACGCCCGCCGCCACGACGAGAGTATTGATGGCGAGGCCGTAATAATACTCCGACGAGAGCACCGCGACGAAATGCTTGCCGGTGATGAAGTTGAGGTTGGCAAGGCGCATCGGACGGATGAACGGCGTCACCGACATCCACAGAATGGCCAGCAGCGGCAGCAGCAGCACCACCACGAAATTGAACAGAATGACCGCGGCGCCGATCCAGCGCGCGCCGCCGAGGCGGAACGGCCGCGGCCGATAGCCCTTGCCGGTGACGCTGGCATAGCGCTCGGCCTGTTTCGAGATCCGGCCATAGCCGTAGAGAAGCACCCCCACGATCGCGATCATCAGCACGGAAAACGCGCTCGCATAGCCGAGATCGGGCGGCATCTGCTTAATGCTGCGATAGATGTCGGTGGTCAGGACGTTGACGCGGCCGGGCATGCCGACGAGCGCCGGCACCTCGAAGGCCTCAATGTTGCGGATGAAGATGAAGAGCGCGAGCGCCGCGATCGCCGGCCAGGCCAGCTTAAGCGAGATCAGCCGGATCGTGTCGAAGACCGAGGCGCCGGACATGCGCGCTGCCTCTTCCATCTCGGCATTGGCGGCGCGGAAGGTCGAGGACAGCAGCAGGAAGACCAGCGGCGACCAGAGGAAGCCCTCGATCAGCACCATGCCGGTGAGCGAATTGACGTTGAACGGCGTCGCGCCGGAATCGACGTAGAGTCGATAGAGGTCGTTGAACGGACCGGCCCGCCCGAGCAGGAAGAGCCAGGCCGTGACGTAGAGGATATAGGGCGTGCCGAGCGAGATGATGGTGGTGATGAAGGCGAGCCCCTTCAGCGGTACGTCTGTGCGCTCGACCAGCCAGGCGAGCAACCCGCCGAAGAGTAGCGAGACAATGGTCGCGAAGACCGAGAAGATGACCGAGTTCCAGAGGCTGCCGAGCAGGTCTTTGCCTGCAAGCAATTGCATATAATGCTGCAGCGTCCAGCCGCCGGCGCTCATGTCGGTTCGGGTCTCGACAAGAGCTCGTCCGTACCAGCGTCCAGACCGGCGGCAGGACGAGCGCAGCAAGGATCAGCGCCACCGCCGCGCCGAGCGCCAGATGACGATTGTGGCCTGCGAAGAAGCGCAAGGTCCATCGTGGGGCGGGGGCGTATTTGGAGTCGAGCGTCGTCATGCGGCGGCAACCCTTCCGAAGGCTTGATCGGGGCCGAAGGCCAGAATCCGGCGAAGCCGGAAGCTCATCGCCCTATTCGAAGAGGGATTTGTAGATCGCCAGCCACTCGGCCTCGTGCTGGGCATACATCTCCGGCGTGATCAGGCGGGCATTGTAGGTTCCCGGGCCGGGTTTCAGCTCTGGCCGTTTAGCCTGCACGTTAGGGCTGACCGGAATGTAGCCGGCATCCGCCTGGATCTGCTCGCCTTCGTCCGACAGCGCGAACTCGACGAAGAGACGAGCTGCGTTGGGGTTGGGGGAACCCTTGATGAGCCCAAACAAGCCGATGTGCATCACTGCGGGGTCAAGTTTCAGCCATTCAATGGGTGCGCCCTGCGCGGCACTGATCGCAGCATGGTAATTGTAGATCGACAACACCAGCGGATATTGCCCCGCAATTGCCTGGTCCAGGACCACGCGCTGGTTGCTCGGGATATTGGCGATCTTCTGCGCGGCGAGCTTGCGCAGGTAGTCCATGCCCTTGTCCTTGCCCATCGTGAGCAGGATGTTACCGATGAAGCCGACCGGTCCTGCAGCGCTCGGCGAGGTGGTCCAGCCCATTTTCCCCTTCCACTTCGGCTGCAGCAAATCTTCGTAGGTCTTCGGGAAATCCTTCTTGTCGACCGCGTCGGTGTTCACGGCCGGAGTCGCCGGCTGCAGGATATGGGCCGTCCAGAGCCCGTTCGGCTCCTTCATGTCATCGGGGAAGTTCTTTGCGGCCTCCGGCTTGTAGGCATCGACGAGGCCGGCGGCGTTGAGTGGGAAGAAGGTCGGCGCCCCGTCGAAGAGGTCGGCCTTGATCGCATTCGCGCGGCCTTCATTCGTGATCCGCAGGGCCGTTTCCTGCCAGGGGGCCGGCACGAAATTCACCTTGATCCCGTACTTTTTCTCGAAAGCCTGGGCTAGGGGACGAACGACCTGGGTCACCACCAGCGTGGTGTACCAGTTGAACTGCCCTTCCTTCTTCGCGGCGGCGACGAGCGCTGGATCGACGGCGCGCGCAGGGGAGGCCGCGAGGCTCAAGGTCAGGCCGCAGGCGGTCAGGCCAGCGACGATGCGGCATCTCGTTATCGACATGGGCTTCCTTCAGATGTTTTTTTTCGCGGTCGGCCGCTCCCGGCTTTTGCCGGTTTGGATCTAGTTCAATACGAAAGGGCCGGAGGATCAAACGAGATTTTTCGGGCACCGATTGATTTTTTCTCAATTGGAACGACGTGGCTCCCCGCGCCCGGAGTTACACCAAGAGCTATCGGAATCTAGAAAATTACAGACCTTCTCAATAGCCTAGCTGGCGGTCGACTTGGTCATGCAAGGCGGTGCCGGCCAGGTAGCGGTCGATATTTGCGAATAGGCGCTGCATGATTTTTGCCGTGACGTCCTCGGCGCTCCATGAACAGTGCGGCGTCACCCGGACACGGGGATGTCGATAGAAGACGTGCCCTGCCGGCAGCGGCTCCGGTTCGGTGACGTCCAGCGTCGCAGTGGCGATGCGCCCCTCGTCGAGGGCTGCCAGCAGAGCCTCATCGTCGATCAGGCCGCCGCGCGAGATGTTGACGAGATGCAAGCCCGGCTTCGCTCGCGCCAGGGCCTCGCGTGAGACGATGTGCCGGGTCTCGGGCGTCAGCGGCGCGGCCAGCACGAGATGGTCGGATATGGCGAAGAGCTCCGCGGCGCTGTCGACGAGCGCGACGGCCTTGTCCATGGGTGGTGCGCCGGACCGGCGGAACGCCTTAATCCGCATGTCAAAGGCCTGGGCGCGTCTGGCCACCTCGGTCCCGATCGCGCCCAGTCCGAGGAGGCCCAGCGTCTTGCCGGACAGTCCACGCAGGGACAGGGGTCGCCAGTCCGCAGCGTCCGTGATCACGCATTCGAGGAAGCGCTTGTCGTGCAGCAGGATCGCGCCGAGGACATATTCCGCGATTGCGTTGGCATTGACGCCTCGCCCGCAGGTTATGGCCGGAACGGCACGGATCCAGTCGGGATAGCCGTCGATGCCGGCGCCCACGACATGCAACCAGCGCAGGCTGCCCGGCCAGCCGGACGGCGCCTCTTGCGGAGCGTTGTTCCAGCCGCGCGCTTCCGTGAACAGGATTTCCGCATCCTGCGGAATTTGCCAGGGCGCCTCAGGCCGGAGAGCGGGCAGGACCGCCGGTCGTGCCGGATGCCGGGCCAGTGCGGTCCGCCGCTCTTCCGACAGATGGCAGATGATGGTCAGAGATGACTTGGCGTTTGCCGGCGGGGTGGAGGAGTCCATCGAGCTTCTCCCTTGTGGGTCTTCAGCCGCAGCGCGCCAGAGTGTCGGCAAAGAAGGCGCCGAGAAAGCGACAAAAACTCAATCGAACGCATCTTTAATCGTTTGACGCACCACGATGGGCATCGATCTTTCGCAGATAACCGGAAGAAAAGACCTGCCGCACTGACGCTCTATACGAACCTGAGGCGATATCTTTCGAGCAATAAGAAAACTTGCGCGAGGAAATCATGGAGGCGCTTCAATGTTCGGGCTCATTCTGTCCCGAGGGGCCCCTGCGGCCTGCGCAATCCGAGAACGCTTAGCTCAGGCCGCGAGGGGGTGCGCCATCAATCGTCGCGGGCTCAAGCCTTCGATTTGCCGATCCGTCCGGCCGCGGATGATCAGATCGGCGACGATGGCGCCGACGACCGGGACGAGTTGAAAGCCGTGACCCGAAAAGCCGAAGGCGTGAACCACATTCGCCGCCCTCGGCGAGGGGCCGACCACGGCCAAGAGATCGGCGGTCTTGGCCTCCAGTCCGGCCCAGGTCCGAGCGATCGGCACGTTTCGGACGGCAGGGAAGAGCTCGCTCGCCGCGCGCGCACCCCTGGCAAGCTGCAGGAGGTCGACTGTGGCTGTCTCGGCCGTGAGGTCGTAGCGCCCTTGCAGGCCGCCGCCGATCAGGATCGTGCCGACATCCGTTTGCTTGAAGGAGAGATTGCGGCCGATGACGGTGACCACGGGCTCGATGAAACGGCCGACCCGCTCCGTCACCATCATCATCGATGCCTTCGTGCCGATTGGGATATCGTCGCCCACCATAGCCGCGATTTCGGCAGCCCAGGCGCCGGCTACATTGACGAGGCTGGCGGCCTCATAGCAAGAGGTCGCCGTTGCCACGGACCAGCCACCGCTGCGCGGTTCGATGGCTTGAACGCCCTCGCCCTCGGCGATGACGACGCCAAGGCCCTCAGCCGCACGACGGAAGGCACGCAGCGTCCGATGGGGGTCGGCGGCGCCGTCGTCGCGTACGACGATGGCCGCTCGACAATGGGGAGAGAGAGCCGGAACGAGGCGGCGGAGTTCGCGCCCGTCGATCAATTCCTCATGGCGAAAGCCGAGCTTCTCCGTCTGCTGGACACGCTGCGCGAGCCGTGCCGCGCCGTCGTCGGTTTCGGCGACGCGAACCTGTCCATGAGCGTGGAAGCCACAGGAATCTCCCACGAGCTCTTCGATCGCATGCCACATGCGCTTGGCTTCGAGAGAGATCGGCAGCTCTGCGATATCGCGCCCCAAGGTCCGTACGCCGGCTGCGCTGGCCCCGGAGGCGTGGCGCCCGATCCAGGAGCGTTCGAGAACCAAGACCGATTGGCCTTCGCGCGCCAGATGCAGCGCGGCCGAAAGCCCATGGAGACCGCCCCCGATGACTATCGCGTCGAAACGCCTGGAGCTCATGCTGCGGGCCTTTTCTCGTCGAGAGACGCGAGTTGGCCGAGCGTCACCGGGCGCAAAGGCGGCCGAACCCGCGCAAGGCCGATATCGGCCACCGTGCTGCCGAGCATGTCGGCGATCAGGCCGGCCGTCGGATAGCCGCACTGGCGGCCCTGACAGGGGCCCATCCCACAGCGCGTATAAGCTTTCGCCTGGTTTGGCCCTGTCGCCCCGGTACGCACGGCCGCGCGGATGCTGCCGGCCGTGACCTCCTCGCAGCGGCAGACGACCGTCTCATCACCGATCGCTGTCATGGGTGGTGCGGGATAGAGCGCATCCAGGAAGGGCCGCAGGGCGAGCGCACGCCGCAGGGCGCGACGGGCCGACGCGGCACCCGCACGGGCTCCAGCATCGTCCAGCCGCTCAAGGTACCGTGCGGTGCCATAGGCCGCGATCTCGCCGGAGAGCGTCGCCGCCTTGGCACCGGCAACCCCGCCGGTATCGCCGGCGACGAAGAGGCCGGGAAGGGACGTTTCGCCCCATTCATCCGAGACGGGCGCAAAATACTGCCCAAGGGCGTTCCACGCGTGCTTGCAGCCAAGTGCAAGGGTCACATGGATGCGTGGGATGACGCCCTCGTGCACCAACAGCACATCGGCCGCGACGGTTTGCGACCTGCCAGCGGCCGTGCGGTACGAAACCGCCTCGAGCCGGTTGCTGCCTTCCGCCGCAAAGCCGGTGACCCCGCGGCTGACCGGAATGCCGGCGTGCCGCAGGGCCTTCAGCCATCTCAGGCCCTTGGCGAGATCGGACAGGCTTCCCAGCGCCCGCGGCAGATGAGGCAGGGCACGTCCCAGGCTGCCGCTCGGCGCCGTATCGAGAATACCTGCGATCCGGCCACCCGCGGCAATGAGCTGATTGGCGTAAAGCAGGACCAGCGGACCGCAACCGGCGATCCACACGGGGCTGTCCGGAATCTGGTCGGCGGATTTCAGCAGGATCTGGGCGGCACCCACCGTCATCACGCCAGGCAGCGTCCAGCCCGGAAAGGGCCGTGCCCGTTCCATCGCGCCCGTCGCGATGACGACGGTCTTGGCCGAGATGACGTCGACCTCGCCTTTGCACAATGTGAAGATGCGGAAGCCGGGTTCGATCTGCCAGACCTGCGTTTCCGGCCGGTATTCGGCGCCGCAGGTCCGGAACCGATTGGCGACCTCGTTGCCGCGCGCGTAGTCCGATCCAAGCGCTTCGGCCTGCCCCGCTCCGGATCGGCGTTCCACGGCACGCCAGACCTGCCCGCCCGGGGCGCCGTGCTCATCGAGAATGACCGTCGTGAGCCCCAGCGCTTGGGCCCTGATGGCGGCGGTCATACCGGCAGGCCCAGCCCCGATGATGAGAATGTCGACATCACGCGGCATCGGTGAGGTCCCTGACGCCGCGCTGGCGCTCGATGGTCAGTCCCTGTCGCACGGGTGTGAGGCAGGACTGGATGGAGGCAACGCCGTCCACCTTCACGAGGCAATCGAAGCAGACACCCATCATGCAATAGGGCGCACGCGGCTTGCCGCTGACGGGATTGGTGCGCGCCACGCCGCCGTCGAGGCGCAGCAGAAGGGCGGCGACGGGCTCGCCATCGTCCGCCTCCACGTCGATGCCGTCGACCGTGACGGTCACCGCGCCCCGGGGCGCGCTATGCAGCTTTCGGAACATCGAAGCTCCTGTCGAAAAAGGGAGAACTATGGGGCGACGGCGAGCCGCTGACGAGATCGCTGGCGAGGACCCGGGCATGGGCAGCCGCCAGCGTCACGCCGGAATGGCAGAGCGCGAGAAACGCGCCTCGGTGCTGCCGGGATTCGGAGAAGAAGGGATAGGAATCCGGCGTCATCACTCTGAAGCCGGACCACTGCCGCACCAGATTGGCCAACTTCAGCACCGGAAAGATCCGAATGGCGCGTGCCGCCATGGCCGCGCCGTGCCGGGCGGTGGTGCCGCGGTCGAGCCCAACCTCCTCGCGCGTCGAACCCAGCATGACCGTTCCATCCGCCGTCTGGCGAATACCATTGGATGGCAAGGGAACGAACGGCGCCAGCCGTTCCGTCACGAGGATTTGGCCCCGCTGCGGGCGAAGCGGAACGTCGATGCCGACCGACCGTGCGAGTTCACCCGAGGCGATGCCGGCCGCAATCAAGACTTTGCCGGCTTCGAGCGTCTCGGCGCCTGCCCTCACCCGGAAGCCGCCGTCGCGCGCAGCGAGCGCGGTCACTTCGTGATTGCGCCGCAGCGATCCACCGAGCCGTTCGATCCCCAGATGGAGTGCCCCTAGGAGACGCAAGGGATTGACGTGGCCGTCACGCGGACAATAGCTCGCCCCGGTGACGTCGCGGCCGAGATGCAGTCCCGGCATAAGGCGGTCCAGCGCGGCACGGTCGAGCAGCTCGACATCCGCACTGCACTCGGGCGCCTGAACGCGCAGCGCACGAAGATGTTCGGCCCGCGCCGCGTATTCTTTCTCACCCAGACAGTAGCTGAGCCCGCCTTTTCGTTCATACTGGAGAGAAATCCCGCTCAGATCTTCGAGTTCGCGCGCGAATTCGGGCCATAAATCAGAGCTCAATCCGGTCCATCGCTGATAGGCGGGCATGTTCTTGCCCTTGCCTTGCACCCAGACCAAGCCGAAATTGGCCAGAGCCGCGCGAAAATCTCCATCGCCTGCATCGAGCACGCAGACACGCTGTCCAAGCCGAAGGAGGCCATAGGCGCTCGCGGAACCAACCATGCCGGCGCCCACGACGATGACATCGAAAGTCTGCACGGGTGCTCTCCGCACGATGAGACTTGGCATGGTAGGAGCCGCCGTTCTAAAACGTCAAAGGCAAAAAACTCGCTCCGCTATTCCAAAAGGCTATAGGTTGAAACGCCCCCCGACCCTCCGGCAGATCGACGCCTTCCGCGCCCTCATCGAAACCGGCAGCGTGAGTGCCGCGGCCGACCTCCTGCGCGTCTCCCAGCCGGCGGTCAGCAAGTCGCTCGCCCATCTCGAGGAGGATACGGAACTGCGCCTCTTCGACCGGGTGAAGGGGCGGCTCGTTCCAACCTTTCTAGCCATGCGGCTCTACGAAGAGATCGACCGGGTCTTCGCCGGATTGCGCCAGGTCGAGCAGGCTGTCGAGGCGCTCAAGCGAGAGCAGCAAGAACGGCTAACCATCGGCGTCATCCCTGCGCTCAGCGACTTCGCGCCCGCGGTCGTGAGCCGGTTCCTTAAGGCGCGCCCCGGCGTGCATATCGTGCTCGCGGTCCGCGGCTCACAATTCGTGGTGGAATGGGTCTCCAATCGCCAGGTCGATATCGGCATCATCAGCGGCCGCGTCGAGGTGCCCTATCTCGAAACCGAAACCATTCTGCGCGACTCGCTCGTCTGCGTCCTGCCGCGCGATCATCCCCTCGCGCGCAAGCGGACACTGACGCCCCGCGACATGGAAAGCGCGCCGCTCATCACCTACAGCAAGGATGCGCGAACCCGCCAGCTCACCGAGCTCCTGTTCGAAGAGGCCGGGGCGAAGGCCAATGTCGCTATCGAGACGACGACGGCCCAGGTGCTCTGCCAATGTGTGGTCGAAGGTTTGGGCATCGGCGTGGTGCACCCTCTGATGGCGCGCTCCGTTCGGAGCCGCGTCGCAATCCGGCCGATCGTTCCGGCGATCACATCGGATTTCCTGCTCTGCTGGCGCAAGGACAGCCGCAACAGCGCTCTCGTCGCGCAGTTCATCGAAGAGGTTCACGCGCTCGACCGGACCGCATGACGAACCGGCTCAGGCGCTCGGCAGACCCGACGCGAAAACCACGTCGTCGCGAATGCAGGCTGCGGATTGGCTTTCGCCGAAAGGGCGAAGAGCGGGGGCCTCGAGGGCGCAGGCCTCCACCGCGTGCGGGCAGCGCGTGCGGAAACCGCAGCCTGCAGGGGGCGAGATCGGGCTCGGCACATCGCCGCCGAGCACGGCCGATGCGCGCCGCGCTGTTGGATCCGGGATCGGGATCGCCGAAAGCAGGGCGCGCGTGTAGGGGTGGCGCGGCGCCCGATAGAGCTCGCGTGCCGTGCCGATCTCGACGACGCGCCCGAGATACATGACGACGACGCGGTCGCAAATATATTCGACGAGCCCGAGATCGTGGGAGATGAACAGGATCGTCAGATCGAGTTCATCGCGCAGGTCGAGCAGCAGATTGACGATCTGCGCTTGAATCGAGACGTCGAGCGCGGACACCGCCTCATCGGCCACGATGAAGGAGGGCCCGAGGGCGAGCGCCCGGGCGATGCTGATCCGCTGCCGCTGACCGCCTGAGAATTCGTGTGGATAGCGATCCATCTGCTCGGGAAGAATACCGACCCGGCGCAGGATCTCGGCGGCCCGATCGCGCCGTTCGGCGCGCGGATGAAGGTCGTGGATGTGGAAGGCCGTCACGATCTGATCGCGCACGGTCCGGCGCGGATCGAGGCTGGCGTAAGGATCCTGGAAGATGATCTGCATGCGCCGCCGGAGCGCGCGCATGGCATCGGGGGTGGCTGTGGTCACATCCGTGCCGTCGAACAGCACTTTTCCTGCCGTCGGCTCCGTCAGACGCAGGATGGCGCGCCCGACGGTCGTCTTGCCGGAGCCCGATTCACCGACGAGGCCGAGGATTTCGCCGCGGCCGACGTCGAAGCTCACGCCGTCGACCGCCCGCACCGTCCTGCGCGGTCCGAACCAGCCGCGGCCGACCGGAAAATGCTTGGCCAAGCCGTCGACGCGAAGCACCGGATCGATCACAGGTCCCTCCAGTGAAGGCAGCGGCTCAAATGACCATCCGGGCCGGCTTCCATGAGCGCAGGCACGATCTCGCGGCAATCCTCGTGAGCATGGCTGCAGCGCGGGGCGAAGGCGCATCCCCGCGTGCTGTCGAAGGGCCCCGGAACCGTTCCGGGTATGGCTTCGAGGCGCGGCTTGCACCCATCTTGCTCATCGAGCCGATCGACCCGCGGAATGCAGCATAGCAGGCTTTTCGTATAGGGATGGCGCGGCGCGGCGAAGAGCGCCTCCGTCCTCGCCGTCTCCACGACGCAGCCGGCATACATCACGGCGACACGGTCGGCGATCTGGGCGACGATGCCCAGATTATGCGTGACGAAGAGCACGCTCATCCCGCCTTCGCGCTCCCTTTGGAACGACTTGATGAGCGCCAGAACCTCCGCCTGGATGGTCACATCGAGTGCAGTCGTCGGCTCGTCTGCGATGAGCAGAGCCGGATTGCAGGAAAGGGCGAGCGCGATCACCGCCCGCTGGCGCATGCCGCCGGAAAGCTCGTGCGGATATTGATCGAGCCGCCGCTCGGGATCCGACATGCCGACCCGTCGCAGCATGTCGAGGGCGATGGCACGCGCCTCGCTCTTGCTCATCTTGCGATGGGCGAGGACCGCCTCCGCGATCTGGTCGCCGATTCGGTAGACCGGATTGAGGCTCGTCATCGGCTCTTGGAAGATGACCGCCATATCTTCGCCGCGCATGGCCTGGAGCGTCTGTGGACCGGCCCGGGTAAGATCGCGTCCGATGCCGCTTTTGTCCGCGAAGAGAATACTGCCTTGGGCGACGCGCGCGATTTCGGCCGGCAGGAGACCCATGACCGAAAGACTGGTGACAGACTTGCCAGACCCGGACTCGCCGACGACAGCGAGCGTCTCGCCGCGCCGGATGCTGAGCGAGACGTCCTTGACCGCGCTGATCGTGCCGGCGGGCGTGGCGAATTCGACGCGCAGATTATCGATGCGCAGCTGCTCGCCGGAGGACAGGGCGGGCGCCCGATCGGCGGGAACAGGTGTCTTCGGCGCACGCATCTTGCCAAATCCGGCTTGGCGCACACGCGGATCGAAGGCATCGCGCAGCGTATCGCACAGGGAATTGACGATGAAGATCGTCGCCACCAGGCAGAGGCAAGGCCAAACGAGGCCGGTCGGGTCGAGGTCCATGTAGTTGCGCGCGCTGCGGATCATCAGCCCCCAGGAGGGAGCCGGCGGCGTCACGCCCAGACCGAGAAAGCTGAGGCCCGATTCGACGATGATGGCGGCGGCGATCGTCAGCGAGAACTGCACGAGAAGCGGCGCGAAAAGGTTGGGCAGCACCGTCCCGAGCAAGATCCGGCCGTTTCCGGCGCCGAGCGCCCTCATCGCCTCGACATATTCGAGATTCTTGACGGACAGCACCTCGCCATAAGTCACGCGGGCGAACTTCGGCATGTAGAGGACAGCGAGCACCACCGTCAGCGTCGCGGCACCCGGACCTGCCACGGTGACGACGAGGAGCGCGAGCAGGATCGGCGGAAAAGCGAGCACGACGTCGGCGACCCTGAGCGTCAGGAACTCCGCGATCCCCCGGAAATAGCCGCCAATGAGCCCGGCCGCGATGCCACCCGCGGCGGCAAGGAGGGTGGCGGTGAAGGCGACCGTGAGCGACACGCGCGCGCCGTAGAGGAGGCGGCTGAGGATGTCGCGTCCGAATTCGTCCTGGCCGAGCGGATGCGTCCAGGAGGGGCCAGCCAATCGGCCGGAAATATCCATGGCGGTCGGGTCGATGCCGACCAGCACAGGCCCGAAGACGGCGACGAGGATCAGGAGCGCGAAAGCCGATACGGGCAGCGCCAGAACGCGTGCGCGAGGCGATTTGAGGATCCTGGCGCGGCTCATTCGTAGCGCACCCGCGGATCGAGGACGGAATAGAGGAGATCGACGACGAGATTGAGGACGATGAACAGGACGGCGATGACGAGCACAACGCCCTGCACCTCCGGATAGTCGCGGTTCTCCACCGCCGTGACGAGCATGCCGCTCAGTCCCGGCCAGTTGAAGACGAATTCGACGAGCACGGTGCCGCCGAGAAGGGCGCCCATTTCGAGCCCGATCACCGTCGCCACGGGTCCGAGGGCGTTCCGCACCACATGTTTCATGAGGACCTTGCGTGCCGAAAGCCCCTTGGCACGGGCGGTGCGCACCCAGTCCCGGTCGAGCACGCCGAGCACGGTCGTGCGCATCATGCGGAAGACGACCGCGACCAAGCCGACGGCAATGACCGTTGCCGGCATCAACAGGCTCACGAGGTGACGCCAGGGCGAAATGGCGAAGGGGACATAGCCGCCTGCAGGCAAGAGCTTAAGTTGCTGCGAAAAGACCAGAATGAAGGTCGTTCCGAGCACGAACACCGGTATCGAAAGCGACAGGCTGGCGATAAAACTCAAGAGCCGATCCATGAGGCGGCCACGCCGCAGGGCGGCCCAGACGCCGAGCGGCACGCCGATCAGAACGGCAAGGCCGGTCGCCGCCGCGACCAGTTCGAGCGTTCGCGGCAGACGCTGCATAATGGATTCGGCAACGGGTGTGCCGTCACCGAAGGACGTGCCGAGATCGCCCTGGACGATCCGCGTGAGATAGGCGCCGTATTGGTGGAGCAACGGCTTGTCGAGCCCGAGCTGGCGGCGGAGCTCGTCCACCGCTTCTTGCGGCGGCGCGACGCCGCCGGTCGACAGTAATACTTCGGCCGGGTCTCCAGGCACGAGGTAGAGCGACAGAAAGACGATGCTGGCGACGACATAGACCAGCGCCAATGCCGCAAGACACCGCTTTGCGGTATAGACTAGCATGGCTCCGCTGCCGACCTGGCCTCGTCTCGATGATGCGGCACGCTCATCATCCGATATACGCGTCTTCCAGGATGAACCCTGAGTAACTGTTCAGGATGCCTGGTATGGTGTCGAAGCCCTTGACCTTCGTCGTCATGGCATAGCCCTGCGAGCGCCAGGACAGCGAGCAGAGCGGAACCTCGTCCTCTACGACCTCCGCCACTTGTGCGTAAAACGCCTTGCGCTTTTCCGACTCCGTGCTGTGCCGGGCTTCCGCCAGGAGTTGATCGACCTTCGAGCTGGAATAGCCGAAGGAGCGCCGGTACGATGGCGATTGCGTGCCGATGAGGCCCGTCAAGCCATCAGGATCGGCGATCGCCATGGCGCCGCCATTGACGGCGAACTGATACTGGCCCTTGTTGCCTTGAGCGACGCGTGCGCCCCATTCGGGCAGGCTGAGCTCCACCATCAAGCCGGCCGCCATGAGATGCTGCTGCACGATCTCGGCGGTGTCCTTGTGCATGTTGTAGGTGCCGGTCGAGAGAAGCGTCACCTTGGTGCCGAGGGCGCCGGCGTCCTGCAGCAGCTGCTTCGCCTTGTCAGGGTCATAGGGCCAGAGATTGGCGAGGGCGTCGCTGTAGAACTCCGATTCCTGGCCGATCGGCAGGCCCGCGAGCGGCGCACCACGACCGAAGAAGGCCGCCTTGACGATGTCCTCGCGCTTGATCGCATAGGCGACGGCCTGGCGCACGCGCTTGTCGTTGAATGGGGGCCGCTCGACGTTGAAGCTCAGATACATGATCGGCCCGAGCGACTCCTGCAGCACGAGCTGCGAATTGGCGGCGATGGCGTCCATGTTCTGCCAGGGCACATATTCGATGATGTCGACATCGCCCGACTCGAGCGCCGCCACCCGGAGACTCTCGTCCTTGTAGACGATCATGCGCAGCTTCGGCGTCTTCGGCAGGCCGGGCTTGTAATAATCAGCGAAGCGCTCGAATTCGATGGCGACGCCCTTCTCGGTCTTGGTGATCTTGTAGGGCCCCGCGCCGATCGGATTGGCGGGATCGCTCGCATGGGCCTTGGCCGAGATGATGGGAGCGTACGGGCCTGCGAGATTTTCAAGGATCGATGGCGTCGGCTCCTTCATCACGATGCGGACGGTCGAAGGATCGATCTCCTCGATCCGCTCCACACCACGGAACTCGTTGATGAGATAGGCGGTCGACTCCGGCGCCGAGATCTGTTCCAGCGAGAATTTCACGTCGCTCGCCGTGACCGGCAAGCCGTTATGGAATTTCGCGTTCGAGCGCAGCTTGAAGACATAGGCGCGGTCGCCGTCGGGCGCCCAGCTCTCGGCGAGGTCAGCGACCACCTTGCCCTCGCTGTCGAGGCCGAGCAGTCCCCGGAAGATCAGGAGCTTCACGGTGTTCGAGGCAGCCCCCGCGTGCTGGAAGGGCGCGATCCCCGGCGGAAAGGCGGAAAGGCCATAGACGAGCGTATCGCTGGTGGCCGCGCGTGCCGTGCCGAGGCCGGCTTTCGTCAGGGCCAGCCCGCCGAGACCGGCTGACGTGCCCAGAAGAACCCGCCGACGGTCGAGGACCATGTGGCGACCGGCTCCGGTAATCGATTTGTCCATCGTCGTCATTCTCCCCTCCGTTTTCCGGATTATTGCTGTGAATGCGCCTGCAGACGGTGTTCTGCCGCAAGTCTCAGGATGGCGGATCCGCGAGCATGGCCAGCGCCGCCTTGGTATGTTCGCTGCCATAGGCCTTCTCGGCCTCGGCCACCGAGATGATCTCGTCGCGCAGGTCGCGGGCGAGCTCCGCGATCGGCCTTTCCGCGGGCGGGCCGAAGCCGCCGCCGCCGGGTGTCTCGATGCGCACGGTCTCGCCCGCTTTCAGCACGAGATGCGCGATCTTGGAGGAAAGGCTTTCCTCGTCGGGCCGGCCGGAATTGCGCAAAAGGCGCCCGCGGCCGCCGTCCCAGCCGCCCTCGAAGCCCGGCGCGCCGTGCTTGTGGCGATCCGAGCGCCCGGAGAAGATCGTGCCGTCGTGCAAGGCCCGCACCTGGCGGGTGATGCCCATGCCGCCGCGGTGGCGGCCCGGGCCGCCGGAGCCGGAAACGAGCCCGTATTCCTCGACGAGGACGGGATATTCGCTCTCGAAGGCTTCGGTCGGGAGGTTCAGGCTGTTGGTGATGTGGACGTGGATACCGTCCATGCCGTCGCTGTCGCTGCGTGCGCCGCCACCGCCTCCCATGGATTCACCGCAGACGTAGACCTCGCCCGTGTCCGGCCGGCGGCCCGAGAAGGAGATCGAGGGCAGGTTGTCATGGCCCGAAGCGATTCTCGTGCTCTCGGCGACGAGGCCCTGGAAGGCGCCGAAGATCGCACCGGCGAGGCGTTGGCAGGCGATGGTGCGCGCGCCGCAGGCGGCTGGCGGCCGTGGATTGACGATCGAGCCTTCCGGCGCGCGGATGTCGATCGCATCCATCAGGCCGGCATTCGCCATAAGCTCGGGGTCGAGCAGCGTTTTGACGCAATAGTAGACGGTCGCCCGCAGCGCGCTCTCAGCGACGTTGAGCGCGCCGCGCGCCTCCTTGCCGGTGCCTTCGAGATCGATGACGAGCTTGCCATCTTCGGTAAAGACGGTGGCGGCCATCGGCACCGGATCGCCCTCGCCGAGGCCGTCGTCGTCGATAAAGGTGGTGAAGCTGTGCTTGCCCGGCGCGAGATCGGCGATGCGACGCTTGAGGCGCCGCCGCGTATAGGCGAGCACATCCTCGACGGCATGTTCGAATTTAGCGACGCCCATGCGGTTGATCAGCTGCTTCGTCGCCTCCACGCCGCGGTCGTTGGTGGCGATCTGCACCCTGAGGTCGAGAGCACGCTCCTCCGGCAGGCGCGAATTGAGCGCAACGAGCTCGATCAATTCCTCGTTGACGAGGCCGCTGCGGGCGACCCGCATGACCGGGATGCGCAATCCCTCCTCGAAGAGGGTCTTCGCATTGGCCGCCGTCGAGCCCGGCACCGCGCCGCCGACATCCGAATGGTGGCCGATATTGGCGGCGAAGCCGACGAGCGCACCGTCGAAGAAGATCGGCGTTGCGATCGAGATGTCCGGTAGATGCGTGCCGCCGGCGACATAGGGATCGTTGCAGATGAAGGCGTCTCCCGGGCGGATGTCTTCGAGCGGATAGCGCTTGAGAAGACCTTCTACGCAGCCGAGCAACGAGCCGAGATGGACGGGAATATGCGTGCCCTGTGCCACGAGCCAGCCCCGCCGGTCGAAGAGGCCGACGGAGAAGTCGCGCCTCTCCTTGATCTGCGGCGAGAAGGACGAGCGCATCATGCTGATCGCCATCATCTCCGTGATGGTGAGCAGCCGATTATTGAAAACTTCCATGGCGATCGGATCGAAGGTCCGTTCGGCGCCGTTCTGCATGGTGGCCGCGGTGGCGAGATTGGGCATCGCTCGTTCTGGCTTTCAGCTGATCGCGATCTGGACGTTGTCGGCTTCGTCAAGGCGGGCGGTCTGGCCGGGCAGCACCACCGTCGTGCCACTCATTTCCTCGATGATGGCGGGTCCCGGAATCTCGGCGCGCGCCGGCAGCGCCGAGCGGCGGTAGACAGGCGTCGTCACCCAGCCCTCCCGCTCGCCGACATAGACATGGCGGCTGCCGGTGAGCGCGGCGTCGAGCGTGGCTCCTGCAGCGCCGGCGGCGCCTTTCGCACGGCCTTTCTGGATAAAGCCGACAGCCTGCACCCGGCAATTCACCACTTCGATTTTGCGCTCGGGCAGGTCATAGCCGAACTCGGCGCGGTGGATGTGGTGGAAGGCGGTCATGAAGCCCGCCAGATCGCCGAGTTTCTCCCGTTCCACATAGACGCGGATATCGTGACTCTGGCCGACGTAGCGGGCGTCGATCGCGAGCTGGAAAGACCGCAGCTCCGTCGCAATCCGCTCGGCTTCGAGCCATTCGTCGCCGGCCGTGACCATCTCTTGGAGCCTTCGCACCACCTCGGGCCAAGTATCCTGCGAGACCACGGCGAGCAGCGTGCGCACGAAATCGCGGCTGATGTCGGAAAGCAGAATGCCGCGTGCGCAGAGCGTGCCCGGCTCCTGCGGCACCACCACCTTGCGGATCCCGCATTCCACCGCCACGTCCGCGGCGTGCAGCGGGCCGGCGCCGCCGAAGGCGAAGAGGGTGAAATCCCCGAGGTCGTGCCCGTGCTCGATCGTGACCGCCCGGATGGCGCGGCTCATATTGGCCGTGGCGATGCGCAGGATGCCGTAGGCGGCTTCCTCCAGCGACAACCCGAGGGGCTTTGCGATCTGTGTTTCGATGGCGCGCGCGGCGGCCTCCCGGTCGACGGGCATGCGCCCGTCGAGAAGCGCGACGGGGTTGAGGCGGCCGAGCACGATATTGGCGTCGGTCAAGGTCGGTTTGGTGCCGCCCTTGCCGTAGGCGACCGGCCCCGGCGAGGCGCCGGCGCTGACCGGGCCCACCTTGAGCGCGCCGCCCTCGTCGACGGCCGCGATGCTGCCGCCCCCCGCGCCGATGACGTGAATGTCGACCATCGGCATCTTGACGGGATAGCCGGCGACCAGGCGGTTGGAGGTGAAGCGGGGCCGGCCCTCGGTGATCAGCGACACGTCCGTGCTGGTGCCACCGACGTCGAAGGTGATGATCTCCGAACAGCCGATCGTCTTGCCGACCGCGGCCGAACCGACCACGCCGGCGGCAGGTCCCGAAAGGCAAGTCAGGACCGGCAGATGCTCGACGGTCCGGACCGGGAGGAGCCCACCGTTCGAGTGAAAGGTCATCGGCTCGACGGTGATACCCGATTGGCCGATGCGCTCCCGCAGCCGGTGGAGATAGCGGCGGGTCTTGGGCCCGACATAGGCGTTAAGGACGGTGGTCGAGGTGCGCTCGAATTCGCGGAACTCGGGAAGCACGTCCGAGGAGATGCTGACGTAGAGATCCGGCGCGATCCGCGCGATGATCTCGCGCACGCGCTCTTCGTGGGCCGGATTGCGATAAGCGTGCAGGAAGCAGACGGCAACCGCGGCGACACCCGAGGCCTTGAGCTCAGAGACCCTCTCCGCAACCGCCGCTTCGTCGAGCGGCAGCAGCACCTCGCCGCCAGCCGTCATCCGCTCCGGCACTTCCTTGCGCCGGTAGCGCTCGACGAGAGGGTCGGGCCGGCGATGACCGTAGTCGTAGAGGTCGGGCCGGGTCTGGCGGCCGACCGCCAGCACGTCCCGGAAGCCCTTCGTCGTGACGAGACCGGTATCCACCCCGCGCCGCTCGATGATCATATTGGTGGCGACGGTCGTGCCGTGGCCGAAATAGGAGACGTCCTTCGGCGGTACGGAGAAGAGGCTCAGCATCTCCACTACGCCTTCGGCGATCGCGACTGATGGATCATCAGGCGTCGAGGGCACCTTGAAATAGGAGAACGAACCGGCTTCGCTGTCGAAGAGGACGAAATCGGTGAACGTGCCACCAACGTCGACGCCAATACGGTACATGTGTCAGCCGTCCCTCTGGTTGGACTGCAACCGCGCGGACCTCTCCGGGTCGTTTCCCGCGCGGGTTTACCACCTGATGCGTACGATCAGACAGCCAAGGCCATGGTGTCAAAGTCCGAAAACACGTCACGTTATTCAGAAAGGTTATAGATTTCGCCGGGTCTCGCTGCGGCCATGGCCCCCATGCCTCGCGCACAACGTTGTGTGGCGGTTCGATCCCGCTCCGTCCGAAGCCGGCGCCACCTATGGCAGCAGCGCGCGCTAACTGACATGCCAATGGACGCTTTGGCCGCCGCGCAATTCGCGCAGCAGCGGGATCTTGTCCATGATGACCTGCTTGCTTGAGCGCGGCGAGATTGCGCCGACCATTTCGAAGCTCTCAGAATTCCGTAGTGCGGCAGTCTTCGACGTTAGCTGCACGACTTCGGAAGCGAGATCGATGGCCGAAACGGCCGGTTCAGTCGACCCTGCAGCTGGCCCAGCCTACCGCCGTCAGCTTCCCATCGGATGCGCGGCGGGCCCAAACCTCGAGTTCGATCAGCCGCCAGCCCTCCGGGTCCTTCGTCACGGAGGTCACGACGCCGGAAAACTCCACAGGATCGAAGATCTGCAGTGGTTTGATGAACTTCATCTTGAGCCAGCCTTGCGTGAACCAAGCGGCGCCGAAGACGCGCGCCATCAGCTCCGCGGCGGCGCCATATTGCTGCTGGCCCTGGACGATCAAGGTGGGCAGCTTCGCCTCGCGTGCGATCTGGAGGTCGTTGTGGGTGTTGCGCACGAATTCGCCGATGCGCGAGAACACCGCCGTCTGTTCCGCGGTGAATGTCTTCTTCAGCGGCGCCAGAACGTCGCCGACGCACGTGTCGGCCGCAACCGCCTCGATGGGCCGCGCATCGGCGGGAACCTCCCCCGTCACCCGGCGCTCGGGTGTTTCGCTCGCGCCCCGGCCGGCGATCAAACCCGGCACGGTGCGCAAGATCTCGACGCCGCGATGGCGCACGATGCTGCGCCCATCCTCGCCGACGGCCTGCGCTTCCATCACGACATAGCCCTGGCCGCGCCGCTCATAGGCCTCCACATAGGTCCCGGACAGGGTGACGCGCTCGCCGATCTTCACGGGGCTGTCGAACCACATCTGCTCCTCGGTGTGGAAGCCGACCGTCTTGCTCGCCCGGTAGCGGGTCGTGAAAAGCTGCACGAGGTCGTTGCCGAGCAGTGCCGGCTGGCCGATGCGCGCGCCGCCGAAATTCGGGCAGCCCTGCAGATACCACGGCCCGTAGTCGTCCTGGGTGAAGGAGAAGCGCTTGATCTTGTGATCGTCGACCGTGATGGTCACCGGCCCGAGTTGCTCGGGTATTTCAAGGTTCTCGAAGACCGGCTCCTTCAGCCCGGCCTCGAGATCCTCGACGGTGGCGGCCCGGCGGGGATCGGTCAAGTCGCGCCACGGGGCATCTGCAGTCGACTGGCTCATCGTCTTGTCCTTGAACTTAAGTCATCGAGCATGCGCCGGCTCGGAGATCTCGGCCTCGCCGACGCGGAAGAAAGAAACCCGGCCGAACTCTCCAGGAGACGCCGGGCCGGGGCCATGGGTCAGAAGGTCAGGCGCGAGGGCAGCACCTTGCGCTTGCGCGCGTCGGGATCGTACCACTCGGTGACATTGGCCTTGGTGATCAGCGGCGACTCGAAGGAAATGGTCTTCTGGATGGGCTTGCCGCGCAGGATCTGCACGGCCGCCTCGACCCCCTCGACCCCGAAGGGGAGATATTCCCAGACGGCTTCGAGATCGCCCTTGTAGATGCCCTCCAGCGCCTCGACGGTCAGGCCGTCATAGCCCGTGAACCACATCTGGTCCTTGCGGCCCGCCTCCTTGGCGGCGCGGACGGCCCCGAGCGCCATGTCGTCGTTGTGGCAGTAGACCGCGTCGATCTGCTGATTGGCCTGCAGCATGTCCTCCATGCCTTTGATCGCCTGGGTGCGGTCGTAATTGGCGACGATATGGCCGATGATCTTGATGTCCGGATGCTTCTCGACCACCTCGCGCCAGCCCTTGCCGCGCTGCTGGTTGATGAGCGAGCCGGGCTTGCCCTCGATCTGGACCACGAGCCCCTTGCCGTTCAGCTTCTTGACATAGTAATCGCCCGCCGACCGGGCCGTGGCCAGGGTGTCGGTCGCGAGATGGCACGCAAAATCGACGCCGCCGGCGAGCGGCGAGCTCAGCACCACGATCGGGATCTTGGCCTGGTTGATTTCCCGCACCGCCGGCGTGATCGCCTCGGCGTAATAGGTCGAGATGATGATGATATCGACATTGCGGGTGATGAGGTCTTCGATATCGCGGATCTGCTTCGCCGGCTGATCATTGGCATCGTAGACAACTGTCTTGAGGCCGTATTTCTTGGCGATCTCCTCGACCCCCGCCTGCTGTTGCTTGATCCATTCCGTATTGGAGAAGGACATCGTGAAGCCGACGGTCTTGCCCTCGACCGCCTGCGCGAAGGACCCGCTCGACCAGATCGACGGCGCCGCGAAGGCCGCAGCGCCTGCGCCAAGCTTGAGAATGTCACGGCGGCTCGCCCGCCCCTTGTCGCCTTGTGTCATGGTTCCTCCTCCAATGCGGGCGTTCAGCGCCGCTTTCTCCATTCGCTCATGACCACCGCCAGGACGATGATCACGCCCTTCAGCAGCATCTGTGAGTAGGGGGACACGTTGAGCAGGTTGAGGACGTTCGAGAGGAACGCCAAAATGAGCACGCCCAGTACCGTGCCGCCGACCCCGCCGACGCCGCCGTCGAAGGTGGTGCCGCCGATCAAGGTCGCTGCGATCGCATCGAGCTCGTAAAGCGTGCCCGCATTGGGCTCTCCGACCGTGAGGCGGCTCGCCAGCACGACCCCAGCGAGGCCCGCGAGCAGGCCGCTGACCGTATAGACCTCGATCTTGTTGCGCTCGACGGCGATGCCCGAGAGCCGCGCCGCTTCCTCATTGGCGCCGACGGCATAGATGGCGCGGCCGAAAATCGTGTAGCGCAGGACGAGTGCGGCAATCAGCCAGACAATGGCGAACAGGATGACGGGCACGGGAACCGGGCCGATGAAGCCCGAGCCGATGAAGGTGAAGGCGGGCGATGCGTCCCGCACGATGATATTGCTGCCGTCCGTGTAGATATAGACGAGCCCGCGCACGAAGATCATGGTCGCGAGCGTCGCGATGAAGGGCTGCAGGCTGAGCCGCGTGATCAGCAAGCCGTTGGCGATCCCCACCGCCACCCCCGCCGCGATGCCGACGAGCGCCGCGACGCCGACGCCGTAGGGCGCGAAGGCAGCCATCAGCGCCGCCGACAGTCCGACGATCGAGCCCGCCGATAGGTCGATGCCGCGGTTCAGGATGACGAAGGTCATGCCGATGCTGACGAGACCGATCATAGTCGCCCCGCGCAAGACGTTGAGAATATTGCGCGACGACAGGAAATAGGGCGACAAGAGGCTTGCTGCGACGAGGAGCAGCACGAGCGCCAGCACGTTGCTGTAGCGCACGAGAAAGCCGAGGAGCCCGCGAGCGCCAGCCTTGGCGGACTTGGACGAGGCCGTGCCTTCGGGGATGGCGCTGTCGGTCATGCGTTGAGCCCTTGCTGGGGAATTTCTGTCGGCAGCGCGAGGGCGAGCAGCCGCTCCTCGGACGCGCGGGCGCCCTCCACCTCGCCGGTAATGCGGCCGCCGCTCATCACGAGCACCCGATCCGCCATGCCGAGGATCTCGGGGAGTTCGGAGGAGATCAGCAGAACTGCCATCCCCTCGCGAGCGAGCTCGTCGACGAGCCCGTAGATCTCGCGTTTGGCGCCGACGTCGATGCCGCGCGTCGGCTCGTCGAGAATGAGCACGCGCACGCCCTTCAGGAGCCACCGGGCGAGAATGCATTTCTGCTGGTTGCCGCCGCTCAGCAGCGCAATGCGCTGCTCGGCATGGGGTGTGCGGACCTTCAGCCGGTCGATGAAGGTTTTCGCCTGAGCGGTTTGGTCGCGGATGTTCAGAATGCCGCGACGGCTGTGGCGCTCCGGCGCGGCGAGCGTGATGTTCTCGCGCACGGAGAGCGGCATGAATAGGCCGTCGCGCCGGTCTTCGGCGATATAGGCCACGCCCTGGCGGATGGCGTCGGCGGGGCTGCGCAAGTCGACCGGCGCCCCGTCGATCAAGATGCGGCCGCCCGAAGTGGGGTCAGCGCCGAAGAGCGCCCGCCCGAGTTCGGTACGTCCGGCGCCGACGAGGCCCGAAAGGCCGAGGATCTCGCCGGCACGCAACGCGAAACTCGCCTCACGAAAGCCCTTGCCGGAGATGTTCTCGGCTTCGAGCACCGTCTTGCCCGGGCGGCGCCCCTTTTCGGGGAAGCGATCGCCGAGCTCGCGGCCCACCATCAGCCCGATGAGCGCCTCCTTGGTGGTCTTGGCGAGGTCGAGTGTCGCGACGTGACGTCCGTCCTTGAGCACGGTGACGCGCGAGGCGATGCGGAAGATCTCGTCGAGATGGTGGGAGATGTAGAGAAAGCTGACGCCCTCGGCTTGCAGGCCTTTGACGATCGCGAACAGCCGATCCACCTCCACCGGCGTCAGGCTGGCCGTGGGCTCGTCGAGGATGATCAGCCGCGCATCGAAGGCGAGTGCCTTGGCGAGCTGGATGAGCTGGCGCTGGGCGATGGAGAGCGCCTCGACCGCAACGCGCGGATCAAGGTCGAGGCCGACACGCGCCATCAGTTCCCCGGCCCGGCGATGCGCCTCCGCCCAGTCGACCGCGCCCCAGCGCGTATGCGGCATTCGCCCCATAAAAACGTTTTCTGATACAGACAGACAGCCACAGAGCTTCGGCTCCTGGTGAACCATGCTGATGCCCAGGCCGAGCGCCGTGAACGGATCCGAAATCTTCACCGGCTTACCGTCGAGAAAGATATCGCCCTCGTCGGCCGCGTATATTCCATCAATGACCTTCATCAAGGTGGATTTGCCGGCGCCGTTCTCGCCGATGACTGCATGTATTTCACCACGATGCAGAGACAGAGACACTTTGTCGAGCGCGACAACGCCCGTGAATCTCTTGGAAATATCGCGAATGTCGAGAAAGATTGAGGCGGCGGTCAAGCGTTTCTCTCCCTCCCGACTGCAATAGCGCAGATACGCGCAATTTTCGGACTTGTGATTGGCGCGACGCGCATATAAAAACGTTTTTGTACGGGGTGTGCAAGCCGAAAATTGCGCTCGTGGACCCTGCGAATACGAATTTTGGACGTCTATGGGGTCCGGAGCCGCTATGAAAGACAAGCTCGTTTCACTGGAGGCCGCCCTCGCTCCCCTATCGTCCGGTGCGACGCTCGCGCTCGGAGGCAGCCTCTTGCGGCGCCAGCCGAATGCTGCCGCGCGGGAGCTTATCCGCCGCGGCGTCAAGAATTTGACCCTCCTCACCTGGGCAACGACCACCGCCACGGACCTCCTTGCCGCAGCCGGCGCGGTGAAGCGTTGGGAGGGCATCTATGCGGGGATGTTCAACCACGGTCTTGCACCCAATTTCCGGCGCGGCGTTGAGAGCGGCGCGATCGCAGTGCGCGATTTCTCCGAATGCGCCATCGTCGCCCGCTTCCGCGCGGCGGCGGCAGGCCTTGCCTTCATGCCCGTACGTTCCCTGCTCGGCTCCGATATGGCCGCGCATAATCCCGAGCAGATCCGGCCCATGATCTGCCCGTTCACCGGCGACAAGCTGCATGCGGTGGCGGCGGCTGAGGCGGGTTTCACCATCATTCACGGCTATGCGGGCGATCGCTACGGCAACGTGCAATGGCCGGTGGTGCGCGACAGCGACGACATCGACCAGCTCATGGCGAGCGCCGCCAAGCGCCTCATCGTCACCGTGGAGAAAATCATCCCCCACGAGGAGGTGAAAAGGCGCCCCACCCTCACCTACATTCCGGGCCAGTGGGTCGAGGCCATTGTCGAGGTGCCGCAAGGCGCCCATCCGGCGGCCTGCGATTCGCTCTATGACGAAGACGAGGAGCACCTGCGGCTCTATCTCGACCATGCCCGAACGGTCGAGGGCATGGCGGCCTATCTCGACCGCTTCGTCCTGAGCCCCCGCTCGCACGGCGACTATCTCGCAGTGAGCGGAGCCGCTGCCCGCCTGCCGTCCCTTTCCGTCCAGCAGGGCTGACGCCATGAGCGCCTCGACCGCTAGCCCCCTCCCCGCCTCCGGCGCTCCGGCCGGCTTCACGACCAACGAGCTCGCCGCCTGCGTCATCGCCCGCGAGATCAAGGACGACGACCTGATCTTCGTCGGCGTCGGTACGAACGGCCGCGCCTTTACGCTGGCCGTCGGCATTCCCCTGACGGCCGCACGTCTCGCCCAGTTGAGTTATGCGCCGGGCGCCACCGTCTATTGGGGCAATCTGCTCGATCCCGACCTTTCGCGCATGCCGGATAATTTGCGCCAGGACAGCCTGACGCGTTGGCAGGCGGCCGCCTGCCCTGCCGACACGGGCTTCAAATGCGACATGCTGGCCCGCAGCCGCTTCGACGTGTCGTTCGAATCGGCAGCGCAGGTCGACCGCTGGGGCAATCTCAACATCACCGCCATCGGCGACTACGACCGTCCCAAGGTGCGGCTCGTCGGCTGCCTTGCGCAGCCGGAACATCTCGCCTTCGTGCGCCGCCCGATCATCGTGGTCGATCTCGACCGCCGAACCTTCGTCGACGCGGTCGATTTCGTGACGAGCGTCGGACATCGCGTGCGCGGCACGCCG
Organism: Chelatococcus sp. GCM10030263; assembly: GCF_042666455.1. Lineage (NCBI taxonomy): Bacteria > Pseudomonadati > Pseudomonadota > Alphaproteobacteria > Hyphomicrobiales > Chelatococcaceae > Chelatococcus > Chelatococcus sp. GCM10030263. The sequence continues at coordinate 281,701 of NZ_JBHTDB010000005.1, read as the reverse complement.
CGGCGCGAGTTGGGCCTGCCCGGGCCAGGGCCGGCGCTCGTCGTCACCGACAAGGCGATCTTCGATTTCGGGCCCGACGGCGGCATGCGCCTCAAGTCACTCCATCCGAGAGTGGCGCTCGACGATGTCCTGGCGCTTATGGGATTTGCGCCGGAAATTCCGGCGCAGATTCAGATCACTGCGCCGCCCGAGGCGGAGGAGCTGCGCCTGTTGCGCGAGGTCATCGATCCTCGACGCGTGATGATGCGGGTCTGAGCCCGGCGCGAGAAAAGCCGAAATCAGGAGGAACGACATGGCGGAGACGATGGAGGGCCGGCGCGCCCGCGGGCTCAAGATCGCAAATGGCTCCGGCGCCCATGTGATCGCGGCAGCGCTCCGCCGGCATGGCGTCACGGCGATCTTCGGCCAGAGCATCCCCTCCGCGCTCCATCTGATCGCGCCGCAGTTCGGCATCCGCCAGATCGGTTATCGCACCGAGAACGCCGGCGCCGTGATGGCGGATGCCTATGCCCGCGTTTCCGGCCGCGTCGGCGTCGTCACCGCGCAGAATGGGCCGGCCGCAACGCTGCTCGTTCCCGGTCTCGCCGAGGCGCTCAAGGCCTCCGTGCCGATGCTCGCCATCGTGCAGGACGTCGACCGCAAGCACACCGACAAGAACGCGTTTCAGGATCTCGATCATCTCGAGCTCTTCAAAGGCTCGGCCAAATGGATCCGGCGCGTCACGGAGGTCGACCGCATCGACGATTATATCGACATGGCCTTCACTGCGGCCGCGACGGGCCGGATGGGGCCGGCGGTGCTGCTCTGCCCGGTCGATCTCTTCGTTGACGTTCCTTCCGATGCTGCCGTCCATCGCGCGGCGCAGCTCGGCACCTTCCCGCTCGACCGCATGGTCGCCGATCCCGCCCACGTGGGCGAAGCCGCCGATCTCCTGGCCGCTGCCGAACGCCCGCTCGTCATCGCCGGCGGCGGCGTCCATCTCTCCGGCGCGCAGGAGGTGCTGGCCGCCCTCCAGGAACAGGCGAGCCTGCCCGTCGCGACCACGACCATGGGCAAGGGCGCCGTCAGCGAGGATCACCCGCTCTCGGTCGGCGTGGTCGGCTATTTCATGGGCACCCGTGGCGTTGCCCGCCATCAGCGGGAGCTCGTGAGCGGGGCGGATGTCATCCTGCTGGTCGGCAACCGCACCAACCAGAACGGCACCGATTCCTGGTCGCTGCTGCCGAAAGGTGCGACGATCATTCATCTCGACATCGACGGCACGGAGGTCGGCCGCAATTACGAGGCAGTCCGCCTCGTCGGCGACGCCAAGCTGACCTTGGAGGCGCTGACCGAGGCGCTCGCCGCCCGCGATCTTTCTCGCAGGCGCGCGGCGCGCGCAGCGATCGAGGCCCAGATCGCCGCCGGCCGTCAGGCTTGGCAGGAGGAGAGCGCCGCCGCCAGAGGCTCCGACGCCCAGCCGATTCGGCCCGAGCGGCTGATGGCCGAGCTCGATGCGCAGCTGCGCGACGACGACATCGTGGTGGCGGATGCGAGCTATTCGTCGATCTGGGTCGCCAATTATCTGCGCGCACGGCGGCCAGGCATGCGCTTCATCACGCCGCGGGGGCTAGCCGGCCTCGGCTGGGGCCTGCCCTTCGCGCTCGGCGCCAAGGTGGCGCGGCCGCAGGCGCGGGTCTTCTGCCTCGCCGGCGATGGCGGCTTCGCCCATGTCTGGTCGGAGCTTGAAACCGCGCGACGCATGCGCCTCGACGTGGTTGTCGCCGTGCTCAACAACCAAATCCTCGGCTACCAGAAGCATGCCGAGGACGTGATCTTCGGCGGGCACACGGACGTGGTGGATTTCGAGCCGATGGACCACGCGGCCATCGCCCGGGCCTGCGGCTGTCACGGCCTGCGCATCGAAGACCCGGCGGAGATCGCCACGACCTTGCGCGAAGCCTTTGCGCGGCCGGGCACGAGCGTGCTCGACGTGGTGACCGATCCCAAGGCCTACCCGCCGATCACGAGCTTCGACGGCAGCCCGGCCTTGGAACTCTGACGGAAACGCCTTAAGGCGGGTGCCTCACCCCAGCCAGTCAGTCAGAACTTCAGACGTGTGCTGGCCGATGGACGGTGCGGGCCGGCGGATGCTGTTGGCGGTCCCCGACAGCTTCACCGTGACGCCGTGCATCGGCACTTTGCCGATACCGGGATAGTCGATGTCGACGATCTGCTCCCGGTGCTTCAGCTGCGGATTGGCGACGACCTCGGCGATCGTGGCGACCTTGCCGGAAGGCACCTCGGCGCGAACCATCATGTCGACGATCGCATCGGCATCGTGCTGGGCGGCCCAGTCGGCGACAATGGCCTCGATCGCGTCGGCATTCGCCATGCGCGCCGCATGCGACGAGAAGCGCTCATCGGTGATGAGATCTGCGAGCCCGGCAGCCTTGCACCACCGGGGAAAAAGCGCGTCGTTGCCGGCATTGACGTGGACCCAGCGGCCGTCCCGGCAGAGATAATTGTTGGCGGGAGCCGAATAGCGGTCGCGGGCGCCCTTGCGCGTCGCCTCCACGCCGAACAGTGCATATTCGGGAATGGCCGTGAGCAGGAGCGTCACGGCGCTGTCGAGGAGCGCGGTATCCACCACCTGGCCGCGGCCGGTGCGTTCACGGGCTTGCAGCGCGCCGAGCGCGCCGACGGTGGCATAGAGCCCCGTCACCTGGTCGATGATGAAGGCGCCGGAGGGCACGGGCTTGCCGCCGTCCTCACCGGTGATCTCCATGAGCCCGCTCATTGCCTGGGCGATGACGTCGAAACAGGGCCGCTCGGCAAAGAGGCCGTTCTGGCCGAAGCCGGAGATACGCACCATCACGAGGCGGGGGTTGCGGGCGGAGAGCTCCTCCCAGCCGCAGCCCATCTTTTCCAGGGTTCCGGGGCGAAAGTTCTCGATGAGCACGTCCGCTTCGGCCGCGAGGTTGCGCAGAAGCTCCTGACCTTCCGGGCTCCGGTAGTCGAGCGTCAGGCTGCGCTTGTTGCGGTTGTACATCATCACATAAAGGCTCTCGCCGCCCACCTTGGGGGCGATCACCCGGCCATCTTCGCCCTTGCCAGCCCGCTCCACTTTGACGACATCCGCGCCCATGTCGCCGAGCAGCATCCCGCACATCGGCCCGGCGATGAAGCGCGACAGATCAAGAACCTTGAGCCCCTCCAGCGAACCGGCCATTTCCTCTCCCTATACGGCTAGCTTCTTGCGTTTGCGGCTCGAGGCGACCTGCGCCGCGCGTGCCGTAGTTCCGCGGACCACAAGGCCCGTCGGGAAGATCTGTTCGCGGGCCGGCGACGGCCGCCGGTTGCGGATGCGCTTCATCAGCATCTCGGCAGCGGCGGCGCCCATGGCTCGCTTCTGCAGGTGGATGGTCGTCAGATCGATGCGCCGGAAGGAAGCGAGCTGGATGTCGTCTAGCCCGACGACCGACAGGTCCGACGGCACCTCGATCCCGAGTTCCATCGCCGCCTCGATGACGCCCATGGCGTTGAGGTCGTTGCTCGCCATGATGGCGGTCGGCCGCTCTGGCAAGGACAGAAGATGCAGGCCCGCGTCGTAGCCGGTCGGGAGATTGTAATCGCCGTTGAAGACGAGGTCGGGCGAGCGGTCGAGCTTCAGGCGGCGCACCGCCGCCTTATAGGCTTCGAGCCGTTCGGCGGCGGTCGAGGATCCCAGCGGGCCACGCACGAAGCCGATGCGCCGGTGCCCGAACCCGGCGAGATGCTCCACGGCTTGCGTGATGCCGCCGACATTGTCCGAGCCGACATAGTCGTCCTGGTGACGCGCGGTCCGGCGTTGCACCAGCACGAAGGGCGTTCCCGAATCGAGAAGCTCGCGCACGCGCGGCGTGTCGGTGTGCTGCGAGATCAGCACCATGCCGTCGACCTGGCTGTCGAGCAGGGCGCGCATGTGCCAGATCTGCTTTTCCTCCTCCCCGTCCGTATTGCACAGGAGGAGGTTGCACTTCTCCCGCATGGCCACGTCCTCGACACCGCGGACGAAGTCTGGGAAGGCGGGGTTGGTCACATCGGCGATCAGCACGCCGATGGTGAAGCTGCGCTGCATGCGCAAGGCCCGCGCCACGGCCGAGGCGCGATAGCCGAGGCGCTCCGCCGCCTCCTTCACTTGCGCCCTGGTCTCCTCGCTGACATGCGGCTTGCCGGCGAGCGCATTTGAAACTGTCGACAAGGCGATGCCGCATTCGTTGGCGACATCGCGGATGGTGACGCGCTTCCTGTCCTTCATGCCTGGACGCTCCCTGGCGCGCGCCTGCGGACGACGATCGACCGCTGAGGCGAACATAGCATTATCGAGAAATCAGAGCCCGAGATGGAGCGCATCGCAAGCAGGTCAGGACCACGGTTGACGCGGCAGTGATAGCACGTGTAACTTCGCTCTCCAAGAAACGTTTTCGGAAATCGTTTCGGCGTCGTTTTTCTGAAGCGAAATGGGCCAGGGAGGATCACCAAATGCAATCCGGCGCGACCCGGCCAGTTCTGCTCGAAGCTCGCGGCATCAAGAAATTCTACGGCGCGGTCGAGGCCTTGCGCGGCATCGACCTCCGAATCGGCAAGGGCGAGACGGTTGCCCTGGTCGGCGACAATGGTGCCGGCAAATCGACGCTCGTCAAGATTTTCTCCGGTGCCATCCAGCCGAGCGAAGGCGAGATCCGCTTCGACGGGCGTCCGGTGGACATCGCGTCCACGGATGTCGCGCGCAAACTCGGCATCGAGACGGTCTACCAGGATCTCGGGCTCTGCGAGAACCTGAACGTCGCCGACAACATCTTTCTCGGCCGCGAGCGGATGTGGGGCGTCGGACCGCTGCGGTTTCTCGACAAGCGCGGCATGCGCGCGGCCTCGGACGAGGCTCTCAACGGCCTGTCCGTCAACGTGCCGCGCGCCGACGCCAATGTCTCGGGCCTGAGCGGCGGCCAACGCCAGGCGGTCGCCCTCGCCCGCACCAAGCTGTGGAAATCCGCCCTCGTGCTGCTCGACGAGCCCACCGCCGCGCTCGGCGTGCAGGAAACGAAGCGGGCGATGGAGGCGGTGCGCCGGCTGCAGGAAGAGGGCGTGTCGATCGTGCTCATCAGCCACAACATGCCGCTCGTCCTCGAAATGAGTCAGCGCGTGGTCGTGCTCCGGCACGGCATGAAGGTGGGTGACGTGCCGACCACCGGGGTCAGCGGCGACGACATCGTTTCGCTGATCACCGGCGCGCGCCAGACCTGGATCGAGGCCGCCTGACGGCCCTCCCCCCGAGCAAGGACTGTCCATGGCGGGTTCGCCTTCCAAGATCACGCCGCTGGAGGAGGCCGCTCGCGCCGTGCCGGACGGCGCGTCGTTGACGGCCGGCGGCTTCGCCCATTCACATCAGCCGCTCGCCTTCTCGCGTGAGCTCATCCGGCAGGGTCGCTCGCGGCTTACGCTGATGAGCGTGGCCGAATGTTGGGTGGCCGAATTCCTGGCGGCGGCCGGCCTGCTCGAAAAGGTCTACTTCTCCAATTTCATGTTCGAGGGTTACGGGCGCTGCCGGCGCTTCTCAAAGGCCGTCGAGGCCGGCACCCTCGCCGTCGAGGACCACAGCCATTTCGGCATGGTCTCCCGCCTCATGGCGGCGGGCTTGGGTCTGCCCTTCATGCCGATGCGGGCGATGGCGGGCACGGATATCCTCGCCGTCTCGGGCTTCGAGCAGGCCGCGGAAAAGGCGCAGCGTCTCGAATCGCCCTTCGGCGACGGCGTCGTCACTGCCGTCTCGCCGCTGAAGCCGGACGTGGCCGTCATCCATGCAGCGCGCGCCGACCGCCTCGGCAATGTGCAGCTCTTCGGCACGACCTCCGTCATCGAGGAGCAGGCACGCGCGGCGGGCCTCGTCATCGTGACGGTGGAGGAGATCGTCGACACGGCTGTGATCCGCCGCCAGCCGGAGATGACGCTTCTGCCGGCACTCATGGTCGACATGGTGGTCCACGTCCCCTATGGCGCGCATCCCACCGGCGTCTATGGCTATTACGACCACGATGCGCCTCATCTCGCCGAATATTATGCCGCGTCGCAAACGGACGCCGGCACGACCGACTGGCTCGACCGTTGGGTGCACGGGATAGCGGATCACTGGGCCTATCTCGATGCCTTGACCATCTCCCGGCTCCTCAGGCTGCGCGTCGATCCCGCACTCGGCTATCTCAAGGAGGCGCGCCATGGCTGATGTCAGCCGCGACGAATATATGGCGGTCGCTGCGGCGCGCGAGATCCGCGACGGCGACACGGCCTTCATCGGCACGGGTCTGCCCATGGTGGCGGCCTATCTCGCCAAGGCGACACATGCGCCATCCGTCAATCTCGTGTTCGAATCCGGCATCATCGACCCGCAGCCGGTCGATCTCGCGACAGGCGTCGGCGACTACCGCCTCGCGCATGGCTCCGCCAAGGTTGCCGGCACCTTCTATGCCTTGAGCCTGCTGCAGCAGGGCAAGATCGACATCGGCTTTCTCGGGACAGCCGAGATCGACCCCTACGGCAATTTGAACTCCACCGTCATCGGCCCTTATGCGCGGCCCAAGGTGCGGCTGCCGGGCAGCGGTGGAGCGAACGATATCGCGAGCATGGCCAAGCGCTTCGTCATCATCGCCCGGCTCGACCGCAAGCGTTTCGTCGAGAAGCTGCAGTATCTCACCACGCCCGGCTTCCTGACGGGACCCAGCGGGCGAGAGGCGGCGGGGTTGCCCGGCGCCGGTCCCATCCGGGTGATCAGCGACCGCGCCATCCTCGGCTTCGATCCGGGCAGCAAGCGCATGCGGGTGGAGCGCCTCTATCCGGGTGTGACGCTCGAAGAGGTTCAGGATCATGTCGCCTTCCCGCTGCCGGCCGCGCCGACGCTCGGCACCGAGCCCGAGCCCGATGGGCATCTCCTGCGCCTGTTGCGCGAGGTGATCGATCCCGAGGGGATCTATGTCGGCCGGGCGAGTGCCGGCGCCAATTCGGGGAACTGATGCCTATGCCTGCGTCATCCAGCAAGGTCGCATCGCTCGCCACCGCGGTGCAACTGATCAAGGACGGCGATCTCGTCGCTCTCGGCGGTCACGCCGGTCGCCGGCCGCCAATGGCGCTCGTCTGTGAAATCCTGCGCCAGGGCCGCAAGGGCCTACACCTCACGGGCTGGGACGGCGGCGTCGCTTTCGACCTTCTCGCTGCGGCGGGCTGCGCGGAGCGCATCGATGTCGGCGAGAAGGTCCGCGATGGCATCCGCGCCGCAGCGCTCGGATGGCCGTTCGTGCCGTTGGTCGGCAATGGGGCAGCCCCGGCGCTTCGGCCGGACGTCGTGCTGCTGCATGCCCATTTTGCCGACGATGCCGGCAATCTGCGCTTTGCCGCCGAAGAATGGGAGCCGGAATTGCCGGACCTGCTGCTCGCCCGTTCTGCAAGAACGGTGATCGTCTCTGTCGAGCAGCTGGTGAGCCGCGAGGCGATCGCTGCGCGACCGACCAAGCCGTTCCTGGCCGGCTCCGTTATCGCCTGTGTTGTGGAGGCACCATTCGGCGCCTATCCCGGCGCCTGCGAAACACGCTATGCCGCTGACGGCCAGGCGCTGGCCGAGGCTGTCGAGGCCGCCCGCTCACCGGCGGCGCTAGGTGCTTGGCTCGACGCCCATGTCTTCAGCACGGCCGACCACGCAGCCCGTCTCGACCGCATCGGCGCCAGACGCCTGATGGCCGTCAGCACCAACCGCGCCCTGCGGGGATGATGTCGTCCAGCCACGGAAGGCGGGGCCGACGCGGGCTCACTGGGAGCCGCCGCCTATACGGAGATCTCCCCTGAAGGGGGAGGTCGTCGCGTAGCGGCGCCGGAGGGGGCTCGCGGTCGCGCGGGCTGATGTAAGAGCCTCTCAACGCCGGGCGAAATCCACTAATGCACCATGCGCTTTGCGCCGGTGATCAGCTGCACCACCTCCTCCGGCGTCGTGTCGGCGCGATGGAGCAAGCCCGCGGTCTCGCCCCGGCGCAGCACATGCATCCGGTCCGAGACGCGGAAGATATGGTCGAGATTGTGGCTGATGAGCACGACCGAATAGCCGTCCCCTCTGAGCTGCTGCACAAGCTCCAGCACCTTTTCCTGTTCGGGCACGCCGAGCGCGGCGGTCGGCTCGTCGAGAATGACGATCCGCTGCGAGAAGGCGACGGCGCGTCCGATCGCCACCGTCTGGCGCTGGCCGCCCGAGAGCTCCTTCACCAGCGCCTTGGTGGAATTGATGTGGATCTTCAACGTCTCGAGAATGCGCGCGCTCTCCGCATGCATCTCGGCCTTGCGCAGGAAGGGAATGCCCAAAATGCGTCGCACCGGCTCGCGCCCGGCGAAGAGGTTTTCGGCGATATTCGAATTATCGAATAGGGCGAGGTCCTGATAGACCGTCTCGATGCCCAGCGCACGGGCGTCTTCGGGACGCCGGATCTGCACCTCGCGCCCCTCGAACAGCATGCGCCCGCCATCCGGCACGATGGCGCCGGAGATCACCTTGATGAGCGTCGACTTGCCGGCGCCGTTGTCGCCGATGAGCGCCAGCACTTCGCCGGCGTTAAGCGTGAGGTCGATACCTTTCAGCGCTCGCACCGCGCCATAGCTCTTCGTCACGCCCTGAAGTTCGAGAAGCTTGCTCATGCGTCTTCGCCTCGGCGGTCGCCGGCGGGTGAGGCCGGCGACGCTATTCGGGGAGTTACTTGCAGTATTGGGTCTGGTTCTCGGCGGTCAGCATGGGCGTCTCGACGAGATTGACCTTCTGCACGGGCTTGTTGGCGAGCACGTTCATGGCGAGTTCGAGCGCTTCGGGGAACATGGTCGGATAGTGGACCGAGCCGGTGATCTTCCCCTCCTTCAGCCCCTGGCAGGCCTCCAGGCCGCCGTCCATGCCGACGATGACGAGCCCGTTCTTGCCGCGCTCGGCGAGCACTTTGCCGGCGCCTAACGCCATGGAGTCGTTGTGGGCGAAAACCGCCACGACGTCCGGATGGGCGATGGCCGCGTCCTCCATCGCCGCGGCCGCCTCATGCATCCGGTAATGGCCGACATAGCTGTAGACCTTGATGTCCGGATATTGCTTCATCACCTCCTCGAAGCCGGTTTTCCGGTCGGTGGTGGCGGACGCGCCAGGTGTGCCCTCGATCTGAATGACGACGCCCTTCTTGCCGATCTTGTCGGCGATGTGGCGCGCTGCGATCCTGCCCATCTCGACATTGTCGCCACCGATAAAGGCGGCGTAGTCGGTGTCCGGCACGTTGAGCTTGCGGTCGAAGATCACGAGCGGCACCTTGGCGCGCTTCGCTGTCGCGGCGATCGGCGCGAGCGCGTCGGAATCGTTGGGCGACATCACCACGATATCGGCGCCGCGCACGAGCGCGTCTTCGAGGCCGGCGAGCTGGATCGCGCTGTCGCGGCGCCCGTCGATAACCGTGAGCTTCACGTCCTTGCGCCCGGCCGCCCAGGCCTTGGTACGCTCGATGCCGCCGACGCGATAGGGATGCTCGACATTGGGCTGGGCGACGACGATATTCCAGACCTTGTCCTCGGCCTGTGCGCTATAGCCGCCGAGCAGGACGACACTGGCGGCAAGCCCGGCAATGAATGTCGATCGTTTCATGATTTCCTCCGCTTCCCTTGTTGCTTGTTTTGAGCCGCTGCGGGCCTATCGCTTGGCCCGGATGCTGCGCACGCTGAACATGACCGCAACCACTATGATTACGCCGCGGGCGATGTCCTGCGCGTAAGGTGAGACCGAGAGCAGATTCAAGATGTTGTAGGTGAGACCGATCACCATCAGGCCGATGAAGGTGAGGCCGACGCCGCCTGCGCCACCCGTAAAGGGCGTGCCGCCGATGACCACCGCCGCAATGCCGTTGAGCTCGAAGAGCGCGCCGGCGGACGGTTCACCGACGCCGAGCCGGCCGAGAAACAAGAGCCCAGCCAGGGCGGCGCCCACGCCGTGGATGACATAAACGCTACGTTTGACCCGCGGCACGTTCACGCCGCAGCGATAGGCGGCGACCTCATTGTCGCCGACCATGGCGACGAGCCGGCCGTAGCGCGTCATGCGCAGCATCACGCCGGCGACGATGAAGAAGGTGGCCGCGATGATCACCGGTGCCGGCACCGGCCCGATGAAGCCCCGCCCGAACCAGAACTGGAACCACTCCGGCGTCTCGGTGATGACCGTGCGTCCATCGCTGAGCATCAGGGCGATGCCGCGAGCGATCGTCATCGTGCCGAGGGTCGCCACGAAAGGCGTGACGCGCCCCCAAGTGATGACGGCGCCGTTCAGATAGCCGAAGGCCGCACCCACCAGGAGCACGGCGACGATCGCGCCGGCCGCCCCGAACATCGGCATGGTGAGCGCGCCGATCACGGTCGCGCAGGCGAGAATCGCGCCGCCCGAGAGATCGATTCCGCCCGACATGATCACGAAGGTGAGGCCGACCGCGATGAGCCCGACCATCGTCCACTGCCGCAGGACGTTGAAGAGGTTCTGCTCCGTGAGAAAATACGGCGACAGCAGCGTCGAGATGATGATCAGCAGGACCAGTCCGACAAAGGCCGCATTGGTCATCAGCCAGCGCAGGACGAGATCACGGCCGCGCTCGTCCCCGTGCCCGCCCAGGAGGCGTTGGATGAGCGATGGCGGCGTGGTGTTCGAACCGACCTCTGTCGTCATCACATGGGATCCTTCCAGACGTTCTCCGCCCCGTCGATGCGCACGTCGATGAGATAGAGGCGGTCGGACGCCTTGCCGCGAGCGATCGCCGCGGCGAGGTCACCCGGCCGCGTGACCTTCTCGCCGTCGCCGCCCATGCATCTGGCGACGCCGGCGTAATCCACATCGCCGAAATCGACGCCGATATAGCGCTGGCCGTGGAAATGCAGCTCTTCCTGCTTGATGTTGCCGTAGGCCATGTCGTTCATCACGACCAGGGTCAGCGGCGCCTTCTCGCGGATCGCCGTCTCGATATCGCCCATGCTCATGCCGAGCGAGCCGTCGCCGACGATGGCGATGACATCCTGCTCCGGCCGGGCGAGCTTTGCGGCGATGGCGGCAGGCAGGCCGAAGGCCATATTGCCGAAACCAACCGGCTTCATGTAGGCGCCTGGCGTCTTGATCGGCAGCATATGCGTCCAGACGCCGGGATTGCCCGCGTCGGCCACGACGATGGTATTTCCGTCGACCGCATCGCCCAGGGCCTTCATCACCCATTGCGGCTTAATGGGCGTCGACGTGGCATGCGATGGGGCGAAGACTTCCCGCCGCCACTCCTCGCGCAGGCGCCGGGCCGTGCCGAGCCAATCGGCGCGTGTCCCTGCGGTCGCGGTGGCCTTGCCTTGAAGCGCCAACGTAAGGCGCTGGAGAGCGTCTGCGGCGTCGCCGATGACGCCGACGGCCACGGGATAGTTGCGACCGATGATCGCCGGATCGAGGTCAACCTGGACGATGTTGCGGGTGATGGGCAGCGTCCAGCGCGAGGTGGAGGCTGCGTTCAGGCTGTTGCCGACGGCGAGGATGCAGTCGGCCTCTTGCAGCAGATGCTTCGAGACTTTCGTGCCGAAGCGGCTGCGCGGGCCGAAGCTCAAGTCGTGGTCGCCCGGCACCGCCGAGATGCCGTTGAAGGTCGTGACGATCGGCATGCCCATCGCTTCGGCGAGCCGCAAAGCCGCTTCGCTGGCCTGGGCGATGATCGCGCCGCGCCCGAGCCACAGCACCGGCTTCTCGGCCACGGCAACCACCTCGGCGGCGGCCGCAATGGAGGGCTCGGGCGCGACGGGGCGCGCGTTGAAGCGGTAGTTCTCCGGCTTGATCGGCTCGAAGGCGATCTCGCCGCCTTCGACCGCGTCGCGTGCGAAATCGAGGAGCACCGGCCCGGGATTGCCGGTCGTGGCGACGCGGAAGGCCTCACGCACGGCCTGCGGGATGCCTTCGCTATCGGGCACGAAGCGGGCAAGCTTCGTGAACTGGCGGAAGAGAGTGACGTGATCGGCGTCCTGGTTGTCGTCCTGGCCGATGTGACGGCGCCGGTTGTTGCAGGTGATCACGACGACCGGGCTCGAATCGCGATGGGCGCCGCCCACCGCCGTTATCAGATTGGTCGCGCCGGGCCCGGTGGTCGCAAGACAGACGCCGGGCTTGCCGGTGAGCCGACCGTAGCCGTCAGCCATATGCGCGGCGGCGCGCTCGTCGCGCGTGGTGATGAAGCGAATGCCCGGTTCGTCGAAGAGCGCATCCATAATCGAGAGCGTCTGCCCTCCGGGCACGCCGAATATGAACTCAACCCCTTCCAGCTTGAGACATTGGACGACGGCGCGGGCGGCGCTGATCTTCCCTGGCGCGGGTTGCGAAGTCGTCATCTGCGGCTCTCCTGCTTGACTGGATGGTCGGCGGCTCTCGCGCCTTTGCCGGCATCGCTACCAGAAAAAAACGTTTTCGGAAATCGTTTTTCGTGCATTTATGGCGACAGCATCACCCTACCTATGGATTCGATGACCTTCGTCAGCTGTTTTTCGACCGTTCCGACCGCGGACCGCACCCCAAAGGCGGGCTATGGGACGTGACCTGATCCTCGCGATCGACGCGGGAACGAGCAGCATCAGAGCCGCCCTTTTCGACGCGACCGGCCGGTGCGTCGCCCAGGCGAGCCGCCCATTCGCGGTCACCTATCAGCCGCCTCTGGCGGAAGCGGATCCGGTCTCCCTCTGGACCGCTGCGACGGAAGCCGCGCGCGCGCTGGGGGCTCGTCCGGAGGCCGTGGCCGCCGTCGCCGTCACGGCCGCGCTCGGCATGGTGCTGGCCGATGCCGACGGGGAGCCGCTCGCGCCCATCTGCACCTGGCAAGATCAGCGCGCTGCCAGGGAGGCCGCGCTCATCGAAGACCGGTTCGGCGCAGGCGCGATCTACGGGACAACCGGCCGTCGCCTCGACCCGGAACTGACGGCGCCGCGCCTCCTGTGGTTTCGCGAGCACCGTCCCGAGGTCTTCAAGCAGACGCGCAAGGTGCTCTCCGTCAAGGACTGGCTGCTCCTGCGACTTTGCGGAGACGTCCTGTGCGATCCGGGCGGGGCCTCCTATACGGCACTGTTCGATGTGACCCGGGGCGTCTGGAGCGAGGATCTCATTGCGGCGCTCGGACTTTCACGCGATCTGCTACCCGAGGTGCGCGATGCGACCGGCATCGCCGGACGCCTGACACAGCAAGGCGCCATGGCGCTGGGGCTGCTCGAAGGAACGCCGGCCGTCGTCGGCGGCCCGGATGGGACCGTCGGCGGCATCGGCGGTGGCATGGTCGAGCCCGGCATCGCGGTCAATGTCATGGGGACGACCGACGTCATCCTCGCCTGCGTGGACCGGCCGTGCTTCGACCCCGGCCGGCGCTTGGTGTTGAACCGCTTTCCGGTCGGCCGCGCCTGGAGCGTCGGCGGCCCCATGGCAGCGACGGGCGGGGTCGTCGCCTGGCTTGCCCGCGTGTTGAACGCCGACATCGAGACCCTGACGGCGGAAGCCGCCGCCGTGCGGGCGGGCAGCGAGGGGCTGATCTTCTCACCCGTTCTGGCGGGTTCGAGGACGCCGCGGTGGAACGCCACCGAACGGGGCGGAATGGCCCGGCTCGGCTTCGAGCACGGCCGCGGACATATCTTTCGCGCCGCGCTCGAAGGTGCGGCCGCCGAAGTCGCCGATGTCTTCGACGCTCTTGCGGCCGCTGGCACGCCTGTGCGGGACATTCGTGCGGTCGGCGGCGGCGCGGAATCGCGGCTCTGGCTCGAGATCCGCGCCGCGTTCCTCGGCCAGCGGCTGATCGTGCCGGAGGTTGTCGAGGCCTCGGCGCTCGGGGCGGCGATGCTGGCCGCCGTCGGGGTTGGTCTGCATGCCGACCTCAAGGAAGCCAGCGCCGCCATGGTCCGTATCCGCGAATGCATCGAGCCGGATCGAGAGGCGGTGGCGCTCTATGCGCGGCTCAGGCGACGCTATACCGCGTACCGCGACCAGCTCAGCCGGTTTCCCGTGCCGGAGGCAGGAGAATTGTGAAAATGTCCACCGCTTTGCAAGGATTGAAGGTGCTCGACGTGTCGCGTTTCATCGCCGGGCCGTTCTGCGCCATGCAGCTCGCCGACCACGGCGCCGACGTGGTCAAGGTGGAGCGTCTCGACAGCGGCGAGGACACGCGCGAGAACGAGCCGAAGCTCGGCGGCCAGAGCCTCTATTTCATGACCTACAACCGCAACAAACGCAGCTTCGCCCTCGACTTCCGCAATCCCGAGGCGCAGGCCGTGCTGCGCGAGCTCGCGAGCAAGGCGGATGTGCTGATCGAGAACTTCCGGCCCGGCACCATGGAGCAAATGGGCTGCGGCTGGGAGACGCTCTCGGCGCTCAACCCCCGCCTCATCATGGTGCGCATCTCCGGATTCGGGCAGACCGGGCCCCTCGCCCAGCGCCCTTGTTTCGACGTCATCGCCCAGGCGATGAGCGGCATGATGGATATCACGGGCGATCCGGACGGACCGCCGACCATGGCCGGGACTTTCGTGATCGACTACACCACGGCGCTCTACGGCACGATCGGGGCGCTCACGGCGCTTGCCGCGCGCCAGCAGACGGGCCGGGGTCAACTCGTCGAGGCGACCCTCCTCGAAAGTGCGGCGAGCCTCCTGATGACGGCCATTCCCGAACAAGCGGTACTCGGCAAAACGATGGGACGGCAGGGCAACCGCGATCGCTACACCGCGCCGGTGAACACCTTCCAGGCGTCGGACGGCGCCTGGGTCCATATCGCCTCGGGCACTGATCCGCTGTTCCGGCGACTGGTGAATGCCATCGGCCGGGAAGGCCTGCTGCAGGATCCGCGTTTTGCCACGGCCAAGTCCCGCGTCGAGAATGCCGATGCGATCGAGGCCGAAGTGGGGGCTTGGGTGTCGCAGCATACGGCCGATGCCGTCGTGGAGGCCATGGACCGCGCCGGCATCCCTTGCGCGAAGGTCGCCACCATGGCCGATGTGGTGGAGAACCCGCAGCTCAAGGCACGCGATCAAATTCTGACGGTGGAGCACCCCCGCGCCGGCGCCTATCAGACGCACGGCATCACCGTCACCCTCGGTGAAATGCCGGGTGCTGTGCGGCGCCCTGCCCCGCTCGTCGGCGAGCATACCTACGAGATTGCGGCCGAGTGGCTCGGCTGGTCGCGAGAGCAGTGCGAAGACCTCATGGCGCGCAAGGTGATCGGATGAGTTTCGAGCCATACGGCGGCGTCATCTTCGATTGCGATGGTGTTCTCCTGGATTCAAACCGGATCAAGGCCGAGGCCTTCCGGGCGGTCGTCGCCACGCATCCGGCCGAAGCCGTCGAGATGTTCTGCGCCTATCAGCAGGCCCATCCGGGCCTGCACCGCCGGCAGCTCTTCGCCCATTTCTTTCACGAGATCCTGCGCGATCCCCAGGCCGACGCACAAGCCGAGCGGGCCGTTTCCGCCTTTGCCGCGACGACCCTTGCGGCGCTGCAGAGCTGTCCGGCCATTCCAGGCGCGCTAGAACTCGTGCGACGGCTCGATGCAGCCGGGCTTGCCTGCGTCGTCGTTTCCGCCGCCGAGGCCGCCGACCTCGAGCTTCTGCTCCAGGGCCGGGGCATCGCCGGGCATTTGAAGGCCGTTCGCGGCGGCGACCGGTTCAAGGTCGAGCAGATCGCCGATCTCCTCGCATCGTGCGTCATCGCCCGGCCGCTGCTCTATTTCGGCGACAGCCGCGCCGACATGGAAGCGGCCGAAGCCTTCGCGGCCCGCTTCGTCATGGTGTCGGGCGCCAGCGACTGGCGGGACGGCCTGGACATCTGCCGCGCCCGCGGCCATGTCGTGGTTCCAGACCTGCTTCGACCGGACATGGCCCTCTTCACGGTTGACCTTTGAGCCCTGTCCTGCTCAATTGAGTTCACAGAAACGTTTTCGGAAATCGTTTCTTGAAGGGCGCATCGAGACGCCAAGGGAACGCCAAAACCGCCGACACCGCACAGGCCGGGGTCGGCCTCACCTGGAGGGACGAAGCATGTCTGCTGTTCACTGGCTTAAAGCGCCCATGCTGGCGCTCGCCGCCGCCGCGAGCCTCGCCGTCGGTCTTTCTGCGCCCCTGTCCGCCCCTGCGCGGGCCCAAGACAAGCTCACCATCGGCGCCATCATCTATGCCCGCGACTCGCAGTTCTGGCAGCAGATCGAACGGGGGATGCGCGATGCCGCCGAGAAATACGGCGCGACCATCCAATTCGGCCTCAACCAGCGCAAGCTGCCAACCGAGAGCCAGGTGGTCGAGGATTTCATCACGCGGGGCGTCGACGTGCTGATCATGCCCCCGCTCGACAAGCAGGGCTCGGTGGCCTCTGCGCGCCGGGCCCAGAGCCGCAATATCATGATCGTCGAGTATGACACCAAGCTCGAGGATACGTCCATCGCCAGTCACACCATCGGTGTCGACAGCCACGAGCTCGCCGCAGCGGTCGGCAAGGAGCTGCGACGCTATATCGAGAGCCAGCCCGGCGAACCCTCGATCGGCATGATCACGCTGCCGCCGATCAACGCTAACATGCAGCCCCGCCGTGCCGGCTTTCTCTCCGCACTCGAAGGTCTGAAATACGAGCTGGTGGCCGAGGTCACCGCGGCCACGCCGGAGGACGGCGCCGACGGCCTCGAAAACATTCTCCGCCGCAAGCCCGACACCACGGCGGTCTGGGCCTCGAATGCCGGCTCGCTCGCCGGTGCCGCGGCCGCCGCGCGGCGCGCCAATACGAAGACCAAGCTCTATGGCATCGACATGAGCCAGGATCTCGCGCAGATGCTGCTCGATCCCGCGAGCAATGTCGAAGCCGTGGCGGACCAGCAGCCCTACCGGGTCGGCTATCTCACCGTGGAAACCGCCGTTAAGGCCAAGCGGGGAGAGGCCCAGCCCCGCTATGTGAACGTGCCGGTGAAGCTCTACACCAAGAGCCAGCCGCAGGCGGTCAAGGATTATCTCGAACTCCTTCGGTCGCTCTCCAACTGAGCGTGGCCCGGGGGCATCACGGCCCACTCGCCCTTCATTTGCGAGGACCCATGTCCATGAACAGCACGCTCGCCCAGCCCCGCGAGGCCGCCGGCTCTGCGCGACTGAGAGCGATCCTTGCCTCCTGGCGCGCTGAGATCGGCGTCGGCCTCGCGCTGGTGGCCTTGATCATCTACTTCTCCGTGACGGCGGAAAACTTTCTCAGCGTCGCGAATTTCTCGACGCTGCTCACCCAGACCTCCGTGGTGGCGATGATCGCCGTCGGCATGACGATGGTGATCATTGCCGGCGAGATAGATCTGTCAGTGGGTGCGACGGTCGGCCTCGCCGGCACGGTCATGTCGCTGCTGGTGATCAATCTCGGCTGGTCGCTGGTCACGGCCAGCGCGCTGGCGGTCGGCATTGCCGTCCTGATCGGCGCCTTCATCGGCATGCTTCGGGTGGTCTGGGCCATTCCCTCTTTCATCACGACGCTTGGCCTGCTTTCAGCTGTGCGGGGCGTGGCCTTCTACATCAGCGATGGCCTCACCATCGGACCCATGCCGCAGGCCTTCGACAGCCTGTGGTATGGCACGATCCTCGGCGTACCCGCGCCCGTCGCGCTGATGGTTGTCACCATCGGCCTCGGGTGGCTCGTGCTCAGCCAGCTGCGCTTCGGGCGCCATCTCTATGCCGTGGGCGGCAATCCGGTCACCGCCTCGCGCTATGGCGTGCCGGTCGGTGCGATCCGCATCGCCGTCTTCGTCATCGTGCAGGTTCTCGCGGCGATCGGCGGCATCATGCTGGTGTCGCGGCTGAACTCCGGCAGCGCCACGGTGGGCGAGCATATCGAGCTCGATGTCATCGCGGCCGTCATCGTCGGCGGCACCAGCCTGAACGGCGGCCACGGGCGCCTCATCGGCACCGTGCTCGGCGTCATGTTCGTGGCCGTGCTGCGCAACGGCATGGTGCTGGCCGGCATCGATCCCATCGTCTTCCTGATCGCCCAAGGCCTCGTCATCATCCTCGCGGTGTGGTGGAGTATGCTCCGCCGCCCGCGTTTACGAGCGAGTGGATCGGCATGAGCAAAGCGCCCCTCATCTCCAAACTGATCAGCCTCGCCGAGGCCGCAGACCGCGTGCCGGACGGTTGCCGGCTCGCGCTCGGCGGCTTTGCCGTCTACCAGAAGCCGATGGCTTTCGTGCGTGCGCTCATTCGCCAGGGGCGACGCGATCTCACGATCGTCGGGTCGGCCCATTCCTACGATGTCGACATGCTCGCGGGTGCGGGATGCCTCGCCAAGGTCGAGACTTCCTATGTCGGCCTGGAGAAGCACGGCCTTGCGCGCAACTACCGGCGGGCCGTCGAGGCCGGGCGCCTCAAGGTTGTCGACTATCCGGAAATGGCGGCCTGGGATCGCTTCCGCGCCAACCAGGACGGCTTCGACTTCTGGCCCGCCAAATTCCTCGGCGGCAACGACGTCGTCACTTACAACGATGAGATCAAGGAATTCCCCTGCCCTATGACCGGCCGGCGCCTGCATGCGCTTCCCGCCGCCAATGCCGATGTGGTCGTCGTCCATGCCATCGCCGCCGACGAGCAGGGCAATGTGGTGATCCCGGCTCGCCGGCTGCTGCCGCAGAGCGAGGACGTGCTGATGGCTCGCTCCTGCGATCAGGTCATCGTCACGGCCGAGAAGATCGTACCGCGCTCCTTCATCAAGCGGCATGCGCGCTTCGTCGAGCTGCCGTCCTACCGCATCAATGCCGTCGTGGAAGTCCCGTGGGGCTCCCATCCGACACCGACGCTCGGACGCTACCTCGCCGACGATGCGCATCTCGACACCTATGTCGCCGCCTCGGCCACCGACAGCGACTTTGCCCGCTACCTCGACCGCTGGGTGCACGAGCCCGCCGACCATTTCGCCTATCTCGACCAGCTCGGCGCCGCACAGCTGTCGCGGCTCAACGATCTCGGGAGCCTCGCATGACCGCCTCTGCCAGCCTCAACGAGACCCTCGCCGTCGTGCTCGCCCGCAGCTTCGCGGACGGGGAAGTGGGCTTCACCGGCCTCCTCACCGGCGCGGCCGCGGCGCTCTTCGGCACGGGCATTCCGCTCGCCGGGATGGAGCTCGCCAAGCGCATGCAGGCGCCGAACCTGACGATCCTGCTCGCCGGCTGCTATCACAATCCGGATTTCAGCGAGCTCGACCGCCTGCCGGATTCCGAGCACAGCGCCATGCTGCGCGACCTGCCCTGCGAGGCGCAGATGGTCGACTATCCCGGCCAATTCGTGCTGAAGCGCGGCGACGTGAGCTTCGGCTTCTCGAGCGCCGTGCAGGTGGACCGCGTCGGCAATATCAACAGCGTCTGCATCGGGCCGCATGAGAAGCCGAAGGTGCGCCTCGTCGGCCCTATTCTGCAGCCCGAGCACATGACCCTGTTCCGGCGCGAATATGTGATGATGCCTCACCACGACCGGCGCAACTTCGTCGAGAAGGTCGATTACGTCTCCGGCGTCGGCTATCCCGGCGGTCTCGAAGGGCGGACGAAGCTCGGCCTCGACTGGGGCGGACCCTGCATGGTTCTCACGCCGAAATGCATCTTCGATTTCGACCGTGAGGCCGGCCGCATGAAGGTGCGCTCGATCCACCAGGGCGTGCCCCGGCAGGAACTGCAGGACGCCACCGGCTTCGATCTCGGGGATCTCTCCTCGGTTCCGGAGACGGAGACACCCACCGACGAGGAACTCTCGATCCTGCGGCGTGAGGTCGACCCGCGCGGTGTGCTCATGCCGGAGCTCGCAGGCGGCGCTCAGTAGGTGGTCGTGACGCGAGTGCGTTTGCGAGCACCAGAGCTCAGAGCTCGCGGTCCTCTGCTCGATGCGGAAGGCATCCGAGGGCGGCACGATGAGATAGAGGGTGGTCGGCCCCCTCCCCGCGACGGGATCGGCGATGCGCCAGTCGCAGCGGCTGGTCGCGGCCGCGCCGACGAGGAGCGAATGCCTCGTCTTCTCCCAGTGATTGCGGCGCTCCAGAGCCCCCTCGGGATCGACGAGGATGTCGGCGATGTTCTACATCGCGCACCTCGGCGTCGCCCCGGCGCACCTCGAGCAGCGGGTTGTAGGCCGATGACGCCGGGTTGGTCGGATCGAACAGGAGCACGCAGCCGAAGCGGCCGCGCCAACCGTGGTGCGTTGCCAATTCTCGCCCTTGATATCGTGGACGATGGCCGACCCGGGCCAGGTCAGGAGCGTCGCCACGACGAGGCCGACGCCCTTGCCGGAGCGTGTCAGCGCGAAGCACAGCACGTGCTCCGGGCCGGCGTGGCGGCAAAGGGTTAATTTCACAATCTAAAGGAGCCTATAACCGGCAGCGGCTGTTGCGATTACGCAACGCGCGGGGAGAAAGCGCCGCATCGCAGCACGACTCATGGGCTGGCGGTGATATGCATCAGCTCCCGGGCAACCCAATAGAATCAAGCACTAAAGCTGACAAGAACGCACAGGCTTTCGGCGCCAGGCTAGAATTTCTCTAAATCATTGCCGTTGCAGCGATTTTCTCAATCCTTTAGGTCGCCAATGGCCCGCGCGTATGACGGGGGTACGTTGTTGTTTTCATCATTGTGGTCGGCGTGGACAGGCTGAAACTCGCAAAACTGATCGGCGCCTTCGTCAAGGTGCGGCCGCGTCTCGAGGCGGTCGCACAGGCGCGCACCGGCTGCCGTGCGACGGCCGAGGATCTGATGCAGGATGCGTGGCTGAAGCTGGAAAACACGCGCTACGACAGCCCGATCGACAATCCCGGCGCTTACATCACCCAGGTCGCGCACACCACGGTTGCGGGACATCTGCGCAAGGAGCGCCGCCGCGCAGAGATCGACGCGGAAGTCTGCGGGCTGTTGTGGGATACCGCGGACGAGGCGTCGCCCGAGCGGGTGCTGATCGGCCGTCAGAACCTTTGCTCGGTGTGCGCCGTGCTCAACGAGCTCCCGGGGAAGACGCGGCGCATCTTCCTGATGAACCGCGTCGAGCAGATACCGCATCGGCGGATCGCCGAAATGCTCGGCATCAGCGACGAGTCGGTCTATTACCATATCCGGCGTGCGCTCGAACGCCTGGCCGAGCTCCGCGACGAACTCGCCGACTGAATTTTTTCTGTAAATCTCTTTAGGCAAAGGGCGCTCTCACGCGTCTATAAGGTAGAAGCGCTCGAATCTGAGTGCATCTGCCGATAAACCCTTGTTGCGCCGAGTGAATGGAAGAGTCCGACAAACCCGCTGACATCGACCGGAAGATCGCCCTGGACGCGCGCGACTGGATCGTACGCCTCACCTCCGGCAATGTCAGCGAGGCGGAGCTTCAGCGCTTCAAGGCTTGGCGCGACCGCTCACCCGAGCACAAACGGGCCTTCGAACGCGAGCGCGTGTTCTGGCAGCAATTGCAGGTCCTCGACGGGGAATCCGACGGCATGCCGCCCGTTCGTCCGCCGCAACAGCGGCGAGGGTTGATCGGCCGTCGCGGTTTCCTGATCGGCGGCGGCGCGGCGGCTACGGCGGCGGCCGCCATGATCGCGATGCCCCGCCTGCAATTGTTGTGGAATGCCGATTTCACCACCGCCGTTGGACAACAGGCGGAAATCCCTCTGCCTGACGGCTCGGTCGCGATGCTGAATACGGACAGCGCCATAGCAGTGGACTTCACGCCACGGCTTCGTCTCGTCACGCTGCTGAAGGGAGAGGCCGAATTCAGGGTCCGTCCCGACTCTTCATCATTGTTCCGGGTTGCTGCGCTCGGCGGCAACAGCGATGCGCTCGGCACCACCTTCGCCGTGAAGGCGATCGAGAACCTGGCGACGGTCACGGTGCAGGAAGGCCATGTGCGCGTCGCAGGTCCGGCCGCCCCGACCGATCTCGACGAGACCCTGGCCGGCAAGGTCGAGCTCGTCGCGAATGAGCAGACGAGCTATGTCACTGGCGAGCCGCCGCTGCCGGCTTCTGCGGTCGACACCGATGTCGTCTTGGCATGGCGCAGCGGCCGGGTGATCTTCGAGGGTAAGTCATTCTCGGCTGCGGTCGCCGAGCTCGGTCGCTACGTGCCCGAGCGCATCGTGTTGGGTCCGGGGGCACGGCCGGACGTGCCGGTCAGCGCAATCTTCTCGACGAAGGACGCGCTCGACGCCGTGCAGGCGCTGGCGAAGACGCAGGGCCTTGTGGCGCGCCGGATTCCCGGCGTCATGATCCTGATCACCTGACGCCCGCGAAACTTTTTCAAAAAAGTTGCGATTTCGTCTTTAGGCAAAACGGCCCCTCACGCGTCAATGTAGTGAAGGGACTAGGCAAAGCACCACCCACGCCCTTCGATCAACGGCCCGCGCGGGCCGTTTCTCAGAAAGAGGGCTTGGGACACGATGAACGACGACAGTGCAGGACAGACCATTTCCCGGCGTGCGCACCGCCCGCTGCTGACGACACTGATGATGAACACGGCGCTTTGCCTGGGCGCTCTCGCGACTGTTCTGCCGATCCCGCAAGCCGCCGCACAGACCGCGCGCACGCACAGTTTCAACATCCCGAGCCAGCCATTGAATCGCGCCCTGCGTTCGCTTGCGGACCAGACCGGCGTGCAGATCGCCTATCAGACGTCCGTCGCTGCGGGGGCGACAGCGCCAGCCGTCGCCGGCATGATGTCGACAGAGCAGGCGCTGACACAACTGCTGTCCGGCTCCGGCCTGCGCTATAGCTTCACCAATGCCAACACGGTGACGATCCTCGGCGCAACCGCACCGGGAGGAGAAAGCATCGGCGTGGACGGTTCCATCGTTCTCGACACGATCACCGTACAGGGAGAGAAATCGACAGCAATGATCGGGAACACGCCGCCGCCCTATGCAGGGGGGCAGGTGGCGACCGGTGGACAGCTTGGATTATTAGGTAACCGAAGCATTTTTGATACTCCTTTCAATACAACAAGCTTCACCGACAAAACCATAAGGGATCAGGGCGCTACTTCCATTGGCGACGTCCTCGCCAATGATCCATCCGCGCGTGTCTTGTCATCCCAAGCTAATGGGGGCGAGACCTTCTACATCCGTGGATTTTCTGTTGCGAACTCCAATGTCGCCTTCGGCGGGCTCTATGGAATTTACCCGTATTGGAAAGGCTCGATCGCTTCCGCCGAACGTGTCGAAGTTCTGAAAGGCCCCGGCGCATTGCTGTTCGGAATGTCGCCTGGTGGAGCGGTTGGAGGCACAGTCAACATTGTTCCTAAACAAGCTGGCGAAACGCCTCTGGCACGTATCACAGGAAACTATCTTTCAGATTCCAATTTCGGCGGACAAGTTGACGTTGCCCGACGTTTCGGCACAAACAACGAGTTCGGCATTCGGTTCAATGGTGTTTTTCGGGACGGCGATTCTTACCGGGATACGTCGCAGCGCCAAGGCGAAGCCACGCTGGGCTTGGACTATCAGGGAGACCGCGTTCGGTTGTCAGCCGACCTCGGCTACTTGAACCTGCGCTACTCCGGCACCGAAGGGGCCATATTCCCTGGGACCGACTTCATTCCAGCGCCACCCAAACCCAACAAGCAGATCTTTCAACCGTGGACGTATTACAACAGTCAGACTTGGTATGGGGTTTTGCGTGGAGAGGTCGATATCACCGATAACGTAACCGCCTACGCAGCTATCGGCGGGCGGCGCTACAAGGATCAATATCTGCTCCCTTATGGCAGTGGATTATTGCCTAATGGCGACTTCACAGAAAACTTTCTAGCTGCCAACGAATATTGGAATTCCTATTCGACTGAAACCGGCATTCGAGCGCGTTTCGACACCGGACCAATTCAACACAAGTTGAGTGTAGCCGCGAGCCGGTTTTCGCAGACGAGCGGCGGCCTCAACGGGTCGCTGCCGAGCATTGGCTCCAACATATATAATCCATCGGTTGTTTCGCAGCCACCACTTCCGTCGTTCGGCGCGCTACCGAAAACAGCCGAAACAGGTCTGAACAGCTTCGCGATAGCGGACACACTTTCTGCCTTCGACGAACGCTTGCAGCTTACCCTTGGCGTTCGTTACCAGAATGTAACCGCCAAAAATTTCAATAGTCGTACTGGCGCACTCGTGTCGGATTATAACGAGAGCGCATGGACGCCGGCCATAGGGTTGGTCGTTAAGCCATGGGAAAACGTGTCCTTCTATGCCAACTACATCGAAGGCTTGACACAGGGGGTTATTGCTCCAACCGGCAGCGCGAACGCCGGAGAAGTCTTCCCGCCCATGGTTTCAAGGCAAATCGAAGCTGGTGTTAAAGTTGATTGGGCTCATTTTGCAACTACGGTGAGTGTCTTCGACATCACGCAACCGAGCGCGTTCAACGACCCTAATACCAATCGATATGTCGTTGACGGTCGACAACGTAACCAGGGCGTCGAATTCAATATCTTTGGTGAGCTCGCTGACAACGTTCGTGTGCTCGGCGGCGCGATGCTCCTCCGCCCCGAGTTGGAGGACACCGCGGACCACGCTTTCGACGGGAATTCACCGACGAATGCTCCGAAGGCGAGTATCAATCTTGGCTTTGAATGGGACACACCATTCATCTCCGGCCTGACGCTGACGGCCCGAGGTATATATACGAGCCCAGTCTACGTTAACCAGGCCAATACACAAAAGCTGGATGACTGGACCAGGTTTGACGTCGGTGCCCGCTATACGTTCGATCGCCAGAACGGCAAGCCGATTACGATCTCGGCGAACGTCACCAATGTCTTCAATGAATCATACTGGCAATCGTCGTCTCTTTATCGTGGTGCGCCGCGAACTTTCACTCTCTCCGCGTCATTCGAATTCTAGCGGTGGGAAGAGATGGCGATCACCCGTCGGCAGCTTATCGGAGCGTTCGTAGGCGCGGGAACGGCCGCTGTTGTGCCCAGCACCTGCAGCGCATCTGCCGGGAGGTTCCATCGTATCGTGGCGCTCGACTGGGCGAGCGCCGAGACAATGGTCGCCATCGGTCAAGTGCCGATCGCGACCTCCAGCCCTTATCGCGGCGGGCAGGAGCGCTTGTTCGACACCATACCGGATCGGGATATTGTCGAACTTGGTTCCATGTTCGAGCCCAATCTGGAGCTGATCCAGCGCCTCAAACCAGACCTCATTTTCTATGCGCCATGGCAAGCACACCTGCTTCCATCGCTGCGGCGCATTGCCCCCGTCCGCTTAACCAATCCGCGCGCCCCGACCAGCAACCTGCTCAACAACGCCTTGATCCTGACTTCGGAGATAGGTCGAGAGCTAGGTGCGCCGCGAGAGGCGACGGAATATCTGCGAAGGTGCGACCAGGAACTCGATGCACTTGAGAACAGATGCCGGACGTTCCTGCAGCGCGCGCTACTGATCTGCGTGCTGTTGCCTGACGGACGTCACCTGTCGATCTATACTCAAGGTAGCCTCTTCCATGACGTTCTGGACCGGCTCGGGCTCAAAAACGCATACAGAGGACCGCTTAGTGCATCGGGGAGTTCAACGCTCGGTATCGAAGATCTGGCTGAGTATCCGAAAGCCGAACTACTTTATCTACATACCGGCCCACAATCTGATGCTGCGCTTCGGCTTTTGAGCAATAGCAGTCTCTGGTCGTCGCTGCGCGTCGTTCAGCAAAGGGCTGTCAAACCGCTTGGCTACGTCTGGCCCTTTGGAGCCTTACCTTCTGCGGTGTCGCTCGCTCGCTCGCTGACGGCGGCATTGGGACGCCCAGAATGAAAGGCGCCGCCGTGCATAGGTCTTGCGGTTTTCAGCAGGTCCGTGGGTCGCCAGCGATTTTCGCCGTTGCGCTACTAACAGTGGCACTTCTTCTTACCGTAGAACGGGCGGCTGATCTGCTACCGATTTCGCTATGGATGCAAGCGATAGCACACGGTGTAACAGCGGATCCGGCACAACTCTTATTTTATCATAGCTTTTTGCCCAGACTAGCCGTGTCGCTGACTGCCGGTGCCGCGTTGGCGCTCGCTGGGGTGATTTTCCAACATGTACTCCGCAATCCACTGGCGGAGCCTGCGACGCTTGGCGTGTCGGCTGGAGCTCAATTCGCCCTTTCAATCGCAATGCTCTGGGCGCCTTGGTTACTTGCGTCCGTGCAGGTATGGGTTGCATTTGGTGGAAGCACTCTCGCGACCTTGCTCGTTCTCAGCCTTGCCTCGCGAAGCGCCTTCGCACCTACCACCCTCGTGATCATGGGCCTTCTGGTGAGCTTGATCTGCGGCTCCTTTAGCGCCGTCCTTATTGTACTCCACGATGACTATCTCAGTTCCTTGTTTCTCTGGCAGACTGGATCGCTAGCGCAGAACGGCTGGCAGTCCGCGCGTAACCTCTCGATCGAAACCGCGGGGATCGGTCTTCTCTGTGGGCTGCTGGCACGCCCGCTCGACTTAATGGGGTTGGAGGATGAGGGCGCACGCAGCCTCGGCGTTCCGGTTCGCCGCGTCCGGGTTCTCCTCCTCGCTCTCGCTGTGGCGCTCACTGCCTTCGTGACAAGCGCGGTCGGCGTCATCGGCTTCATCGGTCTGGCCGCGCCGGCGCTCGCCCGCGCGCTCGGCGGGCGCACGCTGCGCCAGCGTCTCGTTCTTGCGCCTTTGCTCGGCGCGAGCCTACTGCTGCTGACGGATCAGCTCGTGCAGATGCTGACCTTCATCCCCCAGGAAATTCCGACCGGAGCCGCGACGGGCCTACTCGGCGCCCCGCTGCTGATCTGGCTCGTCTTCCGCATGAGGACGCATGTCGCCGCTCCGCGCGCGGAGGCTGTCGCCACGCTCCGGCGGAGCGGTTCTGGGCTACAACACCTGATGATGGGCATTTCCCTGGCTCTGGCGGCGGGACTGGCGCTGACCGTGATCGTCGGTCGCACCCCGGATGGCTGGCAAGTGGCCTCATGGCCGGAGTTCGAACTGCTGTCGCCCTGGCGCGCCCCGCGGGTCTTCGCGTCGTTTGCCTGCGGCGCGATGCTCGCCGCAGCAGGCGTCTTGATGCAGCGCATGACAGGCAACTTGATGGCAAGCCCCGAACTTCTCGGGGTTTCCTCCGGCGCAACAGTGGCCGTGATCCTCGCAATGCTCTTCATTCCCGGCTTCGATCCAGCATGGATGTTCCCCGCCGCATGCGCTGGCGCGGCACTGACGCTCCTCGCCCTGATCGGTATATCCGGGCGCTCGTCGTTCTCGCCGGAGCGTCTGCTCCTCGTAGGCGTCGCGCTGGCATCTTTCATGTCGGCGATCTCCTCCATCGCACTGACGAGCGGCGATCCGCGCACTGGCATGTTGCTGACATGGATGTCGGGATCGACGTATGGCGTCACCGCCGCGCAGGCCGGCATCGCCTGCGCTGTCGCCGTGGCCGCGCTGGCGGTCGCACCATTCACTGCCCGCTGGCTCGCCATCCTCCCACTCGGAGCCTCCAGCGCGCACGGCGTCGGACTGAATGTCGGCATTGCGCGTCTGACGCTTCTCCTCTTGGCGGCCATTGCGGCGGCGGCCGCCACGCTGGTCGTCGGACCGCTGAGCTTCGTTGGGCTGATGGCACCACACATGGCACGGATGATGGGTTTGCAGCGCCCCATGACGCAGCTTTTCGGCGCTGCCATGCTCGGCGCACTTCTCATGGTGGTTGCCGACTGGCTCGGCCGGAACATCCTCTTTCCATGGCAAGTCCCGGCCGGTCTGATCGCAACGCTTATCGGCGCTCCGTACCTCGTGTGGCAGTTGCGGTGGGGGTCTGCATGAGAAATTCGCAGGAACATGATCTTCGGAGCGTCATCCGCGAAGCTCTTCGTCTGTTAAGGCCATTCTGGCTTTTGGCGTCGGTCGGAACCGGTATCGGCGTCTTGAGTGGTTTCGCCACCGCCTGGCTGCTTGCGAAGATCAATCTCAGCTTACACAATCCGGAGGACGCAGCCTTCCCATTGTTGGCGAGCTTTGGCGGTTTATGTGCGCTCAGTATCATCGGCACGGCTATATCGGGTGCGCTTAACAGCATCGTCGGCCAGAAGTTGATCGCCGCGCTGCGAAAGGAAATCTCGGCCCGTATCCTGCGCGCCCCGATCGCCGTGCTTGAGGCTCACCGCGCGCACAGATTGGTGGCTGTGCTCACGAATGACGTCGATACAGTCAGCGTGTTCACCTTCAATATATCAGGCTACGCCATTGCGCTGGCCGTCACGATCGGCAGCTTCGTTTATCTGTTCATTTTGTCGCCCATCGTCTTCGTGATAGCGGTCGCCTCCCTCGCGGTGGGCATCGTCATCAACATCATCGCCAAGCGAGGCTGGATCCGCGACTACGAGGGTGTGCGGGTCGCTCAGGACGAATTGCATCGACAATACCGGGCAATTACGGAGGGCGCGAAGGAACTGAAGATCAGCCGGCCGCGCCGGAACCGGATATTCGGCATCCTTCTCACCGACGCGGCGGATCGTATCGCCGCCCTCAAGAGCCGTGCTATGCGCCTGTTCTGGATCGCCGATGCCGGCGGATCGGCCGTATTCTTTGTCGTGATCGGCTTGCTTCTGGCTTGCCAGCGCAAATTCGGCATCGATGCGGCCGTCATCAGCGGAGCGGTTATTGTTCTGCTTTACATCAAGGGGCCGATCACACAACTCGCCTCAGCGCTACCAGCGCTCGACCAGGCCCGCATTTCCTTCAAACGCATTGCGGAGTTGTCCGTCGAACTCGATCGGTGCGAGCCAAACATCCCTCTCACTGCGGCGGAGACAAACACCGCACGACAAGCTATCGGATCGATAGAGCTGCGTCATGTCACATACGCCTTTCCTGCCAAAGGCGACGTTGTCCCCTTCGTCGTCGGCCCTGTCGACCTGACGGTCTATCCCGGAGAATTGCTCTTCATCGTGGGCGAGAACGGGTCGGGCAAGACGACGCTGATCAAGCTATTGCTCGGCCTCTATGCGCCACAGCAAGGATCGATCCTGTTGGACGGGGAGCTTGTCACGGCAGAGCGCCGCGACGACTATCGGCAACTCTTCACCACTATCTTCTCCGACTACTATCTGTTCGATGATCTCGCCTATGGCGCGCTGCCCAGTGAAGCGCAGCCCCATCTCGACCAGCTCGGCATCGCTCACAAGGTTCGGCTTGACGGCGATCATTTTACGACCACGGACCTGTCGACCGGGCAGCGCAAGCGCCTCGCATTGGTGCAGGCCTATCTCGAAGGACGGCCGGTCATTGTTTTCGATGAGTGGGCGGCAGAACAAGACCCGACATTTCGTCGAATTTTCTACAACGAGCTCCTTCCGGACCTAAAACGCCAAGGCAAATCGGTGGTCGTTATCACTCATGACGATCGCTACTTCGAGATAGCCGATCGTATCGTGTGGCTCGAGGCCGGAAAGATCATCGAAATCCAAGACACGCGGGAAAGCGCGGCCTTCGCGCCGCCTCGCGCAGCGCAACGGACAGGGCTGCCGACGACTGGACCCAGCCTGTCGCCCGGTCTGGGCGCGGCCAACACGCGAGGGGGAGGAACGGACTTATGGATGTGAACTTCGATCCGACAGCCGTCGACCCGACCTTGCCCGTCATGTCCAGGACTCGCCGATTGTCCCTCAAGCCGCCTCCGCTGTTCGATCTCGACGCGGTATCGTTCTCCGTTCCCGGCCGCATGCTGCTCGAACCGCTGACATTGACCTTGCCGGCACGACGCATCGTCGGCCTGATCGGCCATAACGGCTCCGGCAAGTCGACGCTACTCAAGATTCTCGCACGCCAGCAGCCGCCGAGCGGCGGAACGGTGCGCTTCGAAGACAAGACCCTGTCCGAATGGGGCGACCGTCCGTTCGCGCGCAAGCTCGCCTACCTGCCACAGCACACGCCGCCGGCCTCGGGCATGCTGGTCAAGGAGCTGGTCGCGCTCGGCCGCTATCCCTGGCACGGCGCGCTCGGCCGCTTCGGCAAGGTCGACCGCGAGAAGGTCGAGGAAGCGATCGAGCTCACCGACATCGCGCCCTTCGCCGAGCGTCTGGTCGACACGTTATCCGGCGGCGAGCGTCAGCGCGTATGGCTCGCCATGCTGGTCGCCCAAGACGCCGAATGCCTGCTGCTCGACGAGCCGATCTCGGCGCTCGATATCGCCCACCAGATCGAGGTGCTTAGCCTCGTTCAAAAACTCAGCCACTCCAAAGGCCTTGGCGTCGTGCTGGTCCTGCACGACGTCAACATGGCCGCCCGCTTCTGCGACGAGATCCTCGCGCTCCACACCGGCAGACTCATCGCACGCGGTATGCCTTCGGAGATCATGACACCGCAAGCGCTGAAGACCGTCTACGGCATCGATATGGCCGTCATGGCCCATCCGCTGACCGAACATCCGGTAGCCGTAGCCTGCTAGGGAGAGGAGAACGGTGCGGCTGACACGACAATGGAAATCGCGATCTGCATCATGCCAGATTAATGCCAGCGCATATGGCTGCCAAGATGGCATGCCAACGAGCTGAAGGAGCCGGGCCTGGCTCTAGCCCGCGATGGCGCGGGCCGTCTCGCCGCGTCCTTTGCCATGTCCGTGCCAGAGACTTGATGGGTCGGCTTCGGCCAGTTCCGGACGTCCGATGGCGAGCACATCAATGCCTCAGCACTGGCGCCTAGCCGTTATCACGAGCTGTAGGCGCGCCAAGCATTTGAACGAAGATGCCGATATACAATCCGCGGCCATTTTCGGCGAGAGCGATCTCGCTTATCTCCCACCGTCTTAAGACGATGCTCGCCGCAGAGGTCGCCAGACGAACAATCCTCGCGACGGAGGATGTACCGGACCCGATCACCCTATGCGCCAACTCACGAGGGCGCCCGTGGACGGAATCGGGTCTCAGGACCAGCTTCTTCAAATTCCTGAAGACCATGGAGAAGGCCGGAAAGATCGAGCCCGGCCTGACGTTCCATGGCTTGCGCCGCACGGTCGCAGGAGCGGCCAGGCTCAACGCGGTCGCCGCAGCATCGGGACGAGCGTCGGCGACGAACCGACCTGGATCGCGCCGAGCGGTTCGAAGCCGTGGCGCCGATACAACGACATATTGCGCGGGTTCGAGGATTCCAAATAGGCCGGCACGTGATCGCGATCGCACTGCGTGAGCGCATAGGCCATCAAGGCATCGCCGTGACCTTCGCCTTGATGTGCCGGGTCGACGCCGATCAGGGGCAAGTACCAATGCGGTTCGGTCGGGTGGTACTCGGCCATCCGCTCGAATATGGCTGCGGCTTCGGCGGCAAGAGATGGCGCAACCGTGCTCTCGACTACCGCACCAAGCCCTTCCTCGTCGGGATGCACCCCGGGCGACAGCCACAGCGCCGCCCCGACGTAGCCGTCGGTGCAAAAGGCACTTCTGTTAGAGAATGCCTTGCCTCCGAACGCACGGACCAGTCGTGGCATGGCCGCAAGGTACTGGTGCGCATGCGGCCAGGTCCATCGCGCCATAGGATCCGCTGCAAACGCCAGCACGACCGTTTCGACCGCCGGATCCTCATCGGCCGCGGCCATAACTCTCACTGCCAACGATTTCATGCTGCCCTCCAGTGACGTAGGTGGTTCGACGAGGCGCCCGCTCCCGTGCTCAGCCACACATCGTAACCCGGACGGTGGGGGAGCGACACCCGGTTGCTGCTGGCGCAGCGCTCCCAGATCTGCTCCGGTCCATTCCGGCCACGAACTACGCCGTGGGTTCGACGGGCTGTCGCTAGGTCAGGTCGCGCTGGACGAAAGGCCGTAGCGCACACCACCGGCGACGGCCGCGGCAGGTCGGCCGCTCTTCAGTCCGTGGGACAGAATAGCGTAGGTCAATTCTCGGAACATGGTCTAGGCGTTGCCACGCATTCCAGAAGAGGTCACTTGAGGGCGTAAGAATGCTCAACGGACCTCGACCCGAGCGGATGGCGTTGAAGCGGCCGCAACCGGATTATCCGTGGCCTGCTGTGCCTCGGCTATCCCTTTCATCCACCAGCGAAGCCGGAGCAGTTGCGGACCCGCCATCTTGCCGATCTAAAGACGCCGACGCTGATCGTGCAGGGCACGCGCGACGCGTTCGGCAAGCGGGAGGAGGTCTCCGCCTACACGCTCTCACCAACCATCGAGGTGCTGTGGCTGGAGGACGGCGATCACGATCTAAAGCCGCGCAAGAGCATCTCGGGGTTTTCCCCTGCAGACCACCTCAAAATCATGGCGGAAGCGGTTTCGGCCTGGGCAGATCGGATTGCTGGCTGAGGCCGATGATGGAGGTTGCCGCCTATAACCTCAACGGCCTCAACGGATGCCTGCAGGTGCTCCCGCGCTGGCTTGACGAGACGCGGGCGAGATCATCGATCGCACGAGCCGGGCACGACCGTGACGTCATCGCCGGATCCTCAGCCATGGCTCGGCGCAGGGACCGTAATCGGGCGGGCGAGCCTCGCCTGCGCGGCCAGGCGGATGCCGGCGTTAGCCGCGCCATAACCGGCATAGGCGTCGCGCTGGACGATCTCGAAGAACAGGCCGCCGTCCAGCGTCTGCGTGTAAGCCTGACGGAAGCTCCCAGCAGCGTCGCTGTCATAGAGAATGTTCAGCGCCTTCATCGCCTTGATGTCCTGCTCGGTCAGATCGGAGCGGGCTTCCAGGTCATCATAATAATTCTCAGGAATCGGTAGCATGGCCACGCCGTCGGCAACCAGCCGCTGTACCATCGCAGCGACGTCGTCGGTTGCGAAGGCGATGTGCTGCACGCCGGAGCCGAAGAAGTCGTTGAGGAAGCGCGCCGAGAGCGTGCGGTGGCTTTGCGAGCCGTTCAGGATGAGCCGCAGCCCATGGCCCCGCTGGCCATCGAGGCCGCTCTCGATAACCTGGCTCTGGACGACGCCGCCGGGGTCGAGCACGGCCTGGCTCGGCGCCCTCTTCGTCTCGAACAGGGAGGAATAGAACAGCAGCCAGGTCAACATCTCCTCGTACTGCATGCTCTGCGAGACATGGTCGACGCCAGTGAGGCCGGCATCGCTCCCTGTTTCCGCCGTCGCCGCGAAATCGACCTCGGCCCAGCGGCCGAGCGCCGAGGCATTGTCGAGGAAATAGACGAGGCTGCCGCCGAGTCCACGCACCGCCGGGATATC
The DNA here is from genome assembly GCF_042666455.1 of Chelatococcus sp. GCM10030263. Taxonomy (NCBI): domain Bacteria; kingdom Pseudomonadati; phylum Pseudomonadota; class Alphaproteobacteria; order Hyphomicrobiales; family Chelatococcaceae; genus Chelatococcus; species Chelatococcus sp. GCM10030263. Next base: position 248,506 of record NZ_JBHTDB010000005.1, on the reverse strand, counting down.
AAGTTCGCCCGGCCCGACTGCGCCGGCATGCGGCACATCGAGCAGGGCCTTGGCGCGGGAGACCGCGGCTTGCGCATCCGGCACGCGCAACCCCAGCGCGCAGACCGAGGTGCCGTGGGTGATCTGATAGCTATAGGCGAAACCGTCGGCCTCGCTGTTCAGTACGATGCGAATATCGCCCTGTGTCCAGAGATCGACGTCCTTCGAACGATGAGCACCGGCACGCGTGAAGCCGAGCGCGCGCAGCAGCTTCTCGAAGCCCGGCCGTTCGGCTTCCGACACCGCAAACTCGATGAACTCCACCGCCTCGACCGGGGCCGGCGGCGGCATCGGCACCGCGCCGGGCACAGGCGTGACCGTCTGCCGCGCGGTCTCGTCGAGCAGCCAGATCAGCGAGCGGTGGCCATCGAGCGCGACGGAACGAGCCGAGCCGGCGCGGAAACGGTCGTTGAAGATCTCCAGCGAGAGCACGCCGTCATAGCCGGTCGAGACCAGCGCGCGCATGAAGCCGGAAAGATCGAGATCGCCCTGCCCCGGCAGGCAGCGCCAGTGCCGGCTCCAGGAGAGCGGATCCATCTGCAAGAGCGGGGCATCCGCCATCTGCACGATGGCGATCCTGTCGCACGGGATCGTGCCGATCGCCGAGAGGTCGATCCCACGGGCCAGGATGTGGAACGAGTCGAGCACGATCCCGACCTCGGGGCGGTTCGCCCGGCGCACGATCTCCCAGGCATCCCGATAATCGAAGACGTGCCGCCCCCAAGCCAGCGCTTCGTAGCCGACGCGCAGGCCGCGCCGGCCGGCACGTTCGCCGAGCTCGGCGAAATCGGCCGCCAACCGATCGATGCCAGGCAGTGCCTCGGGCGAGACGCTGGAACAGACGAAGAGCAGGTCCGTGCCGAGTTCCTGCAGCAGGTCGAACTTGCGCTCGGCCCGCTCGAAGACGCGCTGACGGCGCCCCTCCCGCATGCCCTCGAAATCGCGGAAAGGCTGGCAGGTCACGATACCCAGGCCGAGATCGCCGCAGATGCGCCGGACCTCCGTAGGCGAGCCCGGGAAGGCGATCAGGTCGTTCTCGAATATCTCGACCGCCTTAAACCCGGCGGCGGCGATAGCCTCGAGCTTTTCCTGAAGCGTGCCGGAGACGCAGACGGTGGCGATCGACGGAATCATGGATGCGTCCTCGGAAGCTGGCTCACGCGGCCTGGGCGAGCGCCGGGGGGACCGCAAAGGGGGCCGCGGTCTTGGCCTTGACCTCGTCGAGGGTCGCGCCGGGCGCGAGCTCGACCAGGGTGAGCCCGCCCCCCTTTTCCTTGTCGCAGCTCATGACACAGAGGTCGGTGATGATGAGGTCGACCACGCCGGCGCCGGTGAGCGGCAGGGTGCAGCGCTCCAGCACTTTGGATTCACCCGCCTTGGTGGCGTGCTCCATCACAACCACGACCTTCTTGACGCCGGCGACAAGATCCATCGCGCCACCCATGCCCTTCACCATCTTGCCGGGAATGGTCCAGTTGGCGATGTCGCCATTGGCCGCCACTTCCATCGCGCCGAGGATCGTGAGGTCGATATGGCCGCCGCGGATCATCGCGAACGAGTCGGCCGAGGAGAAGAAGCTCGAGCTCGGCAGTGCCGTGATCGTTTGCTTGCCGGCGTTGATCAGGTCCGGGTCGGCCTCGCCCTCATAGGGGAAGGGACCGATACCGAGCAGGCCGTTTTCCGACTGCAGCGTCACGTCGACGCCATCCGGAATGTAGTTTGCCACCAGCGTCGGGATGCCGATGCCGAGATTGACGTAGTAGCCGTCCTTCAGTTCCTTGGCCGCGCGGGCGGCCATCTCTTCTCGCGTCCAAGCCATTAGGCAGCCTCCCTCTTGCGCTCCGTCAGCTTCTCGATGCGCTTCTCGTTGATCGTGCTCTTGATGATACGGTCGACATAGATGCCGGGGGTGTGGATCGCCTCCGGATCGAGCGAACCCACTGGCACTATCTGCTCGACCTCGGCCACCGTCACCTTGCCGGCGGTTGCCATGTTCGGGTTGAAGTTGCGCGCGGTGCGCCGGTAAACGAGATTGCCGGCTGTATCGGCCTTCCAGGCCTTGACGATTGCAAGATCAGCCCTGAGCCAGGTCTCACGGACGTAGAGCTGTCCCTCGAACTCCTCGACTGGCTTTCCCTCGGCCACGACGGTGCCGACGCCCGTCTTGGTGTAGAAGGCCGGGATGCCGGCGCCGCCGGCACGGATGCGCTCGGCCAGCGTACCTTGTGGGTTAAGTTCCAATTCGAGCTCGCCGGAGAGGTATTGCTGTTCGAACAGCTTATTCTCGCCGACATAGGAAGCGATCATCTTCTTGATCTGCCGGGTCTCCAGCAGCATCCACAGGCCGAAGCCGTCGGCGCCGGCATTGTTCGAAATCACCGTCAGGTTCTTCACCCCCGCCCGGCGAACCTCCGGAATCAGGCTCTCGGGGTTACCGGAGAGGCCGAAGCCGCCCGACATGATCGTCATCCCGTCGAACAGCAGCCCGTCCAGCGCTGCCTCAGGGCTGTCGTAGATCTTGCGAGTCATCCGTCCCTCTTCGCTTCGCTCCTGCCTCGGCAGGCGTGATCGTCATTCATGCCCGCTCGAGCGCGATGGCGATACCCTGGCCGACACCGATGCACATGGTCGCGAGAGCGCGGCGCTTGCCGGTGAACGCGATTTCCAGCGCAGCCGCACCGGCGATACGCGCACCCGACATGCCGAGAGGATGGCCGAGCGCGATCGCGCCGCCATTCGGGTTCACATGCACGCCGTCCTCGGGGATCCCGAGCTCGCGCAGCACTGCGATGCCCTGGCTGGCGAAGGCCTCGTTGAGCTCGACGACGTCGAAATCCGTCGGCTTCAGGCCCAGTCGCGCGCAGAGCTTGCGGGTCGCGGGAATCGGCCCCAGCCCCATCACCCGCGGCGCCACGCCGGCACTCGCACCGCCGAGGACGCGCGCCAGCGGCGTCAGCCCGTATTTCGCTATCGCCTTCTCCGAGGCGACGATCAGCGCCGCTGCGCCGTCATTGACGCCGGAAGCATTGCCGGCAGTCACAGTGCCGCCTTCCTTGCGGAACGGCGTCGGCAGCTTGGCTAGCTTCTCCAGCGTGGTATCGGCGCGCGGATGCTCGTCGACCTCGACGCGAAGGGGATCGCCCTTCCGCTGCGGAATCGAGACTGGCACGATCTCCTTCGCCAGCCGACCATTGCACTGAGCCGCGACGGCCTTCTGCTGCGAGCGCAGGGCGAAGGCGTCCTGGTCGGCGCGGCTGATCCCACAGTCGGCGGCGACGTTCTCGCCGGTCTCCGGCATCGAATCGACGCCGTATTGCGCCTTCATCAGCGGGTTGACGAAGCGCCAGCCGATCGTGGTGTCCCAGATCTCGGCATGGCGTGAAAAGGCTGTGTCGGCCTTCGGCTGCACGAAGGGCGCGCGCGACATGCTCTCGACGCCGCCGGCGATCATCACTTCGGCCTCGCCCGCCCTGATGGCGCGTGCGGCGGTGATGACCGCGTCCATTCCCGAGCCGCAGAGCCGGTTGATCGTCGTGCCCGGCACCTCTCGGGGCAGACCCGCCAGCAGCAGCGACATGCGCGCGACGTTGCGATTGTCCTCGCCCGCCTGATTGGCGCAGCCGAAGATCACATCGTCGACGGCGCCGAAGTCGACGCTGGGATGACGCTCGACCAGCGCCTTCAGCGGCACCGCGCCGAGGTCGTCCGCCCGCACCGAGGACAATGCCCCGCCGAAGCGGCCGATCGGGGTGCGGACATAGCCGCAGATGAAAGCTTCGCTCATTTTATGTCTGCTCGATACGCCTCAGAGGGATGGTAGTCGTCTCATATATCGACGAAGACGGTCTCGTTCTCGCCCTGAAGGCGGATATCGAACGTGTAAGTCGGCACGCTGCCCACATCGCTGAGAGTAGCGATTAGCGTTGGCACCCGGACACGATGCTCGATGCGCGCGAGGATCGGGTCGGCCGCGTTGGCAGCTTCCTCGTCGCCGAAATAGAGCCGGGTATGCAAGCCGATGTTGATGCCACGCGCGACGATCCAGAAGCTGATGTGCGGGGCCATCGGGCGGCCATCAAAATAAGGCACGATTCCGGGCTTGATAGTCTCGAAGCGATAAATGCCCGTAGTGGTGTCGACAGGCTGTCGGAACCAGCCGGGGAAATGCGGATCGGCTTGTCCGCGGCGCTCGCCCGGGCCGGGATAGAGTCCCTGCGCATCGGCCTGCCAGATCTCGACCAGCGCGTCCTTGATCGGCGTGCCGCTGCCATCGAAGATCCGTCCGGTGACGATGATGCGCTGCCCTTGCGCTTTCGCGGGCAACGGCAAGGAGCCGAGATCATGTGGAAAGACACCTTCGATGCCCGAGAAGTTGGGCGTGGCTCCGATGTGAACGTAAGGCCCGGCGGTCTGTGAGGGGCTTTCTTTCAGGCGGCGAAACGGCTGGACCATCAGTTGCCCTCCATCCGGTTCTCGAACAACGTCGAGCGGCGGCCACGCAGGACAATGTCGAATTTGTACGCCATCGTATCCATCGGCAGCGTCGCCTGCCGATCAAGCGCTGCGACGAGTTGCTCAACGGCTTCGCGGCTAGGTATTCCCATCACAACCGGGCACTGCCAGATCATCGGATCGCCTTCGAAATACATCTGCGTGATCAGACGCTGCGCAAAGGCGTGGCCGAAGATCGAGAAGTGGATATGGGCCGGGCGCCAGTCGTTGACGCCGTTCGGCCAGGGATAAGGCCCGGGCTTAATGGTTCGGAACCAATACCGCCCCTCGTCATCCGTGATCGTACGCCCGCATCCGCCAAAATTCGGGTCGATCGCGGCGAGGTAGCTTTCCTTCCTGTGGCGGTAGCGGCCACCGGCATTGGCCTGCCAGAACTCCAGCAGCGCGCCGCGAACCGGCCTGCCGTCCTCGTCCAGCACCTGGCCATGCACGATGATGCGCGGGCCGATCGGCTCGCCGCTCTGGGCGTAGTTGAGGATAAGATCGTTATCGAGCTGGCCCAGCATACCGTGGCCGAAGACCGGCCCGGTCATTTCCGAAAGCGTGTTGCCGAGCGAGAGCAGCGCGTTCTTCGGCGAACGCAGGACCGACGTCTTGTAGTTCGGGGTGAAAGCGGGCGGGTGCCAGCTGCGATCCCTCTGATAGAAGGAACCGCCCTGATGTGTCGAATTCTCATTGCGCATCTGAGCGCCTCCTCCAAAGGAGCTGCTGCCGCAGCACAACTCATCCTGCGGCAATCCCGCTCGCATGTTGATCCTGCTCAATTTCACGGGCTGCAGTATTGATCGCGTGGGCGGCTTCGACGGAACTCATCTCGCAGGTTCTTCGCTCATCTCGGCAAAATTCGCCCTTTCAATCTTCCCAAATTCGAAGATCCGCCCGAGGGATTGACCATGACCACGCACGGCGGCGTGCCGGCGACATGTTCGCGCCAATGTACCAGCCTGCCATTGATGCGTGCGAAAGCATGTCAGGCGACTGTAGTCTCAACAATTTCCTATCATACTTCGCTTTTTTACTTATGTTAAATAGCATTTTTCGAACCTTAGATAACTCATGGGTTATTATAATGAACCAGAGTCGATCGCTTCAGCTCAATGGACGCATCAAGCGTCGACACCTCTCCTGCTTTATAGAAGTTGCCCGCCCGAAAGCGGCGTGAAGGCTGCCTCGCTTCTCGGATTGAGTCAGCCGGCCGTCTCGAAAACGATCCACGAACTTGAAGACTGCCTGAGCGCCGCCCTGTTCGAGCCGAAACGCCGCTCGATGGTGCTCACGCCACTCGGCGACATTTTCCTGCGTTACACGATGTCTAGCCTGGTTACACTGAAGCCGTGAGCAGCGGATCCGCGACTTCAAAGAAGACGTCGGCGTCACGCTCTTCCAGCGTACCGCGCGCAGCCTCGCGCTGGCCCGGGCGGCACCCGTCATCGGAGTGTCTTTCAAGCTGGCCCGCGCGAGTCGATGGCGGCTTTAGCCATGGCGAGTTTCATTGGGTTGACGCCAGGGAATCGAGCGCAAAAGCGAGATCATAGACCCCGACATCTTCCGGCGCGGGCCGGAGTGCGTGTTTGGCCAAGGCTGCGGAGATGGCCGGCAGCGCGGCCTCCAGCTCGGAGCGTCCAATCCCGTCGACGAGAACCGCCGCGTCGAACGATCCGTCCGGAGTGCTGCCTCTCAGCTCTGTCTCCTTGGTTTTCGCGCCGGTGCTTTCCGGGCGGGCGAGACCAATGTGGACGCTGCTGACCCCGCCAAAGACCATGATGTCCTCGGCAATCGAGCGCGCCGCGCGGCGCAAGCCGCCCTCGTCGATCCCGCTGAAGCTGACCCGGTACGTCGCCATCGCGCCGCCGACGCCTTCCCCGAGCGAGACCAGCACTTCACACCCGCATCGGATGAAGTTGTAGAAGGCCGGCTGGATGCGTTGTGTCCAGGGGGTGGGATTGTTGAGGCGTTGCAGATAGGCCGGCGACCCGAAGACGTCGAGATCCGGCCCTTCATAGAGCGTCCAGTAGCGATGCCGTTCCCGGTTCCAATCCACTCCGCGACGCCCACGCGCGAAACCCGGGATGCTCAGGCGCTCAGGCATGTGCTCGCGGGTGTGCCAGCGATTGTATTCCGGCTCCGACTCCGACCGGATGTCATGCCAAATCGCGATGAAGGCATTACCTTTTATGGGCATTAAGCCTGACCTCCTTGCAGCGTTTGTCAGACCGCCGAAGCGGACAGACGTTTCAGACGAAAATCGTAGCGCAGACTGTGGTAGTCCCGCCCCATCAGGCGCCCGTCTGGCGCTTCTCCAGGAGGATGGGGCACAAGCTCGCGGATCAGCGAGTCCTTGACGCCGAACACGACATCCGAGTCGAGATAGTCGTCACCGGCGACGAAGACATGCGTAACGAGGAGATCGTGGCCCTCCGCATGGATCATGAAATGCACGTGAGCCGGGCGATAGGGATGGCGCCCCTGCGCCTCGAGCATTTTCCCGACCGGCCCGTCATGCGGAATCGGATAGGCGGCCGGCATGATCGTCCAGAAGTGGAAACGACCGTTCGCGTCGGTGAACAGGCGCGCACGCATGGAGAGTCCACCCAACTCTTCCATCTGCTGCACGTCGTAGTAGCCATCCTCATCGGAGTGCCAAACGTCGACGGCAGCGCCGGCGAGCGGTGTGCCGTCAGTCGACGCGACGGTGCCAGAAACGAAAAGCGGCTGGCCTTTCATTCCATCCGAGATGTCTGAGCCCAGCGGAAACACTGCGGGGTTCTGCACATAGAACGGGCCGAGCACAGTGGTATCCGTCGCGCCGGCCATGTCGCGATGATTGATGGCGTCGACCAGCATCGACACTCCGAGCGTGTCCGACAGCAGAATGAACTCCTGACGCTTGTCGTCGCACATCTGCCCGGTCTGCGTGAGGAAGCCGATGGCCGCCTCCCATTCCTGCATGCTCGGTTCGACCTCCTTCACGAAGGCGTGCAGATGGCGCACGAGTGCCTGGCTGACTTGGCGCGTGCGGGCATCCGAAGCGCGCGCCACACGATCGAGCACCGCCTGGGTAATCGAGTTCTCGTCGAAGTTACGCATGGTTTCCTCCCTGCTTGCGATGCGGTCAGGCCACCGGGACGGGGACTAGCCTGCGGCCGGACTTCAGCGAGCCCAACTCTCGCGCGGAATCGCAGACATTCATGACGGCCCCCTAGAAATCGGCTCGCGGCGCTTCTCCGTCATATGCGCGGCGGATCAGTTCATGAATCGCGCCACGCTCGACGGGGCGCGGGTTCCAGTAAGGATTGGCGACTGCCAGCTCCGCAGCGCGAGCGATGCTGGATTCCGGCATGCCGATCTGCGCTAGCCCCCGCTTCACCTTCAAGCGCGCGAGCAGCCTGTCGAGGCCTATCAGTGCGTCTTCCGAACCGAGCGCAGCGGCGATGCGCGCCATAGCCTGTGGCGCGGCGCGAGCGTTGTAGGCAAGCGCATGCGGCAGCACGATGGTATGAGTTTCCGCGTGAGGCAGGTCAAAGCTGCCGCCGAGAGTGTGACAAAGCTTGTGATGTACAGCCATGCCGACAGTACCGAGACACAGGCCGCACAGCCAGGCGCCGTACAGAGCATCCGCACGAGCCGCCCCGTCCTGCGGTGCTTCGACGATGCGCGGTAATGCGCGGGCGAGCGCCCGTATGCCCTCCTGCGCCATCAGGTCAATGATCGGATTGCCGTCCCGCGCGTAAAGCGCTTCCGCGGCATGTGCGATGGCATTCACCCCGGAGACAGCCGAAAGCGACGGCGGAAGGCTCAGCGTCAGATCGACATCGTAGATGACCGTGCTGGGCAGAACCTTCGCGGCGGTCTGCGTGCGCTTCACGCCGCCCTCTGTCTCGCCGAGGATCGGCGTCATTTCCGACCCGGCATAAGTGGTCGGCAACACGATCTGGGGCAGCCCCGTCCGCAGCGCAATCGCCTTCCCGAGCCCTGTCGTTGAGCCACCGCCGATCGCGACGACACCATCCATCTTCGCCGCGGCAACAATCGCGAGCGCCTTTTCGGTGACCCCTACGGGCGTGTGCATGACGGCGCCGGGGAATAGGCCTGCCACCGCGCTGCCAAGGAGATCCGCGACGCGGCGCCCCTGACCTTCCTGATCCGGCGTCGACACTACGAGCAGGCGCTCAAGGCCAAGACGCTCTACCTCGTCCGGCAGACGCTTCAGCGCGCCGCTCCCGAATACGACCCGTGCCGGGGCCGCGTTGTAGACGAACTCCCGCATGGCGCCTCCTGCTCCAATCGCTCAGGCCGCTAGTGGAGACATTTCGAGCGGCTTTCCTTCGAGCCAAGCCCGGCCGCGCCGGTAAAGACCCTCGACGAGCGGCCCAGTGAGGCCCGGCATGTCGGGCTTGACATTAAAGCCCAAGCCCGACTGCAAATAGGCAAGATGGCGATAGCCGGCGGGGAAGCTCTGGAGCCGCTGCCTGTCAAGCGCGGGAGCCTCGGAGGGATCGACCGGATCCAGCCGGTCCTTCTCGTAGATCGGCTGTCGCAGCACCATGCCCCAGCGTCCCCGCCGCTTCTCCAGGAAATCGTAGAAGCGGCCCGTGCAGACCACATCGCAGACGACTCCGTCGACGCTGGCGCGCTGGTTTATTGTCATCTTGGTCTGGGCGATCGCACGTTCTCCAGCGAGATCGATCGCAGTGCCGCCGAGAAAGTGCAGGATGCTGACGCCTTTCTCGAAACCTTCCCTGCTGACCTTTATGAATTCGTCGGCGGTACCTTGGAACCACGTTGCCATCATCCGCCCTTCATCGTGCCAGACGGTGCGGAAGCGCTCCCAGTCGCCGGCGTCGCGCCAGACGGCCCAGTTCTCTACCAGGTCCCGGATCAGCAGGCGCTCTCTCCAGTCGTCGCTCATCTCCGATTTCTCCTGTCAGCGCAGATGTAATAGTTCTAGTATGCGAACTTGTTCATAATGTAAAGCTCGCCCTAGGCTTCTCGAGGGCGCGGATGCCGGGCATATTGAAACCGGCGAGGCGAACGTTCAGTATCGACCATCGCTGACACAGCCGACGCAGGTACTTGATGAAACAGGAAAAAATCACGCCATCGGCCGAGTCGGGCTCCGTCAAATCCGCCATGCGCGTACTCGACCTGTTCGAATATCTGCGTCGCTGGAACGCCGCACAGACCCACACCCAGATCGCCGCACAGCTGGCGATCCCCAAGAGCAGCCTAACGCAGCTTCTCAAGACCTTGGTCAGTCGCGGCTACCTCGACTACGATCCAGTCAGCAAAGGCTATTTTCTCGGCCCGGCCGTGGTGGCGCTCGGGCAACGTAGCGCCGAGACGCGGGACCTCGTGGAGGTCGCCGCAGACGTGCTCGCAGAAACGGCACGAACAACCAACGAGACTTGCGCGCTCAACGTGCTCAAGGGCGACCACTCTGAAGTCATGGCAACGGCGAGCGGCACCCACCGGCTGCATTATCTCATGCGTGTCGGCGACATGGCCCCGCTCTACGCGACCTCCGGAGGAAAGGCTCTCCTCGCCCACCTGCCCGAAGAAATGCGTCAGGACTATCTGTCCCGTGTGCGCTTCGAAGCGATCACACCGCAGACGATCGGCAGCGTCGCGGCGCTGGAAGCCGAAATCACCGAGATCAAGCGCACAGGCATCGCCTTTGTCACGGAGGAATTCACCCCAGGCATCGCGGGTATGGCTCTGCCGATCCTGAGTCGCTCCGGATTTCCACTCGGAGCGATCAACATCGCACTGCCTGTTGCACGTTACGATGCGCAATTGAAGCAGCGCTGCCTAACTGCGCTCGAAGCAGCCGTCGCAATGATACGCCAGAGAACTGGGCTCGCCTGAACCAGCTTCGCTCCTGCGGCCACGCCCTTAGATCGGCTTGCCTTCGAAGAAGTCGAGCATCAGTTCGCGTTGAGCCAGGAACATCCCAACGCCGGTCTGCGTCCGGCAGCCGATCCGCCGGGCGATCTCGAGCAGCGGAGAGACCTCCGGGACCGTGATCACATCGCCGACGAAGGTGCCTGCCTTAAGGTTCTCTGCGTCTATAGGCAGTGGATCGTCCTGTTTCATCCCCATCGGCGTGGCGTTGGCCACGATGTCAAAGCCCGCTGGATCCGTCGAACCAGCCATGACCTTGCCGGGATGGACGCTGGACAGCTTCTCGATCAGGGCATCGCGCCTGGCGCGATCCATGTCGTAAATGGCGAGCTCGGCTACTCCGGAATCGAGCATCTGCAGGCCGATGGCACTGCCTGCTCCACCAGCGCCGACCAGCAGAGCGCGCTTTCCCTCCGGTTGACAGCCTGTCTGCATCATCGCGCGAACGAAACCCAATCCGTCGGTCATGTCGCCATACCAGGCGCCATCCGGGTTCCGCCGCACGATATTGGCGGAATCGAGTAAATTCGCGCGCTTCGAAACCGAAGCGCAGTGCCGCCGCGCAGCGAATTTGTGAGGAACGGTCGCGATGATGCCGTCGACGTTGCGGATGGGCTCCAGCGCGTCGATGAATGCGTCCACGTGCTCGGGAAGGACGTGGATCGGGATGACCGCTGCGTTGCGGCCACGCTCCGCAAACCCCTTGGTCATTCCGGCGGGTGCCTTCACCTGCGCAATCGGATGGCCGATGATTACGAATATCCTCGTTTCGCCGTTCAGCATGTCCAGCATTGCTCTCTCCGTGGGGCATTGCGAATGTAAATGTTGCAATTGATCACGGTTATGAACTGATTTATGATTAGGAACAATAGCGGCGACGCGCCTGTCGTCATCGCCCTCCTCGGGGAGCCACGACCATGCTGTCGCTCGCACATCTCACCTTCATGCACGCCGGTCCACTCGAGCTTATCGCGCTCGCCGAAGCCGGTGGTTTCGACGCGGTGGGCTTGCGCCTGGTCGATCCCGCTCCACAAGGCGACTTCTTTCCGGTCGTCAGCGATGCGGCCTTGCGCCGGCAGGTCAAGGCTGCGTTGCAGTCTAGCGGCCTCACCCTTCTCGACATCGAAGCGGTCTGGCTGTGGCCGCAGACGCAGGCGCAGATGTTGCGGCCCGCGCTCGAAGCCGGCGCCGAGCTCGGCGCGCGTAATCTGCTCGTCGGCGGAAACGATCCGGACAGGAGCCGGATGACGGACCGGCTGGCCGAATGCTGTGCCATGGCGCGCGAGTATGACATGGGCGTCGGCTTCGAATTCATCCCTTACACGGCACTGAATTCGCTGGCCTATGCGAACGCAATTCTGAAAGACGCAGGACAGAGCAACGCCGGTCTGCTGGTCGACGCGCTGCACCTCAGTAGGTCAGGCGGCTCACCTTCCGACCTTACCGCGATCGAGCCCGCGCTGATCGCATATGGGCATCTTTGCGACGCTCCCGCTGCATCCCCTGGAGTTGATGGCTTGCGCAGTGAGGCTCGGGAAGCGCGGCTCTATCCTGGCGACGGCGGGTTGCCGCTGGCAGCGTTCCTCAGCGCGTTGCCGGCAGACAAGCCGATCGCGATGGAGGCGCCGAGCGTGGCCTATGGCGACGACGACCACGAGAGAGCTAGGCGCGCCGGCGCTGCCTGTCGCACCTTGCTGGCAAGTATCGGCCGCGGCTGACGCGTCCGCGGTCACGGCGGAGCAAGCACCCTAAGGGACCAGCAGGCGCTTGATGGCCTGCAGGCCGCATTCATAGCCGAAGGGCCCGAGCCCAACGATGACCGCGGTGGCTGTCTTCGCCACATAGGAATTGTGGTAGTAGGGCTCTCGCTTGTGGATGTTGGCGAGGTGAACCTCGACCTTCGGCTTGTCGAAGGCCTTCAGTGCATCGAACAGGCCGATCGAGGTGAAGCTGTATCCAGCCGGGTTGATGACGATACCATCTGCCGCCTTGCGAGCCTCGTGAACCCAGTCGATCAGCTGCCCTTCGTGATTGCTTTGGAGAAAACGGATTTCCAAGCCAAGGCTTTCAGCGGCACGCTGGCAACGCTTCTCGATTTCCTCGAGTGTTTCATACCCATAGATTTGCGGTTCTCGTTCGCCGAGCAGGTTTAGATTCGGGCCGTTCAGAATGTAGATTGGCAAGGGCATGGCATTCGCTCGCGTCAGGCGGTTGCGCTGCTGGGCGACGCCCGCCATGCAGCAAAGCGTTTGATGTGCTCAGCCGCGCTATCGACCTTTTCCTTAAGGCTCAGCGTAGCCTCGCTGGCGACGGGCGTCTCGATGACCATCTGGAGGCCGCTCGGCAACACGTCGAGGATGGCATCGAGGGGAATGACGCCGTCACCGAGGTGCAGGCGCGCTCCCCGTGCCTCGGCCGGGAGGTCCTCAAGCCGAGGCACTGCTGGCCCTGCGTCGCAGAGCTGGACATACGCGATGCGCGAGGCCGGACAGCCGGCAATCTGCTGAGGCGTGCCCCCCGTGCGGTGGAAATGAAGTACGTCCAGGATCACACCGGCATTGCTGTTGCCTGCGGCCTCGAGCAGCGCCAGCGCGGCCGTTAGGTCGGGTATGTCGCGATAGCGCATGAATTCGACGCCGACATGTAGTCCAAAACGCGCGGCCTCTTCGCATAACTCGGAGAACAGGTCGATCCGCTCGCTCTCGGAGAGGAACATGTCGTTGTCGACGATCTCCGTGCCGATCGATGAGATATGGGTTGCGCCGAGCTCGGCTCCCGTCTCGAGCGCCGGGATGAAGCTCGCAGCGTCGATGCCTGGCCGCAGCACGAAGGCCTCGACGTCAAAGACCTTCACGCCGGCCGCCTTCGAGGCCGCCTTGATGGCTCGGATGACCTCTGGCCGGCCGATAATCTCATGGCTGAGCGGCTTGTTCATCGCCGTCTGCAACACCAGCCCCACCGCACCGAAACCACTGTAACCGGCCGCCTCGATCAGAGCTACCGGGTCGCCGCCTCCGACGGTCAGGTTGGCGATAGAGAATTCATGCAGGTTCAGTTCGCTTGTCATGGCGATCGTCCCGGTTGAAATTAGGAAATGAGACCCACCACGGCATCGGCCCATCGGCTGCGTGACGGGGCCTCGATGCGTCAGCGGATGTTGAAGCCAGTGCTGGCGGACCACCATTTCAGGATCGCGTCCCGGTCCTTCAGCGCCTGGGCGAGGTCAAGCTTCAGTTGCTTGGCCTCCTCGAGCGAGGGCAGCCCCGCCGGCGAGGCAAGATCCTTTCGGACCGAATAGGCGCCGGCATCGAGCAAATCGGTCTGCGCCTGCTTGCCGAGCGCATGTTCGACGAAGAGTTTTGCAGCATTCGGATGCGGGGCCACCTTGCTGACGGCGACCGCATTGAACTGCGCAACCGCGCCGGAGTCCGGGATCTGCACCGCGACGGGAACGCCCTGCGCGATCAGCCCCGAGGTCGCATTCGAATTGGTGAAGAAGTCGATTGGCCGCTCGCCAGTCTGCAGCTTGGTGGTCATGACACCCATTGAGGCGACAAGTTCGGTGTTGATCTTGCGAAGGCCCTTGAGGATGGCGCCACCCTTGTCCTGACCGTAGTGCTGATAGAGCGCAGCGATCACCGCGAAGGTGGCCGATGAGGAGGCGGGGTTCGTGGTTGCGACGAGACCGTCCCAGGCGGCGGGCGGGTCGATATAGTCGGTCCAATCCTTGGGTGTCGGATTCTTACCGATCTGGTCCTTATGCCAGGCGAACAGGCAGAGCTGGCCGTTGCCGCGGAAATAGTTGCCGTTTGCCGGAATGGCGGATGTTAGCAGGCTCGCCTTCTCGCCGAACTCGATCGGCCCGAGCATTCCGGCGTCGTCGGCGGTGATGATCGTGTCTTCGGCCTGCCAGAACACATCCATCACCGGCCGACCGGCTTGGTTCTCCGAGATGAAGCGATTGAGGATCTGCCACGCGTCACCCGTCGCCGTGGTAACCTTGATTTTGGGATAGGCCGCGTTGAAGCTCTTCACCATTATCTGAACTGTGAAGAGGTCGCCATAAATGACAAGCTGGCCTTCCTTTTCCGCTGCAGCAACGAGCGCGGAATCGGCAGCACGCACGGGGCTACCCAATCCGCCGAGGGCCAGTGCCGCCGACGAAGCCGTTGCGGCCCACAGCAAAGTCCGACGATCGATCTTATAAGTCATGTCCTTCCTCCCTTTTGGTTTTCTGACGGCCGAAATTGATCGGATTCGTGTTCGCGCCAATGTCGCTGCGGCGCCACCTCATGGTCGCGGCGGTGGTGGAGCAGCGCTGGCACCTCGGCGTAATCGAGCGCGTAGCTGAAGGCGTAGTGACCAGCGGAGCGAACAGTGCCGGCCTCCTGCAGAAGCGCGGTGATCGGCGCGAGAGCCGCGGCAAGCCGCCAACGCGAGAAGCTCTCGACGATGGCGATGCCGAGGCGCTCGTCGCCGGCCGGGCAGGATGGCGGCATGCCGCCCGCGCGGATTGGTACCGTCCAGTCGATGATGCCGATGTGGGCGGCTGTGACCGCAGGCAGCTGCGTCAGGCGGTCAGCTAGCTCCGGTGGGGAGCCGCCATCTGTATGTAGGTCGAGCAGAAAGGTCGCGACCCCGCTGCCTGTTCCGGCTCCGGCGCTACCGAGAACGCGGCAGTGATGGGCGATGCGATCGCGATAGTGAGGCCGGATGGTCTTGAACATTTCGGTCTCATGGACCTGGCGATCCGCGGCACCTGGCCCGGTGAGCCGGTCCAGATCCGCCATGCCGTAGAACGCGAAACTGGGTGGCAATGCGCCCTGCCCCTCGCCATAACGCCGTGCCCAGAGGATTCCCCCTTCACCGAGATACGTCAGATGCTCCCCGAGATGATCACGCGCATGCATCAACTCGAACGCCGGGGCCACAGCCGGAGCGACGCCGGTCCACATGGCAAAGAAGCCGTTGCCCGCCTTCAGCATCAGGCTGCTTCCGCGATCAGATGCATGAACTCCGGCTCCACAGTCAGGGTCAGCCTTTCGCCAATACCCAAGCTGCGCGTGCCCAGAGTCATGACGGTGAGAACGCCGATCGGAGTGTCGACGAGCAATTCGCGCCGATCGCCGATGAAGGTCGTCTCCTCGACCTTCCCCGCGAGGCCCGCCGCTTCGGCCGGTTCGATCCGCCAGGCCTCTGGGCGCACCATGGCGAGCGCGCGCCCCGGCTGGCTCGCCCCGGAAACGCTGCCGCGCGCAATGACGATCCCGGCGTCAGTAATGATCTCGGTACCTTCGGCCGCCGATCGAGCCGTGACAGGAAAGAGGTTCGCCTTGCCCAGGAAATCCGCCACGTAACGAACCTTCGGCCTGAAATAGAGCTCCTCCGGCGCGCCCCGCTGGACGACCTGGCCCTTGTCGAACAGGATGATCTCGTCCGCTAGCGACATCGCCTCCTCCTGGTCGTGGGTCACGAACAGGATCGTCGCACCGAGCCGCCGCTGCAGTTGCCTGATTTCCTGGCGCATCTCGATGCGCAGCTTGGCGTCGAGATTCGAGAGCGGCTCGTCCATGAGGATCAAGCGCGGGTCCGCAACAAGACACCGGGCGATCGAAACACGTTGCTGCTGCCCGCCGGAAAGCTGCGTCGCACCGCGGTCGATCTGCTGGCTGAGCCCCACCGATGTCAGCGTGGAGCGAGCCCGCTCTGCGACCTCGGCAGCGGGAAGTTTCTTGGCCCGCAGTGGCAAGGCCACGTTCTCGAAGACCGACATGTGCGGCCAGATCGCATAGGATTGGAAGACCATGCCGAGGTCGCGCCGCTCAGGAGGCAGGTCTATGCCGCGGGCGGAGGCAAAGACGGTCTCGCCGCCGATCGATATCTGGCCGGACGTCGGCTGCTCCAGCCCCGCGATACAGCGCAGCGTCGTGGTTTTGCCGCAGCCGCTGGCACCGAGCAGGACCGTGATCGCGCCCTCGCGGAACTCGATCGACAGATCGTCGATCGCGCGCACTGCGCCGAAATGCTTGGTCAGGGCGGAAACGATGACGCTCATCTGGGGAGTTCCAGTCTCATACGACGGCCATACCCCGCCGGCGGTTGATCAGGCCGACGGCGACCATGACGCCTACCCCCATCACGAGTTGCAGGAGTGACAGCGCGGCGACTTGAGAAAATTGCCCGATCGACCAGGTGTCGAAGGAAAGGATCGAGAGGGTCCGCGTTTCGGCCGTGTACAACGGCAGGACGATCGAGAGCTCGGAGACGAAGATGCTGTAGACCATGACCCAGCTCGCCACGATGCTCGGCAGGACGAGCGGCAGCGTGATCCGGCGCAGAGTCCCCGCCCAACTGAGACCGCAGATGCGCGCGCTTTCCTCAAGTTCGGGATGCACCTGAATCAGACTGCTCGAGATTGAGCGCACCGAGTAACTGGCATACCGGCCGATCAAAGCGACGATGATGATCCAGACCGTTCCGTAGAGTCCCCAGGGTATCCAAAGCCAGAAGAAGAAAACGCCGAGGGCGAAGGCGAGGCTGGGAACGGACATCGGCAGCAGGACCACGTCCTCGATCAAGTGCTTACCGAGCATGCGTGAGCGCGTGGTGACCCAGGCAATGAGGATGCCGAGCGCTGTCGTCGCCGTTGCGGCCACGATCGTGATGAAGAGGGAGTTGGCGAGAGTCGTGCGAACGTCCACGGTCTGCAACAGGAACTGCATATGCTTCCAGGTGAAGATCCCGGACCAGGCGTAGGTCGAGAAGGCAGCCGCAGCGATCAGTGCCACCGGCGCAAAGACCGTAAACACCAGATAAAGCCAGATCGCCGCAGCGACTGCGATCCGCAGGCCGCCGAGCGTCACCAGCCGCGCCCTGAACCCCTTACCACTGAGCGTCACATATGAGCGTCCGCGCAGCATGCGCCGCTGGATTGCATTCGCGCAGACTGACAGCAGCATCAGATAGATCGCCAGCACCGCCACGATGCCGGCGTCGGGCGGGTACTGCTGCAACTCGAGATAGATGCGTGACGTGACGAGATAGATTTCGCGGGCCATGCCGAGCAGAACCGGCGTGCCGAACAGCCCGATGCCGACGACGAAAGCGAGCACCGCGCCCGACAGGATGGCCGGGGCCACGACGGGCAAGGTAATCACCAGCATGGTGCGCAGGCGGCTGAGACCAGCGACCTGCCCCGCCTCCTCCAGGCTCGGATCCATGTTCCTGAGTGCGCCCGCGACAATCATCATCACGTAAGGCGCAATATAGATGCCCATCACCCAGATGATGCCGAGATAGGAATAGACATTGAATGGTTGCCCCAGATCGAGCCAGCGGAAGGACAGGTTCAGCAGGCCGATGCGCGGCGCCCCGATCAATATCCAGGCGAAGGCGCCGATGAAGGGCGGGATGAAGATCGGCATCGCCGCCGCCCTCTCCAGGAACTGGCGGTGCGGCACATTGGTGCGCACGAGACACCACGCCAGCAGCGTGCCGATGATCGTCGCGAGCAGCATCGAGCCGATCGAGACGACCAGCGTATTACCCATCGCAACCCAGTAGCTCGCGTCGCCCAGCACCTTCTGGAACGAGGCCAAGCTCGCGGACGCGCGATCGCCATCGATGGCAATGAAGCCCCGCAGGATCAATGCAAGCAACGGCAGCACGACCAGCACGGCAAGCACCGCGAACAAGAGCGCGAGCCAGCCCAGCCTGCTGAGGAGCCGGGGCGACCACGACCGCTGCTGCGGTTCGTCCGCGGCTAAGAGACCACTCTGGTAAATGGTGTCGTCTCCTTTGGGGAGCATCGGTCAGGCCGATCGCCTGAGCTCGATGATCTCGTCCTGATAAGGTGATGCGGAGCCGTTCAGGATCTCGTCCAGCGTGACGGCCCGGCCAAGCCTGCCCGACTCGACCGGCGCATAAGCCAGGGCAACATCGGCCATGCCTTCGGCGGCCGTGACCTCCGGCTGCGTGCCGTGTCCGATGCAGTCGGCCAGCTCATGCAGTTGCAGGGCGAGCAGCTTCTGATCGACGTCGTTGAAACTGAAATCGTAGCGCCAGGGCCGGGCGTCGCCGAACAGCGTCGCGGCGACGGGAGTCAGCCGATAGCTCGGCGCGAAATCGAGGATGTGCTCGTCCGTGATGGACTTGCCATCATCGAGATGCAGCACGACAGGCCTGCCGTTGCGATCGCCTGGCGCGGTGATCGACCCTTTCGCGCCGTAGATCACCCGTTCGTCGCGCGCAAGGCCGTGCCCGGCGCGATCGAGCACCCATTGGCAGATGACGCCGGACGCGAACCGGATCTGCGCGTAGATCGCGTCCTCACCCGTCGCCTGCGTCGCGACGGGAAGCTGTGAGCGTGCCCCCCACCAGGAATCGCGCTGGGTCGCTGCCGCATCGGCCTGCGGCTGCGGCCGGCGCACCGGCTCGTGCAAACGGCTTTCACCATAGATGCTTACGATCTCGCCGAGATAGAACCGAATGATATCGGCGTTGTGTACGCCGGAATCGACGACGACGGTCCCGGTATGTTTGAAGTGGCGCCAGGGCGTGGTGACGATAAGGTCGGTGCCGCCGATCGACTCTTCACGCATCAGGCGCGGCTTTCCGATCGCGCCGTCGTCCAGCAAGGCCTTCACCAGCCTGTTCATCGGGTCCCGCCGGAAGTTCTCCGCGACGGAGACGATCCGGTTCGCCGCGCGCCCGGCATCCATGATCGCGCGGCATTCTGAAACGGTCAGCCCGAGCGGTTTCTCGCAAAGAATATGCAGGCCCGCTGCCAAGCAGGCTCGGGAAACGGGCAGATGTGAACCCGCATCGGTAGTGATATCGGCCGCCTCCAGCTCGGGAACCGCAGCGGCCATTTCCCCTAGGTCGGTGAAGGCGGGCGGCCGTGTACCCGTCAGCGCGCCGGCTTCATCGGCAAGCGCATTCGCCAGGCCGGCGTCGAGATCGCAGACTGCAGCGAGCTCGATGTTGCGATGATTGCTGCCCAGCAGCTTGGCATAGCCATGCAGATGGCGACGCCCCATGCCGCTGCAACCCACTGCAGCATATTTGACCCGCTGCATCATGAACCTCCCGATCGGCTCTCCGGCCGCTGGGGAAACGTGACCACATCCTTGAACGGATTTCAATATAAAAACTGGTATGGTATTCCAGTTTTTCATTTCACTCAGCTGCCGGAACTATAAGGCGGCAGTCTAGAAGGCGTACGACCATGCCCTCGACGTCAATGACCTCGGCATTGCTCTGCATCTGGCACGACGTGGAGACGGACTATGTCGAGGAGTATCTGAGGTGGCACAGCTTCGAGCATCTACCGGAGCGCCTGGCCTTGCCCGGTTTCGTCTCGGCAGAGCGCTACGAGCTGATCGAAGGTCGGGGGCAGCGCTTCGGCTGCTTCCTGGACGTGGAAAACCGTGACGCTTTCCGGTCACCAGCCTACCAGGCAAGGCTCGACGCGCCGACCGAGTGGACCCGCCAGCTGATGCCCCGCTACTCGCGAGTCCATCGCGCTTTGTGCCAGAAGCAGTGGGAGATTGGCAGCGGCCTGTCGGGCTTGGCCGCATGCCTTCGGATCGCAAGTGACGGCAACACAGCGCTTAAGGCCGAACTCAAGGCGACCTGCGCCGCCTTGCTCATCGAACACGAGATCATGCGCGCACGGTTTGGAGAGTTAGATCAAGCCCTGACGAGCCTGACGAGCGAAGAAAAGCGCCTGCGCCGCAGCGAGGATGCCGGCGGATACGATCTCGTCCTTCTGCTCGATGCACTCTCCATCGCTAGCCTGCGGAGCGTCGCGGGCGATCTCGCCGCATCACTGCATGGGCGGGGACTGCGCCATGAAATTTCGATATACGGCCTGTCCTGCTCGCTGCAGAAGGATGCCTGACGAGCAATCCCCCTCCCCGGTCTAGGCCTTCAATAGGTGGCGCGGCCTCCGGAGACGTCGAAGGTGAAGCCTGTCGTGAAGCTGCATTCGCGGCTTGCGGCGAAAGCCGCCGTCGCGGCGATCTCCTCGACCTTGAGAAAGCGGTTCATCGGAATCTTCGCGCGCGCTGCGGCGGTGAACTCAGGCGTCTGCTGCTTCAGCAGATCCGTCTCAGTGATGACAGGCGCGATACAGTTCGCAAGCACGCCGCTTTCAACCAGTTCGCGTGCCAGAGACTTGGTGAAGCCGATGACGCCGGCCTTGGCCGCGGCATAGGCAGTGAGCCCCGCCCCACCCTCTTTGCCGGCGATCGATGCGATATTGACGATGCGGCCGTAACGGCGTTCAAGCATGTGCGGAACGGCCGCTCTGCAACAAAAGAAGACGGAGTTCAGGTCGACCGCCAGCACCTTCTGCCAGGCCTCGACCGGATAGTTCCAGCTCGTCTCGATTGGGCCATTGATGCCGGCATTATTGACGAGGATGTCGACATGGCCGAGCGCTTCCCGCGAAGCTGCGAATGCCGCCTCGACCGCTGAAAGGGCCGAAACGTCGACCTCCTGCCTATGAGCGGGCTCGAAACCGCTGGAGTTCCAGTCGGAACCGCGCCAGTCGAGATCCCACAACGCCACGCGCGCACCTTCGGCGGCGAGCCGTCTCGCGACTCCCAGGCCGATTCCTCGCGCCGCTCCGGTGACGATCGCTGTCTGCCCTTCAAATCTCACGATCCAGCCCTCACTTTCCGCGCCCCAACATTCGTCGCAGTATTGCGCCCGACGAGATAGCCAAACGTCATCGCCGGGCCGAGATTGATGCCTCCGGCGGGATAGGTGCCCCCCATGATGCTCGCCATATCCGCGCCAACTGCGAAGAGCCCAGCGATCGCGCGACCCTGCGCGTCGAGCACGTTCGCCCGCTCGTCGGTCTTCAACCCCGCAAAGGTGCCGAGGCTCCCTGGCACGATCCTGACCGCATAGAAGGGGCCGTCACCGATCGGCGCAACCGACGGATTGGGCTTGACGGCCCAATCGCCGCCCATCCGGTTGTAAGGCGTTTCGCCGCGGTGGAACTGCGGATCCCGGCCCTGCGCGGCCGCCTCATTATAGCGCGCCACCGTATCATTCAGCCCGTCCGGATCGATGCCGCAGGCACGCGCGAGTTCCTCGAGCGTATTCCCACGTTTGAGATAGCCGCTTGCGATGTAGGGCGTGATCGGCAGCGGTGCCGGCTTGGCGAAGCCAAGGCCGTAACGGCGCTGGAAGCGGTGGTCGCAGATCAACCACGAGACGGGCTCCGCGCCGGGCGGAACAGCCTTCAGCATGGCATCGATGTAGTCATAGTAGCTGTCCGCCTCGTTGACGAAACGGCAACCGTCGGCCGTGACAGCGATCAAGCCGGGCTTGGCGCGTTCGGCCAGATGCGGGAAATGCCCGAACGATCCGCCCCTGCGTGGCACCAGCGAGACCGGCGCCCAGGCGCAAGGCGCTGCAAGTCCGCCGTCGACCAGAGCGCCAACACTCTCGCCCAGGCGAAGGCCGTCGCCAGTGTTACTGCGCGGCGCCGCTGACCAATGCTCGCGCCCGGTCGGATTGTGCGGAACGAGCTGCCTCAGCCGCTCATAGTCATGCGGAAAGCCCCCACAGGCCAGGACGACGCCGGCGCGTGCCATGATCCGGGTCTCCCGCCCATCGTGGCCGACTACGGCACCGATGACGGCACCATCTCGGCTCAGCAGCCGGCGGGCCGGCGCTTTCGAACGTAGATCGACACCCAGATCGCTGGCCGATTTGAGCAGCCGAGCGGCCAGCGCATTGCCGTTGACAAGCTGCATGCCGCGGCCATGCCGCACGAAATCGAGAGCATGCCTACCAATGCGGCGTACGACATGGCCGAAGGACGACCAGGAGCGCGTCGCGTTTAGGAAATGGGCAAAGTCGGCTCCCGAGGCGATCCCCATGCCCAGCAGCGAAATTTCCGGCAGCGGTGGCCGCAGCGTGGTGGCTAGCGACCCCAGTTCACGCCCATCGATGGGAGCGGCGCAGACGGAGCGGCCACCCAACCCGGCGCCGGGCGTATTGCCGTGCATGTCGGGTATCTTGTTGCCGTCGATGAACTGCACGGAGGTGTGCTGGCGGAAGAATGACACCATCTCGGGCGCAGCCGCCAGAAAGGACTCGATCCGTGCCTCGTCATAATGATTGCCGAGCTCGTGGCGGAGATATGTGCGGACGGCTTGCCCATCCTCCTCGATCCCGGCCTCGCGAGCGAGCGGGTTGTGCGGCACCCACATCCAGCCGCCGGACCAGGCCGTCGTGCCGCCGAAGACCGGCTCCTTCTCGACGACCAGGACCTTCAACCCGTGCCAGGCGGCGGAGACGGCGGCCGAAAGGCCGCCTGCGCCCGAGCCGATGACCAAGAGGTCGCAATCCTCTTCGGAACGAGTGCTCATATCCATTTGTGATCGGCCCTCGCCGATGGCGGCGCGACGCGTCAGCCGCGGGCGGGGGCTTCGATGACCTGCAGCATCGCCTCGGTCTTCTCCCGCAGCATCCGCGCTCGCGCGACCGCCGGCATGGTCTTGGCGAGCTCGGCCATCGGGATCTCGACGCTGATCGGCAGATCCGCCGGGATGGCGCGCAACATGCCGGTGAGGTCGAGCCCGCCCTCCCCCGGCGGCAGCCGCGCCTGCCTCGCCTGATAGATCATTGTCTCGTTGTCCTTCGGACGCTCAGCCGGCAGGTCGCAAATCTGGAAATAGCAGTGCAGATGCTTCGGCATAGCGGCCACGTCCGCAGCGGTCTCGCCGGCGCGGTCGACATGGATCGCATCGACGATGATGTGCCCGTTCGGCGGATTGGTCGCCTCCGCGATCCGTCGGGCGGATGCAAGCGTCTTCACGCCGGTCCAGGGCATGAACTCCAAACCCATGCCGATGCCGAAGGGAGCGCCGAGCTCGCAAATCTCGGCGAACTTGTCGATCATGAAGGGCTCGTCTTCGACATCGCCGGCAACGAGCACGAATTTGCCGCCGAGCTTCGCTCCGGTCTCGATCACCGGCAGGAAATCGGTCAGGCGCGTGTCACGGTTGATGCGCAGAATCTCGAAATCGAACAAAGCGACGCCGGTTTCGGCGATCCGCCGCTGGGTCTCGCGGAACATCGGCGTATCGCCGATCATCGGGAACTGCGCTTCCTTGCCCGGTGAAGCAGGCGCAAGGCGCAGGCTGGCATAGCTGTAGCCGGCCTCTGCGGCGGCGCTGAAGACGTCCGGCGGGTTGAGCTCGATGACGGTCAGATGGGCAAGTGAGATCGGGCGCTTCATGCCTTGCTGTCCTAATTGCGGTAATAGGCGATGGTGGCGGCGATGCCCTCGGCAAGGCCTGTCTCGGGCAGACCGGGCAGAAGCGAGGCGATGTCGTCCGGCGCGAGTTCCGGTGCGATCGGCATCGGCTGCCCACGCGCACTGAGCTTCGCTCCAGGCACCTGCCGCGCAATTTCCGCGATGACTTCGTCCACGGTCACGGTCTTGCCCGCGAGGGTAAAGACGTGGGCGCCCGGCGCATCGCTGAGCAGAGCCGCCTCGAAGGCCGCCGCGACGTCGTCGACATAGACGAGCCCAGACGGGCCGACATAGTCGATCTCGTAAGGCACGCCTTGCGCCGCGGCTCGGCAGGCCAGGGTCGGCCCCGCGCTGGCGCCGGCCTCACCGCGTCCCGGCCCGTAGACGATGTAGGGGCGGAAGCCGACGCTCGGTATGGCGTGATCAGCCCAGTACGCCCGGGCACTGCCTTCGCAGGCGAGCTTGAAGGCGCCGTAATGGGTCGTGGGAAAGGGAATGCTGCCATTGTCAGGCCCGAAGACGCCGGCCGAGCTCGCATAGACCACACGCACCATGCGCTGGCGCAGTGCCGCTTCGAAGACGTTGAGCGTACCGATCAGATTGATTTCGGCGCCGCGGATCGGATCGGCCCGGCAGGCCGGCGTCAGGATACCGGCCATCGCGACGGCCCGGTCGCAACCGGCTGCCGCCTCATGGACGAGCGCTCCGTCGCGCACGTCGCCGAGCCGCCATTCGACGCGGCCCGCGAGAGCGCCGAGGATGTTGCGCACGGCACCGCTATCCGAGGCGATATCGAGAACCCGTACGGCAGCTCCGCGCGTCAGAAGACGCCGAATCAGCCAGGCAGCGATGAAGCCGGTGCCGCCGGTTATGAGCACACGCATCTTGACGCCTCACCCTAGCTCAACGGTGAGAAGGGAGTCGGCAGATAAATCGCCGAGCTCAAGCTGGTAAGATGCGCCGGCCCGCCCTTCGGCGGCCAAATACCGAGCTCGACGGCCTCTGCCCGCTTGGCCATGCGTTCGCCGAGCGAGGTGAAGGGCCAGATATGGAGGAAGCGCGGCAGTGCCCCATCAATGGCATACATGGCACCGAGCAGCGGCGAGACCTTGGCGCGCTTTGGCACGGAGGCGCGCCAGAGATCCATGGTCGGCTTCAAGCCGGTCGCTTTTACTCCATAGACTCGGATCTCATAGACAGGGCCATATTTGCCCGGCGCGATCGGCGCGACGAAATCGAACGGCACATAGGTCGTCGTCTCGACTTCGCCGAAATGCTCAGCCGCGCCGAACAGGCCACCATCGACGAGCGCGCGAGAGCGATCTTCCGCGAGGGCGCGATCGTCTTCGTAAGCCTGCAAGATGAGGATCTGATTCAGAGCACCGATCTCGGCCGTGAAGCAGCCGAGAAACTTCCCCGAAAAGCCTTGGCCGGTGACCGCTCCTTCGATTCCGGCGAGAACCTTCGGCAGGCCTCCTACTTCCGGCGTGATCCTGGTGACGGCATAGCGCATCGGCATTCCTCCCGCTCGTTTGCGACAGGACATACCCGGATCGTGCAAAAAATGAAAGTTCATTCTGGAATTCTATTTCATATTTGAATATACGGCTGTCAAAGGCACCCAACAACGGGGCAAGTTGCGGCGGACAATTTCGACCGCCTCAGCCTGAATTGCCGCTCGGCCGGGAGGCTGTGACGCGGTCAAGGAGAGGAAGTGAACCGTGGCTGGATCACATGTCGCCATCGCCTCAGAACGAGCGAAGAATGTAGAGTGCTACGATCTCATCGTGATCGGCGGTGGCGGCGCCGGGCTTTCCGCTGCACTGTTCGGCACAATTCGCGGCGCCCGCGTATTGCTGCTCGAAAGCACCGAGTATGTTGGAGGCACCACCGCCTTCTCAGGCGGGACGATCTGGATTCCCAATACGTTCCATGCTGCCGAAGTCGGAGCGCAGGACAGTGTCGAGCAGGCTGAAATTTTTCTCCACAATGCGCTGGGCAATTATGCGTCCGAGGAGTTGATCCGAGCCTTTCTCCTAGCCGGCCCACGTGCCGTCGAACTGCTCGACCGCGAGACGGACGTGAAGCTGCGGCCCTATCCGCTGCACCCCGACTACATGTCCGACCTGCCGGGCGCGACGATGAAGGGGCGCGCGCTGGAACCGGTTCCATTCGACGGTCGCCTGCTCGGCGACAAGTTCGATCTGGTGCGGCCGCCGATCCCGGAATTTACTATCCTCAACGGCCTGATGGTCGACCGCAATGACATCGCCCATCTGCTCAACCTGAAGAAATCCTGGGTGTCGTTCCGCTACTCTCTGGCGCTGGTCGCCCGCTATGCGCGCGACAAGCTGAGCCACAAGCGCGGCACCCGGCTCACCATGGGCAATGCCTTGATCGGCCGCCTGTTGCACTCGTTCTTCAAGCGGGGCGGCACCATCTGGACGCAGGCCCAGGTGGACAAGCTGATCGAGGAAGATGGCCGCATCGCCGGCGTCAGCTTCGTCCGCGACGGCAAACGCCAGGACGTCCACGCCGTGCATGGCGTGATCCTCGCGTCCGGCGGCTTCAACCGGAGCCCGAACCTGCGCAAGGCGCTGGTGCCGGATGCGGACATCCACACGCCGGGAGCACCCGGCCACAAGGGTGCCGCGCTCGAATTAGCGCTGAGCGCCGGCGGACGCATCGGCGACCGCAATGTCGAGAACGTCTTCTGGGCACCGGTCTCGATCCGCCAGCGGGCGGACGGCACCAAGGCCGTGTTCCCCCATTTCGTCTTCGATCGGGCCAAGCCCGGCACGGTCATCGTCAACAGCGCCGGCAGGCGCTTTTTCAATGAAAGCACCTCCTACCATCTCACCGGCAAGGCGATGATCGAGGCGAACCGCAACGAGCCCTGTATTCCAGCCTTCCTGATCGCAGATCATCAGGCGATCAAGACCTATGGCCTCGGCATGGTCCGCCCCGGTGGCAGCGGCATGAGTTTCCTGCTCAAGGACGGCTATCTGGTGAAGGGTGAAACGCTGGCCGAGTTGGCGGGTCGGCTCGGCGTGGACGCGAAACAGTTGCAGAGGACGGTCGAGACCTTCAACGGCTATGCGGCGACGGGTATCGACCCGGATTTCGGACGCGGGACCACGGCCTATGAGCGCAATCTGGGCGACCCGAAAAACAGCCCCAACCCGACGATGCGCCCGCTGGAGAAAGGCCCGTTCTACGCGGTGAAGCTCTATCCCGGCGACATTGGAGCCAGCGCAGGCCTAGTAACGGATCCCCGTGCGCGCGTGCTCGGCAAGAGCGGGCCGATCGGCGGCCTTTATGCGGTCGGCAACGACCAGAATTCGGTGATGGCTGGAACCTATCCGGCGCCCGGCATCACGCTCGGGCCGGCGATCGCGTTCGCCTACATCGCGGTCGAGGATGCTCTCGCCGGCTGATCGATCTCGTGCGGTCTCGCGCTCCTCCCTGCTGTTTTTGGAGTTCCCATGTCAGAGCTGAAATACACCGAGGTCTCGGCCGAAGACGGCATCCTCACCGTGACGATCAGCCGTCCGCAGGTTCTCAACGCGCTCAGCAATGAAGCGCATCACGAGCTCGCCGGCATCTTCGACCACTTTGCCGCCGACGCGACGCTGCGTGTCGCGATCCTGACTGCGGCGGGCGAACGCGCCTTCTGCGTCGGCAGCGACCTGAAGGCCAAGGCTGAAGCCGGTACCTCGGTCGAAGCGTCGCCGACCACGGGTTTCGCCGGGCTGTGCATGCGCTTCGACCTCAACAAGCCGGTGATTGCCGCTGTGAACGGCCATGCCTTCGGTGGCGGGGTCGAGATCGTGCTCGCCTGCGACCTCGCCATCGCGGCCGAGCATGCCGTCTTCAGCCTGCCCGAACCGCTGGTCGGCCTCGCCGCGCTCGGCGGCGGCGGCCTGCAGCGCCTGGCGCGGCAAGTGCCGCTGAAGCATGCGATGCGCCTTATCTTGACCGGGGAGCGCATCAGCGCGCAGCGCGCCGCAGAGATCGGCATCATTAACGAGGTGGTGCCTGCCGCCGACCTGATGACGAAGGCCCGGGAACTCGCACGGCAGATCGTGCGCTGCGCTCCACTCGCGATCGAAGCGTCCAAGGCCGTCGCGCTCGCAAGTCTGTCCTCCTCGTTGGAACGCAGCATCCTCGACCAGCACCCCACGGCCGTCAGGCTCTGGGCGAGCCAAGATGCGATCGAAGGCCCGAAGGCCTTCGCCGAGAAGCGCCAGCCGATCTGGCAGGGTCGCTGAAGGAAAACCGGAAGAGGACGGATGGATGCTCGATAACTTCAGCGGCGCGACCCGCGTCTATTTCATCATCGGCCACCCCATCGCCCAGGTGAAATCCCCCTACGGCATGACCCGGCTGTTCGAGGAGAACGGCAAGGACGCCATCATGGTGCCGGTCGACATCCTGCCTGAGGATGTGCCCGCCTTCGTCACGCTCGCCGGCCGCTTGCCCAATTGCGACGGCATCTGCATCACCGTGCCCCATAAATTCGCGGTGGTTTCGCATTGCCGCACGATGTCGAAGACGACCCAGGTGCTCGGCTCGGCCAATGTACTGCGCCGCAATCCCGACGGCTCCTGGCATGGCGACATGTTCGACGGCCCCGGCCATGTCGGCGCGATGCGCAAGAACGACGCCGAGCTGGATGGGAAGCGGTCCCTGCTGATCGGAGCCGGTGGCGCTGGCAGCGCGATCGGCCTCGCGCTGCTCGATGCCGGCGTCCGCGAGCTCGCCGTCCATGATGCGGACGCGGCGCGGCGCGACACGCTGATCGCGAAGCTGGAGAGTCCCCATCCGGGCAAAGTAATCGTCGGATCGTCCGATCCTGCCGGCTTCGACACGGTCTCCAACGCATCGCCGGCCGGAATGCATCCGGGCGACGCCCTGCCCTTCGATATCGCCGGCCTCGATCCCGCGACCTTCGTCAGCGACGTGGTGACCAAGCCCGCGATCACACCGCTGATCGAGATGGCGCGCCGGATCGGATGCAAGACCTCGACTGGCATCGAGATGTTTGAGGCCGAAACCTCGCTGATGCTCGCTTTCTGGCTCGAAACCGCAGCCTGACGGCGATCCGCATCGACAAAACAGGACCCGGACGATGTCGAGAAGATTGACGGGCAACGCCCGTATCGCCGGCGTGATCGGATGGCCCGTCACGCACTCGCGCTCGCCCTTGCTTCATGGCTACTGGCTCGAGCGCTACGGCATCGACGGCACCTATATTCCGCTTGCCGTCGAGCGGGATTTTGAAGCTGCGGTGCGCGGCCTCAGGGCGGCCGGAGTTCGCGGCGCGAATGTGACCAAGCCCTGGAAGGAGGCGGCTTTCGCCCTCTGCGACGTCATCCAGACATCGGCCCGCCGAATCGGTGCCATCAACACGCTTGTCTTCGACGAGCGCGGAATCGTCGGGAGCAATACCGATGGCTTCGGCTTCCTGGCCGGGCTTGGTGAAGCGGGTATCGCCGTAGATGGCAAACGCGCGCTTGTTCTCGGCGCAGGTGGCGGCTCGCGCGCCGTGTGCCACGCGCTCAGCGAGGCCCACGCGCATGTCACCATTGCCAACCGAAGCCGCAGGCGCGCGGAACAGGTCGCCGAAAGCCTGCCGGAGATCGCCGTACTCGACTGGGAGCGACGCAGTCGCGCGATCGGCGACTACGATCTTCTGATCAATACGACCTCGCTCGGTATGGCGGGCTCGGAACCGCTCGATATCGACCTTTCCGGAGCGCAGGCGAGCCTCTGCGTCTCCGACATCGTCTATGTTCCGCTGGAGACGCCGCTGCTCCGCCAAGCCCGCCAGGCCGGCTTCAAAACCGCCGACGGCATCGCGATGCTCCTCCACCAGGCCCGGCCCGGCTTCAAGGCGTGGTTCGGCGTCGATCCCGTCGTCGATCAGCCTCTACGCTCGCTCGTTCTTGCGACATTCAATCACTAGCCAGTCAGTGTCAGGCGAAAATATTCGGGCGCGGACCGCCCGGTTTCTCGACGGGCGGGCGCATCGTTTGGCTGAGTTGGCCGAGCTCTCTGGCCGCTTCCAGCAACAAGGGAGCGATCTGCTGCATGCGCTCCTCGGTCAGGCGAATGAATGGTCCGGCCACACTGACCGTGCCGGTGACGCGGCCGTCGATCGAAGACCGTATCGGCGCTCCGATGGCGTTCATCCACTGCGAGAATGTCTGTTGGGTGACCACATAACCGTGCAATCGGGCTTCACGCAGCCGCCGACGGATGGCCTGAGCGGTTTGTGGAGCGTTCGGTCCGTATTCTTCGCGAGAGCCGAAGCCCTGCTTCTCGACCAAGGCAAGCGCCTCTTCGTCAGACATAGTAGAAAGCCAAGCCAGCCCCGACGACGAGCAAGAGAGCTTCGCCTCCTGGCCGGCTTCAGGGTCGTACCGCAGACCCGCCTTCGCGCCCTGCGCTTTGGCGACAAATACCAGCCTGTCCTCATCCAGAATCGTCACGCGTACGAGTTCCCCGCATTCCTGGGCCAGCCGGTCGAGCACCGGCTGCATCAGATCGGTGATTCCATGGCCTTGGAGATAACGCAAACCAAGCGAGGCGATCTTGGCAGTCAGGACATACAAACCGAAATCACGTTCTTGCCGGACGTACCCCTCCTGCACCAGACTCGCCAGAAGGCGATGGGTCGCGCTACGCGGGATCTTGATGGCGTCCGCCACCTCATAAAATGGCATCCCGCCCGGATGACTGGAGAGAATCTCCAGGATCCGCAGGGTCCGCTTCAGAATTCCATCCGGCCCCGCACCTTTTTCTTTTATCCTGGGCATCATTGTCTCCGAGAGGCGTTGCGAACTGACGTTAG
This sequence comes from Chelatococcus sp. GCM10030263, assembly GCF_042666455.1. Classification (NCBI taxonomy): domain Bacteria; kingdom Pseudomonadati; phylum Pseudomonadota; class Alphaproteobacteria; order Hyphomicrobiales; family Chelatococcaceae; genus Chelatococcus; species Chelatococcus sp. GCM10030263. The sequence continues at coordinate 217,919 of NZ_JBHTDB010000005.1, read as the reverse complement.
CCGACGCCGAACCATTTTCACAATTACCGACGGATCGCATCACCGCCAACCTACAAGTGATTCCGATCTAACACCTTGTAAAATACCACATTTGCCACCAGCAGCGAATGCCTCGATTCACTGGTATCGTAAACTGGACTTTTATTCCAGTTTACGATACTGGTACGCCCAGCGACCCGAAAGACGGCGCCCCAGAACAATGACAACACCGGAGGAGACTTGATGACCCAACGAAATCGGAATGGCAGCAAGGGAGCCGGCACGTCGCGCCGATCCCTCCTCCTCGGAGCCGGCGGCCTCGCCGCAACGCAGATGGCAGCGAACAAGCTCGGGATGCCCTATGTTGGCAACGCTGCTGCGGCTGAGCCCCTCAAAATCGGTATGCTCTGGGCCAAGACCGGCGCCATCGTAGACCAGGCGACTTATCTTGCCCAAGGCGGCTTCTTTGCCGCGGAGCAGCGTAACAATGAGTTGCTCGGGCGCCCAATCGAGATCATCTGGCTCGATGAGCCCAATCCTCAAGGCGCTCAGCTCAACGCGCAGCGTCTAATCGACGAGCATAAGGTCTGCGCGCTCATCGGCGGCGCTCAGAGTTCGCTCGCGCTCGCCATCTCAGCTGTCGCCAAGAAGGCCAAGATTCCCTACGTCGCCGCCAATGCCGCTGCGCTCGACCTGACCGGAAAGCTCTGCAACAAGTATACTTTCCGGCTGCAGCCTCCGGTCGACGTGCACACGCGCGTTCTTGCCCCCTACTGCGTGGAACTTGGCAAGCGCTGGTATACGATCACCGGCGCCTTCGCCTTCGGCCAGGATATCAAGGCGAGCTTCTCCGATTTCATCACGAAAAACGGTGGCACGGTGGTGGGTTCGGACGAGGTGCCGGTCAACACTCCCGACTACAGCTCCTTCATTCTAAAGATCCGCGCGGCCAAGCCGGACGTCGTCATCGGTGGCCTCTCGGCGAGCGACTTGACCACGTTTCTCAAGCAGTGGAGCGAACTCGGCATGAAGGGAAAAATACCCTTCGCCGAAATCTCGATCGGAAACACCGATATTTGGGGTGTCGGCCCCGACGCCGCGACCGGCATCTACACGATGGTCTGGGTCTACAATAACCCGGGCAACTCGCCAGAAGATAAGGCCTTCGTCGATGCTTACATGAAGAAGTTCAACGAGCCGCCGGCCGACAAGGCTTGGATGGGCTGGTTCGGCATGCGCTCGCTCCTAGAATCGATCGAGCTTGCCAAGTCGACGGAGCCGGGCGCCATCGTCAAGGCGCTGGAGACTTGGCGCGTCAAGGAAGGCGACCTTGAGGTCGGCTATCGCGACTTCGACCATCAGATGAAACGCCGTACGGTCATATGCAAGGTCAAGGACAAGATCCCGAACAAGTGGGACTATGTCGACGTCCTCGAGAATGCGCCGAAGACAGTCGCCGAGATCGACGCGGCCTTCGGCTCCGCCGCTGACAGCGCCTGCAAGATGGATAGCCTCTAAGGCGCCAACGAATAGCCGCGGCAACGCGACGAAGCTGCGGCTCCAGCGTCTCTCTCACTTTGCGCCACGTCTTTGACGTGGCGCCTTCCCCGCCCGGCAGTCTGACCTGCGCCGGCGCGGGAGGGGCCATGCCATGCTCGACATGATCATCTCCCAGGCGGCTAACGGTCTCGTTCTGGGCTTCCTTTACGTTCTCATCGCGATTGGCCTGTCGATCATCTTCGGCATGCTCGGCATCGTGAATTTTGCTCATGGCTCCTTCTTCGCGATAGGGGCCTATCTCGCGCTGGTTCTGGGACGCGACTTTGGTTGGCCGGCCGCCTTGCTGTCGCCAGTAATCGTCGGAATTATCGGAATGATTGTCGAGATGACGCTGATACGGCATCTCTACGGCAAGGAGCCTCTGCTCGGCCTCATTCTGACCTTCGCGCTCGCCTTGCTTGCTGAAGCGATGCTACGACTCATATTCGGCGGCGCCCCTGTTCCGTTCACTCCTCCGCGCTTCCTCGCTGGCTTTGTTGAATACGGCCCTATCCTGATCACCAAGTATCGAATGGCGGTGCTCATCGTGACGGTCCTGGCGTTGGTGAGCTTTTGGGCTTTCCTACGCTTCACCCCGTTCGGCCGCATCATCCGTGCCGGCTCGCGCGACGCTGAAATGGTGGGCTTGCTCGGCATTAACCTCCCCGTCGTGCTGAGTGGAGTGTTTGGCATCGGCTGCCTACTGGCCGGCCTTGCCGGCATGCTTGCCGGCCCCCTCTGGACAGTCATCCCCAGCATGGCGGCCGGCGCGATCATGCCCGCCTTCGTCATCGTCACGATCGGCGGGCTTGGATCCTATTCCGGTGCCATTATCGCCGGTCTTCTCGTAGGCGTCACCACTGCCATGAGCATCCAGTTCGCCCCGGCCTGGTCGGGCGCGGCGATGTACGTGCTGATGGCTGGCGTCCTGCTCATCCGTCCGCGCGGTCTCTTCGGCGAGCGCTGGGAGAGGTTCGAATGAAAAACCTTACCATCCTGACCAACCCGATCCTCTGGATAGCGATCGCATTTGCTGCGCTCACCCTTGCCTGGCTCGCCCAGGGAGCGCCTGTGAGCCTGATCACTCAGATCGCAATCTATACGCTCTATGGCGCAGGAGTGAACCTGCTCGTCGGTTACACAGGATTGGTTCCTTTCGGCGCCTCGGTTTTCTTTGGCTGCGCGAGCTACTTCGCCGCTCTGTTCTTGCTCGGACCGGTGAAGCACGACATCCTGGCGCTGATATTTGCGGTCTTGATTTCCATGGCGCTGGCAGCGGTGCTCGGCGCACTCATCCTGCGTCGGCGCGGTCTGTATTTCTCGCTGCTTACGCTCGCCTGCTCTCAGATTGCCTTCGAAGTTGCCTACAAATGGACTGCCGTCACGGGCGGGGAGAACGGCCTTCAGGGGGTGCCTCGTCCAAGTTTCCAGACGGAGATGCAGTTCCATCTCTTTGCCCTGGCAACCGTATTGCTCTGCATGTGGTTCCTTTGGCGGCTGGTGCATGCGCCGTTCGGGCGCGCGCTGCAAGCGATCCGAGATAATGAGCAACGGGCGAGCAGCCTTGGGTATAATACTTACTTGGTGAAGCTCGGCGGCTTTGTACTTATGGCAGGGCTCGTCGCCTATGCCGGATCGCTGCTTACGCTGATGTTGCAGGGCGTTTACGCCAACAATCTCGGCTGGCAGCGGGCCGGCGACTCTCTGCTAATGACCGTTCTCGGCGGCGTGCATCACTTCCTCGGGCCGCTCTGGGGTGCGATCGCCTTCATCATTCTCGAGAACCGGCTGTCCGCTATCACCGAGAACTGGTGGCTGATCTTCGCACCTATCATTATCGTCTTCGCCCTGTTCTCCCCCGAAGGGATGCAGGGGCTAGTTCAACGCCTGCTTCGCAAAGAACGTTGGACGCTGACCCGCAACACTATTCCGCCTCGCCCGGCCGTAATCAAACCCTATGAGAGCGCGGCGCAAGCCATGGATCCGAACAAGCCGGTCCTCGAGACGCGCAAGTTGAGCAAGAGTTTCGGAAGCCTTGTGACTGCCAAGGACATCGATCTCGAGGTTCGTCCCTTTGTACTCCACTCGATTATCGGCCCCAATGGCGCCGGCAAGACGACCTTCTACAACATGCTGACCGGCGTCCTGCCGCCGAGTGGGGGCACAATCCTGTTCGAAGGCAAGGACATCACCAAGCTGCCGGTGTTTGCCCGCGCCCGGCTCGGCATCAGCCGTTCGTTCCAGATCCTTTCGATCTTCCCGAACCTTTCCGTCTTCGAGAACGTCCGCGTAGCCGTCCAAGCGCAGCGCCACGGCGCGCTCGGTTTTTTCAAGGATGCGCATGATATCGAGCCGCTCAACGAACGCACCTGGTCGATCCTTGAGGCGGTCGGGCTCACGGACAGAGCGGCTGAAGCCTGCATGAACCTTCCCCACGGCGCCAAGCGGCTGCTGGAGATCGCGGTCACGCTCGCGATCGACTCCAAACTGCTTCTACTCGACGAGCCGCTCGCCGGTCTCGCCGAGGCTGACCGACAGATTGTTGCGGAACTGATCCGGCACCTGTCGAAGAAGCATGCCGTGCTTCTGATCGAACACGACATCGACCGCGTGCTCGCAATCTCGGACCGGATTTCAGTTCTGCATCAGGGGCGGATGATCGCCGACGGAAAGCCGGAGGATGTCGCGCGTAACCCCGAGGTGATCGCCGCCTATCTCGGCGCCGCCAAGGGCGAGGCAAAGGCGCCTCCGGCGATCGAACGCATGGCGCATGCTGCCGGAAAGCCTTTGCTGGAGGCCAAGGGCTTGGCCGTTGGCTATGGCGGCAGCACAGTGCTGAGCGGGGTGGACATCGCGGTCCACAAAGGTGAGGCAATCGCCCTGCTCGGTCGCAACGGCGTTGGCAAGACGACACTGCTGCGAGCCCTGACGGGCACGCTGCCACTGAACGCGGGCTCGCTGAGATTTGCGGAAGCGGATATCGGCTCCCGCAAGCCCTATGAGATCAACCGGCTCGGTATCTCGCTGGTGCCGGAAGGACGCAGGCTGTTTCCCAACCTCACGGTGGTGGAGAACCTGCAGATCGCCCAGCGCGCGGGCGGGCTCAGCATCGAGGAGTGCTTCGAGCTCTTTCCACGCCTCCGTGCCCGCCAGAAGGCCAAGGCCGAAAACCTTTCCGGTGGCGAGCGTCAGATGGTCGCGATCGCGCGCGCCCTCGTCGTGCCGAGCACGCTGATCCTGCTCGACGAACCATTCGAGGGCCTCGCGCCCGCGGTCGTCGAGGAAGTTATGGCGGCTCTCGTCAAGCTGCGCGGCAAGGTAGCCATGATTATCGTCGAGCATCATGCCGAGACCGTGCTCCCCATCGCCGACCGTGCGGTCGTGCTGGTCAACGGTAGCATCGCCTTCAGCGGCGATGCCGGTGATCTCGAGAAAGATCATGTCCTGCAGGCCAAGCTGCTCGGCGTGGTGCAAGCTGACGAAGCCGTTGCGGCCTGAGGCGACGATGAGCACCATGGCACTCACCGCGAACCTGAACGGAGCGACCCGGCTTCACTTGATCATCGGCGACCCGATCGCTCAAGTGAAGTCGCCTTCGGGCCTTACCCGCAAATTCGTCGAGGCAGATCGGAATGATATTGTCGTGCCGATCCGCGTTACCAGCGCGGACCTTCCGGCCTTCCTTGCCGGCGTAGGATTAGCGGAGAACATCGACAGTATCATCATCACCATCCCTCACAAGTTCGCCTGTTTCAGCCATTGCGAGACGGTGTCGGATCGTGCCCGCCTGCTCGGTGCCGTTCAGCACATGCGGAGAACGCATTCCGGCGGGTGGCACGGCGAGAACTTCGACGGCTTGAGCTTTGTCACAGCAGCCAAGGCCCGTGGTGCTGTCTTCGACGGTGCCCGCGCCTTGCTCGTTGGAGCAGGAGGAGCGGGATCGGCGATCGCACTCGCTATGGTCGAGGCGGGCGTGACCGAACTCGCAGTACACGACACCGATGAGGCACGTGTCGGTATCCTGTTGGACAAGCTGCGGAGCGGAACCGCGACGCCTGTTCGTGGTGGTTCGCCAGATCCCTCCGGCTTCGACATTGTTGTCAATGCGACGCCGCTGGGAATGCGCGCAGGCGACCCGCTACCGATCAACGTCAATCATCTTCGACCCGAGAGCTTCGTCGGCTGCGTCATCACCGCACCGGCTATCTCGCCACTGGTCGAAGAGGCCCGCAAGCGGGGGTGCAGGACGTCGACCGGCCTCGACATGACCGAGGCAGCCCAGAAACTCGGCCTCGCTTTCGTCCTTCACGGCTCTTCCGCGGACAGTGGCTGACGGACCCATGGAATCCGCCGCCTCTGTCGACGTTGTGGAACACGCCATGTTCAAGCGCCTGTCAATTCTTGAGAAAAGGCCAGGCGACGATCAGGCCTTCTTTTCCCGATATTGGCAGGAACGGCACGGACCACTGGTAGCCCGCCTCCCCTTGATCCGGACCTATGTTCAGAACCATGTCGAAGAGCAGTACGAGCCCACTTCGTTTCGCGTCGGCGGCATTGTCGAACTTCAATTCGACGATGCGGCAGCTATGGACGAGGCATTCACAGCCGACGCTTCGCAAGCCGTCATAGCGGACGAGGCGAATTTTCTAGGAGACGCGGCCGGTTACGTCATCGGCGACTCCCCGGTCCGCATGGCCGGAGAGTTGGGCAAACTTGTTGTTCTTCTTGCCCATGGCGGCGACCAGACCGGAGTAAAGCATTTCGAAGCCGCGCTGCGCCGACTGCCTGGCTTCATCCAACTCATTCGCGATGATGTCGTCTCGACGATCACGCGCCGCGGCTCGGCGCGCCCTGGCCAGCGGGTCGACAACTTTTTCCACCTCTATTTCAGCGATGTGGCCTATGCACGCCGCGCCGGACCACAGGTCGCCGAACTGGCCTGGGGCTCGTTCAAGCTCGGCGTCTTCCAGATGCGGACGGTGCGGATCGTATAGCGGCGGCAACAGCTGCCGGATTCCGGCCGCTCCTAGCGAAACCGAGTCTCAGGACAAAGGGATATGGCATGAAAGCTCTTGTAGTAGGCGCGAGCCGCGGAATCGGCGCAGCCATCGCCTTGCGTCTTACCCAGGACGGCTTGGCCAGATCCGGCACCGTCCAGATTGCCATCACCGCACGCGCGACGTCCGGGGCACTGACCGATATCGCCGCGCAGATCACCGCACTTGGGGGCCAGCCTCACGTCATCACCGGGGACATGGGTGATCCCGCGGTGCCCGCCCGGATTGCCGCCGAGGCAGCTGACGCATGCGGCGGGCTTGACCTCGTCGTGGCCAATGCCGGCATCACCTCTCCCGGCCCTCTTGCGTCTCTACCCATCGAAAACTGGGAACGTCTCTTCGCGGTCAACACTCGCGGCCCCTGGCTGCTCGCTCAATCGGTCTATGAAGCTCTGCGCTCCAGCAAAGGCAGCTTCGTAGCCATCGCTTCGATGTCCGGCATGTTCCCCCATCCCTGGATGGGTGCCTATTCATCGACAAAGGCCGCCTTGATCATGTTGTGTCAGCAGCTTGCCCAGGAATGGGGCCCGGATGGGATTCGCGTCAACGCCGTCTGCCCCGGGATGATTCGCACGCCAATGACCGAGCCGATCTACGCCGATCCAGCCATAGCGCGGCGGCGCGACGAGATCGTGCCGCTGAAGCGCGTCGGACAGCCAGACGATATCGCGCGGGTCGTCTCGTTCCTCGGCAGCGAGGACGCCCGCTATGTCACCGGCGAAGCGATCCGCGCCGATGGGGGCTTCTCCTCCTCGATCCTGTCCTATGTGCCGGGGCTGGCAAAGTCCCGATAACGACGCCCGGAATGCCCGACCCGCCGGGTGCGGCAAACGCCCTCATCCCGCTGGAGGCATGGGGGTATACAGGATTGTCTTGGAGTGGAATTTTATTCCAGTATAATGTTCTGAAATAATCGGAGGACATCATGGCGCGCGCAAGGATCGGGATAATCGGGCTCGGGGTGATCGGAAAATCTCATCTTGCCGTGCTGCAGGAGACAGAGAATGCCGAGGTCGTCGCAGTCGCCGATCCGACGCAGGCCGCGCGCGACCATGCCGCCGGCCGCGCCGTCAAGACCTATGACGATTATCGCGCAATGATCGAGGCCGATCGCCTCGATGGCGTCGTCGTCGCGACACCCAACGATCAGCACGTCCCCGTCGCACTCGACTGCATCGCCCATGACATCGCGGTCCTCGTCGAGAAGCCGATCGCGGAGAGCGTCGAGGCCGCACGCCGGCTCTGCGAAGCCGCCGAGGCCAAGAACGTCCCGATTCTGGTCGGCCATCATCGCCGGCACAATCCGGCGGTCAGAGCGGTGCGCAAGGCCGTGGCGGACGGCATCATCGGCAAGCCGGCCATTGCGACCGTGATCTACACGCAGCTCAAGCCGGAGAGCTATTTCAACCTCGGTTGGCGCCGCGACAAGGCGAGCGGGGGACCGATCCTCATCAACCTCATCCACGAGATCGACCTGATCCGCTACGTCTTCGGCGAGATCGACAGCCTGCAGGCGCTAAGTTCATCGGCGGTTCGCGGCTTCCCGGTCGAGGACACGGCGGCCGTGCTGCTGCGCTTCCGCAACGGTGCACTCGGCACGATCAGCCTTTCCGACACGGCGGCCTCGCCGTTCAGCTGGGACCTGGCCTCGGGCGAGTTCGACCAGATGGCGGGGACCACCGGCAAGCTGCAGCGCCAGAAGGTGTCCTCGCACGTCTTCTCCGGCTCGGAAGGGTCTTTGACCCTGCCCGATGCCCGGCATTTCGGCTATCGCGGCGATACCGAGCCGGGCTGGCTCAGCGACTTGAACGAGGACAGGCTCGCCCTCGCCTCGGAGAGTGCCTATCACCGTCAAGCTCGGCATTTCGCGAGCGTCTCGCTACGCGAGGAGGAGCCCGTCATCAATGGCCGCGACGGCCTGCGCACGCTGGAGGCGACGCTTGCCGTCAGGACGGCATCGGAAAGCGGCAGCACCGTCCAGCTCCCCGCCTGATCGCGCAGACCCAGGAACCGGTCATGGCCTTGAACAAATTCATGAGCGCGGAAGATGCCGTCACGCTCATCCGCGACGGCGACACCATCGGCCTCGTCGGCGGCGGCGGGGGCCTGATGGAGGCATCCTGCCTGTTCACCGCGGTTGAGAAACGCTTTCTCGAAACCGGTCACCCGCGTGACCTGACGGCGGTGCATTCCCTCGGCATCGGCGACCGCAAGACGCGCGGCATGAACTGCTTTGCCCACAAGGGCATGGTGCGCAAGGTGATCGGGGGGCATTGGCCCTGGTCGCCTCGCATGCAGCAGATGGCGCGCAACAACGAAATCGAGGCCTATGTGCTGCCCGGCGGCGTCGTCATGCAGCTCTACCGCGAAATCGCAGCCAAGCGCCCGGGGCTCATGACCCATGTCGGGCTCGGCACCTTCGTCGACCCGAGCCGCGAAGGCGGGCGGATGAACGAGGCCGCCAAGGAAGAGCTGGTCGAACGCATCAGGGTCGATGGGCGCGACTATCTCCGCTACAAGCCGTTCCCGGTTAACGTCGCTATCATCCGCGGCTCCTTCGCTGACGCTCACGGCAATGTCAGCCTTGATCAGGAGGCCGCCAATATTGACATCTATGCCGTGGCGCTGGCAGCGCATAATTGCGGCGGCAAGGTCATCGTGCAGGTTCGTACCGCCGTCGATGTCGGCACATTGCCGGCCCGGTCGGTGCGCATTCCCGGCGCGATCGTCGATGCGGTCGTGGTCGATCCCGAACAGCGCATGGGCTACGAGACCGTCTACGACCCGCTGATGTCGGGCGAGCGCCGCGGCCCTGCCCTGGTGCATCCGCCACAGCCGATAACCGTCCGGCAGGTGATTGCGCGGCGCGCGGCGCAGGAGCTCACCGACGGCGCGGTGCTTAACTACGGCTTCGGCATTCCGGACGCCGTGGCGCGGCTCGTCGAACTGCGTGGCGATGGCGAGCGCTACTATCAGACTATCGAGCACGGCACCTATGGCGGCGAGCTTCTGGTCGGCACGCTTTTCGGTTTCGCTCGCAACGCCTCAGCGATGATCGACGGCCCGTCGCAGTTCGACTTCTACTCGGGCGGCGGGCTCGACCTCGCCTTTCTAGGCTTCGGCGAGCTCGACCGTGACGGCAACGTCAATGTCTCGAAGCTCGGCGGTGTGCCCGTCGGCCCAGGCGGCTTCATCGACATCGCCCAGAACGCTCGCAAGGTCGTGTTTTGCGGCACCTTCGATACGAAGGGCACAGAGGTCGCGATCGGGGACGGCAGGATCGCGATCAACCGCCAGGGCGAGGTGCTGAAGCTCGTATCCGCCGTCGAGCAGATCACCTTCTCCGGCGAACAGTCGCGCATCGCCGGGCAGGAGGTGATCTACGTCACCGAGCGCGCCGTCTTCCGCCTCGGCGAAGCCGGACTCGTCCTGACCGACATCGCCCCTGGCGTCGACATTCGCCGCGACATCCTCGAGCGCATCGCCTTCACGCCGCTGATCCCCAGCGAGCCCAGAATCTATTCGGCCGACTGCTTCGGCTGACACCTGCCGGACGGAACGACGGAGAACCACATGTCAGCTCCAGCCCCGCTCGCGGGCATGAGGGTGGTCGACTATAGCCACTTTCTCGCCGGCCCCTATCTCTCGCGCTGCCTCGCGGGCATGGGCGCCGACGTCATCAAGGTCGAGCGGCCGACCGGCGGCGATGCCGGGCGCCACCATCCCTATTTCGTCGGCGACCAGAGCGGTTTTTTCCTCCAGCAGAACATGGGCAAGCGCGGCATCTGCGTCGACGTCAAGAAGCCCGCCGGGATGGAATTCGTCCGCGAGCTGGTTTCCGAGGCCGATGTCTTCGTCGAGAACTACCGCCCGGGCGCACTGGCCCGCCTCGGCCTCGGCTATCACGCCCTCGCCCGCCTCAATCCCCGGCTGGTCTATTGCTCACTCTCGGCCTATGGGCATACGGGCCCGCGATCGGCCAAGGCCGGCTTCGGGCTGATCGCGGAGGCGATGTCGGGCGCGATGGCGCAGCTCGGCATTCCCGGCGAGCCGCCGCCGCTGCTGCGCATCCCGATCGCCGACATGTATGCCGGCATTCATGGTGTGGCCGCAGTCTGCGCGGCTCTTCTCAGACGGGCCACATCCGGCAAGGGTCAGCATATCGACCTAGCCCTCTACGACTGCATGGTCTCGATGCACGACTATGCGATCCAGTGCTTCACCTTGAGCGGCGGCGCTGTCCTGCCGCAGCAGGTCGGCTACGATCTTCCGGATTCGACCGTCTACGGCGTCTTTCCTGCAAAGGATGGCTATTTGGTCGTCGCCGCGCAGGTGGACGATGCCTGGCGGCGTCTCGCCCGGCTTATCGGCGGCGAGGAACTCGCGGCCGATACGCGCTTCCACACGGCAGCCGGACGCAACGCCCATCGCGAGGAGGCACTGCGCCGCGTCAAAGAATGGACCTCGGCGCAAGCCTCCGTCACAGCCTGCATCGCCGCGCTCGAAGCCATCGACGTGCCTTGCGCCCCCGTCCAGCGCATCGACGAAATGCTGGCCGATCCCCAGATCACGGCGCGCGGCATGATGATCGAGCAAGAGCACCCGACGCTCGGGCCGATCAGGCTGCCGAACCTGCCTTTCCATTTCTCGAACTATCGGCCGGAGCCGATGCGGGTCGCGCCGGGGCTCGGCGAGCACAACGCCGAGATCGCGGCCGAACTCGGCTATTCGTCGACGGAAATCGCGGCGATGACGCGCGAGGGCGTGCTCTATCAGGCCGAGCCGGCGCAATCCGAACAGGCAAAAGCTGCACAGGGAGGAACATCATGAGCCAATTCTACGTCACCATCGGCCAAAAGGCGCAGTTTGCGAAGACGGTCTCGGAAAGCGACGTTTATCTCTTCGCCGGTATCACCGGCGATCTGGCACCCAACCACGTCAACAAGGCCTACATGGAAAAGTCCAGCTATGGGCGCCTGCAGGCCCATGGCGCACTGATCATAGGCTACATGTCGGCCGCCTCTAGCATGGTGACCGCCAAGGCCCGCGACGGGGACGAGACGCCGGTGTCCCTGGGCTACGACCGGATCAGGATCGTCGGACCGGTCTTCTTCGGCGACACCGTCACGGTCGACTACGAGATCGATACGATTGATGCCGCGCGCAGACGTGCCACCGGCGCGATCCGGGTCACCAATCAAGACGGCGCCCTCGTCGCTGTCGCGACCCACATCCTGAAATGGGTGCCCAACACGAAACATTGACCCGCGTGGGGCGGCGTGGGGGTGGCGTCGGCGCGTCCGCCCCCTCGCCCCTTCTCATAGTCCCGCGCTGTCGAGACGTCCCGGCTCGGCCTGTAGCCATGCTGCGTAGGCGCCGATGCCCCGCCGCAAATCGAAGCGGGTGCGAAAACCCGTATCGGCGATGAAGCGGCTACCGTCCATCGGCCCGCGAATGGGTGTGTAGGTACTCCAAGGCATAGCACCGGGGCCGATCGCGATGACCGCACCGGGAACCGCGGACTTGACAGCCTCGGCCACCTCGAAGACGGCGTAGTTGTGCAGCGGAGCGAGGTGATAGATGGCGTGGTTGAGCCGGGGCGCATCGACCGCCGCGATCAGCCCCTCGACAACATCGTCGATGTAGGTGAAGCCGGCCGAAAAATTGCCGCCACTGGCGTCGTTGCGCTCGACGCCGCGCAGGGCATCGATCAGAATTGGCGGGATCGGGCCGCGCGCGAAGGTATAGTTCACGACCGGCGGCCCGTAGATCCAAGAGATCCGGACGGTCGCGGCATCGACACCGAATTGCGCCCGGAAAGCCCTGACCATAATCTCACCGCAGGCTTTTGTCGTCCCGTAGAGGCCGTCGGCATCCGGAGGCAAATCCTCCATGATCGGCATCGCGGGATCGACGTTCTTGAAGACACTCCCCGTGCTTCCATAGATCATGCGGCGCCATTCGTGGCGGCGGGCGACGTCCAGCAGGTTCACGACGGCACCGACATTGGCCTGGAAGGCCGCCACGGGATCGGGCCGGCAATACATCTCGTTCGCCATCGCGGCGAGGTGGATACAGGAGTCCACACCATGCTCCCGGCACAGACGCTCCACCGCCTGCAAGTCGGTGAGGTCACATGCAACCCAGGTTGCATGGGCGCCTAGCGCGTCCGCGTCGGCCTGGCGGAAAGTTCTGTGATACTGCGCGATTACGGGACGCGACCGGGCGAGATTGCGCACGATCTCATAGCCGACATGCCCCATCGCGCCTGTAACCAGCAATGTCATAGCTGCTTCACCCCTCTGTCCATTGAAATGGCAACGGCGGGTCTCCACCCGGCAAACTTGAGGGACACCAGGCCCCCGGCTACAATGAGCGCTGCCCCGAGCACGCTGAGGAGGTCCGGTACCTCGCCGAAGACGAGGCATCCGAGCAGCGTGGCGGTCAGGAGTTGCGCATAGGAGTAAGGGGCGATGCGCGATGCACCGGCCCGCACATAGGCTGCGATCATGCACGCCTGACCCACGGCCTGACAAAGTCCGGACGAAGCGAGAAACAGCCATTGCCCGCGAGTCGGAGTCTGCCAGATGAAGGGCAGCGCGAGCGTCGACAGCAGCAGCGCTACGAGCATCGTGTAGACGAGGATCGACCGCGGCGAAGCCAATTGTGCTACAAACCGGGTCATCACCTGAGCGATGGCCGTGAAGATTCCGCCCATCGCGGGGATCAGCAGTACCCAGGAGAAGCCGTTGCCAAAGGGGCGCATGATGATCACGACCCCCAGAAAGCCGAGCGCGACGGCCAACCAGCCCCACCGGTTGACCGCCTCTCCCAGGACCAGGCGCCCGAGCGCCATGCTAATCAGCGGCGCCACGAACAAGATGGTCGTCACCTGCGCCAAGGGCACATAGGCCATTGAGGCGATGACGCAGACGCCGCCCAAGAACGGAAAGACCGAGCGCAGCAGCAAGAGACGCACCGGCACATCGAGAAGCACGGACCGCCAGTGTCGCGGTCGAACGAGAGGGAGCATCACGATGGCAAAAGCGAGGCTGCGTCCCCAGAGCGCCATGCCGGCGTTGCTTTCGGCCACGACCAGCTTCGAGGCGGCATCCCCAACGGCGAAGAGACTGAACGCCGCGACGGCGAGGCCGAGCGCGACGAGCCCGGTATCCGCCTGGAGAGGATGCCTCGGCGCCTGGTTCACCGGGTGCGCGCCACCGCTATGCCGGCCACGCGCTCCAGATCGCGAACGAGCTCCGTCTGATCGGCTTGTGCCGGAATGCCGTCTGCGATGGCACGCTCGAACATTGCTGCCACTGCCCGGGTCATCGCCACCGGTGCACCAAGCCGGTCGGCTTCTGCGATCGCCGCCCCCATGTCCTTGAGGATGACCGCCATCGGCGAGCCGAAATCGAAGCGCCGCGTCAGCACGTTCTGCGGAATGACGGTCAGCGACGCATCGTTCTTGCCGGTGCCGTTGTTTATCACCTCCAACATCGCCTCCGGGTCGAGCCCGGCCTTGGCGCCAAAAACAAGCGCCTCGGCGGCGATGGCGAAGTTGACGGCCGACATCACGTTGTTGACGAGCTTCATCACCTGCGCCCGGCCAGCCACTTCGCCGAACCGGACGACCCGGCTGCTGTAGCAGCGGAGGATGGGCTCGACCTCGGTCACAGCATCATCCGGCCCCGACAGCATCACGGTCAGCGTACCAGCGGCAGCGCGGATACGTCCGCCCGTCATCGGCGCATCGACAACGGCGATCCCCTTTCCGGCAAGGCCGCTTTCCATCTTGGTGACCAGAGCCGGGCCGGTCGTGCTCGTCACCGCGCAGATGCGGGCCGCACTTCCGGCCACAATTCCGTCGGCTCCGAGGATCACGTCGTCATGTGCCGGCAGGCTGGCAAGGCAGACCATGACGATCTCAGCGTGATCGGCAACCTCCCGGGCAGACCGGGCGAGCCGCGCGCTGCCCGCAAACCGATGCAAGGCCGGCTCGCTGACGTCGTGCACGACGAGCTTATATCCCGCCTCTCGGATGCGCCGTGCCATCGGCGCCCCGATCGCCCCGAGCCCGATGAAGCCGATCGTCGGCGCTGGAGCGTCCATGGCCAGCGCCCGCTCAATAAAGGCCAGGTGTCGCGCCGCCGTCGACGGCGATCGCTACGCCCTGGATATGACGAGCCTCCTCACCACACAGGAACAACGTCAGCGCGGCGATGTCCTCCGGCCGCCCCAGCCGCTGCAGCCCTTCCCTGGCGATCAATTCTTGGCGGATTTCCGCAGAACTCTTTCCGGCAGCTCTTGCGCGCTGCTCGAATAACTGTTCAACCCTCTCCGTCTCGGTCATACCAGGATAGATGGCGTTTACGTTTACGCCGGCGCGCTTGCCGAGCCCGGCAAGACCCTTGGTGAAATTCGCCATGGCCGCATTGACCGAGCCGCCGATCAGGAAGCCGGGATCAGGTGTCCGCGCGGCACCGCCGATGATGTTGACGACGTGCCCGTGCCGCTCCGCCAGCACGGGCCAGAACAGCCGGCATAGCCGAACGCAAGCAAAGAACTTGAGATCGAAGCCATCCTGCCAGTCGTTATCCGGCAGCGCCAGGAAATCGCCAGCCTTCGTCGCGCCCGCCGAATTGACCAGAATGTCGCAGCCGCTATATCGGGTCATCACCTCTTCGAACACCGCCCGACATCCGACCTCGGCGCGCAGATCGGCCGCGATCGTCGCCGGCCGCCGGCCCACCTTCGCTGCAACCGCTGCAGCGGCGGCGGCGAGGGTCTGTTCGGACGATGCGGCGAGAACAACCTCGGCGCCGGCAGAAGCGAAAGCCTGTCCGATGCCGAAGCCGATCCCCCGGCTTCCACCGGACACCAGAACGACTTTTCCCGCGAATTGCTTTGTCATGCCGCACTCCTCAGACAAGCGTCACACGCAATCTGCCGAGATCGCCGAAGCGGGCATCGAAGGGCTGCCCTTGCCGAAGCCGGAGCGGCACGCAGAGCGAACCGGTCGATAGATAATCGCCCGCCGAGAGCGCGATTCCGCGGCTGAGCAGCCCGTTTATCATCTCGGCGAGCACGGCGACGACATCGCCGCGCTGGCCACCGCGATAAAGCTCGACGGGCTCGCCCGGCATGCCGGCCTCGATCGGCAGGGCGTCCAGATCAAGCCCCTGCCAGTTGACGATATCCTCACCGAATACGAAGGCACCGCCGCTGCCATTGTCGGCGATCGCCAACATAGTCTTGGCATCGGTGCTCCTGATGTGGAGCCGGCTGCCAGCGATCTCTATTCCCGGAACGAGGTTCACGGCGACGGCCGCCTCGTCCAGCGTATAGGGTGTGTTGCGCGCCGGAAGAGTGTGTTTGAGGCGGAAAGCGTATTCAAGCTCGGCGTTATAGTCTGCGTAGATTGCGTACGGCAGCTCGACCGCGCCGATGAAAATGCGGTTGCGCATGATCCGGCCGGGAATGGGACCGTCATGCCCTTCGGCGATCTGCACGGCCCGCAGCGCCGCGCCGATCTTCCAGCCACCGACATCTGCTCCTAAGAGCTCCGCCATCCTGTCCTGAACCCAATAAGCCTCGCTGCGATCGCGGGGGCGGCCAGACCCCGCCGGCTCGGGCACACGCCGACCAGAGTTCCAGGCATCCGCCAACGCTACGGCGAGGCTCTCAAGTTCGGCACGCATGAAACCGGACCTCCCAGAAGCAGTGTCGTCTGCCATTTTGCTTTTGTGGATTCAATAATCGGAATTATATTCCACTTTTATGATAGCTGAGAAGTGGCGAAATCGCGCGGCAGGGTTGCGCCCAGTGCCTGCCGATGGCATCGCCGATGGCGGATGTGAACGGCTGAACGTCTGACCCTGTTGATCCGGCCTGTTCAGTTGAGCTGCTGCGCGAGCCGGCGCAGATCCTCGGCCGTGGTCGTGGGCAGATCGAAAATTCCAAGTAGGCAGAATCCGCTCGAACACTATTCCAAAGCGATAAGTCTTCTACTGAGGTCAGCTTCCGGTTTGCTCCTTGAAAAGTAGAATTGGGCCCCAGCTGAAGCCACGCCAGCCGATCCGAGCGTTTCGCCAACAAGCCAGTCGACGAAGCCGGCAACCAGCTTTCCGGCATTCCCCTGACGTGGGATAATCGCGACATAGCCCGTCCGCGGACCCCGGATGTTCGGCAACGGCGCCATCAGCCTTCCTCTGGCAATGTCGATGTCCCTTCGCGGCTTGGTCGGCCAACTCTATCGCGAAGACAATGCGCACAAGGTCAGACGAGGTCAGGCGGGCCGTATCGGGCAAGGCCTCGATACCGGCGGCATCACCTACGGCTACGCGGCCGTATCCAGCCATCCCGGCAAGCGCGTCATCGTCGAAGCGGAAGCTGAAATCGTGCGCCGGATCGTTCGGGAGTCCGTCGCTGGGCGCACACCTCGTCACATCGCGCACGATCTGAGCGGAGATCGTGTGCCGCCTCCGCGCGGGCGCGCTTGGAATGCCTCCACGATCAACGGCAATACGCAACGACGAAGCGGGCTCCTTCAGAACGAGCTATACGCCGGTCTGCGGGTCGTGGGCGGCGTTCCCGAGACCTATACGCATCTCGCATTGCATTACCTCGCCGATGCCGATGCGCTGGCCTCGCCCGCGCGCAAGAAAGCGCATGAGACGGCGTGGCGTGCACGCCTTTCCAAGGAACCCTGGTTCAAGGGAACCTATACGATATTCGAGCGGATCGGGCAGCGGCAGCTTGCAACGACGTGAGAAAAGGGGTGAGGCAGGCAGCTCACTGCTGCCAGGGCGACCTTCACCGAGAAGCTCGCCAGGTGGTGCTCCGCAGCAATCCCGTCGCATCGTCGAAGATTAAAACGAGGCGGCATGTAAGATGAGCTCGTTCTTGCCGAGCTCGATGCACCTATTGCCGGGTTAGCCCCTGTTGATCTCGGGCAGATCGAAATCGCGCCAACCCGGGACTTCCGAAACATCGGGGAACTCCACGCCGAACGGTTTGGTCGCATCGATACCGACGGAGGACGAGAAGCCGCCATCGGTGGAAGGATCGAGGGGGCCTGCAGCCGTGCGATCGACGACAAAGACATCCTCACGCGGTTTGACGCGGAACGACTGCGCCCACTCGACCTCGGCGGCGTTTCGAATATCGATATCGGGATCGACGACGATGACCCATTTGGGATGGAGGTTCGACGCCATGGCGGCCAGAATCGCCTGTCTGGGCTCACCCTCGTAGCGCGGCTTCATGGCGATTACCACATAAACCTGCACGCCGCCGGAACTGTTGATCGAGATATCCGAGATTGTTGGAAACTGCGCCTGGAGCTGGCGTAGAATAGAGGTCTCGAACGGGATCTGCTTCAACACGTGGTTTTCGGTGATCGGCTTTCCGGTCAGTAGACCCTGAAAGATTGCATCTTTGCGATGCGTGATTGCCGTGATCCTGGCCACGGGCTTGGGCGAGGCCGGCGTGTAGTAGCCGGTATACTCACCAAGGGGACCTTCCATCTTCTGATTTTTGGTATCGACCGTGAACTCGATGATGATTTCGGCGCGCGCCGGAACCTTCAGCCCGTTGCTGACGGCCTCGGCAAGCTCGACCGGCGCGCCACGCAAGCCCCCTGCAACGAACCAGTCGTTGGTCGTATCGCTCGATTGAACCTGGCAGGAAAACATGGTCATCGGATCGACGCCGATCACGACTGCACCATGTAGTTCTTTCCCCACCGCCGTTGCATATGCGATGTTCTTGCCGAAGCGATGGTTTGACGCCGAGAACAAGCCCATCTCCTTCGGACCGTGAATCTGGAACCGGTAATTGCCGATATCCGGAATGCCAGTCTCTGGATTTTCCGATACGACGATGCCGGCGGTAATATAGGGCCCGCCGTCCTTGGGGCTATAGACCGGTACCGGCAGCTTGGTAACGTCGATCGCATCGCCCGTCAGCACGATTTCCTGACAAGGCGGCGTTCCCTCGAAATCCACCGGGGCGATCTGGTTGTTGATACCCTGCAGCACCTTGTCGTGAATTGTCTGCTCGGTCGCGCCGAAAGCGATGAGCGCGCGCTTGCGCGTGCCATAGAGGCCCGCGACGAGCGGGAAGGCGGTCCCAGTATTCTTGAACATGAGGGCCGGCCCCTGCACCGCGCTTGTCTTGGCGAGAGCCTTGGCGATATCGTATTGTAAGGCAATGTGCCGGGTAACGTCGACGAGCTCCCCGGATTCCTTCAAAACCGTCAGAAAGGCACGCAGATCTTGGTAGAGCATGGTCCTCTGTCCTTCTAACCAGCGAGTTCGACGTTGATGCACCACTTTCACTTTGACTTGGCCAAGCAAGACGTCGAGGCGGCGGTGCGGGTCGGCTTGTCGGTTGGTCTGCCGCTATGGGCCATCTACGCCGTCGATCGGCTGGACCTTGCCGTCTACGCTGCCTTCGGCGCGCTCGCATCGCTCTACGGTCATAGCGAAGTGAAGCGCAGACGACTCGAAACGCAGATTGTCGCGTCGTTGGCACTGATCGCCACCATCGCGGTTGCTGCAGTCTTTGCCGCAGCGCATGGACCGGCGTGGCTGTTGGGCGTGCTGCTCGTTTTGACGGTGGTCGGCATCGGCAGTCTCGGCGCGATCTTGGGATGGACGCCGAGAGGCGAAATCTTCTTCGTGCTGGCGCTGCTCGTCATCACGGGACTGCCGACCAGGTGGGAAGCGGTGCCGGTTGCCGTGCTGGTGGGGGCCGGCGGCGCAGCCGTCTGCGTTCTTCTGACTCTCCTGAGCCGCGCCGATGCCGATGAGTCGCAATCGACCCCGGGCGGCTTGCGCGGCCGAGCGGCGGCGGGCGTCTTGGTGCTCGACGGCTACCAGCATGCCGTGGCCATCGGCGCGGCAGCGCTCGGTGCCCTTTCTGCCTGGTTGATCGCACTTCTCCTGGGAATAGGCCACCCCTTCTGGGCTCCCGTCACCGTGGCCGCCCTCATGCCAGCGCTGATGTCGCCCCAGGTCTATCAACGTATGCGATCCCTCATTGTGGGAACCATGGGCGGCGTCGCAACGGCGGCGGTCCTGTTCTCGTTCGAACCTTCGCACGCGACCTTGATCGGCCTCATCGTCTTCTGCCAGGCTGCCGCGGAACTCTTCGTGGCGAAGCGATACGGCCTCGCCCTGCTGTTCATCTGTCCCCTCGCCATCGGAATCAGCAACCTCAGCCGCGGCCTGCCTTGGCCGCCATTGCTCTTCGACCGGCTGGCCGAGGCGTGTCTCGGGACCGTGGTCGCCTTCCTTGTGACTGCGGCGGCACGCTCCGTCCTGGCGAAGTCGCCTAAAAAAGACGAGCCGCCCAACACCGGCTCTGCCCCCCTTGCTGCGTCGCCCGAGTGACCAATCCGGGCAGGGCGCCCGTGCTGTCGTCCTTGCAATGGACTGTGCCGATGAAGATGAACCGGCTCGTGAACTCGCAGCCATCAGCTTCGCGGCCTCACCCCGAAGTCTTGATATGGCGCGGGTCGGAATGGTTTGGCGGTTGCGGCTTCGCCTCCCAGGCGAAGGGGCTTTCCAAAAGCGTGTAGCGGTACCACGGCGGATCGTTCACGCGGCCGAGCTTGTGGCGCAGATTTCCAAAGGCTCTGTAGAGCAGAGGATAAGGCTGACCGTGGTAATGCTTGAGGATCTCATACCAGGCACGCGGCGCCGCAGCGATCAGCGCCTCCATGTCCTTCGTGAGGTCGTCCTCGCTCATGGCGACAACGTCGGCGGGCGGATCCCCGAGATCGGTCAAGGTGCTGCGCACGAACTCGTTGGGATTCCACTCCGGGCCCAGGGGCACGGTGCAGTCCATGCCGATTTTTGAGGCAATACCTAGGCTCGGGCTTTTTGGATCGACCGTCATGGTGTTGAGGCCGTCCAGGCGGACGGTGTCACGGTGGGGCATGTAGCGATAGGCCATCGCCGCCAGCACCGCCTGATCG
The DNA here is from genome assembly GCF_042666455.1 of Chelatococcus sp. GCM10030263. Lineage (NCBI taxonomy): Bacteria > Pseudomonadati > Pseudomonadota > Alphaproteobacteria > Hyphomicrobiales > Chelatococcaceae > Chelatococcus > Chelatococcus sp. GCM10030263. The sequence continues at coordinate 197,360 of NZ_JBHTDB010000005.1, read as the reverse complement.
TCCCAGATATCGACATCGGTATCGAATACCATGGCGATCTTGGGCAGCCCCTGCTTCGAGCAGGTGAGCATGATGCCGAGCGCCTGCTTCGCGTCACCTGCGCCGAGCGGGTTGATCTTGGCATAGGCGATATTCGACAGGCCACCCGCTGGGCAACGGACCTCGCGCACGTCGATGCCGCCGTTCTTGAGGCCATTGAAGAGATCGGCCTCGATAGCCGGCAGCTGCAGCATGTTGTCGGTATACCAAGGATGCAGGCCGCCGATGGTGCAGTGCTGGTAGATGCCGCCTTTCCGGTAAGTCATCGCCTTCACCTTGAGGCGATAATTGTGTTTGATGCCGCCGCCGTACATACCGGTGAACTCGCCGTAGGGTCCCTCGTCGTAAACGAGACCCTCCAGCGCCATCAGTTCGCATTCCAGCACGATCTCGGAATTGGCCGGCACCATCACGTCGATCGTCTCGCAGCGGATCATGCGCGCCGGCGCGCCGTAGAAGGAGCCCAGCACTTCGAAGTCGTCCGTGTCCGCGGTGACGCCGACCAGCGCAGCGATCTTGTCGAGCGTCGGGCCGCCAAGCACGATCGCCACTTCCAGGTTCTGTCCCTTGGCCGCCGCCGCCATCGCGTGAATGCGCTGGCGATGCGAGGTGCAGGTCATGTCGACCGACTTTTCGTTCTTCGACCGGAACATCGAGCGATAGATGCCCCAGTCGTAGACACCCGTGTCCGGATGTTTGCTGATGAAGAGATTGTCGTTGGTATAGGCGTGGCCGTCACGGTCGTGATGCAGGAAGAGCGGGAGCCGCGTGAGGTCAACGTCGTCACCCTTGAGGATCACCTCCTTGCAAGGCGCCGTCGTGACCGTTTCCCACCTCAGGCGCCCCTTGGCGCGCTCGACCATTTCGAGGCCGGTCCGCGTCTTGTCGCAGCCCATCGCCCAGGCGAACATGTCCTGGTTGGAATAGGCATTGGCGAGCACGGCGAACTCGCTGTCCTTCACCCTCTCAAAAAGAACGGCCCTGGTAGGGTTTGCCTCCATCAACTTCGGGATCTGGTCGACGCGAATCTCGCTGCTGATGCGCACGAGAAAGCCGGCCGCGTCCAGGGAGGTGACGAAGTCAGAAAGCGACTGCTGCATGGTATACGCCCCGTTCGTAGTTGAGTGTCAGGAGTAGGCGGGCGCAACCGTTCCCTTTTCAGCAAAGCCGCGCAGCTGGTGAAGCATCAATCCCCAGAGGCTGTTGCATTTGGCGAAATTGCCTTCCTGGTGCGGCCATCCGGAATGATCGAAGGCAAGATGTATGCGGCCGTGCGGATCTTTCCCGAGCTTGAAGGTCACCGTCGTGCCGACGGAGTCGCCCGGGCCCCGAATACATTTCCAGGCGACCGTATCCGCATCGTGTTTCGTGATTTCCCAGACGAAGCTCGGGCCGCCCTTATAGTTCAGCGACCATTTGGCACCAACATCGCCCCCGCCCGACGCTTCGGCCATCGTCCAGCCCTTCAGCCCATCGAGGGTGGTCAAGGCATTGTAGACGCTGTGATGATCCGCGTTGATATGAACCGCGTGACGTAGAGAATGACCTGACATGGTGCCCCTTCCCGAATATTCGCCCGTATGCCTGTCATAATACCGTCCCCCGTAGAATGAAACAGCCGTAAGGTTAATCTCAATAGTTTTTTTGTTAACGTTTAGCCGGCACGGCTGCACAACATTAGCCAAGAAGGGGAAGACGTCCGGAATGGTGCCCGCCGGCGGATTGTCGGGAGCTGTCGCCAATCTGTTATGGTTCTTCATGGTTGTGAGAGGCGCAGGCGGTGACATCCCGCGACAAGATATATGACCACGAAACATTATGGTGTCCCTGAGGGAATGGTCGGCAGCCGAAGAGGAGAGAGGATGTTTCCGCAAGAAGAGGGTTTGAAACCTTACGCGGTCGGGCTCTATCAGCGCGACGGTGTGCCCGCCGCCTGTCTGCTTCTTCAGGAGCGCGCTGGAGTGGACGTCAACGTCCTTCTCATGGCAGTTTGGATGGCGGCGTGCAAAGACCGAGCGCTTGACGAAGCGGATGCCCGGCGGGCACGGCTTCGGGTCGTGGATTGGCACCAGGAAGTCGTACGCCCGCTGCGCGCCGTCCGGCGGCGGTTGAAGCAAGGACCACACCCAGCCCCCTCCGACGAGACCCATCGCCTACGCGCGGAGCTCCAGAAGCTCGAGATCTCGGCCGAGTTGATCGAGCTCGATCAACTCGAGATGCTCGCCGAGGAGATGCCTGAGCGCGAGAGCGCTGGCACGCTCCGTGACAATGCTATGGCCGGTATGCTAGCGGTCGTTGCAGCATTTGCAAGTCGGCCGGCGGACGAGCAGGAGAGGGACGCCATGGGCACCATAGTTGCCGCTGCGACAGGACCCACCTCATGAAGCGCTTGATTATCGCCATAACTGGAGCCTCAGGCGCGATCTATGGTGTCCGCGCTCTTGAATTATTAAAAGACGTCAAAGATGTAGAGACACACTTGGTGCTGACCGCTTCGGGCGCCCGCACATTGGCCGAGGAGACTGGCCATCGGCCGGACGAGGTGCGGGCCTTGGCCGGCGAGGTCCATAATCATAAGGATATCGGCGCAGCAATTTCATCCGGCTCGTTCGTGACGGACGGAATGCTGGTGGCGCCGTGTTCCATCAAGACGCTGAGTGGCATTGCCCATTGCTACAACGATGAGCTGACGGTGCGCGCCGCCGACGTCTGCCTGAAGGAGCGCCGCCGCGTCGTTCTGCTGCTGCGGGAAACCCCGTTACACGCCGGGCACATTCAGCTGATGGCGCAAGCCACTCAGAACGGGGCGATCATCATGCCGCCGGTTCCCGCATTCTACCACGGCCGGCAGACGCTCGACGACGTCGTGACCCAGACGGTGGCCAGAGCCCTCGATCTTTTCGACATCCGGCTCGATGTGACGAAGCGTTGGAAGGAAAGCAGTAAACCGAAATATTCAGTCGTTCGAGCAGATCAATAGCCCCGGCCAGCATGGTGGGGTAATGAGCGGACGGAGCCAGGCGCTTGTGCATCATCTTACGACGCAATCGAGAAGATAATCCCGGCCGAGTATGTCGTCGGCCTCCTCCCAAGAAGCGGGTCCGCCATGAACAAAATCGCGCTTGAAGAACACTTCATCACGCCGGCACTCGAACCCCATATGCGGGCGGCGATGCCTGCGGTGCCTCCAGAGAATGCCCAGCATCTGATCGAGCTGATGCATGATTTCGGAGAACGGCGGCTAGCGGCGATGGATTCCGCCGGCATCGACATCGCCGTGCTGTCCATTTCCGGACCGGGAGTCCAGGCCGAGGCAGACGCGCGGCTTGCGGTGAAGCTCGCTCGCGACGCCAATGACCACCTCGCGGCCGCTATTCAAAAGCAGCCGACCCGATATCGGGGCTTCGCCCATCTGCCCATGCAAGACGTGCCCGAAGCGGCTGCCGAGTTGGAACGATGCGTCACCGAATTGGGTTTTGTCGGCTGCATGGTCAATGGCCATACCGGCGGCATCTATCTGGACGATCGGAGGTATGATCCTTTCTGGGAAAGAATGGAGGCACTCGATACACCGCTTTACCTCCATCCCACCGATTCCGTGGTGATGCCCCACGTTCTGCAAGACTGCCCGGAGCTGGTCAAGCCGACATGGGAGTGGAATTTCGAGACTTCATCTCATTTCCTACGGCTTCTGTTCTCGGGCGTCTTCGACCGTTATCCGAAGCTGAAGATCATTGTCGGCCATATGGGCGAGACGATGCCGTATCATTTGTGGCGCTTCGATAGCCGTGCTGCGTTGATCGACCGAAAGCGACCGCTGAAGGAGGCGCCTTCCTTTTACCTGAGGCGGAACATGTTCGTGACGACGTCCGGCCAGTGCGACAACGTTCCTTTGCTCGCTGCGCTCTCCGCTCTCGGAAACGACCGCGTGCTGTTCTCCGTGGACTATCCGTACGAGGACTCCGCCGTTGCCGGCAGATTCCTCGATGCGGCCCCCATTGACGATGCGATCCGCGCGAAGGTTTCGCGCCTCAACGCCATCGAGGTCATGAACATCGAACAGTGAGAGCGGCGACGGGCGGCCTCACTATCCACGCTCGCTGGCCGGTGGAAAGTGCCATTTGCCGTTGCGGATCGGTAGGAAACTGCCGTTGTCGTCTCCCACCTCTTCGGCGATGCGATCGTTCAGCTTGGTGTTCATGGACATGATCAAGTCGCCGTTGGCCTTGGGGTTCAACGCAAGATTGTTGGTCTCGTCGGGGTCGTTTTGGAGGTCGTAGAGTTCGAGGTCGTTCTTCGCGGTCAGATCCTCGTAGGTGTCGGGCGTGTTGAAGCCGATGGGAGGGTAATAGCGGCTGAAGCGGTAGCGTCCGTCAAAGACGCTGCGAATGCTGCAGCGGTTGTTGAAATTGGGTTCGTTCTTCTGCAGCTCCACAAGCTTGTCGGCCAGCGGGATCTTCTTGTTCTTCATATAGATGTCGAAATGAGTGGCCCATTTCGCGTCCTGATAGGACAACATATCGTAGCAGAACAGGGCTGCCGGGCGCAGCGTCTCGGCTGTGGCCTTCGCCGGGTCCGTCAGGAGCGGCGAGAAGTCCCGCCCGGGCAGGCCCGCGCTCGCCTTCTTCAGCGCCTCGGGATCGGCGCCTGTCAAGGCGAGCAGGGTCGGCGTCAGATCGATCTGAGACGTCACGGCATTGCAGCTGATCCCACCCGGATAGGCGGGATGGACGATCATCAAGGGCAGATGATTCTGCTGCCGGTAGGTGCAGTTGCCTTTGCCGCGCATCTGATGATGGCCGCCCAACTCGCCGTGGTCCGCGGTGAACACGATGATGGTGTTCTGATCCAGCCCGTTGACCTTCAACGATTCGAGCACGCGGTAGACTTGCAGGTCGCAGTCGCGGATGCAGTTGAAGTAATAGTTCTGCAGTACCCTCCAGCGGCGATCTTCGTCCGGCCATTGGCCCACCAGAACGTCCATCACCTCTTGGTAGATCTTATGGGCCTTGGGACGGCCCGGAGCGCTCCACGCTTGGGTGCGCGTGTTGGGCAGTGGAACTTCATCCCATGTCGCCTTGTAGAGATCATTGGCGGGCGGGCGGGCGATGGGCATCGCCGTCAGCTTGCCCTGCACGGTTTGACCCGGCAGGTCGGAATCGACGTACATCACGTCGTGCGGATTGACGAAATTCACCGCCAGATACCAGGGCTTGCCCTGTTGCGCGAGCTCCTGTCCCTTGGTGCGGAACCATCGGGTTACGAACGCCGTCGTGGTGTCATCATAATTATAACCTCCGAGCGTGGTGTCATTGATATCGCCAACGCCGAAGAAATCGTCGAATCCATAGCTCTCTATGATCTTGCGATATTCGAGGAAGGGCGCGTCGATCGCCTCGGTCACCTGGTCGAGGTTGACGCTGAGATGCCACTTACCCTGATAAGAAGCGTGATAGCCGAGTTGAGCCATGCGATGACCGATGGTCTTTACCTCGGTAGACATGTCCCGCTGCCAGAGGGCGTTGGCGTTGTCAAAAACTCCGGTGTGGGGAATGTGCAGGCCGGTGTAGAGCGTCGAGCGCGCCGGGGAGCAAACGCACGAAGCGCCCTGGTGATTGTTGAAGGTGGTGCCGTTTTTCTTGATCCACTCGCGGCCCGGAACGGGAAATGGCCAGCTTTCGAAGAAATGCTCCTGGTCCACGAGAATGAAGAGGATGTTGTAGCCGCCCGGAGGCGCATCGGGTGCCTTGATGGGAGAGGGCACGACCGCGCCTTCGGCCCGCGCCCGTTCCGGCAGCAGGCTTGCGCCCAGAAGGGTGGCGCCCGATGCAAAGAGATCACGCCGCGACGGCGTCGGCCGCTGCCCAGTTGGCTTACCCATTGTTCCGAGTCTCCTGGATTCGATGGAGGAAGCTGCAGCTTCACGATAGTTTCAGTCGGGTGCGTTGAATAGATAGCGAACGGAATTACAGCTTATTAAAGTTATTGGAACAAGGGCGCGAGGCGACGGCGTGAGCCATCCCCTCGACAATGAGCGCGTGTCGACTTGCTTGCCCACGGAAAGCAGATCGTCGAGCCGCCCTCGATCCATCCCGACATCGGTCGGCCGTAACAGTGGCCGGCCACGCGCGAGAAGTTGTCGCCTTACTTTCGGGTTGCCCGGTTGGCTTCGGCCGGGTTGGGCTGGCGTATGTCACGCTCCGAACCCCAAGCGGAGTATCCTCAACAGTCTCTAGAGGCTGTTATCCCTATCATTCGTCGTTGAGACCGCGTCGGAATGTCTGCTTTGGGGCGCAGAGCTGCCGTTCGCAATCTAGAGTGTGGCCGTCGCTCTCGAACCGTCATGGCTGACGCATCGGCGCGGTTCTAACCTGAACCAGCATGAGCCCATCAGCCGAGATATCGCACGGCTAAGCCGACGTTATGCCGCGGTGCCTGACGACCGCTGATTTATCCCCGGAAGAGCGCGCAGCATCTGTACATATTCAGGCAATCTCAGATGACCTGGTTGCGCAGTTCGTCCCCGTTCCGCAAGCGCTGAAGGTTGTCCAGCAGCAAGTCGATCACCTCTGTCTCGTGATTTTGCCGTTCGCCAGCTGAGTGCGGCGTGATTACGACATTCTCGAAGGCCCATAGCGGCGCCGACGCCGGCAGCGGTTCGTCCACGAAGCAGTCCAGGGCCGCGCCCGCGATCGCCCGGCGTGCCAGCGCCTCCGTCAGCGCGGCCTGATCGACGCAGGCCCCCCTGGAAATGTTGACGAATACGGCCGATTGCTTCATCAACCCGAACTCCCGCGCACCCATCAGGTTTCGCGTTTCCGGCGTAAGCGGACACGCAAGCACGACAAAGTCCGGCTCGGGAAGAACGCTGTGAAGCTGCGCGGGCGGTACGATGCGCATCTGCGTCTCCGAGGGGGTGGGTGGCCGGCGACGAACGCCAACGACGTTCATCCCCAACCATCGCGCGCTTTGCGCGATCCGCATCCCGATCACGCCAAGCCCGACAACCAGCAGCAGCTTGCCTTTCAATTCGCTTTCGCGTTGCGCCCTCAACGTAATCATTCCGCGCCATTCGGCGCGCCTCTGGCGGTCTCTGGCCAGATGCAGCTGTCGCGTGAAGGTCAGGATCAATGCAAGCGCGTGTTCGCTGACGGCGTTGGCATTGAGGCCGCTTGCATGGCTGAGTTTGATGCCGGCCGCCTTTAACCGAGCCAGATCGAACTGGTCGTACCCCGCTCCGGGCGACTGAACCCATTTCAGCTTCGGCGCCTTCGCGAGAATGTCGCTGGTCCAGAGACTGGACACTACGAGAATGTCGGTCTCCGCCATCTTCGGCAACGCCTCCGCGAACGAGCGCGATTGAACGCACCGCAGGCCCGCCTGCCGCGCTGAAAGCTCCGCGGCAAAGTCGTAGGCGGGATGCAGGAAGTGGATGAGATCATCCGCGTTTGTCATGTGTCCGGCCGTTCGCGCCGAGTTGTGGCTGCGGCGTTCTCGCTTCGGATCGCCGCCGCGTTAATGAACACCGTTATCTGTTCGACGCCACCCGCTCGGCCATGACGCACAGCAATTCGAACATCAGGTTTGCCGCCGTTACCGCGGTGATGCCGGTGGGGTCGTAACACGGCGCCACCTCGGAGATGTCCGCGCCCACCAGATCCACACCGCGTATGGAGCGGATGATCATCTGGCAGTCTCGTGGGGTCAGGCCGCCGATTTCCGGAACGGGTGTCCCGGGGCAGAAGCTCGGGTCAAGACCATCGATGTCTATGGTCATGTAAGTCCGCCCGGTGCCGAGCACGTCGCGGATCGTCTCGATCACCTTCGCCCGGCCCATCTCCTCGTATTCGTCGAACGTGATGACGGTGAATCCGGCCTCGTATCCGAAGGCGATGTCATCTTCGCTGAAGCGCGAGCCGCGCAGGCCGATCTGGACGACGCGCTTCGGATCGATCAGGCCTTCTTCCAGGGCCCGCCGCATGAAGGTCGCGTGATTAACCTTGGTGCCAAACAATTCGTCCAGCGTGTCGGAATGGCTGTCAATCTGCAGGATTCCCACCGGCTCCGCGCGCGCGAGTCCGCGCAGGATTGGGGTCGGTATCGTATGATCGCCGCCGACCGATATCGGTCGGATGCCGAGCGACAGCATGTTTACGAAGAACTGCTCAATCTGCTTGACGCTCTTGTCCAGATTGATCGGATTGACCGGCGCATCTCCGAGATCGGCGACGTTGCACAACTTGTACGGCTGGACGCCCGACGTCGGATGAATCCGCCGGATCACGCGGCTTGCCTGCCGCACGGCGCCCGGCGCCTCGCGGGGTCCGCCCCGGAAATTGAGGCCGAGATCGAATGGCACCCCGACAAGGCCGATATCGATGTCCTTGCTCATGTCCGCGCGCTTGGTCCTCAGGAACGTGGCGACATCGGAGAACCGCGGAAATTCGGACGCGTCGACGGGTTCATAGAGTCCGTTGCTCATGATGTTCTCTCTTGCTCTTCGTATGTTTTGTCGAGGTGGAGGACCGCCTGAAGGAGCACATTCGCGCCACGTTCGGCGTCTTCGGGAGTAATGCTCTCGGCGGCATTGTGGCTGATGCCGTCCTTGCACGGTGTGAAGATCATCGCGGTCGGGCACACGCGTGCGACATAAACGGCATCGTGGCCGGCGCCGCTGACGATGTCGCCGGCGGAGTAGCCGCACACCTCGGCGGCCTGACGCACGGCGGAGACGCAATCGGCGTCGAATGCGATTGCAGGCGACGACCACGTTTCGCTGCAGGTTATAGCGTAGCCATGGGCACGCTCGACCTCCAGCGCCGTCCGTAGCACCGACAGCATCTTGAGCAGCTGGTTATTGTCCGGGTGCCGCAGGTCGATCAGAAACGACAGCTCGCGCGGGATCACGCTGTGAGAACCCGGCTGCAGCGTCATCGCACCGACGGTGCAACGCGCATCCCGGGTGGAACGCGCATATTTTTCACAGGCAACGAATATCCGGCTGAAGGCAGAGATCGGATCCAGCCTTGTCTCCATGGGCGTGGTGCCGGCGTGCGCTTCGGTGCCGAGAATGGTAATGGCGTAGCAGCGCATGTCCTGCGCGCCGGTCACGATCCCGACGGATGTGTTGAGGGCTTCGAGAAGCGGTCCTTGCTCGATGTGAAGTTCGAGATAGGCGCGGAACTTGCGCAGGCCGACGGGTTCGGATCCCTCGTAGCCGATAGCGCGCAACGCCTCGATGAAGCCGGTGCCGTCGCGGTCCGTCCATCGTTTGGCGTCGCCTAGCGGAAAGACGCCCGCATAGATGCCGCTCCCGGCCATAGAGGGCGAGAAACGACTTCCTTCTTCGGCCGTCCAGTTGATGACAGTCAGGGGGTGCGCGAGCCGGATGTCGGCGTCCCGGAGCGTCCTTGCGATTTCAAGTCCGGCCAGCACGCCCAGGACACCGTCGAATTTTCCGCCGCAAGGCTGCGTGTCGAGATGACTGCCGCAGGCGATCGGCAGCCTGCGCGCGTCCGTGCCTGCGCGCGTTGCGAACATGTTGCCGAGCTGGTCGACCACGACGTCCAGTCCTGTCGCGCGGCACCACGCGCCGAACAGGTCGCGGCCATCCCGGTCCGCTACCGTCAGCGCTTCCCGGCAAATGCCGCCATTGTCGAGCGCGCCGATCCGGGCATGCGTCATCAGTGACGACCAGAGTCTGTCGCCGTTGATGCGAAGGTCGTGCCGCGCTGTCATGCACGGCGCCCATGTTCGTCGTCGGCCACATCAAGGCCGAAGTCTAGCGCGGAGAGGATTGCCTCGAGCTCGGATTCGGAAATCGTGAAGGCCGGTGCAAGGAAGAGTGAGATTTGCTCGCTGCTCGTTCCAATCAGTGCTCCGGCTTCCAGGGCCCTGTTCGACACGCGGGAGGCGATCGGCACCTCGATCGAGTTGTTCTCCCAGGTTCGCCAGTCGGGGCCGTGGAGTTCAACCGTCCAGTGCAGGCCGTTGCCGTCGACCCGGGCGACCGACGGATGCTTGCGGGCAATCTCGATCAGGCGCCGTGACATGATATCCTCGAGGCTCTTCACCCGGTCGATCAGCCTGTCGCGCTTGAGAACCTTCAGGAACGTGCGGACGCAGGACATCGCAAGCGGATGCCCGCGCAGCGTCGAATAGGTTTGCCAGCTTTTGTCCTTCAAATGCTCAACGATGTCCTGGGAGAGCACCACCGCGCCGATGGGGGATGCACCTCCCGCCAGTCCCTTGCCGAGCGTGACGATGTCCGGACGGCTGCTGGCGCCCTGAAACGCGAACATGCGTCCGACGCGGCCGGCGCCGGTGACGACTTCGTCGGCGATCCACAGCGAGCCCGCGTTGCGTGCGGCCTCCGCGACGCGATCCTGATAGGCCGCGTCGTAATAGATCCCGCCCTGCGTGTAGTCGATAATCGTCGCCGCGACACCTTCAAGGATCTGCTCGGCATTCGCCAACCGTTCGCCGAGGGGCTGGTTCGACGAGGCCCGGCCGTATTTCGCTCCCAAGGGTTCTGGAAGCTGCCGGATATCGAACGGGTTCGGAACCGGACGCGACTTTCCGTTCTGAACGGAGAGTCCGCCGTGCCATTGCGGCTGAACCGTCAGGTGCTGCGATAGGCCGGACATGCCGTGATACGCGCGTATGCGCGTCGCGAGCGGGGTCCGGCCGGTGAGGACCTGGGAGAGCGAGCACGCCATGTCGTTCGCCTCGCTGCCGGACAGAAAGAACCTCACGCCGCCGGCCCAGCCTTCGCCATCGAATGCGATGTCGATCAGGTCGTCGGCTGCCTTCTCGCGCACCGACCACACCCATCCTTCATTGATCACGGGGTTCTCGGCAGCCTTACGTACGGCCTCGACGATGTCCGGGTGGCGGTGTCCGAGAGGCCCGCCGGTATTTGAGGCGTCGAGGACGCGCCGCCCGTCCTCGAGATGGAAATAGACGCCTTCACCGCCGACTACGCGGATGTCGCTGGCTTTCCCGGCATTCAGGCCGGTGTGTATCAACGCGCTCATGAGGCCTCCGGAGCTTGTCTCGGCAAACTTGCGGCGGGGTCGCGTCGCCGCGGTTGCCGGCCCGGCGGAGTGCTTTCCGTATCGCAAGGCGCCCGGTCGAAAGGCCGCCAAGCCTGCCGTACTTCCATTCCTGCCGTACTTCCATTTTTTCGATTTGTATTCCATTTTTCGAGAATTGCAAGAAGCGGCGGCGCGAGTGCGAAAGATCGATTTCAGGCCTATAATTTCGCCGCTACTGCATGTTTCCGCTGCTTGACATCGGCGGCGCGCAGGATCTACGATAAATTCCGGAATGAATTCCCGTAAAGCGGAAAACGCGAACCTTCGAGAGGGGGCGTCGGATGATCAGAACGGTGTCTCGTCGAGGCATGTTGGCCGGCTCGGTCGCGGCATTGGCTGCGCCGTCGTTCATCAGGAGCGCGCAGGCTCAGGCAAAGAAGATTGTCTTCAGCGGTTGGGGCGGTAGCAATCAGGACATCCTCCGTCAGGTGTTCTTCGATCCGTTCACCAAGGAAACAGGCATCATCGTCGAAGAGCTGACCTGGGGCGGCCAGGGGCTGGCGCGCCTCAAGGCCCAGGCGGATGCCAAGCGCGTGGAAGTCGATTTGCTCGACGGTCCGCCCTTCTGGGCGACGATCGGCAAGAAGAACGGGCTGCTGCAGCCGATCTCGGCCCGCATGAGCGATGTACAGAAGCATATCCCGGGTGCAATCGACGAGATGGGCTACGGATACGGCACGGTGTCCTGGGGTCTCGCCTATCTCAAGGACAGCTATCCCGACGGCGGCCCGACAACCTGGGCCGATTTCTGGGACGCCAACAAGTTCAAGGGCCGCCGCGCATTCTTCGGCGCACTGGTTGCCCGCCATATCGAATACGCACTGATGGCCGACGGTGTCGCCGCCGGCGCCGTAAATCCGCTGGACGACGCCAAGGTCGAGAAGGCGTTCGCGAAACTCGAAAAGGTCAAGCCGATCACCAACGTCTGGTGGCAATCGAGTTCGCAGATGGAATCGCTGTTCCAGAACGGCGAGATCGATGCCGGCGAATGCCTGTCGGGTCGCGCACACTACATGCAGTCGCAGAATCTCAAGCTGGAATTCGTCTACAACGAAGCCGTGATGAACCTCCTGACCCTGGTGCTCGCGAACAACGCGCCGAACAAGGACAGCGCGAACCTTTTCATAGAGTTCTGCTCGCTGCCGGATCGGCAGGCCGCCTATGCGCGCGCCTATTATTCGGGTCCGACGAATCTGCAGGCGTTCGAGCACATCAAGGACGACCAGCTTGCGAAAAAGCTGTCGACGTATCCCGACCACCTAAGCAAGCAGGTTCAGCTCGACGGCGCCTGGTGGGCCAACAATCTGGACAAGCTGACGCCCCGGTGGAACAAACTTGTTTCCGGATGATGTGAGCCGGACGCCCGAGTGCAAGATGCCATCAGCGGACAACGTCAGCGCAGACGGCGCGGGACTGGAAGTTAAAGCGGTCGTGAAACGCTTCGGCCCGTTCACGGCCGTCGATGGCGTGTCGTTCAGCGTCCGGCGGGGCGAGCTCGTTTCGCTGCTGGGGCCAAGCGGCTGCGGCAAGACGACCATTTTGCGGATGCTCGGCGGGCTTGAATATCCGGATGGTGGTGCCATCATCCTGGGCGGCAACAGCATCGAGCACCTGCCGCCGTATCGGCGCAACATCGGTTTCGTGTTCCAGCGCTATGCTCTTTTTCCGCACATGACCGTTGCGGGAAACATCGCGTATCCGCTGGCAAAACGCGGCGTCGCCCGCAATGAGCGGCTGGAGCGCGTCGACCGTGCGCTCGATCTGGTTGGCCTGTCGGGTTTTGCGGATCGTAACCCGACGACGCTCAGCGGCGGCCAGCAGCAGCGCGTGGCACTCGCCAGAGCCATCGTGTTCGAGCCGCAGGTTCTGCTGCTCGACGAGCCGCTGGGTGCGCTGGACAAGCAATTACGCGATCGCATGCAGTTCGAGGTGCGCCGGATTCAGCGAACGCTCGGCATCACGACGATTTTCGTAACCCATGATCAGATCGAGGCCATGGCGATTTCCGATCGCATCGCCATCATGAAGCAGGGACGCATCGAACAGTTCGGAACGGCGTCGGAGTTGTACGCAAGGCCCGCCACGGAATTCGTCGCGAGTTTCATCGGCGAATCCAACCTTCTGAATTGCGATGTCAGCAACACGGCCGAAGGACCGATTGCGAAGCTGGCCAACGGCTTTGCCGTTCGCGCCGCGTCGGCGGAGGTTTCAGGTCCCGCCCGCCTGCTGCTCAGGCCCGAATGCGTCGAGATCTCGTCGTCGGCGGCGGATGTCAGCAACGACAACAGCGCGCAGGCCCGGGTCGAGGAAGTCGTCTATCTCGGCGAATCCACGCGCGTCGTGGTCAATCTCTCGGGCGTGAGGTTGATGGTCCGCGTGACCAACAATCATCTGCAGCGAGTCGATCTAAGGCCGGGTGGAGACGTCAGGCTGAACTGGAGGGCATCGGACACGCTCATCCTCCCTCGGGAGTCCGGCCTGGCCGCGCAACCGGGAGAAGCGGTAACTTGAAACGGGGGCAAGATCTTCGGCGATTGAGTATTTTCCTTATCGGCCCAGCCTTGCTCGCCGTCGGGCTCCTGTTCCTCTTGCCCCTCGCCCGGCTGTTCGCGATCAGCCTCGACGCGCCGAATCTGTCGCTGTCGAACTATGGCGCTGCGCTCGGGTCGTCCGGGTTCCTATCGGTGATCGCCGTGACGCTGCGCGTCACTTTGGTGGTGACGCTGGCATGCGCAGTTCTTGGCTTTCCGATCGCCTATCTGATGGCGCGCACCACGGGGGCGACGAAGGCGGTGATCGGCCTGCTCGTGGTGCTGCCGTTCTGGACCAGTCTTCTAGTCCGCAACTATGCATGGATCTACCTTCTGCAGCGGCGAGGCGCCGTGAACAACGCCCTCATGTCGCTCGGCATCATCGATCAGCCGCTCGATCTCATCTACAACGAGTTCGCGGTCGCCTTTGCGATGACCAATGCGCTGCTGCCCTTCATGGTCTTCCCCATCTATGTCGCGCTTCAGGACCAGGACGGCTCGCATTTGGAAGCGGCAGCGTCTCTGGGCGCCCCTCCGACACGCGCATTCTTCGACGTGACGCTGCCCCTGGCCTTTCAGGGCATCGTTGCCGGCAGTTTGATCGTCTTCGCGACTGGGGTCGGTTTCTATGTTACGCCGGCGCTTCTGGGCGGCGGCAAGGTGCTGCTCGCCGCCACATTTATCACGCGAGAAATCGAAGTGACGTTGAACTGGCCGCTGGCGGCGTCCGCGGCCGTCATCCTATTCTTCTTCGTGCTGATGATCATTCTGGCCTATGCCAGGGTTGTCGGACTTGGCCGCCTATCGGGTGTGAAATGAACGCTCGGCGCTCGGCAATCGATCGAACCATGTTCGCGCTCGGCTTGTTCGGGCTGGTCTTCCTGATCCTGCCGGTGCTGATGCTGTTCCCGCTGTCTCTCGAACCGGGAAGCTCCCTGCGGTTTCCCCCGTCCGGATTCAGCATGCGCTGGTATCAGGCCTATCTGTCGAACCGGGCGTGGCTTGACTCGACGATACGCAGTCTGGAGATCGCCGCGTATTCGAGCCTGATCGCGACGATTCTGGGTTGCGGCGCCGCGATTGCGCTCTCGCGCGAGCACATGCGCGGGCTCGCGGTTTTCTCCTTCGTGCTTATCAGCCCGATGCTGATTCCTCATATCGTTCTTGCGATTGCGATGTATTCCGTCTTCGCAAGTCTCGGGCTCGCGGGCTCCAAGCTCGGCCTTGTGCTGGCTCATGCAGTCCTTGGGCTGCCGTTTGTCATCCTCAACGTCGCATCGGCGCTGCGCAATATTCCGGCCGATACGGAGAACGGCGCCATGAGCCTCGGCGGCTCGCCCGTTCAGGTGCTTTGGGATGTCACGCTGCCGCTGGTGTGGCGCGGCCTGTTCGCGGGTGCAATCTTCGCATTTGTCGTGTCGTTCGATGAAGTCGTCGTCGCGATGTTCCTGAGCAGCGCAACCTCGTCGACGCTTCCGAAACGGATGTTGGACGGGATCTTCTTCGATCTGTCGCCGATGCTGGCGGCCGTATCCGTCTGCCTCGTCGTCTTCAACGTGGCGCTTGCCTCGATTGCCATCGTTCTGACGCGGGCAACGCCATCCACGCGGTCTCACTGAGGGCGGTCACGGCCGCCGGAACGAAGCAGACGCTCGTGCGACGATAGCCAACAGCCGGAGGTGCGAACATGAAGAACAAGTTCATCGAGATGGCGGCCGTGCACCGGCTGCTGAAGCGGGAAGGGCTCAATGAAGGCATCGACAATCATGTGTCCCTCGGATTGGGCGACGGCACCTTCCTGCTGACGCCCGACAACATCTGCTGGGAAATGGTGTCGGCGAGCGACATCGTCAGGGTCGGACAGGACGGCACGGTCGTCGAAGGCCGCATGGCGGTGGACGAGATCACGTTCGAAATTCACCGCGCGGTTCAGGCGGTGAAAGGTTATCAGGTCTGCGTCATTCATTCGCATATGCCCTACACGCTGGCGATCGCGTGCACGATGGACGCCGTACTGGAGCCGATTTCGCAGAACGCGTTGCGATTTCACGGCCGCATCGCCTACGAGGATGAGTATGGCGGTCTCGGCTTCGCAGAGGAGGCGCAGCGTATCGCGTCCAAGCTCAAGCACGCGGACATCCTGATTTCGCGCAACCACGGGGTTTTCGTCAGCGGCCGGTCCATCGCGGAGGCGTATGAGCTGACATACTATCTGGAGCGGGCCGCTCAGGTGCAGGTGCTGGCCTGCAGCTTGAACCGGAAACTGCAGAGGATCCCGGACAATATCGCCGCAGCCACCGCTGCGGATTTCGCGGGCCCCGCAAGCCGAGCCGACGCCCTGTTCACCGCGTCGATGAGGCTCCTCGATCGGGAGGCGCCGGACTACAAGTTGTAAGGCCGCGGCGGCGGCGTCAGCCGGCCTGCTTGCGGAACGTGTCCTTGACCGCAATCCTGCCGTCGCGGATCAGGAAGACGTCGCAACCTCTCACCTCGACGCGCGTGCCGTCGGCGCGCGTGCCGGTGAAGCGCCATTCGGTCACGGCGCGATCGCTGCTGACGATGTGCTTCGCGTCATGCCAGGCGGCGTCAGGGTAGGTTTGCCAAATCGCTTCATATGCTTCTCGCAGCGAGGCTGTGCCGCGCGCCTCGGCGCCGTGAGGCGCGGGGCCGGCCGCCGCCCAGAACACGGCATCGTCGGTCATGCAGGCGAGCAGTGCATCGACATCGTGCGCGTTCCACGCCGCAGTGAAGCGATCCAGGAGCTGGTGAACTGAACTCATTCTCGGCCTCGGCGAGGTTCTGAAGCTGACACTGCAGATGATGCATACCGGTTGACTTCGGGCGGTTCAAATGAAATCTCGATACTCGAAAATGTATTCTTAAAAATGCGACGATGGCGGGAGGTACAGTGTCTCCCGGAAGCATCCTCTGACGTTCCGACATCGATGGCGCCTACGGCGCGGGTGTGCTGCTCGGCAAACATTCTCTATCACCTGACGCAACACGGCTCGAAAGACATCATCCTGCTGGAGTGGGATGACATGACGCCGGCTCGACATGGTACGCGGCGAGTCAGGTCGGCCAGATCTCTATGATCGGCCGCTGACGCCATCGGGGTGCTGGTCACCGAAGGGCAGGTGTTTGTGACGGAGAGCGGCAAGCGCCCGCGGTCGCGGCGTGCGCTTTCCGGAATTCCGGTGCTGACGTCCCGAACTGCTGGATACGCCCCGTTCGCGTCAGCGGCCCGCGGCCTTCGTGGGGCGACCGGCCCTCTTCTGCGGACGGGCCGCAAGCTTCTGGTGGGCGTTCAGAACCCGAGACAGGGCCTTCGCCGTTTCCTTCAGGCGTACGATTACCTCGTCCAGCGAATGTTCGCGCTGCATGCGTTCTTTCAGGCCGACGATGCCAACGCTGTACATCACGCCGATGCCCTCGATCTCAATTGGGCAGGCAACCGCGTAGACGTCGGCATCATATTCAGAGTCATGAACGGCGTGTCCGCGCTTTCGAACATCCTTAAGTGCCTTCAGGATGTCCTCCTTGCGTGTCATTGTTGTCGCTTGGTATTTCTCCGCTTTCTGCTGCAACGCCTTTTGGATGACCTCGCTGGGCTGGAATGCAAAGATGGCCTTGCCCGTTGCCGTGGCATGTAGTGGGAACTCGTGTCCCGGATAAACGAGAGAGCGATCGGCGGGCTCGGGGAGAACGCTATGCACAAGTTCGATGCGTTGACCGACGAGACGAGCAACGAACGCGATTTCCTTGATATCCTGGACAAGCTCGCGAAGGCTCGGAGTGAGGACGGCTTCAAGTGTCGGTGCGTCCAGGGTGAAATGCAGCAAACGGCGGACCCGCGATCCGAGGCGGTACACGCGCCGGGTTCGGTCTATCTCGAGATAATCGATACCGACCAGGCTGGTCGAAACGCGGTGAACGGTCGACGACGGAAGGCCGACAATCTCCGCGATCTCGGTAAGTGTCGCGCCGTTCGGAAACATGGCAACCGCATCAACGATGCTGGCAGCCCTGCGAAGCGGAGCAGAGCCGGTCGATTCGGAGATAGATTTTTCGGACATCTGATGGCTCGGTATTCCTCGGCGTCAGCACGGATTCGTACCGAACGTCCAGTTTGAGTACTGCATTGTTCCCGGTGCCAATCAATGCGCGACCACGCTCGCATCAGGGCTAAATCATGAATCGTTAAGCTGCAAGGACGGCTTGCGGACGGTGGGGTTCGAGAGGGCCTTGGGGCGCTTGCGCTTGAGCGAGCTCCTGGAAGATCCGCGCCGGGGCATGTTGAGCACGGCGCGGTGAAGCGTGGCGAGGGGGCCGGCCGAATGGCCTTTGCGAGCACGGCCCTGGTCTTCTCGGAGCGCTACGTCGAGATCCTGTGCAAATTGCTTCGCGCGTTTGCATCGCCTCGTCGATAGGAGTTCATATTCCAAAAAATGGACCAAACATCCATTTTTCGGATTGAACGAGCTCGTAAGTCGTGGTTATTTGGCTGCGACGATGCCTGTATAGTCGCTCTTGAAACGATTTGCTGCGGTGTCCTCGCTCATCAGTTTTGACATCCCATCCATGCGGGTGTGTCTTTCGCGCAAGTCTTTGCATGCATGCGTAACGTCGGAGACCGGAGGCCATGGCGCAGCCGAACATTATAGTCATCTGTTCAGACGAACACACAAGATCCGCACTCGGCTGCTACGGCTCGGAAATCATTAAATCGCCGAATCTCGACGCGCTGGCACGGCGCGGCACACGGTTCGAGCGCGCCTACAGCACATCGCCGCTTTGCGTGCCGAGCCGGGCAAGCCTTGCGACCGGGAAGCTAGTGCACGAAATCGGCAGCTGGGACAACGGGCATCCATATCATGGCGTGCCGCCGGGATGGGCTCATGCGTTGCGAAGTGCGGGTTGGCACGTCACCTCGATAGGCAAGAATCACTACCGCAGCATTAACGACGATAACGGCTTCACCGAAGAACTCCTGCCGATGCATGTGCGCGACGGAATCGGCGATCTTTTCGGCATGTTGCGCAAGGAAGGCGCGCAATATCCCACCGAGCGCGTTGCCGGTTCAAACGTGGGGACCGTCATTCGCGGACCTGCCGTAATGGCCGAGGCGGCAGGTGCTGGCGAAAGCAATCACACAGAGTATGACCGGCTCATTACCGACGAAGCCTGCAAATGGCTTCACAGCCCCGAACGCCGGTCCGGCAAGCCGTGGGCGTTGTATGTCAGCTTCGTTTCTCCGCATTTTCCGCTGATGGCGCCGGAGGAATTCTATCGCCTCTATGATGAGGAGAAGGTGCCGCTGCCGGTGGATTATGATGCAGCCGCGCGATCGGTTCATCCGGTTGTTCAGGCGATGATGAAGATGTGGAATTACGATGACTTCTTCGATCCGGCGAAGCTGCGGCGCGCCATCTGCGGATACTACGGGCTGATCAGCTTCCTTGATCATAACATGGGGCGAATACTCGACGCCGCCAAGGCGACCGGAAATCTCGACGACATGCATGTGATCTATCTAAGCGATCACGGTGAGATGCTGGGCCGCAAGGGCATTTGGAGCACTTCCGCGATGTTCGAGCCCTCCATCGGAGTGCCCTACATCGTTGCCGGCCCGCTTGTTCCGGCGGGGCGCGTCGTGAATACGGAAGTCAGCCATATTGATTTCGCGCCGACGATGCTGCATCTTGCCGGCCTGCCAGCCAATAGAGGACTTAGCGGCTGCTCGCTGATCTATATCGCCAGCAATCCCGACGCTGAACGAACCGCGTTCTCCGAGTATCACGCCGGCGCTTCGATCACCGGCTGCTTTGCAATCCGCCGCGGACGGTGGAAGTATACCGAGTATGTCGGTTTCTCGCCGGAACTCTACGATCTCGAAACGGACCCGAACGAATCGACTAACCTGGCCGGAAAGGCGAGTTTCGCGGATGCCGAGAAGGCATGCCGGGGATGGCTTCGCGAAATTGTGGATCCCGAGGCCGTCACGGAGGCCGCGTTTGCGGACCAGGCGGAGACCATCAGGCGTTTCGGCGGCGTCGAGAAGGTGATCGCACGCGGACACCCTGGCGAGCACGCTCTTGATCGCAAGTTGGGCTTCGAGTGAGAAGGGTCGGGGTGACCTTTCGGCTCAAAGCGCTCATTCGGATTTGTGCTGACGTGCTCCCCACTTCCGGCCAGGGATAAGTTTGGTCTGTTGATTTCCATTGAGAGTTGACCCGGTAGGCTCGGATTTTTCCATCGAGAAGTGACCGATGTTTTCACCACGTCTCACACGGCACACGCAGAGGACAGCGGAGTGATCGACATGGAGTTTATTAAGCGTCATCAGGCGTTGGCATCATCGGGATCATTGCTCGATCCGAGAGATATCCCGCCGCACCGGCCTCCCGAGGAACACCGTGCGCAAGTACCTGCGGGCGGACAGCGTCGAACCCCGGTTGCACGTCCCCGACCGGCCAGCAAGCTCGATCCCTATGCCGACAAGCATCGCCGCAGCCGTCATCATCTGGCTTTGAGATCATTGAGTCCTGAGCCTAGTGGTGCTGCCTAGCGTTGGAAGGACATTCGTCCTCGCGTCTTATTGGAGTTCTTGCCACGTCACGACGTGTTCGGGCGGCATTCTGATCTATAGCCGCATGGGAACACCGTCCTCCGCCGTTGCGATTGTGGCCGGTATAAAGAATTAAACGTGCGTCGGCCGCCCAGGGATCTAATCTGTTCGTGAATGGCGAGAAACTGTGCTTAGATACTCTTGGCGAGCTGAGGACCCGATGCTATTTAGGAAGCTGGGGCGATGCGGCAGCTTGGGGGTGCGTATGATTTCGATTTTCGACACTTTCTCGGTCGGTCGGCCGCTGACGCGGCGCGCTCTGCTGCTCGGCACGGCGGCCTGGCTGATCATTCCCGGCCATGCGGTAGCGCAGTCGGTGCCCTACACCTTCGGCATCTGGCGACAGTGGCTAGGCGGCACCGGCAATCCGGGTGGCGGCACCGAGGCGATCACCTCCAACAATTCCGCTGCCTTCATGCTCAGTCCAAAAGGGCTGACGAACGGGGCCGGCATCTGGGCGAATAATGCAGGCGGCGACGGATCGTCCGGCGGGGCCGGCGGCTCTTCCGGCGGCCTGACCTTCATCAACACTGGCCCGATCGACATCACGGCGACTGGCACGCTCGGCTTTGCCGGCATCCAGGTCCTGTCCAACGGCGGCAACGGGGGGTCGGGCGGGCCAGGCCACGGGGGCGGCGCGGGCGGTGCCGGCGGCGGCGCCTGGCTGACGAACTCATCGTCCGTCTCGCTCGACTGGACATGGCAGAATGTCGGAAGCGCCAACACCGGGGTCTATGGCATCCAAGCCCAGGCCCAAGGCGGCAACGGCAACTGGAACCATGACTCTCCCGGTGGCGCCGGGGGCGACAGCGGACTCGTCTTCGTCGATCATAGCGGCAGCGTGAACCTGACGGTGGCCGGCACGCCTCCGTCCTCGCAAGGGCTGGGAACCGGCGCCGGCATTTTAGCGGCGGCGTACGGCGGCGACGGAGGCTACGGACCGTACGGCAGCAACAACGGCAACAAGCCCGGCGGCAACGGCGGCGCCGTTAACGGCGTGGGCGTCCAGCTGAGCGGGAACGCGAGCGTCCAAACGATCGGCGACCAGTTGCCCGGCGTCCTCGTCTATGGTGTGGGAGGCGACGGCGAGTACAGCGGCTGCCAATACGGCCAGGATTGCAGCGAAAGCCAGTCGGGACCGCACAACGATGGCGGCAGCGGCGGTGATGTCGTGCTGCCGCAGGACGCGGTGTCGATCGCGACGTCGAACGCAGCGATCACCATTGCGACGGCCGGCACGAGTTCTCCGGGGGTGGCGGCCGTGCTGCAGGCCGGCGCCGGCGGCGCGGGCGGATCGCAGACCAACTTCGATCACGCGGACGGAGGTGCCGGCGGGAATGGCGGCAACGTCCAATCGACGGTCAACATCAATTTCGTCGGCACCGCCAGCGCGCCTGTCAACGTGAGCACGACAGGCAGCAGCTCCCCGGGAATCTACGTGGCCAGTCTTGCCGGCAACGGTGGCAATGCCGGCGGCGCTAAGGGGACGATCGGAAGCGCGTTCGGCGGCGTGGGCGGCAATGGCGGCTACTCGAGCGGGGTGACCCTCGCACTCGCCGGCACGACCATTTCAACGGTAGGCACGAACTCACCGGGCATCGTCGTGCGATCAGAGGGCGGCATCGGTGGCATCGGCGGCTTCGGCGCAGCGGGTATCGGGGCAGCCGGCGGCAACAATGGGGGCAACGGCGGCAATGCGGGCAATCTATCGATCTGGCTCGACGGAGCCTCGTCGATCAGCACGCAGGGCTCCGGCTCCTACGGCATCGTCGGGCAGAGTTTCAGCGGCGCCGGCGGCAACGGCAACGGCGAGACCGGTGATGCGGGCAGCGGCGGCAACGGCGGAAGCGGCGGCACTGCCGGCAATGTGGAGGTGAGCGCCAACGGCAGCATCAGCACGAGCGGCGCACAAGCCAGCGGCATCCTTGCGCAATCCATGGCGGGCGCCGGCGGCAGTGGCGGCAGCTCCTTTGGCGTCTTTCACGGCAGTGGCGGCACCGGCGCCTCGGCCGGCAGCGTTGGCTCGATCATGATCGCCAACACCGGCGCCATCAGCACGAGCGGCGACGGCGCCAAGGGTATCCTCGCGCAATCGATCGGCGGCAGCGGCGGGGTCGGCGGTCAGGCCAACGGCGTGATTTATACGGTTGGCGGCAGTGCGAGCAGCGATCCCTTCCAGATTGCCGGCAACAGCGTCACCATCGACCTGTCGGCCACCAACATCGTGAGGACGAGCGGCACCTCCGCCTTCGGCATGCTGGGCCAATCAATCGGCGGCGGCGGTGGCGACGCCGGCAGCGCAGCCGGCCTCGGTGTCACGGTGGGCGGCACCGGCGGCGCCGGCGGTGGCGGCGGAGCGGTGCTGGCCACGCTCGGCGGTCAGACAGCGGTGGCGACGACCGGCAACTTTGCGGCGGGGGTCGTGATGCAGTCGATCGGCGGTGGCGGCGGCAACGCCGGCAACGCCAGCAGCACGGGGCTGTTCGCCTCGGTCGCCCTCGGCGGCACCGGCGGCGCCGGCGGTGCCGGCGGGGCGGCGACGATCACCTCCAACGGGGCGACGATCACGACGGCAGGGTCGAAATCGCCCGGCCTGCTGGTGCAGTCGATCGGCGGTGGCGGCGGCACCGGCGGCAATGCGCTCGCCGGCTCGATCGGGGCGGGTTTCTCAGCCTCGGTGGCGGTCGGCGGCTCGGCCGGCAGTGGCAACAGCGGCGGCACGGCATCCGCCACCGTGGTGGGCGGGCTCATTTCAACCGGCCAGAATGACTTCCTCGTCAACGGCGGCACCGTGACCAACGGGATCTGCGGAACGGTGCAATGCAATGCGCTGCCGATCGACAGCTTCGGCGTCGTGGTGCAGTCGATCGGCGGCGGCGGGGGCCTGGGCGGCACGGCAACGGCGGAGTCCGTGGCCATCGCCGTGCCGTATAGCCCAAGCGGAAACCAGGTCGGGCTGGCGGCGTCGGCCGCCCTCGGCGGCAACGGTGGCAGCGGCGGCGCGGGCGGCACCGCGCAGTTCGGCCTGTCGAGCGGCGGCTCCATCGTCACCAGCGGCCAGGGCTCCACGGCCGTGCTGGTGCAGTCGATCGGCGGCGGCGGCGGGGCCGGCGGTGATTCGTCGGCCTCGGCCGTGGTGGTCGGCTATGGGCAGACGGTGCCGGAGGGGGCCCAGTCGCTGGGCGTCACGCGGACCTTCACGATGGGCGGTTCGGGCGGCAGCAGCAACGGCGGCGGCACCGTGCTGGTGGCGGTCGGCGGCACCATCGTCAACGGCGCGCCGCAGCAGGACGCGGCCGGCAGTGCGCCGACCTCGATCACCACCTACGGCGATTTCTCGAACGGCATCACGGCCCATTCCATCGGCGGCGGCGGCGGCAATGCGGGTACCGGCAGCGGCAACACGCAGTCCGTCGGCACCGGCTCCACCATCTCGTCCAATATCGGACTGGGCTCGATGGGCGGGGGCGGCGGCGCGGGTGGCGACGTCACTGTCTCCCTGTTTGCCGGCAACGGCATCACCACCTTCGGCTCCGGGTCGATCGGCATCGCGGCCCAGTCGATCGGCGGTGGCGGCGGCATCTCGCAGGGCGGGTCGGTGAACGTCGGCAAGACCTTCTCGATCGGCACCGTCAACTACGAGCCCGACTTCAAGGAGTCGTTCGGCACCACGAGCGGCGGCGGCGGCGACGGTGGCACGGCCAACGTCAACGTTGCCGCTCCGATCGTCACCCATGGCGGCGATGCCACCGGCGTGGTGGCGCAATCGATCGGCGGCGGCGGTGGCATCGGCGGCTCGTCCGGCGCGGACGCCTCAGCGGACAACCCCATCATTCGGGTGCTGGAGGCCCGTCAAGGCATCAGCAACGTCAAGAGCTTCCTCGAGAAGGGCAAGGTCGCGGTGGAGACCACTCTCTCCATTGCGATGGGCGGCACGGGCGGCGGCGGCGGCCAGGGCGGCCTCGTGAATGTGAACCTCTATGACGCGATTACGACGTCAGGCGATTGGGCGAACGGCGTCATCGCGCATTCGATCGGCGGCGGCGGCGGCAAAGGTGGCACGGCCACGGCAACCGGCACGGGTGGAGAGCCGGAGACCACCGTCAATATCGACCACGCCATCGGCGGGCAGGGCGGACAGGGCGGCAATGGCGGCACTGTTTACGTCAATCTGAACGAGGGCGCCGCCATCACCACAGCCGGCTATGTCGCGGCCGGCATCATCGCCCAAAGCATCGGCGCCGGCGGCGGCGTCGGTGCCGACGGCTCCGACAACGCGACCGGGACGATCTCGCTGGGTGCGTCTACGAGCGGCGGCGGGGGTGTCGGCGGCAACGGCGGCTATGTACAGCTCCAGTACACCAACACCAATGGCAGCAGCATCGCCACCACGGGCACGGCCGCCGACGGCGTCGTGCTCCAGTCGATCGGTGGCGGCGGCGGCGTCGGGGGTGCCGGCAGCAGCCTCTTCGCCTCAACTTTCACGTCTCCGGGCAAGACGCTGACCTTGTCGGCCGGCGGCGGCCGGAGCGCGAGCGGTGATGGCGGAACCGTCAACCTGCAGGCTGCTCCCAACTCCACCAACAATCCGCTCAACATTTCGACGTCGGGCGACTACGCCTTCGGCGTGCTGGGGCAGTCGATCGGCGGTGGCGGCGGCCTCATCACCGCACAGCCGAGCGCCCAGACGGTGACGACGACGATCGGCGGCGACGCCTCCGGCGGCTCCGGCGGCGCCGTCAACATCGTCGGCAACAACCTCAACATCACGACGACGGGCGTCGCGGCGCACGGCATCGTGGCGCAGTCGATCGGCGGCGGCGGTGGTGTCATTCGCGTGGCGTATCCCACCACCGGCTCGCCCTCCCTGTCCACCAATTGGCCAGGTCCGCGGTCGCAAGCCGGCTCCGGCAATGGCGGCGCCGTGACGGTCTACGTCGACACCGGCGGAAGCGTGAATGTCAGCGGCGCTGGCGCGGTGGGCGTGCTCGCACAGAGCATCGGCGGCGGCGGCGGGCTGACGCTAGACGGCAACGGAACGTTCGCCGGCAGCTCGTCCACCGGGAGCGGCGGCGCCGGCGGCCCCGTCGTCGTCAACGTTTTGGGCGCAACGGTTACGGCCAGCGGTCCCCAGGGCATTGGCATCTTCGCGCAGAGCACCGGCCCTGGTGGGGGAGCCGGCAGCACAGTGTCAGTCCAGTACGTCCTCACCTCCGCCCCCGGCTTTTTTGCCAGTACCGTGACAGGCGGCGTCGGTACGCAGGCGACACCTGATCAACCGGGCGCGAGCGCCATTCAGATCGACGGTCCCGGCGCGAGCATGGTCTCCATTGATATCACCAGCGAGGTCACTTCGGGGCTGGGAGCAAGCGGTACGGCCATCGTGGCAACTGGCGGGGGGTCGATAGACGTGCAGAACTTGGGAGGCGTCATCACCGGAAGCGTCTATGCGGGTGGTTCGGGACAAGTCCAAATTGGGCCGTCGGCAACCTTCAATGCCGGGCCGGCGGTCGTGGCCGGCCTCGTCGAGAACAGCGGCCTCGTCAATGTCGGCGGCGGCGGCGCGGTGGGCGCAACGACGCTCACCGGCAACTATAGGCAGCTATCGTCCGGCACCCTCGGTGTGGATATCGACGCCCTGTCGGCCCGCCGGGCGGACCTGCTGACCGTCACGGGCAATGCCGACATCCAGGGGGCCATCGTCCCCACCGCGACGCGCCTGCTGCCGGGCACCTACCCGGTGCTGAGCGCCGGTTCGCTCAACGCGGGTGCCGTCGCGCCGTCCTCGCTGCTGTTCGACTGGAACACGAGCAACGACGGCAAGACGCTGTCGCTGACACCGAACGCGCGCTTCGCGCCGAGTGGCTTGGCCCTGTCGCGTAGCGAGGGCTCCTTGGCAGGCTATCTTAACGGCGCCTGGGGCAACTCCGATGCGTTCTTCGCGCCCTTCTTCGGCTATCTCTCGCAGATGGGCAGCGGCAGCGGCAGCTCCTACATCTCGGCTCTCCGCTCGCTCTCCCCGGAGGCGGCGCAGTCGCAGGCCACCGCTCTGCTCGCCAATGCCGGCACGGTGCTGGGCGCGGCGCTGAGCTGCCCGGTGTTCGTCACCGCCGGCACGCAACTCGGCGAGGACGAGTGCGCCTGGGCAAAGGTCACCGCCGGCTGGGCCAACCAGGGGCAGACCAGGGACACCCAGGGTTATCGCGTCTCCGACGTGATGTACCGGCTGGGTGGCCAGAAGGAGCTGGCGCCAGGCTGGTATCTGGGCGGCTCGTTCGGCGCCGGCCAGAGCTGGTCGTCGGCCAGCAACGGCTCCAGTGGCCACGGCTTCTCCGTCGACGGCAGCGTCTCGCTGAAGCACGTGGCGGGCCCGTGGCTGCTGGCCGGCTCGCTGGCCGCGGCCTATGGCAGCTTCGACAACAGCCGCTTCGTCTTCCTGCCGGGCTTCGGCTCAGGCACGGGCGTTTTCGACAGCGACAGCAGCATGACCTTCGTCGCCGGCCGGATGCGGGCCGGCTACGAGTTCGCCTTCCCTCGCTGGTACATCCGGCCCCAGATCGACCTCGACCTGGTCTACGCCAACGCGCCTAGCTACCGGGAGCGGGGCTTCGCGAGCTACGCCCTCGACGTGCAGGGCAGCATTCACACGAGCGTCATCGTGTCGCCGACAGTGGAGATCGGCGGCCGCTTCACCCTCGACGACGCCATCCTGCGGCCGTTCCTGAGCGCCGGGCTGAGCTTCAACTCCAACGACTCGCGGGTGGTGAAATCGCGGGTCGTGGGGGCTGGATTGGAGAATGGCACCTTCCAGACCTACCTGAACTCGCCCGCCGTCCTGGGCAACGTCTCGGCCGGCCTCACCTTCTACGCGGCGAACGGCGTCGAGGCGAAGGCCGAGTACACTTTGTCGGCCGGTGACTCGTTCCTGGCGCAACAGGGCAGCCTGCGCTTCGCCTATCATTTTTGAGCGGGATAGCGAGGCGGCGTAGCAGTCGACGCGGCTACACGTTGCAACCGGCCTCATGCGGCCGGCAGGGCGGTTACAAGGGGTGCCAAGCCACGCGGGGGGCTCTTCGAACAGCTTGGGCTGGCGCATGTCACGCTCCGAACCTCAAGCGAAGCATCCTCAACAGCCTCTAAAGGCTGTTATACCTTCAATCCGCCGTTGAGACCGCGTCGGAATGTCTGCTTTCGGGTAGTCACCTCGATACCCTGAATGACCGACATGGGGCGCGAAGCTGACTAGGCAAATTTTGCCACACGGGGGCTTCGCCGGACGGTCCGGTTATGAGATGTTCCCGGTGAGCTGCCGTTCTGGGCCATGCCTCAGTCAAAGTCTGCCAAGTCATCGATGCTGACCAAGGCCCGCAGCGCCATCACCTCATGAAAGGAAGACTACAACCACTAAAGAGTATCCTCGGAGCTCGGCAACATGCCACCGGCCGAGCTCGCAATGAAATTTACACCGGAAAACAAGCCGCATGAGGTCAGAAATGGAACCCAGCACTCTCCCTAAAACCAGAGGAGGGTAGGGCCTCAAGTTAAATGATATAGATCAGCGGCAGCCGAGCTGCCGGCGCCCCCAGGTCATCGGGCACGAGCACAACTGTCTTTCGATGCCTCTCCTCGAACGACGGCGCTACAGAATCCTGGATAATTCGGCAGTGATCCGTTCCGCCGTTTGACGCACCAACCTGGCGCAGAGTTCGTGACGTCGCGCGTCGTGCCGGTATACGGGCATACTGACGCTTATCGCTCCGACCGGTTCCCGCTGACGATTGAAGATCGGGCTGCCGAGACAACGAATATCCGGCTCGTTCTCCTCGTCATCAAATGCAAACCCCTGCTCGCGCGTCCGCTTCAGTTCCGCGAGCAGCGCCTCGGGCGTCGTTAGCGTCTTGGCGGTGTGGCGCTTTAACTCCAACCCCTTGATAACTTCCAGCAACCGCTCGTCCGGCAGGCCAGACAGCCACGCCTTGCCCACGGATGTGGAGTGAAGTTCAACCTGGCCGCCAATGCTCGTCTTCATCTGAACTGTGCTGGAGCCGACCAACTTGTCTATGTAGACCATCTGGTTGTTGCTGGGCACCGCAAGGTGCACGACCTCATCCGTTGCGTCGCGGAGCGATACCAGAAAATCCCTTGCGATCGTCCGCAGGTCGGAATCCTCCCAGGTCTTGGCAGCGAGCTGGAGAAGGCGCGGCCCAAGGCGAAACGTTCCGCTCTCCCCGGACTGCGTGATGAGTCCCTCGGCGATCAGCGCCGACACGAGTCGGTAGACCGTCCCCCGCGGGAAACGCGCACGCTTGGTCAGTTGGGCAATGTCCAGTGTCCCGGGGGAATCCGCGATGATCTGGAGCACCGTCATGAACTTCGAGAACGAAGCCGCTCCCTGCACGGGTTTGGGAGCCCTCACATCTGCTTCGTCCTGGAGGTCACTCAGGCTCATGGCATAACTCCCCGGAAGCTTGACAACGGAACATGGCGGCACTACACCTTCGTGGGCAAATTGTCCATATTGTAGTCAGTGTTCCGGAATTCGGTTCTAGTCGTATGATCGGGGAGGGTCAACGGCAAGTTCACGTGCACCGAAAGTGAACGCATCGGGCAGTCCGACCTTCGGCGAGAGGGCGCGGGAATTGCTGCTGGGAGGATAAGCAATGACAAAAAAAGGGTACTGGGTTGCTATGGTCGATATTGCAGACCAGGAGGGCTACAAAGAATACATTGCCTTGAACAAGGCCGCTTTCGACAAATACGGCGCGACCTTTGTCGTTCGCGCCGGAAAACACCAGGTCATGGAAGGGCCAGACGCGAACCGCGTGGCTGTGATCGAGTTCAAGGACTACGAGACTGCCCTCGCCTGCTACAACTCCCCTGAGTATCGGAAGGCCATCGAGGCACGCTCCAAGTACGCCAAGGCACATCTGACCGTGGTGGAAGGCGTCTGACGCCGGAAGCAAGGTTTGAACCTTCCTGTAGTGGTGGTTGGAGGGAACGTTGCTTCTGCCGCTGTGCGCTGTTCGGCCGGAGTAGCAGCACAGGGCTTGATCACGCGATGGGGCCTTTCGGGCCCGACCGGCATGCGGGGGCGCCATGCTCGCCTTCTCCGTAGCCTCGTCAGAGTGCGGCGAGGACGTCGCATGGGCGCACAACCTTCTGGGGGGAACTATGCCCGCACCGTTGCAGTGGCTTTTCAAGGCTTTTGACGTCTTCGTCGTCATCGGCATGGCCGTCATCAGCCTCTTGATCTTTACAAACGTCGTGCTGCGCTACGGTTTCAGCTCAGGCATTCCGTTTGCCGTCGAAGTCTCCCGTGTGGTCCTCGTCTGGGTCATCTTTATGGGATCCGTGGTGGCCCTGGCCAAGGGCGCGCATCTCGGCGTCGACTCGTTAGTCGTCCGTTTGCCTCGCGGGGCACGCTTCGTCTGCTTTCTTGCCTCATACGGCCTGATGCTTTGGTGCTGCTGGCTCCTGGCAAAGGGCAGCTGGTCGCTCACCCTCATCGAGTGGGGCAACGTTCAGGCACTATCGGGAATTCCCGTCGGCGCCATCTACGCCGCGGGGTTCGCCGCCGCCATCCTGATGGCTCTGGTTCTCCTTGTTGATCTGTGGCGCTCGCTGCGCGGCCTCCTGCCAGCCCCTTGGTCGGGAGTAGAGCACGTCGAGCTGCCACCGGTCGTGTCCCCGGCGCTAAATTCCGAGAAAACACCGTGAGCGGATTGGTATTCATCGCTTCTCTCCTCGGTGCGATGGGCATCGGGGTCCCCATTGCCTTCGCCCTGATGCTGTCGGGCGTTGCGATGATGCTGCTCATGGGAAATCTGGATGCGCAGATCCTGGCACAACGGCTGGTCAATGGCGCAGACAGCTATCCGCTGATGGCGATCCCGTTCTTTCTTATTGCGGGCGAGCTCATGAACGCAGGCGGCCTCTCCCGCCGGATCGTGAACGTGGCCTTGGCGCTCGTCGGTCATATACGTGGCGGCCTCGGTTACGTGGTCATCGGCACGGGCCTGGTGCTTGCCAGCGTCTCCGGGTCGGCAATCGCGGATACGGCGACGCTAGCCGTCATGCTGGTCCCCCTTATGCGGGATGCGGGCTATCACATGGGTCGAGCCTCGGGCTTGATGGCGGCGACGGGCATCATCGCCCCTGTGATCCCGCCGTCTGTCGGGTTCATCCTTCTGGGCGTCACCGCAAATATTTCCATCGTCGGCCTATTCTTCGCCGGAATCATACCGGGGCTTTTGATGGGGGTGAGCCTCATGATCGCCTGGCGGTTCCTCTCCAAAAAGGAAACGGCGTCGGTCCGGCTCAAACTCCCGCGCAGGGACCTCCCGAAAACCATCATGACCGCCGGTTGGGCGTTGATGATGCCGGTGATTATCCTGGCCGGACTGCGGTTCGGTCTCTTCACTCCTACGGAGGCCGGCGTCGTTGCCGCCGCCTATGCACTGTTCGTGGGGGTGTTTGTTTATCGAGAGCTGACACCGCGGCTACTCTATGACGCGCTGCTGGCCTCCGGGCGCCTGACGGCAGTGATCATGCTTCTGGTGGCAGCCTCTATGATCTCCGGCTTCATGCTGACGATCTCCAATATGCCCGCCCAGCTTGTCAGCCTCCTCGGTCCATTCATCGACTCGCCGATCCTGCTGATGGGTATGATGGTTGTGGCCGTCTTCGTCGTCGGCACGGCGCTCGATTTCGCACCCTGCATCACAATTCTGGTGCCTATCCTCTTTCCGATCGTCAAGGCGGCGGGGATTGACCCGGTTTATTTCGGGGTCATCTTCATGATGGTCAATGCGGTCGGCCTTATCACGCCTCCTGTTGGAACGGTGCTCAACACAGTGTGTGGAATCAGCGGGGTTTCAATGGAGGCGGCTACGAAGGGTGCCATGCCCTACCTCGTGGCTCAGATGGTACTCATTGTGCTGCTGGTTCTGTTTCCGGCTCTGGTGACCGTACCAGCATCTTGGTTGCACTGAGCTCAAACCATCGAGGAGTTGCTCTAAATATTCGACGACGGCTTCTCCACCCATGCGACACAGGGCCTCGACGAGGCCGATAGCGGGGGCGCCTTACGCGAAAGGAAATGCAACCGCTGGAGCAGGTCAAATGCGCGTGCTGGTAGGCGAAGGCGCTCGGCGAGGCGACCTTGCCGCCGGCATTCGATAGCCAGACAAAGAAGCTTCCGGTTGGGGGTACGCCGACTGGTCGGCATTCGTTCAGCCTTCAGAACTCGCTTGGCCGGCGCGGCGTCCCTCCATCACGGGCGGCAGCTTGAACAGGAGCCTGACCTGAGAATCCGCGATTCAATCGGCTCGAATCCGCGTCAATCGCCGCTGGAGGAAAGTTCAGTGGCAGGTCCGGGAATGAGGGAGGCAACCGATCTCGGCAAGTGTGCCAGGGAACCTGGCACTCCCTGTGAGATATGCCTGGGGCGTCAGAGCCCCCCGGACACCGTGATCAGGGTGCCTGTCATGAACCCGGAGCCAGGAGACGCAAGCCACAGGGCCGCGCGCGCGATGTCTTCGGGCTCTGCGATGCGGCCCATGGGGGTTGCCGCCGCAATCCTGGCTGGCCGCTCGGGGTTTCCGCCTTGGGTGTGTATCCGCGTGTTGGTGGTCCCGACACGTATGGCGTTCACGCGAATGCCCTCCGATGCCAACTCTTTGCCCGCACCGAAGGAGATGGATTCGACCGCACCCTTGCTCGCGGCATAGTGGACGTACTCGTTGGGGCTACCAAGGTAGGCCGCGAGGGACGACATATTCACGATCGTCCCGCCCTTCCCGCCCCGACGGGTCGACATGCGTTTCACGGCCTCCTGGATACAATACATGACGCTGAATACGTTCACCCTGAAGGTTCTCTCCAGGGTTGCAGGCTGCAGATCCTCGATTCTGCAGGCATTGCCGATGATCCCCGCATTGTTGACCAGGCAGGTCACCCGCCCGAGCGCATCGTCGCATGCGCTGAACAGGGCCTGGATGTCCTCGATTTTCCCCACGTCTGCCTGCACCGCGATGGCGCGGGCGCC
The DNA here is from genome assembly GCF_042666455.1 of Chelatococcus sp. GCM10030263. Lineage (NCBI taxonomy): Bacteria > Pseudomonadati > Pseudomonadota > Alphaproteobacteria > Hyphomicrobiales > Chelatococcaceae > Chelatococcus > Chelatococcus sp. GCM10030263. The sequence goes on along the minus strand of NZ_JBHTDB010000005.1, from coordinate 165,020 downwards.
TGCGGCCCTGCAGTCCTCAACGACCGTCGATGCAGCCGCGGCGTCCGAGAGATAGTTTATGCAGATATCGTAGCCGTCAGCGGCGAACAGCCGAGCCGTCGCGGCGCCGATGCCGTGGCTTGCGCCCGTTACGATTACAATCGGTCTCAAGGACTTGCCTCCCCGCTTCCTGTCTGAAGGCGTTCCCGGCCTAGAGCATTTTCGAGCGAAGTGGACACCGGTTCGCGTGAAGAAAATGCATATAAACAAAGACCTAGAGCATTTCCGGTGAACCGAAGTTCACCGGAAATGCTCTAGAAGACGGACTCAAGTATCGAGGCGTAGTCTTCCTTGGTCAGCGGGCGTGGATTGGTGGGGTGGCTGTGATCTGCGAGGGCCCGCTCACATACCCAATCGATGACATGCCGGGGCACACCCAATTCGGACAATCTCGGCGTGATGCCCAGACGGCGGTTCAACGCGTCCAGCGCGTCTGCGAGCGTTATCTGGTCAAGTCCTGCCAGGCTCTCGAGGTGGCCTACTTTTTCAGCCACGGCCTCGACTTTCACATTCCACCGGAGGACGGGCGGCATCAGGATGGCGTTGAGCGTCCCATGATGGAGTTGCGCCTCCTTCAGACCACCCAGGGCGTGGCTGAGCGCATGGACGGCTCCAAGCCCCTTCTGGAACGTCATGCCCCCTTCGAGGGCACCCATCATGAGATCGCTCCGCGCTTGCGCGTTCGAGCCATCCGCGTAGGCGACGGGCAAAGCCTTCCAGATGCGTTTGAAGCCGTCGACGGCAATTGCCTCGGCAGGCGGATTGTAGCGGGGAGAAAGGTAGGTCTCGATGCAATGGGACAGCGCGTCGAGTCCTGTCGAGGCCGTCAATGCCGGAGGAAGCCCCAACGTCAACTCCGGGTCACAGACCGCCCTGCGAGGGATCAGATAGGGGCTGATGAACCCCAGCTTCCGGCCATTGTTCAGCGTGATCAATGCGGCGCGCCCCACCTCGGATCCCGTACCCGCGGTTGTCGGGACAGCCACGAGCGGCGCCACCGCGCCTGTGATGCGCGCCACGCCGCCCAGGATCGCCGCATAGCGCTCGAGTTCGCCGTCGTGCGTGGCGAGCAGCGCAACACCCTTGGCGAGATCAATCGGAGAGCCCCCGCCAATCGCCACCACCCCGTCGCAACCGCTTTGTCTGTATAGCTCCAGACCGGCCGCAACTGCGCTCTCGGTCGGGTTGGAGGGGACGTCCAGGAAAGTCGGCGCGGTGTTCAGAAACGCGAAAGCACGGCGCTGGAGCAGGCCAGCGGCCCGGACTCCGTGATCGCTGATTACCAGGGGGTTCGACACTCCGAGTTCGCGCAAAGTTTCCGCTAACGACTCGGCCGCCCCAAGCCCGAAACTAATGTTTGTAAGATAAGTTATGGTATTCACGCCGCGAGTATTCACGCTGCCGCTCTCCTCGATATACCGCCCCCCAATGCACCGCCGCAGCCACCGGGTGGCACTCGGCACGCTTTGAGGAGCCGTGCAAAAACGTGACGCCCTCGCCACTTGCGTCCATATTGTGGACATATTGCCCAAGTGTCGATCGGAACTCTTCAGATGTCAAGCGTGGCGTTTCGCAGGCCCGCTGCGGCGGCCATTGACAGCAGCGTTATAACCTTAGCATCAATGTGGGCATAATGACTACATTGTGGACAACCTGGCGGTGACGTTGGCGTTGCACTGATCCGCTCGCGGAAATTCGCACCGGCAGTGACACGACGTGCTGTCTGCCCTTGGACCGGAGGGCGTGTTCATCAATGTCGGCCGCGGAACCGTGGTGGACGAGATGCATTGATCGGCGCCCTCCGGACAGGAACCATTGCGGCGGCCGGTCTCGATGTCATTGCTGATGAGCCCAATGTCTCGGATGACATGCTGGCGCTCGAGAACCTTACGATCCTTCCGCACATCGGATCCGCGTCGATCGCGACGCGCACCACGATGGCCGATCTCCTCACGCGGAACTTGATCGCCTGGTTCCAAAGCGGAGCGGCGATTACGCCCGTGCCCTAGGCTCGGTGGCGGCCAGGGTCCGCGCGCCTCAACCGGCACAGCGGCCAAGGCGTCAACCCAACGCCAGCCATCTCGTCGCCGTGCTTTGGAGCGTGGCGAGAAGCGTTGACAATCGGGAGTAGTCTGCCCATCATATCTTGTTGGACAATTCGCCCATATTGTGGACAATTTCTCTCGTCCAAAGTTTAGGCCGCAATACACGTAATACCGGACTTGTTCGCGTCTGTGAACAATCCGCGCATACTGGTTCCGTGAACCATCCTGGGGAGGAGAACTCAATGAAACTTTTGCTTCTGACTGCGGCATTTGTCGGAGGCCTTCTGGCCGCCACGCCGGCCATGGCCCAGAATGCCCGCCTGGGCTACGTGCCCACGGAAGATCATCCGGTGGGGCAGGCTTCGCGCTACTTCGCGAAGCTGGTAGACGAGAAGACCGGCGGTCGCATCAAGATCGATACGTTCGGCAACGGCGTGCTCGGCAGCGAGCCCGAGATGCAGGCGTCGGTTCAGGCCGGCTTCATCGACATCATGGTCGGCCCGACGCCCAACCTGGTCGGCGTTGTTCCGCAGTTCATGATCTTCGACCTTCCGTTCTTCTACAAGGACTTCGCCGCCGTGGATGCCGTCATGGACGGCGCGGTCGGCGAGCAGCTGTTCTCGCAGCTGAAGAAAAAGACCGGCATAGTCGGGCTGGCGTGGTGGGACAACGGCTTCCGCCACATGACCAACAAGATCCGTCCCATCAACACGGTGGAGGATATGGCAGGGATCAACATCCGCGTCATACCCAACCCGTTGTTCATCGCGACCTGGAAGGCTCTGGGAACCAATCCGACGCCGCTTCCCTGGCCTGAACTCTACAGCGCCCTCGAAAATGGCGCCGTCGATGCCCAGGAGACGCCTTACGCTCTGATCTATACCGCAAGGTTCTATGAGGTGCAGAAATATCTGGCCAAGACGGGCCACGTCTACACGCCGTTCGTTCTTCTCGCGAGCCAGAAATGGTTCGGAAGCCTCTCGGACGAAGACAAGGCGATCGTCATGGACGCCGCGAAGGAATCGGCAGCCTTCCAGCGAAAAGTTTCTCGCAAGTCGGCGGAGGATCTGGAGCAGGAGCTCGTGGCGAAGGGCTTCAAGATTACCCAACCCACGCCCGAAGCCCTCGCAGCCATGCGCGAGCGCGTTGCACCTGTCGTGAAGGAATACAGCGAGAAGATCGGCGCGGATGTGGTCGAGCAGGCACGAGCGGCTATGGCTGCAGTCGCCGGTCAGTAAAGAACATGCCTATGTCGGCGATGCGGTGCAGCCCCGCATCGCCACTTCTCTAAATTCAATCGGATCACGGAGCCTCGTCTGGCGTCGGCCACGTCGGCGCACCGCGACGGGCAGGCCAAAGTCGGCGGAGCGTACGATGGCTCTTGCTCGGTCGAGCGGCCCTGAAGATCGTCAGATGACCCCACGCATGCCCTTGCCCCAAGAGTCATGCGGCACCCAATCGATGGCGGTATCGGGCTAGACCCACACCGCGAGCAACCGCGCCTCACAGTCGCCAGTTCTGGGAGCGGAGCGAGACGCACCGCGCATGGCCTTAGATTTCGCCGCCGATGATGCAAATCGCGTCAGCGCCCCGCGCCGGCAGCATAGTCCGCATCCGCTGCCAATGACGACATTTCAAGCCACGGCAACGTGGATGGACATGCGAAGGTGCGCGGCGTCAGACAGCGATCGGAGCCTTGATCGAGGCGTGGGCAACAACCGGAAATCCTCGTAGCGGAACGCGCTCAGGTTGGTCACCGACTGATTGAGCCACATCGACGGAAGCGGTTCGGCCGGCGCAACGGCCGCTCGCGCCTCGTCAAAATGGTTGTGATAGAGACGGCCTTCGTCCATGTGTGGATGAATTCGCGCGGCCATGCCGACTAAGCTCAAACGACTATGGTGCGGTGCCGGTCTTGGAGGCGGCCGCCCTCCCTCGCTCGAATGATGTCCGCTCTGAAACGAAGGATAAGTTCGCCTGAACGACCGGGATGGGGCGCATTCTCGCCTGACTGCTTTGCGACCGCAGAGGGCCGACAGCGGACTGTCCGCTATCGAGAGGCGTTTGGCTGAAGCGGCCGTTCTAGTTATGACACTTCTGCGACCTTCTTGCCGCGCAATACATGATCCAAGAATCGCTAAGCCTAGGCTTGCATGCATCATTCGCGGCAGGTCGGCCGAGGCATGGAGCCAAGATCACAGGGTGGGCGACAACCGCGTACAGCCCAGCCCCCGGCATACATCTACGAAGCAGCAATCCGTCTGCTGTCGTAGGGCGGTGCGCTGCATTGACGGAAAGTAGTGACAGCTTCGGCGGCTGCGCGAAGAGATCTGCCACCGGGGATCTCGGGCTGTCTCTCCAAAAGCATCACTGAGCGTCACGCGCGCGCCCGCTCGCGCGAGATGCCAAGCGGTGGAAGCACCCACCACACCGCCGTCGACCACGACGACTTGGAGCCCGCGGCTCACCATACCTCGATCGTCCTTCGAAGATTCAACATGCGCATGAACCCGTCTCTCTCGCCGGTCTACCCTCCGGTTCGATTAAAGCCTCACCTGTCCCATATGTCATTTGCAAAAAGTCGGAGTTTCGCGGTGTTTCCCGCTCGACAAACTGCCGCGCAGCTTCCCGATACCGCCTAGCCGACTCTTGAACCGGCGGGTTAGATGAAGCTCCGGCTCCTCAACGGCAGCCATTCGGCCATCGCCTATCTCGGCTATCTCGCCAGCCATGAAACGGTGGCCGATGCCATGGCCGATCCCTATGTCGCAGCGCTCATGGACGATACGACGGTCACGCTCACCCTGCCGGCCGGCGCTGACGTTGCGGGCTACAAGGCCTCGCTCATCGAACGCTTCCGCAACAGGGCGCTGAAGCACCGCACCTGGCAGATCGCCATGGACGGCTCGCAGGGCCAGGCAGACGGACGTGCCCCGGCTAGATTTTGAGGCGAAACTCCCGTGGTGCAAGGCCGGTCGCTTTTCGGAGAGCGCGCGCGAAATTGGCGGGAGAGGAATATCCCATCTCCGCCGAAACGCGGGTGATCGAGCCGTTCGTATGCCGAAGGAGTTCGGTGGCTCGACGAAGCCTTGCTGTGTTCACTAAGCTGCGAAAATCGGTGCCAGCCCGATTCAGTTCACGCTGCAGCGTTCGGACGCTGGTATCCATCGATTGTGCAGCGCTATCGATGGACACGCTGCCAGTGAGAACTTGGGCGCGGATCTGCTCCGTGACAACGTCGAGCACTTCGCGTGGAGCGCCGCCCCGTCGGTCTCGCGCCACATCCTCAATGGTGACGATCGGCCGAGAGGGATGCCTCAGGGCCGCAGACCAATGATGGCGTTCTATGACAACGGTGACTGCGGATGAGTTGAACAGGACCGGACACTGAAAGGCATCTTCGAACAACTCGGTCTGGCGCGGCTTATCGAGATCTAGCTCGATGCGCAGCGGCTTCCAGTCAACAGGCAAATAGGCCCTGAAGACGCTCAGCAGGACGCCAGCCGCCGCACAGGCGATAATATCATAGCCGGTCCGGCCGGCTAAGGCAAAGGCATAGCTATACCGGATCTCGTCACCGACGATTGTGACCGATATTCTGTCATCCGTGCTATGATAGCCCAGCGCGCTAATGCTGTGCTCGATGGCTTCGCCTAGCGTTTCGGCCCCAAGTACATACCGCCCGAAACTCCCATAGTTGGCAACATTCATCACCGGGGCGATCAGGATCCCGAGGTTAGGCTCGCCCGCCGCTCGTGCCGCGGCATTGACGAAGCCAACAACTGCCGCGTGCGGGATGAAACAATTCCGGCCCTCGACAAGCTCGAGATCAAAGCCCACCGCACGATTGGCCTGCCGAAGCGCCCTTTCCCCCATCTCCTGACGCACAAAGGCCGGCATGCCGTGAAGTATGTGGCTGGAGATGACCGGAACCTCTGTCATGCCCACGATACTCCAAAATACTGCCACGGTGGCGCAAAATGAGTGGTATCTAAGTCACTTTGCTGCTTTGCAGTATACGTGTATCGGGGCAAGCGAGTAAACTCGTTTGTGGCTGTGGGCGTAGCTTCGAATGTAGGCGAAGGACATGTCGGCGTGAGCGTCAGGAAGATACCCCTGCTCGTCAGTCGCGTCTTGGGCTTTCGATCCATCTGTGGCTCTTCTGCCGCAGCGAGTGCATCCATGGTCCCGGCGACCAGGCCGGTGTTTCGGGCGCGCGTGAACGTTGTCGCGGCGCGCCTCTCATGGCTTCCGGCCGGACGGGCACTCGTTACGGCCCTGGTGTGGTCGGGAGCAGCCCAGGCACAGGAAGCAACGTCCAGCACCGAGGACCTCGCCAAGGCGGCCCAAAATCCGGTCGCTGATATGATCAGCGTGCCATTTCAGTTCAATACCAATTTTGGTTCTGGTCCCTTCGGTAAGGCACAAGAAATAATCAATATACAGCCAGTTATACCATTCAACATTTCAACAGAATGGAACTTGATAACGCGAACTATCGTACCTGTTATTTCTCAGCCAAAACTCTATCCTGGCGACGAACGGACCTTCGGTCTCGGCGACACAACGGCGACGCTTTTTCTATCGCCTGCACATTCCGGCAAATTTATCTGGGGAATTGGGCCGGCCTTTCTGCTGCCGACAGCCACGGATAAAAACCTCGGATCCGGAAAATGGGGCGCAGGCCCCTCGGCCGTTGGCCTTATCATGGAGGGCCCTTGGGTCTTTGGAGCGCTCATTAACAACATCTGGTCATTTGCCGGGGAGGGCGGTCGCCAGGACGTCAACCAGACGACCTTGCAGCCCTTCGTCAACTACAATTTCAAGGGTGGATGGTATCTTTCGTCCTCTCCGCTCATCACGGCGAACTGGATGGCCGACGACGACAATCGGTGGACGCTGCCGGTCGGCGGAGCTGTTGGTCGGGTCTTCCGGGTCGGCAAGCAACCGATCAATGCGCAGCTCGGCGCTTACTACAACATCATCGCACCCGACGATGTCGGGCCGAAATGGCAGATCCGGGCGCAACTGCAGTTCCTCTTTCCTAAATAGCGAATGGCATCGCCTGACAAAGTCACTACGCATTTGGGCATATCGGTATTTTGGATTGCACGCGCCACTGCGGTCGTTAGCCAGAGACCATGCACCGCCGCAGGCACTCTCAGTGAGGTGGACAGATGACGACGCAATTCAGCCGGGCGGCTGGCGTTGCAATCCTCGGATTGGCCGGCACAATCCTGGCATTGTCTTGCCAAACGGCGAGGGCCGAATGGCCCAGTCTGATTGAGGCGAAGAACATCGCCAATGGCGAAAAGCTCGACGGCAGCAAGGAGAAGTACACGCTGACATTTTCCGCCGGACAGTTGCCGCCGGTCAGCGCGTTCTGGTCTGTGACGATGTATGACGGAAAGACGCAGCTCCTGATCGAGAACCCTATCAATCGCTATCTCATCAACTCCGCAATGCTGCCGAGCATGAAGAAGAATGCCAACGGCTCGCTAACTCTCTACCTTCAGAAAGATTCCCCCGGCGCGGACAAGGAGGCGAACTGGCTGCCGGCACCGGATCGGCCAATCTATTTGTCGTCGCGGATGTATTGGCCGAAGACCGGGCAGCCGTCGGTCCTGCCAGTCGGCAACGGCACTTGGCGACCGCCCGGTGTGAATGTGGCGCGGTGATCATCGCGACCATGCCGTGCGCGGTGCCGGGTGAGGCACCGCAAATCCCGAACTGCGACAAAGGAAGAAAAGCCATGAAACGCTACCTGAAATTGGCCGGCGCTACCGTGGTCGCTGCCCTCACGCTGCCCACCGTCGCTGTCGTCGCGCAGGTGTCGCAGGAGGCCGTTCGATCGCTTGGCGCACCCGACGCGGCACAGACGCGCATCGGCACTCTGGAGTTCAAGGACGGTGCACCAACCGCCGAAACCGCCCGCAAAGTATACGACACGCTGGACTTCACCCGCGCGCTCAACGTCTACAACAATAGCTTCCGGGGAGCGTCCGCACTGGCCATCGCCAAGGGTGTCGAGGAGATCGGCGCCAAGCCTGGAGACGTCGTCATCTTCTCCGAGCTGATGGACTCGAACTCACTGTTCCTGACCGCGAATGCAGACACAGTATACTACTTCACTGGTCTCGACCTGAGTAAAGGCCCGATGGTGATCGAGCAGCCGTCGGGGGCCACAGGCACGATCAACGACATGTGGTTCTCGTGGATCATCGACATTGGCAAGCCAGGGCCCGATCGGGGACTCGGCGGCAAGTACCTGATCGTCGGCCCCGATTATAAAGGGCCGCTGCCGGAAGGCGGCTACTTCATTGCCCGATCGAAGACGAATTTCGCGCTCTATGCATCGCGTGCGAACCTGGTCGACAACGATCCGAAGCCGGCTGTGGAGAACATCAAGCGCAACATGAAGGTCTATCCCTATCAGCCCGGGGCCTTCGGCTCCAGCATCGCCCAGGCCCTCGATGGAACCGTGCGCATCGCCGGCGAACCGAAGGTTCCCGAGACGAAGTTCATCGAAGCTTCGGGGCGTTCGTTCAATACGATCCCGCCCAGTGACTTCGGCTTCTTCGAACTGATCAACGAGAACGTCCAGAACCAGCCCGCCACCAGTTACGACGTGGAACTTGCCGGCCAGCTTGCCGCGATCGGCATCGTGCATGGCAAGCCGTTCAAGCCGGACGATCGGATGAAGAAGATCCTGTCCGAAGCCGCAGCGGTCGGGCAGGCGACGGGTCGGGCGCTCAATTGGCGCTTTGCAATGAAGCATCCAGAGTGGGCCTACTATGAAGGTTCGCATTGGGGCAACATGCTGTGGGAAGGTGGCGCCTTCTTCGAGACGCCTCCGCCCGCGTTCGAGGGCGGCATCTTCAAGCCCTTACCGCCGACGGGCGCTCGCACCCTCGATTCGCGCACGGCCTTCTACTACGGCTACACGCTCGATTCGCCGGGCATGATCATGCGTATCCCCGGTGTGGGCTCGCAGTACCTGATGGGGTTCCTCGATTCCGACGGCAAACCGTTCGATGGTGCCAAGACCTACAAGGTGACCCTGCCGAAGGACGTTCCGGCGGCAGCGTTCTGGTCCTTCACGCTCTATGACAATCAGACGCGCTCGATGTTGCAGACGCCGCAGAAATACCCGCGCGCCGGCAGCCAAGGCTATCCTTCACCCGCAGCGGAGGCGGCCAGCGACGGCACCACAACGGTCTATTTCGGCCCCAACCAGCCCAAAGGTGTAGCTCGCGGCAACTGGATTCAGACCGACCCCAAGAAGGGCTGGTTCACGATTCTGCGCCTCTATAGCCCGCTCCCGTCCTTCTTCGACAAGTCCTGGCGGCCGAGTGAAATCGCTTTGGTGCAGTAAGCCCCACGGCATAGGGCGCGGTATTGGCGTTTCCGCCGAAGTCGTCGAGAGGGCGAACGACCGGCGAAGGACTGGCGGGCGAAGCGTACGGGACGGCCGAGGTCGGCGACTGGCGCAATCACCGACGTCCATCGTCAAATAGACGGGGCCGAGGAAGAACACGCCTAGTACGACCGCGGGGAGATGCTCGACGCACTGCTCGGACTTCGCGCATGCTGGAAGCAAATTGTGGTCGGGCCGAGCGCGATTCGCGAGGTTCATGAGGCGAACGCCGCCGTTGTGGGCTTACGGCCGGCGGCGGCCCTTGAGGAGGATGGTGTGGCAGGACTGTTCCGGACGGTGCTCGTAGCAATGCTCGGTGTTGCGGCGTTCGCACGATTAGGGTCTGCCGCGGACCTGCCCCCATCGCCTCCTACTCAGCCTGCCGCCTTGCCCGGTTGGACATTCCAGGCGACGTTCTACGGCTGGCTCACGGCCCTCGACGGCACCGTCGGCGTCCGCAACCTGCCGCCCGCCAAGGTGGACGCCTCCATCTCCGATGTCCTGGAGAAGCTGGACGGAGCCGTCATGGGGTCCTTCCTCGCCAAGAACGGCGACTGGATGATCCTCACCGATCTCATATGGTCGCAGCTCTCCGACGACGCGACCCTGAACGTCGCCGACAACCCGACCGCAAAATTCAAGCAGCGCCTGCTTATAGCCTCCGCCATTGCAGGCTACCGCCTGCCGCTGGGCAACCCCGACCTCGACCTCAGCGTCACGGCCGGTCTGCGCTATCAGCGCCTCACGCTCGACGCGACACTTACTCCGGGTGCCCTCCCGGCGCTGAGCTTCAGCAATGAGCAAAGAAAAGATTGGATCGACCCGATCGTCGGGCTCGCCCTGCAGTATCGCATGGCCGATCGATGGTTCCTGAATGGGCTCGTGGATATCGGCGGCTTCGGCGTGGGCTCGCAGATCACCTCGCAAGGCTTCGTCTCAGTCGGCTACAAATGGACCGAGAGTCTGTCGACCGCCGTCGGCTACCGGGTGCTCTACACGGACTATGAAGCGAGCGGCAATCACGCGGGCACTTTCCGCTACGACACGACCATGCACGGGCCGTTCGTCAGCATGGCACTCCATTTCTGACGAACTGCCACAGGTCCCCCAGCTTGTACGATCAGCGCGGCTGTCATGGAACAGACGTTCCTCTGCGAGCGCTCGGCGCCCAGCCTCGGGTAAGAACGCTGATTGCACGATCGTTCTAAATCCGCTCGGCAGACGCGGCCGAACGAACGTCCGCTGTCGGGCGAATCCTTTAAGCCCGGGAATGACCATTATGGGGCGCGAAGCGGCCACCCATGGCTCGGTGTCCGCGAGTCTGCTTCGGGTCAAGCGTGTCGGCCCCCAACCCCTGCACATACTGTGGCGTCGGACCGGGGCGAGCGGCCCCGTCACAACCCGAGCCCCCTCTTCCGGCCGAAGCTCCCGGCAATGCCGCCGTCGGTCCGGGCGATCCCGGAGATCTCGCGGCCGAGGTGCCGCTCGAGGGACGGCGACCAGGGAACGAGGGCGAAGCCGAGGCCGTCGTCGATCATGGCGAAGCGGCCCGAGGCGAGGTCGATCCGCCGGCGATAGGTGCCCGCGACCGGCTCGCCTGCCGCGGCGGGCCGATACGGCAGGCCGGTGTCGGCGGACAGTTTTTCGGCCGCGGCGTCGAGCTCGCGTCGGCGGAGCGTGTCGAGGAGATCGCGCGCGAGGACGAGCCGTCGCCCCTGCCGGCGCGCGAGCCCCTCCCCGATCAGATGGTCGGCCCGGGCTTCGATCGCCCGGCGCACCTCGGCGCCGAAGCCGCCCTCGCCGAGCGGGAGAGGCCCGCGGGCGACGAGCTGCCGGTCGAGCCAGGTCGCGCCCGGCGCGATCACCTGATTCTCGAGGCCGAGGTCGGAGCGCACGGCGAGCGCCATGCGGCTGCGGCCCCGGGCATCGTCATAGCGCCGGACCTCGACGATCGCGCCGGGAGCACCGTCGCTCGCCGCGTCGAGGTCCGGCAGGCGGATGTGGTGCGTGCGCCCGTCGATGCCGTCGACCACCGCATAGGCCGTCCCCTTCAGCTCGTCGTCGAGACCGCGGGCGATCAGGCGGCCGACGATCGGCTCGGCGAGGCTCTCGCCGGCGAGCACGAAGCTCGCACCATCGCGCTCGATGTCTCGTTCCGCGAGTCCCTGCTCGATGCGCTTGATGACGTCGTTGCGGATCCCGAGCTCGCGCAAGGTCGGCTCGGCCGTCTCGGCGAGGATCCATCGTCCGGGCCCGACCGGCCGGGCGAGACCGAGCCGTTCGAGCTTGCGCATGCGCCCGATCTCGAGAACGTCCAGTTCGTCCGGTCCCCGCCTCGCCGCCGAAGGGACGGCGACACGCACCAGGCTCGAGGCAAAACGGACGCGCATCGAGCGCGAGCGGCAGCGCACGATCGATCTCGTCATCAGGGGCATCATCGGCGAGGAAGACGCCCGGGACCGGATTGCCGAGCTGAAGGCACAGCGGGCCGAGGTTGATGCGGAGCTCGCGACCCTGGACCAAGCGCCTTCGATGATCAGCCTCCATCCTGCGACCCTGGAACGGTACAGCGAGACCGTCGACCGGTTGGCCAAGGCCGTGATCGAGCACGCTGCGGCCGACGACGACCGCGGTCCGCTGGTTCAGAGCTTCAGAGCCCTGGTTCACAGCGTGACTATCCACCCGAAGGGCCACGAGCAGGGTTCGAGGTCGAGGTGAAGGGCAAGCTCGCCGCCCTGGTTGGCGGAGAGGCGTTCCCCCAGGCCCGCTATAGTGGGGGACGCGTGGTAGCGGAGGAGGGACTCGAACCCCCGACACGCGGATTATGATTCCGCTGCTCTAACCAGCTGAGCTACTCCGCCACGGCGCCGTGCGCGGCTGCGATATAAGGAAGCCATTGCACCCCTGTCAATCAGGAGCTGCACGCAAGGCGCCGGCAAGGCTCGGCCGCGCAAGCACCTCGGACAACGGACATCGGCGTAAGGCCCGAGCGCGCGCCTGCCCTCCGCAGTTCGGCCCTCGGCCGCCGCATGGGACAACGCGAGATCGCAAGCGGTGCATCAGGACTCCACGATCGTCCATGACGGGCAATCATCATTCGCCCTGCCGAGATTGTCTGCTTTGGAAACCGGGGGGCGGTCGCTCGCCCTTTACGCCTGTCGAGGATCGCGGCGATCGCCGACGACAGAATGAGGCCGAGCGGCAGCACGGCATCTACACCGTACTGATAGCGCCAACACCCGTTGAACGGTGCGATGAGCCGGCAAAGTCCTACAGAATCCGGTCATCTTCCTGAGACCGGCCTTCCCCTGGCCTTGCGCCATTGGTCGCGCCGCGACCCACCGCCCGGCAGTTGAATTCGCGTGCTCGACCTGCCATTTCACTGGTCGACCGGTGAGAGCGGCAGATGCGCTCCAGCCGGCCGACGACATAGTGCACGGCTCTTCCGCTCTCCAGTGTGAGCCTCCGCCCAATGGGAGTTCTATCCATGACCACGGCGTATCCCGACGTTCTGCTTTTCATCGATGGCGTGTGGACACATGGAACGGAGGGGCAAAGCCTGGACGTGCTCAACCCGGCAACGGGCGAGGTGCTCGGCACCGTCGCCAAGGCCGAGAAGGCCGATCTCGACCGGGCGCTGGCAGCCGCCGCCCGCGGCTTCGAGACCTGGCGCAAGGTGTCCGGCTTCGAGCGCTCGAAGCTCATGCGCCGCGCGGCGGAGCTGCTGCGCGAGCGCGTCGAGACGATCGCGCGCGTCATGACCCTCGAGCAGGGCAAGCCGCTCGCCGAGGCCAAGGCCGAGCTCATGATGTCGGCCGACGTCATCGACTGGTGCGCCGAGGAAGCGCGCCGCACCTATGGACGCCTCATCCCGGCGCGGATGCCGGGCGTGCAGCAGCTCGCGATCAAGGAGCCCATCGGCCCGGTCGCCGCCTTCACGCCCTGGAACTTCCCCGTTAGCCAGGTGGCGCGCAAGATCGGCGCGGGCCTCGCCGCCGGCTGCTCCTTCGTCATTAAGGCGGCCGAGGACACGCCCGCCTCGCCGGCCGAATTCATCCGCGTCTTCGCCGATGCCGGCCTCGCCCCGGGCGTGCTCAATCTCGTCTATGGCGACCCGGCCGAGATCTCGTCCTATCTCATCCCGCATCCGGTGATCCGCAAGGTGTCCTTCACCGGCTCGGTGCCCGTCGGCAAGCAGCTCGCTGCACTCGCCGGCACGCATATGAAGCGCACGACGATGGAGCTCGGCGGTCATGCGCCGGTCATCGTCATGGACGATGCGGATGTGAAGCAGGCGGCAGCCCTGATGGTCGGAGCGAAATTCCGCAATGCCGGCCAGGTCTGCGTGTCGCCGACGCGCTTTTACCTGCAGGAACGCGTCCATGACGCGTTCCTCGACCAATTCGTCGCCGGTGCCAAGGCCGTGAGGGTCGGCAGCGGCCTCGATCCCGATACCACCATGGGGCCGCTTGTCAGCGAACGCCGGCGGCTTGCGGTCGAGGACCTCATCAACGACGCGGTGCAGAACGGCGCGGAGCTGGCCACCGGCGGCAAGCGCGTGGGCAATACGGGCAATTTCCTGGAGCCCACCGTGCTCACCGGGGTGACGCCCTCCATGCGCATCATGAACGAGGAGCCCTTCGGGCCGGTCGCGCTCGTGACGCGCTTCTCGACCTTCGAGGAGGTGCTGCCGGAGGTGAACCGCCTGCCCTACGGGCTTGCGGGCTATGCCTTCACCCAGTCGAGCGGCCGGATGGCGGCGCTCGCCGATTCCGTCGAAGTCGGCATGCTCACCATCAATCACCTCGGCCTTGCCCTGCCGGAAGTGCCCTTCGGGGGCGTGAAGGAGTCCGGCTACGGCTCGGAGGGCGGCATCGAGGCGATCGAGGCCTATCTCAACACCAAATATGTGACTCAGCTGGGCCGCTGAGCACTCCGCTCACGAGGCGGCGGGTTCGGTCAGAACCCGCTCGACCTCCTGGCGCGTCGGCAGGCTCGGCTGCGCCCCTGCCTTGAGGCAGGCGAGGCTGCCGGCGGCGCATCCAAGCCGCACGGCCTCCATCACCGGCCGGCTGGCATCGAGCGCCGCCGCAAAGGCGCCGACGAAGGCATCCCCCGCTCCCGTGGTATCGACCGGCGTCACCGGAAATCCTGGAGAGCGCGCCACCTCGCCATCCACATGGGCGATGGCGCCGAGCGCGCCGAGCGTCACCACCACGCCGAGGCCGAGTTCGGACGCGAGTTGCTCCGCGGCGCTCGCGGCCGAGCCTGAGGCGCCCACCCGCTCGGCCACCTGCCTGAGCTCTGCTTCGTTGACGATGAGAATGTCCACATGCGAGAGGAGCCGGCTCGAGACGGGCACGGCCGGTGCCAGATTGAGCAGCCGGCGCATGCCGCGTTCGCGGCCCCAGGCGAGCGCCTTCTCCGTTTCCGTCATCGAGACCTCGCCCTGCACGAGCAGGACATCGTTCGGCTTCACCGCGACAGCGTCGAGAGCGGCTGCCTTCAGCCGGCCATTGGCGCCCGGCGACAGCACGATCTGGTTCTCGGCATAGCCGTCGACGGTGATGAAGGCGAGGCCCGTCGCCCCCTCGACCACCGCGACATGGCGGAGGTCGACGCCATCGCGGCGAAGATGCGCAAGGGCGAGATCGGCGAAGGCGTCCGTGCCGGTCGCACCGATGAAGGTGACATCCGCGCCCATGCGGCGGGCGGCGAGCGCCTGGTTGGCGCCCTTGCCGCCGGCGGCCACCACGTGGTCGCTGCCGGTGACGGTCTCGCCGGCATGCGGAAAGCGATCGACGCGCGCCACGAGGTCGACATTCACGGAACCGAAAACGACAATCATTGAGCCTCCTTGGCGGACTGCCCTGTCATGGCATGACCGCAGTGCGTTACCAGACCTTGCGCTCCGGGCCAGAATGTGGCGGCGCGCCGCAACCGGCTGAGCTCTTTCGTGCTTCCGCGAATCGCGAAAGAGCTCGTTTCTCGATTATCGCGCCTTCTTGACGCAAACCGGTATCCCCTTCGCTCGAATACGCTCCTAACGGCTTTGCCGGCGCCCACCGGCAATGGCGATGACGGCGATGATGATGACACCAGTCAAGATGTTGCGCACGCCGACGCCGAAACCGGAGGTGTTGAGCAGCGTCGCCACCATGAAGAGGAAGAGCGCCGCTCCCCAGAGGCCAGGCACATTGGCCATGCCGCCGGCCACCGACGTGCCGCCGATGACAACGATGGCGATGGAGGAGAGGAGGTATTCCGCGCCCACGTCGAGCGAGGAGCCGCCGGTGAAGCCCGCAAGCAGGGCGCCACAGAGGCCGGCGAGCGCGGCGCAGAGCGCGTAGGTCGCAAGGCTCGTCCATTCCACGGCAACGCCGGCGAGCTTGGCGGCGCGGATGTTCTGGCCGATCGCCAGCACCGAGCGCCCATAGACGGTGCGGTGGAGAATGACGCCGACGAGAATGGAAAAGACGATGGCGGCGATCGCCAGCACGGGAATGCCGCCGATGCGCGCCAGCGTAAAATCGGCGAAGGCCGGCGGCGGCTTGATTTGCAGTCCACGCCCATAGCTGATGCCGACGGAGCGCAGGATGAAGCTCATGGAGAGCGTTGCGATGATCGGCGGGATGCGCAGGAGGCGGATGAGCAGATAATTCGCGACGCCGATCACCAGCCCCGCGCCGATGGCCGCCGCAAGACCAAGCGCGATGCGCGTATCCGATCCGTCCATCACCTTCATGGCGATGGCGCTGGCAAGGCCAATGGTCGAGGGCAGGGACAGGTCGATATTGCCCGGTCCGAGGGTGATGACGAACATCTGGCCGATGCCGACGATGACCGTGAACACCCCGAAGGCGAGCGCCGCGGTCAACATGCCCTGCGCGCCCTGCCCGCTCGCCACGGCGATCGCCGCCGCCCAGACGGCCGCCGCGCCGAGAAAAGACCAGATCCAGGGCGCCTCGAAGACGCGCCGCAGGGATGCGGCACCGGTCGCATTCGTCATGACCGCCCCCGATTGATGATAGCCCGCAGCGCCAGAATGAGGATCAGGATGATGCCCTGCGCTCCCACCTGCCATTCCGGCGGGATGCGGAGCGAGGGCCATTGCGGCAGGCGAAAGAAGTTGAGCGCCACGGCTGCGAGCTGCAGCGTGAGCGCGCCGAGGACGGCGCCGATCGGCGACACTCGGCCGCCGATGAACTCTCCGCCGCCGAGGATGACCCCGGCAATCGCGAGCAGCGTATAGCCAGTGGCCATATTGGCGTCGGCGGAGGTCGAGACCCCGACGAGCATCATGCCGGCGAAGGCGCCGAAGAGCCCGGCCAGGGCGAACATGGTGACCTTGATGCGCAGCAGCGACCAGCCAGCCCGGCCGATCGCCGCCGCATTGCCGCCGGCCCCGCGCAGCACGGCGCCGTAAGACGTCGTCATGAGCCCGACATGCACGGCGAGCGCGATGACCACGGCCGCCAGAATGGGAAAGGGCACGAGGGGCGGATGGAAGCCGACCAAGGCGCGCAGCCAGGCCGGCGCCGTGCCGCCCGGCGTCGGCCGGATGATGAGCGCCACGCCGAGCCAGACGAAGCTCATGCCGAGCGTCACCACGATGGACGGCAGGTTGCGCAGATGGATGAGCGCGCCGACGCCGGCATAGACAGCGATGCCGGCGAGGATGGCGGCGGCGGCAATGAGCGGATCGCCTGGCATCCAGGTCGCCGTGACGCAGGCGACGAAGCCCACATAGGGGCCGATCGACAGGTCGAGCTCATTGATGGTGATGACGAACATCTGGGCGATCGTCGCGAGCGCGATCGGGATCGCCAGGTTGAGCATCAGATTCAGGCCGAAATAGCTGATGGCCCGCGGGTTGAACACGTAGATCGCCACGAGGACGACGGCGAGCGACAGCGCCGGCAACAGGCGCCGCAGCATGCGCCGCGTGCCGCCGGCGCCCTGCAGGGTTCCCGTACCTTTGGCCGGCATGGACATCGGATTCACGCGACCTCCTGGAACGACGACTGGATGATTTTCTCCTCCGTGAGTTCGCCCCGTCCGAGGTCGGCGACGATGACGCCGTTGCGGAAGACGTAAACGTGGTCGCAGTGCTCGAGCTCTTCCATTTCGGTCGTGTACCAGAGGAAGGTGCGGCCAGCATCGGCCTCGGCCCGAATGAGCCGGTAGACATCGAGCTTGGTGCCGATATCGACGCCGCGCATGGGATCGTCCATCAGGATGATGCGGGCGGCCGAGCCGAGCGCCCGCGCGAACAGCGCCTTCTGCTGGTTGCCGCCGGAGAGCGACAGGATGTTGTTGCCGACGTTGGGCGTGCGGATGCCGATGCGCTCCCGCCATTCCTGCGCCAGCGCATCTTCACGTTCGGGCGCGATGAGCGGTCCGCGGCGCAGCGCCCGCATCGAGCGGATGGTGATGTTGCGGCCGATGGACCAGAGTGGAAAGACGCCGTCCGACTGCCGGTCGCCGGCGACGAAGGCGACGGGCGCAGTCACCTCGATGCCGGCGATGCGCCGGCTGCGCGCCTCGAAGACCGACACGAGCAGATCCGTCTGGCCGTGGCCCGCAAGGCCGGCGAGCCCGATGATCTCGCCTTCATTGGCGCGCAGCTCGATGCCACGCCGTTCGCCGGCCAACCGGGCGCGGACGCTGAGCGGCGCATCGGCGCGCCGCGTCCGGGCCGTACCCGCAACAGCCTCGCCGACGCCGCGGGCCGCGCCGCCCATGGTGGCGATGAGCTTGGCACGGTCGAAGGCGGCTGCCGCATCGCTCGCCACCACCTGCCCATCGCGCATCACGACGATGCGGTCCGAGCTCTCCAGGATCTCGCCCAGGAGATGCGAGATGAGGATCGTCGCGCCGCCGCCGTCTACGAAGCGGCGCACGAAAGCGATGAGCTGCCGCGAGGTGTTGGGATCGAGCGAGGAGGTCGGCTCGTCGAGAATGACGAGATTGAGCGGATCGTCGGTGACAGTAAAGGCGCGCGCCACCTCCACCATCTGCCGGCGGCCGAGGGAGAGGTCACCCACCATCTCGTCCGGGGCGATGCCGTGGCCCGGGAAAATCTCGTCGAGCTTCGCCTCGATCAGCGCACCGGCGCGGCGGCGCCAGCCAAACCCGCGGATATGCGGGTGGATGATGCGCGTGTTCTCCGCGACGGTGAGGTTGAGGCAGAGCGACAGCTCCTGGAAGACGCAGCGGATGCCGAGCTTCTGGGCGACCGTCACCGAATAGGCCGGCCTCTCCATGCCCGCGATGACGATGCGGCCGGCATCGCGGGCGAGCGTGCCCGCGAGCACATTCATCAGGGTCGACTTGCCGGCGCCGTTGTGGCCGACGAGCCCGAGGCTCTCGCCGGCCGCCACCGAGAGGTCGATGCCGGCGAGCGCCCGCACTGCGCCGAAGCTCTTGGTGACACCCGCGAGCTCGACGATGTTGCGCTTGGTGCCCATCATGGCATCAACCGGCCGGGGAAGGCCCGATCCGTCTTACTTGGCATTGGCGGCGATGGCCTGGACGGCTTCTTCCTGCGAATATTCCTTATTGGCGACGCCGCCGACGGGCGTCGTCTTCAGGGCCTCGTCCAGCCCGTCCTGGCTGATCTCCAGATAGGGCACGACGAGATCATGCGGCACCTGCTTGCCGTCCAGGATCTGCTGCGCCACCCAGAAGGCGAGCGAGGACACGCCCGGCGCGATGGACGCCGACCAGGTGGTGTAGCCGTTCGCCTTGTTCTGCTCCTTCCACCAGGCGAGTTCGTCCTGGCGGTTGCCCATGATGATGATGGGCGTCGGCCGCCCGGCAGCCTTGAAGGCCTGCGCCGCGCCATAGCCGTCGCCGCCCTGATCGACCACGCCGACGATCTCGGGCAGCGAGGAAAGCACCGTCGCCACGGCCTTTTGCGCGGTCGCCTGGTCCCAGTCGCCCTGGACCGAGCCGACGATCTTGAACTGCGGATGCTTGGCGACGCCCGCCGCGATGCCGGCGTGGATGGCGTCGTCGATGGACGTGCCGGCAAGGCCACGGATCTCGAGGAGATTGCCGCCCTTGGGCAGGCGCTGCGCGAGATAATCGACCTGTGCCTCGCCCATCTTTTTGTAATCGACCACGACGCGATAAGCGCAAGGCTCGTTGACGATACCGTCGAAGGAGACGACGACGATGCCTGCGTCGCAAGCTGCCTTGACGGCGCCGTTCAGCGCATCCGGCGAGGCGGCGTTGATGACGATGGCGTCATATCCCTGCAGGATCAGGTTCTGCACCTGAGCGGCCTGGGTCGGCACTTCCTTGTCGGCTGTGGTGAAGCTATCGGCCGCCGCGACGACACCGTCGGCAACCGCCTTCTTCGTCACCTTGTCCCAGCTCTGGAGCATGGCCTGGCGCCAGGAATTGCCGGCGTAGTTGTTGGAGAGCGCAATGCGCTTGCTCGCGGTCTCGGCCGAGGCCGCACCGAGGGACGCCGCGACCATGACGGCGGCGATTGCTGTCGAGACGAGATATTTCATGACTGTCCTCCCGATCGGGCCTTGCCCGCTGTTTGCACCACAACTCAATGCGTCGCCGCCGCAAGCAATGATTCGCGGCCGCTTCAGTACACCGGACGCCCGGGTACAGTCACCGGGGTTCGATAGAGTGTTATCGAGGCCGTGATGAATAGATCGCGATAGTCCTCGCCGCCGAAGGTGAACTTCACTGCGACTTCTATGAGCGCTTCTCCGAGCGGATGGTGCGGACGGAGCGATCGCCGACGAACCAGTCGTCGGCCGAGATGTCCTCGAACACCACCCAGACGGATTCCTTCGGCAGTTCGGCGATCTCACTGACGGCGTCGACGATACGGCGCGTCATCTCGTTCTTCCGCTCCTGCGAATGACCTTCCAGGATGCGGATATTCACGAAAGGCATGGCGTGGTCCTCCCTCGCCCGCAGCCACGGCTGGCAAGCGGGCTTTTGGTTGAAAGATCTTCGGCAGGGCGGCAGGGCCGTGACGCGAGACGACGCACGGCTGGAGAGCTCCCCTGGGATATCATTCACCCCCGGCGAAGGGCTGACAAGAAGGCCGCCAGCAGGAACCGGAATAGGCGCATGCTTGGGCTGCATCCGATCGCCTACCGGCGCTCAGCGGCAGCCCGCTCGGCTCAGTCAACCGGCAAACGGGGACACGGCAGCTCGTTGACCATCTGGCCCGCCTCCTACCCGGTGACCGGTGATCGCCCGCCTCGCAGCGCCCGCAGAAGCGGTGGCACGATCCATATGGCGATCGTGGCAACGCCCAGCACACCGGCGATCGGCCGTTCGAAAAAGGCGAGGAAGCCACCATCCGACTTTATCATGGAGGTGACGAAATTGTCCTCGATCATGGGGCCCAGCACGATGCCAAGAATGCAGGGCGCGACCGGGATGTCGTTTTCCTCCATGATGTAGCCGATGACGCCGAAGGCCAGCATGACGTAGACGTCGAAAACGGTGTTGTTGACGGCGAAGGCGCCGACGACGGCAAAGCACAGGATGCTCGGCATCAAAATGGAGCGCGGCACCTTGAGGATCGGCCGCGCGCCCTTGATCGCCGCCCAACCGAGCGGAACCATCAGAATATTGGCCAGGATGAAGATGCCGAAGACCGCGTAGATGCTCTCCGGATTATTGATGAAGAGCGTCGGCCCCGGATTGAGGCCCTTGAGATAGAGCACGCCGATGACGACGGCCGTGATGGAATCGCCGGGAATGCCGAAGACCAGCGCCGGCACCCAGGCGCCGCCGAGGGCCGCATTATTGGCCGAGGTACTCTCGACGATCCCTTCGAGATGGCCCTTGCCGAACTTCTCCGGCGTTCGCGAGAATTTCTTGGAAACGGCATAGGCCACCCAGGCGGCGATATCGGCACCGGCGCCGGGGAGCGTGCCGATCGCCGTGCCCAGGATATTGCCACGCAGCTGCTGCGGCCAATAGGTCGCGAACAGGCGACCCCAGCCCTTGAACAACCCACCAATCCTGGCCTGCGTCACCTGCAGGGTGGTGACGCCATGCACCATGCTGCGCAGCACCTCCGAGACGGCGAAGAGGCCGATCATGGCCGGGATGAAGCCGATACCACCGAGAAGATCGGTGTTGTCGAAGGTAAAGCGCGCCACGCCCGCTGGGTTGTTGAGGCCGACCGTCGAGACGAGAAGGCCGATGAAGAGACTGATCAAGCCCTTGAGCGGGGATGAGGCGCCGATGAAGACGGCGCAGGTGAGACCGAGAAGCGCCAGCCAGAAATACTCGAAAGAGGAGAAATTCAGCGCCACCTCGGCGAGCGTCGGCGCGGCGAGGATCAGCACGGCCGTGCCGAACAGCCCACCGACCGCCGAGAACAGCAGATTGGCACCGAGCGCAATTTCCGCCTCGCCTTTGCGGGTCATCGCATAGGCCTCGTCCGTGTAAGCGGCGGAGGCCGGCGTGCCGGGAATGCGTAGAAGCGTGCCGGGAATGTCACCGGCGAAAATCGCCATGGCCGAACAGGCGATCATGGCCCCGACCGCCGGGATCGGATCCATGAAGAAGGTGACCGGCACGAGCAGTGCGATGGCCATCGTGGCGGTCAGGCCGGGAATGGCCCCGATGACGATGCCGAAGATCGACGCCAGCAGGATCGTGATGAGAACGGAGGGCGCGAAGACGAGCTCGGTGGCCTTTTCAATGGCCTGCATGTTCACCCCAAGAGAACTGTATCATCCGAAGAGAGGCCCCTGCGGCAATGGCACGCGCAGGAGCACCGTGAAGATTTCGAAGGTCGCGAATGTCACCGCGAGCGAGACGATGGCAGCCACCCACCAGCGCACACCGAGGAAGATCATGAGCGGCAGGATGACGATCAGCATCGTCGGGACGAAGCCGAGAAAGCCGACCGCCACGCCATAGAAAATGACCAGCGCCACCGTGCCGACAAAGCCGAGGATTCCGTGTGCGGAGAGCGCGCGATCCGGGGTGGGCTCCCGCGGGGCGGCGCGCCACCCGCGCAGGACCAGCAGGACGCCGCAAATCCCGAGCGCGACAGCCACGACGGTCGGGAAGACCGCCGCGCCGTATTGCTGGCCGGGAATGTCCGGAAAAGTCTGGGCATGCAGGGCGACGGCAGCGGCGAACACCGCGAGAACGCCGCCTGTCACGACATCGGATCTACGCATGACCAGACCTCGGTTCGAGCCTTGATCCGGTACGGATCAAGGGCTCCACGCTTTTGATTGGACGCATTGTCTCACGCGGACCAGGATGGATCTCACTCGAAAAATGCCGAAGCGGGACGACGTCTTTTGGAGGCGTCGATCCCGCTTTACCGAAGATCTGCATTTTGCCCTAGCGGGCGAGACCGACCTTCTTCATCACCGCCCCGAGCGATTCGTCGCTCTTGGCCATGAAGGCGCCGAATTCCTGGCCGGGCGCCCAGCTGATGCCGAAGCCACGGTCATTCATGAACTTCTGGAATTCCTCGCTCTTATTGATCTTTTCGAGAGCGGCGGTGAGCTTGTCGGCGATGTCCTGGGGCAGGCCCTTCGGGGCGGCGATGCCGCGCCAGGCGCCCATGGTCCAATCGAGCCCGGTCTCTTCCTTCAGCGTCGGGACGTCGGGAAGGGTCGGGTTGCGCTTGTCCGCCATGATGACGAGGCTGCGGACGCGCTTGGCGTCGATCAGTGAGCGCGCTTCGGGTATGGAGCAGGGCACGAGCTGCACGCCGCCGGCGACGAGATCCTGCAGACCGGGAGCGGCGCCGTTCGACGGCACCCAGGGCACATCGCCGGGCTTCAGACCGGCCGCATCGAGCATGCCGGCGATGGCGAGATGCCAGATGCCGCCCTGGCCCGTGCCCGAGGCCTTGAGAGAGCCGGGATTGGCCTTGATCGCCTCGAAAACGTCCTTCACCGACTTGTAGGGAGCATCCTCACGCACCTGCAGGCCGGCCGGGTCGTTGTTCATCAGCGCGATCGGCGTGTAGTCGGCGGGCGTGAGCTTGGTCAGCCCCTGCCAATGCATCATGGCGATCTCGACCGTCAGCATGCCGATGGTGTAGCCGTCCGGCGACGCCGAGGCGATCGCCGAATGACCGACGACCCCGTTGCCGCCGGTGCGGTTGACCACGTTGATAGGCTGGCCGAGCTCTTTTTCGAGAAGCGAGCCGATGATGCGCGCGGTCGCGTCGGTGCCGCCGCCGGCGCCCCACGGCACGATGAGTGTGATCGGCCGCTCGGGATATTCGGCATGCGCCGCAGGGGCGAGGCCGAGGAGAGCCGCGGTCAGGCCAAAGGCCAGCGATTTCAGCAACGATCGCATGTATTTCCTCCGATGCGGGCTGACGATTGCCCGTTTCCCTTCTGGTCCGTTCTGCTCTCTGAACGGAATCATGATCGCTAACAAGCCCGCCCTAGCTGTTGCATGTCAATTCGACCAAAGACTCCCGCCGACAATCAACGCGAGCATGCCGCAAGCTTCTGTTCTTGTTCAGCTCGGCCAAGTTGGATATGGAGGGAACAGCCAATCGGGACGCAGATCCGGGCAGTGTCGGTGGTGCGCGGGATGGCGGTAGTGGCCCTTCCAGGATGCGAATCAGGTCGCGAAGAGGCTCCGAAGACTGATACCCTTGCATCCGCGTCTCGTGTCGGCCGCTGCAGGTCGGACATTTCCACCTGGGCGGTTCGCCCGCGAGTCTCTCGCTGGACAGATGATCATGAACACTGACGCAGGCCCGCCGCCCGTGACCACCGCCTATGCGCCCGATCTCTTTGCGGAGCGCACAGTGCTCATCACCGGCGGCACCAGCGGCATCGGCCTCGGGGTCGCCCGGGCGTTCAAGACGCTCGGTGCCCGGGTCACGGCGACCGGCGCGACCGAGGCGGAGCGGCAGCGTGCCGCCGACGATCCCGCCAATGATGGGATTGCCTTCGCGGTGCTCGATGTGCGCAATGCCGCGGATATCGAGCGGCTCGTCGGCACGCTCGATGGACTCGACGTCCTGGTGAACGCGGCCGGCGTCATCCGCCGCGATGCCGAGCACGATCCAGACGTCTTCGCGGATGTCATCGACATCAATCTCACCGGGACGATGCGCGTCTCTGCCGCGGCAAAGACGAAGCTCGCCGAGCGCCGTGGCGCGGTCGTCAATGTCGCCTCCATGCTCACCTTCTTCGGCGGGCCGCGCGTGCCCGCCTACAGCGCCTCCAAGGGCGGCATCGGGCAGCTGACGAAGAGCCTCGCAGCCGCCTGGGCCGGCGACGGCATCCGCGTCAATGCGGTTGCGCCGGGCTGGATCGCGACACCGCTGACCGAGGCCCTGCAGCAGGACGAGGAGCGCAGCCGCCCGATCCTCTCGCGCACGCCGATGGGCCGCTGGGGCACGCCGGAAGAGGTCGCCGGCGGCGTGCTCTTTCTGGCCTCCCCCGCCGCCCGTTTCGTCACAGGCGCCATTCTCGCCATAGACGGCGGTTATCTCGTCGTCTGATGCGCGATCCCTTCCAGCCGGACGCGCCTTGCCATTTTCCTCGCATTGTCTCGACGCGAACCGGATGCGCCTCGCTTGAAAATGCTTCGACAGTTGGAGACCAATCATGACCGACCAGACCGCCCCCAACGACAAGTGGGTGCCCTATCGCCATCCCCAGCCGAAGGAATCGCCGCCGGAGCTCGTGGTCCCGAATGCCATCCCCACGGATGAGCGCATCTGGGTTCCGGTCGAGGAGAATGTCTGGTTCCGGCCGCTCTTGATGGCCGCCTCTCGCGGCTATTGGATGAACCTGCTGAAGGTGCGCAAATCCGGCGTGCTCTCACGCCATCGCCACCCGCAACCGGTGCATGCCTATGTCATCAAGGGCGAATGGCGCTATCTCGAACATGACTGGGTGGCGCGCGAGGGCTCCTATGCCTATGAGGCGCCGGGCGAGACGCATACCCTCGTCGTCGACCCGCATGTGGAGGAGATGATCACGCTGTTTCAGGTGAACGGTGCGATGATCTATGTCGACCCCGACGGCAAGACGGTCGGCTATGACGACGTCTTCACCCGCATCGACAAATGCCGGGCGCATTACGCCAAGAACGGTCTCGGCGCCGACTATATCGACCAGTTCATCCGGTAAGGCGTCCCCTCTCCCCGCAAGCGGGGCGAGGGGACCAACGCCCATCGACACATGAATTGCCCTCCGGGGAACGGCTGACCCGCAGCAGCTAGCGGCAAGTGTCTTAAGCCCAATCCGCTCCGCGATTTTCCCGCTCGCGCGCGCCCTCGCCATAACGGCGCAGGAACTCGCTAGGCACTGTTCCGACGCGTTCGGAGAAGGCAGCGGTGAAGGCGCCGAGACTGCGGAAGCCGATGCTTCGCGCAACCGCGCTCACCGAGTGCCGCCCCTGGGTGAGGAGTTCCATGGCGCGCATGATGCGCGCCTCGCGGATGAGCTGGCGCCAGCCGAGCTGCAGTTCCTCCTGGCAGCGGCGCTGCAGGCTGCGCGGCGAGATGCCGGTGGCAGTGCAGGCTCCCGTCAGCGAAGCATCGGCCAGATGATCGCGCACATAGGTGAGGACCGCCCGCATCTCAGGTGAGTGGGCGGCCGGCAGCCACAGCATGCGCGGGTTGGAAAACCACTCGGCGCAGAGATGCGCCAGCGTGCGCAGGAAGAGGCGCGCGACCGGGAGCCGGCTGAAATCCTCCGCCGACCAGCGCACCGCCTGTGCCAGCATCTCGCGGGCGAGTGGGCTTGCCGCGGTGACCCAGCAGCCTTCGTGATGCCATTCGGTATCGGCGGGGTCGACATGCGCGACCTGCACCACCGTGCCGGGCGAGGCGCGCAGGGCAAAGGTGCGATCGGCCGGAATGAAGACGAGGTGGTTGGGGACGATCAACCAACCGCCGGAGGCACCTTCCAGATCGATCTGCCCGGAAACCACCAGAAGAAGCTTGTGCAAGGGATCGCCGAGCGAGCCCTCCTGCCATTCGCCGAGCGCCAGCGCTCTGGCGGCCGGAACGGGCGAAAGCAGCCGCCGCTCTGCCGACAGAAGCGGCTCGAAGGGCCGCGCCGAGCGACCGAGCCGCGCGATCGTGTTGACCTGAATCAAAAAATTGTTGCCCCTTTTGCGGGAATACGCCACTCTAATCGATACAAAATAGAATGTCTTTGCTGTCAACTCAGTCGAGACGGGGAAACGACCGGTGGGCACAGCTGATGCTGCGCGCGATGATCGACGATCATCGCGGAGCGAACCTGTTCTTTCGTTTCGCAACATGGCCAAGGCGTTCGGCGGAACGCTCGCGGTCAGTGGCGTCGATCTCGACCTATTCCCCGGAGAAATCCTTGCCCTTCTCGGCCAGAACGGCGCCGGCAAGTCGACGCTGATCAAGATGCTGGCCGGCGTATACCGGCCGGATGCCGGTGAGATCCGGTTTTCCGGCGAGACCTTCGATCCATCGAAGAACGACGGGGCGATCTCCTTCATCCACCAGGATCTCGGCCTGATCGAATGGATGACCGTGGCCGAGAATATCGCCCTCGCCCAGGGTTATCGCCGCCGGCGCGGGCTGATCAACTGGACAGCCGTGGAGGACGCAGCCGGGCGCTCTCTAGCCACCATCGCCCATGACATCGATCCGAACCGGCGCGTCCAGGATCTGACGCGCACGGAAAAGTCGCTCGTCGCCATCGCCCGGGCGCTCGGCGTCAATGCCCGTGTTCTCGTGCTCGATGAGCCGACCGCCAGCCTGCCGAAGGAAGAGGTGGAGCTCCTCTTCCGCGTGCTGCGCGGACTGAAGGCAAGCGGCGTTGCGATGATCTATGTCACGCATCGGCTCGATGAAGTCTTTGCCATCTCCGACCGGCTCGCCGTCTTGCGCGACGGCAAGCTGGTCGACCAGCGGCGGACGCAGGAAGCCGATGCCGACGGTGTCGTGCGCGCCATCATCGGCCGGCCGCCGGGGTCCGTCTTCGTGCGCCCGGCGCGGCAGCAGCATGCGCCGGCGCTCACCTTCGATGGAGTGACGATCGGCGAGGTTGGACCGCTCGGCTTTTCGGTCGGTCGGGGCGAGATCGTCGGCCTGGTCGGCCTGCGTGGCGCGGGTCAGGAAATGATCGGCCGCGCCTTGATCGGAACCGAACCGGTCCGCGCGGGCGAGATCCGGCTCGCCGGAGCACAACCCGATTTGTCGCGGCCGCCGGCCGCGATCGCCAGCGGGGTCGCTCTCGTGCCGGGTGATCGGCTCGCCGAATCCGTCGCCCATGGCCTTACGGTGCAGGAGAATATGTTCCTCAATCCAGCCGCCTCCGGACGGCGGCTCTTCGCCTGGCGCAGGCCGCAGCATGAAATGGACGAGGCGCACCGCCTCGGGCAGCGGGTCGGCCTCACGCCCAATGCGCCAACCGCCGGCATCGAGACGCTCTCGGGCGGCAATCAGCAGAAGGTCGTCCTCGCCCGCTGGATGCGCATCGGCGGCTCGGTACTCGTGCTCGAGGATCCGACCGCCGGCGTCGATGTCGGCGCCAAGGCGGAGATCTACCGGCTTCTCGCCGAGGCCGTGCGCGAGGGGCAGGCGGTCGTCCTCGTCTCCACCGATTTCGAGGAGGTGGCAGCCATCTGCCACCGCGCCCTCGTCTTCCGCGGCGGGCAGATCGTCGCCGAGCTCGGGGAAGACCAGTTGTCCATCGAGCATCTGGTGCGGGCCTCGTCCCTGACGCCCGCGCCCACGCCTGGCCCCCCGGAGGCGATCGAGCCGCCATGCAATCCCTGAAGTCGACCGCTCTCGAACCGACCCGGGCCGAGCTCGCCGGCCTGAGCGCAGGCCAGCGCCTCGGGCGCCTTCTGCCCGTCTACGGCCTGCCGCTGCTCACCGTTCTTCTCATCGTCATCTTCTCGATCGCGCTGCCCGACACCTTCCCGACGATGCTGAACCTGCGCTCGATCCTGGGCGACAAGGCGATCATCGCCATCCTGTCGCTCGCGGCCATGATCCCGATGATGGCCGGCCGCATCGATCTCACCGTCGGCTACGGCATCGTGCTCTGGCATGTGCTGGCGATTGCGCTGCAGACGCAGCTCGGGCTCGACTGGCCGGTCGCGGTTCTCATCGTGCTCGTCCTGAGCTGCGCGCTCGGGCTCTTCAACGGCCTCCTCGTGGAGCTCGCGCATATCGATTCCTTCATCGCCACCCTCGGCACCGGCACGGTGCTCTATGCGCTCGCCCTCTGGTACACGGAGGGCCGACAGGTCATCGGCATGCTGCCGCAGGGCTTCACGGCGCTCTACACCTTGCAGCCGCTCGGCATTCCGATCGCCGCCTATTACGTCTTCGCGCTCGCCGTCGCGCTGTGGATCGTCACGGAATATCTGCCGATCGGGCGCTATCTCTATGCCATCGGCGCCAATCCGCGCGCCGCCCAGCTCAACGGCATTCCGACGCGCCGCTACGTCATCGGCGCCTTCGTCGTCTCCGGCCTCCTCGGCGGGATCGCCGGCGTCGTACTCGCGGCGCGGCTCAGGATCGGCCAGGCGAGCGTCGGCCTCGAATATCTCCTGCCGGCGCTCGTGGGCGCCTTTCTCGGCTCCACCACCATCAAGCCCGGGCGCGTCAATGTCTGGGGCACGATCGCCGGCGTCGCCATTCTGGCGGTCGGCATATCCGGCATCCAGCAGATGGGCGGCGCCTTCTATGTGGAGCCGCTGTTCAACGGCCTCACCCTGCTGCTCGCCATCGGGCTTGCCGGCTATGCCCAACGCAAGCGCGGCCATGTACGCCGCGTGATCGCATCGCCTGCCAAGGGAGCCGACCCGCCGCCCGCCTGAGCTTCGCCCGTGTGCGAGCCAGGCGACGGCCACCAGAAGCGTCAAATCGCCGATCCGGAGGAACAGGAGCCTGCCCATGTCAATCTGCGCCATGCCAGCCAAATCGATCGCTGCCGTTCTACTCGTCACCTCATCCGCCCTGATCTTGGCCGCGCATCCGGCCGCGGCCGATGCCGTCTCCGACGCCAGGGCCTATGTGGAACAGGCGAGCAAACCCAACCCGCCCTGGGACGGCCCGACCACCGGGCCACGGGCGACGGCGGGCAAGACCCTCATCTATGTGTCGGCCGACCAGCGCAACGGCGGCGCCCGCGGCGTCGGCGAGGGCGTGAAGGAGGCGGCCGAGAAGATCGGCTGGACCTTCCGCCTCATCGACGGCCAGGGCACGGTGTCCGGACGCTCCACGGCCATCGACCAGGCGATCGCCTCCAAGCCCTCGGCGATCATCCTCGGCGCGGTCGACGCCAATGAGCAGATCGCCGGCCTCGAGAAGGCCGCGCAGCAGGGCATCGTGATCCTTGGCTGGCATGCCGCCGCCAAGCCCGGTCCCGACGAGAAGCTGAAGCTCTTCACCAATATCACGACCGACCCGCTGGCAGTCGCGAAGGCCGCGGCCTCCTATGCGGTGGCCGATTCCGACGGCAAGGCCAATGCGGTGATCTTCACCGACAGCGTCTACCAGATCGCCGTCGCCAAATCGAACGCGATGGCCGATATCATCAAGGCCTGCGCCACCTGCAAGCTGCTCGAGGTGGTCGACACGCCGCTCAGCGACGTCTCCACGCGCATGCCGCCGCTGACCACGACTTTGCTGCAGCGCTACGGCAGCCAGTGGACCTATGCACTCAGCATCAATGATCTCACCTTCGATTTCATGGCGCCCTCGCTCGCCGCAGCCGGCATCGCCGGCGACGGGCATCCGCGCAACATTTCCGCCGGCGACGGCAGCGGCGCCGCCTTCCAGCGCATCCGCCAGAACGAGTACCAGGTGGCGACCGTCGCCGAGCCGCTGCGCCTGCACGGCTGGCAGATCGTCGACGAGGCCAACCGCGCCTTCAACAGCCAGAAGGACAGCGGCTATGTCGCCCCGCCGCATCTCTTCCTTCCCTCGAACATCAAATTCGATGGCGGTGCGAAGGACGTCTACGATCCCGACAATGGCTATACGGACGCCTATCTGAAGATCTGGGGCGCCGGCAGCTGAACAAGCCCGGGGCGGCCCGGCCGCCCCTTCCCTTTCCGCAGTCGAACCCTTGGAGACCTGCCATGGCGAGCCAAGTCGCTAGCCAAGATCTGCCTAAGCCCGATCACGCCCGGAACATGCGGCTCATCGGCCATTCCGACCAGGGCGGCCGCCCGGACGGCGTGCAGCTCATGGTCAACAAGGGCTACGCCTATACCGGGCACATGTTCTCCAAGGGTTTCAGCATCATCGACGTGCGCGACCCCAGGAATCCCGTGCCGGTGAATTACATCGCAGCGCCGCACAACACCTGGAACATCCATCTGCAAACGCATGACGACCTGCTGCTCGTCATCAATGCCAAGGACATGTTCGCGGCGAGCGAGTTCCAGGACGAGAAGCAGTATTACACCGGCGCGCTCGGCCAAAAGGTCGGCACGGCCGCCGCCCAGGCCGCGGCCGCCCGCGACTGGACGGCCGGGCTCACGGTCTACGACATCTCGCGGCCGGCCGAGCCCCGGCAGATCGGCTTCATGCCGGTCGCCGGCGGCGGCATCCACCGCATCTGGTACACGGGCGGGCGCTGGGCCTATGTCTCGGCGCTGCTCGACGGCTTCACCGACTATATCTTCATGAGCATCGACATGAGCGACCCTGCCAACCCGCGCGAAGCCGGGCGCTATTGGCTGCCGGGCATGAATCTCGCCGCCGGCGAGACGCCGACATGGCCGCCGCAGCGGCGCTACGGCCTGCATCACCCCATCATCAGCGGCGACACGGCCTATGCCGCCTGGCGCGACGCCGGGCTCGTGATGATCGACGTCGCCGACCGCACGGCGCCCAAGCTCATCACCCACCGCAACTGGTCGCCGCCCTTCGGCGGCGGCACGCACAACTGCCTGCCGCTGCCCGACCGCGACCTCCTCGTGGTGCTTGACGAGGCGGTGCTCGACAACCAGGAGGACGGGCTCAAGCTCATCTGGCTGTTCGACATCCGCGAGCCCACCAATCCCGTCAGCATCTCCACCTTCCCGACGCCGGCGGAAGACGACTATGTGCGCAAGGGCGGGCATTTCGGCCCGCATAATGTGCACGAGAACCGGCCGGGCAGCTTCGTGAGTTCCGAGCTCATCTTCGCCACCTATCAGAACGCCGGCGTGCGCGTGTTCGACATCCGCAACCCCTACCGGCCGGAGGAGATCGCGGCCTTCGTGCCGCCGGCGCCGGCGCGCCTCGTCGACCACCGGCCGAACCGCCCGCGCGTCATCCAGTCCTGCGATGTCTTCGTCGACGCCCAAGGCCTCGTCTACAGCAACGACTACAACGGCGGGCTGTTTATTTTGGAATACCAGGGGTGAAGGCGCCAACCTGCTCTCTCCCCCCTTGAGGGGGAGAGGTGGAGAGGGGGGTAGAAGAGGACTCGCGCGCCGCTTACACCCCCACCCCTTACCCCTCCCCACAGAGGGGGAGGGGCAACGGCGCCGGCTTTGCATGTCCCGCGTTATCCCGAGGACGTTTCGACCCTCCCCTCGATGGGGAGGGTCGGCGAGCGCAGCGAGCCGGGGTGGGGTGACGAGTCCCTACGCCGCCCGCGCCAGCATCGCCGCACGCCGCTTCACATGGATGATGATCACGGCGTGGAGGACGATCGCTATGCCGAGGCCGAGGATATGGTCGGCGGCCGTCACCTCGGGCGCGGCGGAGACCAGCCAGAGCCCGCCAAGGCCGGCGGGCAGGAAGAGCACAATGCTGGTGGCAAGCCCGGGATTGTAGCCGCGCATGACGATGGCGCCGACGATATGCACCACGGCATTCACCAGCATAAGATAGATGGCGATGAGGCCGAATCCGAGATGGACGAAGCGCGCCAGATAGAGCGCGACGAGATCGACGATCCACACGCCGACGACATTGATGAGGACCACCGCGGGCGTCGTCAGCGCCTCGCGCCCGCCGGCCATGAGCGTATTGGCGGCGCGCCGGAAGCGGTCGCGGTCATGCTCCTCGAGCTGGTGCAGCATGTAGATGGGCAATTGCAGATAGACGGCGATGAGCGCCGGGCTCAGCGCATCGGCCACCACCGGCAGCACGGCGAGTAGAAACAGGCCGGCGATGAAGCCGCCATACATCCAGTTATGCAGGAACCATTTCATCGCCGCCCTCCCAGCTGCGCCGTCAACGCCGACGCTATGACACACTGATTGCTCTGTCGTCATGGCCGGGCTTGACCCGGCTATCCCGATTGTTGTGGAGCGCCGAGGTTTTCCAATCGGGATAGCCGGGTCAAGCCCGGCCATGACGGCCCTGGTACCAGCGCTCAGCCCCCCTCTCCCATCACCGCTGCCGAAAATACGGCCGGTCCTTGATGAGCAGGAGGACGACGGGGCAGGCCATCAGCGCCGCGCCGATGAGGAGCGAGCCGAGGACCGTCTCGCTGTCGAGGACGCGGTCGGCGGCGGCGCGCCAATAGGCGGCGATGCCGACCGGATAGAACAGCACGAGTGCCGAGATGAGGCCCGGCGAAAACCGGCCCTTGGTGCGCAGGAAAGGTGCCACGTGGAAGAAGGTGGCATTGATCAGCATGAGCGCCGGAAAGGCGAGCGCCAGCATCGGCGCGGAGGCGGCGAGATTGGCCGCGACGATGCCGATGACGATGACGAGCGCATTGACGACATAAAAGTCCGCCCACTCCACCGGCAGCTTCAGCGTCGTGCGCGCCCAACCCCTCCAATCGAGCTGGTATTCCTCGAGAATATGGACGCCGTAGCACGCCGTGGCGAGCCAGATCAGATCGGTTAGACTCACGCGAATCTCCCTCAGGATCCGTGACGGGGGAGAGTAGCATGGCTGACGGGTGTGGGGGTTAAGCTGGATCGAGGGTAATCAGGGGAACTCTTTCCGCACTAACGGACCAACTTGACTATTCCAGTCCCGCAGTGCGAGCGCGATCCGCTGAAACTCAGAGTTATCCTCAATAAATCCATGGTGTGCCACTACGTGCCGCAGGAGCCCAAGATCGGCATAGCGATGCATGAAATCGATCTCCCCTACGAAAGGCAGGAAATCGGCCTCGTATTTCCGTATTAAAGTAATGAGATCAGACCAGTCCAATGAGTACAATGGTCCCGTTGTCGCACGGGATGGGAGCCACTTTCGAGTGTTCTCCTTTTCTAAACGATCTTTATGTTTCTTCTGCATCGGATTACTCGCCGCGACATCCCACCACTCTTTACCGAGTTTTCGTTCAAGCACAGCCTGAATCAGCCGACGCATTGAATTCTCAAGGACATGCAAAGCCTCATAGAGGCGCGCCATATCACTTAAATCGCTCCGGTAGGATTGATCAATAAAAGGTGCTGCCGACAGCAGAGAACGATCTATCGCCGGAATCTCATTCGGAGCTAAACTTGTAAATAGCTCAGGAAATGCCTTTTCAAGATACATATCGGCTGCGTGCAACGCTTTTACCTGCCTTGCTCGAACAGATACTCGCTTATCTGCAGACATTTTTCTCATCAAGACCGTGGAATTTGGTCTGGCTAAATCCGCCTCTTCAAAAAAGTGACATATTTCGCCAATGGATAACACCCCCTTATGATCAAATTTCTTCAAGAAAGAACAAATAAGAACGGACCTATCGATAATTAAGTTGGCACGCAGTGGTAGCGTCGAGACGAAAAAACTTCGATAGTCCACCCCCTTAGCCCTTCTTTTTGGAAGCGCTCATACGATACGACACATAATCTTCGGTATGAGAGCTAACCACTATTTGGCTGTTGCTATAACCTGAAATGCCGCCCTTTTTCATATTAGTGAAGACGGCCGGTAAATTCTTAGGAGTAGGCAAATCAACAATTTTGAAGGCAGAGTGGATTTCGTCTCCACTAAACATAGACTTTCCCAAGAATTCTTTCAGCTTGACCGCAACAACCGCAACTTGGTCATTTTGAGTTGCAGGTGACTTCTCACTAAAAAACCCTCTTAGAGCCTGTCGTTGCTCGACCGTCATAGGCAGGTCAACCAATTCCCAAGACCTGGCCTTACCATTTCCCTTAGCACGTTTCCTACCGCCTTCCGAATTCACTTTGGCAGTGGGCTCAGGCCGTTCAGAAGCCCCCTCGTCATCATCCGACGATGGGAAATCTTGAACAAGCGGGCTGCCTATCTCAGCATCGGGAATCGTGTGATTTTTGAACAGTGACTCAATTCGATCCAGAATGGCCTCGAGCCGTTCATCCGGAACTTCGATAGTGAAAGTCCGCTGTTTCAAATCAACAAAAATCTTGCTTGTAGACACGAGAATCGCCTCCCCCTGGAAGGGAGTTTGAGCAGCGAGCAGCATGTGTCAAGTGTATTCGACGACAAGTTGTTAGCGCGATTGCAGCGATCGCGGAATCAATCGCTGGGCATCTAGGATGACTACTCAGACAGCGGCTCGAACTGGGCAGGCGCAACCCTAGCCTTCACGGCGGATCGAATGGTGCCCCGTGCCTTCACCTTCCCTCACCCTCCCCCCTCGCCACCACGGGCACGTAAGTGTCGAGGTCCGCGTCCGGCAGCTCGACCGTGCGGCCGAGCTCGGCGGATTTGTAGAGCGCCATCAGCATCTCGACCACGGCGACGCCGTCGCGAAAGGTCTCGAAGGGCATTTCGCCGCGGCGGAAGCAATCCACGAAATAGCGGTTCTCCAGCGTATAGCCGTAGATGCCGGGCTCGTCCTCCAGCACCGGCATCAGGCCCTGCTCGGCGTTCTGCTTCTCGACGAGGTCTTCGCCGGCCGAGCCCTCCACGGCGCGCGACAGGAAGATTTTAAGGCCCGTGTTGAGGGAGGAGAACTCCATGGCATATTCCGGCCCGAGGAGTTCGAGCGTGATCCTGAGCCCCGGCCCGACATAGGCCCAGGAGGTAGTGGCCTCGATCATCACCTCGCGGCCGTCGGGATCGGCAAAGGTCAGGATGCCGCGGGCAAAGTCCTCCGACGGGCGCTTGGCATAATCGACGCCGGGCATGGCGGCCCGCAGCCGGTCGACATAGGGCGCGTGCGTCCATTTGAGATTGGCGACGGTGGCATTGGCGGCAACGAGGCGGAGCGCCTCGCGCGGCTCGTTCGGCGCCGTCAGCAGGAAGCGGCCGACCTCGACGCTGTGGCACATCATATCCGAGAGGACGCCGCCGCCCTGTTGCTCACCCTGCCAGAACCAGGGCTCGTGCGGGCCGGAATGTTCTTCTGCGGCGCGGGCGAGATAGGGCCGGCCGGTGGTGGGCACGGCGCGACGCCAGATGATGTCGCGGCCGCGCTGCACGGCGGTGGAAAAGAGCTGGTTTTCGAGATAGCCGTGGAGCAGCCCGGCATCTTCCACGAGGCGCAGCATCTCGCGCGCTTCCTTCAGCGTGCGCGCCAGCGGCTTCTCGCAGGCGACCGCGCGGATCGGCGCGCCGGCCTTCACGAGGCGATGGATCTCGGCCATGGCCTCGAGGCGGGCGTAGTTCGGATTGGTGATCCAGACCGCATCGACCTCGCCGGAGGTGAGCATGGCCTCCAGGCTGTCGAAGGCGCGGCAGGGGCCGAGGTCGAGGCTGTCCGCGAGCGCGGCAAAGGACTGGCGGCGCTCGGCGCGCGGGCTGTAGACGCCGGCGACCACCACATTGCGCACGCCGGCGAGCGCCTGCAGGTGGAAGCGGGCGATGAAGCCCGAGCCGATGAAGCCGATGCGGAGCGTGGAGAGAGTGGGCAGCGACATCGGAGGATCCTTGGCGTTTGGTCTAGTTCTTCGGGTTGAGCACGTCGTTGAGGCCGTCGCCCAAGAGGTTGAAGCCGATGACGGCGGTGACGATGGCAAGGCCGGGCCAGACCGCCATCCACGGCGCCTCGGACAGGAACTGCCGGGCGGTGTCGAGCATGGAGCCCCAGGAGGGCGCCGGCGGCAATTGCCCGAGGCCGAGGAAGGCGAGGCTCGCCTCCGCCAAGACGGCGATCGCCATGGTCAGCGTGCCCTGGACGATGAGCGGCGGCAGCACATTCGGCACGATGTGGCGGACGAGAATGCGGCGGTCCGGCACGCCGATGGAGCGCAGCGCATCGACGAATTCCTCGCGCTTGACGACGAGCACCTGGCCGCGAGCGAGGCGGACGAAGACGGGCATGGCCGAGATGCCGATCGCCACCATGGCATTCTGCAGGCTGGGGCCCAAGAAGGCAGCGAAGGCGATCGCCAGGATGAGGAAGGGGCAGGCGAGCAGCGCATCCGTGCAGCGCGAGATGACGATGTCGGCGAGCCCCTCGAAATAGCCGGCGATGAGCCCGAACGGCACGCCGACCAGCATGGCGATGACGACGGAGATGACGCCGGCCGACAACGAGGCGCGCGCGCCGAAGATGACGCGCGAGAGCACGTCGCGGCCGAGATCGTCCGTGCCGAAGAGATGCGCGAGAGAAGGCGCCTCGCGCACCGCGAGCCAGTCGGAGGCGTTCGGATCATAGGGCGCGATGAGGGGCGCGGCGATCGCGGCGAGGCAGAAGACGAGGACGATGGTGCCGCCGACAAGCGCATTCGACTGGCGAAAGAGCCTGCGCCAGGCCTGCGGGCGGGCCGGCAGGGCGGCGGTCGGGGCGGCGGTGGCGAGGGTAGGCGGCGTCGTCATGCGAGCCTCGGGCTCAAGAGCCGATAGGCGACATCGGCGACGAGGCTCATGAGCAGGAAGCCCGCGGCGGTGCAGAGCACGACTGCCTGCACCACCGCATAATCGCGGCTGAAGACGCCGTCGACGATCATCTTGCCGAAGCCGGGAATGCCGAAGACCTGTTCCGTCAGCACGGCGCCGGCGAGCATCTCGGCGAATTGCAGCGTCGTCATGGTAACCACCGGGATCATCGCGTTGCGCAGGGCATGGCGGACGACGATGAAGCCCTCGCGCAGGCCCTTGGCGCGGGCCGTGCGGATATAGTCCTGCTGCATCACCTGCAGCATGGCGCTGCGGGTGTGGCGCATGATGATGGCGGCCGTCGCCGTGCCGAGCACGAGGCTCGGCATCAGCATGGCTTCAAGATTGCCGGCAAGGCTCTCGAAGGGGCTGACATAGCCGCCGGAAGGCAGCCAGCCGAGCGTGACCGAAAAGAGAAGAATGAGCATGATGCCGAGCCAGAAGCTCGGGATGGAGAGGCCGGCAAGGCCCAGCAAACTCGCGGCATAGTCGATGATCGTGCCGCGCCCGAGCGCCGCCAGAATTCCCGTCGGCAGGCCGATGACGAGCGCGAAGATCATCGAGAGCACGGCGAGCTCGATGGTGACCGGCAGGCGCTCGACGATCATGGTGCCGATCGGCAGCTTGGTGCGCACCGAGGTGCCGAAATCGCCGTGGAGCACCGCGCCGATCCAATAGCCGTATTGCACGGGGATCGGATCGTTGAAGTGGTACTTCTCGCGCAGATATTCGATGACCTCGGGCTGGCGCTCCTCGCCGGCGAGCGCGAGCGCCGGATCACCGGGCAGGAGCTTCTGCAGGCCGAAGACCATCACCGACACCAGGAAGAGCGTCGGGATCGCGAGCGCCAGGCGGCGCAGGATGAAGCCGATCATCGACAGGTCCGTTCGGCGCTTGCTCTACTGGCGTAATCCCGCCCCCTCACCCCTGCCCACAAGCGGGAGGGGCCAGACGGCGAGCCTCGCCCGGCACTCCCCCTGCCGGGCGAGGCCCTCCCCCCGATCAGCTTTTCGGCTTCACACCGGTCAGCCGCAGGAGCCCGTCCGGATACATGACGATGCCGTCGACCGATTTGCGTGCGGCGAAGAACCAGTTCGGATGGTAGATCGGGATCGTCGGGCGGTCGGTGAGATAGATGTCCGCCGCCTTTTCGTAGATCTTCACGCGGGCGGCATCGTCGCTCTCGGCGCGGCCCTCGTCGAGCACCTGCTGCAGCTCCTTGTTGCAGTATTTATTGACGTTCTGCGAGCCGTTGCAGGAGAAGAAGGCATAGAGCGTGCCGTCGGGATCGCTGCGGCCGCTCCAATTGCCGATGAAGACCTGGAAATTGCCGTTGAGATAGCGCTCGATGGCGGTCGCGCTTTCGAGCGGCAGGAGCTTGACGTCGAAGCCGGCCTGCGAGGCGAGCGACTGCACGATCTGCCCGACGCGGTTGTCGGTGAGCGCATTCGCATAGGTGATCTCGACGGGCACGCGGGTCTGGCCGGTGGCGGCAATCAGCTCCTTGGCGCGTTCGATATTGCGCGCCGGCACGGGATGCGCCTTGCTGTAGAAGGGGCTCGACGGCGGGATCATCTGGTTATCGGCCAGGAATTCGCCGTTGAAAGCGACTTTGTTGATGACGTTGCGATCGAGCGCGAGCTCGAAGGCCTCGCGCAGGCGCGCATCCTTGGCGAGCGGATTATTGGCCTTCTCGCCGGCGCCCATATTGATCATGAGATGCGAGACGGCGAGGCCACCGATGGAATGGAGCGTGACATTGCCGTCGCCGCGCACCGCGCCTAGATCGGTCGGCGCCACGCGCTCGATAAGGTCGAGGTCGCCGGCACGCAGGCGGGCGAGGCGCACGGTCGAATCCTCGATATAGTAGTAGTCGACCGCGTCGTAGCCGATGTCCTTGGCGTTCCAGTAATCCGGGAATTTCTTTAGCCGGACGACATCGCGCGCCTTGCGCTCGACGAACTGGTAAGGCCCGGCACAGACGGGATGCACGCCGAAATTGCTGCCCTGCTCTTTGGCTGCTTTCGGCGACACCATCATGCCGGCGCGGTCCGTCAGCGTGGTGAGCAGCGGCGCGAAGGGCTGCGAGAGATTGAGGCGCACCTTCAGCGGATCGAGCACATCGACACCCGTGACCGAAGCGAGCTCGGCCTTGCGGCTCGATTCCGGCATGGTCTTCATGCGCTCGATGTTGAATTTCACCGCCTCGGCGTCGAAGGGCGTGCCGTCCTGAAACTTGACGCCCGAACGCAAGGTGAAGGTCAGCGCTTTGTGGTCGGGCGACCATTCCCAGCTCGTGGCGAGCTGCGGCACGACTTTCAGATCCGGCGTGATGTCGACGAGCTTGTCGCACATGGCGCTGAAGATGAAGCGGGCGGCATAGGTGTTGCTCGTCGCCGGATCCATGGCGTCGGGATCATCCTGAACGCCGACCCTGAGTGTTGCGGCCGAGCCGGCCGTCGCCCCCACCATGGTCGCCGCCATCAAGGACGCCGCGACCCACCACGCATGCCTGATCCTCACTGCCGAACCCCCGCTTCTGGATTGTTGTACTGCTCGCTCTACGGCGCCGATTTTGGCACGGCCCCGCGACTTTTGTAAAGGCCTCGAACAAAGTGGCGCCTAATACCGTTGCAACCTGACAGCGCGAGCCTCTGGAGATGCGTATTGACGGGTTCTCATGCGCCATTTAGTCAAGGCCCCGGACATAATGAGGGCCCTGATGGCTTCCGACGCATCGACGCCTCCCGTCGCACGGCAGATTTCCCTGCGCATGGTCATGGAAGCCGTGCTGCACCAGGGCCCGATCTCGCGTGCGCAGATCGCCAAGATGACGGGCTTGTCGAAACAGACCACCTCCGACGTCGTGCGCGAGCTCGAGGAGCGAGGCTGGCTCAGGGAGCGCGGCCGCACGCAAGGCGCCATCGGACGCAGCGCGCTGACCTACGAGATCAATGACCGCGCCGCCTTCGTGCTCGGCATCGATCTCGGCGGCACGAAGATCCGCATGGCCATCGCCGATCTGAAGGGCATCGTGGTGCAGGAAGAGGAGGTGCCGACCGATCACCGCGGCGGCGTCCACGTCCTCGACCAGATCGCCGATCTCGCCCGGCGGCTCGCGGCCGCGGCCGAGATCGGGCCCAAGGCGCTGCGCCTCGGCGTGATGGGCACCCCCGGCGTGGTCGACTCGACTGACGGCTCCATCCAGGTCGCGCCCAATATTCCCGGCGTCGACCGCATCGATGTGATCGGCGGGCTCAAAAGCCGGCTGGGCTTCGACGTCGCCATCGAGAACGACATCAACCTGCATGCGCAAGGCGAGCAGTGGCAGGGCCATGGCGCGGCCACGCGCAGTTTCGTCTTCATCGCGCTCGGCACCGGCATCGGCATGGGCATCATCGCCGAGGGCAAGCTCCTGCGCGGCGCCCGCGGGGCGGCCGGCGAGATCGCCTATCTGCCGGTCGGCGGAGATCCCTATGATCCGCGCGGCTTCACGCTCGGGACGCTGGAGACGGCGGTCGGCAGTCGCGCCATCCTGCAGCGCTACCGCGGCTATGGCGGCACGGCCGCAAGCAATGTGCGCGAGGTCTTCGCCGCCCTCGCCGCGGGCGATGAGGCGGCCGCCACTGCCATCGACGAGACGGCGCGGCTGATCGCCCCGGCCATCGTCGCCGTCAATGCCGTCCTCGATCCGGAGGTGGTCGTCCTCGGCGGCAGCATCGGCGTGCGGCTCGAACTCTTCGAGCGCATCCGCCATTATCTGGCCCGCTGCGGCCATGTCACGCCGCGCATCGAGGTGAGCCTCCTCGGCAACCGCGCCGCTCTGGTCGGCGCCATCGGCACGGCTCTGAGTCAGCTGCACAACAGCCTGTTCGGGCTCGATGTCACGACCGGTGGCTTGTCGTTGCCCATCGTCGAAGGGCGAATCAGCGCGTGAGCCAGTCGGCTCGCCGGTTCACGCGACACGCGTGAGCCGAGCCTCGCTCCGGCGACAGCGGTGTTTCGCAGCCGCTCATTCTCTGCAAGACTAGGGCTCCTTCACTTCGGTTCGGAAAACATCACCTTGGAAACGCTCCGTGATTTCATCCGCCCCGGGCGCTCCCTCGCCGTCGGGGAACGCGGCATGGCGGCGACCTCGCATCCCGCCGCGACGCTCGCCGCACTCGATATCCTGAAGGCCGGCGGCAATGCGGTCGATGCCGCCATCGCCGCGGTTGCGGTGCAATGCGTGGTCGACCCGCATATGACCGGCATCGGCGGCGATTGCTTCGCGCTCTATGCGCCGCGCGGCGGCATGCCGATCGCCATCAACGGCTCGGGTCGCGCGCCCGCCGGCGCGTCGCTCGACTGGTATCGCGAGCGCGATTTCGCGGCGATACCCGACACTTCACCGCATGCCGTCACCGTGCCGGCGCGGTCGATGCCTGGTGCCGGCTCTCGGCCGACCATGGCACGATGCCGCTCGAAGCGGTGCTTGCGGCGGCGATCGCCGCCGCCGAAGACGGCTACCGCGTGACACCGCGCGTTCAGCTCGACTGGCGTCGCTACGCCGACCGGCTCAAGACGACCGAGGCGGCAGTCAAGCAGTTCCTGCCGGGCGGTAGGCCGCCGGCGGTCGGTGGCCGCATGGGCAATCCGGCGCTGGCGGCGACGCTGCGCGCCATTGCTAAGCATGGCCGCTTGGCCTTCTACGAAGGGCCGGTCGCCGAGGAGATCGTCGCCTGCCTCAAGGCGCTCGGCGGGCTCCATACGGTCGACGACTTTGCCGCCCAGCGCGCCGATTATGTCGACCCCATTTCAGCCGAGTATCGCGGCTATCGACTGCACGAATGCCCGCCCAACGGCCAGGGGCTCGCGGCGCTCATCATCCTGCGCATTCTGTCGGGCTTCGACCTCGCCGATTCCTCGCTCAGCGAGGCCGACCGGGTGCATCTGCTCGCCGAGGCGACGAAATGCGCCTACCACCTGCGCGACCGGCTCGTCGGTGATCCTGAGGGCAGCGCTCTCGACGTGGACGCCGTCCTCGCGGACGAGGCGATCGGCCGGCTGCGCGGCCGCATCAGCCGGGATGCCGTCCTGCCGACACCGCCGTGGGACGAGACGGAGCACAAGGACACGGTCTATGTCAGCGTGGTCGACCGTGATCGCAACGCCGTGTCCTTCATCAATTCGATCTTCTTCGCTTTCGGCAGCGGCATCTATGCGCCGAAGTCGGGCGTACTCCTGCACAATCGCGGTGCGAGCTTCCGTGTCGTGCCGGGTCATGCCAATGCCATCGGCCCGCGCCGCCGGCCCATGCATACGATCATTCCTGGCATGCTGACGCGGAATGGCCGAGCGGTGATGTCTTTCGGGGTGATGGGTGGCCAATATCAGGCGGCCGGCCACGCCCATGTTCTCTCGCAGATCCTCGACCGGGGCTTCGATCTGCAGCATGCCTGCGACAGTCCGCGCAGCTTTGCCTTCGACGGGACGTTGAGCTTGGAAGCGACCTTCCCGGAGGCGACGGTGGCCGATCTCGCCGGCCGCGGCCATCGCACAAGCGTTGCCGACGAACCGCTCGGCGGCTGCCAGATGATCTGGATCGACGAAGCGAGCGGTGCGCTCTTCGGCGCCTCAGATCACCGCAAGGACGGCGTGGCGCTGGGCTTCTGAAGGAGGGCGGGACACCCCCGCCCTTCCTCGACCGGAGACCGGGTACGTCAGCCCTCGCTTCGCGGCTGGGCCGGCGCGCTCTCATTGCCCCTTGCCATCTGGCGAATGGGGCCGCCCGGCTGGCGCTGCTCGTTCCGTGGAGCCCCTTGCGTCAGGCTCATGACGTCGCGGCGGATGCTCTCGAGCAGATCCTGCCCCCAGCCCGTGTCGCCGAACCCGATATGCGTCAGCGCTTCCTTGATCACATCGATCTTGGCCGACACCTCGAAGGTATTGCGGGCCTCGATGCCGCCGATCGACCGCTCGACGCTGCGCAATTCGCGCAGGAGATCGTCGCGCAGCGACTTCTGGTCTTCGGCATTGATCAGCGGTGAGGCGAGCATGCCGCGCAACGCAGCCCAACGCAGGCCGAGCGCCGCGACGGTGCTCGATTGGTCCATATCGGATTGTGGCGGAACATTGGTCATGGTTACGCTCCAACGAGGGCACAGTCATACGCGAGTGAATTCGACAGCGACATCACATCTGTACGAACCCGGGGGCAAGTCCGCTGACAGCGAATCGAAGCGAATCTGGGGTACTGGCATGGCCAGAAAATGTCACGCGTCTATTTCAGGACGCTCATCTCATGCTCAGCCGAATATCGTCGCTCCAAATCGGACGAATCCTCATGATGCATGTCTCTATTACCGATCGCATACGGCAATGAATTTCCGGGTCACAGAAGCACCAAGTACCTCACTGTCTAATTGAGAGACAGAAGGCCAACCTCAAGCCAAGCGGGAACAAATTCGCGCAGGATCTGTTATCCGGACCGAGAGTTCAGGAAAGGAAGGCAGAATGCGTGGCATCATTCTCTGGATACTCGGGGTTCCGATCTCGATCATCATACTTCTTTATTTGTTCGTCTTCAGATGATTCGCGGCGCGCGCGCCGAAAAACTGTGGATCAGCGCGATTGAGCGGTCGAACGCGTGGCCCACACGGATGCCATGATCGGCCGGTAACATGCTGATCTCGTCACCGCGGCTACAAAGATGTCGCGGGCAAGGGTGAGCCAATTCAGCGTCCGCCGGCCGCGCGCCGGCAGAGCCGCGCCGCGTGGAAAGCCTCAGACCCTGAAGCGATCACAATCCGCCGTCGGAGCTACGTTTGGCGCAGAACGCGCCACGCGCGCCGGCCCAAAGAAGGCTTGGATAGCCCAATGGGAATGTTTGTCAGCGTTCCATCTCTGATCACGGGCGGCGTAGGCGGCCGAGCTGCCCGTCGCCTCTCGAAGCAGGGCATTCTCTGGCTGACCGCCGGATTGCTGGGGACTGCGCTGTGGGTCGGGGCGGCGCTTACTTTCGGCCAGAGCGACGGCCGGCAGCAGGTCGACTGCGGAGCTCTCACGGCCCACGTCTGGCGCGATCCGGTTACCGGACGCCTGAAGCCGGAGGGGCAGATCACCAGCGATGCCGCCGGGCACCCCGCCTGCAACAGCGCCGCAGCCGCGGAAGGCTCATCGGCGCCGTAGCCGCCGCCCGTTGGCGCGGACCCGCCGGCGCAACCTGCTCACCACATGTTCGGCCGCGCCGCCGCTCGCCAAGGTGGTGGCGG
This sequence comes from Chelatococcus sp. GCM10030263, assembly GCF_042666455.1. Classification (NCBI taxonomy): domain Bacteria; kingdom Pseudomonadati; phylum Pseudomonadota; class Alphaproteobacteria; order Hyphomicrobiales; family Chelatococcaceae; genus Chelatococcus; species Chelatococcus sp. GCM10030263. The sequence goes on along the minus strand of NZ_JBHTDB010000005.1, from coordinate 120,569 downwards.
CTTCGAAAAAGGCCGAGACCTTCTCGTCGACCATGCGGCCCGCCTCGGCCTCGGCCACCGTGCCGCCTTCAGCGAGGCGCATAAGCCTGAGCGCCACGACTTCCTGCGCCTCCAAGCCGAGAAGCGTCATATCGCGCGATAAGCGCATCCAGGCCTGCCACATGATCCGCGCGCCATCCCATTGAACTCTCCTTGGTACCTCACCCGCGGCACCGAGGGAAGCGGATCGCCGGTGCTGCGAGCACCGGAACCATGCGGCAGCGACATAGCGGCACCTTGTCCCAGTGCGGCAATGGTGGTGAAAATGCACAGCGTTCGGCATATCTACCCGCTCTATCGATGCTCCGATGCACGCCATAGAGGCCGAGATTTGGGGCAAAGCCCGAAGGCCCTGTCATGTGATCGGGCTACGTCTGCCCCTCATCCGGAGCTATTCGCCTGAAAGTCTCCCGCCATAATGTCTTTCGATACACAAATTTTGTGGCAAGTCCTCCAGATCGTCTGGATCGACATTCTTTTGTCCGGCGACAATGCCGTGGTGATCGGCCTCGCCTGCCGCTCGCTGCCAGCCGGGCAAAAGCGATTAGGCATTTTTCTGGGGGCGGCAACCGCCGTCGGCCTGCGCATCTTGTTCGCGCTGATCATCAGCCGCCTGCTGGAACTGCCCTTCCTGCGCATCGCCGGCGGCCTGCTCCTCATCTGGATCGCCGTGAAGCTCGCGGTCGGCGAGGAGGACGGCGCGCAGGATATCCGCGAAAGCACGAGTCTCTGGCAGGCGGTGCGCACCATCGCAATCGCCGATGCCGTCATGAGCCTGGATAACGTGGTCGCGATTTCGGCCGCCGCACATGGCAATCCATGGCTATTCGTCTTCGGGCTTCTCCTCTCGATCCCGCTGATCATGGTCGGATCGGCGCTCATCATGACCCTCGTCGAGCGGTTTCCCGTCTTCGTCTGGGCGGGCGCGCTGCTGCTCGGCTGGATCGCCGGCGAGATGCTCGTGTCGGATCCGCTCATTGTCGGCCAACTCGCCACGACGGCGTCCCAGCTCGTCGCGCCGGACACCGCCCATGGGGGAGCGCCGATGCCGGTTTCGGGCCTGCTCTATACGGCCGCGGTGGTGGGCGCGATCCTGGTCGTCACCATCGCGATCTTCCTGAGGCGGCATAAGGCAGCGCCGGAGAGCGCGGAATGACCCTGCGGTTCAGCTGCGCCTGAACCGCCCCAGGATGCGCTCCAGGAGCTGGTCGCGGACGCCGCGGTAGGCCTGAAGCCGCTGTTCACGCGTGCCATGACAGGCCGTTGCGTCGTAGGTCGGCCAATATTCGACCTCGAGCGCCTGGCTGCGCGTCAATTCGAGCGCCTGGTGATGGGCCTCGGGCGATAGAGTCACGATCAGATCGAAGCTCGTATCGACGAGGTCGTCGAGGGACTGGGGCCGGTGCTCGGCAATGGCGATGCCCACCTCATCCATCGCCGCGACCGCGAAGGGGTCGAGATCGTCGGGCCGCACGCCGCAGGACTCCACATAGAGCGAGCGTCCGAAGAAATGACGCGCGATGCCCGCCGCCATGGGGGAGCGCACGGCGTTATGCGCGCACATGAACAAGACGGCTCGGATGCGCCGGTCCTGGCGGGGCGGCGGCTCCATGCTGCTCAGCCCTTCCAGTGAAGAGCGAAGATCAAGGTGAAGAGCCGCCGCGCCGTGTCGAAATTGATGTCGATCTTGCCCTGAAGCCGTTCGCGCAAGAGCTGCGAGGCCTCGTCGTGCAGGCCGCGACGGCCCATGTCGATGGCCTCGATCTGGGCCGGCGAGGCGCTGCGGATGGCAGCGTAATAGCTGTCGCAGACGAGCTTGTAGTCCTTGATGACGCGCCGGAACGGCGTGAGCGACAGCACATGGAAGGCGACCGGCGCGCCGTCCTCGCGGCGAATGTCGAGCGCGAGCTTCTTGTCCACCAGAGCGATGGAGAGCACGTAGGGCCCGCCGTCGTCGCCAGGCACCGCGAAGGTATTGTCCTCGAGAATGTCCCAGATGGCGACGGCCCGTTCATGCTCCTGATCGGGATTGCCCCGGCCGATCGAGACCTCGTCGAGCGTCACCGACACGAGCCGGCAGCGTCGGTCGTCCATTCTCGCCGGTTGGCTCCCGCCGCTCACCGATTCAACCTGATGCTCACCGAGCGGGCATGCGCATCGAGCCCCTCGGCGCGGCCGAGCGCGACCGCGGCAGGGCCGAGCACCGCCAGGCTTTCAGCCGTGCAGTGCAGGATCGAGGTCCGCTTCATGAAATCGAGCACGCCGAGCCCCGAGGAGAAGCGCGCCGACCGGGCGGTGGGGAGCACGTGGTTCGACCCGCCGACATAATCGCCGATCGCCTCCGGTGTATGGCCGCCGAGGAAGATCGCGCCGCAATTACGGATGGAAGCGGCGAGGCGCTCGGCATCGGCGGCGATGATCTCGAGATGCTCCGGCGCGAGACGATCGACGAGCGGCACGGCATCCGACAGCGTGGGAACGTGTATGATCGCGCCGAAGTCCCGCCAGCTGGCACGGGCGATCTCGGCGCGCGGCAAGGTGGTAAGCTGACCCTCGACCGCGGCCGCCACCGCCGTGGCGAGCGCGCCGTCGTCGGTGACGAGAATGGACTGGGCGGCCGTGTCGTGCTCGGCCTGGGCGAGCAGGTCGGCGGCGATCCAGTCTGGATTGGCTGTGCCATCGGCAAGCACGAGCACCTCGGAAGGGCCGGCGATCATGTCGATCCCGACGCGCCCGAAGACCCGGCGCTTGGCTGCCGCCACATAGGCATTGCCCGGCCCGACGATCTTGTCGACCGGCCGGATGCTTTCCGTGCCATAGGCCAGTGCCGCCACGGCTTGAGCGCCGCCGATCCGATAGACCTCGTCGACGCCGGCGAGCTTGGCCGCCGCGAAAACCAGCGGATTGACCACACCGCCCGGGGTCGGCACCACCATGACGATGCGCTCGACGCCCGCCACCTTCGCCGGCACGGCGTTCATGAGGACCGACGAGGGATAGCTCGCCGTACCGCCCGGCACATAGATGCCGACGGCGGCGATCGCCGTCCAGCGCCAGCCGAGCGTCACACCGAGATCGTCGGTAAAGCGCATATCCGCCGGCTTCTGGCGGGTGTGATAGGCCTCGATGCGCGCCCGCGCCGTTTCGAGCGCTGCCAGCGCCTGCGGATCGCAGGCGCCGGCGGCCGCGGCGAGCTCATCCTCGCTGACACGCAGTGTCTGCGGCGTGAGCTCCAGCCGGTCGAACCGCCGAGAGAACGCGATCACCGCCCCGTCGCCATGGTCGGCGACTTCACGCAGGATCGCGGCGACCGCCTGGTCGACCTCCTCCGCCACCTCGCGTTTCATGGCGAGGAGGGCGGCAAAACGCTCGGGAAAGTCAGCGGCCGTACTGTCGAGTTCAACGGGCATCGTTGCTGTCATTTTCGAGAATGTCATGGACAGGGCGGCCCGAGGCCTCCCATACGGGACCGAGGTCGTTCAGCTGTGCCTCGATGCATTCGACGCTGAGCTCAATGACGGCCCCGCCGGAGAATAGAAGGAGGACACGGCCGGAGGGCGCCTCCGTCTCGACGAAATCGATCGCCAGCAGGTTGAGCACGTCTTTCGGACGGGCGGGGTCGACCTTCTGCCGACGGACCGCTTCTACCCTGTTGAAGTGAAGCGCCGACAGCCTGCGACGCGGTTTCTCGGCATCCGCGGCTTCCCAGTCGAACCGGCGGAGCGCCATGATGAAACACCGCCGCCGCGGCAAGTAGGCAAGGTCCTCGACTCGCAGAAGCGCATCCTGAAGATGCGCCGACACGACAGCGAGATCCTCCTGATCGAGCGCAACGAGCTTGATCTGCTCCATGGCCAAATCCGCCATCCGATCGATGCCAATGGGGCCCACCCTGGTGTGTTATCCCGCGTGCGGGCACCGCGCAACCGCCACGGTGCCTGATCGCGGAGGCCGGCGTGAAACATCCATGAACCAACAGCGTTTAACTATTACTGTTCCGCCGTGCGGCAAGGCGATTCGCGGCGATTGTGCCGGCTGCCGCTGGTCCGAGGGGATCTTTGGAGGAAAGCATGTCTTACCGGTACCTTTTCCTGCTGCTTGCCATGGTGGCGGGCGGCTGGCTCGCCGCACCGCCAAGCGCGCAGGCGCAATACGCCCCCGGCTACGACCGGCAAGGGCAGGGACTTTATCCAGACAATCCGCGGGATCTCGACCGCAACCCGAACTGGCGTCGCGGTCCACGTGGCGGCTATGACCGCGACGGCTGGGATGACGACGGCCGGCGGGGCCGCGATCGCCGCTCCGATTGGGGCCGCGGCCGCGGTGGACGCTCCGATTGGGGCCGCGTCTGCGTGACATCACGCGGAAACTGCCGCGTCTCGGCCCCGCGCGGCATCTCCTGCCGCTGCGAGATCCCCGGCTTCGGCCGCAAGCGCGGCATCGTGCGCTGAGAAGCAGCTAGGCGGCCCGGATCAGCCCGAAATGCGCTCGATCCGGGCGCCACAACGCGCGAGCTTGCTCTCGAGCGCCTCGAAGCCGCGGTCGAGATGGTAGACCCGATTGACCATGGTATCGCCCTCGGCTGCGAGCGCGGCGATGACCAGGGAGACGGACGCCCTCAGATCCGTCGCCATGACCGGAGCGCCCTTCAGGCGCTCCACGCCGTCGACATAGGCTACGTCGCCGTCGAGGCGAATCCGTGCGCCGAGCCGCGCCAGCTCCTGCACATGCATGAAGCGGTTTTCGAAGATCGTCTCGCGGATGCGGGTGGTGCCCTTGGCGCGGCTCATCAGGGCCATGAGCTGGGCCTGAAGATCCGTCGGGAAGCCCGGGAAGGGCTCAGTGGTGACATCGACCGGCGAAATTCCGGCACCGTTGCGCTTCACGCGGATGCCGGCATTGCTGACGGCGATCTCGACACCCGCCTGCGTCAGCACATCGAGGGCCGATTGCAGCAGATGTGGCTGCGCGCCTTCGAGCAGCACGTCGCCGCCGGTCATGGCGACCGCCATGGCATAGGTGCCCGTCTCGATGCGATCCGGCAGCACCGTGTGCTCGGTACCGCCGAGCCGCGCCACGCCTTCCACCACGATCTGCGACGTGCCGGCGCCGGTGATGCGGGCGCCCATCTTGATGAGGCATTGCGCGAGATCGGCCACCTCCGGCTCGCACGCCGCATTGTCGATGACCGTGGTGCCTTCCGCCAGCACGGAGGCCATCAGCGCCGTATGCGTGCCGCCGACGGTGACCTTGGGAAAGCTGATCTCGGCTCCCTTCAGCCCGCGTGGAGCGCGCACCAGGACATAGCCCGCGTCGATATCGACGGTGGCGCCGAACCGCTCCAGAACCATCAGCAGGAGATCAACGGGGCGCGTGCCGATGGCGCAGCCGCCGGGCAGCGACACGCGCGCCTCGCCCATGCGCGCCACGAGCGGACCGACCACCCAGAAGCTCGCCCGCATGCGCGAGACCAGCTCGTAAGGCGCGACCGTATCGATGATCGATCCGGCCTTGAGGCGAATGCTCTGGCCCGTCTCGGCCGTCTGGCCGGGGCGTTTGCCGGCAATGGCGTGATCGACGCCATGGTTGCCGAGAATGCGCAGAAGAAGCGCGACATCGGCGAGCCGCGGCACATTGTGCAGTTCGAGCGTTTCTTCGGTGAGAAGGCTCGCGATCATCAGCGGCAAGGCCGCATTCTTGGCGCCGGAGACGGGGATGGTGCCGTTGAGCGGCTCACCACCGGTGATGCGAATTCGATCCATCGACAATCAGTCCTTCGTCTCCGGCCGCGGCCGGTCCATCTGTTCCTGGCCGCGCAAGAGGTCGGCTTCGGCGGTCTCCGCCACGGCGGAACGCCTTGCCCTGCCCTGCTCCTTGCGGCGCTTGAGATTTTCGCGCAATGCAGCCGCCAAACGCGCCTGCCGCTTATCGATCTCGTTCCTCGGCATGTGCAACTGCCCTCATGCCTCAAGCGAATAGCCATCTCCACTGCCCCAAACAAGAGGCAAGGTTGACGGGGCCGAGGCGTTGCCCCGGGGCCCCGACCGACCCGGGCCGCGCCTGCGGCGTCGCGACGTCTTGTATCGCCGGTTTCAATATGGAATTTCTCCAATTATGGTGGGATGGGTTGCGATTGTGTTTCGAGGCTGATCGCAGGGCGCATTCGCCGGTCGCACGGGAGGCTGGATGATCTACGACCATTTTTTTCAATCCGCCCTCGACACCTTGCGTGAGGAACGGCGTTACCGGGTGTTCACGACGCTCGAACGCGATGTCGAGCGTTTTCCCAGAGCCATCTGGCACTCTCCCGCCGGTCCGCGGGATGTGGTCGTGTGGTGCACGAACGACTATCTCGGCATGAGTCGGCACGGGGCGGTGATCGAAGCCGCCGCGGAGACCGCGCGGCGCATGGGGGTCGGTGCCGGCGGCACCCGCAACATCGCCGGCACGAGCCGGCCGATCGTCGAGCTCGAACGGGAGCTGGCGGGCATCCACGGCAAGGAGAACGCCCTCGTCTTCACCTCGGGCTATGTCTCCAACGAGACGGGCATCGCCACCATCGCCATGCTTCTGCCCGGCTGCCTCATCCTGTCGGATGCGCAGAACCACAATTCGATGATCGAGGGCGTGCGCCGCTCGGGCGCCGAGAAGGTGATCTTCCGCCACAACGATCTCGCCCATCTCGAAGAGCTCCTGAAGGCGGCCGACCCTGCCCGGCCGAAACTCATCGTCTTCGAAAGCGTCTATTCCATGGACGGCGACGTCGCGCCGATTCATGCCATCTGCGATCTCGCCGAGCGCTACGGCGCGATGACCTATATCGACGAGGTGCATGCGGTCGGCCTCTACGGCGCGACCGGCGGAGGCTATGCCGAGGAGATCGGGGCGCGTGAGCGGCTCGACGTCATCGAGGCGACGCTTGCCAAGGGCTTCGGCTGCATCGGCGGCTATCTCGCCTCCTCGAACCTCGTCATCGACGCCATCCGCTCGAATGCGCACGGCTTCATCTTCACGACGGCGCTGCCGCCGGCGATCGCCGCTGCGGCGCTCGCTTCGGTGCGGCATCTCGCCGTCAGCGGAGAGGAGCGCCGGCGCCACCGCGCCCAGGTGGCGCGCACGAAAGCCGTGCTGACCGCAGCCGGCCTGCCGGTGAAGGGCAATCCGACCCATATCGTGCCCGTCGTCGTCGGCGATCCGGAGCTCACCAAGCGCGCCAGCGACCTGCTCCTGACGGAGCACGGCATCTATGTACAGCCGATCAACTATCCGACGGTGCCGCGTGGCACGGAGCGTCTGCGCATCACGCCGACACCGTTCCATACGGACGATCTGGTCGATCATTTGGCCCATGGCCTCGTTACCGTCTGGCGCAAGCTCGGCCTGCCGCTGCAAAGCCGGGCTGCGGCTGCCTGAGGCACAATCTGCTGTGTCTCCGACGCGAGATCCTGCGCGCAAATCCTTGACGTTCAGTCACTTGCGCTGACGTCCGGGGATTTCTTGTGGCCGACGCGCCGCAGGAGGAAATAGCGGCGCTTGCGGCCTTGCACCTGCCAGAGCCTTGTGGCAGTGTCCGGCCGCTTTCAGCCCGAAGCCTATGCTGCCGTAGCTCAGTGGTAGAGCACTCCCTTGGTAAGGGAGAGGTCGAGAGTTCAATCCTCTCCGGCAGCACCAGACAAACTCTCGAACTTCTCGCGACGGCCGCGCCCGGATAACCTGCTCCAGGCACAGTGAAGCCGAAACGAGCGTGCTGCGGACGTGGAATATCCCTAGAGATATCCACGGATATTCCGGCACCCGTCTCTTCCCTTCCCTTTTCGATTTGTTCTCGATCCCCACTCATGGCGGCGGGAGCCATGAGGCAACAGTCCAAACTGCGGTTTCGTTGCGAATTGGGCTAGATCGTCGGCTACCGGTGGATTGAGGGCAGTGTCGTACGCATGCTAAGGCTCCGTCGCTTCTGGGGATCCGATGATGGCCGAACTGCCCGACCCGAATAATTTCCAGAGCCGCATCATGCGTGAGCTCCTCACGAGCCTATGTGTAGTGGCGCTGATCCTCTTGTGCGCCGCCGGACCTTTTCTCGCAACCCCGGACGACATCGGGCCGGCCTATAGCGGCGAAGCTGCGGTTTGGCTCATAGGCGGAAACGCCGCGAATTATCGCTACGCAGTCTCGGTGGTAAACTATGTCGTAAGCCGCTTCGGATATGACTATTTCAGCACCGCTGGCTTTTGGATCATTGCCTTCCCTCTGAGCGTTTGGTTCTGCTCAGACCAGATCGTCCGCTATGCACGGTTACCGCCGTCGCTTGTGCCATGGATGACGCTCCTCGTCGGCCTGCATGGCTATTTTTCGGAACTGTATCCCTTCACTATGGGGTACATCAATTACGCGATTGCCCTAGGCGGATCCGGCTTGGCCATCTTCGCTGCCCGGCGATTATCAGACCGTCCGTTGCGCAGCGTCGCCGCCATCGGAGGAGCCGGATGGATCGCTCTTGTTTCGTACCAGCCGTTCGCACTCACGCTGCTCTTCGCTGCGGCGCTTGCGTTGGTCCACGATCAACTCACGTTTGAAAAGTCGCCTCGTTCGATACGGAACCTAGCCCCCCTGGTAGCCGGCTTCCTTCTGGCCTGCGTCTTGTTCCTGCTTTCGACGCGTCTCGCCACGGTAATGGGACTACCCTCTTCGGGCCGAGCAGGAACGGTGTCCTCAGTTTCGGCCAATCTCGGACCGTACGCCCTCGACATCATCCACCCATTCTGGAACGGTGTTGTCCCGTATCGCATCACGTTTCCGCTTCATGAACGGATCATCTATGCGGCCGCACAGATCGGCATTTTGGGGGCCCTGATCTGGCGGATCCTGAAACAGCCTCGAAACGCCGATGCGTGGTGGGCTACTCTGGCCTTCGCCGCGGCGGTCGCCGTTACTCCCAATCCCATGAACCTGACGACTGCTACGTATTGGCCAACACTTAGGAGCATGTCGCAGTCGGCCTTTTGGCAGGTCGGATGCCTGCTCATCGCCTGGACAGCGCTCAAGCAGCTCGTCCGCATTCAGGCCGCGCCCCGCTGGTTCGCTGTAGCCTTCGTATGCCTATCTGCCGCAAACCAGATATCACTCCTTCACGAACGGTTTCGGCAGGCGGAGCAGGACGAGGTGATCGCACGTGCGATCGTCGATGACTTGAGGCGGATCGGAGCACTCCACCAAGGCGTCAAGATCGCGATTGTGAGTGATTGGCGGTCGGTTGCTCAATTGCATCGAGCGCAGTATATGGACATGAACCTGTCCGCGTTTTCGACCGAATGGAGCAATGCCAACATCCTCCGGCGAGCAAGCGGTCTCGACCTGCAACTCGTTCGTGTCGACAAGACGCTGTGTGATGGGGCATCCGGTCCTTGGGAGGTCAGGAAACGCGACGACATAATCCTCGTCTGCATGCCCCCGCAGCATTAGATTACGGGTACGCGTTGACAACATTCCGTCGGGTAATCGCGCCAAAAGGCATCCCACGTGCGGCGGCGTTCTGGAATTCGAGCCATGCCCGAGAACGATCGCTTCATGGTGTGCCTCGTGATCGCTCAAGCCAGTCGAAGCACCTTGCGGCAGACGGGGATGCATTCCACTGCTAGAATGATTATCGAAAGCGTTGATCTTTAGGACATTTCGGTCGACAAGGATACCTAATCGGGCGCGAAGAGCCCGTAGAGAGCGAGATGGCAGGGGGGCTTGCGATCGTATGCATGGCGTCAGTCCACTACCGACGAAGGAGACCGCCGCTGCGGCACGGGGCATTTCGCTGAGCGTCGTCGTCCCGTGCTTCAATGAAAGCGAATGTGTCGGCGCTTGCTATGATAGGCTCGCCCGAGTGTGCAGCGATCTCGGAGTCTCTCGCTTCGAGCTCATCTTCGTCAATGACGGTTCGACCGACGGTACGCTTCAGTCGCTGCAGTGTCTTCGTAAGCGTGACCCTCGGGTCGTGATCGTCGATTTGGCTCGCAACTATGGCCATCAAACAGCCTTGTCCGCCGGCCTGTCGGTGGTTCGGGGGGAGCGAATCCTCGTCATCGACGCGGACCTCCAGGATCCGCCTGAGCTTCTCGGCGAGATGATGGCTGCCATGGATCAAGGCGCCGACGTGGCGTACGGCCAACGGAGGCGCCGAGACGGCGAAAACTGGTTTAAAATTGCGAGCGCGAAGCTGTTCTACCGTGTCCTTTCGCATGTCTCATCAGTGCACATCCCGCCGGATGTTGGCGATTTTCGCCTCATGAGCCGGCAGGTCGTCGACATTCTCAACTCTATGCCGGAAACGCATCGCTTCATTCGTGGCATGGTGTCTTGGATAGGCTTCAACCAGGTGGCGATCCAATATGAGCGGGCGTCGCGCTTCGCAGGCGAAACGAAATACCCGCTCGCGAAGATGGTCTCACTGGCCTCGGATGCGATGACCGCTTTCGCTTTAGCACCCCTGCGTTTCGTCTACACGATGGCGTTCGGGGCGGCGGCGCTCGCGGTCCTACTTATTGGCTGGTCGATCTATAGCTACCTGTTCGAGGACGTCGTACCGGGCTGGTCAAGTCTCATGGTGGCATTGCTGACGTTCTCAGCCGTACAATTATTCGCCATGGGAATTATCGGAGAATACATTGGACGAATCTTCATCCAGGTGAAGGGGCGCCCATTGTACATCGTCAAACAGTTGCATCGTGATTGAAGGGAAAGGCCTTGCATCTCTATGATGAGCGCTTTTTTGATTGGGTCGACTCCGGAGCACGTCGGTCGGCCCGTGGCTTGCTTCCGAGTGTTCGGAAGGCAGTGAGCCTGAAAAGCGTTCTGGACGTCGGCTGCGGACGAGGAACTTGGCTCGGTGTCTGGCGCGAGTTCGGGATCGATGACGTGGTCGGAATTGATGGGGCTTATGTAAACCGTGCTCGCCTGGCGGTCCCTCCGGACAGATTTGTTGCAACCGATATAACGCAGCATTGGGACCTCGGGCGGCGCTTCGACCTGGTGCAGTCAATGGAAGTGGCAGAGCACATCCCGCCGGATTGCTCCGAGGCGTTCATTGCTCGCCTTTGTGCCTCTGGAGACGTTGTTCTGTTTTCCGCTGCTCAACCGGGCCAAGGCGGAGAGATGCACATCAATGAGCAGACCCCCGAATTTTGGGCCCGTCTGTTCGAAAAGCATGGTTACGCCAGATTCGACTGTTTGCGAGCGCAAGTAGCGAAGGATCGGAGCATCGAACCGTGGTACCGGTTCAATGCCTTTCTGTTCGCCAACGGGGATGGCCAAGAGCGCTTGTCGGATGCGGCACGCGCAACGCAGCTACCCGCCGCGGTCAAGGCAAAGGAATATGGCGGCTTGGCATGGAGGGCGCGCAAGCTACTGCTACGGAGCCTTTCGGTCGAGACGGTGACAAAGCTCTCGCGGATAAACTACCGCGTAATGACGACCTTTCGCGCCATTCAAAACGCCGGTTGAGATGACATCGAGTCTTGCGTTCGTTCTGACCCTCAGTTCTGCATTTGCTGCGCTCGGACAAGTGCTCCTCAAGGTCGGTGCTACCGATCGAACGACTCTTATGTCTTTCGTCAACGGTTACGTCGCACTTGGTCTTGCGGCCTACGGTGGCGGCGTTTTGTTGTGGCTCTATGGCTTGTCCCGCGTCCCACTTTTCTTGGTTTACCCGTTCACACTTCTAACCTTCGTACTCGTCGGGCTTGCCAGCATTATCTGGTTCGGCGAGCGCCCGGCCCCGATTTCCGTGGTAGGGTGGCTTACCATCATCGTCGGTCTCGTTCTGGTCTATCTTGGCGCAGAATCGTGAGGCTTTGTTCCGATAAGCTGCCAATCAGCGAATTGGCCAGCTCCGGGATCGTCTCATGATCCCATCAGTCTTCTCGGGATGCCCCAAGACCCATCCCGTCCGACACCGCACCGATCTGCCGGGGCCCGGCAGCGTTTAGCGGGAGTACGGCAACGCATCTGGACTGGCGGAGGCCATGCCCGCGCCCGCAAAAAACCCCGGCACGGGGGCCGGGGTTCTCGAGACCGGTCGCGGTGGCCGATCAGAAGTCGCGCTGGAACCGCAAGCGCGTCTGCCACTGGTCCTGGCTGTTCTTGACGACCAGCGAGGGATTGCCGTTGTGGCTGGCGTCGGTTTTCGTGTAGAGCACCTCGACACCGATATCGAAGGCCTTCGTCGGCGACCACACGAGCTGGCCGGCGAGCTGGTAGACCTTGAAATCACGCAGGATGGAGTAGCTCGGCGCCGTCACCGTGCCGGGGTAGTTCACGTCGGTGTAGCTGCCCCAGACGCCGGAGCGGATGCTCGGCGTCCAGTAATGGGTGAAGGCGGCGAGCAGGTTCCATCCCGTCGTGCGCTTGATGCTGTCGCCGACGATGACACCGTCGGTCGCGATGAGGTCTGCATAGGAGCCGACGGAGACGTCGCCCGTCACGCCGAGGTAGTTGAGAGCGCCTTGGGCGTAAGCCGCTTCCAACCACAGATTATCGCCGGCCGCGAGCTGCGGCAGGAAGACATGCACGCCGGCCTGCACGGCGTAGCCGTATTCATCGTCGATGCGGCCGCCGAAGGGGTCGAGCTCCCACGAATTCATCTGGTGGATGGCGCCTGACAGCTGGGCAGAGCCCCAGCTCTGGTCGACGCGGACATTGCCGACGACGTCGGGCATGCGCTCGCCTGCAGGGTTATAGCCGGCGAGAACATTGCCGCTGCCGTCGAAGATCGCGGTTGCGCCGATGTTGCGCTGGTTGCGGTCTTCGAGCGACAGGGTCGCCGAGAAGCCGCTCCCGAAGGTAGCGGTATAGGCAAGCATCTGGGTCTGGCCAGCGTCGGAGCCGGGCAGGACGTTCGGCGCCGAGCCGTAGTTCCAATCCTCGGCGAAGAAGTCGAACATCGACTGGGCCACACCGGCGGTGATGCCGGCGAACTGGATGAAGGCCTTGTCGAGGTTGGTCTTGGTGGTGCTGCCCGAGGCGAAGCCATTGTTGAAATAGCCGGTGTCGCGCGTCACATCCAAGCGGAAGAAGGCGCGCACGGTTCCGAATTCGGTCGCGGTGCGCGAGTCGATGATCAGACGTGCACGGGCGCGAAAGCCGGTCGCATCCTTCTGACGGCCGTCTCCCGGCGTCGTCCAGAGCGGCTCCGCATAAACGTAATCAGCGCGGAGACGGCCGCCCACCCTCAGGCAGGTATCGCTGCCGGGAATGTAGAAGAAGCCGGCGCCATGCACGGAGCAGACACGCACGTAGTCCACCGGCGCGGATTTCGTCATGGGGAGGTCGGCGGCCTGCGCCTGCACGATTGCGGCGACACTCGCAATCGAACCGAGCAGAAAGCCCTTCATCAGCTTCATCATCAATCTCCGCTATCTACCAATCTGCTGAGCTCGCTCGCTTCGAGCAGTTCGCCTAGACAGCGATAGATGAGCAGAATTTTCAATGTCTATTACTTGTAATCATCAGACAGGCAACCGATTTGCGGAAATTGTGTTTTTGATAAGACACAATGTTGTTATTCCTAATATCTTGCGAATACACTAGTTAGGAAAGCTAATAAATTTGGATTGCTTATTCCGATAACTCTTACTAGATTGGAATCGATATTTTGGACTGACCTCCAGATATCGACCTTCACTTTGATGGCGGCGCATCGATTGCGTCGCCATTTTTTTATCACAATCGTGGATGATCTCTTTACTTAGGTAGTAACGATAAGTTGATTCGCCTTGGTGTCCATTCGGTTCACACATTCACATCCGCCATTGGCGGCCAAATTGACGATCATGACTACCTCAATAAAATACGGCTCAGGACTTATGTTTTATGTTTACTATACAGAACGCTCCAGAGGCGTTTCATATCGGGAGGGAGATCGATCGTAGCCAAGAGATCACCATGGCAAGCTACCCCGTCGAAAGCACATCGCTGCCGCCCCTCCCCTCCCTCGAAGACCAGTTTCTGGTCGAGATGGGCAAGGCCAGGCGGCGATTGGCGACTTCCATCAGCACGAAAATTTCCTCGGTCGGCTTGACCCGTGCCCGGGCGCGGACTCTGTCGATTTTGTACAATCAGGCGGGGCTGACTCAGACCTCGGTGGCGGCCTATCTCGAAATCGAGGGGCCGACTGCTGTCCGGTTGATCGACGAGCTCGAGAAAGCCGGCTACGTCCAGCGCCAGCCCGATCCGCATGATCGCCGTATCAAGAAGCTCGTTCTGACCGAACCCGGCCGGGAGATGGCCGAATATCTCAAGAAAACCTACCATGAGATCGGCGCCCAGGCTCTCCGCGACCTCTCGGAGGAGAGCAAGACTCTTTTGGTCACTCTGATGAGGTCCGTCATCCGCAACTTGGAGACATAATCCATCCTTTTGGGCCGAATGCCCCCTGCTTGCTCTGCGCCAATTCCGCGCATCCCGATGAGGGGCTTTTTGCTCGAACTGGGATCCTATCCAAGCACATGCGGCTTGGCGCTCGCGCGGATGGAGGGCGGATCGACGTCACCCGAGCGACGCCGGCATGGCCGTCTCAAATTCATCGACTCCGCAACTCAAAGAGCGCAATGTAGCGTCATGCACCTGTTGCGCTCCTATGATCCCCTCAAGGATCCGAGCGCCACGATTTATGCGGAGGATTGACATGCCTCGCAGCACGCAAGCCATTCCAAAGGACATATCCGAGGAGATCCGCAAGCACGTCGCCGTCGCCATCAAGCGTGATTTTCCGGTCTGCGCCGACCAGACCGCTGCCGAATTCCGGCGCGCCAATCCCCATTGCAAGCTCTCGAACCGGGAACTGGTCGAGGGAATTGCCCGAACCGTCATCGCCGCAGGTGGCGTCGTAGAGTTCCGCCGCAATCCGAACCTGCGTTCATCGCGAGCGTCGTAGCTATCCTTGCGCGGAGAGAGCCAGGCCGGCACGCCGGAGGCTCTTTCAGCGAGGATCGGCATGAGCTGTGCGAACCGCCGAGGAGCGGACATCACATGCCGAGACGACAGGCCTCTCTCCCGCGGTGAGCGGGTGCGGCGCGACGGTCCAGGCGCCAGCACAGCCGACTGAACGGTTCCTATTCGCTGATGCGCGTCGAGGGGGCCGGCGAGATCGCCAGCAGATCAAGCGAGCGGACGATCGATACCAGGCCCAGCACGACCACCACCACCCGGACGATCATCTTGATGCGGCCGTCGAAGGGTAGGAAGGACACGAGCCAGATCACCAGCCCGCAGATCAGGATTGTGACGATCGCATGGGTCAGAACGGTTATGGCCATAGGCACCCCTTGGAACAGGGGCCGGTGGCACTCGCACCTGCCCCATAACGGCTGACGGGATCGTCCACGTCCGAGCCTTGCTTCAGTTCATTCGCTCAGGACAACCCCAAAGCCACGCTAGAGTTCCGTCGCGCCATCGCGCCTCGGATTGTCCCCTCGCCCACCAGAGGCTGACCAGCCGTCACAGGCTGGCCTCAATCGGCTGGTCGAAGGCGGGATAGCGCGGCTATCATGCCGCTGGTCTGGCTCTTGAGCCAATGGGTTGGAGACGTCATGACGGCATTGGAGCGTATCGAAGGGGCGGCGGCCATCCTCGCGGCGGCCCATGCCAGCGGCGAGGGAATCGAAAACCTGCCCAGCGATCTCGTGACCAGTATCGCAGACGCCTATGCCGTTCAGGAACGGGTGGCCGAGCTGCTGGAAACGGAGGTCGCCGGCTGGAAGGTCGGCTTCGATGCGCAAGGCAAGACCGTCTATGCGCCGGTTCTCGAGCGCCTGACGCGCAAGGGCGGGCCGGAACTGCCGGTGGCACGGGATGCGCCCAGCGTCATCGAGGTGGAAATCGCCTTCATTCTCGACGAAGACGTGACGGCCGGCCAGGCCGTCGCCGATGCCACGGAGGTGGTCTCGACCATCGCGCTCGGCATGGAGGTCATTCAGTCGCGTTTCCGCGACCGCACAGCCCAGCCCTTTTTGTCGACGCTCACCGACAATCTGTCGAATGGAGCCTATTTCCTGTCGATATCGACACCTTGGGCGAGCTCGCCTGATCTCGACAGCTTGCATCTCACGGTCATGCGCGACGGCGACATGATCTGGGGGCAGACGGTCGCCCATCCGCAAGGCGATATCGCATTGCCCATGCGGGCGATGCTGGCGGAGCCGCCATCGCACTGCGGCGGGCTGAAGCGCGGGCAGTTCATCACGACCGGCACATTATGCGGTGCCATCGAGGTGCCCGTGCCCAGCGCCATCGCGGCGATGACCGTCATTGGCCCCCTCGCCGCCAAGCTGACGCCGCGCTGATCGCTTCTCTCATCCATTAGCCGAGCGCCAACCCGCCGGACGGGGTCACCTCTGCCGTTGCGACAGCTTCTCTATCCAGCCGATGAGCAGCGGCAGGAAAAGGCCGATCAGAATAAACCGGGCGAGGTGATGGGTGCCGACGAAAATCGGATCGAGCCCGAGGAGCAACGCCAGCACGGCCATCACCTCCAACCCACCGGGGGCGAAGGCAATCACCGCCGCAGCCAATGACACCTCGGCGACCTGGGCCGAGGCCGCAGCGAAGATGAGGGCGACGGCGAAGGACACAATCAAGGAGCCGAGGGCTGCCGGCAGGGTTGCCACGAGGGAGCGCCGGTCTACGGTGCTGAAGCGCGAGCCGACGAAGGTGCCGATAAGGACGAGCGCCAGCGTATAAACGGGTGCCGGCAATCCGCCGTGGACCACGCCGGAGGCATGGCTGACGAGGCTCACGACCGTGGCGCCTAGCAGCATGGGCGCGGCCATGTTGATGCGCCGAAGCACGAGCCCGAGGACGGCCGATGCACCGATCACCAGCGCGAACGGCAGGGGCGGCATGACCTCCCTGGCAGGCGCGATCTCCATGTCGTTGCCCATGAGCACGATGGCGACCGGAAGCAGTATGACGAGCACGGCCAGGCGGAAGGACTGCACCACGGCGATCACGCCGACATTGCGGCCGCGATCGGCGGCAACCGCTATCACGGTCGACAAAGCGCCAGGCGTGGCGCCGAGCACCGCATCCGTCCAGCTCCAGCCGGACATGCGGATGAGCCAGAGTGCGGTCATGCCGATCACCGCGACGATCGACAGGCCGAGCAGGGCCAGGCTCGCCGGGTAGCTGCCCATGGCGGAGAGCGCCTCGGGGGTTGCTGCAGCTCCCATCGACATGCCGCCGAGCAACATCGCGAGGTCGACGATCGGCATCGACACCGGGACTGACCTGCGCATAAGGCAGAGCAGCGCGACTGCCGCAACCGGGCCGGAGACCCATGCGGCGGGCGCGCCGATGAGCGCGAAGACGAGGCCGCCGGCGCCGGCAAAGGCGATCTGCCCGAGCTGTCGAGCAAAGGCCAGAGCGACGGAGCGACTGGGGGTCATGGAGGCTTGGGTGCAGCGGGGGATGGGCGAGAACGCTCCTATGCCCGTCACGCAAGGCTACGTCAAACGTCTCGCGGCGCCGAACAGCGCGGCTGGAGCCGCAGAAAGCCGGATGGCCGGCTCAGCCGGCGATCCGGCGGAGCGCGGTCGCCAGGCGGGTCGTGGCTTCCTCCAAATCCCGCGAGTTGCGCGCGAAGCAGAGGCGGAAGAACCCCTCGCCACCCGCACCGAAGGTGCCGCCAGGCGCCAGCCCAACTGCCGCCTCGTCGACCAGCACCCGGGCGAAACTGTCGGTGTCCGTGACGCCGTCGACGGAGAAGAAGAGGTAGAAAGCGCCCTGTGCCGGCGCGAAGCGCACGCGATTGGTGGCCGCGAGACCCTGCGAGACGATCGCCCGGTTGTGGCGTGCACGCTCATACTGCTCGGCAAAGAACGGCTCGCCCTGTTCCAAGGCGGCGAGCGCCGCACGCTGCATGAAGGCGGCCGTGCCGGAGGAGGAATACTGGACGAGGTTCTCGATGACCTGGCCGAGCCGCGGATCCGCTTCCAGCCAGCCGATGCGCCAGCCCGTCATGGCCCAGTTCTTGGAAAAGGTCTGCACGAAGAGGATGCGGTCGTCGGCCTCCATCACCTCGCGGAAGGAGGGCGCGACCGCTTCGCCCTCATAGACGAAGCGGCCGTAGATCTCGTCGGCGATGATCCACAGGCCGTGCTTGCGGGCAAAGGCGAGAACGGTGGCGATGTCCTCGCGGCTCGCCATCCAGCTCGTCGGGTTCGAGGGCGAGTTGATGACGATCGCCTTCGTCGCCGGCGTGATCGCCGCAGCGATCCGCTCCATGTCGAGCAGCCATCCGTGATCGGTGAAGGTCATCGGCACCTCGACCGTGCGCGCGCCGGCAATGCCGATGGCACCGGCGAAATTCGGCCAGGCCGGGGTCGGAAGGATCACCTCGTCGCCGGTTCCCGCCACCATGCGGACGGCGATCTGCAGCGCATGCATGCCACCATTGGTGATGAAGAAGCGCTCCGGCGAAACAGGGCGACCGTAAATCCGCCCGATATATCCGGCGAGCGCCTCGCGCAGCGGCGGCAGGCCGCGCTGATAGGTGTAGAAGGTCTCGCCGGCGGCGAGCGAGGCATTCGCCGCTTCCACGATGAAGGCCGGTGTCGGCAGATCGCCTTCGCCGACCCAGAGCGGGATCAGGCCTTCCCGGTGGCGGCCGTAGTTGAAGACATCGACGATGCCGCTGACGGGTGCCTGCCGCGCTTCCGAGCGCAAGGCGGACAAAAGACGATCCTGCTCGATCATGGTGGAATCATTCGCCGTCTGAGAAGAGGCCCGCGTCGCGGGATCGAAACCGGTCTTTAGCGTGGATCGGGCGCTGGGAACCATCAAATCTCGCGATCAATTGACCTGAAATGCGTGATAAATGCCTCGCTGATGTCGCCCCATCGGGGCAGATTCGCAAGGGAAGGCCGGCAGGTAACAAGGGTGGGCGGCGATGCACGGTTGGCGGCGGCGCCTCGATTGCCCATAGTAAGACGAGTTCGCCCAATGCATGCCGCCGCTTCGGCCGGCGACCAGATTGAACGGAGTGATTGATTGCGGCTTCGCCTCCTCGTGCTCTGTCTCCTCGCGCTCGCCATGCCGGCTCGGGCCGTGCTCGCCGAGCCGGTCTGGCGCCACGGCCTGTCGCTCATCGGCGAGCCCAAATATCCACCGGACTTCACGCATTTCGACTATGTCAATCCCGACGCGCCGAAGGGCGGCACGGTACGCCTCGGCACCATGGGCAGCTTCGACAATTTCAATCCCGTCGTGGCGGGCGTGAAGGGAGAGCTCGAGGGCAGCATCATGCGCGTGTTCGACACGCTCACGACGCCGGCCACCGACGAGATCGGCTCGGAATACGGGCTCATCGCCGAAGCGGTGAGCTATCCGGAGGACTTTTCCTCGGTCACCTACCGCCTGCGGCCGCAGGCCCGCTTCAGCGACGGCACGCCGGTGACCCCCGAGGACGTCATCTTCTCCTTTGAGGCCTTCAAGGCCAATAGCCCGATGTATGCCCGCTACTGGCATAATGTCGTGAAGGTGGAGAAGACGGGAGACCACGAGGTCACATTCACCTTCGATCAAAAAGGCAACAGGGAGCTGCCGCAGATCGTCGGGCAACTGTCGGTGCTTCCCAAACATTGGTGGGAGGGCGCCGGCCCCGACGGGCGCAAGCGTGACGTGACGGCGACGACGCTCGAGCCGCCGCTCGGCTCCGGACCCTATCGCCTCAAAAGCTTCGAAGCGGGACGCTATGCCGTTTATGAGCGCGTGCCGAACTATTGGGGCGAGGATCTGCCGGTCAACCGCGGCACCAATAATTTCGACGAGATCCGCATCGACTACTACCGCGACGCCACCGTGCTGTTCGAGGCCTTCAAGGGTGACCAGGTGGACTGGCGGCGCGAGAACGTCATCCGCAACTGGATGACCGCCTACGACTTTCCGGCCGTGCGCGAGGGTCGTGTCGTCAAGGAGGAGTTCCCGATCCGCAATCTCGGTCTCATGCAGGGCGTCGTCTTCAACTTGCGCCGCGACAAGTTCAAGGACATCCGCGTGCGCCGCGCCCTCAACTACGCCTTCGATTTCGAGGAACTGAACCGCACCTTGTTCTTCGGCCGGTACCAGCGCATCAACTCCTACTTCTTCGGCACCGAGCTTGCGTCCAGCGGCCTGCCGCAGGGGTTGGAACGCGAGATCCTGGACACCGTGAAGGACAAGGTTCCGCCGGAGGTCTTCACCACGGAATATACCAATCCCGTGGGGGGCACGCCGGAGAAGACCCGCGCCAATCTGCGCGAGGCGCTACGCCTCTTCGCTGAAGCGGGCTACGAGCTCAAGGGCAATCGCCTCGTCAATAAACAGACCGGCCAGCAGCTCACCATCGAGATTCTCGGCTACGACTCGACCATGGAGCGCTGGGCCCTGCCCTACAAGGCCGCCCTGGAGCGTCTCGGCATCGCGGTGAGCGTGCGCACCGTCGATGCCACGCAGTACCAGAACCGGCTGCGCAATTTCGATTTCGACATGACGGCGACGGTGATCGGACAGTCGCTTTCGCCGGGCAACGAACAGCGCGGCTATTGGTCGTCGCAGGCCGCCGACATTCCGGGCTCGGACAATCTCGCCGGCATCAAGAATCCGGCGGTCGATGCCCTCGTCGACCGCATCATCTATGCCAAGAACCGCGAGGAGCTGGTCGCGGCAACCCACGCGCTCGACCGCGTGCTCCTGTGGAACGCCTATGTGGTGCCTCAATACTACATGATGCTGGAGCTGACGGCGCGCTGGAACCGCTTCGACCATCCCGGGACGATGCCGCAGTATGGCGGGTCATCCTTCCCGAGCATCTGGTGGTCGAAGGACGCCGGCAAGGCGGGAGCGCGGCCTTGACGGATCGGGAGGGTGCGAACGGCCGCAGCCTGCGGAGGCTCGCGGCGCCGCCCCATTTCACACGTCGCGTGCTGCTTGCCGGCGGCGCGACACTGGCCGCCGGCCTGCTGCCGCGCAGCCTCGCAGCCCAGGAGACGCCGCCCGCCGGCGAGGCGACGAGCCACGGGCTTTCCTCCTTCGGCGACCTCATCTATCCGCCGGATTTCAAGCACTTCGTTTATATCAATCCGGACGCGCCGAAGGGCGGCGTGCTCTCCCTGCAGATCAAGCAGGGCACCGGCAACCAGGGCTTCGACACCTTCAACACGCTCAATGTCTATGTGATGAAGGGCGATGGTGCCGCCGGAATGCCGGAGACCTTCGATAGCCTGATGGTCTCCTCGCTCGACGAGCCGGACGCTCTCTACGGCCTCCTTGCCCATTCCGTGCGCATCTCGGCGGACAAGCTGAGCTACCGGTTCCTGCTCAGACCCGAGGCCCGTTTCCACGATGGCACGCCGGTGACGGCGCGCGACGTCGCCTTTTCACTTAACGTCCTGAAGGCCAAAGGCCATCCCAACTTCCGCGTGCTTTTGGCGGAGCTCGACGCGGCCGAGGCGGAGGACGAACATGTGGCGCTCGTGCGGTTCACGCCGCGGCGCGACCGCGACCTCCACCTCACGGTAGCGACGCTTCCCATCTTTTCCGCGGCCTATTGGGCCAATCGCGACTTCGAAGCCGCGACGCTCGAGCCGCCGCTCGGCTCCGGGCCGTATCGCGTCGGCCGCTTCGAGCAGGGCCGTTTCATCGAGATCGAGCGGGTGCCGGACTATTGGGGCAAGGACCTGCCGGTCAATATCGGCCAGAATAATTTCGACCGTATCCGCTACGAGTATTTCCGCGACCGGGAGGTGGCCTTCGAGGGGTTCAAGGCCGGCGTCTACAATTACAACGAGGAATATACCGCCCGCATCTGGGCGACCGGCTACGATTTTCCGGCTTTTCGCGAAGGCCGCGTCAAGCGCGAGATGATCAGGACCGGCGCGGCCATCCCCACTCAGGGCTGGTACTTCAACACGCGCCGGGAGAAATTCGCCGATCCGCGCATTCGCGAGGCGATCGGGCTCTGCTTCGATTTCGAATGGACGAATGCCAACATCATGTTCTCGTCCTATAAGCGCTTGAGCTCGTTCTTCCAGGATTCCGACAATATGGCGGTCGGCAAGCCGAGCCCCGAGGAGCTCGCGCTGCTCGAACCCTTCCGCGACAAGCTGCCCGCCGTCGTCTTTGGCGAGGCGGTCATGCCGCCGGTCTCCGACGGCTCTGGCTCGGACCGCAAGCTCCTGCGCCAAGCCGACCAGATGTTGCGCGATGCCGGCTGCCGGCGCGAAGGGCAGATGCTCAAAGGGCCGGACGGCAAGCCGTTCGAGATCGAGTTCCTCGATTCGAACCCGGCGCTGCAGCCGCATGCCCAGACCTTCCAGGCCAATCTGCGCCGCCTCGGCATCAACGCCCATTCCCGCCTCGTGGACGGCGCCCAATACACCCAGCGGCGCAACGCTTTCGATTTCGACATCATCTCCATGGCGCTGGGCGGCAGCCTGACCCCGGGCGATTCGCTGCGCGTGGTCTATGGATCGGAGGCGGCGCGCACGCCGGGCTCCCAGAATATAGCCGGCATCGCCCATGAGGCGATCGATCGCCTCATCGAGGCGATCGGCAGCGCCAAGAGCCGCGCCGCGCTCACCATTGCCTGCCGGGCGCTCGACCGCGTGCTGCGCGCCGGCCATTACTGGGTGCCGATGTATTATCGCTCCGAGTCCTGGGTCGCCTACTGGGACTTTTTCTCGCGGCCGGCAACACTGCCGAAACATGCAACCGGCGCGCCGGTGACCTGGTGGTACGACGCGGCCAAGGCACGGCGGATCGGCGGATGAGCAGCAAGAGCATGGTTGGCGGCGACGTGCGCGGCGTGCCGCGAATCATCCTGAGGGTGGAGGGCCTGGCGCTCCTCGCCCTCGCGACGGCGGTCTTTTCCTACACCCGGACATCGTGGTGGCTTTATGTCGGGTTGTTCTTCGCACCGGACGTGAGCTTTGCCGGCTATCTCGCCGGCCCCAAGGCGGGCGCTGTCGCTTACAATGCCGTGCACACGACGGTGGTGCCGGCCCTTCTCGCCGCGCTATCCCTCGCGCTCGGCGCAACACTGATGCTTGCTATCGCCGCGATCTGGGCGGCTCACGTCGGTTTTGACCGCCTGCTCGGTTATGGCTTGAAATATGCCGACGGCTTCGGCGAGACGCATCTCGGTCGCATCGGCAGAGAACGGAGCGGGCCGTGATTGCCTATATCGCCCGGCGCGTTCTCCTGATGATCCCGACGATCCTGGGGATCATGCTCATCTCCTTCGTGCTCGTGCAGTTCGCCCCGGGCGGGCCGGTCGAGCGCGTGCTGGCGCAGTTGCAGGGAACCGATGCCGGGGCGCTCGGCCGGATCGGTGGAGGCGGCGGCGATTTCGGCGCACAGGGAGCGGCCGCCACCGGCGGCGGCTCCCGCTATCGCGGAGCCCAGGGCCTCGACCCGGCCTTCATCGCCCAGCTCGAAAAGCAGTTCGGCTTTGATAAGCCGGCTCCGGAGCGGTTTCTGATGATGCTGCGCGACTACGCTGTGTTCGACTTCGGCAAGAGCTATTTCCGCGACGTGCCGGTGCTCGATCTCATCAAGGAGAAATTGCCCGTCTCGATCTCTCTCGGCCTATGGATGACGCTCATATCTTACGCCATCTCCATCCCGCTCGGCATCGCCAAGGCCGTGCGCGACGGCTCGCGCTTCGATGTGTGGACATCGGTCGTCGTCATCATCGGCTATGCGATCCCGAGCTTCCTCTTCGCCATCCTCTTGATCGTGCTCTTTGCCGGCGGCTCCTTCTGGCAGATCTTTCCGCTGCAGGGGCTCACGTCGGAAAACTGGGCGCAACTGCCCTGGCCGGAGAGGATCCTCGATTACTTCTGGCACATCACCCTGCCGATCACCGCCATGGCGCTCGGCGCCTTCGCGACCTCGACGCTGCTGACCAAGAATTCCTTCCTCGACGAGATCCGCAAACAATATGTTCTGACCGCGCGGATGAAGGGCTTGAACGAGCGCCAGGTGCTCTACGGCCATGTTTTCCGGAACGCCATGCTGATCGTCATCGCCGGCTTTCCCGGCGCCTTCATCAGCGCCTTCTTCGCGGGATCGCTGCTGATCGAGACCATATTCTCGCTCGACGGCCTCGGGCTCCTTTCCTTCGAGTCGATCGTCAATCGCGACTACCCCGTGGTCTTCGCCAATCTCTATATCTTCTCGCTCCTCGGGCTCGTCGTGAACCTCCTGTCCGATCTCACCTATACCTGGATCGATCCGCGCATCGATTTCGAGACGCGGGAGGTGTGATCCCATGACCGACGCCACGCTCCTGCGCGACGTAGCCCCCTCGGAGCGGCTCGCGCCGCCCCTGCCCCGCAGGGGCTTTCTCAAGCTGTCGCCGCTCAACCGCCGCCGGCTGCAGAATTTCAAGGCGAACCGCCGCGGCTATTGGTCGTTCTGGATCTTCATGATCCTCTTCGTGGTCACGCTCTTTGCCGAGTTCCTCGCCAATGATCGACCGATCGTGGCGATGTACAAGGGCGAAATCCTCTTTCCGATCTTCGTCGATTATCCCGAGGAGAAATTCGGCGGCTTCCTCGCGCAGACGGATTATCGCGCGGCTGTGATCGCCGACGAGATCAACGCCCATGGGTGGATGGTCTGGCCACCCATCCGCTTCTCCTACAACACCCATAATCTCGACCTGCCGGTGCCGGCGCCCTCCCCGCCCACCTGGATGCTCGACGATGCGCAATGCCGGCCGATCGCCGAGCGTACCGGCGGTACCGGCTGCCGCGATATCGAGTGGAACTGGCTCGGCACCGACGACCAGGGCCGCGATGTGCTCGCCCGCGTCATCTACGGCTTCAGGCTCTCGGTGCTGTTCGGGCTGACGCTTGCCATCATCTCCTCGGTCGTTGGCGTCATCGCCGGGGCCGTGCAGGGCTATTTCGGCGGCTGGACGGATCTCATCCTGCAGCGGGTCATCGAGATCTGGAACTCGATTCCCTCACTCTATCTGCTCATCATCATCTCGGCGGTCATCACGCCGGGGTTCTTCGTGCTGCTCGGCATCCTGCTCCTGTTCTCATGGGTGGCGCTGGTCGGGGTGGTGCGGGCGGAGTTCCTGAGGGCGCGCAACTTCGAATATGTGCGCGCGGCGCGGGCGCTCGGGCTTTCCGACATCACCATCATGTTCAAGCATCTGCTGCCGAATGCGATGGTGGCGACGCTCACCTTCCTGCCCTTCATCCTCAACGGCTCGATCACCACGCTGACGTCGCTCGACTTCCTCGGCTTCGGCCTGCCGCCCGGCTCGCCGTCGCTCGGCGAACTCCTCAACCAGGGCAAGGCCAATGTGCAGGCGCCCTGGCTCGGCCTCTCCGGCTTTGCCGTGATCGCCATCATGCTCTCGCTTCTCATCTTTGTCGGCGAGGCGGTGCGCGATGCCTTCGATCCCCGCAAGACCTATCAGTGAGGGGATGGTATGATAGGCGGGAGGAGATGGTGATGGATGACCGCGATCGCATTGTGATCGACAGCTACCCTGTCGCGAATCTGCCCGAGGACCTGCGCCGAGGGCACGATCTCGGGGCGGCGGTGCGCGTCATTCTCGAGCCCATTGAAGCGGACGAGGACGTGCCGCTCACACGGATTCTCGACGAGATGCAGGACCAGCGCGTTGCATCGGACGATCCGGTTGAGCGTATCAGGGCTCTGCGTGCCGAATGGGACGACCGTGACGAAATCATGGAGCGCATCCGGCGTGGCCATGACCAATGAGCGCCCAACTATCTATTTCGACGCGAATGTCTTCATTTACGGTATGGAAAAGGACGACGAGCGCGGCATTGTCGCACGGCGCTGGCTGAAAAAGGTCGAGCGTTCAGAGATCCGGGCCGTCACCAGCGAGTTGACGATAATCGAGGTTCTGCCGCATCCGCTCAAAACCGGCAATCAGAAGCTGGCGAACGGATATAGCCGACTTCTGAAGCACCGGCCCGCGCTCCAAGTGATAGCCATCGATCGGCCGCTTCTCTTTCACGCTGCCGACCTGCGCGCTTCCCTCGGGATGTCCACACCGGACGCCATTCACGTGGCCACGGCCCTTGCGACCCATTGCGGCGGCTTCCTGACCGAGGATGACCGGCTGAGGCCCCCATCTCCATTAAAGAAGCTTGTATTGGCCGATCTCTCGCAATGACGGCAACATCCCCCCTCCTCTCCGTCCAGGACCTTTCCGTCGCCTTCCGTCAGGGCGAAGGCGAGACGCTCGCGGTCGACCGCGTGTCCTTCGATGTCGCTCCCGGGGAGACGGTGGCGCTCGTCGGGGAATCCGGCTCGGGCAAATCGGTCACCGCGCTCTCGATCCTGAAGCTCCTCGCCTATCCTGCCGCGCACCACCCCTCCGGCCGCGTCTTGTTTAAGGGACGCGACCTCCTCGCCCTCGACGACGACGCGCTGCGGCAGGTGCGCGGCGATGAGATCACGATGGTCTTCCAAGAGCCGATGACCTCGCTCAATCCGCTCCACACCATCGACCGCCAGATCGGCGAGATCCTGCGGCTGCACAAGAACCTGACCGGGGCTGCGGCGCGCAAGCGGATCATCGAACTGTTGGAGCTCGTCGGCATCCGCGACGCGCAAAGCCGTCTCGGCGCCTATCCGCACCAGCTGTCGGGCGGCCAGCGCCAGCGCGTCATGATCGCCATGGCACTCGCCAATGAGCCGGACCTTTTCATCGCCGACGAGCCGACGACGGCGCTCGACGTGACGGTGCAGGCGCAGATCCTGGAACTCCTCGCCGATCTGAAGTCGCGGCTCGGCATGGCGATGCTGTTCATCACCCACGACCTCGGCATCGTGCGCAAGATCGCCGACCGGGTCTGCGTGATGACCGACGGCCGGATCGTCGAAGCCGGGCCGGTCAGGCAGATTTTCGAGAACCCTCAGCATGCCTATACCAAGAAGCTTCTCGCCGCCGAGCCCAAGGGCGAGCCGCACCGGATCGCGCCCGACGCCCCGGTCGTCGTCGAGGCGGGACCGGTCAAGGTGTGGTTTCCGATCAACCGCGGCTTCCTGCGGCGTACCGTCGGCCATGTGAAGGCCGTGGACGGCATCTCACTCAGCGTCCGCGCGGGCGAGACGGTGGGCGTGGTCGGGGAATCGGGCTCCGGCAAGACGACGCTCGGGCTCGCGCTGCTGCGCCTCATCCGCTCGGAGGGGCCGATCGTTTTCTTGGGGCAGCGGATCGACGGCCTCGCCTCTTCCGCCATCAAGCCGCTGCGGCAAGACATGCAGGTGGTCTTCCAAGACCCTTACGGCTCGCTGTCGCCGCGCCTTTCGGTCGCCGAAATCGTCGAGGAAGGGCTTCTCGTGCAGAAGCGGGGGCTCTCCTACGAGGACCGGCGCGAGGTGGTGGCCCGCGCGCTCATTGATGTCGGGCTCGATCCGGCAACCATGGACCGCTACCCGCACGAATTCTCCGGCGGCCAGCGCCAGCGCATCGCGATTGCCCGCGCCATGGCGCTCGACCCCAAATTCGTCGTGCTCGACGAGCCGACCTCGGCCCTCGACATGTCCGTGCAGGCGCAGATCGTCGATCTTTTGCGCGATCTCCAGGAGAGGAAGAAGCTCGCCTATCTCTTCATCAGCCACGATCTCAAGGTGGTGCGGGCGCTCGCATCCTCGATCATCGTCATGAAGGACGGCCTCGTGGTGGAGGAAGGCGAGGCCGCCGAGATCTTCGCTCGGCCGAAGACGGATTACACCAAAGCGCTGTTTGCGGCTGCCTTCTCGCTTGCGGCCGCCGATGGCGCGGTCGTCAGGGATTGACCGGCCGCGAGGCGTGGCCGATTGATGACGGATGCGCCGAGGAGCACGCCCATGGAAGGTCTCACGGTCGTCGGTCATCCGCTGGTGCAGCACAAGCTCACGCTGATGCGCGACAAATACCTGTCGACCAAGAGCTTCCGGCTGCTCCTCAACGAGGTCGGCATGCTCCTCGCCTATGAGGTGACGCGCGACCTGCCGCTCGAACTCGTCGATATCGAGACGCCGCTCGCACCGATGAAGGCGCCGAAGATCGCCGGCAAGAAGCTCGTCTTCGCGCCGATCCTGCGGGCCGGCGTCGGCTTTCTCGACGGCATGCTCGAGCTCGTGCCTTCGGCGCGCGTCGCCCATATCGGGCTATACCGGGATCCGGAGACGCTCGCGGCGGTGGAATATTACTTCAAGGCTCCCGCCGACCTCGCTGAGCGCCTGGTGATCGTCATGGATCCCATGCTGGCGACGGCCAATTCGGCGGTCGCCGCCGTCTCACGCCTGAAGGAGCGCGGCGCGCGCGAGATCCGCTTCGTCTGCCTGCTCGCGGCCCCGGAAGGCATCGCCCATATGCGGGCGGAGCACCCGGACGTCCCTATCTGGACGGCGGCGATCGACGAGCGGCTCAACGATCACGGCTATATCCTGCCCGGCCTCGGTGATGCCGGCGACCGCATGTTCGGCACCAAATAACCCTATTTCCGACAAGCTTAAGCTTGCGGTTCATGGTCTCTGTGCGAAGCTCGCGAGCACGCGTATGGTGCACACGCGAAGCGTCCGTTCCACCGTTCTCATGAAGTGGTAGCCCATGTTTCCTAAGCCTCAGCCGTCCCTGAAGCCCAACACCTACGACTACGAGTCGCTGCCGATGGTGAAGCCGACGGGCTTCCGCGAATATGACGCGCGCTGGCTGTTCGAAAAGGAAATCAACCTCATGGGCGTGCAGGCCGTCGGGCTTGGCCTCGCCACCTTGATCCACGAGCTCGGCGTGAAGCCCGAACTCGTCACGGGGCATGACTTCCGCAGCTACTCCTCCTCCATCAAATACGCCCTGATCTCCGGCCTGATGGCCGGCGGCGTGCGCGTCAAGGACATCGGGCTCGCCATCACGCCGATGGCCTATTTCGGCCAGTTCGCGCTCGACACGGCCTGCGTCGCCATGGTCACCGCCTCGCATAACGACAACGGCTGGACCGGCGTGAAGATGGGCGCCAAGCGCCCGGTGACCTTCGGGCCCGACGAGATGGGGCGGCTCAAGGACATCGTCATCGACGGAGCCTTCAAGACGCGCGAGGGCGGGGCCTATGAGTTCATCGAGAACTTTCCCGAGCGCTATCTCGCCGATCTGACGAACCGGCCGAAGATCAAGCGTAAGCTGAAGGTGGTCGCCGCCTGCGGCAACGGCACGGCCGGCGCCTTCGCGCCGCAGCTCTTGGAAGCGATCGGCTGCGAGGTTATCCCGCTCGACACCGAGCTCGACTACACCTTCCCGCGCTATAATCCCAATCCCGAGGACCTGGAGATGCTGCACGCCATCGCCGCCAAGGTGCGCGAGACCGGCGCCGATGTCGGCCTCGGCTTCGACGGCGACGGCGACCGCTGCGGCGTGGTCGACAACGAGGGCGAGGAAATCTTCGCCGACAAGATCGGCGTGATGCTGGCGCGCGATCTCTCCAAGCTCCATCCCAATTCCACCTTCGTCGTGGACGTGAAGTCGACGGGTCTCTTCGCGACCGACCCGGTGCTCCTCGCCAACGGCGTGAAGGCCGACTACTGGAAGACCGGCCACAGCCATATCAAGCGCCGCGTGACGGAGCTCAACGCCCTCGCCGGCTTCGAGAAATCCGGCCATTTCTTCTTCAATGCACCGGTCGGGCGCGGCTACGACGACGGCCTCATCACCGCCATCGCCGTTTGCGACATGATGGATCGCAACCCGGACAAGACGATGGCCGAGCTCTACCGTGAGCTGCCGAAGACCTGGGGCTCGCCCACCATGTCGCCCTATTGTCCGGACGAAGTGAAATATGAGGTGGTCACCCGCGTCGTGAAACGCTTCGAGGACATGAAGGCCAGGGGCGAGCAGGTCGCCGGCCAGGCAATCCGCGACCTCGTCACCGTCAACGGCGTGCGTGTGGTGGCGGAAGATGGCACCTGGGGGCTGGTGCGCGCCTCCTCCAACAAGCCCGAGCTCGTCGTCGTGGTCGAAAGCCCGGTCGCTGAAGCGCGCATGCGCGAAATGTTCAAGGCGGTCGATACGGTGCTGCGCGAGAACCCGGAAGTCGGCGCCTATAATCAGACGATCTGATCGTCCGACGCGAGCCGGCCGGCGCGGACCGTGAGGCCACCGGCGCGCCCGGCTGCCACGAGGCACGGCTACGAAAGAATGGAGAATGGTATTGATGCGCCGCAGCGCAGGGATTTTCGGTCTCGCCGTCCTCGTCATCGCCGCAGCGACGGGTGCCCAAGCCTCGAGCGAGGAGGCGTGGGATGAGATGCGCGCGGCGGTGCGCAACCAGTGCCTTCAGCTCGCCAAGGCGCAGAGTCTTGGCCAAGTGGACGTAGAGGTCGATCCCTTCGGCAGCGAAAGCTACGGGCTCGCCCTTCTCGTCACCGGGCGAAAGGGTCAGACCGCGAAGGCCGGGGGTGACCAGGGACGGGCCTTCCTATGCGTCATGGACAAGCGATCCGGCAAGGCGGAGCTCGGCACGGAGCTGCCATTGCGCCGCTAGCGCCGTCGCAGTCGCCAGCCATTGGCGCCCCGCACGGGAGCCAATGGCGACGTCACACCGGAAAGCCGTTCGCTCGCAAGACGGCCGCGAAGGCCTCCGGCGTGGTGAAGGGATGTGTGATGAAGCCCATCGCGCGCGCCGTCTCGATATTGATGGCGATATCGTCGACGAACAGGCAGTCCGCGGCTTCGAGACCATTGCGTGCGAGAAATAGCGCAAAGATCGCCGGATCGGGCTTCACGAGCCCGACCTCGCCCGAGACGACCACATCCTCGAAGCCGCCGAGAAAGGGAAAGCGCTCGCGTGCCACGACGAATTTCTCGGTCGAGAAATTGGTGATCGCATAGGTCGGCACGCCGGCCTGCCGCAGGCGCTCCAAAAGAGCGATGCTGCCGGCGATCGCGCCCGGCACCATCTCCATCCAGCGCGCATCATAGGCGGCGATTTCCTCCCGCCATTCAGGGTGGAGCGCCGCGCGCTCGGCGACCGCCTCGGCCCAGCTGCGGCCGTGATCCTGCTCGAGGTTCCAAGCGGCGTCGCAGATGGTGGCGAGAAAATGCTCCATCCGCGCCTCGTCGTCGGAGAAGATCTTGCGATAGAGATGGCGCGGATCCCATTCGATGAGCACATTGCCGATGTCGAAGACGACGACACGCGGTCTTCTCCTCGGCCTGCTCTCATCCATCGCGATCTCCCGGGCCACGGCCGGGACGATCCCGGTCAGGGATAAACCGTGTCTTCGTCCACCACGCGCGGAATGCGCGGGACGAGGCGCGGCCTCATATAGCTCTTCTCGTGCATGGTGAGAATGCCATCGCGAAAGCCGCCGATGGAAAAGCCGAGCGAGGCGAGCACACCGGTCCAGCCTTCCGCATAGGGATAGGTCACCTCGCCGATGATGAGTGAGGAACTGGGCATCGCCAGGCCCGCGGCATAGTCGGGAAGCACGTAATTCGCGCCGCGCGTGAGGGCAGCGCCGGCCTTATTGGCATCGCTCCAGCTCACGGTCGCCCGACCGTTATCGTCGATATAGATGCTCGTCAGCACAAGGGTGGCCCCAGTCGCGGAATAGGGCGCGAGTATCGCGCGCGCCGCACTGAACATGATATCCCGGTCGGCATTGGTGATCGCCTGCGCGCGTGCGGTGAGATCCGCGAGCGTGAAAGCCATGGTGCCGACCTTGCGGTCGATGGCGATCCCCGTCGTGATGACCACGAGCCCAAGATAGATCAACAGCATCGCCGGCAGGATCATGGCGAATTCGATCGCCGCCACGCCCTCCTCGGCACGCGCGAAGCCGCGCAGGCGCTGGCCAAATCCTGCCGCCCACCGCCTGAAAGCCCAGCCCGCGCGCCAGCGCTCGCGGATGGAGCAACTGCCCCCCATCAGAAGGGCTCCGTGCGGAAGGCCGCGGTCGCCATGATCGCGCGAGAGCCATTGGCGAGATTCGCGAGCCCCGGATTCATGAAAGTGAGATAGACCGGGATCTCCAGGATGGCGCGCACGAGCACGATCTGGCTGCCAGAGCTGTTCTGGTAACCGAAACCGTCCGTTTTGAGCTGACCATCTTCGATCGGCACGGCGAGATCGGCGTCGTTGAAGCTCGAGAGCACGCGCACGTCGAGATGGAGGTTCGCCTTGCACTCGTCGCTTCCAACCATGACCACCGGGCCGCGGTCGCAGATCGCATCGCGCAGGCTGAGGAAGCGCTCGTTGTCGCTCTTGAGGTTGGGATTGTTCTGGGTCTGACCGGTGAGGATCAGCCGCGCGCCATCGGCGACATTGGTCTCCAGCACCTGCTGTGCCCAGAAGATGAGCGCGGTCTGAAGGATGGCGAAGGCGAGCGCCAGGAAAAAGGGCCCGACCAGCGCCAACTCGATGGCGGTAACGCCACGCGTGTCGCGCCAGAAACAACGGCGCGTCGGGTCTTTGGGGCGATGCCGACCTAGAACGCACGAGCGTTGCATGCGGTCATCTACCGCCGGCGAGCCCATTGCGGTCCTCGATTTGCTTCCGCAGGCTCTCGAAATAGCCAGCGTCGTCGCCGAGCGTCACGGTCGGCTCGCAGGTCGGAGTGCAGGTATAGCTCTGGCGCTCCAGCCCGCGCTGCACCATGACGATGGCGTCATTGGCATTGTCGACCCGAAGCTGCGATTCCCCGAGCACGGTGCCCTTGGCATCAAGCGCGATCACATTGGTCATGCCATAGCTTTTGCCGGTAACGACGAGGATTCCGTTCTTCTGCACCGTGACATCGGCGATCGCCGGATTGCCGACGATCACCGTCTGCGCGTTCGCCGGCAGGCGGATGATCTTGGCCTGATTGAGGGTGACGACGATCGTCTCTAGCGCCACCGTGGCCGGTCCCGCGACCTCGGCCATCGCTTCGGCAGCCAAGCTTGGGGATGGCGCCCATATAGTTGCCGTGCCGAGCACCAGCGCCAGCACTGGCCCCTGCCGCAGCAGGCACGGAACCTTGGCAGGGTCGAATGCAAAAGCCGAACCCGACGCAACACGGAACGGACGCATTTTCAAAACCTTAAACGGAATCCGAAGCCTGGATAGGCTACACGTTAACCATGAAGAGTTAACTAATCGCCGCAACTTTTTTGCTTCGATCGGCAATTCAAGCTGTTCAGTCGCCGCGGACTTTGGCAGAAGAGCTGCGAGACGACGGGCCACCGTTAACCTTTATGGCAAGCTTCTCCCGGTAAGCTAGGGCAAAGGGGCGCTCCCGTCTCATTTAAACTTGCTATTTTCTTCACATTCAAGTATAAATCCATTAACCATTTTGGATGGTCGCCAAACTCGGGCTTTCTTTTCGCCCAAATTTAACACACGCGAAACAAGTGAACGATAGCGTCGCCCCCGGTTCCGTGGATGCCAAAACAATCAACGGTGTCCGGTTGCGAGAGCCAGGTGCAAGGAGCAAGTTATGAGCAATCTTTTGTCTCGCTTTGTCAAAGATGAGTCGGGTGCTACCGCGATTGAATATGGTTTAATCGCTGCCCTTATTGCTGTCGTCATTATCGGCGTCCTAACTACTATTGGAACCAATCTTCAAAACGTTTTCGGTGAGGTTCGCGATGGCTTGAGCACCACCACGAATACCGGCGGCGCGGGCGCGGGCGGCTAAGATCACAGTCGTCAAAGCGGCCACGAAGGACCCTTCAGCGTCTTCGTGGTCGCTTTTCTTGTCTTTCTTGGCTTGCGAAATCTGCCTATAACAGGATCGGTGACCCAGGGCCGCATTTCGCCTGACAGTCGATAGCTAGCTCAACCTCGCCTATGCTGAACCAATTGCTCGTTCTCGGCCTTTTTCCCGCGCTCATGAGCTTCGCCGCGGCGAGCGATCTCGTCACCATGACGATCTCCAACCGCGTCTCGCTGGCGCTCGCGGGCGGTTTTCTCCTCATGGCCGCGCTCGGCGGGCTCGACCTCGCGACGATCAGCTTCCATCTCGTGGCCGGCGCCGTCGTGCTGGCTATTACCTTCGGCTGTTTCGCCTGCGGCTGGATGGGTGGGGGCGATGCCAAGCTCGCCGCCGCCACCGCCTTGTGGATCGGCTGGTCGCCGCTCCTCCTCGACTACGCCCTCATCGCCTCCGTTTACGGCGGAATACTCACCTTCGCCCTGCTGCGGCTCCGGCGTTATCCGCTGCCCGCCTTTGCCACGGGCTGGACCTGGCTCGCGCGCCTGCACAGCGCCGGCACCGGCGTGCCCTATGGCATCGCGCTCGCCTTGGGGGGGCTGGCCGTCTATCCGCAAACCGCCATCTGGAAAGCGGTTCTCAGCGTCTGAGGCGCCCTCTCGGAGCGTCGGTCCAAGCGCCTGGGACGGCTACACTTTCTTAACCATAAATTGACGAATGGCAGTGCAGAAACGAGCAGTAGTTCAGCTTATCTGTACGCCGGTTCGTCGCGCCAATGAGATCAGCCCGTTTTGTCGTTCTTGGCGTCGCGCTCGCAGCCGGCCTTGCTGCGGCATTCCTGGCCTATGGATCGCGCCAGACACCCACCAACCCCACAGCCGCTCCAACCGCTTCGACCATGGACGTCCTGGTCGCGGCGGAGGATATCGGCCTGGGCGATGCCGTCGAGCCCGCCAAGCTGCGCTGGCAGGCCTGGCCGGCCGACAACCTGCCCGAACAGGCGGTGACGCGCCGCGCCGCGCCGGATGCGATGACCGAATTCTCCGGTGCCTACGCCCGCACGGGTCTCACCCGCGGCCAGATCATCCGGCGCGACACGCTGGTCAAGGCGGGCAGCTCGGGCTTCATGGCCGCCGTTCTGCCCACGGGCAAACGGGCGGTTGCCATCACCATCGACGAGCATGGCGCGACGACGGCCGGCGGCTTCATCCTTCCCAATGACCGCGTCGACGTCATCTGGACGGTCCGGCTCGAGAACCGGGGCGGCGCTGACGGGGGCCAGAAGGTATTCTCCCAGACCATTCTGCAGAACATCCGCGTGCTCGCGATCGGCCAGGCGGTGCAGGAAAAGGCCGGCGAGCGCACGGCCTCCGGCGGAACGGCGACGCTCGAAGTCGACCCGGAGCAGGCGCAAGTCCTCGTCCATGCAGAGAGGAGCGGCCAGCTTTCTCTCACACTACGCTCGATCACCGACGCCAAGAGCCCGCCCGCGGTCGCCCGCAACGACAACATTACGGTCATCCGTTTCGGTGTGCCCGTCGAAATCCCGAGGCGCTGACTATGACGATGGGGGGAGCGGCGCCGGGTATGACATCAAACAAGACGAAGGCGCTGCATCGCGGGCTTCGGCTGATAACGCTTCTCGCCGCAATGGCCGCCGCGCCAGCGCTACCGGCCCGGGCTGCCGATCTCGACGCCGTCGGCCTGCGCTCGAGCTATACCTACGACGCCGCGCCCGCGCGCCACATCGACCTGTCGATCGGGCGCTCGGTGGTGATCACGCTGGCGCGTGATGCCAAAGAGGTCTTCGTCGCCGATCCCAAGATCGCCAATGCGGTTGTCCGTTCGGCACGCAAGCTGTTCATCATCGGCATGGGCGACGGTGCCACCTCGCTGATCGCCATGGATGCCGACGGCCGGCAGATCGCCGCCTTCGATATAGCCGTCGGGCGCGACCTCAATCTTTTGCGCCAGACGCTGAGCACCGCCCTGCCCGGCGCGCAGATCGACGCGCGAACTGTTGGCGACTCGGTGCTGCTGACCGGCACGGTCGGCTCCGCCGACGAGGCGCAGCGCGCGGTCGATATCGCCACGGCCTTCGCCTCGAATAGCGGAGGAGGTCAGGGAGGAGCGTCTCAGGGCAAGGTCATCAATGCACTCACCCTGCGCACCAAGGACCAGGTCATGCTGAAGGTGACCGTCGCCGAGGTGCAGCGCAACGTGCTGAAGCAGCTCGGCGTCGATTCCACCGGCACCTGGAATCTCGGGCATCTGAGCCTCGATTCCATCATGAACAATCCCTTCGGCCTGCAGGGGCAGCCGCCGGACACGTCCGTGACCGCCAATTTCGGGTCGAAGAACAGCGTCACCCTGCGGGCGCTCGAGCAAGCGGGCGTGGCGCGCACGCTCGCCGAGCCGACCTTGACCGCGATCTCCGGCGAAACGGCATCCTTCCTCGTCGGCGGCGAGGTGCCGATTCCTTCGGGCTATAGCTGCGCCGGCACCGCCACCACGAGCTGCACGCCGACCATCGAGTTCAAGAAATTCGGCGTCGCGCTCACCTTCACCCCCGTCGTCCTCTCCGAGGGCCGCATGAGCCTGCGGGTCGCGACCGAAGTGTCGGAGGTCGACCCGCAGAACTCGGCCCGCTACGCGAGCTTCACCGTGCCGGGCTTCAAGGTGCGCCGCTCCGAGACGACCGTCGAATTGCCGTCCGGCGGATCGCTCGTGACCGCGGGCCTCATCCAGCAGAACTCCCGGCAGGCGATCAACGGCTTTCCCGGCCTCATGAACGTACCGATCCTCGGCACGCTGTTCCGCTCGCGTGACTACCAGCGGCAGGAGACCGAACTCATGATCGCGGTCACACCCTATCTCGCCAAGCCCATCAGCGCCCGTGACATCACGCAGCCCGACGAAGGCTTCGCCGACGCCATGGATCCGCAGTCGGTCTTTCTCGGGCGCGTCAACCGCATCTATGGCGCGAAGAAAGCCCCGCCACCGAAGGCCAGTTCCCTCGGCCGGATCGGCTTCATCAACGACTGAGGGCGGCATGACCGGTCAATCATCACCGACCAATGATCGCATGCTCCATGCCGGCAGGAAGCGGCGCGAGGGCGGCTCGCGGCTCGCCCTGCTCGTGCTGCTGGGCGTCGGCCTCTCGTCCTGCGGCTCGAACCGCGTGGTGACGAGCTCAACCTTCCCTTACGACTACCGCGAGCGCCATCCCATCGAGATCACCGACAAGCCCGAGGCGCTCGACGTCTTCGTCACGAACGGCAATCTCGGGCACCGCCAGGTCGATGATGTCCGCGCTTTCGCGGCGAGTTACCTGAGGCACGGCAAAAGCCGGATTCTCGCTTTCGTCCCGGCCGACACCGGGCAGGAGGCGGCAGTCCGCAACACGCTCGCGGCAGCGCGACGCGTTCTCGCCGCAAGCGGCATCCGCTCCTCGGACGTCATGGTCTCCGGCTATCATCCCGGCGACGCGAACCTTGCGCCGGTCGTGCGCCTCAGCTTCATCAGGCTCGGCGCCAAGGTCGCCGGCAGTTGTGGCAAGTGGCCTCAGGATCTGGCGAGCGGCTCCTCCACCGACGGATGGAAGAACCGTCCCTATTGGAATCTCGGCTGCGCCTCCCAGGCCAATCTCGCCGCGCAGGTTGCCGATCCGCTCGACCTCGTGCGCCCGCGCCCAGAAGGCCCCATCGACACGCAAAAGCGCCTCGGGGCCATCGAGAAGCTGCGCAAGGGGCAGGACCCGTCCACTCAATATAACGATGCCATGTCCATCGAAAACGGAGTGGGCCAATGACACGGCCGGCGCAGACTGCGGCGCCGGAGGATCAGGGCGGCATCGCCCCGCCCATCCCGCCCGTTCCGCGCATCGCCATCGAGGCCTTCTGCGAGACCCAGCAGGCGATCAGCGCTGTGACCGCGGCGGCACGCGACCGCCATATGGCGCGCGCGCAGCTCGGCACGCATGACGGCGGCATCGCGGCCGCCCGGCAGGTCTTCAGCGAAACCACCTCGCCGAATGTCGTCATCGTCGAAACGGTCGCCGGCCGCGAGGAGACCCTCGGCGGCCTCGATGCCCTCGCCGAGGTCTGCCATGTCGACACGAAGGTCATCGTCATCGGCCATGTCAACGACATCAAGCTCTACCGCGAGCTGATGCGCCGCGGGGTCAGCGACTATCTCGTCGCGCCGGTCGCGCCGCTCGATCTGGTCGCCGCCATCGGCACGATCTTCAGTGGGCCGGGCGTTGCGCCCCTCGGCCGCACCATCGCCGTCGTCGGGGCGAAGGGCGGTACCGGCGCCTCGACCATCGCGCATAACCTGGCCGCGACGATCGCTCGCGACCTCGGCGCCGCCACGCTGATCGTCGATCTCGACGTGGCCTTCGGCACGGCCGGCCTCGACCTCAACCAGGACCCGCCCCAAGGCGTCGCCGAAGCGCTCGCGGCACCGGAGCGGATCGATGCCAATTTCCTCGATCGGCTCATGGTGAAATGCGCCGACAATCTCAACCTGCTCGCCGCCCCGGCCGTTCTCGACCGGCCGTGGGACCTCGATGAAACCGTTGTCGATAAGCTTCTGGAGACGCTCAGGGCGACCAATCCGGTAGTCGTGCTCGATGTCCCGCATGTCTGGACGAGCTGGGCGCGGCGCACGCTGATCGATGCCGACGCGATCGTGCTCGTCGCCGCGCCAGATCTCGCCAATCTGCGCAATGCCAAAAATATGATGGACATGCTGCGCCAGACTCGGGCCTCCGATCGCCCGCCGCATCTCGTCGTGAACCAGGTCGGACTGCCCAAGCGCCCGGAGATCGCGATCGCGGAATTCACCAAGGCGCTCTCCATCGAGCCCGCAGCGATCCTGCCCTTCGACGCCAATCTCTTCGGAACGGCGGCCAATAACGGGCAGATGCTCCACGAAGTCCAGCCGACGGCCAAGGCCACCACGATCATCCAGGAGCTGGCGGCCACGATCATGGGCCGTGCCAAGACGCCGGCTTCCGGCTCCACCTTTCTGCAACCCTTTCTTGCCAAACTGGCGAGCATGAAGGTGCGGCACTGATGATCGACGGCGGCTGACGGGGTTTGACGGCGATGTTCGGGAAGAGGACGGACCAGGGCGCGGCGACACAGCCTGCGGCCGTCATCGCGGCGCGGCAACCGACCGAGCCGCGCTCGCTCGAAGCACGCACCGCGACGCCCGAGCAGCCCGCGCAAGCGGCGCGCACGACCGAGCCGCCACGCCATTCGGACGAATATTACCAGACGAAGAGCATGATCTTCGGGGCCCTGATCGAGGCGATCGATCTGACGCAGCTGGTAAAGCTCGACGCCGACAGCGCGCGCGAAGAGATCCGCGACATCGTCACAGAGATCATCGCGCTGAAAAGCGTCGTGATGTCGATCTCGGAGCAGGAGGAGATGCTCGAGGACATCTGCAACGATGTCCTCGGCTATGGACCGCTGGAGCCGCTGCTCGCCCGCGACGACATCGCCGATATCATGGTGAACGGCGCGGGCCGGACCTATATCGAGGTCAATGGCCGCATTCAGCTGACCAATGTGCGCTTCCGCGACAATCAGCAGCTGATGAACATCTGCCAGCGCATCGTGAGCCAGGTGGGCCGGCGCGTCGACGAATCCTCGCCCATCTGCGACGCGCGCCTGCCGGATGGCTCGCGCGTCAACGTCATCTGCCCGCCTTTGTCGATCGACGGGCCGGCGCTGACCATCCGCAAGTTCCGCCGCGACAGGCTCACCCTCGATGAGCTCGTACGCTTCGGCTCGATTTCCACCGAAGGCGCGGACGTGCTGCAGATCATCGGCCGGGTGCGCTGCAACGTCATCATCTCCGGCGGCACCGGTTCGGGCAAGACGACGCTGCTCAACTGCCTGACACGCTATATCGAGGATGACGAGCGCGTCATCACCTGCGAGGACGCGGCCGAACTGCAGCTGCAGCAGCCGCATGTCGTGCGCCTGGAAACCCGCCCGCCCAATCTCGAAGGCCAGGGGCAGGTGACCATGCGCGATCTCGTGCGCAACTGCCTGCGTATGCGGCCCGAGCGCATCATCGTCGGCGAGGTGCGCGGACCGGAGGCCTTCGATCTGTTGCAGGCCATGAATACCGGCCATGACGGCTCCATGGGCACGCTGCACGCCAATTCGCCGCGCGAGGCCCTGTCGCGCCTCGAATCGATGATCACCATGGGCGGCTTCTCGCTGCCCTCGCGCACCATCCGCGAGATGATCTGCGCGTCGGTGGACGTCGTCGTGCAGGCCGAGCGCCTGCGCGACGGGTCGCGCCGCATAACGCATATCACCGAGGTCCTCGGCATGGAGGGCGACGTGATCATCACGCAGGACCTCATGACCTTCGAAATCGTCGGGGAGGATGTGAACGGGCGCATTGTCGGCCAGCACCGCTCGACAGGTATCGGCCGGCCGCGCTTCTGGGAAAGGGCGCGCTACTTCGGCGAAGAGCAGCGCCTGGCGAAGGCGCTCGACTCGATCGAGCAGAAGGCCGGCATCGCCGGATCGGCGTGAGGGGCCGATGAACCTCCACGATCTCCTGGTCGTTCTGCTGGCGACCGTGGCGGCGGGAGCGACCGCCTATGCCATCCTCCTGCCCTATCTCTCGGCCCGCGGCCGGGTGGAGGAACGCCAGAAGATCTTCGTCGCCCCGCCGGCACAGCGCGCGCTGGAACGCGCCCAGGGCTCGGCCAGCCGGCGGCGCGAACAGATCGCCCAGAGCCTGAAGGAGCTCGAGGCGCGCGAAAAGGCCAAACACAAGGTCTCGCTGGAAACCCGCCTGGCGCGCGCCGGGCTCGGCTGGTCGAAGCGCCGGTTCTATGTCTTTTCCGCCCTGCTGGGGTTCGTCGCCGGGCTCATTCTCCTCGTCATCTCGCAAAATCTGCTGATTGCGGCGTCGGGGTTCTTCGTCGGGCTCTTCGGCCTGCCGCGCTGGTGCCTCGGCTTTCTCGCGAAACGACGCATCACCCGCTTCATCGAGGAATTGCCGAACGCGCTCGACATCATCGTCCGCGGCATCCGCGCCGGCCTTCCCGTCGGGGATTGTATCAAGATCATCGCCTCCGAGGCCTCCGAGCCGGTGCGCAGCGAGTTCCGCGGCATCGTCGAGGCGCAGGTGCTCGGCATGCCGATCGCCGAAGCGGTTGCGCGCTTGCCGGAACGGGTGCCGGTGGCCGAGGCCAATTTCTTCGCCATCGTCATCGCCGTTCAGCAGCAAGCCGGCGGCAATCTCTCGGAGGCGATCGGCAATCTCTCGCGCGTATTGCGGGAGCGGCGAAAGATGAAAGGCAAGATCACCGCCATGAGCATGGAGGCCAAGGCCTCCGCCAGCATCATCGGCGCGCTGCCCTTCGTGGTGGCCGGCCTCGTCTATATGACCAGCCCGAAATATGTCGCCTTCCTCTGGACCACCCATACCGGCGTCATCGCGCTTGTCCTCTCCGGGCTCTGGATGCTCGTCGGCGTCTTCGTCATGAAGAAAATGATCAGCTTCGACATCTGAAGGGCCGGTCCGTCCGGCACGATGCGGAAAGAAGAAGGCAATGTCGGCGCTTCTCGCGACCCTAGCAGACCGCCAGTTCCTCACGAGCCTCCTGGTCGCGATCGCCGTCGCGGCGACGGTGCTGACGCTCGCCATGCCGCTCGTCGGCGGCGACCGGCTGCAACGGCGCATGAAGGCCGTGGCGCTCGAGCGCGAACGCATCCGCCAGCGCGAGCGCGCGCGGCTTGGCGCCGCCAATCAGCGCGTCAATCTGCGGCCCGCCCCCAAGCCCTATATGAAGGAGGTCGTCGAGCGCCTCAACCTGAGCCAATGGCTCGGGACGGAGACGGCGAAGGCGAAGCTCACCATGGCCGGCTATCGCGGGCATTCGGCGGAAATCAATTTTCTCTTCTTCCGCCTTGTCATGCCGATCGGCCTCTGCGTAATCGCGGCCATCTATATGTTCGTTCTCCAGGTCGGGCATTTCCCCGGCCTCGTCCGCATCGGCATCGTCATCGCCGCGACCTATCTCGGCATCAAGCTGCCCGAGCTCTTCCTCGCCAATGTCATCCAGAAGCGGCAGCAATCCATCAAGCGGGCCTGGCCTGACGCGCTCGATCTCATGCTGATCTGCGTGGAATCGAGCATGTCGATCGAGCAGGCCTTCCGCAAGGTGAGCCAGGAGGTCGGTGCGCAGTCGATCGCGCTCGCCGAGGAGCTGATGCTGACGACCGCCGAACTCTCCTATCTCTCGGAGCGACGGCAGGCCTATGAGAATCTCGGCGCCCGCACCGGCGTCGAAGCGGTGAAGAACGTAACGACCGCCCTGATCCAGGCCGAGCGCTATGGCACGCCCATCGGCCAGGCGCTGCGCGTCCTCTCGCAGGAAAGCCGCGACATGCGCATGAACGAGGCGGAGAAGAAGGCGGCTGCGCTGCCGCCGAAGCTCACCGTGCCGATGATCCTGTTTTTCCTGCCGGTTCTTTTCGTGGTAATCATTACGCCGGCACTGATCCAGGTGTTCAAATGGCAATGAAAGAGGATTGTAGTCAGCGCTTCCGAAACAGCGGAAAGCCGATGCAGCCATAGGCTTGGCCCATCGGCAAGAGATGAAATCTTCCGGATTCGGTAAATGGGTAGGGAACCCAGCTGTCGCGTTTGACGTTACAGGCGTCATGAAGGCGAGGGCTGACGACCAACCGAGCCACCGGAAGATGGAGCACCCGGGCGTTTTGTTGCGCCGGTATATCTTGCCGGCGTTGCGACTGTCAGTCAGCCAAGCTGCGCGCGACCTCAGCATTACGCGTCAGACCCTTCACCGGATCCTGGCCGGTGAAGCCGCCATTACGCCTGAGATGGCGGTTCGCCTTGAACGTTTTTGCGGAGTAGCCTCACGGTTCTGGCTCGATCGCCAATACGACTACGAGTTGTCTCGCATCCAAACTGACTGTGAGGACGTGCTGGCGCGAATACCATCGCGCGCTCTTCCAGATGACGTCATCAAACAGATCGGGGGAGAGGATGGAAAAGATAGCAGCTAGTCCTGATAAGGCCCGCACAGGCGTTCCTGGGCTCGACGATATTCTGGCCGGCGGCTTTTCGAGGGGAAATGTGTTTCTCCTCGAAGGAAATCCCGGAACGGGAAAAACGACGATCGCGCTTCGTTTCCTCATCGAAGGCACCCAAGCTGGAGAACGGGGCCTTTACATCACCTTGTCCGAGACCGAGGGCGAGTTGCGCGCGGGTGCTGCGTCCCACGGCTGGACGCTCGAGGACAATATCGACGTTTTCGAGCTGGTGCCGCCGGAGAGCGTGCTCAATTCCGACCAGCAGCAGAGCCTCCTTTATTCCTCAGATCTCGAACTCGGCGAAGCGACCAGATCGATCTTCGACATCTTCGAGCGCGTGAGGCCGAGCCGGGTGGTTCTGGACAGCCTGTCGGAAATTCGGCTTCTGGCTCAGAGTTCACTTCGTTACAGACGCCAAATCCTCGCCCTCAAGCATTATTTTGCACGCCACCGCGCGACCGTGTTGCTTCTCGACGACCGGACCTCGGAGACATCGGATAAAACGGCGCACAGCGTCGTGCACGGGGTCGTTCAACTCGAAGAGCTCGCGCCCGACTACGGTGCGGAGCGTAGGCGGCTTCGTGTTTCAAAATATCGCGGGCAGGCGTTTCGCGGCGGCTACCATGATTTCAGCATCAAGATGGGTGGCGTGACGGTGTTTCCGCGCCTCGTGGCGCTCGAACACCGCAGGACCTTTCCGCGCAACCAGATGACCAGCGAGATCCCGGGGTTGGACGCTCTCCTGGGGGGAGGCATCGAGCAAGGCTCGAGCACTCTCGTCCTCGGGCCGTCAGGCACGGGCAAAAGCACCTTCGCCCTGCAATTCGTCGCGGCGGCCGTGCACCGCGGCGAGAAGGCCGCGATGTTTCTGTTCGACGAAGAACTCGGGCTACTGTTCGACCGGACGCGGGCAATGGGCTTTGATCTCGAGGCCATGCGGGAGTCCGGTTCGCTCCAGATCGAACAGCTCGATGCGGCCGAACTATCGCCTGGGGAGTTCGCGTCGCGGGTGTGCGAGCGGACCGACAAGGCACAGGCGAAGACGGTCGTCATCGACAGTCTGAATGGCTATCAGGCCGCCATGCCGACTGAGAACTCTCTCATTCTCCACATTCACGAGCTCCTGCAGTATCTCAACAGGCAGGGAGCCAACACTTTCCTGACGGTCGCGCAGCACGGACTGGTCGGCGACATGAAGACGCCGGTCGACGTTACTTATCTCGCCGATACGGTCATCTTGCTGCGCTATTTCGAGGCGCTGGGGAAGGTGCGACGCGCCGTTTCGATCATGAAGAAGCGCAGTGGACGTCACGAGGACAGCATTCGGGAATTCAGCATCGGCAAAAGCGGCCTTATCATGGGCGAACCGCTCACAGAATTTCAAGGCGTTCTGCGCGGCGTGCCCACCTTCGTGGGAAGTGCCAGCCCTTTGCTGAAGAACGACACAGAGAGAGACGGCAATTCATAAGTTGACTACATCGAAGGCGCTTATCTTCACGCCGCACGGTCGTGACGCGGCAATCGTCGGCGCGTTGCTGGCGGAAGCGAAGATCGATTCAGTGGTCTGCGCCGATCTCGCCGTTTTTCATGAAGCGCTTAACGAGAACGTATCCTTCGCTGTCGTTGCGGAGGAGGCCACGCGGTCGGCGGATCTGCGGCAGCTTGCGGGCTGGGTCGGCTCCCAACCAACGTGGTCGGACCTGCCCTTCATCATTTTTACCCAACGGGGCGGTGGTCCAGAGCGGAATCCGACGGCAGCGCGCCTGTCGGAGCTGCTCGGCAATGTGACCTTCCTGGAGCGGCCATTTCATCCCTCGACTTTCATCAGCGTTGCAAGAACCGCCCAAAAGGGCCGCCAGCGCCAATATGAATCGCGCGCCCGGATGGAAGAGCTTCATGAGGGCGAAGAGCGGCTCAGAACCGCCCTGGCAGCCGGTCGGCTCGGCTCCTGGGAACTGGATCTGGCGACAGGGGAGCTGAGAGCTTCCGCCATGTTCAAGGGGATCTTCGGCCGCGCCGAGGATGAGCCGCTGAACTACGATGACCTGGTCCGAAGCATCCAGTCCGATAGCCAGAGATCATTCCCCGACGCCCTATGGTCCGCGATCGAAGATGGAGGCAATCTTGCCTTCGTATCTCGCGATGTCTGGCCGGAC
The DNA here is from genome assembly GCF_042666455.1 of Chelatococcus sp. GCM10030263. Taxonomy (NCBI): domain Bacteria; kingdom Pseudomonadati; phylum Pseudomonadota; class Alphaproteobacteria; order Hyphomicrobiales; family Chelatococcaceae; genus Chelatococcus; species Chelatococcus sp. GCM10030263. Next base: position 75,589 of record NZ_JBHTDB010000005.1, on the reverse strand, counting down.
GGCACCAGCCACTGGGTCGACATCAGGGCTCGCCTGGTGAAGGACCGGGCGGCGGGCACATCCCGGCTGGTGGGGGTTGCCTCCGATATCACCGACCGGAAGGTGAGCGAGGAAGCGCTCAGGCGCTTGAATGGGGTGCTGGAGGAGCGCGTCGCCGAACGCACCATCGAGCTGAAGCAGGCTCATGCCGCCGTATTGGCAGAAATCGAGCAGAGGGAACGCGCCGAAGACCTCCTGCGGCAGGCGCAGAAGATGGAGATGATCGGCCAGCTCACGGGTGGCGTGGCCCATGACTTCAACAATCTGCTGATGGCCGTCGTCGGCAACCTAGACCTCTTGCGCAAGCATCTCGCGCATGACGCGAAAGCGTCGCGGCTGATCGACGGCGCCATGCAGGGCGCCAAGCGCGGGGCGGCGCTGACACAGCGGCTTTTGGCCTTTGCGCGCCGGCAGGATCTGCAGGTCGAACCGAGGAACCTCGTCGAACTGCTGCGGGGCATGACCGACCTGATCGAACGTTCGGTGGGAAGCCAAATCGAGCTCGTCCTCGATCTTCCCGAGCAGTTGCCGGCAGTGCTCGTCGATGCGAACCAGATCGAGCTCGCCCTTCTCAATCTCATCGTCAACGCGCGGGACGCCATGCCGACGGGCGGCGTGCTGACGATCGAAGGCAGCCAGCAAGAAGTCGGCCCCGGAAGCGAGCTCGCCACCGGCCCTTATGTGCGCGTGGTCGTGAGCGACACCGGTTGTGGCATGAACGCCTGGACGCTCGCCAAGGCGACGGAGCCGTTTTTCTCGACGAAGGAGCTCGGCAAGGGAACGGGCCTCGGACTCTCAATGGTTCATGGTTTGGCGATGCAGCTCAATGGCGCGCTTCGGCTGAAGAGTGAGGTGGGCGATGGCACGAGGGCGGAGCTCTGGTTGCCGGTCACGGACGCCGCTCCACAAGACGAGAAGGCGGAGGCCTCCGCCGCGATAGCCCACACGGCCAGGAAACTCACGGTTCTGGTCGTCGACGACGACGCCCTGATCGCGATGAGCACGGCCGACATGCTCGAGGATCTCGGCCATGAGGCCATCGAGGCAAATTCCGGCAGCAAGGCGCTCGAGATTCTAGGGAACGGCCGGTCTGTCGACCTCCTCATCACGGATTACTCGATGCCGAAGATGAATGGGGCTCAGCTCGCCGAGGCTGTTCGACAAGCCTTGCCGGACCTCCCGATCCTGCTCGTTACCGGCTATGCGGATCTGCCGCCTGGCGCTGGCCAGGACATTCCGCGGATCAGCAAGCCTTACCAGCAAGGGCAGTTGGCTTCAGCGATCGCCAAGATGCTGGCGCCCAGGGGTGCTGGCGCCCAGGACCGCTGAGGGGCCTTCCTGGCGCGCTTGCAGGCGACGACCGCCTCACGACCTCGCTCGACCGCTCACCGTTTGCAATTGGTCCTGAACCTCACCGGGAGGGAGTTCGCTGCCTCCATCCACTGCATTCGTTCCCGACGCGGAGCTCCGCCGCTTCGGCGAAGCCTTCTTTTTCTGCCGCGCCTCGAAAATGAAGTCGCGCACGATGGGCACCGCGTCGCGTTGCGGCGACAGAAGGAGCTGAAAGACCATGTTGGAGCCGTTGAGGAAGCCGAGCTCGACCGCACAGAGGTAGAACTCCCACATCCGGCAGAAGCGCTCGTCATAAAGCGCGGCCGCCTCGGCGCGATGGGCCTCGAAGCGCTCGCGCCAATGCTTGATCGTGTAATAGTAGTGCAGCCGCAATACCTCCATGTCCGCGACCCACATCCCAACCCGCTCCGTGGCGGCGAAGACCTCCGACAGGGCCGGCACGTAGCCGCCCGGGAAGATGTATTTGCGGATGAAGGGCCCGGTGGTGCCGGGCGGTGTCATGCGTCCGATGCAATGGACGAAGGCGTAGCCGTTGTCGGTGAGAAGCGAGCTGATCTTGCGGAAATAATCGTCGAAATGACCGATGCCGACATGTTCCATCATGCCGACCGAGACGACACGATCGAAACGCCCTTCGAGGGCGCGGTAGTCAAGCTCGCGAAAATCGATGCGATCCACCACCCCGGCCTCTGCTGCCCGCTCGCGCGCGATGCGCAGCTGCTCGGGCGAGACATTGATCGCGGTGACATGCGCGCCACTCTTTGCCAATTGAATGGCGAGCGAGCCCCAGCCCGATCCGATCTCGGCGACACTCATGCCGGATTCGAGCTTCAGCTTGGCAACAATGCGCTCCAGCTTGTTGCGCTGGGCGTCTTCGAGTGTATCTGTCTCGGGATTTTCAAAGAAGGCGCAGGAATAGTTCAGCCCCTCGTCGAGAAAGAGGCGATAGAGATCCGTCGAAAGATCGTAATGGTGCCTGGCATTGGCCGCCGCGACCTTGGCCGGATTGGCTTGCTGACGGCGTTTCAAGGCGCGCCACAGGGTGCGAATGAGCTTTTGTGATTGGTGCGCACCAAGCCCGGTGCGGTTGATCGAAAACAGATAGAGGAAGTCGTAGACCGACGAGCCCTGATCGAAGGTGAGCGTGCCGTCCATATAGGCTTCGCCCGCGTGCAGCTCGGGATTGAGGAAGAGCTTGGTGTGGAGCGCCTTGTCGTGGAGCCGCACATGGACCTCCGGTCCCGTACCCTTGCCGCCGAAGACATGCACCTTCCCGTCGGCGTCGGTCAGATGCATGGCTCCGTTCCGGACGAATTTGTTCAAAAGATTGGACAGCAGCAGCATCTCACCCCCGTTTTCCCGTTCACCATGCGCGAGCGCCAGTCTTGACGCCGAATCAATCCCTTGCAAGCCTTGTCGGCATGGCTATCCATGGATAGCAATGCGCGACGCTGGGTTTTGGGAGGCAAGCTGGATTTTCCTCGTTGGAAACGCTCAGAGAGGATGAGGTTTCACGTTTTTCCCTTGTCTGATCGGCAACTATTCGATGTCCGCCGCCGCACGGCGGACGATGTCTCCTCGTCCCGGAAGTGATCTCTGAGTGAACAAACGCCGCATCGTGGTTACCGGTCTCGGGCTTGTCTCGCCTCTCGGCTGCGGCGTCGAACCGGTGTGGAGCCGGCTGATCGCCAGCCGCTCCGGCATCAGGCGGCTTCCCGACGCGATGGTGCACGACGTGGCCGCCAAGATCGGCGGACGCGTACCGACCAAGGTGGAAGACCCCGAAGCGGGCTATGATCCTCAGGCTCTGGTTTCACCCAAGGACCAGAAACGGATGGATCCCTTCATCCATCTCGCGCTCGCCGCCGCCGAAGAGGCGATCGCCCAGGCGGGCTGGCGCCCGGCGAGCGGGCACGCGCGTGAACGGACCGCGACCATCATCGCATCGGGCATCGGCGGCTTCACGGCGATGAGCGAGGCGATGATCACGGTGCAGACCAAGGGTGCACGGCGGCTGTCGCCCTTTACGGTGCCCTCCTTCCTGGTCAATCTGGCGGCGGGCCAGGTCTCGATCCGGCACGGTTTCCGCGGGCCGATCGGCGCGCCGGTGACGGCCTGTGCCGCGAGCGTCCAGGCCATCGGCGACGGCGCGCGGCTGATCGCCAGCGGAGAAGCCGATGTCGCCGTCTGCGGTGGCGCGGAATCCTGCATCGAACGTGTCAGCCTCGGCAGTTTCGCTGCCGCGCATGCGCTCTCGACTCATTTCAACGACCAGCCCGAACGCGCCTCCCGGCCATTTGACATCCATCGCGACGGCTTCGTGATGGGCGAAGGCGCGGGCATGGTGGTGGTCGAGGCCCTGGACCACGCTTTGGCACGGGGCGCAACGCCGCTCGCCGAACTCGTCGGCTACGGCACCAGTTCAGACGGCTTCCACATGGCGGCCGCGCCAGCCGACGGAGAAGGCGTGCAGCGCGCAATGCGGCTTGCGATCACCGCCGCCGGCATAGATCCCTCGGAGATCGGCTATATCAACGCGCACGCCACTTCGACGCCGATGGGGGACGCGGCCGAACTGATGGCGATCAGCCGGATCTTCGGTCCCAATGCCGACGTCTCCATATCCTCCACCAAATCGGCAATCGGCCATCTTCTAGGAGCGGCCGGTGCCGTCGAGGCCATCTTCAGCATCCAGGCGCTACGCACCTCCATGCTGCCGCCGACCCTGAACCTCGAAGACCACGACCCCGCTGCCGGCGATCTCGACCTAATCGGGCCGCAAGCGCGCGAAAAGCCGATCACCTATGCCCTGTCGAACGGTTTTGGTTTTGGCGGCGTCAACGCGTCGATTATCTTTCGCCGCATCTGACCTATTAAGATCGTGCACAAAACCCGCTGGACGTATCGCCTCTCCAGTGCCTTGATGAAATCGGCCGAGCTTGGCCAACTGAAATGGATAAACCTATGGCAGACAATCGAAGCGACTCGCGCAAGCGCGCCGACGAACAGCTCAAACGAGCATCGAAGGCCATTGTCACTCCCGGTCGCGAACTGTCGCGGCAGGAAGCTGAAAGCAAGGTCGTTCGCGACAAGACCGCGAAGCTGAAAGCGCTCCGCCTCGCAAAGGACGACAAGGAAAAGGCTTAACACGACGCCGACCGGCGATAATGGTCAGTGACGCCGTAGGAACATGGATCAGCGCTTGGTGAAGAAGGTGAGCAAGACCTTGTCGTTCTCGCCGAGCAGGCAGAGGAAGGTATGCGGCTCGTCTGAGCTCTCGCGCTGAATGGTCGCCTGGCCGATCAGGACCGTCGTCACCTTGATGCCTTCGATATCCCCCTTCGACTTGGCCACCGTCAGGCTATCGAGGTCGAGCTTCACGTCCTTCAGGGGCGAGTGGTCGGTTTCGGCCTTCAATGTGGCGATCGCAGCCTTACGGCAAATAGCGGACTCGGGTGGCTCTTGCGCTTCGGCCGGCGCCGCCGCGAAGGCGACAAGCAGGAGCCCAGCGATCAGAGCGGCGGCCTTTGTGTGCAGCATAGGTCCTCCAATGGCGTGAGACGTCGCGCTCAGGCTCAACGGCGCAGGCGCCGGAACGTTGCAGCAAAGCTAGAGGTATCGTGAAGGCACGGGGCTTCTTCTGCTGAAGTTGCGCGGCAGCGGAACCGACGCCGCGGTCACCGGAATGTGCCCGCCTTCTCCGGGAGAAGACGGGCTCCATGCGACAGTTCGCTCGGCTAAGAAGACAGGTCAGCTCACAGAGCGGTGTATCGGGTCCGCTCGCGCGCAACCTCGTCCGGATCATAGGGAGGCGCCTTCTCATCGAAAGACGACCAGCCGTTTTCCCGGTAGGCGCGTTCCCGGCTGCCGACGTCCACGGATTTACTTTGTTGGAGGACCGCCTCGGCCTGGCCTGCCCGCGCCTCGTCGACCTTCGCCGTCACGAGCGTGCCGCCGCGACGCACGCCTTCAGCATAGACATGCGCATGATCTTCGGGCACGCCCGAATTCGTCAGCGCCCCGACGAGGCCGCCGGTGGCGCCGCCAACCGCTGCGCCAGCAGCGGCTCCCGCCGCAGTAGCGGCAAGCCATCCGGCTGCAACGACGGGACCGACACCCGGAATGGCCATAAGACCAAGACCTGTGAGGAGCCCCCCGACGCCGCCGATGGCCGCGCCGATCCCGGCCCCCGTGCCAGCGCCTTCAGCAGCATCGGACGTGCGGTCATCCGCATGCCAGTTGTCCGAGTTATTGGCCACAATGCTGATGTCCGACGAATCAACACCTGCCTGTTCGAGTGTCGTCACGGCCGCGGAGGCATCGGCATAGCTGTCATAGAGAGCGGATACGGTCTTTGTCATTGGATCACTCCTTTGAGGATCTGCAGTAAGATGAGGCGCGGCGTATTATTTGGGGACGACGTTGCCCTGATAGTCGAGGCTGACTTCGTGCGATGCTCCGGCCTTCGAGGCCTTGCCCCGCCAGATGCCATCCTTGTCCTTGGCAAGGGCAGAGACTTGGCTGTAACCGGCAGCCTCGATCCGCGACTTCGCCTGAGCTTCCGTGAAGCTATTGGCGCCAGCGGCCGGCGCTCCCGAACTATTGGCACCGGGCGTGCTCACAGCGGGTGTGCTTGGATCCGGATTGGCGGCCGGAGGCGTTTGCGCCATGGCTGCACTCGCGGTAATCCCAAGAATGGCGGCGGCGAGAACATGCCTCATATTATATCTCCAACTGTTGTATCGACTGACATTTTGGCGTCGTCTCAGTGCTCAGGCACTTTTCCCGGATAGGGCCCCATTTATTCAGAATTTAACTCTATCTTCATAAATAGAAGTTCTCCGCCCAGTCATTGTTAATCGTCTGCTTGACAATAAGTTCCCTGAACTAATCTCTTGAGCGCAGGGCTACAAAGGTCCTATTGCGAGCAGTTCGCTCGCACATGACCGAGCCGAGAGCCTGAAAGCAGAAAACTACTATGCCTCCAGGAACCAGGGCTGATCGTCGCAGTTAGCCTTGCATGTGCAGCGCAAGCGACCATTCGCATTTGGCTATCGTGGCGGAGGACGAGCCCCTTGTGAGTCTCGTGATCACGGCGACCCTCGAGGACGCCGGTCACGAGGTGCTTGCCGTCTCCTGCGCGGAGGAGGCATTGAACGCCCTTTCCGCTCATCCCGATGCCAAGCTCCTCGTGACGGACGTCGAGATGCCGGGGATGGACGGCTTTGCGCTCACCCGAGCCGTGCGCGAGAAGAGCCCATCTATGATCGTTGTCGTGGTTTCCGGTCGGCAAGCCCCCGCCAAGGGAGACCTTCCGGCAGGCGTGCGCTTCCTGCCCAAGCCCTTTGCCCCCGAGCGCCTGTTGCTGGAGATCGAGGCAGCCGCTGCGATCCACCCGCTGCGCAGGCAGTAACGACGCGCTGAGCTTTGCCCACCCCGCGTCCCCATTAGCGGGCGACCGGCCCAGGCGCGGCTTCCCGGCTAGGCCCACGGCGGCCCCTTGCACCAAGAGACGCACTTTACCGGGTCGGCGAAATCCGGTTAAGGCTTGTTGCAATCAAAAATTCCCGGCGCCCCGGGCAGGAGGCTTCCATGGATTTCGACCGTCTTCGCCGTCTCGCTCTCCTCGGAGGGCTCGCGCTGACCCTCGGTGCCGCAACCGCCGGGCCCGCCGGTGCCGCGGAGGACCTCCTCGACACCATCAAAAGCCGCGGCACGCTCCTCGTCGGGCTTGAAGGCACCTACCGGCCCTTCGGTTACCAGGACGAGAGCGGCAAGCTCGTCGGCTTCGAGGTCGACTTCGCCAATGCGCTCGCCAAGGAACTCGGGGTCAAGGCCGATTTCCAGCCCACCAAATGGGACGGCATCCTGGCCGCGCTCGAATCCGGCCGCATCGACGTGGTCATCAACCAGGTGACCATCACCGACGAGCGCAAGAAGAAATACGACTTCTCCGCCCCCTATACCGTCTCGGGCATCCAGATCATCGTGCGCAAGGGTGACGAGACGAAGATCAGCAAGCCGGACGACCTCGCCGGCAAGGCGGTCGGCGTCGGGCTCGGCACCAATTACGAGCAGTGGCTGAAGGAGAACCAGCCGAAGGCGGACATCCGCACCTACGACGACGATGCGACCAAAATCCAGGACCTCTACAACGGCCGCATCGACGCCGTGCTGAACGACCGGCTGGTCGCCGCCGATCTCGTCAAGGAGTCGAACGGGCGCATCGTCGGCACCGGCGAGCCCTTCGCCAAGCAGGAGGCGGGCATCCCCATGCGCAAGGGCAATCCCAAGCTGCTCGCCGCCGTCAACGGAGCCATCGATAAGTTGCGGCAGGACGGCACGCTGCCGAAGCTCTCGCAGCAGTGGTTCGGCACGGACGTGACGAAATAACCGCCTGGATGGACTCAAGCCTGCAACTCGTTCTCGATTCGGCGCCCCTGCTGCTCAGGGGCGCCCTCTATACCGTGGAGCTTAGCCTCGGCGGCATGATCTTCGGGCTGGCGCTCGGCTTTGCACTGGCGATGATGCGGCTCTCGCCGAGCCGGGTTCTCGATTTCATCGCCCGTGTCTATGTGTCCTTCATCCGCGGCACACCGCTCCTGGTGCAGCTCTTCCTGATCTATTATGGGCTGCCGCAGTTCGGGATCCGTTTCGACCCCATCACCTCGGCGCTCATCGGCTTCTCGCTCAATGTCGCCGGCTATTCGTCGGAGATCCTGCGGGGCGCCATCGGCGCCATCGAGCGCGGCCAGTGGGAAGCGGCCTTCTCCATCGGCATGACGCCCCTGCAGGCCATGCGCCGCGTGGTCCTGCCGCAGGCGGCGCGCACCGCGCTGCCGCCGCTCGGCAACAGCTTCATCAGCCTGATCAAGGACACCTCTCTCGCCGCCACCATCCAGGTGCCGGAGCTCTTCCGCCAGGCCCAGCTCATCACGGCGCGCACCTTCGAGGTGTTCACGATGTATCTGGCGGCGGCCTTCCTCTACTGGGTGCTGTCGAGCCTGCTCGCCTCCGGCCAGACCTATCTCGAAAAGCGCGTGACGCTGCACAGCCGGGAGCGCTGAGGTGGAGGCTCGAAGCGACAGGCCGATGATCGAGGTATCGGGCCTCACCAAGCGCTTCCGCGACACCGAGGTGCTGCGCGGCATCGACCTCTCTGTCCCGACCGGCGAGATCGTCGCGATCGTCGGTCCGAGCGGCTCCGGCAAGACGACGCTCTTGCGCTGCCTCAACTGCCTGGAGACGCCGACGAGCGGCCTCATCCGCGTGGGCGACATCGCGATCGACGGCAACCTTCCGCTCAAGGAGCAGAAGACGCGCGTGCGGACCCTGCGCCAGCACGTCGGTTTCGTCTTCCAGAACTTCAACCTCTTTCCGCACCGCACGGCGCTCGAAAACGTCATCGAGGGCCCGGTGATCGTGAAGGGCGAGCCGCGGCGGGAAGCGGAAGAGCGCGGCCGCGCGCTGCTCGCCAAGGTCGGCCTCGCCGAGAAGGCGGACGCCTACCCCGCCCGGCTCTCCGGCGGACAGCAACAACGCGTCGCCATCGCCCGGGCGCTCGCCATGCAGCCGGATGTGATCCTCTTCGACGAGCCGACCTCGGCGCTCGACCCGGAACTGGTCGGTGAGGTGCTCGCCACCATCAGGAGCCTCGCCGAGGAGCGGCGGACCATGGTCATCGTCACCCATGAAATGCAGTTCGCCCGTGACGTCGCCGACCGGGCGATCTTCATGGACGATGGCGTCATCGTGGAACAAGACGAGGCAAAGCGGCTCTTCACCGCGCCGCACGAGGAGCGCACCCAGCGCTTCCTACGCAAGTTCCTGGACGGCCGCACCAACGGGTCCTGATGCTTTTAGCCATAGACAAGACTATCGCCTCATGCCGGGCGGGCTTTCCCTGTATGATGTGAGGCCGATTGGCAAGTGTGATCGCACTATACGGATATTTCTGCCTTGCTACCGGAAATTATATTATCGGATTTGCTTCTTGGACTGTAACCATCGCCGCCTCCCTCGCGAACTACTACTCGCATCAATAGGGAGACTACCAGATGAACCAACATCTCCGCCTTCGCGACCTCGCCATCTCGCCGCTACCCGTTCCACCCGCTTGGTACCCGATCCCGCTCCGCCTCATCGTCGGCCTCGGCTTCATGCAACATGGTTATGCGAAGCTGGCACGAGGACCGGAAGATTTCATCGGCGTGCTGCACGCGATGGGCATGCCGCTGGCCTTTCTGGCCGGCTGGGCAACCATTATCGTCGAGGTCGTTGGCGGCGCCTTGATCGTTATAGGAGCGCTCGTGCCACTCGCGACGATCCCGATGGTCTTCGTGTTGCTCGTGGCGATTTTCACCGTCCACCTTCCGAACGGCTTCAGCTCGATCAAGCTGCAATCCTACGACGCAGCGGGCGCTCACTTCGGGCAGCCGGGCTATGAAACCGACCTCCTTTATCTCGCCGGCCTCGCGGCCCTGTGTTTCGGAGGCGCCGGCCCTCTTTCGGTCGACGGCCTGTTGAAGCGGGCTCGATGGTCACCGGCGCGCGTGACCGACGACCGCTCCGCGAGGATCTGACCGGACTTGCATCGTCGAACCGGCGGCGCGATCGTCACGCGGGGGAGCGGGTGTGGCGCGTGGCGCCGGGATCGACGGCAAGAGCCATCGTCTCTCTTGGAAGAACGATGCGGGCCGAGAGCCCGCCTTCACCCCGGTTGCGCAGCACGAGTCTTGCGCCGGCATGTGCCAGCGCCAGCTGCGCGATGCTCAAGCCGAGGCCGCTTCCCACGGCGCTCTTGTTGCGGCCGCGAAAGAACGGCTCCGTGACATGCGCAAGCTCGGTCTCGGGAATGCCCGGCCCGCAGTCGTCGATGACGACGGTCACCCATTCGGCATCGATATCGAGGTCGCATCGAACGATCCCGCCAGGCGGACTGTGGAGCAGGGCATTTTCGAGCAGATTTCGCGCGGCGATCGAGAACAGATCGGGATTGATCCCCAGAGCGACGCCCCTGAGCGCCTCAGTGATGAGAACCTGCGTGTTCTGTCCGCTATGGGCGAGGAACTCGCCTCGCAGCATGGCGAGCGCGTCGCCGGGGTTGACCTTGCCTTGGGACGTCTCCCTCTCTTCCGCGTCGACGGATGCGAGATCAAGGAGCTGGCGCACCAGGCGTCCCGTGCGGTTGACGCCGACCGCAATCTGTTCGAGCGCCCTTTCCCTGATCTGCGGGTCGTTGCTCGCGAGCGCCACCTGAGCCTGCGTCTTGAGACCGGCCAGGGGCGTGCGCAATTCATGCGCCGCGAAGGTCGTGAAATTGCGTTCGCGCTCGCGGGCGTCTGCGACCCGCTTGAAGAGCCCGTTCAACGCGTTGAAGACGGGGGTCATTTCCGACGTCGACTTATCGTCGGTCAAAGCGCTGAGATCTGCCGCAGACCGGGTGCCGAGTGCGGTGGCAAGACGGTTCAATGGGGCGAGCCCGCCTTTTACGGACAGCCAGATAAGCCCCGCCAGGATCGGCATGATCAGCAACAGGGGGAGCAGCAGCCCCTTGATGAGGTCGCCGACGAGATTGGCGCGGATGCGACGCGTGTCGCCGACGAGAACCCGGATGCCGCTGTCTTTGTTCTCGACGGCATAGACCCGCCACGTCTCGCCATTCACGACCGTGTCGGAAAAGCCCGTCCGTTGTGCGGTCAGCTCATCACTGGGCGTCCCCTCGGTCTTGCTCAGCAGATTGCCCTCGAAGGACCAGATCTGGCAGGCCAGCTGGCGTTCGTATGACGCCGGCTGCATCACTTTGCTCATGCTCGTCTCAGCTCGGTCGGCGAGACCGACGCCGCGCTCAGTCATTAGAGAGCTGACCATATTCGCGGCTTCCATCAGCCGGGCATCGAGCACGCGCTCCACTTCGGATTTCGTGCTGCCGTAGATCCACACGACGGCCGAGAGCCAAACGACGCCGGTGGTGACCACGAGGATCAGGAAGAGGCGTGCGCGCATCGAGCGGATCATCTGGACAGGCCCATGCGATATCCGACGCCGCGCACCGTCTCGATCACGCCTTGGCCGAGCTTGTTGCGGAGGTTGTGGACATGAACCTCGATGACATTGCTCTCGATCTCTTCCTGCCAGCCGTAGAGCTTTTCCTCGATCTGAGATTTCGACAGCACCGTGCCGGGCCGATCCATCAGCGCGCGCAGGACGGAGAATTCCCGCCGCGACAGCCGGACCTCCAGCCCCCCTTTCTCCACATGCAGGCGTGCGGGATCGAGGGTGATGTCCGCCCATTCCAGGACAGAGGCGGAGCGTCCGGCAGCGCGCCGGACGAGCGCCCGCAACCTCGCCGCCACCTCATCGAGATCGAAGGGCTTTCCCAAATAATCGTCCGCACCGAGGTCGAGCCCATTGATCCGGTCGGCGACGCTGTCACGCGCGGTGAGCAGAAGCACGGGAACATGGTTCCGCCGTTGGCGGAGCGCCTTCAGGACCGTCAAACCGGAGCCGTCCGGAAGCATGAGATCGAGGACGACGACGTCATAGGGATTGGCCGCCAGTGCCGCATCCGCATCGACGCAGGTCGTGACCGCGTCGGCGATGAAGCCGTTCAACGCGAGCCCGACCTGCAGCCCGTCCTTCAAGATCTCGTCGTCTTCGACGACCAGCACGCGCATGGCTCACTCCGTCTCCAGCCTCCGCCCATCCTCCGCCCACGCCTTAAGGCTGGCTTAAGGTCGCCCCTGTCCCTCGATCGCTTCCGCGATAAAGGGGCAATACGATGTCGCCTGTTCTCATATCGAGTATCTCGCTGCCATCCATGGCGGCTTCGGAGAAATCCGATCCAACGGCTTTAGCACGCCGCCCCGGTTTTCAGATGAGCCGCAGAGTGGTGCTCGGCGGGATGGGCGCGATGGTGCTTTCGGGCTGCGTTTCGACCTGGCCATCGCCGCCGCCGGTCGCCGAGGCTGAAATCATTCCCGAACCCGTGGTACCGGCGATGTATCAGGCCCTGGACGACGGCGGCTTCCATATTCCGGCAGTCGACACCAGGGTCGTTCCAGAAGAGTTCTGGCGCCAGGACGTCGCTTATGACAGCGGCGAGAAGCCGGGCACGCTCATCGTCGATACGCCGGCAAAATATCTCTACCACGTCAAGCCGGGCGGCCGCGCGACGCGGTACGGCATCGGCGTCGGCCGCGAAGGCTTCGAGTGGTCCGGGCGTGCGATAGTCGCCTATCGCCGCAAATGGCCGCGCTGGACGCCTCCGGACAGCATGATCCAACGCCAGCCGGAACTCGCGCCCTACAGCGTCGCGAATGGCGGAATGCCGCCGGGCCTTCGCAACCCCCTCGGCGCACGCGCGCTTTATATCCATGAGAACGGGCGTGACACCCTCTACCGTCTTCATGGAACGACGGAACCGGCGTCGATCGGCAAAGCCGTCTCTTCCGGCTGTATCCGGCTGCTCAACCAGGACGTCATCCATCTCTACGACAACGTTCGCGACGGAAGCCCGATTGTGGTCATCCCCGACCCCGCCATGTCCCCGCAGCTCCTGTCGGCCGTCGCGAGCACGAAGGCGTGACCCCGCCAGTCGGTCGTGAGCCTCCATCCGGTTTGCAGCGGTGTTGGTGAGCTTAAGCCTGCCTTAAGCTGCCGCGCGAAGGTGATCCCGACACAACAGATCGAGTCGTTCCGATGATGGAAGAACCGCGCAAGCCTGGACAGCTGCCTGCGGCTTCGTGCTCCCGCCGCACCGTCCTGGGCGGTCTCGGCGCATTCGCAGGTATCGCCGGCCTCGCGGGCTTCGCTCGCCCTGCACAGGCGATCTCCACGAAAATCGGGCCGATCCGTACCGCCGCGCAGTATGTCCAGGCCGTCGCCATAGCCGGCCGGCACAACAGCAACGCCCTCGTCGACATCGCCGCCGACTGGTGCGGCTTTTGCCGCATCATCGACGAGGAGATTCTGCCGGACCCGCGCATCGTCGAGCATCTGACGAATCTGGCGCTCATCAAGGTGGACGTTACCCCGATGGACGACGACAGTCGCGTCCTACTGGAGCTCCTGGGCGCGAAGGGCCCGCCGACCATGTTCATCATCGAGACGAAAACCGGCCGGGAGCTCTCGGGGACGCGCTCGCTTGGATGGTTCGACGTCGAGAACCTCGTGGCGAGGCTTCGGCCCTTCTCGCAATCCAAAGCCGGCGCTGGGCGTCCTGAAAAGCCGAAGGCCCGGCCGCGCAAATCATAACGCCCCTCTCGCACAGGCGCCGACGCCGGCGCGCCACACAGAGCAGCACATGCGAATTCTGATGATAGCCGTTACCGTCGTCCTCGGCATGGCGGCAGGGCGGGCGGTGGCGCAAACGGACATCCTGCCCGTGGATGAGGCCTTCCAGATGGCCGTCACCCGCGATGCGGCAGGGCGGCTGCAGTTCAACTGGGCGATCGCGGACGGCTATTACATGTACCGCGATCGCATGGCCGCCAGGGAGACCGGCACCGGCAAGTCCGTGCAGCTCGACCTTCCGCGCGGACAGGCGATGGAGGACCAGAATTTCGGATCGACCGAGATTTATACGCAGCAGGCGACTGCGAGCGCTTCCGTCGACGACGCATCAGAGCTGAGGGTCCGCTATCAAGGCTGCAAGGACCACAGCATCTGCTATCCGCCGATCGAAAAGATCGTCGACGTGCAATCACTTTCCATCGCTGATGCTGTCTTCGACCCGCTGGCGGGAAGCGATAGCGCGGATACAGACCCCTCTGCCGGCTTCAAATTGGCGGGCGGCACCAGCACGGGCCTCATACCGACGCTCCTCGTCAGTGGCGGACCGCTCTGGGTGGTGGGAAGCTTTCTCGTCTTTGGCCTGCTTCTCGCCTTCACGCCTTGCGTGCTGCCGATGTATCCGATCCTCGCGGCGACGCTGGCGCGGTCGGGAGAGCAACTGACGGCGGGCCGAGGCTTTGCCCTCTCCGCCATCTATGTCGTCGCCATGGCCGCCGCTTACAGCCTCCTCGGCATCGCCGTCGCGTGGTCTGGCCAGAACCTGCAGATCGCACTCCAATCCACTTATGCGGCAGGCGCGATGGCACTCGTCTTCGTTGCCCTCGCCGCCTCCATGTTCGGCGCCTTCGAGCTCGCGCTCCCCGCGCGCTGGCTTAATCGGATCACTTCACTCCAAAGCGGCCGGCGCGGATCGGCGGGATCTGCCGCTGCCCTCGGCTTCACCTCCGCGCTGATCGTCGGGCCTTGCGTGACGGCTCCGCTGGCGGCTGCGCTTCTCTACATCGGCCAGAGCGGCGACCTGCGCCTCGGCGCCGCCGCACTCTTTGCGCTCGGCCTCGGCCAGGGGCTTCCGCTGATCGCCTTCGGCACGCTCGGCAGCCGCGTTCTCCCGCGTGCCGGCGCTTGGATGGTCTATGTCAAATATCTATTCGGCCTCGTCTTCCTCGGCGCGGCCACGTGGCTTGCCGCCCCCATCCTCCCGCCAACCGCTCTATTGGCGGCGTGGGGCATCGTTTTGATCTGCGCCGGTGTATTCATCGGCGCCTTCGACCATCTCACGAGCAACGCCAGCAACCGCCAACGGGTGATGAAGACCGCCGGCCTTCTTCTCACGCTCTATGGCGGCATGCTCTCGCTCGGCGCGGCGAGCGGTTCATCGGATCCGCTGCATCCGCTGGCCGGGTTCTCAGGCGGCGGACGGCCGCCGCAAGCGGCAGAGGCCTTGAGCTTCGACAGCGCAGCATCGGTTGCCGAACTGAAGGAGCAGCTCGCAAGCGCATCGTCGAGCGGCAAGCCCGCGCTCGTCTATTTCACTGCGGACTGGTGCGTGACCTGCAAGGTCATCGACAAGAATGCGCTCGCAGCGCCAACGGTCCTCACGGCGCTGGGCGATTACCGTCGCATCAAGATCGACCTCACCAAGCCCGACGGCCTGAACCGCGCCTTGCTGCACGATCTCGGAGTCGTCGGTCCGCCGACCATGATCTTCTTCGATGCTGCGTCGAGCGAAGTTCCCGCGACGCGGCTGGTCGGCGACATAACCGCCGAATCGCTGGTGGCCTCTGCGCAGCAGGGGAAGCGCTGATATGGGCGCGATCACGATCGGGCCGCTGATGTTCGCCCCGGAGCGCTTCGCCGCCGTGCTGGCAGCCGCGATATTCGTGATCGCCGCCGAGGTCATGGCGCTACGCCTCGACCCGCGCTATGACGCCCTCAAGGCGGCGCAAGCGGGCATGGGACGATGAGGGAAACAACGGGAGCTGCTCAGCACAGCACAACTGCCGCGCTCCAACCTGTCGCAAATGATGCGACACTCAGCCCGGCCGCATTATTCGACGGCGGGTCTCAACGCGATCTGTGGCGCGTCGTCGACGGACGGGCGGATGCCGCCAGAATCGCCGGCGATGATCCTGACCGGCGCCTCGGAGGTCTTCACCTGGACGGTACTGCCGGCGATCTCCGGCTCGGGCCCCCCAAGGCCGGTCCTTGAGGAGCCGGTCACGCTCATGTCCCCATCGGCCAGGTTGGGCGTAGGCGTGGAGCGCTGCGCCAGCCGCGACGTCATGGCCGACGATTGGCCATTGAGTGATTTGAAATAGGCAAGCGCCTCGGCGAGCTGCTCCGGCGGCATGTCGCTCCGCATAAAGGTCGCGGCCTCCTTGGCCTTGCCCTCCAGGCTGAGCACGAGGGCGAGATTCTGCCGGACCCGATCGTCGGCCTTGGGGCTCGCCGCCGCTTGCCGCAGCGCCCGTTCCGCCTGCGGCAGGTCGCGCGACAAAGCGTAGGACAGGCCAAGGTTGGACAGGAGCGTCGGCTCACCGGGCGCCAGCCTGAGCGCCGCCAGGTAATAGCGACGGGCTGCCTCGTGATCGCCGAGCTGATCGGCGACGGTGCCCTGGGCGGAGAGCACGCTCCAATCCGGATTGTCGGGCGTGTGGGCGCGCGCAAGAACCTCACCCGCCTGCTTGAAATTGCCGACGTCAATGAGGGCCTTGCCATAGGCGGCGAGCAGGGTCTTGTCGCCAGGCGCGCGAATGACGGCCTGGCGCAGCACGGCGGCTGCCTGCTCGTGCTGGCCGATTTCCCTGAGCGCCCGGCCATAGGCCAAGGCGGCGATCTTGTCACCGGGATCGGCCTCGTAGCGTCTGCCCGCCTTCTCGGCGAGCTCGCGCCAGTCCGCCTGGGTCGGCTCGACACGCGTCGCCTGCCGCTTCGCCGGAAAGATCGACGCGGTGATATCGCTCTTGAGGCTCGACATGCAGCCCCCGAGCATCGTGACCGCCAGGCAAGCGGCGATCCGCAAAACCTTCGATCGCGAGCCGACACCGAGTGGAGGCAAGAGGGCCATGCGTTGTCTTCACAGTGGGTGCACCCCCGGCGAGAGCGGGGCTTAGTATTGATAGTCGGTTAACCCTAACAATCCGTTAAGCCGCTCGCCGGCCCCTCGCTCCATTCTCCTGTGCGTGATACGAAACAAGGACCATCGCGCCGTTAGCCAGCTGAGGACCCGCCCTTGCATCCTGCCATCGCCGATGCCTCCACAGCTCATGTCACGCCCGTCCTGATCGTCTCCGCGGAAACCTTTGCAAGCGCAATCGCCGCGCTGCCGCCGCCGGCGCGCGCCTTTGTGGCGGCGCAAGGTTTCGAACCGAAAGACGGCCGCCACCTCGTCTTGCCGGACGTCGAGGGCGGCATCGCCGCTGTGCTCTTCGGCTGGGACCCGCGGGCGGCCGGACATGACCCATTCATGCCCGGAAAGCTGCCCGGCCTCCTTCCGCCCGGAACCTACCGGCTCGAGGGACTGCCGTCCGAGGCGGCGCCTTCCGCAGTGCTCGCTTTCCTCATCGGCAGCTATCGGTTCGAGCGCTATCGCGCCAACCCTAAGACATCGGACGTCCGCCTCGTGCTGCCGGAGGGTGTCGATGGCCGGGAACTCACGCGGATCGCCGAAGCGGTCGCGCTTGGGCGCGATCTCGTCAATACGCCGGCCAACGACCTCGGGCCGGACGGCATCGAGGCGGCAGCGCGGGCGCTCGCCGCGCGTCACGGCGCAGCGATCAATGTCATCGTCGGTGACGATCTCCTCGCGCAGAACTTCCCGATGGTGCATGCGGTCGGGCGCGCCTCCGCTGTTCCGCCCCGCCTGATCGATCTCACCTGGGGCGACCCTGCCGATCCGAAGGTCACGATCGTCGGCAAGGGGGTAGCCTTCGACACGGGTGGTCTCGACATCAAGCCGGCGAGCGCCATGGCGCTCATGAAGAAGGATATGGGCGGGGCGGCGGCGGCGCTGGCGCTCGCCCATATGGTCATAGACGCCGGCCTGAAGGTCCGCCTGCGCGTGCTCATCCCGGCGGTCGAGAACGCGATTTCCGGCGCCGCCTTCCGTCCGGGCGACGTCCTGAGGAGCCGCAAGGGGCTCTCCGTCGAGATCGGCAACACCGATGCCGAAGGACGGTTGATCCTCGCCGATGCGCTGGCGCTCGCCGACGAGGAGGAACCGGCGCTCATCATCGACTATGCGACGCTGACGGGCGCCGCGCGCGTCGCGCTCGGCCCGGACCTGCCGCCTTTCTATACGGACGACGACGCCGTCGCGGAGCGGCTCGCGGCGCTATGTCTGGCCGTCAATGATCCGGTCTGGCGCATGCCCTTGTGGCGGCCTTACGACAGCCTCCTCTCCTCCAAGATCGCCGACATCAATCACATTTCGAGCGGCGGCTTCGCCGGCTCGGTCACGGCGGCACTCTTCCTGCGCCGTTTCGTGGAAAAGGCGACGCATGTGCATTTCGACATCTTCGCCTGGACGCCCTCGGTGAAGCCCGGACGCCCCGAGGGTGGCGAGGTGCAGGGCGCGCGGCTCGTCTACGCCTATCTCAAGGAGCGCTTCGGCACGGGCTCGCGGTAAGGATGTCCTTAACTCCAACGGCAAGTGCAGCTTGTGGTGCGGACGGCCGGCCCGATAAGAATACGGGTCCGTAACGAACCAGATGCCGGCCGATGCCCGTCGAACTCAGACCACTGCAGGCGCTCCTGCTCTGGCATTACGTCACGCTCGGTCTCGTGCGCGACGAGGAGTTCGACCTGTCGCTCCGGCAGATGGCTATTCTGCTGACCGTCTATCTGGACACGCCGCCCCATACCGTGCGCGGGCTCGCCGCCAAGCTCGGCGTGACGAAGCCCGTAATTACGCGCGCGCTCGACAGCATGGGTAAGCTCGAGCTGGTGGCCCGCCGCCGCGACGACGCGGACCGGCGCAATGTGCTCGTGCAGCGCACGGTGAAAGGGGCGCTGGCGGTCGAGCGGCTCGGTGATATTGTCGTGGCGCGGGCCAAAGACTTGCCCCGCTAGAAGACCTGCCCCGTTAGAAGAAGACCCCGTTAGAAGATCTGCCCCGTTAGGAGCCTTCCGGAATGACAGCGCATGATCCCCGCCTGACGCCCGCCCGGCCGGATCTTGCGTCGGTGCATCTGCGCGGCATCGTCGAGGCACAGCGCTACGTGACGCCGCAGCTCTGCCGGATCGTGGCGCCGAGTGCGGTCGTGCGGCGCGAACCGGTGCCGGATGCCCCACTCGATACGGAAGCGCTCGCCGGCGAACCGGTTGCCGTGCTCGACGAGAACGAAGGCTGGGTCTGGGGCCAGCTCCTGCGCGACGGCTATGTCGGCTATCTGCCGACCGAGGCGGTCAGCGCGTCGGCGCCCGCCCCGACCCATGTGGTCACGGTGCCGCGCAGCTTCGTCTTTCCGGGTCCCAGCATCAAGCAGCCGCCGCTCGCGGCGCTGCCCTATGCCGCCGAAGTGGCGGTGGTGAAGGAAGGCCCGGAGCCCTTCGCGCAACTCGCCGGCGGCGGCTATGTGATCGCCCGCCATCTCGCCGCGGCGCGCGGCTGGCGCGACGCCGATTATATGGCGACCGCCGAGCGCTTCGTCGGCGTACCCTATCTCTGGGGCGGCAAGACGAGCCTCGGCATCGACTGCTCCGGCCTGGTGCAGCTCTCGTTGCGCGCCGCCGGCGTCAATTTCCCACGCGACACCTATCGCCAGGAGGCCTCGCCCGCCGCCAAGCCCGTGCCCGGCGGCGAACGGCAGGAACGTTTGAGGCGGGGCGATCTCGTCTTCTGGAAAGGCCATGTCGGCATGATGCTCAACGAGACCAGGCTCATTCACGCCAATGCCTATCACATGCTCGTCGCGGTCGAGCCGCTGGCGGAAGCCGCCGAGCGCATCCTCTCCCGAGGTGGCGGGCCGATCACCAGCATCCGGCGGCTGCGGGATTGACGAGCCGGCCCTATAGCCGACGCCTCAGATCTCCTCCGGCCGCGCGAGAAAAGCGCGGATGACGCGGCGCAGGCTGGCGGCCGCGGTGGTCGCGACCTCCTTGGTCTCGCGGTGGCTGGGCCGTGCCCCCTCTACGCCGGAAGCCAGATTGGTGACGACGGACATGGCCGCGACCCGAATGCCATGGCGGCGGGCGAGGATGACCTCCGGAACAGTCGACATGCCGACGAGATCGGCCCCGAGCATCCGCGCCATGCGCACCTCCGCCGGCGTCTCGAAGCTCGGCCCCGAGAACCACATGTAGATGCCCTCGTTCATGGTGATCCCCGCCGCGATGGCGGCGAGCTTCAGGCGCTTGCGCAGGTGCTGGTCATAGGCGTCCGTCATATTGACGAAGCGTCCGTCGCCGCGGTCTCCGACCAGGGGGTTGGGCCCCGAAAAATTGATATGGTCGGTGATGAGGCAGAGCGTGCCGACGCGAATGCTCTGCTTGAGCGAGCCCGCGGCATTGGTGAGGATGAGCGGGGGCGCGCCGTAGCGGGCGAGCAGCGCGATAGGCAGCGCCATGGCGCGGGCATCACCCGTTTCGTAGAAATGAGCCCGGCCGCCGAAGATCAGGACCCGCCGCCCCTCCAGCCGCCCGGCGACGAGCTGCGGCACATGGCCGGAGACGCTCATCTGCGGAAAGCCGGGGATCGCCGCATAGGGCAGCTCGATCGCGTCCTCGATGTCCTCCACGAGCTTGCCGAGCCCGGTGCCGAGCACCAGCGCCTGATTGAAGGGGCCGGTGATGCCATGGGACGCGAGAACCGCCTCGGCCTCGTCGAGCCGGCTCTCCGGCGTGTCATTCGTCATGGTGATCTCCGGACAAGCCGAGATTTGCCGGCCCGAAGGCGAAGGGCAAGAGCTCCGCAAAGGTAAAGCTGCGGCGCACGCCCGCGTCGTCCCCCACATGCACCATGGTGTCGGGCGTCGCGAATTCGCGGATGCGCTGCCGGCACACGCCGCAAGGCGTGACGAGCTCGTGGCCGCCACCGACGACCATCACGGCCGCGATCCGCGTCTCGCCCGCCGCGACCATCGCGCCGATCGCCCCGGCCTCGGCGCAGAGCCCGGCCGGGTATGCGGCATTCTCGACATTGGTGCCGGCGTGGATCTGCCCGTTCTCGGTCAGAACGGCCGCACCCACGGGAAAGCCCGAATAAGGCGCATAGGCCCTGGCGCGGGACGCACGGGCGGCCGCGAATAATCTCTCGATATCCTCCGGATCCTGCTTCACCATGGACTTGCCGCTCCCCCGGCGTGTTGCATCTGACGACGACGCCATCCATCTGTGGCAGGATGATCTTACCCGAAGATCGCGCATATTTCGGCGCGTCTTCGCAAAGAGCTGTGGGTCGGTCGCATGAGCCTGTCGGGTGAGGAAGTCGAGCGCTACGCGCGCCATATCGTGCTGCGCGATGTCGGCGGGCCGGGGCAGATGAAGCTCAAACGGGCGCGGGTCCTCGCCATCGGCGCCGGTGGGCTCGGGGCCCCGCTCCTGCAATATCTCGCCGCCGCCGGGGTCGGCACGCTCGGCATCGCCGACGACGACGTGGTGTCGCTGTCCAATCTGCAGCGGCAGATCATCCACGGCACACCGGATGTCGGCCGCCCGAAGGTGGAAAGCGCGGCGGATGCGATCGCCCGCCTCAATCCGCATGTGGAGGTGGTCACGCATCCGGTTCGAGTCGACGCGGAGAATGTCCGCGCGCTGCTGCGCGACTATGACGTGATCGCCGACGGCTCCGATAATTTCAAGACGCGCTATCTCGTCGCTGACGCGGCTTTTCATGAAAGAAAGCCGCTCGTCTCGGCGGCGCTCGGCACCTTCGATGCATCGCTCACGACGATTCGCGCGCATGAGGCCGGGGCCGACGGCACGCCGAACCCGACCTATCGCTGCCTGTTTCCTGAGCCGCCGCCGCCCGGCACCGTGCCGACCTGCGAGGAGGCCGGAATCGTCGGCGCGCTCGCCGGCGTGATGGGTGCGCTCATGGCGCTCGAAGTCATCCGCGCCATCGTCGGTTTCGGCGAGGGGCTCGTCGGCCGCCTTCTCCTCGTCGATGGCCTCAGCATGCGCTTCGAAACGCTGAACTACAGCTGGGATTCGGAAAACCCGTTGAGCGGAACCCACGTCACGCGATAGCCGCCACGGCGGCGATGAGCCGCTCGATATCCTCCGGCCGCGACAGCCGATGGTCGCCGTCCTTGATCAGGGTGAGCGTCACCGCTTCGCCGGGCAGATGCTCGACCGTTTCCAACACATGCCGCCAGGGCACGTCCGGATCTTCCATGCCCTGGAGGATGTGCACCGGGC
Organism: Chelatococcus sp. GCM10030263; assembly: GCF_042666455.1. Taxonomy (NCBI): domain Bacteria; kingdom Pseudomonadati; phylum Pseudomonadota; class Alphaproteobacteria; order Hyphomicrobiales; family Chelatococcaceae; genus Chelatococcus; species Chelatococcus sp. GCM10030263. The sequence continues at coordinate 53,545 of NZ_JBHTDB010000005.1, read as the reverse complement.
AGCCGGGCTCGATGGCGCCGCCGAGCAGGAGATGCTTGCGCCCATCCTCGATCAGGCCGCGCGTGATCGGATAGGGGTCGCCGTAGAGCGAGGGTCGCAGGAAGGCACCCGTGGTCTCGAGCTCTCGCCGTGCATCCTCGGAAAGAGCCTCCCACATCAGGCGCTCGGTGAAATCGACCGCAGGGGCGATCAGCACGAGGCCGGCCGGTGCATGGTCGGGCCGCTCGACCTTCAGGCGGAGCGCGGCGAGAAGCGCGACCCAGCCACCCATCGACGAGCCGACGAGCACAGCCGGTCCCTCGGTCTTCGCCGTAATCACGGCGAGCGCCTCTTCGAGCCAGCGTGAGATCGTGCCGGCGGTGAACTCGCCGCCCGATTCCCCATGGCCGGAATAGTCGAAACGGACGAAGGCCCGGCCCGCTTCCGCGGCCCAGTCGTCGAGCGCGGTCGCCTTGGTCGCGCGCATGTCGGAGCGAAAGCCGCCGAGCCAGACGACTGCCGGGCCACTCCCCGGACGAGCCAGGATTGCAACATTGCGGGCATCATCCCCCTCGCCGACGGCCAAAAATTGCAGATCAGGCGCATTCGCCATAAGACTTCTCCTGCCATACGCTGGCGAATCGATCGTGGAGGCGTCTTACACCGGTGACCGTTTCGAAACGAGCGGGGGCGCCACTTGTCCTGCCGACGGTGACAAGCCATCCGCTCGCAGGCCGTACCGTCTTGCAGGTCGTACCCGAACTCGAAGCGGGCGGCGCCGAGCGAACGACGGTCGATATGGCTGCTGCCCTTGCAGCGGTGGGCGCGCGCGCGCTGGTCGCGACGGAAGGCGGCCGCCTTGTCGGCGAACTCCAGGCCAAGGGTGGCGTGTGGATCCCCTTTCCGGCACGCACCAAGAATCCGCTCGCCATGGCGCTCAACGTGCGGCGGCTGATCAAGATCTGCCTCGATGACGGCGTGGACCTGCTGCATGCGCGCTCGCGCGCGCCAGCCTGGGTGGCGCTTGCCGCCGCGCGGACCCTCACGCTGCCGCTGGTGACGACCTACCACGGCAGCTATGCCGGCCGGTCGGCGGTGAAGGTCATGTATAATTCGGTGATGGCGCGTGGTGACGCGGTGATCGCCAATTCGATCTATACCGCCGATCTCATCCGCGCCGCCCACCCCTTCGCTGCGTCGCGAATTCGCGTCATCTATCGCGGCACCGATCTCGCGGAATACGCGCCGGGAGCGGTCTCGCCGGCGCGCGTCGAGGCCTTGCGCAGCGCCTGGGGCGTGGCGCCGCATGAGCGCATCGTGCTGCTCGCAGGGCGGCTGACGGGCTGGAAAGGCCAGACCGTCCTGATCGAGGCGGCGCGCAAGCTCGTGGACCAGGGAGTGAACGACGTCGCCTTCGTCCTGGCGGGCGACCACCAGGGCCGAGACGGCTATGTGCGCGACCTCGACAACCGGATCGCGCGGCTGGGGCTCCAGGGAGTCGTGCACCGCGTCGGCCATTGCCAGGACATGCCCGCGGCCTTTCTCGCGGCCTCGGTCGTCACCGTGCCTTCGACGGAGCCGGAAGCCTTCGGCCGCGTTGCGGTGGAGGCGCAGGCCATGGGCACCTGCGTAGTGGTCTCGGATCTCGGCGCGGTGCCGGAGACGGTGTTGAGCCCACCCCAGGTATCGCCTTCCGAACGCACGGGCTGGCGGGTGCCGCCGGGCGATGCAGCCGCCCTGGCGAGTGCCATCGGAGATGCGCTTTCGCTGGGCGCAACAGCCCTGCAGGGCATGGCCGCCCGGGCGCGCGCCCATGTGGAGCAGCATTTTTCCTTGGAGCGCATGGTATCCGAGACTCTCGATACCTATGCCGCGCTTCTCGAACGCAGGCGTTTCGAAGAAGCGAACGCGACACCCTCTTATAAAGACACTGGAGCGTGAAACGCCGGAACCTGTTGACTTTGAGCCCGGTTCTCATGAATGTCGTTGGTTCAGCGTATCATCTCGTCTACAGCAACCCGTCTTGGCAGCCCAGCGTCGCGCCGGCCCCTATCCCGGCCATCGCGGACGAAGCCAGGGCAGCCGGACGATAACAGGAGAGAATTGCCATTCGCAGGCCTATGAGATCCATTGCGGCTCCGCAAAAGGAAGGACCGCGCGCCAATAGAGACATCCGAGGTGTTCGGGAAGTCCAGCTGATCGACGAAAGTGGGCAGAACCGTGGCGTCGTGCCGCTGTTCGACGCTTTGCGCACAGCCGAGGAAGCCGGCCTCGACCTTGTCGAGATCGCTCCGAATTCCGTTCCACCGGTCTGCAAGCTCCTCGACCTCGGCCGCTTCAAGTTCCTCGAGCAAAAGAAGGCTGCCGAGGCGCGCAAGAAGCAGAAGACCGTCGAAGTGAAGGAGATCAAGCTCCGGCCGGGCATCGACGACCACGACTACGGCGTCAAGATGCGGGCTGTGCGGCGCTTCTTCGAGGAAGGCGACAAGGTGAAGATCACCTTGCGCTTCCGCGGTCGCGAGATGGCGCATCAGGACCTCGGCTATAAGCTCCTCCTGCGCGTCAGGGACGAGATGTCCGAGGTGGCCAAAGTCGAGAGCGACCCCCAGCTCGAAGGCCGCCAGATGGTCATGATCCTGGCGCCTCGCTGAGGTTCGTAAGCCGTCAGACCGAGTTTGGGCGCCCGGACGCACCTTGCCGTCGCGCCGCTACCTCGCTGTTGCCAATCGGCCCCGTTTCTGCGATAAGCGCGGCCTCGTTGGAACCGCCCGGCCACCAGGGCTGCCGTGGCGGTTCTTTTTGCTCACATCACATGTGACGGCGAGCCAGGGCGGGTAACCGCACCTGCAAAGCCATAGGAGAGCCAAATGCCCAAGCTGAAGACGAAATCGGGCGCCAAAAAGCGCTTCAAGATCTCGGGAACGGGCAAGGTCATCGCCGCACAGGCAGGCAAGCGCCACGGCATGATCAAGCGCACCAAGAAGTTCATCCGCAATCAGCGCGGCACGACCGTGCTGTTCGACGGCGACGCGAAGAACGTCAAGAAGTTCTTCCTCCCCAACGGCTGAGCTTTTCCGCTATCTAACGCCATTCCAGGAGATCGATCATGGCCCGCGTCAAACGCGGCGTGACATCCCACGCCAAGCATAAAAAAGTCCTCAAGGCTGCCAAAGGTTTCTATGGCCGCCGCAAGAACACGATCCGCACGGCCAAGGCCGCCGTCGATCGTGCGATGCAATATGCCTACCGCGACCGCAAGAACAAGAAGCGCACGATCCGCGCGCTCTGGATCCAGCGCATCAATGCGGCGGTACGCGAGCACGGGCTGACCTACAGCCGATTTATCGACGGCCTCGGCAAGGCAGGGGTCGAGATCGATCGCAAGGTCCTCTCTGATATCGCGATCCGCGAGCCGGAGGCCTTCAAGACGATCGTCGAGAAGGCAAAGACGGCACTTCCCGCGGCCTGACCTGGGGGCTCTTCGGAGCCCCTCCCCTCACGCCAGACCGAGGCCGGACATGTTCGGCGGCGAAAGCCGCCGGGCTTTCATGCGTCTCGGGCGAGCCCGCGTTCCCCGAGCCGCGCAATCCTCGACCGAAGGTCGATTTCACTGCCGCCGAGGAACCGATGAGCGATCTGCAAGGGCTCGAATCCACGATCACTTCCGCCATTGCGGCTGCCGAAGACGAGGCCGCACTGGAGGCCGTGCGCGTCTCCGCTCTCGGCAAGAAGGGCTCGGTATCCGAGCTTCTCAAGACCTTGGGCAGCATGAGCCCCGACGAGCGGCGCGAGCAGGGCCCGCTGATCAACGGCCTGCGTGACCGGGTGGCGGCCGCCATCGCCGCGCGCAAGACGGCGCTGACCGAGGCCGCACTCACAGCCCGGCTCGCCTCCGAGCGCATCGACGTCACCCTCCCCGTCCAGGAAGGCCCGGAAACGCGCGGGCGCATCCACCCCATCAGCCAGGTCATGGACGAGCTCACGGCGATCTTCGCCGACATGGGCTTCTCCATCGCCGAGGGGCCGGATATCGAGACGGACTTCTACAATTTCACGGCGCTCAATTTTCCCGAGGGCCATCCGGCGCGCGAGATGCACGACACCTTCTTCTTCGCGCCCGACGCGGCCGGCGAGCGCAAGGTGCTGCGCACCCATACGAGCCCCGTGCAGATCCGCACCATGCTGGCTGAGAAGCCGCCGATCCGCGTCATCTGCCCGGGCCGCACCTATCGCTGCGACAGCGACCAGACGCATACCCCCATGTTCCACCAGGTCGAGGGGCTCGTCATCGACAAGAGCTCGCATCTCGGCCACCTCAAGTGGATCCTGGAGGAGTTCTGCAAGGCCTTCTTCGAGGTGGAGAGCGTCAAGATGCGCTTCCGCCCCTCGTTCTTCCCCTTCACCGAACCCTCGGCGGAGGTCGACATCCAGTGCTCGCGCAAGGGCGGCGAGATCCGCTTCGGCGAGGGCGAGGATTGGCTGGAGATCCTGGGCTGCGGCATGGTGCATCCGAACGTCATCCGCAATTGCGGCCTCGACCCGGACGAGTATCAGGGCTTTGCCTGGGGCATGGGCATCGACCGCATCGCCATGCTCAAATACGGCATGCCGGACCTGCGCCCCTTCTTCGAGGCGGACGTGCGCTGGCTCAACCACTACGGCTTCCGCCCGCTCGACCTGCCGACGCTGGCCGGGGGATTGTCCAGCTGAGCCGATATTGAAGCTATCAGCCGTCATGGCCGGGCTTGTCCCGGCCATCCCGATCCGCAGGCCAGGTCCTTCTGATCGGGATCCCCGCCACAAGGCCGGGGATGACGGTCAGAGGGATGGAAGACGATGAAATTCACGCTCTCCTGGCTGAAAGATCATCTCGAAACCGAGGCGTCCGTCGGCGATATCGCGGATGCGCTGAACCGCATCGGCCTCGAAGTCGAGTCGGTCGACGACAAGGCCAAGGCGCTCGCGCCCTATGTCATCGCCCGTGTGATCTCAGCCGAGCAGCATCCGAATGCCGACCGGCTGCGCGTCTGCTCCGTCGATACGGGCCATGGCGCGCCGGTGCAGGTGGTCTGCGGCGCGCCCAATGCGCGGACTGGCATGATCTCGGTCTTCGCGCCGCCCGGCACCTATATTCCCGGCAAGAACCTGACCCTCGGCAAGGGCGTCATCCGCGGCGTCGAATCGAACGGCATGCTCTGCTCGGAAGCCGAGCTCGAGCTCTCCGACGACCATGACGGCATCATCGACCTGGCCGAGGATGCGCCGGTGGGCACGCCCTATGCCACCTGGGCCAGGCTCGACGATGCCGTCTTCGACATCGCCGTCACGCCGAACCGGCCCGATGCGCTCGGCATCGCCGGCATCGCGCGCGATCTGGCCGCTGCAGGCCTCGGCCGGCTGAAGACGCCGCCGGTCGCCGCCATTCCCGGTGAGAGCCTCTGTCCGGTCGAGGTGAGCCTCGCCTTCAGCGCCGAGGATGCGCATCTCGCGCCGGCCTTCGGGCTGCGCCTCGTGCGCGGCGTCAAGAACAGCCCGTCGCCGGATTGGCTGCAGCGCAGGCTGCGCGCCATCGGGCTCAGGCCCATCAACGCGCTCGTCGACATCACCAATTACATCACCTTCGATCGTGGCCGGCCGCTGCACGTCTTCGACGCCAAGAAGGTGAAGGGCAATCTCGTGGTGCGGCGCGCGCGCGAAGGGGAAGAACTTCTCGGGCTCGATGGCCGGACTTACCAGCTCGATCCTTCGGTGGTGGTCATTGCCGATGATCAGGGTGTGGAATCGCTCGCCGGCATCATGGGCGGCGAGGCTTCCGGCTGCGACGAGGAGACGACCGACGTCCTCATCGAATCCGCCCTGTGGGACCCGCGCACGATCGCTCAGACGGGCCGCAAGCTCGGCATCGTCACGGATGCGCGCTACCGCTTCGAGCGTGGTGTCGACCCGGCCTTCACCATGCAGGGATTGGAGCTTGCGACCCGCATGGTGCTGGATTTCTGCGGTGGCGTTCCGAGCACGGTGACCCTCGCTGGCGAAATCGAGAGCGCCCGGCCGGCGATTCGCTTCCCCTGGAGCGAGGTGAAGCGCCTGAGCGGTCTCGATCTGCCGCGAGCGGACATGGAAAGGCATCTCATTGCGCTCGGATTCGTGACCGACGACGGCGACGAGGTCGCCACTGTGACGCCGCCGAGCTGGCGGCCGGATGTCGAGGGCAAGGCGGATCTCGCCGAAGAGATCATCCGCATCGCCGGTCTAGACCGGGTGGCCTCGACACCTTTCCCGCGGCTCGATGCCGCCGTGGCGAAGCCCGTGCTGACGCTCCTTCAGAAGCGCATCCGGCTCGCCAAGCGTGCGTTTGCGGCGCGCGGCCTCGTGGAAGCCGTGACCTGGTCCTTCATCAGCCGGCAAGAGGCGGAGCTGTTCGGCGGCGGCAATGCGGCCTTGGCGCTCGCCAATCCGATCGCCGCCGATCTCTCGGACATGCGCCCGAGCCTGCTGCCCGCTCTCCTGAAAGCTGTTCAGAAGAACGCCGACCGCGGCTTCCCGGATGTCGCGCTCTTCGAGGTGGGCCAGGTCTTCGCCTCGGACGAGCCGGACGGCCAGAGCCTGTCGGCGGTCGCCATTCGCCGTGGCACGGCGCATGCCGAAAGCGTCGGCCGCCATTGGGACGGCGAGGCAAAGCCGGTCGATGCCTTCGACGCCAAGGCGGATGCCTTCGGTCTGCTCACGGCGCTCGGCATCCCGACGGCGGGCGTGCAGGTCGTGCCGGGCGGTCTGAGCTGGTACCACCCCGGCCGCTCGGCGACGCTGCAATTCGGGCCGAAGACGGTGATCGGCGCCTTCGGCGAGCTTCACCCGCGCGTTCTCGCTACGCTCGACATGAAGGGGCCGGTGGTCGCGTGCGAGATCACGCTCGATCTGCTGCCGCCGCCGAAAGCGCGGCCGACAAAGGTCAAGCCGAAGCTCGTGCTCTCGGAATTCCAGCCGCTGACGCGCGATTTCGCCTTCGTGGTCGACAAGGATATTGCCGCCGCCGAGATCCTGAAGGCAGCCCAGGGCGCAGATCGCGCCCTGGTCACCGATGTCTCGGTCTTCGATGTCTATGAAGGCCCCGGCATTGCCGCGGGCCAGAAATCGATCGCGGTCGCCGTCGTTCTCCAGCCGATGGAGAAGACACTGACGGATCAGGATATCGAGGCCGTATCGGAGAAGATCGTGGCGGCCGTGGCCAAAAGGACGGGCGCCACCCTGCGAGGGTGAGGAGCGGATTGCCCTCCCGGGCCCGGCGGGCGTTAGTGGACGCTCACCGGCTCCAGGTTGTTCTCCCAGGCATTGGCAATCGCGGCATCCTTGGAGTCGGTCAGGAGAATCGGCGTGCCATCGGCACCGAGCAGCGCAAAGAGCTCCAGACCGGGCTGGATCTCCGGCACCTGCGGAAAGAGACGATTGACATCCTCGGAGCGGATCGGCCTGACATAGGCCACCTTGCCCTCCCCAGCGAGCGCAAAGGCCTGCACATCGCTCACATCGCCGATGAATTCGAAAGCATCACTGTTGTTCATCACACCCTCCTCGAGAAGCGGTCGTGAACCTATGGATCCGACGGGAGCGATTCCGGTCGGCCTTCACCCTTATTGATTCTGAAACGGCGGACGGGCCATCCGGTTCAATCGTCGCGGGATACGATATCGATCCGTCGTACGATGCGTTCCGCCTCCGGACGGACCAGATCGACGGATAACAACCCGTTGGAGAGATCCGCACCCATCACTTCCATGCCGTCGGCGAGAAAGAACGTGCGCTGGAACTGTCGCGCGGCGATGCCGCGGTGCAGATAATGGCGCGTTCGATCCTCGTTCTGGCGGCCGCGGATGACCAGTTGGCTTTCCTCGAGCGTGACCTCGAGCTGGTCGCGCGTGAAGCCAGCCACCGCGAGGGTGATCCGCAGCTTTTCCGGCTCGTTCTCACAGCGTGCGATCCGCTCGATGTTATAGGGCGGATAACCATCGGTCGCCGCTTTGGCGACCCGGTCCAAGGCACGCTCGATTTCGTCGAAACCGAGCAGAAAAGGCGACGACAGCGACGGTACCCGTGACATGAGCGAAGCCCTTATTGCGAGGCACTTCGTGAATAGAGCCCTTGTGGCGCTCTCTGGCCGCGGGGGATCCCCCTTTGGTCATCACGGCATATGGCGGCTCGAAGTCCCCTGGTCAAGGGTAGTGGCCAGGGGTAGCGCCCAAGCTAACAGCCAAGGCAAAACTGGGCCGGTGCAGCCCTGACCATGATTGTCAGCGTCGACGGACCTGTCTCGGGAAACCGGAGCCCCCCTCGGCCAGCGCGACCTTAGGCCTCAGGCGATCACTCTCAGGCCTCCGGCCTGCCGATCCCGTCGACCATGTCGCGCAGCTTGCGGAAGGTCGCGATCTGGTCGTCGAGACCGCGGAGGCGCCTTTCGGCGATGAGGAAGAAATCCTCGATCTCACGCAGGGGCACCGAATCGCGCTGCAGCGCCGCATCCTCGAGGTCATTCCCCATCATGAGCGCGGCCCTGACGCGCGCGTCCTCCAAGCGCGTCTTGAGCCCATTGAATTCGCGTTCCGCCTCGGCCAGAGCCTTCTCGATCGCCGCTCTGACCGGGACAAGCCGCGCAACATCGGTCTGCTCATCGCGGGCTCGCGAGCGGAAGCGCCAGAACATCAATATGCACCTCTCCGTTGTGCCGTCTCTTATAAAGAATCTACAGCATCGCGAAGGGCTGCGACAGGCTCGGCGTGAGCCTCGCCGAATCGCCAAGGCTACGTTTCCGTCTGCGGGAGTTCGCAGTTGCGGTATCCTTGATGGGGATCGGCCGCATTTTGGTCGCAGTTCGGTTGGCCTCGGCGCTGGGCGATGCCCAAGAATGTGGCATTCCGTGCATGACTGTCGGTCGGGCAGGGTCAGCCTGCGGCGGCGGTTGCTTGTCCAGCCTCTACAACAAGGCCACTATACGCCACACGCGTTGGTTGCGCCGGCTATGGAGCCGCCTAAGTCAGCGTGACAAACTCGCCAAGTTATTCGAGAAGTTGCCCACGTCATCATGGTCTAACAACGAATGCCGATTTTTTCAGCATAACGAAGTCAGCTTATTTCGCGCGATTTCTAACGTTTTATTTTTCTCCAGCCGCAAGTTATACATTAAAATACATGAATCGTAACATTCCAACTTAAGCTTCGCCTTAAGTTGGGCATGCCAGCGCCATAAATTAGTCATGTGCCTATTGCAGATTACGCATACTATCAAAGGGCCAAACTGGGGTTCACTCATAAAGGGTATATCTTACCGGGGGGAAGCTTGTCATCGGGACGCATCGATGGGAGCCTCCATGAACATCAATGTCTCGGCAAACGAGAGTGCAAACCACGCGGCACTGGCGTCGCAACTGCCACTCGACACGGACGTGCAGGTCGCACCGCTAGGCGGCCTGCTCAAACGGGCGTTGGATGTCTCCATCGCCTCCCTTGCGCTAATCTGGTTCTCGCCGCTGTTCCTGCTCGTCGCTTTGCTCATCAAGCTGACGGACAGGGGACCGGTGCTCTATCGCCATATGCGCGTCGGACATGGCGGACAACTATTTCCATGCCTGAAATTCCGCACCATGGTCGTCAACAGCGACGAGGTGCTTCGTCGCCATCTGCAGACATCTCCCGACGCCGCCCGCGAATGGGCAGCGACGCGCAAGTTGAAAGACGATCCACGGATCACATCCGTCGGCGCGGTCCTGCGCCGGCTCAGCTTGGATGAGCTGCCTCAGCTCATCAATATCCTGCGTGGGCAAATGAGCATCGTCGGGCCCCGGCCCGTGGTGTTCGACGAACTCGCCCTTTATGGACAGGATGCAGGCTATTACTTGCGTTCCCGTCCGGGCCTTACCGGGGCCTGGCAGATCAACGGCCGCAACGACGTCTCCTATGGAGAACGCGTCGCCTTCGACCGCGACTATGTCGAGCACTGGTCGCTGTGGACCGACTTGGTGATCATCGCCAAGACGGTGCCGGCTGTCGTCGTCGCCAAAGGCACTTACTGAACACGCTGGCTAGGCTGGAGGCGGGCGCAATAATGCGCCGGCTCATTAATTCGCGACGGCACGGCTATGGCCGTTCCGCGTAGGCGGTCAGCCCCTCTGGATCACGTCGGGAACATGCCATGCGTACAGCGATCGTCCATTATTGGCTCGTCGGGATGCGCGGCGGGGAAAAGGTGCTGGAGGGGCTCTGCGAGCTCTATCCGGACGCCGATATCTTCACCCATGTCGTCGTGCCGGAGGCGATCTCGCCCAGGCTCGCCGAACACACCATCCGCACGTCCTTCATCGCCAACCTGCCGCGCGCGCATGTGATGTACAAGAAGTACCTACCGCTCATGCCGCTGGCGCTCGAACATCTCGATCTGCGCGACTACGATTTGATCATCAGCAGCGAATCGGGACCGGCGAAAGGCATCATCCCGCCGCCGGGGGCCCTGCATGTCTGCTACTGCCATTCCCCCATGCGCTACATCTGGAACATGTACCATGACTATCGCGCATCGGCCGGCAGGATTACCCGGCTGAGCATGCCCTTCATGGCGCATTACCTGCGTAACTGGGACCAGACATCGGCGGCGCGGGTCGACAAATTCGTCGCCAATTCGCGCAACGTCGCCGACCGCATCCGCAAATATTACCGTCGTGACGCCGCGGTCGTTCATCCGCCCGTCGATGTGGATGCCTTTTCGGCCGTGCCTGCGCCTGAAGTCGGCGACCATTATCTGATGGTTGGCGAACTCGTGCGCTACAAGCGGCCGGATCTCGCCGTCTCCGCATTCAATGCGACGGGCCGCAAGCTCGTGGTGATCGGCGGCGGCGAGATGCTGTCGGAACTGCGCGGCCTCGCCGGTCCCAATGTCGAGATCATGGGGCCACAGCCCTTCGAGGTGCTGCGGTTCCACTATGCCCATTGCCGCGCTTTGATCTTTCCGGGCGAAGAGGACTTCGGCATCGTGCCGGTGGAGGCCATGGCGAGCGGGCGGCCGGTGATCGCCTACGACAGAGGCGGTGCCACGGAAACCGTCGTCGACGGCAGCACCGGCGTGCTGTTCCAGGAACAGACGGTCGAGGGCCTCAATGCCGCCGTCGAGCGGCTCGAAGCCTCGGTTTTCGATCCGGCGCAAATTGCCTTCCATGCGCGCCAGTTCAGCCGCTCCCAGTTCAAGCAGCAGATGCAGGACGCGGTGCGCGCTGCCTTCGCCACCCAGCGCGGCGAGCGCGAGGCCTATGCCGTCGCACCGGCACGGCCCCGGCTGAGGGCCGCGGGCGAACTTCCACCCTTCGCCGTCGAGGCGCAGGCAGGCCTTTCGCCCCGTGCGGCGCGGAGTTGAGGCGATGAAGATCGTTCTCTTCAACGTCAAATACAGCCCCAATCTGGGCGATGGGGCGATCGCCGAATGTCTCGAGCGGGAGCTCGAGCGGCGCTTTGCCGGCGCAGAGGTATTGTCGCTCGATCTCGCCGGCCGGACCGAGTGGCGGGCCCCGGAAGGCGGGCAGGCGCGCGTATCCAAGCTCGGCATTCTCCAGCGCATGCCGCGGTGGTGCCGCGACATCGCAGTGGAGGCCGTGCTCGGAGCGAGGCTGCGGAGCCGGCTGCGTCCCCTCTGGCGCCGCGCCCTAGCCGGCGCGGATGTGGCGGTGTTCGGGGGCGGGCAGCTCATCCAGGACGGCGATCTCAATTTCCCGCTGAAGCTCGGCGCGGCGGCAGACGAATGCCGCCGCCTGCGCATCCCTTACGCCGTCCACGCGGTCGGCGCGGCGCCCATCCGCTCGCGCCGCGGACGGCAGCTCTTCTTGCGCTTCTTGAGCTCCGCGGCCGACATCCATATCGCGGCGCGTGATACCAAGTCGGCCCGCGAACTCGCACAGCTCACGGGCAAGGACGTCACGGTCGGGCGCGACCCGGCGCTCCTCGCGAGCCGCGTCTGGCCGGCAGCCGAACGTCCGGCGCGGGAGCGCCCGGTGGTCGGCCTCGGCGTCACCCATCCGGCGGTTCTGCGCTACCACGGCACGGATACGGTGCGGGACGGCGACGAGGCCGTCATGGGGCTCTATGTTCAGCTCAGCGAGTCACTGGTTGCGGCCGGTTATGACGTCGCCCTCTTCTCGAATGGTGCGGCGGAAGACGAGGCCTTCATCGGCATGCTGGGCGAGCGGCTGCGACAGGCCGGCTCGACGGGCACTCATATTCGCATCGTCCCACGGTGCGGTACGCCGCGGGAATTGGCGGCGCTGCTCGCCCAGTTCGACGCGCTCATCGCCCATCGGCTTCATGCATCGATCCTCGCCTATTCCTACCGTGTGCCGCATATCGGCCTGTTGTGGGACGGCAAGCTCAGCGCTTATTTCGCCTCGGTCGAGCGGGCCGATTACGCCGTTCCGCTGTCGGCGGCCACCATCCCGACCATTGTGCCCTTGCTGGGGCGCGCTCGCGCCGAAGGCATCGACGCGGGCGTCCACAGCCGCGTGTTGAACGACACGAGCGATGCCATCGATGCACTCGCCCGTGCTCTGGTCGCCGCGCTGCCACGCGGGGCGGAGGCCGACCGGGAGCCGGTTGCGGCAGAGCTCGCCCCCCCGGCAGAGCTCGCGCAGGCGGGTCTCGCCCAAGGAGCGACGGCATGGCGCTAGAGCCGATCGGGGCCGTCACCCTCCTCGCCGGCCTCCTGATCTTCTTTCTCCGTGCAAGCTACGGGTTCTATGCGCTCGCCATCGCCAATGTCTTCGGGGCGGCGGCGGTAGCGCAACTGCCGGCGCTCGGCGGCGCGAGCGTGCCGCCTGCGCCGTTTATCCTGTTGTTCGTCGCCGGGACTGCGATGCTCCACCCGCAGCTGCGGACCGCCGCCCTCACCAGTTTCACACCGCCCAGGCCGGGCGCCTGGTATCTGGCCGTCGTGGCCTATGGCGCCCTGACTGCCGTGTTCCTCCCCCGCATCTTCGCCGGCATGACCGACGTCTTCTCGCTGGCACGCAGCGGCCCGGTGGGGACGACCGTCAATCTGCCTCTGGCGCCGCAGTCGGGCAACATCACCCAATCCGCCTATTTCATCGGTGACGTGATCTGCTTTGCGCTCGTTGCCGGCTATGCGCGGCTCGGCCACAGCGCCACCCTCATGCGCGCCATGGCGGCAACCGCCGGGCTGTGCCTGTTCTTCGCGGCCGCCGATCTCGTCACCTATGCCACGCATACGGCCGATATCCTGCAGCCCATCCGCAACGCGAACTACCGCATGCTCGATGACGGCGCGATCGGCGGCATCAAGCGCATCGTCGGCTCCTTTCCGGAGGCGAGCGCCTACAGCTACATGGCGCTGGGGCTCTATGCCTTTACGCTCAGCCTGTGGCTTGCCGGGCGCGAGCCCCGCGTCACGGGGAGCCTCGCCGGCCTGCTCGGCCTGACGCTCGTGCTGTCAACCTCGACCACGGCCTATGCGGCCCTGGTGATCTTCACGCTCATCGTCCTCACCGATTGCCTCGTGAAACTGAAGACGGGCAGAGCGACGCGGCAGCAGTTCGGCTTTGCGGCCGGGGTGGTCGTCGGCGTTCCCTTCCTGATCCTGGCCGCAATCGTCGTCCTGCCTTCCTTGTGGACCGTCGTCAGCAATCTGATCGACGCGACCGTCGTCAACAAGCTGGACAGCCAGTCCGGCGTGGAACGCATGCGCTGGAACGAATTTGCGCTGCGGTCCTTCCTCGATACCGGCGGGTTCGGCGCGGGGCTCGGGAGCGTGCGCGCGTCGAGCTTTCTCGTCGCCATCCTCGCCAATATGGGGCTTCTCGGCCTGCTGCTCTATGCGGGTTTCCTCGTTTCCATCGTCGTGCCCGGCTTCCGCGTGGCGACCGCAACCCTCGACGGCGCCATCAGCCGGGCGGCAGCCTCCGCCTGCCTCGCACTTGTCGTCGCCGCGTCCATCTCGGGCGGAGGCGTCGACCTAGGGCTCACCTTCAGCATGTTCGCCGGCCTCGCGGCAGGCGCACGCGAGCGGGTGCACGCGCCGGCGACCGTCCTGCGGCGCCGGCCGGCGCCGCAGTTGCTGGCCGGTTCAATGGTCACAGCCCGGAGCGCAACATCGGGAGCACCGTCATGACAGCATCCTCCGCCCTTCCAACCCGGATCGAGAGGTGACGTCGTGGAAGCGCCTTTCTTCGTGACCCAGATCCCTCCCGATGGTCGAGAGCAGCGGCAGAACTCCGTCGGCGTCGCCGACATCATGGCCTTCCTGCGCTCGTCCTATCGGTTGATTGGGCTGTTCACAGTCGGCTTTGCCGGGCTTGCGCTGCTCTACCTGCTGGTGACGCCGCCGAGGTTCACGGCGACGGCCGAAGTATTGACCGACTCCGTCGACGTCAACGGCATGTTCAAGGGTGACAGCCCGCCCGAGCCGACGACCGACCAGTCGCGGGTCGAGAGCCAGATGGAGGTGGTCAAGTCCAATCCGGTGACTCTCGCCGTCGTGCGCAAGTTCGGCCTCGCCGACGATCCGAGCTTCATGCCGGCCCCCTCGATCGTCGCCCGCATCATGTCCTTGCCGGGGGCTCTTCTGGGTTCCGGCAAGGTCTCGTCCGGCGGCGCAACGAAGGAGGACCGTGCGGCAGCCCGGCTGCAGCAGCAGATGTCGGTGCGCCGCATCGGCCAGTCGCTCGTCATTCAGGTCGCCTTCACCGCCCAGGACCCGGTCTTCGCGGCGAAGATCACCAATGCCATCACCCAGGCCTATCTCGATCAGGACATCGCGGCCCGATCGGAGGCTGCTCAGCGCACCACGGACTGGCTGCGGTCGCGGCTTATCGACCTCCAGCAGAAGACGCTCGAGGCCCAGCGCGCCGCCGAACAGTTCAGGCTGGCAGGGGACAAGGAGGGCCTCAATCAGGTCGAGGCCCGGGCAAAGCTGGCGCAGCTCGAGGGCACGTCGCAGACCTATCAGCAGGTCTATGAAACCTTCGTGCATAAACTCGCCGAGACGGTGCAGCGGGTTTCCTATCCCGAGGGCGTGGCTCGCATCGTCTCGCCGGCAACAATTCCGCTGAGCAAGAGCTGGCCGAAGGCGAGCCTGATCCTCGCTTTCGCCTGCCTCGTCGGCGCGGGGCTCGGAACGGCCGTGGCGGCGATTCGGCCGGTGCGGCGGCTTCTTTCGCCCGGTCAGGTCGCGAGCGAAGTCGGCGTGGCATGCCTCGGCATCATCCACCAGGTGACCGCAGCCGGGACGCAACGGCGGCCTCAGCCGGCCGGACCGGGCCTGCCGCGACTACGCCGGAAGATCCATCCCGAGCCAAAAATGCTCGCCCTTCCGACACGCATCCCGCGGATCACCGCCGAGGGACCGTCGTCTCTCCTCTTGAGAGACATGCGTGGTCTCAGGACATCGCTCAATGCCTCGACCATGGCCTACAAGTCGCGCCTGATCGGCGTCGTCGCAGCAGAAGCCGGGGAAGGAGCGACGACCGTCGCCGTGAACCTCGCGCTTCTCGGCACCCTCTCGGGAACGCGCACGCTCCTGGTCGACACCTGCGTCGAGAAGCCGACGGTCAGCCGCGAATTCGCCGGCGGAGCGGAATTCGGCCTGATGCAGGCCTTGGAAGAGCCCGACGCATTCGCCCGCCTCGTCGCCGGCCAGGCTTCGCGCCAGTTCCCCGTCCTGCCTGCGGGCAAGATGCGCACCGCGGTCACGCCGGGCGATCACATCAGCACGCAGGCGGGCGCCTTCCAGATCGGGGAAATGCGGCAGCTGTTCGATCTCGTCATCTTTGATCTGCCGTCGCTCGACTCCTCGTCGGATGCACGCGCCATCGCGCCCTACCTCGATGGCGTGCTGCTGGTCGCCGATGCGACCGCGACCTCGGTCGAGGCGGTGGCCGATGCCGCCGATGCCCTCAGGGCGGGGCGCGGCAATCTGCTCGGAGTGGTGCTGAACAAGATGCCGGCGGCAGAGGTCAAGCGCAAATCACCGCGCAAAGCGGCCTGACCGGCGCGTGGAGGAAACCGCCGTCCAATGGAGGCCAGTGTGGAGACCGGCATTGCGCTCGATCGCAGCGCAGCGCTGTCGCCGAACAGATGATCTCGAAGCTGGGCATGCGGGGCAAAAGATGTCGTTGACTGAAGAAGCGCTTGAAATGCAAGGAGCCGAGACGGGCCTCGATCGCAAGGGGCGCGTTCGCCCGCTCGTCGTGGCGGTCGGCATTGCGACGGCAGGGCGGCCGAGCGTGGTCGCCCATACCATACGCGCGCTGGACGGGCAGACCAGGAAGCCCGATGCCATCGTGGTCTGCTCGCCATCGGAGGCCGATGTCGCCGGGCTCGCCGATGCCGCCCCGGATGTCCGCTTGATACAGGGACCGCGCGGCCTCACGCACCAACGCAACCAAATCCTGCGCCATCTGGACGGCTTCGACGTGGTCGTCTTCTTCGACGACGACTTCATCCCCTCTGCCCGTTACATCGAGGTGGTCGAGAAGGTGTTCTCCTCCAATCCGGATGTCGCCATGACGACCGGCCGCATGGTCGCCGACGGCATCGGCGGGCCGGGGCTCGACATGGCGACGGCCGTCGCGCTGCTCGACAAGGATCACGACGCGCGAAGCGACTGGCGCGATATCAAGGACGTCTACAACGGCTATGGCTGCAACATGGCCGTGCGGCTCGCGCCGGTGCGCGAGCACGCGCTCATGTTCGACGAGGCGTTGCCGCTCTATGCGTGGCTCGAGGATATCGACTTCAGCCGGCGTCTCGCACGCTATGGCCGCATCGTAAAGACGGAAGCGGCCAGCGGCGTCCATCTCGGCACCAAGTCGGGCCGGCAGTCGGGCATCCGCCTCGGCTATTCGCAGATCGCCAATCCCTTCTATCTCGTGCGCAAGGGAAGCTGCTCCTGGCGCAAGGCCCTGCATCTCATGAGCCGGAACTGCCTCGCCAATCTCATCGGGATGGTGCGGCCGGAGCCCTACATCGACCGGACCGGCAGGGCGGTGGGCAATGCCCGCGCCTTCGCCGATCTCCTCACCGGGCGGCTGACGCCGGCCCGCATCCTCAATTTCGAGCGGAGGCTGCTGTAATGCTGCACGCACGCCTTGAACTACCGCCTCTCGATCTTCCTCTTCCGACCCTCGGCGCGCAGGGCGTCATCGCCTCCACAGACGCCCTTCCGAGGCCGGCGCGCGTGGTCGTCATCAACGACGTCTCGGTGGCCCGCGGCGGCGCCACGACCATTGCGCTCGCTTCCGCGCAGCACTTGGCCGAGCGTTCCGTCCCGGTGACCTTCCTGAGCGGCGACGATACGACCGGGGCTGCGGCCCTGCCGGGCGTCGCCTTCGTCGGCCTCGGCGGCCGGCACATCCGCGACTCCCAGCTCAGCGGCTTCGTCACGGGGCTTTATAACCGCGAGGCTGAGCAGTTGATCCGGCGGTGGATCGCGGCGAACGACACGCCGGACACTGTCTATCATCTGCATGGATGGTCGAAGATCCTGTCGCCGGCGGTCCTGCGCGCCTTGGCGCCGGTCGCGCCGCGCCTCGTCGTCAATGCGCACGACTTCTTCCTGGTCTGCCCGAACGGCGGCTATTTCGATTTCCGGCACAGCCAACCCTGTGCGCTCACACCGATGAGCGGCGCCTGCCTCGCCACCCGCTGCGACCGGCGCAACCACGCCCACAAGCTCTGGCGCTTCGCCCGGCAGGGCCTTCTGCGCGCCCTCTGCGACCTGGGCGGCGAAAGCAAGGTCGGGGCGGTGCTCGCCGTTCACGACGGCATGATCGAACATCTTCATCGCGGCGGCATCGCCCGGGAGCTGCTGCAGAGCCTGCGCAATCCGGTCCTGCCATGGCGCGAGAGCCGGATCGAGGCGGAGCGCAACAGCCGCTTCGTGTTCGTCGGGCGGCTCGAGGCGGACAAGGGCATCGAGCTTCTCGCCCGTGCCGCGCGCCGCGCGAACGTGCCCTTGCGCATCATCGGGCACGGGCCGCTTGCCGGCCAGCTCGCGGCAGATTTTCCCGAGGCCGAGCAGGTCGGGTGGAAGACGAGTGCGGAGATCGCCGAGCTGGTGGCCGATGCGCGGGCGCTCGTCATGCCGAGCCGCTATCGCGAGCCCTTCGGCCTGGTGGCGCTGGAAGCCCTGACGAGCGGCCTGCCGGTTCTCGTGTCCGACTACGCGATGATCGCCGACGAGGTGGTGGACGGTGGCTTCGGATTGTCCTGCGACCCGCATGACGAGGCGGGCTTTGCTGCCGCCCTGCAGCGTCTCGCAGAGGACGACGAACTGGTCGCTGCGATGAGCCGCAAAGCCCATACGGACGCCAGACGTCTCGCTCCGACCCCATCCGGCTGGACCGACGCGCTTCTCACGATCTACGGCAACCTGCTGCAGCGGGGCATCGCCCGATGAACAGGCTCCACTCTGTTCAGATCATGCGGGGGGCAGCGGCCAGTCTCGTCGTCGTCGACCACGCGATCCTGCGCCAGGCGGAGTGGGGCACCTATGCGTGGACGACCCAGCTCACCGCCATGCATATGGGCGCCTTCGGGGTTCATATCTTCTTCGTCATCAGCGGCTTCATCATGGTGCACACCTCCTATGATTCCTTCGGGAAAGGAGGTGCGCCATCGAACTTCATGGCCCGGCGGCTCGCCCGGATCGTGCCGCTCTACTGGATCGCAACGGCGACCGAGCTCACCTTGCGCGCCATAAAAGGCGCGCCGATCGACCCGACGAAAGTCCTTTATTCGCTGCTCTTCATCCCGCAGTCCGTGGATCCCGGCCCGACGGCGGCGATACGGCCGGTGCTGGCAGTGGGCTGGACGCTCAATTACGAGATGTTCTTCTACGTGATATTCGCCGTGGCCCTCCTCTGGGAGAGGCGGATCGGCATCGGCGTCCTCGTATCAACCATGCTCGCCCTCGTGTTGGGGGGCACCTTGCTAAAACCGCTCACCGACACGAGCGACCCGATCACGACACTTACCTTTTGGACCAATCCGACGATCCTTCTCTTCCTGGCGGGCGCCCTTATCGCCGTGGCGTGGAAGGCGCGGAGCACGGCTGCGCGCTTCATAACCGCCTATCCGCTTCCGATCTGCGCCGCCCTGATTGCCTGGACCGTGTGGATCTTTGCGCAAGAGCTCGCAGACCTGAGCGCCACCGCGTATCAGGTGCCGCTCGCCTGGCGGCTCATATTCTGGACCGTCTGCGTCGCCCTCGTCGCGCTTTGCGTGTTCGGCCGGCCGGTGAAAGTGAACTGGTTCACCGCGCCGCTGATCAAGCTCGGCGATGCGTCCTACAGCATCTACCTGTTCCATAGCTTCGTGGTCATCGCGACCGAGAAGGTCTGGTGGGCGCTCGACCCGCCGCTGCCAGCATCAGTCTTCCTCATCGCCGCCTTCTTCACCTCTGTCGCGTCCGGGATCGTCATCCATCATCTCATCGAGACGCCGATCGAGCGCTGGCTGCGCGTCCGGCTGATCCCGGCGCGGTCTCGAACCGGATCGGGAGCAAGCGCAAGCCCGCTGCCGTTTTCGGGGAACCCGCATCCCAGCGGCGATGCCGGCCGGGCACGCACGGTCCTGCGGCCGGACCGCGACTTCGACGAGGCGGCGGTATGGACCGACGGACGATGAGCCACAAACAAACATTCACTCCGGGAGGAGGAACCGGCACGATGCGTCACGCCACCTGGACTACGATCGAGTCCACTCCTACCGCCCTTCGGCTCTATCGCTACTTTCGGCGGCTGCCCGAACGCATTCGCAGGCCGTTGGCCTTCATCGCCATGCCGCGATGGCATCTGGCGACTGCCAGCGTGCGACGCGCCGCCGACGGGCGGGTTCTCAGCGGCCCCTTCGCCGGCATGCGGATGGAACTCACGCAGACCTCACGGCGGCAACTGCTCGGCTATCTCCTTGGAACGCAGGAGCTCGAGCTGCGGCCGGCGATCGAGCAGATCATCGCCCGGGGCTATCGGACCATCCTGAACGTCGGCGCCGCTGACGGCTACTACGCCATCGGCCTCGCCATGAAGCTGCCGGGTGCATCCGTGGTCGCCTTCGAGGCTCTGCCGGAACACCATTCGCAACTTCGGCGCGCGGCCAAGGCCAACGGCGTCGCCGAACGCGTGCGGCTGCAAGGGTTCTGCAGCGCCTGCGATCTCGATCGCGAGCTCAGGCGGGCGGCAGCCCCGGCGATCCTCGTCGCGGATATCGAGGGCGGGGAAATCGACCTGCTCGCCCCCGACAAGATCAACGGCCTGCGCCAGACTGACATTCTCGTCGAAACGCATGATGCGCTCGTGCCGGGCGTGACCGACATCCTGATCTCCCGATTCCGGACCACGCACGACATCGAGCGCATTTGGGCCAGACCACGCCGGTTGTCCGATTTTCCAAAGGGCGTGCTGCCGCGGCTGCCGCTGCTCCTGCCGGACACCACGGTCGAGCTGATGAACGAACGGAGGCAGGGGCGTCAGCAGTGGCTATTCCTCACCGCGAAAGAGACTGCGTCGGGAGCGGCGCCATCGGGGAGCCGGCAGCGTCGCGGCCGCAACAGCGGGGACAACGCATGAGCCTCCTTTTGGCGGCGGGCACGCCGCATCTGCCGCAGGTGATCGGCGGGGTCGAGATCAACACGCACGAGACGGCGCTCGAGTTGAACCGCCGCGGCTTCGAGACCAAGGTCTTGTCCAAGCTCTCGCCACGCGACTGGTTCGGCGCGACACGCTGGCTCGCCAATACGGTGCAGCGCAAGGAGGTCTCGGTCGACAGCGGGCTCGGCTACGAGGTCTATCGCTCCCGCAGGCCCTGGTCGGATCTCGCCGGCATGCCCATGCCGAAGGTCGCCGTCGTCCAGAACGGCAATATGATCGAAATCGGCAAGGCCTTTCGCCGCCGCGGCGTACCCTCAATCGCCTATCTGCACGGGCTCGAATTCGACATCGGCAAACGCCGCTGGAACGACGACCCGTCGGAGCTGCCGTTCTCAGCCTATATCGCCGTCTCGACCTACACGGCGCGACGCTTTGAGGCCCGCTTCGGCATCCTGCCCCATGTCATTCCGCCGATCTTCCGGCCGGAGCGCTACCGCATCTCGGGCGAGCGACGCTATGTCACCTTCATCAATCCGGTGCCGGAGAAGGGTGTGGACCTTGCTCTCGCCATCGCGGCACTGACCCCGGATATCCCCTTCCGCTTCGTCAAGGGCTGGCCGCTGAAGACCCAGGAGCTCATGCGCCTCAAGGCGCGCATCCGCGCCCTGCCGAATGTCGAGCTCGTGGAGCGCAGCCGCGACATGCTGCCGATCTACGGCGCCACGCGCGTGCTGCTCGTGCCGAGCCAGTGGGATGCCGAGACCTGGGGGCGGGTCGTGTCGGAGGCGCAGTTCAGCGGGCTGCCGGTGATGGCGAGCGACAGGGGCGGCTTGCCTGAGGCCGTCGGCCCGGGCGGCATCGTTCTCCCCCATGACGCGCCGGCTGAGATCTGGGCCGGTGAGCTCCGCCGCTTGTGGGGCGATGCGGGCCATTATGCCCGGCTCTCGGAGGCGGCGCTCGTCCATTCGAGCCGCCCGGAGCTCAACCTCGACAACCAGCTCGAGAGCTTGCTGGCGATCGTGAGGAAAGCCGCATGACGGCCCTACAGTCCTCACGAGACACCGCGCGCCGAGCGTCGAACCGGCGCGGCGCAGCGGCAGGCGCGCTCCCCTTAAGCCTTCGGCTTCCAGGCGCGGACGTAATCGACATACATGAAGGACGGGCTCGGCGCCTGATCGATCGGCCAGCCGGCACCGAGGTTCAGATTGACGATCGGATACAGCGGCACGTCGAATTCGGGCGGAGTCGGCGTCCGCCAGACCTCCTTACGGTCGAGGAAGATCCGAATCCATTGTGGATCGACGCTCGCGCCATAGGTGTGGAAGTCGTCGTAAAGCGAGCCGCTCGGCACTGGGATCCGGCTGTAAACGCTGCGGCTCTTGGTTTTGTCCACCCGGTTCCAGACATGGACCGAGCTGGTAAAGCGCTCCGGAAACTGCCCGTAGTGCTCGACGATGTCGACCTCGGCCGTGTAGCCGGGATTGGTGCGGCCAATGAGCCAGAAGGCGGACCACAGCCCCAGCCCAGGCGGCAGTTTCGCGCGCGTCTCGAAATAGCCGTAGCGCTGGGAGAAGCCATTGCCGTTGCGATCGACGGATGCCAGGAGGCCGGATCGCCACTTGCCATCCGTCCCCTTGCGCGCCTCGATCCTGAGCACGCCGTTTTCCGTCGTGAAAGGAAAGCCTTCGACGGGATCGGCGAAGCGGGCATCGCCGAAGTCGCCGTTCCAAGGGGTATGCGCGATCCAACGGGTGCCCGGGCCCCAGGCGGACACGTCGAGGGTGTCGAAGGGCTCGTCGAAGACGAGCTCATATCGGCTGAGATCGATCGTCGCCTCATCTTGAGCCCAGGCGAGACGGGGCAAGGCAGGCACCAGGACGGCGCCGAGGAGGCTGCGTCGGGAGACAATCATTCCGACCTCAATTCATTGAACCATCACCACCCCACCGTAAGATACTGGAACATCCATTCTTTATCGTCAAGTAGAAATAATAATATGCCAAATAATAGCCTCAATATCCTGCGCGAGCATATAGATATCGCCGGCGGCGATTGACAAGGAGAGCCGCGTGTCCGTTCAATTTGCACGGAAGTCCTTCCTCGGCGCCCTGGCAGCCGTATCGATTACGCTCTCGAGTTTTCTGAGCGGAGTGATCGTCGCCCGAATGCTCGGCCTGGAAGGTACCGGAGCCGTGGCTTATGTCGTCTGGCTCGTGCTGATGCTCGCGCCGGTGCTCGACCTCGGCATGTCGCCGGCCATCATGAGGACGGTGCCGGATCTGCGTGCACGCGGCGAAAACGACCGCGCCAGCTGGCTATCCGGCCATCTCGGACGCCTGCTCGGCGTCTCGGTCGCCCTCGGGGTCATCGCCGTGTGGATGATCAGCGGGCTCCCGGGTCTCGCGAGCCACTGGCACACGGCCCAGCCGGTCGTTGGCAAGGCCGGGCCGGACGTGCTGCGCTATGTGTTGCCGCTCTTCGTCGCGGCGCAGGCGCTCGGCGCCTACGCCTATGCCTATCTGCGCGGCGCCCAGGCCTTCGACCAGGTGGCGAAGGTGGCCGGCGTCTCGCTCGTGATCCAGCTTGCTTGCGTTGCGATGGGCAGCCTGTGGTTCGGCGTTGCCGGCGCAGTCGCTGGCTTTGCGGCAGGCCAACTGCTTCCTGCGATCATGGCCTGCCGGCTCATGCGCTCGTCGGGAACGCCCGACAGTGACCTGCGCAAGCGCGTCTTCCGTTATGCGCTCTTCGCCTGGGCCGGAAATGTCGCCAATACCTTCGTCTGGTCGCGCATCGAAGTCTTCTTTCTCGAGCGCTCGTCGGGCTATGAGGCGGTCGGCCAGTTCACCGTCGCCCTGGCGCTGACGAGCATCGCCGTGCAGGGGCCGCAGCTGCTGACGACCGGCTTCCTGCCGCTGTTCTCAGCCAAGCTCGGCCAGCGCGACATGGACGCCACGAAGACGGCCTTTGCCGCCGGCACGCGGCTTCTGGCAGCGCTCGCCTTCCCCGCCTGTTTCGGCATGGCGGCCGTCATGCCGGTACTGCTGCCGCTGATCTATGGCCCGGCCTTTGGCGGCGCCACACTTGCTGCCATCATCCTGGTCATGGCGGCAGCGGTCAGCGTTACCAGCGTCGTGGCGACGAACCTCATCCACGCCAATGAGCGCAGCGACTTCGTCTTCTATACGGCGACCACCGGCGCGGTTCTCTCCATCCTCTCAGGCTTCCTGTTCATTCCGGTCTTCGGACTGATCGGGGCCGCAGCCTCACGCGCCGCCATTCAATGCCTGCTGGTTGGGATCGGATGCTGGTTCGTCGTCCGGCGGCTCCGTTATCCACTGCCCTTCGGGTCGCTCGGCCTCCTCGCCTTGGCGGGCTTCGCCTGCTGGGCAGCCGCCGCACTCTGCATCGCCACCATTCCCGGCCCATTGTCGCTGTTGGCAGCTATCCCGGCCGGAGCGGTCGCCTATATCCTGGCGTTGCGGCTTCTTCGGGCGCTTCCGCCTTCAGACTTCACCCTGCTCGACAAGGTCGCCTCGGCGCTGCCGAAGCCGATGTCGAAAATTGCCCGCGCCCTGCTCAAGTTCCTGGCGCCGCCGCCGCCCGACGCGGCCGGCCCGCGGCTGCCACAGGAAACCGGAGCCTGACAATGGAGTTGCCTATGCCGCATGGCATCATCGACGGAAGAACGAACATGATCGGCACCGAGTCTCCTCCGCGGCTCGTCCGGTGGCGACATCTCCGCCGGCTGTCGCCATGGCTTTCGCTGTCGCTGTGCATCGCGCTTTTTCCGTTCGCGGCGCTCGCCGACGCTTATCGGCTCGGTCCCCAGGACCGCCTGCGCATCAAGGTGGTGGAATATCGGGCCGGCAAGGGCGAGACCTTCGAGTGGACCGCGCTCAACGCCGATTACGCCGTCAATCCGGAAGGGGCCGTCTCCATCCCCGTGCTCGGGGACGTCCCGGCCGCCGGCAAGACAACCGCGGAATTCGGCGAGACCGTCTCGGATACGCTGCAGAAGAGAGCCGGACTTGAAAACCGCCCGGCCGTCTCGGTGGAGGTCATCACCTTCAGGCCGGTCTATGTCCTGGGCGACGTCCAGACGCCCGGCGAATATGCCTACCGGCCGGGGCTGACGGTGCTGCAGGCCGTCAGCCTGTCGGGCGGGTTCTACCGCCTGCCGGACACAGGGCTCCTGCGCCTCGGCCGTGACCAGATCAGCGCGAGCGGCGACCTGACGAGCGCGCGGCTCGATCTCCGGCGCGCCTTTGCGCGCCGGGCGCGGCTCGAGGCGGAACTCGCCGGTGCCACAACCATCGAAATCCCTCCCGAACTTCGCAACGACAAGGACGCCGAGCGCCTGATCGCGGGCGAAACGGCGGTGATGAGGGCCAGAAGCGATGCCTTGCAGTCGCAACTCACCTCGCTCGCCGCCCTGAAGGACCTCTATACGAAGGAGGTGGAGGAACTCGACCGGCGACTGGCCAACCAGAACGAGCAGGTCGATCTCACGCAGCGTGATCTGAACAATATCGGTTCGCTCCTTCAGAAGGGCCTCTCGGTCAACGCGCGCCAGCTCTCCCTGGAGAAGGAACTGTCGGATCTCAGGGGCCAGATGCTCGATCTACAGACCGCATCCGTGCGCGCCCGGCAGGAAATCTCGAAAGCGGAGCGCGACGCCCTCGACCTGCAGAAGGCCTTCAAATCGAACACCGAGACGGAGCTGCAGGGAACGCGGGCGCAAATCGATCAGATCACCGTGAAGCTCAAGACCGCCGATGCGCTGATCGCCGAGACCGAGACCTCGGCGACCCAGCTCGCGACGGAGCGATCGGCGGAGCCGACCCGCAGCTTCTTCATCTCGCGCAAGAACGGCGACCGGATCGTCGAAACCGAGGTGGATGCCAATGCCACGGTCGAGCCCGGGGACGTGATCCGCGTCAAATCGGTCATGCCCGACAGGACCGCAGGTTTCACGCAGGTGCTGGGCCAAGCCGACCGGTAAGCCGATCGTAAGTCGGCCGACTACTCGTTCGGCTCGCTGCGCGCATGGGGCGAAAACAGCGGGGTCTGGCTGTCCCCGCCGCCATTTTCCGTCACCGCATGACGGCGCCTCGTGCGCAGATCCAACAGGACCTTGCCCAACAGCCCGACGAAATAGCCCACCTGCAAGGCGACGACGGCCAGAATGATCGTCAGGGTAAGACCAAGGCCCGCGGCGCCATCACGCCCGGCGGCGAAGCCGACGACGAGCACGACGGCAAGCGAAATAAGCCCAAACAGCGGAAGCCGGACGAATAGGCTGCATATGAAGCCGATGGTGGCAAGCCCAACCCAGGTGATCATATCACCCTTCCCTCCTCGGCCCCCTGCATATGCGGATGCCTTCTATCCAAAATAGGGGATTAACGCCTCGCCTGAAAGGTCGCAATTAACCATAACCTCGGCAATTTAGCCCCGTCAGCAGCGGCGATAGGCCGTTAACGAGCTCCGGCACACCCCCTTGATCATACCGAACACCCCCCGCCCATCGGGCGGAGGACGCGGGGGCTACAATACCACAGGTCGTCAACCGCGTTTGAACAGCCGCTCATCACCAGCGCAAACACCCGCCGGGACGGCCACCATTACGCGTGGTTTGCCCTCGCTTCACGCATACTGCACACCTGTGCAATGTTTTGTCATACGGCTGTCAGACGAACCCGGCATGAGCAAGACCGGGGATGAAGGAGCTGACGCGTGCACGGGAATCTGCGCACCGGCGCCGCGATCGCCGTTCGCGACCTCGCTGTCGCGTATGGGGCAACGCCGATATTGCAAGAGATCGACCTGGATTTCGAGCCGGGCAGCTTCACGGCGCTCTTAGGCTCGTCGGGCTGCGGTAAGACCACCCTCCTGCGGGCGCTCAGCGGCTTCGTGCCCGTCGGTCGCGGACGCATCCTGGTGGACGGGCGGGACCTTGCCGCCCTGCCGCCGGAAAAGCGCGACATGGCCATGGTCTTCCAGTCCTACGCGCTGTGGCCGCATATGACCGTGGCGCAAAATATCGGCTACGGGCTCAAGCTCAGGCGCAAGTCGCGACATGAGATCGCCGAGAAGGTCGCCGCGATGCTCGCCTTCCTCGGCCTCTCGGGCTACGAGGAACGCAAGGTCACGGCCTTGTCCGGCGGCCAGCGCCAGCGCGTGGCGCTCGGCCGGGCGCTCGCCATCGAGCCGAGCATCCTCCTTCTCGACGAGCCCCTGTCCAATCTCGACGCCAAGATCCGCCTCACGATGCGGCACGAGATCCGGGCCATCCAGCAGAAGCTCGGCCTCACCGCGATCCACGTGACCCACGACCGGGAGGAGGCCATGACCATGGCCGACCGGCTCGTCATCATGCGCGCCGGACGCGTGGTGCAGGTCGGCACGCCGGAGGAGGTCTACGACCAGCCGGCGAGCCCCTTCGTCGCGAGCTTCATGGGGGCCGAGAACAGTCTTCCGGTCCATATAGAGCGGCATGCAAGCGGGGCCGTGCTGCGCGTGCCCAGCCTGACCGCGAACGCTGCCTATGACGGGCCTCTGCCGACCGGGCCCGCCGTCGCCTATTTCCGCGACGACGCCGCGCGCCTCGATGCGGTCGATGCGCCGCCCGGCGGCGATCTCATCGCGCCTGGCACCGTCGCCGCCCGCGCCTATCCCGGCGGCCATTATCGGTACCGCGTCACGGTCGCCGGCGGCGAGGTCTCCGTCGACGATACAGAGCTTCATCCCGTGGGGGTGCAGGTGGGCCTGCGCCTCGCCCCCCGCCGTCTTCACGTCTTCCCAGCAGCCGATACCGGCTCAATGAACTGAGGGAAATTCCCATGCGCCTCATACCGATCGTTTCGTCCCTCATCGCGCTTGCCGCCGCCTCTCCGGCGATGGCGCAGACGCTGAACGTGGTCACCGCCGGCGACCAGAATATGGTCGACTACGTCAAGGATTATCTCGGCCCGATCTTCGAGAAGTCGCATCCGGGCGTGAAAATCGTCTCCGTCGGCACCGGTCCGGGCGATGCCGGCTCGCAGAAGATCTATGAGAAGCTCGATGCGCAGAAGTCGGCGGCAGCAACCGATTTCGACGTGTTGGTGATTCACCAGAAGGCCGCCGGCACCATGGTGAAGGAAGGTCTTCTCGCCAAATACACCGACCAGGTGCCGACGGCGAAGCTCGTGACCAGCGAAACCGCCAAGAATTCGCTCGGCGCTGACGTTTCCGGCTTCGTCATCCCGATGTTCCAATCGCAGACGGCGCTCGCCTATAATGCCGATCTCCTCAAGAACCCGCCGAACACCTTCGCCGAGCTGAAGGAATGGGCGCAGAAGAACCCGAAGCAGTTCGGCTATAACGGGATAAAGGGCGGCATGTCCGGCGTCGCCTTCGTCACGGGCTGGATCTATGCCTTCGGCGGCGATGCCGGCAAGCTCATCAACGGCCCCTACGACCCTGCCGTGAAGGCTTCGTGGGACAAGGCGCTCGCCGACCTCAAGGCGTTCAACAAAAACGTCGTGATGACGCCCGGCAACGCCGGCACGCTCGACATGCTGAACCGCGGCGAGATCGCCATGGGCCCGGTCTGGGTCGACATGTTCTATTCCTGGCAGGCCGACGGCAAGCTGCCGCCCAATATGAAGCTGAAGCTCGCAGCACCCGGCATGCCCGGCCAGCCGATGTACTACGCCATCCCGGCCAAATCGGCCAACCAGAAGCTCGCGGAAGAATTCATCGCGCTCGCGACCAGCCCCGAGGTCCAGGCGGAAGGCATTGTCAAGAAGTTCAACTGGTATCCCGGCATCGATGCCAAGAACCTTGAAGGCAAGCTCGACCAGGCAGCCTGGAACAAGCTCTTCAGCGACATCACGCCCGATGACCTCTCGGCCAATGGCAAGCCCTTCCCCGTCGCCCCTTATTTCAACGACATTCTCGAGAGCTACGAGAAGAAGGTCGCGAATTGAAGAAGACGAGCTGTGGCGCTCGTCCCCTCTCCCCGCGTGCGGGGAGAGGACGCCCGGCTGAAAGTCTCGGTGGATAGACTTGCAGGCGCCGTGTTATGCGATCCAACATATCGACATCGTCACAAAGCCCGCTCGCCCTGGTGCTGATTGCGCCGAGCCTGGCGCTCATCGCCGGGCTCTTTGTCTATCCTCTCACCTTCTCGCTCATCTCCGCCTTCTCCGACGAGGCTGGGCGGCCGACGCTCGCCTGGTTCGCCAAGGCCTATGAGCTCTATTCCGGCGACATCATCTTCACCATTCTCATCGTGGTCGCCTCGACGGCGCTCACGGCGGTGATCGCCATCGCCATCGCGGGTGTGCTCACGCTCGGCGAAACCCCGTGGATCGTCAGCACGCTGAAGGCGCTCTACCGCTGGCCGCTCTTCATCCCGTTCATCGTGGCGGCGCAATGCATGCGCACCTTCCTCGCCAAGAACGGCCTCATGAACAATTCCTTCGTGGCGCTCGGCCTCGTCGACCCGCTTCAGACGGTGAGCCTGCTCGACTGGCGCGGCATCATCATCACCTTCGTGTGGAAGCAGGTGCCTTTTGTGACCCTGCTCATCGCGGGCGCCCTCGCCTCCATCGATCGCGCAACGCTGGAGGCCGGCCGCAATCTCGGCGCGTCGCGCCTACGCGTGCTCGTCGAGCTCGCTCTGCCGCAGATCGTGCCCACGCTGCTCGTCGCGCTGGTCCTGTCCTTCGTGACGATCATGTCGGTGCTGTCGGTGCCCATGATGGTAGCCGGCTCGCAGCCCACCATGCTGACCGTCGACATGGCCTTCCGCATCAATGCCTATGGCGACTACGCCACCGCCAATGCGCTCGGGGTGATCTCGTATGGCATCAGCGCGGTGGCCGCGGTCCTCTATTTGCGCCAGGGCGTGGCGAAGGAGGGCCGGCCGTGACACGGCTCGCCTCCGGCCTGCGCGCGGTCGTGGCGGCGGCACTCCTCGCCGCCTTCGCCTTCGCGCTCATCGGCCCGCTCGCCAATCTCGCGCTCTGGTCGGTCGCCGAGCGCTGGTACACGCCCTACAAGCTGCCGGTGAGCTATGGCCTGCGCTATTGGGCGCAGGTCTTCCGGCCGACCGGCGACGCCATGGCCTCGCTCGGGACGAGCGTCTGGATCGCGGTGCTCACGGTCGTCGTTGCGCTCGCGCTGTCGATCCCGGCCGGCTATGCCCTCGGCCGCCTCAGGCTGCCGGCGCGCAGCGTCCTCATGGTGCTCTTCCTGCTGCCGCAGGCTTTTCCGTCGGTCGCGATCTACATCAATGTGGCGCGGATCTTCTATGATCTCGGTCTCAACGGCACCGTTCTCGGCGTCGTCCTGGTCCATGCCGCGCACGGGCTCGTCTATTCCGTATGGATAACAGCCGCGGCCTTCGCCGCCGTCGACAAGGAACTCGAACTCGCCGCGCGCAATCTGGGCGCCAAGCCGTTTCACGTCTTTCTTACGGTCACGCTGCCGCTCGCCGCTCCCGGCATTCTCGCGAGCGGCATCTTCGTCTTTCTCGAATCGCTCGATGAATTCACCGGCACCTTTTTCGTCGGCGTGCCGCAGGTGACCACATTGCCGCTGCTGCTCTATTCGGCGGCCATGGGCGGCAATTACCAGATCGCCTCCATCACGGCGCTGATCCTGCTCGTGCCTTCCGTTCTCTTCATGCTGTTCATCGAACGCTTCCTGCGCGCCGACGTACTGTCACGGGTCGGCGGCTGACCGCATCGCCCGCCGTTCGATCCGATCAAGGATGGGGCCAGATCTGCCGTGCGATCTGGAGCGTGCGCTTGGCGCGCGCAATCGGCGCGGGCAATTCGCCGCCGGTTCGCAGCGCCTCATAATGGGCTCGCAGCAGATAAAGTGGATCGCCCGGCCGTGGAGCCCGGAAAAGGCCCGTCGCGACCGCATTGGATGCGGTCTGCCCCAAAATCTCGAAAGCCCACCCGCTGAGGCGCAGGCCACGGGCGACGGCTGAGGCCCCCGGCCCCACCCGGTCGAGATTCACGAGCATGTTGCGCAGGTCGATCTGAAAGGTCCCCTCAGTGCCGTAGACCTTGATGCCGAAGCCCGGCGGATGGGCTGACAATGACAGCTTCACCTGAGCGGTCACGCCGTCGCCGTTCGAGAGCATCAAGCGCAACTCGTCTGGCAAGGTGAAGGGGAGACGCCCGCTGCGGAAAACCTCCCAATGCTGCGCCCGAAGATCCTCCCCGCTCAGCGATCGCGTCACCGTCAGCGGATGAGGGAGCAGATCTTCGAGAATGCCGCCCGGCAGGGACTTGGCCCAGGGCCAGTCGGACAAATCGGCGCGAAGGGCGCTTCCGTCGAAGCCGAAGAAGGTATCGATATGGACAAGCCGCCCGAGGGCGCCGCTCGCGATCTTCCGGCGGGCGGCCGTCACGCGGGGATCGGCGGCGAAGTTCTCGTTGAGACCGACCGTGAGACCAGCAGTGACGGCCGTCTCCTCGATGGTGTCGCAACCCGCCGACGTGAGCGAGGGCGGCTTTTCGACGAGAACGTGAGAGCCTCGCCGCAGCGCCTCCAGCACCAAGTTCTCGTGCGTGTCGGGTGGCGTGAGGACGTGGACGATGTCGGGCTTCGCCACCCGATAGAATTCATCTGGATCATCGAAGTGATGAGGGACCTGAAAGCGGCCGGCCAGCGACGCCGCCCGTTCGCGGTCCGCGTCGAAGACGCCGACGAGCGAGACCTGCGGCAGCCGCCGCAATGCTCTCGCATGCGACGCGGACGTCCGCCCCGCTCCTACGATGCCGACGCGTACGGCATCTCTCATGCGCCCCTCGACCAGACCGTCACCCCATGCTCCACTACCAAAGTAGGTAGCGCCAAAGCAGCAGAGATCAACCACGATCATGATGATTGAATGACAGAAAGACGCGGAGCATGCAGCCCCACGCATCCGTCACTGCTCATTAATGCTGCAGATGCAACCGACATCAGCCGTCATCGCGATAAGACCGCTGTTCGCCGTCGCATTCGTCTCACCGGACATAGCAGTCAGCCGACAGATCAGGCGCCCCATATCGGCAAAACTGCTCGTCCTGGAACTCTGCCTAATTTTTATTCGCGATGCATAGCCGGGCAGCTTGCATCAGCTCGGGTACTAAGTTATTAAAGATAGAAAGATAGTATATAAATAAAAGATCACCGTTGCTCGGCGCCCTTCGGCTCACAACGCAGCCTCGGCCCCGACGTTTCGGTTGAGGGGTACTGACATGATGAATCTCCGGGGCCTCGCGGCAGACACCGGACGGGAGGGCTTGTCGCAGGACCGCTCTGCCCTGCGCATTGCGGGCGTCAGAAAAGTCTTCGACAAGCTGGAGGCGATCCGGAACATCACCGTCGACATCGCGCAGGGTGAATTCGTCAGTCTGCTCGGGCCGAGCGGCTGCGGAAAAAGCACGCTTCTCATGATGATCGCCGGGCTGACGCAGCCGACCTCAGGCGAGATCGTCCTCGCCGGCAAGCCGGTCGTGGCACCGCGTCGGGATGTCGGGGTCGTCTTCCAGAGCCCGGTGCTGCTGCCGTGGCGCAACATCATCGACAACGTCCTGTTTCCTATCGAGCTGTTGCGGCTGCCGCTCGCGCAATATCGGCCTCGCGCCCTCGAACTCCTGAAGATGACGAAGCTCGACGAGTTCGCCCAAGCCTTGCCGCGTCAGCTCTCCGGCGGAATGCGGCAGCGCGCGGCGATCTGCCGGGCGCTTGTCCACGATCCCGGCACCCTGTTGATGGATGAGCCGTTCAGCGCGCTCGACGCCATCACGCGCGACGACATGGCCGTCGAGTTGCAGCGCATCTGGCAGGCGAACCGCAAGACCGTCGTCTTCGTCACCCACAGCATCCGGGAAGCCGCTTTCCTCTCCGATCGCGTGCTCGTCATGGGCCGGCGGCCGGCCACCATTATCGACGAGGTCGAGATCGATCTGCCACGGCCGCGCAACGTCGCCATGACCGAGGAAGAAGGCTTCAACCGCTATACCCGTCGCCTGCGCAAGTCGATCGAGGCGAGCCATGAACAGTAAGCTTCGCGCGGCGGCGAGCACCGCCTATTGGCCCACGCTGGTCATGGTCGCAATCCTCGTCGGC
The DNA here is from genome assembly GCF_042666455.1 of Chelatococcus sp. GCM10030263. Classification (NCBI taxonomy): domain Bacteria; kingdom Pseudomonadati; phylum Pseudomonadota; class Alphaproteobacteria; order Hyphomicrobiales; family Chelatococcaceae; genus Chelatococcus; species Chelatococcus sp. GCM10030263. The sequence continues at coordinate 20,813 of NZ_JBHTDB010000005.1, read as the reverse complement.
TGGGAAGCCGCCGTCCGCCTCCTCGGCATCCGCAGCATCATCCTGCCGCCGCCGTCCGAGATCGCGGTGGTGATGATCGACCGTCACGACCTGATCCTGACGCATCTCTGGCCGTCGCTTTACCTAACGGTGCTGGGCTTTGCCTTGTCGGTCGTCGGCGGCATCTTGGTCGCTATCCTGATCACCTATTCCAAGATCCTGCGGAAGGGATTCTATCCCGTCCTCGTCGTCTCTCAGGTGATCCCGAAGATCTCGATAGCGCCGCTCTTCATCGTCTGGTTCGGCACCGGCACGATGTCGAGCTTGTTGCTCGCCTTTCTCATCGCCTTCTTTCCCATGACGATCAATTCGACCATGGGGTTCCAGTCCGTCGATGAGGATATCTACAAGATGGCCCGGACCTTTATGGGGTCGCGCTGGCAGATCTTCTGGAAGATCCGGATGCCCAATGCTTTGCCTTACATCTTCGGCGGCATGAAAATCTCCGTGACGCTCGCAATCATCGGCGTCATCGTTTCGGAGTTCGTCGCCTCCCAGGAAGGCATCGGCTACCTCATCAAGCTGGCGGGCGGTCTGCTCGACACGCCGCTGATGATGGCGGCGATCGTCGCGCTCAGCATCAGCGGCTTGCTGCTCTACTGGATCATCGTCGAGGTGGAGCGCCGCGCCGTCTATTGGCAGTCGTCTCCGGATATGAGCGTCGCGGAAGGGAGGGGCTGATATGACGAGCCAATCGTCGGCAAATTCAACCATCCCTCGTCTCGAAGCGAGAGCGGACACGGTTCACGTCGGGTTTCACGATGCGACGCTCGCGCCGGTGATCGAAATCGACGACGGGCAGGAGATCTGGATCAATACGGTCTCGGCCGATCCGTCGCACGAGGTCCCGCGGGAGTGGCTGCCGGCCGGGATCGAAACCCTCCTGAGAAACGCTGAATGCGGCACGGGCCCGCATATCCTGACCGGGCCGATCGCCGTGCGTGGGGCAAGGCCCGGCGATGTCCTGGAGGTGGACATTCGCGAGCTCCGCCTCACCCAGCCCTACGGCTACAATATCGTCAGCCCGCTCAAGGGCATGTTCGCGGGCGAGGAACCCGTCCAGCGCACCCACATCATCCCCATCGATCTGGAGACCGGCACTGCCGTGGTGGCTCCCGGCGTCGCCATCCCGACACGTCCCTTCTTCGGACAGATGGGTGTCGCGCCACCGCCGAGCTGGGGGCGCCTCGACAGCCGGCCGCCCAGCCGCTACGGCGGCAATATCGACAACAAGGAACTTGTTCCCGGCGTTCGCCTGTTCCTGCCCGTCGCCAATGAAGGCGCGCTGTTTAGCGTGGGGGATGGGCATGCCGCACAGGGCGATGGCGAGGTCAACCAGACGGCCATTGAGACTAGCCTCGACGGGCGCTTCCGCCTGTCCGTGCGGCGCGACGTCGAGATCGACTGGCCGATTGCCGTGACGCCGACGCATCTGATGACCATGGCCGTTCACGAAGACCTGGACGATGCCGCAAGGCTCGCCATGCGCGCCATGATCCGGCTGCTCACCGACGACTACCGCCTGTCGTTTCACGAAGCCTACCGGCTCTGCAGCGTCGCCGCCGATCTGCGCGTCACGCAGTTCGTGAACGGCAACCGAGGCATTCACGTGATGTTGCCCCGGTCTCCGCTGGCCGGCCTGCCCTCCCAGCCCGCCTTTCTCGTCACGACCGGACCGATAGGAGAACCCAAGCAATGACCCTGGACCGACGCACTATCCTCAAAGCGGCCGGCACGCTTGGCGCCGGCAGCGCCCTCGGCCTCGCCATGCCGGCCATCGTCCGCGCCGCTACGCCGGTGAAGATGACGCTGCCCTGGCTGCCGCTCGGCACCTTCAGCTACGCCTTCGTGGCCAAGAAGATGGGCTTCTTCGAAAAGCGCGGGCTCGACGTGACCATCGACCGCGGCTTTGGCTCCGGCAAGGTCTGCGTGCCGGTCGACCAGGGCCAGTACGACTTCGGAATCATCGACTTCAGCGTCATGCTCAACTGTGCCGGGCGCGGCCTCGATCTCACCGCTATCGCCGGCGTCTGGCCACGTTCGCCGATCGGCATCTTCTCGCTGAAGGAGACCGGCCTCACCGAGCCCAAGCAGCTCGAAGGCCAAACAATCGCCTTCGACGTCGGCAGCGGCGACTTCCAGCTGTGGCCGGCTTTCGTCAAAGCGACCGGCATCGATGACAGCAAAGTCAACAAGGTGACGATGGATGCAGCCGCCTTGATCAAGGCGCTCATCGAGAAGCAGGTGAAGGCGGAAGGCAATTTCTTCGGCAGCATCGCCCCGAGTCTCTGGGCGCAGGGGCTCGAGATCAACAGCATTCTCTATGAAAGCTACGGCGTCAAAAGCTTCAGCAACGTCGTGGCCTGCAAGCAGTCGACCATCGATAAGAAGCCGGAGCTCTGCCAAGCTTTCGTCGACGGTCTCATGGACGGCCTGAGATATGTCTATCTGAACCCCGAGAAGTCCGTCGAGATGCATATCGAGAGCGTCAAGGAATTCCAGGGCGGCAGCATCACCAACCAGAAGGTGATCGAATACGGCCAAGCCGTGAGCACGGCACTGGGCCTCGTCGAATCCGTCAAGAAGAATGGTCTCGGCTATATGGATCCGAGCCTCATGGCCGAGACCGTCAACACGGTGAAGACCTATATGGGCGTGGCGAACGTGCCGCCCACGGACAAGCTCTATACGAACAAGTTCATCGGCGCCGCCAAGCTGACCGACCAGGAGTGGGCGGAAGTCGAAGCGCGGTCAGCTAAATACCTGCCGCACAAGGCTTGAGCAACAGGATAGCGGCGTTCATGAGCGATCTCGCGGGGCCATGATGGCGCGCAGCACCGCCGGCGTCGGCGCGTCGGTCACCCGCAAGGAGGACGACCGGCTGCTCAGGGGGCGTGGCCAGTTCGTCGCCGATATTCCGGTGCCCGGGGCACTGGAGGTGGCCTTTGTGCGCAGCACGGTGGCGCATGGGCGCATCAGGGCGATCCACGTCCCGGACGCCCTCACCGAGAAGGTGTTCACGGCCGCTCACCTCGCGGACGTGAAGCCGATCCGGGCGGCCACCGCCTTGCCCGGCTTCAAACATTCCTCGGAGCCGATCCTCGCCTCCGAAAAGGTGCGCTATGTCGGCGAGCTCGTGGCCATATGCGTCGCGCCGACCCGCGCCGAGGCGGAGGACATCGCCGCCGCGGTGGTCGTGGACTACGAGGAACTGCCGCCGGTGACCGACATGCTGGCGGCGCAAGAGCCCGGCGCGCCGCTTGTTCACGAGGCCTGGGGCGACAATGTCTTCATCGAGATCGCGGTCGATGCCGATATCGAGGCGGTGGCGCGCACGGCACCTGTCGTCATCACACGCGAGATCCGCACGGCCCGGCACTGCATGTTCCCGATGGAGGGCCGCGGCTGCTTCGCCTATCGGGACGACCGCCTCGGTTTTCTCACCCTCGTCACCTCGACGCAGATGCCGCATATCGTGCAGACCGGGCTCGCCCACTGCCTCGGCGTCGCCGACAGCGCCATCCGCGTGATCTCGCCCGATGTCGGCGGCGGCTTCGGCTACAAGGGGCTGCTGCTGCGCGAGGAGGTTGCCGTCGCCTGGCTCGCGGGGCGGATCGGCCAGACCGTCCGGTGGCTTGAAGATTGCCGCGAACATCTGACGGCCAATGCCGATTGCCGCGAGCACCATTATCGCATCACCGGCTATGCGGATCGTGACGGCAGGCTGCTTGCGCTTGACTGCACGGCGAGCGTCGATGCCGGCGCCTATTCGGTCTATCCGACGTCGTCGGCGCTGGAGGCCTCGCAGATCGCCAGCCTCCTGCCGGGCCCCTACGACTTCCAGGTCTATCGCTGCCGCGCAACCGCCGTCGCCACCAACAAATGCCCGATCCTGCCCTATCGCGGCGTGGCCCGCACCGGCGTCTGCCTCGCGATCGAAATGATCATGGACGGCATCGCCCGCGAGACCGGCCTCGAGCCGCATGAGGTGCGGCTGCGCAATCTCGTGCGCGCCGAGCAGATGCCCTTCGTCAATGTCGTCGGCAAGTTTTTCGACAGAGGCGATTATCCCGAATGCATGCGTCAGGCCGCGGAAGCGATCGGCGTCGACAAGATCCGTGAGAGGCAGCGCCGGGGCGAACCAGACGGGCGGCTCATCGGCGTCGGCATCTCGATCTTTTGCGAGCAAGGCGCGCTCGGTACTTCGGTGTTGGCGGGCTGGGGACGACCGGTCGTGCCGGGCTACGAGCAGGCGAGCGCGCGTCTGACGGCGGACGGGGATGTGGAAATTCGCGTCGGCACCCATTCCCACGGGCAGGGGCACGAGACGACCTTCGCCCAGATCGCCCATGAGATTCTCGGCGTCGATTTCGACAAGATCAAGATTCTGCAAGGCGACACGCTCTACAGCCCCTTCTCGACCGGCACTTACGCGTCACGCTCTATTGTCATGGGCGGTGGTGCCGTGGCTGAGGCCTCGCGCGCCCTCGCCGAACGCGCCAAGCGCATCGGCGCCTGGCTCTTGCAAGCCGATCCGCAGGATGTGGGCGTCGAGGGCGGCGCCGTGGTCGGCGGCAGCGCGAGCGTGTCCCTGAAGGAAGTGGCGCACGCCTGGTATCTGCAACCGCAGCAGTTGCCGCCGGACGTCAACCCGGGCGGGCTCGAAGTCACCAGCGGCTATCGTCCCGGCCGCGACAGCGGCACTTTCAGCTATGCCGCGCATGCCGTGGTCACGGCGGTCGATCCGGAGACCGGCCTGGTCGAGCTTCTCGACTATGTGGTGGTCGAGGATGGCGGCGTGCTCGTCAATCCGATGATCGTCGACGGCCAGATTGCCGGCGGCACGGCGCAGGGCATCGGCACCTGCCTCTACGAGGCGATGCCCTTCGACGCCCAGGGCCAGCCGCTCGCCTCCACCCTGCTCGACTATGTCCTACCGGGTTCGACCGAGGTGCCGGACATCCGCATCCTCCACATGGAGACCCCCTCGCCTCACACTGAATTCGGTGTGAAGGGCATCGGCGAGGGCGGTGCGGTGGGCCCGCCCGCGGCCATCGTCTCGGCGGTCAACGATGCGCTGCGCCCGCTCGGGGTCGCGGTCTACGACCTGCCGCTCACGCCCGAGCGCATCCTCGATGCCATCGAGCGCACTCACGCGCCCGCGGATCAGGTGGCCTGACATGAAGCCGGCGCCTTTCGACTATGTCCGGGCGGCGAGCATCGAGGATGCCGCCGCCGCGCTCGCCTCGGCGGATGGCGGCGGCAAGCTGATCGCCGGTGGGCAATCGCTCGGCCCCATGCTCAATCTGCGTCTCGTCCAACCAAGTCTGCTGATCGACATCTCCGGCGTCGCCGAGCTCACCGCCGTGAGCGAGGATGCCGACGGGCTCACGATCGGCGCGGGGGTCACGGCCGCTGTCATTGAGGACGGACGGCTGCCGACCGGCACGGCGCCCATGCTGCCGCGCATCGCCGGCGGCATCGCCTATCGCGCCGTGCGCAACCGCGGCACCATCGGCGGCAGCCTTTGCCATGCCGATCCTGCCGCGGACTGGGTGAATACCCTGCCGGCGCTCGGCGCGACCTGCGTGATCGGGGGAGAGCGGGGCGCCACCCGCCGCGTGCCTGTCGCGGATTTCATGACCGCCGCCTTCGAGAACGCCCTCGCCGAGACGGAGCTCTTGCGGGCCATCATCGTCCCGAAGATCTCCCGAGCCGCGCGTTTCGGCTATGCCAAGATCTCGCGCAAGACCGGCAAATTCGCCATGGCGAGCGGGGTCGTGCTGTTCGATCCCGAGCGAGATATCTTCCGCGCCGTCATCGGCGCAACCCACGGCAAGCCAATCGTCGTCGCGGACGCGCGCGCCCTGTTCGGCGAGCGGCCATTGGCCCAACCACTGCGTTTCGACGAGGGGTTCGGCACGGATCTCCTGGCGCGCAACGGCGTCGCAGCAGGGGCGCCGCGGCGGCTCCACCTCACGGCGCTGCGGCGTGCGGCTGAGGAAGCTTTTTCCCGCGAGGTCTCTGCTCCATGAGCGGCATCGAGCTTACCGTCAATGGCCGGCCGATCAGCGGCGAAGCCGAGCCACGCATGCATCTCGGCGATTTCCTGCGCGAGCGGCTGCATCTCACCGCCACGCATCTGCGCTGCGAGCAGGGCGTCTGCGGTGCATGCACGCTCCTGATCGATGGCGAGCCGGCGCGTTCCTGCATCACCTACGCCGTATCGTGCCGGGGCGCCGAGGTGATGACCCTCGAGGGCCTGGAAACCGACCCGGTGATCGAGGCGCTCCGGGCGGCGTTCACGGCCGAGCACGGGCTGCAATGCGGCTTCTGCACGCCCGGCATGCTGGTGACCGCGCGCGATATCGTGCTGCGCCTGCCGGATGCCGACGCAGCGCGGGTGCGCAAGGAGCTCAGCGGCAATCTCTGCCGTTGCACCGGCTATGCCGGCATTGTGCGCGCGATCTGCCGTGTCCTCGCGGAACGGCAGGCCGGTGCCCAACAGGCGCGGGCCGATGCCGGAAGCCGGCCTTCGGGGCTCGGCCCGGTGGGATCGCGCATCCCGCTTTCGCCGCGCGCCGCCGAGACCATCCAGCGCCCAGCAGCTGCAAGGGACCAGGCCGACGCCATCAGCGTTGCGGACGAGGACCTCGGGCTCGGCGGGCGCCAGGCTAATCTCGAAACCGCCCTGTCCTTTGTCGTGGCCCGGCCGATCGACGAGGTTTGGGCCGTGCTCGACGACATCGAACGTGTTGCACGGTGCATGCCGGGTGCGAAGCTCGCGGGGCCACCTGTCGGCGGGCGGCTCGAAGGCACGGTTGCCGTCAAAGTCGGCCCCATTGCCACGAGCTTCAGCGGCCGCGCGCGGATCCTGCGCGACGAGGCTGGCCGGAGCGGTGTCCTTTACGGTGCCGGACGCGACCGCTTGAGCGGTTCGGGAGCGCGCGCCGAGGTGAGCTATGCGCTCGTCCCGGACGGCACCGGGACGCGCGTCGACCTCAGCGTGCGGGCACTTCTCGCCGGGCCGCTCGCCCAGTTCGGCCGCAGCGGCATCGTGCAGGATCTCATGGCACGGCTTGCCGGTGAATTCGCACGACGGCTCGAGCATAGCCTCGCCACGGGCGAAGAGGCCCCGGCCGATCAAGCTCCTCTCAACCCGGCAGCACTTCTCGTCTCGGTCATCATGGCGCGGGTGAGAAAGATGCTCGGCCGTTTCCGGTTCAGGCGTACCCCCTAGGAGAGCCCGATGAAGATCGCCGTTCCCGATATCATCTCGCCGTCCTATTTTCCGGCGGAGGCGGCGGTCGTTCTCGGCTGCTTCGCCGACGAGGGCATCGATGCCGAGCTCGAACTGGTCTCGCCCGTCGAGCGGGCCTATGCCGGGCTGCGCGACGGTGCGATCGACATCGTCGCCGGCTCGGCGCATTCGGCCCTGTCGGCCTTTCCGCGCTGGCAGGGCGTCAAGCTCCTCTGCGCGCAGTCGCAGGGCATGTATTGGTTTCTCGTCATGCGCGCCGACCTCGGCGCCAAGCGCGGCGATCTCAGCGTCGTCAAAGGCAGGCGCATCGGTGCGGCGCCCTGGGTCGGCATGGGCCTGCGCCAGCTTTTGATCGAGGCGGGTATCGATCCCGAGCGCGACGGCGTGACGATCGCGCCAACGCCCGGCTCGCTCGAGAACAAAGTCAACTTCGGCGTGGCTGCAGCGCGCGCCCTGGAGGCGCGGACGATCGATGGTTTTTGGGCGAACGGCATGGGGGCCGAAATCGCCGTGCGCTCGGGTATCGGCACGCTCGTGCTCGACGTCCGCCGCGGCGATGGGCCGAGCGGGGCCTTCAACTATACGATGGCGACGCTCGCCGCGACCGACGAATTCATCGCCCGCAATCCCGAGAAGGCAGCCGGTGCCGTCCGTGCCATCGCCGCCGCTCACCGTCTGCTGAAGGCCGATGTCGGACGTGCCGCAAAGGTCGGCGAACAGCTCTTTCCGGGCGAGGCGGAGCACATCGTCGAACTGGTGCGGCGCGACCTGCCGTTCTACCAGACGCATCTGTCGGCCGACTTCGTGACGGGGATGAACCGCTTTGCCCGTGATCTCGGCATTCTCGACTGCGACGTTCCTTACGGGGCTGTCGTCGCCGAGCCGTTCAGCCATCGTTGGACGTGATCGCGATGTGTCGCGATAGAGGCCATCACTCTCGCCTATCCAGTTCCGAACGGCGGAGAGCGCTTACGGTCGCGGGCTTCCTCGAAGCATTCGCGTGCAGGACGAGCCGCTCGGCAGCATTTTGTCCGCGAAGACATCCGCAGCACGGACTGAGTTCCCGAAGGCTCGGACGATCGCGGGCGGCGAACTTGGGCTCTTTTTCGCCAAAGCTTCGCGCGTGCTCACGTTTATCCTGGCGCGTTCCTTTTCAGAAAGCGCGGCATAGGAATGCAGCACCAAGCCGCCTTCGCGTGCATCCCGTCGGGCGATAAAGGCCGGGACACCGTCGGCGATCAGCTCGGGAAGCAACTTGACGTCACGCGCGAGCCGATCAAGTTCGGGGGCGATAATCGGCGCCTTAACTTGCGGGCTTGCCCAAGGGCCGCGGCGAGACCCGGTCCCCTACGAGGGTGTCGTCGCCGTCCGTTTCCTGATCTGCGAACTCGGCGACAACCTGGAAGCCCTCGGCCCTGGCGAAGCGCTGAATGGCCTCACGCTGGCCAGCGCGGCTCAGCAGGTGGGCGCTGCCGGCTTTTCCGCCCGCGTGTATAGGCGATCGCGATCTTTGCCTCGCCTTTGGGGTGTTCGATCCACATATGACCAATCATAAGGTTTGGTCGACGCGCCTGCTCGGTGTCGACACCGAGCAGGCGCGTCGACCGCTGGTCAATTTCCAATATTCGCGCGAGTGCATCTCCGGGCGCACTCGATCCAGTAAGCGTACGCTTAAGGTTAACGAGTTGTTAACGGCCTAGTCTATCATATTCACTGTTGCAAAAGTTCCCGCGCTCCAGCAATCGTTATCATCGCGATTCGGGGCGAAACGCGACGAACGCGGATTCTGGCGCTCTCGATCCCCGCGTTTGGGGTTTGTTGAGACGGCGGCTTTCCCGGAGCCATTACGGCGTGAGGGTGGGGTATTGGGGCTGAGTAGGCCGTGCGCTGGTGGGCATGGACGCATGACGCGTCTACAGGCGGTTTCAAGGCCGACGGTAGCCCCTTTGGTTATCCTTCGCACGCTGCACTGGGTCGACCCTCACTCAGGGTCTGGCGGCGTGGGCCAGCGGCGGTTTCGAGTAGAGCCAGGCCAAGTCGCCGAGGGTTCGCACCGCGACGGGGTCACTCTCTGCAACATTCACCTAATGATCCGTATCGGCACTTCATTGAAGCTGCCGGGCGACGATTGGCCATCGAATGGCGGCGGCTCGACACGCCACCAAGCAGGTAACGCGAGGGCGATATGAGGGCTACGGTGGCGGCAACCAATATTGAGGCTCAAGCTCGCGCAACGACGACTAACAGGGCGGCGGATAGTATCCGGAAGGAGGCCTTTGGTTTGCACCTTTCGCGAGGCGGCTGTCTCACCAAGTGGAAGGGCGAGGCGGCGAGCTACGCGCCCAATCTTGCGCAACTCATTCCGACGCTCGCGAGGCCGCGCAACGCTACCTTCGCCGCCCTGGCGTTCATCATGGGAGCTGCCGCAAGTCCGGCAATGGCGCAGGACGCCAATCGATATTGGGACGCCGACGGATCGGGGATCGGGTTCGGCGGCACCGGAACCTGGAATACTACGAATCCGCCTCTCTGGAATTCCAGCGACAATGCGGTGGCCGGCCCGTTCTTCACCTGGAACAACGCCGGGCTGGACAATGCCATCTTCGCCGGCACGGCCGGCACGGTGACGCTGGGGGCGCCGATCACCGTCCATAATCTGACGTTTGAGGTCAATGGCTATACGATCGCGGGCGGCACGCTGACGCTCGACGGCACAACGCCCACGATCACGGTGAACGCCGGCACCTCTGCCATCAGCTCGATTGTCGCCGGCACGTCGGGGCTGACCAAGGACGGCGCAGGCGCGCTGACCCTATCCGGCAACAACACGTTCTCGGGTAATCTCAACGTCAACGCCGGCACGTTGAGCCTGACCGGCACAAACGGCTTCACGGGTGCCATCAACGTCAACGCGGGGACGCTCCTCGTCGGTTCGAACGAGGCGCTCGGCGACATCAACAACAGCGTGACACTGAATGACAGCGCCACGTTCTGGGCCACAGGCGCCCTGAGCACCAACCGCCAGGTCGTCCTGAACGGCTCTGCCACGGTTAGGGGCGCTGGGGTGGGCTCCGCCCTGGTCACGGGTACTGGGACCCTCACCGTCATGAACGGCGTCACCATGAGTAACGACGCCAGCTCCTATACCGGCCAGACCATACTGCAAGGCGCCGGCCAGGGAAGAATCTGGTTCACGTCCGTCAGGGATACCAGCATCGCCAGTTCTCTGGGAGCGAACGGCGATATCGTGATCCAGGGCGTGAACAATTTTGTAGACCTCGCAATCTACACCGGCGACGGCGACAGCACCAACCGCACATTCCGGATTACGCCTTCCAGCAACGGAGGGGTCGGACTGGTCAACCAGGGTACAGGCACCCTGGCCTTGACCGGCACCATCAGCCTCGAGGGCTCCGCCCGCGGTATTTCGTTAAGCGCCAACAGCGCGGATCTCGACCTCTCCGGGCCCATCAGCGGCACCAGCACCTCTACTGTAACCTATAGCGGAACCAGCACGGCGCGCACGATCACGCTCGGCGGAGCCAACACCTATACCGGTGCCAACAGCATCAGCGCAGTGACGCTGACGATCTCGACTCTCGCCGACCGCGGCACTGCCAGCTCGCTCGGCACGAACGACAATACGGGCGCGGAACCTGCCGACATCCAGATCAACGGTGGCGTGCTGGACTATACGGGCAGCGGTCACGGCAGCAACCGCACCTGGCAGATTTCGAACCTTTCAAGCGTGCTCAACAATGGCACCGGCGCTCTGGCGCTGAGCGGCGCAGTGACGTTCGACCCGGTGGCGAGCATCGATACGCTCACGCTCGGCGGCAGCTTCGCGGGCGAGAATACGATCTCGGGCGACATCACCGGTTCCGGCGGCGTGGTCATGGACGGTGCCGGCACTTGGGCGCTCACCGGCGCCACCACTTTTACGGGCGGCGTCACCGTCCAAAACGGCACACTGCGCGCCGACACGCCCCTCAGCGCGACCACCAGCGTGACGGTGAACGGCGGCACGCTCGACCTCAATGGAAATGACCTATCCCTGACCTCGCTTGCCGGCACGGGCGGCACCGTAGCGTTGGGGAGCGGCGATCTCACCCTCAATCTGGGCACCGGCGTCACCAACAGCTACGCCGGCAGCATCACCGGCACCGGCGGCAGCTTGACCAAGCTCGGCGCCGGCACGCTGACGCTCACCGGCCAGAGCACCTATACCGGGGCGACGACCATCGGCGGCGGCACGCTGGCACTCGACTTCTCGCCGAGCGGCGGGCCGACCAGCAACATCATCTCCGCGTCGTCCCCCCTCATCATGAACGGCGGCACGGTCAGGGTCACGGGAGCGGCGGGCGAGACTAATATCCAGAGTTTCGGTGGCCTGACGGTGACGACGGGCAACAATACGGTAAGCGCCACCTCCGACACCGGCGGCAGCACCACCATCAGTCTCGGCGGTATTACCCGCACGGGCGGCCTCGCCAATTTCGTGCTGCCCACCGCGGGCGCGATCACCACGACCGGCGCCGACCGCGCGCTCGGCGGCTGGGCCACGGTCAACGGCACGGACTACGCCAAGGTGGTAAGCGGCAACATCGTCGCCTTCACCGCGAGCGACTATGTGCAGCAGGATGACGCAAGCCTCTGGCAATCTAACCAGATCCTGAGCGATTCGGGCGGGGCCGCGAACACGCCCTTCTTCAACACGGTCGGCGCCTCCATTCAGATCGGCGGGCTGCAATATACAGTGCCGAGAAACTCGACCGTCACCGTCGCCGACGGCCAAACCCTCGGGGTGGACGGCACGATTATCGTCGCCCCTTCGGTGGGCGCGGCGAACCAGACGATCACCGGCGGCGCGATGACGGGCACGCTCGGCGGCGGCGTGCTGGGCGTCCAGCAGAACGGCACCGGCACCTTCACCATCGCCTCGACCATCGTCGACAACACCGGCACTGTCGGCTTCAGCAAGGCTGGCACGGGTCGCGTGGCGCTCACAGGCCTCAACACCTATACCGGCGCCACCACCGTGAGCCAGGGCACGCTCTCGATCAATTCGGTCGCAGATGCCGGCATCGCGAGCGCCATCGGCGCGGCGTCGACAAACCCATCGAACCTCGTGATCGAAGGCGCCACGCTGGAGTATACCGGCACCGGCGGGTCCACGAACCGCGGCTTCACCCTCGCCCGCTCGGGCGCCGTCACCGCGAGCACGATCTCCGTCACCAATGCCGCCGCCAATCTCACCGTCTCCGGGCAGGTGGTCAGCCCCGACGGTGCCAACTTCATCAAGACCGGCCCGGGCACGCTGACCCTGTCGAATCCCAATAACACTTATACCGGCACCACCACCGTAAGCGGCGGAACGCTCGCCGTCACCACGCTGGCTAATGGCGGTTCGCCGAGCAGCATCGGCGCAGCCGACAATGCCTCGTCCAACCTGGTGCTGCAGGGCGGGGGCGAGCTGGAATATCTCGGGGGAACGACCACCAGCAATCGCGGCTTCACGCTCGGTTCCGGCGGCGGCGCCATCGATGTCGCCCAGGGCGCCACGACACTCACGATGAGCGGCGTGGCCGCCGGCGCGGGCAGCTTGACCAAGAACGGCCCGGGCACCTTGGTGCTGTCGGGCGCGAACACCTATACAGGCGGCACCACGGTGAGCGCCGGCATCTTGCGCGCCGGCTCCGCGAATGCTTTCGGCACCGGAGCCATAACGGTGAATAGCCCAGCCACGCTGGACATTGCGGATATCGCCAACGTCAGAACGGGCGGGCTCGGAGGCGACGGGACGGTGAATCTGGGCGTCCTGTCCACGACCCGCTATATCATCGACGGCAACGGCAGTGTCTTCAGCGGCATCATCAGCGGCGCGGGCGGGGTAACACTCGGCTCCGGCCCGCTGACCGTCAGCGGCTGCAAGAATACTTATGCTGGGCCCACGACCATTTGGGGCACGCTCGCCGTCTCATGCCTCGCCAATGGCGGCTCGCCGAGCGATATCGGCGCGTCCGGAGCCGCACCGACCAATCTGGTTCTCGCCGGGGGCACGCTGAACTACGTGGGCGATACCGTGACCACCGATCGCGGTTTCACCACGGGTGGGTGGATCACCGTATCGAAAGCCGCGACCACGCTGACCTTCACCGGACAGGCGACCGGCGGTGGCCAGCTTGTCAAGTTGGGCCCCGGCACCCTGGTTTTGTCGGGCACCAACAACTACACCGGCGGGACGACAGTTTCGGGCGGCATCTTGCGCGCTGGATCGACCAGCGCCTTCGGCACCGGCGGCATGACCGTCAACACGGCCACGCTGGACCTCGCCAATCTCAGCAACACGGTTTCCGGCCTCGCCGGGGCCGGCAATGTCACGCTCGGCTCCGCAACGCTCACCCTGAGCCACGGGGCCGGCCTGACCTTCAGCGGCGGGATCAGCGGCACGGGCGGCCTCGTGAAGAGCGGCCCCGGTACACAGACGCTGTCCGGCACGGCCAGCAGCTATACCGGCCCGACCGTCGTCAATGGCGGCGTTCTCGCCGTGGCGAGCCTTGCCAACGGCAACAATAACAGCTCGATCGGCGCCTCCAGCAACGCGGCGACCAATCTCGTGCTCAACGGCGGCACGTTGCAATATAATGGCACCGGCGGCAGCACCGACCGGCAGTTCACCCTCGGCACCGGCGGCGGCACCCTCGACGCCTCCGGCACCGGCGCGATCAATTTCACCAGCACAGCGCCCGTCGCCTTGCCGGACTCCGGCAATCGCACGCTGACGCTCAGCGGCGCCAATACCGGCAATAACACGCTGTCGGCCCGCATCGACAATCCGGCCAGTGGCACCACCTCAGTGACCAAGACCGGCACCGGCACCTGGGTTCTGGAAAACGCGGGCAGCACCTATACGGGTGTCACCACGATCTCGGGCGGCGTGCTCGCGGTCGACAAGCTCGCCGACGGCGGCGAGGCGAGCTCGATCGGGCGGTCGTCCAACGCAGCCTCCAGTCTCGTGATCGGCAGCGGCTCGACCCTGCGCTACACGGGTACGGGCGACACGACCAACCGTCTGTTCACGCTCTCGACCGGCATCACCCTCATCGAATCCTCGGGCACGGGGGCGATCGTCTTTTCGAACACCGGCTCGGCTGCCTATACCGGCAGCGGCAATCGCACGCTGGCGCTCGGCGGCACCAACACCGGCCTCAACACGATGGGTGGAACCATCATCAATGGTCCGGGCGGCTTAACCACCGTTGCCAAGAACGATTCCGGCACCTGGGCGCTGACCGGCAACAATACCTATAGCGGCAACACTGTCGTCAACGCCGGCAGTCTGATGATCGGCAATGGCGGCGGTACCGGCAACGCCGGCACCGGCAATGTCATCGTCAATGCGGCGACCTCGACGTTGTCTTTCAACCGCAACAATACGTTCAACTTCGCCGGCACGCTGAGCGGCCCCGGCAACATCGCGCAGATCGGCACGGGCACGACCGTGCTGACCTCCGCGACGAACATGATCGGCGCGGCGCGGATCGATGCCGGCACGCTGCAGGTGGGCGACGGCACGGCGACCGGCAGCCTGACGACGTCGACCTTCGCCATGAACGCCGGGACCCTGACGGTGGCGGCGAACGGCACGGTGAGCGCCGCCGCGGGGGCGCCGACGACGATGACCGGAAGCGCCGGCGCGGCGACGATCAACATCAACAGCGGCGGCATTCTGCGTGCGAGCGGCGATCTTGAGGGCGGCAGCGACATCGTCAATGTCTCCGGCACCTTGGATACCGGCGCGGCAACGAAGCTGAGCCTCGGGGGGGGCAACGACACCCTTGTCCTTAACGACAGCGCAGTCTTCAGCGGCGGAGGCGTCGATGCCGGCAGCGGGGGCGAGAGCGGCCCCGGCGACACGCTCGCCGTCAACACCACCGCCGGGCGCACGCTCGACGGCGCTACGGTCACGAATTTCGAAAGCCTCAACAAGCTCGGCACAGGCACCCTGACGCTCACTGGCGACCACGTCTACAGCGCCGGCAGCAGCATCCAGGCAGGCACGCTGCAGATCGGCGCGGGGGGAGCCTCCGGTACGCTCGCCGGCAATGTGGCCAATGAGGGCACGCTCGCCTTCAACCGCTCGGACGCCCTCGCCTACGGTGGCGTGATCTCAGGCTCGGGCGTGGTGCAGCAGAACGGCAGCGGCACGACCGTCCTCACCGGCGCCAATACCTATAGCGGTGCAACGCAGGTGAATGCGGGCACCCTGCTCGTCCACGGCAACCAGTCTGCGGCGACGGGGCTGACGTCGGTGGCGAGCGGCGCCACGCTCGGCGGCACCGGCATCATCGGCGGCAATGTCACTGTCGCCGACGGCGGCACCCTCAGCCCCGGCAATACCGGCCCGGTGGCAGGCACGCTCACCATCAACGGCAATCTGGCGCTCAGCGGCGGTTCGACCCTCGACTATAATTTCGGCGAGCCCGATGTGGAGGGCGGTCCGCTCAACGACCTGATCCGGGTCGGCGGCAATCTCGCGCTCGATGGCGCGCTCAATGTCTCGCAGACCACGGACGGCACTTTCGGGCCCGGCGTCTACCGTATCATCGCCTATAACGGCACCTTGGCGGACAATGGCCTCACCGTCACGGGATCCGACCTTGCCATCCAGACCTCCGTCGCCGGCCAGGTCAACCTGATCAATACGACAGGCCTTGCCTTCAGCTATTGGGACGGCGATGCCGGACCGAAGAACAACAACGCCGTCAATGGCGGCAGCGGCACTTGGCTAGCAAGCGGCGGAAACAACTGGACCGACCACGACGGTGCCATGAACGCCGGCTTCGATGCCGGCAGCTTCGCCGTGTTCCAGGGAACGGCGGGGACGGTCACCGTCGATGCCGGCGGCGTCAGCGCGTCCGGCATGCAGTTCATGACCGATGGATATGTGGTGCAGGGCGGCGCGATTACGCTGGTCGCCGATGCGTCCGCCCCGGCCAATCTGGCGTCGGTCATTCGCGTCGGTGACGGCACGGCGGATGGCACCAGCTATCTGGCGACAATCTCGTCGGAGCTCGCCGGCTCGCAGCAATTGGTCAAGACCGACCTCGGCACCCTCGTACTCACCGGCACCAACAGCTACACCGGCGGTACGACGATCAACGGCGGCACGCTTCGGATTTCCTCGAACGCCAATCTCGGCGAGGTGACGGGCGGGCTTACGTTCAATGGCGGCACGCTACACACGACGCAGAATCTGACGAGCGCCCGCGCGGTGACACTCACCGGCGCAGCCACCTTCCTCGTCGACGGCGCCACCACGACCACGCTGAACGGCAGCGTGGCCGGGGCCGGCCCGCTCACCAAGTCCGGCGACGGCACACTCGTGCTGACCGCTTCCGGCAACAGCGCCGGCGGGACCAGTGTCACGGCCGGCCTGCTCCAGGTCGACGGCGACCTGACCACGCCGACGCTCGCCATGACCGGCACCTCCGCGCTCACCGTCAACGGCACGATCGAGGCTGTGGGGGCGGGCCCGGCGGCCATCACCGGCGATGCCGGGGCGGCGACGATTACCGTCGGGACGGGCGGCACGCTGCGCGCCAACGGTGACCTCGGTGCCGGCAGCGATATCGTGACCCTTGCGGGTCTGCTCGACACCGCCGGTGGCCGGCTTCGCCTCGGCGACGGCGACGATAGCCTGACGCTCGCCGACAGCGCGGCGATCAACGGCGCCGGCGTCGACGGCGGCACCGGCACCGACGCGCTCGTCGCCGACAATGCCTCGACCTTGATCCTCGACGGGGCGAGCGTCACCGGTTTCGAGAGCCTGACGAAGCAGAACAGCGGCACGCTGACGCTCATCGGCGATCACGCCTACGGCAACGGCACGGCCGTTCAGGGCGGGGCTCTCTATATCGGCAATGGCGGCACCTCCGGAACGCTTGCGAGCGACGTCGCCATCAGCAACGGTGCCGCGCTCGCCTTCAACCGCTCAGACAGCTACACCTTCGCCGGATTGATCACCGGCGCCGGCACTGTCCAGCAGATCGGCGGCGGCATCACCATCCTGACGGCCGACAACAGCTACACCGGCGAGACGCAGGTGAGCGCGGGCACGCTGATCGTGAACGGCAACCAGTCGGCGGCAAACGGGCAAACGTGGGTTACCACCGGCGGCACGCTCGGCGGCATCGGCATCATCGGCGGCGACGTCGATGTGGCCGACGGCACGATCAGTCCCGGCGATCTGGGCGCCGCACCGGGCACGCTCAATGTCAACGGCAATCTAACGCTCGCGGGCACTTCCGCCCTCAACTACAATTTCGGCCAGGCGGGGGTGGAAGGCGGGCCGCTCAACGATCTGATCAGGGTCGGCGGCGGTCTCACCCTCGACGGCACGATCAACGTCACGGAGACGGCTGGCGGCAATTTCGGCCCCGGCATCTATCGTGTCATCAGCTATGCCGGAGGCCTGAACGATCAGGGCCTGACGGTCACTTCCCCCAATTATGTCGTCCAGACCGCGGTGGCCCAGCAGGTCAACCTGGTCAACACCACCGGCGTGACCTTGAACTTCTGGGACGGCGATGCCGGGCCGAAGGGCGATGATGCCGTCGATGGTGGCGACGGCACCTGGCGGGCGGGCGGCGACGACAACTGGACGGACAAGGACGGGCAAGTCAATGCCGCCTACCAGAACGGCGGCTACCCCATCTTCGCCGGTACGGCCGGGACCGTCACGGTCGATACCGGAGGCGTCAGCGCCTCCGGCATGCAGTTCGCGACCGGCGGCTACACCATTCAAGACAGCACGATCACGCTGGCGGCGGATGCGGCCGACCCGACCAATCCGGCATCTGTCATCCGCGTCGGTGACGGTACGGCGGACGGCGCCGCCTATGTGGCGACAATCTCGTCGGCGCTTACCGGAACGCAGCAGCTTGTGAAGGACGATCTTGGGACGTTGGTGCTTTCCGGGACGAACAGCTATACGGGCGGCACGGCGATCAACGGCGGCACGCTGAGCATTTCGTCGGACGCCAATCTGGGCGATGCGGCGGGCGGGCTCACCTTCAATGGCGGCACGCTGGCGACGACAGCCAGCCTGACCTCCAACCGTGATGTGACGCTCGCCGGGGCCGGCAGGCTCCTCACCGACGCCGGAACGACGACGACGCTGACCCAGGCCGTCACCGGTGCCGGCGCCCTCACCAAGGACGGCGCGGGCACGCTGGTGCTCGCCGCTGACAACAGCTACCAGGGCGGCACCACCATCGCCGCCGGCACCTTGCAGGTCGGCAATGGCGCCGCGACCGGATCCATTACCGGCGACGTGACGAACAACGGCACGCTGACCTTCAACCGCACGGGTGTGCTGACCTATGCAGGCGCCATCACCGGCACGGGCGCGGTGAACCTGACCGGCGGCGCCGGCTACACCTTCACCGGCGACAGCAATTATTCCGGCAACACCACCATCAACGGTGGCAGCGGGCTCACGCTGTCCGGCGGCGGTTCGATCAACGGCACGGCCAGCACGACTCTGAACGACAACAGCACTCTTACCGTGAGCGGAGCCGGTTCGGAGCTCTCGACCGGAACCCTGCGCGTTGGGGAGGCCGCAGGCAGCACATCCAAAGTCGTTATCGACAATGGCGGTGTCGTGAAGGTCGGTGGCGATGCCAACTTCGGGGGCGTTCCGTTGGCGGCCGATGCCGCGACGCTCACCGTCAATGGTGCGGGTTCATCGCTGCAAGTCGGTGGCGCGCTTCTTTTGGGGACACGCTCCCAAGCGGCGTTGGACGCGAACATCGCCGACGGCGCGCAGATCCTGAGCAACAGTGCGCTGATGGGCGCCCCCTTCACCTCCCTAGGGGACAAAAAGGTCACGCTCTCGGGCGCGGGAACCAGCTGGACGAATACGACCAGCTTGAACATTCGCAGCGGAACCTTGTCCGTGCTCGACGGCGCGCAACTGAGCACCGGCTCGTTCGACATGACGGCTGTCACCGTCCCGGCGGCCCTCATCGTCTCGGGCGCGAACGCGATATTTTCGAGTGCCGGCGATCTGGCTGTCAAAGGCGCGGGCACGAGCCCGACCGTTACGCTCGCCGATGACGGCGAGCTGCGCGTCGGCGGCCAATTGGCGCTCGGGGCCTCGGCCGTCCTCAACATCGGCGGCGGGGAAGGCCAGCCTGCCGCGGCGGCGGGTACCCTCGACGCGCCGACGCTCACCTTCGCAACGCCCGGCACGGGTCGGGTCAATTTCAACCACACCGAGACCGATTACGCCTTCGCGACAGCCATGTCGGGCGTCGGCACGATCAACCAGGTGGCGGGCGTCACTCACCTCACGGGCGACAGTTCCGGCTTCGCCGGCACGACGAGCGTCTCGGGCGGCACGCTGCTCGTCGACGGCACGCTCGGCAATGCGGCGAGCACGGTGGGCGTGACCACGGGCACCTTGGGCGGCACGGGGGTGATCGGCGGCGGCGTCACCGTCGCCGATGGGGCGATCAATCCCGGTCAGCCCAATGCCGTCGGCACGCTCGCCATCAACGGCGGCCTCGCGCTCGGGATGGGCTCGGCCCTGAACTACGACTTCGGCCAGGCGAATGTGCCGGGCGGGAGCCTCAACGACCTCCTCACGGTCGGCGGCGACCTCACCCTCGACGGCACCTTGAATGTCTCTCAGACGGCCGGCGGCAGCTTCGGGCCGGGGCTCTACCGCATCATCAGCTATAGCGGCACGCTCACCGATAATGGCCTCCAGCTCGGCACCCTGCCGGCCGGCGCGCAGGCCTCCGTGCAGACGTCGATCGCCAATCAGGTCAATCTGGTCAACAGCGGCGGCCTGCCGCTCAGCTACTGGGACGGCGATCTCGGGCCGAAGAACGACGGCGCCATCAATGGCGGCGACGGCATCTGGCGGGCAACCGGCGACGACAACTGGACGGATGTGAACGGCGCGGCCAATGCGCCCTACTCGAACGGCAGCTTCGCCATCTTCGCGGGCAAGGCCGGCACAGTGAGCGTCGACACGACCAATGGCGAGGTGCGCGCGTCGGGCATGCAGTTCGCCACCGACGGCTACACCGTCCAGGGCGGGTCGATCACCCTGGTGCCGAGCAGCGGCACCCAGGCGATTGTCCGCGTCGGCGACGGCACGGCGGACGGCGCCGGTTATACGGCGACCATCGCCGCCGCGCTCACCGGCTCGGCCGGCCTCGCCAAGACCGATGCCGGCACCTTGGCGCTCACCGGCACCAGCAGCTACACCGGCGCGACCGATGTCCTCGGCGGCACCCTGGCGGTGGACGGCGCCATCGCCAGCTCCGCCGTGACCGTGCACCAGGGCGCGCGGCTCACCGGCAACGGCACGGTCGGGGGCCTGACGGTCGCCGCCGGCGCCACCGTCGCCCCCGGCCATTCGATCGGCACGCTCCAGGTCGCCGGCACTTACACGCAGGCGAGCGGCGCGACCTATCAGGTCGAGGTCGACCCGACCTCG